>NZ_RJZE01000024.1 GCF_003986935.1 Paraburkholderia kururiensis JCM 10599 = LMG 19447 | reverse complement strand
CGAGCCGCTCCTGAAGGGCATTCCCTTCAAGGACGGCACTCCGGTGATTGAAAGCACACCGGCTCCTCAAGCGCTGGCCGCCTGATCATGCCGCCTGACCCGCGTACACCACTCTTGACGATTGCTCGTGCCAGCGTCGGATGATGCTCAATATAGCCACGTCGATCACTCCGTTCCCCTGCCCGTTGCCGAGCAGGTCAGTGTTCTACGTGGGTCAATATTCGATGCAAATTACTGCCCTGGCCGGGTCAAGTTTCCGTGCAAATCAACATCCTGAGCGACTTCCTCAGCGACAGAGCCGCGCCGCTCACCGATTCAGCGTGGCAAGCAATTGAGAAGATTACCAGTGGTGCCTGCCCCATGACGCTGGACCTTCTTCTGAGTCATGCTTACCCGGACCGCACCCCTTGGAACGAAGACCTCATTGTCGACACGCCTCGTGACGCATTCGTTGTCGACGACGTTTATAAAGCCATAGCCGGGCAGCGACTCTTCGTCGACCTCGAGTTCGATGACCTCTCCGAGGCCGATGAGGTCATCGTCTGCGCGTCGCGCGCGCAGTTGGAAGCAGTCGTGTTCAGCCGTCCGGTGCCAAGAGCGACAAACGACGAAGTCCTGTTCAATGTCGACATCGGCACTGAGTTCATGTATCGCGACCGGCCAGAGGTCTTTGAGGTCTCGATGGTCAACAGCGAGACGGTTTCTTACTTTGACCAGCAGTCGCGTGTCGGCACACTGATGCCAATCCCCATGTTCGAGCAGGCGCTGTACCGACGCGACATCAATCTGATAGCAACAACGCGTTCTATCGACGACGTCCTTTCGCGAATCGAAGGACTCACAGATGAACAGATTATTGACGGCAAAAACCGCCTTCTGATGGTTAAGGCTCTCGAGGAGGGCAAGCCTGTCCGCACCAACTTGAGCAAACGCCAAATCCAGCGCATCTTGAAGAAGGTACGGGAGGCCGGTGACTCAATTACAGCCAGGCGCTGGGCCGCAACGCGCAAGCGCCGCAGCGGTGGGCGTTCCCAGATTTTACAGAAGCAGTTGGACCTCATTCGCAGGGTGATAGAAGAAGGGAATAACCCGACCAATCCCGGTGGCAGCGCGAACTACAAGCGTTATGTCCGGCTCAGTGCTGAAGAAGGCATCGATGCCGTATCGCGGAAGACGTTTACCCAGCACGCAAAAAAGTTTGTCGACAAGAAAGCGCGTCGTGGCAGCAGAGTGGTCTATGCGGAGGAGCCCGCCGTTTGGTATCTGTACCTGACCGACAAGATACATGGCGGACGGCCTTTCCATCGCGTGCACATCGACCACACACAGCTGGACATATTCATCGCAATTCGAGGAAGGGGTGGTCGGATTTTTCGGCGTCGGCCGTGGCTGACGCTCGCAATCGATGCAGAAACTCGCGCCGTACTAGGCTTCTATCTCTCTTTACACGCGCCGAGCACTGTCAGTTGCATGATGGTCCTTAGAGTGATAGTGAAGGTACACAGACGAGTCCCCGCCTATATTGTCGTCGATAACGGCAAGGAATTTCACTCAGATGCGTTTGATGCATTGTGCGATTGGCTCGATATCACGTTGCAGTTCCGGCCGGCGCATGCGGCGCGCTTTGGGAATGTCATCGAACGCCTTTTCGGAACCCTCAACACGGAGTTCATTCACAATCTACTCGGTACCTCCAAAGCACTTGCCAACGTAAGAACGGTCACAAAGTCAATCAATCCACTGAGCGGCGAACTTCTAACTTTTGCGCAGCTTCATGGCCTGTTAGACCAGTATTTCTTCCAGGACTATAACCTGCGCGTGCACCCCGCACATGGCCACACGCCCATCGAGTATATGCATATTCGGTTGGGCCAGACCGGCAGACGCCTCGCTCGACGAATCGATTTCGACGGACAGTTCTACATTCGAACCTGTGTGCCCCCTTCGACTCATGGTTCTACCCGGGTGCTCGACAAGCAAAGGGGCATCAAGATTGGACACGTCTGGTACACGTGCAAGGAGTTTTCAGCTAGTTCACTTCGCGACGGCCAGACGCTTGACGTGGTAATCGATATGTGGGACGTAAGCATCGCTTACGCGAAGGTAAAAGGCGACTGGGTCCGCTGTACCTCGCAGTTGCTTATGAAGTATCGAAAACTGACGGCTATCGAATGGCGTTACGTCATCTACGAGGTGCGCCTTCGTAGCCAAGGTGTGAAGGAAGAAGACATGGAGTTCGTGCTCCAGTCTGTGCTCCTGGACTATCGTCCGCCAGATGCAGCCGCGGCAACTGAAGCGACCCGGCAGGTATATGGGAATGCACGACTTATCGAAGACCAGTCTCAGCTGACTACTGACCAAATCATTTCAATGCCCGCCGCGCTCACTGTGCCCGAACGCACGGAAGACGCGGCTACGTCCGTTTTCCGCAGCCCTGCGCTACCAACAACCCAAGACCCCCTCCTGCCGGGACAGGATATTTTCAAGATTGACTTCGACAAACTGCACACACAAGGGCCCATCTGAATCGGAGGAAAGTATGGAACAGCGCCTTAGTTTTGAGGAAGCATCGCGTCTGGCTCAAGCAATGCAAGGTAGTCCTGATGACAAGTTCCAGTATCTTCGTTCAATGCGATTTACTCATCCGAATCTCGAGGCGGTACGCAAAAAGGTTCGTCAGAACACAACACCTCACGGCGAGCTTTCAATAACGATTGTGACGGGTCCGGCTGGTGTCGGGAAGTCAACTTTCGCGAAGCTCATAATGGAAGAACTGTTGGAAAAGCATGAGATTGAAATACAGGAAGACCCCGGGGCGATACCTGTCGTACTTAATGAAATCGACGCTGCTGACGGAAAAGAGATTAACTGGCAACTATTCTACAAAAATTTGCTGCAAGACCTAAATACGATAGCACCTGAGTTCTTACTAAATGAGACAAATTCAAAGCAAACCATAAACGCCGCAATCAATAACAGCAGGATGATGCTCGACCACGCACTTAGAATGCGCAAAGTCCGGTACGTTATCCTTGATGAGGCGGTACATCTGACGGATAGCGCCACACCGCCCCTCCAGTACGGCAATTTACTGAAATCCCTCGCAAACCGCGCCGGCCTCAACCTCATTCTTGTCGGTGCCTACGGCTCGGAGAAGCTAATGAAGGCGAGCGGTCAACTGACGCGTCGCCTTGAAGTGGTGGAGTTCGCTCGATACCGTCAAACAGACGCAGACGTCAAAGCGTTCGCAACGTTTCTGATGGAATTCGAAAGGTTTATACCGCTACCGTTCGACATACCCCTCAGCAAATACATTGAACCACTCTTTCGCGCTCACATCGGATTGTCCGGGTACGCGTCCCAGACTCTAGCGAAGGCCGTCCGCGCGTGCGCTTACGATAGGGTGGAGCGATGGCATGACGAGTACTTGTGGAATGCCTTTCCTTCTCCCGTTGCTCACGAGACGATTGCAATGGAAACACTTGCGGGCGAAGCGGCCGTCGTACCGTACCTAAAAGCCTCGGGCCAAAGAACATATCCGAGCGAAAAGCAAATGCTCGCAAAGCTCGGCTTGGAGCAAACGAAAAATGGTCACCAGTCATCTCACGGGGGAGCGCAACGATGAGCAGTGTGCTATCGCTTACTCGGCCCGGAGGATGGCCTGAAGACTCCTCCCCGAGGTCAGTCTTATTCAATATCATCCCATACGGCTGCTGCGGTGCAGACAGGGAAGAACTGGGTAATTATATCGCTCGGTTAGCGGCCGAGCACCGAGTCAGTCGAGGCTCGCTGACGAGGCGCGTTATTGGCCCGGCAGCGTTCGAGATTTTCAAAGTCAATCCTCAGCGGCTGGTTCAAGAAGTCGGCACTTCAGATTTTGCTGTTGGCGTCTCAGGGGTTACTACGCAGGCAAAACAGTGGGCCAACATTCTGAATCACCTCACTCGGCGTGACGACTTAGAGTTATGTACTCTGCTCCCATTCAAAGACTTCATATCAACTTTCAAGCTGCAATCTGTAAGCCGGAGGTGTTGCCCCGCTTGCTACGAAGACGATATCGCAGCGGGCCGCGCAACGTATGACCGCCTCTTGTGGCGCGTCGCCGCCGTCAACGCGTGTCCGATTCACGAGCTTCGACTGATGGTGTTGCCAAAAGAACCGGGCTACATTCATCGACCCGAGCTAGCAAATAACAATCGCGACGATACTGCGCAAAGGTTTCTCAAGTCGGGACACAAGCGCGTCCCCGCCTCGAGAGATGAAATCGAAGACGCACGCTTGGTTGCAAATCTCATTGACGACTCTGCCGCATTCCAAACCATGACGTACTCGGTATCGGCTCAGTCAACGTTTCTTCACCACGTCATCGACACTTTCTTCGATAGCAAATCGGCGCATTTTGCTGCGGAACTGGGGGTGGGGAAGAGTCAGGTTCACGCTTGGGTGCACGGACAGGTGCGGATGAGCTTACCTCGCCTTTTATTAGTGGCCCGATGTTGTAGCTGTGAAGTTACCGACATCCTACTGGGCAAGCAAGTGACAAAACATTTTCAATCGCCGTCGAAGAATGAAAGTTCACGGATTATTCAACATTTACGCCGAGGGGCCAAATCGCCGCTCGCTGAGATAGGAATGCGGCTTAGAAAGCTTTTGGAAGACGGAGAAGTGAGCGACGCGAGCGCTGCATCGGATGTGCTCGATGTATCGCGAAAATTTCTCAGGAGACATTTCCCGGTCGAAAATGCGTTGCTTGTCCAGCGAGGCGAAGAGAATCGACGTGCATCGCGACGTGAAGCGACTGAAGCTTTCTCCCGTGCTTATCTGGCTGAACATTGCGCACTTGTCGATGCAGGTATCTACCCAGCCCGACGACTAGTGCTTGAGCGAGTTGACGTCGAGGTGCATGGCGCACTTAAGCACCGAAAAGTACAACGTGCTCAATTGGAAGCACACCAGAAAACCGATACACCAATCGCAAGACGAGGCGGACCGCCCGTTGTGCGGCTGTATGTGAACAAAACGTAGGACTTGGTCCAGAACTGGACGACTTGTAACAAATACAGTTACCTACTGTTGTCGTTTGCGACATCTGTAGGGTAAAGGCACATCATCGGCCCGACCTGGTATCACTTCGAATTTTGGCGCGCCCGGCTGGGATCGAACCAGCAACCCCTGCCTTCGGAGGGCAGTACTCTATCCATTGAGCTACGGGCGCTTCAACACGAAAGCGCCGCAACCGGGGGTTGCAGCGCTCAGCGAGACCGAGAGAATAACCGCTTTCGCTGCCTGCGTCCACCGCGCAGCCGTGACGGGACCGCGTCCCAAGGCGGCCCGCGGTACGATTTTCAGCCGTCCGCAGCTAGAGAAAGGACCCTCGACGTTCCCGCCCTCTTTCGGGTAAACGCCTGCTGAAGACCCGACGCCCACGCTCGCCGTCGCCAAAACCTTGCGTCTATAATCGCTCGTGTTTGATCAGAATCATGTCGTTGCCGTCCTGCTGTACCGCTCACAAAATCAACGGAGACGAGACAAGCATGAGCGAAGCACCCCACGGAGCCCCGATCAAAACACCCGGCCAGCTGATCGCCGCTGTCGTCGCCGGATTTGCCATTCCCGTCATCGTCATTGTGTTGCTCGCCTACTACGTCGATAACTCGACGCGCACAGGCGCGGGCACCGACGAGCTATCCGACGCCGCCGTCGCCAGGCGCGTCGCGCCCATCGCCCAGCTGAACCTGCGCGACGCCAACGCGCCGCACGTCTACAAAACCGGCGAGCAGGTTTATCAGGCGGTCTGTTCCGCGTGCCACGCGGCGGGCGCAGCCGGCGCGCCGAAGTTCGGCAACTCCGGCGACTGGGGACCGCGCATCTCGCAGGGCTTCGACACGCTCTGGCACAACGCCCTCAACGGCAAGAACGCCATGCCGCCGCGCGGCGGCACGAGCCCCGACGACTACAGCGACTACGAAATCGGCCTTGCCGTCGCCTACATGGCCAATCACGGTGGCGCGCAATTCCAGGATCCGCCGAAGCCGGCCGCCGGCGCACAGGGCGCATCGGCTGCGGCAGCCGCATCGGGCGGCGCAACGGCAGCGGCGGCACCTGGCGCCGACGCATCGGCCGCCAGCGCGCAGGCCGCCGCCGCCATGGCCGCGATCGCGAGCGCGCCGCAGGCCGCGGCTCCGGCGTCGGGCGCCACGCAGAGTGCCGACGCGTCGCAGGCGGGCAAGGCGCTCTATCAGCAGGTGTGTCAGGCCTGCCACGCCGCGGGCGTCCTCAATGCGCCGAAGTTCGGCGACAAGGAAGCCTGGGCGCCACGCCTGAAAGACCCGATGGACGTCGTCTACAACTACGCGTTGCACGGCAAGGGCGCGATGCCGCCGAAGGGCGGCTCGAACGCGTCCGACGCCGACGTGAAAGCCGCCGTCGATTACATGGTCAGCGCGGCGAAGTAAGCGAAACGAGCGGAGCCGCGGGCTCGATGAACGGCGCCACGAATGCGAAAGCAGGCGTGGCGCGTCTCAACGCATCGAGTTCGTCACGCAGCGCGACCGGGGAGAGCCAGGGGTAGGAAAGTCGCTCGTGCACTTGCGCGAGCAACCTCGCGTCGCCGTCCGCGATCACATCCATACGGGCAATCTGAATGTGAAAGCGCGTGACGCGAGGCTCAGCCTCGCCAACGGCAGGCGAGAACGTCCAGTCGTAGACGCCATGCCCGATCCGCAGCGTTCCGGCCTCGGGTTCACGCATCACGACGAGCCACGGCAGCGCCGCAATGCTTCCGTTTCGCGGCTGCAGAGCATCGCAAACGTAGTAGGTTCGACACCGGCTGTAGCGCGCACCGAAGTCGGTCACGAGCGTCTTCGCAATGGCATCGGCGCCCGTTACGCGCGAGGGAAACGTGATATTTGCGATAGCGAGCGAAAAGACGAGTTCGGCGTCTGGAGCAAACACATCGTGGATTCGCTGCGGACGGTTGTTGTCTTTCGCGTCGATGTACGCATCGAGCAGGGCGCGGTAACGGTCGGCGGCGGGCATCTTCACATGGCCTCTCCGGTGGGGGCAGAGCGCCACTCTAGCCCCCAAACAGCGCCTCGCCGGCAATGAGCCCTGGCCGCTCAGGGTCTTCGATCACAGGGTCTTCGATTCGAGCGGCGCTGCGATGGGCGCCTATTCTCCCTTTTTCGCCCGCCTTCCCCTCAAGCCTTCTGCAACAACGCCTTGAGACTCGCCAGCCGGTCCTTCGGCGTCATCGGCGCCTCGTCTTCGGTGGGCGGCGGGGCCTCGTCGAGGCCCATCTCGACAATGAAGCGCGACGCCTCGCACACGATAGTCTCCCGCGCCCGCTTGCGCTTCTTGCACCAGTTCAGATGCAGGCTGCGCTGCGCGCGCGTGATCGCCACGTACATGAGGCGCCGCTCTTCCTCGATGCGCGCATCGTCGATGGGTTCGTCGTCCGCGCCGCCGCGGTGCGGCATGATGCCTTCCTCCACGCCCACGAGGAACACGTGCGGATACTCGAGCCCCTTCGACGCATGCACGGTCGACAGGCGCACCGCATCCGGGTCTTCGTCCTTGCCTTCCAGCATCGACATCAGCGCGACGGTCTGGATCAGGCCCAGCAGGTTCTTGCCGGTGTCCGCGAGGCCGTCGGCGTTGTCGTAGCCGGTCGCCTCCCCTTCTTCCGAAATGGCCTGCTCGGGCTTGGTGCCCTTGCGCTTCAGCCACTCCAGAAACTCCAGCACGTTCTGCCACTTCGCCTGCGCCTGGCGTTCGTCGAACGCGTCGTACAGGTAGGCCTCGTAGTGAATCGCCTCCATGAGGTCGTCGAGCACGGTGGTGGCGGGGTCTTTGTCCGCGCGATCCGTGAGGCGCTGCATGAAGTCGCAGAAGGTGCGCATCGGTTCGATCTGCCGCGCCGAAAGGCGCGCCTCGATGCCGCCCATGTACACGGCCTCGAACAGCGACACCTTCGCCTGCCCCGCGAACGCGCCCAGCGCTTCGAGCGTCGTGTTGCCTACGCCGCGCCGCGGCGTGGTGATGGCGCGGATGAAGGCGGGATCGTCGTCGGGATTCGCGATGAGACGCAGGTAGGCGCACAGGTCTTTGATCTCGGCCTTGTCGAAGAACGACTGGCCGCCCGAGAGCACGTAGGGAATGCGCTCGCGCCTGAGCACCTGCTCGAAGATGCGCGCCTGGAAGTTGCCGCGGTAGAGAATCGCGTAGTCGCGAAACTGCGCGCGCCGCTCGAACTTGTGCGCCGAGAGCCGGAACACCACGGACTCGGCCTCGTGCTCCTCGTCGTTGCAGCCGGTCACGGTGATCGAATCGCCCATGCCGTGCTCCGACCACAGCTTCTTCTCGAAGAGTTTCGGATTGTTCGCGATGACGTTGTTCGCCGCCGTGAGAATGCGCGCGGTGGACCGATAGTTCTGTTCGAGCTTGATGACGTGCAGCTTCGGGAAGTCCTTGCCGAGCTGCGCGAGATTTTCGAGCGTCGCGCCGCGCCAGCCGTAGATGGCCTGGTCGTCGTCGCCCACCGCCGTGAACGCGGCGCGCGGGCCGGCCAGCAGCTTGAGCAGTTCGTACTGACACGCGTTGGTGTCCTGGTACTCGTCGATCAGCAGATAACGCAGCCGGTTCTGCCAGCGGTCACGAACAGGCTCGTTCTTTGCGAAGAGCTCGGTCGGCAGGCGGATGAGGTCGTCGAAATCCACGGCCTGATACGCGTGCAGCGTCGCCACGTAATTGCGGTACACGATGGCCGCCTGGTGCTCGTCCTCGTTCGACGCCGTGGCCATGGCCTCTTCGGGCGTGACGAGGCCGTTCTTCCACAGCGAAATGATGGTCTGGATCTTGCGGATGAAGCCCTTGTCCGTGGACCCCACCTGCTCCTGAATCATGGCGAAGCAGTCGTCGGAATCCATGATCGAGAACTGCGGCTTGAGGCCCACGTGCTCGGCTTCCTGGCGCAGGATCTGCACGCCCAGCGAGTGAAAAGTACACACGGTGAGCTGGTTCACCGGCACCTTGCGGCCTTCCTTGCCGGGCGTGGTGAGCGTCTTGCCTTCGAGCAGCTTGCCCACGCGCTCGCGCATTTCGGCGGCAGCCTTGTTCGTGAAGGTGACGGCGGCAATGTGGCGCGGCTCGAAGCCTTTGGCCTCGATGAGATGCGCGATCTTCTGGGTGATCACGCGCGTCTTGCCGCTGCCCGCGCCGGCGAGCACGAGACAGGGACCGTCGAGATAGCGCACCGCTTCGCTTTGGGCGGAATTCAGGCCTGCGGACATCGTTGCTGGAATGGGGAATGACAGGTGGCACCGCCGCGGGCGCGAGTCACGCGCGGCGGCGGAAGTTGGACCCGCGATGTTAACACGGGGCGCGCCTTTGGCCTGAGACGGAAGTGCCTTTGGCTTCCGACGCAAGCGCCTTCAGCCTGAGACGAAGCCGCCCCGGCTTCAGACGGCGGCGCCCGCGGCGTCAGACAGCCGCGCCCCGGCGTCATACGGCAACGTCCGCGCTTTCAGCGTGTCACAATCGCTGTCTCGCGCTGCCGCCATGGTGGCAAGACAGCGCGCCGTTTTTTTGCAGGAAGCTTTCATGACTGCTCCGCTGAAAACAGGTGTGATGGGCTACGGCTTCGCCGGCCAGACGTTTCACGCGCCGGTCATCGCCCATTGCGGCAGCGCGACCGTTGCCGCCATCGCAACCGGCCAGGCCGAGCGCGCCCGTGCCGACTTCCCCGCGGCCACCGTGGTGCCCGACCTCGACGCGCTGCTCGCGCTCGGCGACATCGAATGCGTCGTCATCGCCACGCCCAACGACACGCACTTCGACCTCGCGCGACGCACGCTGGAAGCCGGCAAGCACGTGGTGGTCGACAAGCCGGTCACGCTCACCGCCGCCGAAGCCCGCACGCTCGCCGATCTCGCCGCAAAGCAGGGCCGCCTCTTCGCCCCGTTCCACAACCGCCGCTGGGACGGCGACTTCCTCACCGTTCGTGACCTCGTGGAAAGCGGCAAGCTTGGCCGCATCACGCACTTCGAATCGCATTTCGACCGCTTCCGTCCGCTCGTGCGTCAGCGCTGGCGCGAAGACGCGGCGCGCGGCGGCGGTCTGCTGTTCGACCTCGGCCCGCATCTGATCGACCAGGCGCTCGTGCTGTTCGGCACGCCGCAAACCGTCACCGCGACCGTGAAGACACATCGCGATCACGGCACCGCGCCCGACTACGTGCATCTGCAACTTGGCTACGCGGCGCACCAGGTGGTGCTGCACGCCAGCGCGCTCGCCGCCATTGCGCCGCGTTTCGTCATTCACGGCACGCGCGGCAGCTACCGCAAGAACGGGCTCGACACCCAGGAAGACCAGTTGAAGGCCGGCTTGCGTCCCGGCGACGCCGGCTTCGGCGGCGGCAACGAACCGGGGCTCTTGCACGTGATCGAAGGCGAACAGGAAGTGGAGCGGGCGCACGCCACGCGCGACGGCGATTACATCGGCTTCTATCGGGCGCTGGCGGCCTCGATTCGCGACGGCGCGCCGTTTCCCGTCAGCGCACAGGACGCGGTGGACGTTATGACCATCATCGAACTGGCCAATCGCAGCGCCGAAGAAGGCCGCACGCTCGCCTTTGCACGCGCGTGATGCGCCTGATGCACCTCACGTACGTAAGGCCGTTCGTCTTCCGGGGAAGAACCATAAGAGCCACCGCCATCATCGCCATAAGGAGAACTGGAATGCCTCGCATGATCCGCGCGCTTGCCGCCTGCGCGCTGATTTCCGCTCTGGCCGCCTGTGTCGCGCCCCGGCCGCCGCGCAAACCCCATGCACCGCCCCCGCCGCCTCCTTCGCAATCCCAGCCGCGACCTGCGCCGGCCCCCACGCCGGCTCCGCCGCCCCGCGACATCGGCCTCGACCGGCTGGACCAAGTGGATAGCCGCATCGACATCCTGCATCGCCGCATTGATGCGCGCGTCGACAAGGGCTTCTATCCACAGCCGCAAGGCGACTCGCTGCATCACCGGCTCGACGTGATCCGCGAGGAAGCGCACGACATGGCCGCGCAGCACGGCGGCGGCGTTTCCGCTGACGAACAGCGCGTGCTGAATCAGGAACTGGACGGCGCCTCGCGGATAATTGGCGAGTAATTGACACGACCCCGGCGGCTCCCTCACAATCGCCACGCGCGCCGGGAGAGCGCGCCGGTTTTTTGAGCCGGCGCCGCCGAAGGGGCAACCCGCAAACTCTCAGGCAAAAGGACCGTGCGCGCCGGACCGCCAGCCCGCCCCCGGAAACGGGCGCAAAACTGGCACACCGTCCGAACTCTGGAGAGCGGCAGTAGCCCCGGCGCAAGCCTCGCGGGCAGGCTGCCCACCGAAGGGGCGCGCGCCTCGCCGTGTATCGCTGGATCGCCACGGCAGCGCAATCTCTCAGGTATCGAGGACAGAGGGGCCATGCACCGAACCGTCCGCCGGCATTTCGCCGCGTGAGGTTCGCTGCATGGCCCTTTTTGTTTTCGCCGCTTGTTCAACAAGCCAAGCCTGAGGCCCCATGACCGAACTCAAACGCACTCCGCTCAACGCCACGCACCGCGCGCTCAACGCCCGCATGGTCGACTTCGGCGGTTGGGACATGCCCGTCAACTACGGCTCGCAGATCGACGAACACCGTGCCGTGCGCACGGATGCAGGCATGTTCGACGTCTCGCACATGTGCGTCATCGACTTTGCCGGCGAGCGCGTACGCGCCTTCTTCGAGTACGCACTGGCCAACAACGTCGGCAAGCTGCAAACGCCGGGCCGCGCGCTCTACTCGTGCATGCTGAACCGCGACGGCGGCGTGATCGACGACCTGATCGTCTACTTCTTCGCCGAAGACAGCTTCCGGCTCGTCGTCAACGCGGGCACCGCGGACAAAGACATCGCTTGGCTCGAAGCGCTCAATGCCGAGCGCGGCTTCGGGCTCACCATCACGCCGCGCCGCGATCTCGCCATCGTCGCCGTGCAGGGCCCCAACGCGCGCAACAAGGTCTGGCAGGTCGCGCCGTCCACGCGCACCGCAACCGAACTGCTCAAGCCCTTCAACGCCGCGAAAATCGACAACACGCCGTTCGGCGAGCTGATGGTGGCACGCACGGGCTACACCGGCGAAGACGGCTTCGAAATCGTGCTGCCCGCCACGTTCGTCTGCGAATTCTGGGACGCGCTGGTGCGCCAGGGCGTGCGCCCCTGCGGGCTCGGTGCACGCGACACGCTGCGCCTCGAAGCCGGCATGAATCTTTACGGCCAGGACATGGACGAACAGGTCTCGCCGCTTGACGCCGGCCTCGCCTGGACCGTCGACCTTGCCACGCCGCGCGACTTCGTGGGCCGCACAGCGCTCGAGGCGCAAGCTTCGCGCTGCGGCTTCGTCGGTCTGATCCTGCAAAAGGAAAACGGCAAGGCGGGCGGCGTGCTGCGCGCGCATCAGAAAGTGATTACGTCGCTCGGCGAGGGTGAGATCACGAGCGGCACGTTCTCCCCGACCATGCAGGAATCCATCGCGTTCGCCCGCGTGCCGAAAGGCGTGCAGCCCGGCGACGCCGTTCAGGTGCAGATTCGCGACCGGGCGTTTCCCGCAAGCGTGGTAAAACTGCCCTTCGTGCGCAACGGCAAGGTGCTCACCGGCTGAAGCGGCCGGATCGAGCTACCGGCGGCGCGCGTCCCGCCCTCTTTTTAGCCATTACCGAATCAAGCACAGGAGCATCCAATGAGCATCCCGGCCGAACTGAAATACACCGAATCGCACGAATGGGTCCGCACCGAAGCTGACGGCACGTTGACCGTCGGCATTACGGACCACGCGCAGGAAGCGCTCGGCGACATCGTCTTCCTCGAACTGCCCGAAGCGGGCAAGGCCGTTTCGGCGGGCGACGGCGTGGCCGTGGTGGAGTCGGTGAAGGCCGCCTCGGACATCTACGCGCCGGTTTCGGGCGAGATCGTCGAATCGAACACGAGCCTGGTCGACACGCCCGACCAGGTGAACGGCGCACCGTACACCAGCTGGCTTTTCCGCATCAAGCCGGCTGCCGGTGCGTCCACCGACAAGCTGCTCGACGCCGCCGGCTACGAAAAAGCCATCGGCGCCTGAGTTCAAGCGCAGTCTTAAAGCGCAGTTCGCGCAGTTTTTACAGCCGTCACCACGACAGGCGCGGCGCCTCCGGCCCTTTGCTAAATTGCAGCGACGTAGCAGCAACCTCGCAGCAACGTAGCGACCCCGGAACGCCGCGCCGGCAGGAACCCTCATGAAGCTCGACCACCCGGATCACCTGATGAACCGCACTCCTCTTTCACTCGCGGCGCTCGAAGTGCATGACGCGTTCGCCGAGCGCCACATTGGCCCGGACGCAGCCGGCCAGCAGGCGATGCTCGACGCGCTCGGCTTCGCGTCGCGCGCCGCGCTGATCGACGCGGTGATTCCCAAGGCGATCCGGCGTGCCGACCCGCTGCCGCTGGGCCCGTTCGCCCAGCCGCTCTCCGAGGCCGAAGCGCTCGCCGCGCTGCGCGAACTGGCGAACAAGAACCAGGTGTTCCGCACGTACATTGGTCAGGGCTACTACAACGCGCACACGCCGCCGGTGATCCTGCGCAACGTGCTCGAGAACCCGGCCTGGTACACGGCCTACACGCCGTATCAGCCGGAGATTTCGCAAGGCCGCCTCGAAGCGCTGCTCAATTTCCAGCAGATGGTGATGGACCTCACGGGTCTCGCCATCTCGAACGCGTCGCTGCTCGACGAAGCCACAGCCGCCGCCGAAGCCATGACGCTGCTGCAACGCGTGGGCAAGCCGAAGTCGAACGTGTTCTACGTGGCCGACGACGTGCTGCCGCAAACCATTGAAGTCGTGAAGACGCGCGCCACGCCCGTGGGCATCGAGGTGAAGGTCGGCCCCGCGGCCGACGCCGCAAGCGCCAACGCATTCGGCGTGCTGCTGCAGTACCCCGGCGTGAACGGCGACGTGCGCGACTACCGCGCGCTTGCCGAAGCCATCCACGCCGCGGGCGGCCACGTAGTCGCCGCGGCCGACCTGCTCGCGCTCACCGTGCTCACGCCGCCTGGCGAATGGGGCGCGGACGTCGCGGTGGGCAACGCGCAACGCTTCGGCGTGCCGGTCGGCTTCGGCGGACCGCACGCGGCTTACCTCGCCGTGCGCGACGAGTTCAAGCGTCAGATGCCGGGCCGCCTCGTCGGCGTGACGGTGGATGCGCAAGGCAAGCCCGCGCTGCGCCTCGCGCTGCAAACGCGCGAACAGCACATCCGCCGCGAGAAGGCGACGTCGAACGTCTGCACGGCGCAGGCGCTGCTCGCCATCATGGCCAGCATGTACGCCGTCTATCACGGCCCGCGTGGTCTCAAGACCATCGCGCTGCGCGTGAACCGCATCGCGTCGCTGCTCGCGGCGGGCGCGAAGAAGCTCGGCTACACGCTCGTCAACGAAACGTTCTTCGACACGCTCACGTTCGAAACCGGCGCCCGCACGCAGGCGCTGCACGACGCCGCGCTCGCGCGCAGCATCAACCTGCGTCACGTGAGCGAAACGCGCGTGGGCGTCTCCATCGACGAAACCACCACGCGCGCCGACCTCGCCGACCTGCTCGCCGTGTTCGCGCAAGCTGCCTTCGCGAACGACGTGCCGCAAGTCGACGCGCTCGACGCCGAACTCGCGGCAAGCGCCACGGGCGCACTCGGCTCAGTGCCGGCCGGCCTCGAACGTACGAGCGCGTACCTCACGCACCACGTGTTCAACCGCCACCATTCGGAGACGGAAATGCTGCGTTACCTGCGCAGCCTCGCCGACAAGGACCTCGCGCTCGACCGCTCGATGATCCCGCTCGGCTCGTGCACGATGAAGCTCAACGCCACCTCGGAAATGCTGCCCGTCACGTGGCCCGAGTTCGGCCAGATTCACCCGTTCGCGCCCGCCGAGCAGACGGTCGGCTATCGCGAAATGATCGACCAGCTCGAACAGATGCTCGTTGCGGCCACCGGTTACGCCGCTGTCTCGCTGCAACCGAACGCGGGCTCGCAGGGCGAGTATGCGGGCCTGCTCGTCATCCACGCGTATCACGCGTCGCGCGGCGAAGGCCATCGCAACGTCTGCCTGATTCCGGCGTCCGCGCACGGCACCAACCCGGCGTCGGCGCACATGGCCGGCATGCAGGTCGTGGTCGTGGCGTGCGATGCGCAGGGCAACGTCGATATCGAAGACTTGAAGGCGAAGGCAGCGCAGCACGCGGACAAGCTCGCCGCCATCATGATCACCTACCCGTCCACGCACGGCGTGTTCGAACAGAACGTGCGCGAGATCTGCGAGATCGTGCATGCGCACGGCGGCCAGGTCTACGTGGACGGCGCCAACATGAACGCGATGGTCGGCCTCACGGCGCCGGGCCAGTTCGGCGGCGACGTGTCGCACCTGAACCTGCACAAGACGTTCTGCATTCCGCACGGCGGCGGCGGACCGGGCGTGGGTCCGGTCGCCGTGGGCGCACACCTCGCGCAGTTCCTGCCGAACCAGCTTTCGTCGGGCTACCGGCGCGCGGAACAAGGGATTGGCGCCGTCTCGGCCGCGCCGTATGGCTCGGCGTCGATCCTGCCGATCTCGTGGATGTATATCGCGATGATGGGCGCGAAGAACCTCACCGCCGCAACGGAAACCGCGATCCTCAACGCGAACTACGTCGCGAAGAAGCTCGCGCCGCATTACCCGGTGCTGTATTCGGGCCCGGGCGGGCTCGTTGCGCACGAGTGCATTCTCGATCTGCGCCCCATCAAGGAAACGAGCGGCATCACCGTGGACGACGTGGCCAAGCGCCTCGCCGACTTCGGCTTCCACGCGCCCACCATGAGCTTCCCGGTGCCGGGCACGCTGATGGTGGAGCCCACCGAGTCGGAGTCGAAGGAAGAACTCGACCGCTTCATCGACGCGATGATTGCGATTCGCGAAGAGATTCGCGCCGTGGAAGAAGGCCGCGCCGACCGCGAGGACAACCCGCTCAAGCACGCGCCGCACACGGCGGCCGTCGTTACGGCGAACGACTGGCCGCATGCGTACTCGCGCGAAGCGGCGGCTTACCCGCTGCCTTCGCTGCTCGCCAACAAGTACTGGCCGCCGGTGGGCCGCGCGGACAACGTCTACGGCGACCGCAATCTGTTCTGCTCGTGCGTGCCGGTTTCGGACTACGCCGATTCGTAATCGCTACCCGCATGCGGCGGCCCGGTTCATGGGTCGCCGCAGCGCTTCAGCTCTAGCTTCCGATTCACCCCGCGCCCAGCAGCCGCAATAGCGACGCGGGAAACTCGCCTTCGCGCCTCGCAAACCGTTAACATCACACACCTGTCAGCTCGACTCGGGAGTCCCGCATGGTGCGAGAGGTGCGAACGACAACAACAAGGCCCGTACACGGCTCGCGGCATGCGTCTTCCTCGTGGGCGATTCGCGTCGCCGCGCTGGTTGTGGCCGGTGGCGCGCTCGCATGGCCCGCGGCTGCGGCGTTGGCGGCCATGAATTTCTGTGCGGCGCCCGCGCTGCAAAGCAGCGAACGCACGAGCACGGACCCGGGCGTCAAGGCACTGGTGGCCGACGTGCAGGCGCGCGTGAACGAAACACCACACGCGGTGCCGCGGCTGCACACCGAAGGCACGTTGCCGCACGAAGGCATCTACGACCAGAGCGTGGAAGCCGAAAAAGATCTCGACCTGATGCGCAACGCCGCGCTCGCCTGGCGCGCCACCACGGACGACCGCTTCCTGAAGCTCGTCGACCGCCTGCTCTACGCATGGGTCACCACGTATCAACCGAGCTTCAACCCCATCGACGAAACGCATTTCGAAGGGCTGATTCTCGCCTACGACATGACCGCGAGCGCGCTGCCCGTGAAGACGCGCAATGCCACGATGGCCTTCCTCACGAAGTTCGCCAACGGCTACATCGCGCAGATCGACGCGCAGCCGCGCCCGCTTGCGGGCACGTTCAGGAACAACTGGCAAAGCCACCGCATCAAACTGATCGCGATGGCAGCGTTCACGCTGGATAACCGCAAGATGATTGCGGCAGCGCAGCGGCTCTTCGTGGAGCACATCGGCGACAACATCGAGCCTGACGGCTCCACCGTCGATTTCACCGAGCGCGACGCGCTGCACTACGTCACGTACGACCTGCAGCCGCTTGTCACGGCTGCGCTTGCGGCACGCCGGCACAACCGCAACTGGCTGCCCGAGCGCGCACCCAGCGGCGCGACGCTCGCCGCCGCGCTCAACTGGCTCACGCCGTATGCGCTCGGCCAGAAGACGCACGAGGAGTTCGTGCACTCCACGGTCGCCTTCGATGCGAAGCGTCGCGAAGCCGGGCTACCGGGCTATTCGGGCGAATGGGACCCGAAGAACGCGGCCGAACTGTTCCACCTGGCCGCGCGCCTCGACGGACGCTATGCGCCCATCGCGCTGAAGCTCGCGCCCACGCCGCCCGCGTGGCTCGCCGTGTGCTTGCCGTTGCCGGCACGCTGAGTCGCGGCGGAAAACTTTCACTCAATCCTTCGTTCCAGGAGCAGTAATGGCAGTCAGCGTGTTCGACCTCTTCAAAATCGGCATCGGTCCCTCCAGCTCGCACACAGTGGGTCCGATGCGCGCGGCGCTGATGTTCGCGCAGGGGCTCGAGCGCGACGGTCTGCTCGACGCGACCGCATCGGTGAAGGTGGATCTGTACGGATCGCTGGGCGCCACCGGCAAAGGCCACGGCACCGACCGAGGCGTAATGCTCGGTCTTATGGGCGACGCACCGGATACCGTCGACCCCGATACGATCGCCGTGCGCCTCGAAACCGTGAAGCAATCGCGCGCGCTTGCGCTGCTGGGCCGGCACGCCGTGCCGTTCGTGCAGAATGACCACATCGGCTTCTTCCGTCAGGCGCTCGCCGAGCATCCCAACGGCATGAAGCTCCACGCGTTCGACGTCGAAGGCGCCACGCTGCGCGAATCGACGTATCTCTCCGTGGGCGGCGGCTTCGTCGTGACGGCGGGTGCACCGAACACGAAAGTGCTCGCCGCCGTCGACCAGTTGCCGCATCCGTTTCGCACCGGCAACGAACTGCTCGCCATGTGTGCGGCCACGGGCAAGACCATCGCACAGCTGATGTGGGAAAACGAGCGCGCCTGGCACACCGACGAAGAAACGCGCGCCGGCCTCTTGAAGATCTGGAACGTGATGCAGTCGTGCGTGGCGCGCGGCTGCGGCATCAACAATCCGGATGCGGACGGCACGTTGCCCGGTCCGTTCCAGGTGAAGCGCCGCGCGCCGCAGCTTTACCGCGCGCTCACGGGCAACCCGGAACGTGCACTGCAAGACCCGCTTTCGATGGTGGACTGGATCAACCTCTACGCCATCGCCGTGAACGAGGAAAATGCCGCGGGCGGGCGCGTGGTCACGGCGCCCACCAACGGCGCGGCAGGCATCATCCCCGCGGTGCTCCACTACTACACGCGCTTCATGCCAGGCGCGAACGAACAAGGCGTGCTCGACTTCCTCATGACGGCTGCCGCCATCGGCATTCTGTACAAGCTCAACGCGTCGATTTCGGGCGCCGAAGTGGGCTGCCAGGGCGAGGTGGGCGTGGCGTGCTCGATGGCGGCAGGCGCACTCGCGGCCGTCATGGGCGGCACGCCGAAGCAGGTGGAAAACGCCGCCGAGATCGGCATGGAACACAACCTCGGCCTCACCTGTGACCCGGTGGGCGGCATGGTGCAGATTCCCTGCA
This sequence comes from Paraburkholderia kururiensis JCM 10599 = LMG 19447, assembly GCF_003986935.1. Classification (GTDB taxonomy): domain Bacteria; phylum Pseudomonadota; class Gammaproteobacteria; order Burkholderiales; family Burkholderiaceae; genus Paraburkholderia; species Paraburkholderia kururiensis. Next base: position 113,999 of record NZ_RJZE01000024.1, on the reverse strand, counting down.
TCGAACGCAACGCGATGGCTTCCGTGAAAGCCGTGAACGCCGCGCGCATGGCGCTGCGCGGCGACGGCAGCCACTACGTGTCGCTCGACTCGGTCATCAAGACGATGCGCGAAACGGGCGCCGACATGAAGACGAAGTACAAGGAAACTTCGCGCGGCGGGCTGGCGGTGAACATCGTCGAGTGCTGAGCCGCGTTTGCGGGAGCGCGTGATTCGCGTCGTGACGTTGCGCGATTTGCCGTCGTAAGCTGTCGAAGTCCGATGATTTGCTGAACTCGTTCTCTTGTTCAGGTCCGCGATCAGAACCCACTCAGGACCAACCATCCAGGAGGCTTCACTGCAATGCCGCAGCCGAACATTCCCGCCCCTTCTTCCTCCGATACGACAACGGGTGCGCGCCTCATCGTCGATGCGCTGCTCGGCCACGGCGTTGACCGCGTGTTCTGCGTGCCCGGCGAGAGTTTTCTCGCCGTACTCGATTCGCTGCACGACGAGACGGAGCGTATCCAGACCGTGGTCTGCCGCCACGAAGCCGCGGCGGCCAACATGGCGGAGGCGGTCGGCAAGCTGACGGGGCGGCCGGGCGTGGCGATCGTCACGCGCGGGCCGGGCGCGACGCACGCGTCCATCGGCGTTCACACGGCGTTTCAGGACTCCACGCCCATGATCCTGCTGATCGGTCAGGTGGCGCGCGAACATCTGGACCGCGAGGCTTTCCAGGAAATCGACTACCGCCGCATGTTCGGGCAGATGGCCAAGTGGGTCGCGCAGATCGACGACGCGCGGCGCATTCCCGAGTACCTGAGCCATGCGTTTCACACGGCGACGTCGGGCCGCCCGGGCCCCGTCGTGCTCGCGCTGCCCGAAGACGTGCTGAGCGACATCTGCCCGGCGCAGCCGCCCGCGCCGGCTTATCAGCGCGTAGCGGCCTCACCGTCGCGTGCGCAGATGGAGCGGCTGCGCGAGTTGCTCGAAGCGGCACAACGGCCGTTCGTGGTGGCGGGCGGCAGCGGCTGGACGCCTGCGGCCTGCGAGAACCTCCAGCGCTTCGTCGAAAACTGGCGCCTGCCCATCGGCCTCGCGTTCCGCTACCAGGACACGCTCGACAACGAGCATCCGAACTACGCGGGCGACGTCGGGCTCGGCGTGAATCCGGCGCTCGCGCAACGCATCCGCGATGCCGACCTGCTGCTCGCACTCGGCCCGCGTCTTGGCGAAGCCACCACGGGCGGCTACACGCTGCTCGACATCCCGAAGACGAAGCAGACGCTCGTTCACGTCCATCAGGGCGCCGAGGAACTGGGCCGGGTCTACGCGCCGGAGTTGCCCATCGTCTCCGGCATGCCGGAACTCGCCGAACTGCTCGCGCAACTGCAGCCTTCGAAGGAGCCCGTGTGGTCGGGCAGCGCAGCACAAGCGCACAGCGCCTACCTCGAATGGCGCAAGCCGCGGCCGATGCCCGGCGAGATCCAGCTGGGCGAGATCATGCAGCAACTGCGCGCGCGGCTGCCTGCAGACGCCATCGTGACAAACGGTGCGGGCAATTACGCGACGTGGCTGCATCGGCACTTCTCGTACCGCCATTTCCGCTCGCAACTCGCGCCCACGAGCGGCGCAATGGGCTACGGCGTGCCGGCGGCGATTGCGGCGAAGTCGCTGTATCCGCAGCGCACCGTCGTGGCGTTCGCAGGCGACGGCTGTTTCATGATGGCGGCACAGGAGTTGGCCACCGCGATGCAATACGGCCTCGCGGTGCTCTTCATCGTGGTGAACAACGGCCATTACGGAACGATCCGCATGCATCAGGAGCGCACGTATCCGGGCCGCGTGCATGGCACGGGGCTGACGAACCCCGACTTCGCCGCATTCGCGCGCGCCTTCGGCGCACACGGCGAAACGGTGGAGCGCACGGCGGACTTCCTGCCTGCGCTGGAACGCGCTCTCAACTCGGGCCTGCCCGCGCTGCTCGAACTGCGCGTGCCGCAGGACGCCAGCACACCCGCCGCTACGCTCGGTCAATTGCGCGAGCAGGCGCTGAAGGCGCGCGGCTGAGGCCGCGTGCGTCGTACGCGTGCCGTGCGCCGAGTGTGCCGGGTATGCCGAGTGCATCGATTCACCGCCCGCTCCGCGCCGCCGATAACGCGAGCCCCAAAAGAAAAGCCCCGCAGGCATTGGCCTGCGGGGCTTTTTCATGGCGTCTACTTCGTCGCGACGCCTGCGGGTAGCTTGCCTTTGGCGCGCCGCCTCGCCGAACGATCAGCCAGGCGGGCAACCACGCAGCTTACTTGCCGCCCACGCTTTCCAGCGTCGTCCACTTGCCGTCGACGACCTTGTACAGCGTGATGCCACCGTTCTTCAGATCGCCCTTCGAGTCGTAGGCGAGCTGCTTCGTCGTCACAGCCGGCATGTCGGTCTTCGCAAGGAACGGCAGGTACTTCGCCGGGTCGGTCGAGTTCGCCTTCTTCATGGCCGTGAAGAGCGCCATCGCGCCGTCATACGCGTACGGCGAGTAGGTCTGCACGTCTTCGCCGAAGCGCTTCTTGTACTTCTCGACGTATGTCTTGCCGCCCGGCATTTCGTCCAGCGGCAGGCCGGCAAGCGATGCCACCGTGCCGTTCGCCGCGTCGCCCGCAAGCTGCAGGAAGGTCGGCGTGTGGACCATTTCGCCGCCCATCAGCGGAGCCTTCACGCCCAGCGCCTTCATCTGCTTGACCATCGGCGCGGCCTGCGCGTCTGCGCCGCCGTAGTAGATCAGGTCCGGATTGGCAGCCTTCAGCTTGGTCAGGATCGACTTGAAGTCCACGGCCTTGTCGTTCGTGTATTCACGATCGACGATGGTCGCGCCCGCCGCCTTCGCGGCCTTCTCGAACTGGTCGGCCAGACCTTGGCCGTAGGCCGTGCGATCGTCCACGATCGCAATCTTCTTCATGCCGAGCTTCTTCACCGCGAACGCGCCGGCCACCGAGCCTTGCTGCGTGTCCGAGGTCATCATGCGGAACGTGGTCTTGAAACCTTGCTGCGTGTATTCCGGCGCCGTTGCCATCGCGATCTCGGGAATGCCCGCATTCGCGTAGATGCGCGAAGCCGGGATCGTCGTGCCCGAGTTGAAGTGGCCGAGCATGCCCTTGATGCCGTCGTCAACGAGCTTCTGCGCGACGGTGGTGCCCGTGCGCGGGTCGGCCTGGTCGTCTGCCGAGTCGAGCACGAAGTGAACCGGCTTGCCGCCGATCACGGGCTTCGTCGCGTTCATGTCTTCGACGGCCAGCGTGATGCCGTTCTGGAAATCTTTGCCGTAGTGCGCCTGCGCGCCCGTCATCGGGCCCGCGAAGCCGATCTTCACGTCGTCTGCCTGCTGCGCATGCGCGGTCCCCGCCAGCGACATTGCAGCAACCAGCGTTGCGCCTGCCAGCTGTTTCATCGTGTGTTGCATATCTTCTCCTTGATACCAGGTATGGAATGGAGCGGCTTACGGGATCGCCGTGCCCCTCCTTCTTTGCGCCGACCGGTCCGGGATGGCTCAGCCGATCGTCATCAAATTCGCGTTACCACCCGCCGCGGCCGTGTTCACGCTGACCGAGCGTTCCGTGAGCAGGCGTTCGAGCGCGTAGTCTTCGTCGCCGCTCGCGAGCGCATGCGCCGCCACGCCCTGCACCGAGACGATGGGCCCCGGCCGCTTCGCCACTTCCTTCACGAGGGCGAGCAGCTCGTCGCTGTCGCCTTCGAACAGCACCGCGTTGAACACGGCATCCGCAGCCTTCTTCACGCTCGCATACGGCTTGAGCGCGGCCGGCAGCGCGCCGACCAGCGCCTCGCCCGCGGCGCCGTCGAAGAGCGCACGGTTGCCGGTGGCCAGCGCCGCCGCGAACTGCGCCCGCGCGCCGCCCGCCGTGGCCGGCACGCAGAGCACCGTGCCGCGCGCGCCGAGCGTGTACGTGTTGCGCTCGCCGGTCGGGCCCGGCAGCACAGCGGTGGCGCCCACGAGCACGTGCTCGAGGTAGCTTTCGCAGCGAGCAGCCAGTGCCGGCTCGCGCTCGGCGATCAGCCAGTCGCGCAGCGCGGTGAGCGCAGCCTGCGCGGAGTGCGGCACGGGCGAACCCGCCGCGCCTTGCGCCTCGTCGCTGCCGTCACCGCTTTGCGGCGCATCCACCACGAGCGTCTGCGCGAGCGACACGGGCAAGCCCGCGGGCCGCGTCGCGAGCAGCCGCTGCAGATAGAGCGGACCGCCCGCCTTCGGCCCCGTGCCCGACAAACCCTCGCCGCCGAACGGCTGCACGCCCACCACTGCGCCGATCACGTTGCGGTTCACGTAGATGTTGCCCACGTGCGCGCGGCCGACCACATGCGCAATGGTTTCGTCGATACGCGTGTGGATGCCGAGCGTGAGCCCGTATCCCGTCGCGCGGATCTGCTCCAGCAGCCGGTCGAGTTGCGCGCGGCGGTAACGTACCACGTGCAGCACCGGACCGAACACTTCGCGCTTGAGTTCGTCGAGGCTATCGATCTCGATCAACGTCGGCGGCACGAACGTGCCTTGCGCGCAGCCTTCCGGCATGTCCAGTTGCGCCACCTTGCGGCCCTTTTCGCGCATCGCGGCGATGTGGGCGTCGATGCCGCGCTTCGCGTCGGCGTCGATCACGGGGCCCACGTCCACCGAAAGGCGGTCCGGGTTGCCGATGGTCAGTTCGCGCATTGCGCCCGTGAGCATTTCCAGCGTGCGTTCCGCGACGTCGTCCTGCAGACAAAGAACGCGCAGCGCCGAGCAGCGTTGACCCGCCGAATCGAACGCGGATTGCAGCACGTCGGCCACCACCTGCTCCGCGAGCGCGGACGAATCCACGATCATCGCGTTCTGGCCGCCGGTTTCGGCGATCAGCGGAATCGGGCGGCCTTCGGCGTCGAGGCGTTCCGAGAGCGTCTTGTTGATGAGCCGCGCCACTTCCGTGGAGCCCGTGAACATCACGGCGCGCGTGCGCGGGTCGGCCACGAGCGCGGCACCCACGGTCTCGCCGTCGCCCGGCAGCAGTTGCACGGCGCCGGCCGGCACGCCGGCTTCACGCAGAATGCGCACGGCTTGCGCGGCGATCAGCGGCGTTTGTTCGGCGGGCTTGGCGAGCACGGTGTTGCCCGCCGCCAGCGCTGCCGCCACCTGACCCATGAAAATGGCGAGCGGGAAGTTCCACGGGCTGATGCAGACCACGGGACCGAGCGGGCGATGCGTGTCGTTCGAGAACTCGCTGCGAATCTGCGCGGAGTAGTAGCGCAGGAAGTCGATGGCTTCGCGAATTTCGGACACTGCGTTCGGCAGCGACTTGCCCGCCTCGCGCACCACGAGGCCCATCAGCGTGTGCATTTGCGCTTCAAGCAGGTCAGCAGCACGCGCGAGGCAATCGGCGCGGGCGTCCACGGGCGTGGCCTGCCAGATCGGCGCGGTGGCCACGGCGTGCGAGAGCGCCGTGTTCACGTGCGCGGCGGTGGCTTCCACCACCGTGCCCACGAGGTCGCGATGATCGGCCGGGTTGCGCACGTCGCGCGCCACGCCGCTCACCGTCTCGGTGTCGTCGAGCATGGGCGCGGCGCGCCACGGGTGATGCGCACTCGCCAGCAGCGCCGACGAGAGCGACGCGAGCCGATGTTCGTTCGACAGATCGAGGCCCATCGAATTGACGCGCTCTGCGCCATACAGATTGCGCGGCAGCGGAATCTTGGAATGCGGCGCGCCGACGGGTGAAACCTTCGCGGCTTCCTCGACCGGATCGGCCACGAGTTCGGCCACCGGCACGGAGGTGTCCGCGATACGGTTCACGAACGACGTGTTGGCGCCGTTTTCGAGCAGGCGCCGCACGAGGTACGCGAGCAGCGTCTCGTGCGTGCCGACCGGCGCGTAGACGCGGCACGGGCGGTTCAGCTTGCCTGCGGAGACCGGCCCCGTCACCTCTTCGTACAGCGGCTCGCCCATGCCGTGCAGGCACTGGAACTCGTACTGGCCGGGGTAGTAGTTCTGCCCCGCGAGGTGATAGATGGCCGAGAGCGTATAGGCATTGTGCGTGGCGAACTGCGGATAGACGGCGTCCGGCGCCGCGAGCAGCTTCTTCGCGCACGCAAGGTACGAGACGTCCGTGTAGATCTTGCGCGTGTAGACCGGGTAGCCTTCCAGGCCGCCCACCTGGGCGCGCTTGATTTCGCTGTCCCAGTAGGCGCCCTTCACGAGCCGCACCATGATGCGATGCCGGCTGCGGCGTGCGAGGTCCACGATGTAGTCGATCACGAACGGGCAGCGCTTCTGGTACGCCTGCACCACGAAACCGATGCCGTTCCAGCCTTGCAGCTCGGGGTCGAAGCAGAGCGCTTCGAGCAGATCGAGCGAGATTTCGAGGCGGTCCGCTTCTTCGGCGTCGATGTTGAGACCGATGTCGTAGCGGCGCGCGAGGATCGCGAGCGAGCGCACGCGCGGCAGCAGCTCCGTCATCGTGCGTTCCTGCTGCGAACGCGAGTAGCGCGGATGCAGCGCCGAAAGCTTGATGGAGATGCCCGGGCCTTCGTAGATGCCGCGCCCGCCCGCCGCCTTGCCGATGGCGTGAATGGCCTGCTCGTAGGACGCGTAGTAGCGCTGCGCGTCGGCTTCCGTGGTGGCGGCTTCGCCCAGCATGTCGTACGAATAGCGGAAGCCCCGCGCCTCGAACTTGCGGCTGTTCGCGAGCGCTTCGCTGATGTTCTCGCCCGTCACGAACTGCTCGCCCATCAGGCGCATGGCCATGTCCACGCCCTTGCGGATGAGCGGCTCGCCGCCCCGGCCAATCAGGCGCGTCAGCGCGGACGAGAGGCCCGTTTCGCTGTTGGTCGTGACGAGCTTGCCGGTAATCATCAGGCCCCAGGTGGCCGCGTTCACGAACAGCGAGGGCGCGTGGCCGACGTGCGACTTCCAGTCGCCCTTGCTGATCTTGTCGCGAATCAGGGCATCGCGCGTGGCGCGGTCGGGAATGCGCAGCAGCGCTTCGGCGAGGCACATGAGCGCCACGCCCTCCTGGCTCGACAGCGAGAACTCGTGAATCAGCCCTTCCACACCGCCGCCCGAGCGCTTCGCGCGCAAGGCTTCGACAAGGCGCGCGGCCAGCTTCTGCACGTCCGCGCCGAGGCTGGGCGAAAGACGCGCCTGACCCATCAGGAACGGCACGCACTCCGGCTCGGGCCGGCGGTACGCCGCCGTGATCGCCGCGCGCAGCACCGACTGCGGCTGCACGTTTTGCGCGAATTCGAGGAACGGATGCGAGGCGCTGTCTTCCTCGGCGTCGACGGCGGCGCCGTCGGCGAGGTCGGTTGCACCGTGGTGACCGGTGAGTTCGGCGGGCAGCTGGCCGTGCTCGATCTTCTCGAGATAGGCAAAGATGGCCTGCTTGATGAGCCAGTGGGGGGTGCGCTCGAGGCGCGCGGCGGCGTCTTTCAGCCGGGTACGCAGGAGGTCGTCGACTTTGACGCCGAGGGTGGTGCTCGCCATATTTCGCTCACGGGCCGGTGCGACCGGCCAATACCAAAAAAGTTGGCCGAATCGTACGCCTCCCAATAAAAAGGTGCAACCAAACGGGAACGTGGGTTGCACCACCTTGGAAGCCTTATGGCACAAGGGTTTTCAGTCGATCGCACCAAACCGGGGCGCGCTATGCGGAATCGGTATTTTCCCTGATGAGATTCTTTGTGCCACCGCCCTTATCGAAACGCCGACGCCGCCGTTATACAGCTATGCGCCCTGTCGCACGGTGCTCGACTAAAAGGATTGGCGAAATGGAAAAGTGGATGGTAATTGCTGGCGTGTGGGCGATGTGCGCGACGTGCGCGATCCTGTTTATTCGCGGGGCCTCGTCCCCGGCGGTCCGCCCCGTTCCTGTAAAGGATTCGTCGGGACGCGACGTGCGCGGGCTCATCGACGCACAGCGCCACGAAAGCTGAAGGGAAGCTGGCGAACCCGGATCTCGACAGGGGTTGCCCTCGCCGGGCGTGCGCGTCGCACGTTCAGGCGCGCGACGTGCGGGTGCGCTGACAAAGAGGCCGCTGACAAAGCGGGCACTCAAGCAGGGCGCGAGGACAGGGCACCCAGGCGGCGCGCGGCAGCTGCGGCAGTCACGCCGATGCTGAGGCCAACAAAGGCTGAAACTACGGGCAGGTATCGCGAGGCGAGACCCGGCGAATCGTGCAGCGTGCAGAGACGGCTTCAAGGCGACAGCATCTCCGAAACCCGAACCGAATACAGCGAGACCCGCAATGCTCTGCTCTATCGAATGTCGATCGTCCGCACGCAACCGGCAGGCCGCGCAGCAGCGTGCCCGGTCCAGTTGCGCCAGCGCGGCGGCGCGTCCGCCGGCGCTCATGTTCCCGGCGCGAGGCTATGCCAGTACGGTGCGAGCACGTGCGCGGACAGCGCGTAACCGCTGGCGGTATTAACCGCGATTGGTTACGACAGCGCGCCCCCCGCATTCATGAGCTCGCCTTTCGCGCTGTCGATATGACCCGCGCGGATAAGCGCCTTCCCTTCGCTACGCTCGACCGGCAACAGCCTCAGATATCGAGCGGATCCACCTCGACACTCCAGCGCAGCACGCCTTTGATCTGACGCAGCGCCGGCAGCCATGCCCGCAGCGTGGCCTGCAGCGCGGCGCGCGACCCGCTTTCGATCAGCAACTGGGCGCGATGCACGTGCATCACTTTCACGATGGTCATGGGCACGGCGTCGTAGGCCGTGACGCGCTCCGCGGCCGGAATCTCGTGCAGCGCCGCGGCGGCCTGCTGGAGGAATGCAAGTGCGGCATCGAGCGTGCGCCCCTCGGCGCGCAGCAGCGCCTGGTAGACGAAAGGCGGCAGATGGGCGTCGCGACGCTCCGCGAGCGTCGCTGTCGCGAAACCCACATAGTCGTGACGCGTGAGCGCGTGATAGAGCGCGTGGCGCGCGTAGCGCGTCTGCACCAGCACTTCGCCCGGCAGGCCGGCGCGGCCCGCGCGCCCGCTCACCTGCATCAGTTGCGCGAACAGACGCTCGCTGGCGCGAAAGTCGTGCGAGAAGAGCGCCGTATCCGCATTGAGCACGCCCACCAGCGAGACACGCTGGAAGTCGTGGCCCTTCGCGATCATCTGCGTGCCCACCAGGATATCCACCTCGCCCGCGTGCACGTCCGAAAACAGCGCTTCGGCGCTGCCTTTGCGGCGCGTGCTGTCCGCGTCGATGCGCAGCACGCGGGCACCGGGCACGGCCTGGGCGAGCGCTTCCTCGATGCGCTGGGTGCCGCGGCCCATCGGCGCGATATCGACGTTGCCGCAGTCCGGGCACGCGCGCGGAATGCGCGATTCCCAGCCGCAATGGTGGCAACGCAGCGCACGCTCCGGCTTGTGGAGCACGACGTAGGCGCTGCATCGGGGGCAACCGGCCACCCAGCCACAGGCGTCGCACGAAAGGATGGGCGCGTAGCCGCGGCGATTCAGGAACACGAGGCTCTGCTCGCCGCGTTCGAGGCGCGTCTTCATCGCGGCGACGAGTGGCCCGGAGAGCCCCTCGAACGACGCACGGCCGCGGCGGTGCTCGTCTTCGAGATCGATCAGCTTCACGACGGGCAACGCCGCATCGGTCACGGCCCGGCGAGACAGCGTGAGCCGCGTATAGCGGCCCTGCTCCGCGAGCCACCAGCTTTCCAGCGACGGCGTGGCCGAACCGAGCACCACGGGCACGTCGAGCTGCTTCGCGCGCCACACGGCGAGGTCGCGCGCGGAGTAACGCAAGCCGTCCTGCTGCTTGTAGGCGGGGTCGTGCTCCTCGTCGACCACGATGATGGCGAGCTTCGGCAACGACGCCAGCACCGCGAGCCGCGTGCCGAGCACGATGCGCGCGTGGCCCGTGTGCGCGGCGAGCCAGTTGCGCGCGCGTTCGCCCTCGGCGAGACCGCTGTGCAGCGTGACGATGGCGCCCTCCGCCAGCGACGCAAAGCGCGCGCGGAACGCCGCTTCGAACTGCGGCGTGAGGTTGATTTCAGGCACGAGGACGAGCGCCTGAGCATCCGGACGACGCTCGAGCAGATGAGCGAGCGCGCGCAGATAGACCTCGGTCTTGCCGCTGCCGGTCACGCCGTGGAGCAGAAACGGCGCGAAGCCGCTGGCGCCGGTGATGGCGGCGAGCGCGATGGTTTGCTCGTCGGTCAGAACGGGGAGCGATACGGGGCCGGCCGTGGCGACGGACGGGGTGGCGCTATTGCCCGCCGCAAACGGATCGACCACCTCGCGCCGAACCCAGCCCGTTTCGCACCAGGCATCGAGCACGGCCACGGCTTTGGGATGGAGCGAACGCGCGTCGGAGGCGAAAAGCGCATCCTCGGCCAGCAACGCCGCGGCCAGTCGACGCAGCGCATTGGCGCGCACGGGCAGGGAGTCCGGTAGAGCGCCGCGGCCAGCGGGCAGCACGCGGTAGCGCGGCTCGTGCGCGAACAGGCGTTCCCAGCGCGACGCGTCGCGCAGTGCCTGGGGCAGCGCCGGCAACGCGACTTCGCCGAGGCCGCGCTGGTAGTAGTCCGCGGCGAAGGCGGCGAGCGCGAGCCAATCGGCGGAAAGCGGAGGACAACCGCCGCACACGCTCGTGACGTTGCGCAGACGATCAGGCGGCACGTCGCTGTGAGCGGTCACTTCGCATACGAGCGCCACCGCTTCGCGTCGTCCGAACGGCACGTTGACCAGTGTCCCGGGCAGTGGGGCCGGCCCGCCGCCCGGGTAGCGATAGTCGAAGAGCGTGGACAGCGGATGGTCCAGCGCGACGCGGACAAAGCGGTCCGTCATTCGGCTGCCTTTAGCATGGGCCGGTCGCGGCGAGTGTTGTCCAGCCCACACTTAAAGTAAAACTTCACTTTCGGCGCTAAGTTAAGGATTCGGCTGAACAAATGCGCCGCGAATCGCGGCGCGCCTGTGGATAACTTTGTTAAGAAGTTCGCCAGGAAGGCCGCCCCGCGGCGTTTGGCCGCTATTCGGCCAGGAAGGCCGGCCTGACGGCCGCTCCGCGAAAAGCCTTGTCTGTCAAGGGATTGATCAAAATCGCGGCGATCCGGCAAGGACTTTGCAGCGACGAAATGCTCTACCGCGCCGCAACGTGACCTGTGTGCATAAGTCAAGTCTTGACAACGCGAAAAGGGCCTGTGGATGGCCTTCTGCGTCCCCCGGCACCCTGAGGCGTGGAGCCCACTTCATCGCACTGCAACAGAAGCGTCACACTGCGGGGCCGGATGGGGCCGTGCCCGCCGTCAGACCCGCTGGTAGACCCGTTCCGCGAATTGCCCGGCTGTGCCGATGCACCTCGTCCACCAGCTCTGCGACGTGCTCCGGCGGCGTGAACTGCGAGATGCCGTGCCCCAGGTTGAAAACATGGCCCGGATGGTCGCCGAAGCTGTCGAGCAGCGCGCGCGCCTCGATGCGGATGCTCGACGGCGGCGAGAACAGCACAGTGGGGTCCAGGTTGCCCTGCAACGCAACGCGGTCGCCCACGAGTTCGCGCGCACGACCCAGATTCACGGTCCAGTCGAGCCCGACGGCGTCCACGCCGGTGGCCGCGATTTCTTCCAGCCACAACCCGCCGCCCTTCGTGAACGTGATGACGGGCACGCGTGCGCCATCGTGCTCGCGCTTGAGCTGCTGCACGACCTCGCGGATGTAGTGCAGCGAGAAGCGCTGATAGACCCCATCTGCAAGCGCCCCGCCCCACGTGTCGAAAATCATCACGGCCTGCGCGCCGGCTTCGATCTGCGCATTCAGGTACGCGGCCACGGACTTCGCGTTGATGTCGAGAATGCGATGCATCAGGTCCGGGCGGGCGTACAGCATCGTCTTCACGGTGCGGAAATCGTCGGAGCCGCCGCCTTCCACCATGTAGCACGCAAGCGTCCACGGGCTGCCCGAAAAGCCGATCAGCGGCACACGCTGGCGGCCTTGCGCGTCGACGAGCGCGCGGCGGATCTGGCGAACGGCGTCGGTCACGTAGCGCAGCGTGCCGTCGATATCGGGTACGGCGAGCCGCGCCACGTCCTCTTCGGTGCGCACGGGGCGCGCGAACTTCGGTCCCTCGCCCGCAGCGAAGTCGAGGCCGAGGCCCATCGCGTCGGGAACGGTGAGGATGTCCGAGAACAGAATGGCGGCGTCGAGCGGATAGCGGTCGAGCGGCTGCAGCGTGACCTCGGTCGCGTAGTCGGGATTCTTGGCAAGCCCGAGAAAGCTGCCGGCGCGGCTGCGCGTGGCGTTGTACTCGGGCAGATAGCGCCCCGCCTGGCGCATGAGCCACACCGGCGTGTACTCGGTGGGCTGTCGCAACAGCGCGCGCAGGAAAGTGTCGTTCAGAAGGGGATGGGCCACGTTGCGGAGCGTCTGTCGCGTGAAAGGCAAAGCCGCATTTTACCCGTACGGCGCCTGGCTATTGCGGCCTCTCGCTGCGTACTATCATCAAGGGCCGCATCGATTCATCGGGCATTCACAAACGAGGAGACCTCATGAGAAGAAATCGGACCACCGCTATCGCGTCAAGCATCGCATCGAGTGCATTGGCCGGCGCCTTGCTCGCCGGCATGGCGGGCTGCGCACAGAATCCCGCAGCGCCGCAGAACGAAGCGAAGGCCACGTCGCGTCTCGATGAAATTCTCGCGCGCGGCACGCTGCGCGCCTGCACCACCGGCGACTACAAGCCCTATTCGTACTACCGGCCGGACGGCCAGTTCGAAGGCATCGACATCGACATGACGCAATCGCTCGCGAAGTCGCTTGGCGTGAAGGCGGAGTTCGTGAAGACGACGTGGTCGAACCTGATGAACGACTTCGTCGCGAAGTGCGATGTGGGTGTGGGCGGTGTCTCGACGACACTCGAAAGACAAAAGCGCGCGTTCTTCACACAGGCTTATCAGATCGACGGCAAGGCACCTATCGTGCGATGCAGCGACGTGAGCCGATACCAGACGGTGGAGCAGATCGATCGGCCCTCGACACGCGTCATCGTCAATCCGGGCGGCACGAACGAACGTTTCGCGAAGCAGTTCTTCCCGCACGCCAACCTCACGGTGTATCCGGACAACGTCACGATCTTCAAGCAAATTCTCGCGGGCAAGGCCGATGTGATGGTGACCGACGCGTCCGAAACGCTTTTGCAGCAGAAGCTGAATCCGGGGCTATGCTCCGTTCATCCCGACAAGCCGTTCCAGTACGGTGAGAAGGCATGGTTGCTGCCTCGCGGCGATGTGGTCTTCCAGCAGTACGTCGATCAATGGCTGCACCTGTTGCGTGCGACGGGCGAGTACCAGTCGATCTCGGACAAGTGGCTGAAGTAACCGTAACCGCGCCCCGAATGCGCGATTCCTGATCGTTTCTTACGACGCATCGTGCGCAATGATTGCGGTATGCATAGCGTGCGATGCGCTCTGAATGCGAGTGTTTCTGAGCCTCTAATTAAGAGATAAAAATACCGGTAAATTCGACCGAAAAACGTCATAAGGACGGCAAAAAAATCGCGGAGAGCCTTATCTGGCGGGCGTTACAACCTGAAACACTTTGTTACCGCGCTACCGGGTTAATTCGCCCACAATGCCCTTCAACGCTTTAACGGTTTCAACACGGATGTGGCCAGGTGTAAGTGTGAGCGGACACGATTCATCGGCCGGTCGGCGTAAGCCGAAGCCCTTCGCAGGGGCATCCTTGCTGGAGCCGTGACACGGCCTGCAGGCCTTCACGAGCGGCTCCTTCATTGGTCTCCTCGCGCTAACCCCGTAGCGTGTGGTTTTTAGCGGGCTCCAGGCCCGCTTTTTTTTTGCCATTTTTCGGGCTCCAGAACATCTTCCTTCGCCCGGAAAACTTCACGCAGTCTTCTGCACCGTGAGATGCAGTTCGTCGATCATGCGCTCGCGCATCACGAACTTCTGAATCTTGCCCGTCACCGTCATCGGCAGTTCATCGACGAAGCGCACGTACTTCGGAATCTTGTAGTGCGCAATCTGACCACGGCAGAACTCCTGAATCTCGTCGGGCGTGGCCTGCTCTCCCGAGCGCAGCACGATCCACGCGCATAGCTCTTCGCCATACTTCTGATCCGGCACACCGAACACCTGCACGGTCTGGATCTTCGGATGGCGGAACAGAAACTCCTCCACTTCGCGCGGGTAAATGTTCTCGCCGCCACGAATGACCATGTCCTTCAGGCGACCCACGATGTTGCAGTAGCCTTCGGCATCGATCGTTGCGAGATCGCCCGTGTGCATCCAGCCATCCACGATGCTTTCCTTCGTCTTTGCGTCGTCGCCCCAGTAGCCGAGCATCACGGAATAGCCCTTCGTGCACAGCTCGCCTGTGTCGCCAACCGGCACCATGTTGCCCAGCGGATCGACGATCTTCACTTCGAGGTGCGGCTGGATGCGGCCTACCGTTGTCGTGCGCTTGTCGAGCGGATCTTGCGTGGAACTCTGGAACGACACAGGGCTCGTTTCCGTCATGCCATAGGCGATGGTGATTTCGCTCAGATGCATCTTCGAGACCACACGCTTCATGGTCTCGATAGGACATGGCGAGCCGGCCATGATGCCGGTGCGCAGACGCGAGAGATCGAACGTCGCGAAATCGGGATGATCCAGTTCCGCGATGAACATGGTGGGTACGCCATGCAGCGCCGTGCACCGTTCTTCGGCAACAGCAGCCAGCGTGGCACGCGGATCGAACGCTTCGCCGGGAAACACCATGTTGGCGCCCACCGAAACGCACGCGAGCACGGCCAACACCATGCCGAAGCAGTGATAAAGCGGCACCGGAATGCAGAGCGCGTCCTGCTCGGTGAGTCGCATCGCCATCGCGATAAAACGCGCATTGTTCACAACGTTGCGATGCGTGAGCGTGGCGCCCTTCGGATTGCCCGTCGTGCCGCTGGTGAACTGGATGTTGATGGGATCGTACCGGTCGAGCGTGGCGCCGATGCCGTCTAGCGTTGCCTTGCCGTTCTGCTCACACCACACGCGGCCGCGCTCCACCACATCGGAGACGGTCAGCATGCCGGGCGTTTCGGTGTCGCACATGCGGATCACCATGCGCAAATCCGGCAGTCGGGCGGCATGCAGGTCGCCCGGCGTTGCGCTCGCGAGTTCGGGGGCAAGCTCCTGCAGCATCTCCAGATACATCGACGTCTTGAAGCGCTCCGCCGAAATGATGGCCTTGCAGCCCACCTTGTTCAGCGCATATTCGAGTTCGTGCAGCCGATAGGCCGGATTGATGTTCACGAGCACCGCGCCGATGCGCGCCGTCGCGAATTGCGTGAGCAGCCATTCGACGCGGTTCGGCGACCAGATGCCGACGCGATCTCCCTTCACGATGCCAAGCGATGCGAGGCCCGCGGCGAGCACGTCCACCTCGTCGGCGAACTCGCGCCACGTCCAGCGAATGCCCTGCTCGCGAAACACCACGGCTGGCCGGTCGGGAAAGCGCTCAACGGTGTCGAGCAGGAACTGCGCGATCGTCGCCTCGCTAAGCGGAATATCGGTTGCGCCGCGCACGTATGAAAGGCCGTCTTTCGGTTCGATACATGCGGACGCGTCGCCGCCCGCAGCTTGCGTTGCCATGGTGCTGTCTCCGTGAGAGGTGAGCTCTCTATTGAAATGAATTTGAAACCGATTCTGCCACTGCTCGATGACGCCACGGCATCAAGTCTTACCCGCAGCGCGCCTGGCCATGTCGATGACGATGGTCACGGCCAGCCAGCGGCGACGGACTCTCGATTTTGCTGACCTTTCCGTAAACGTCAAGTGTGGACGAAAAAAAAGCAGCCACGAAGGCTGCTTTCTTTGACCGTCGTCGCCGAGCGATCAGTGCTGACCGCGCAGCTTGCGCAGACGCTGGATCGCAGCGAGCTGTGCCGTCGCGTACGCAAGTTCCGCCTGAGCGGTGGCGTACTCGATGTTCGAGCCGGTGTTCTGCAGCGCCTCTTCCGCGCGCTTGCGGGCCTGCTCGGCCTTCGCCTCGTCGAGGTCCTTGCCGCGAATCGCCGTGTCGGCCAACACCGTTACTGCGCCCGGCTGCACTTCGAGGATGCCGCCGGCGACGAAAACGAACTCTTCCTCGCCGTTCTCAGCCTCGATGCGCACCGCACCCGGACGAATCCGCGTGATGAGCGGCGTGTGGCCCGGCAGAATGCCGAGCTCGCCCGCTTCGCCCGGCAGCGCGACGAATTTCGCCTGGCCCGAGAAGATCTGCTCTTCCGCGCTGACGACGTCTACCTTGATCGTTGCCATATGTGTCGACTCCTGCCGACGAGTGCGAGCGGCTCGCGCTCACTCTCGTCCATGCAAAGCTGGTTGAGCGTAGGACGGGGCGCTGCGTGTTGTCCGCGTCTTTGCCGCGTCGTGTGTACGACTGCGGCGAGACGAAAACCCACGCGGCGCCCTGCTTCGTTACACCCGACCGTTACTGGATCTTCTTGGCCTTCTCGAAGGCTTCGTCGATCGTGCCGACCATGTAGAACGCCTGCTCCGGCAGGTGGTCGCACTCGCCTTCCACGATCATCTTGAAGCCGCGGATGGTTTCCTTCAGCGGCACGTACTTGCCAGGCGAGCCCGTGAACACTTCAGCAACGTGGAACGGCTGCGACAGGAAACGCTGGATCTTACGTGCACGCGCCACCGACAGCTTGTCTTCCGGCGACAGTTCGTCCATGCCCAGAATCGCGATGATGTCGCGCAGTTCCTTGTAGCGCTGCAGCGTTTGCTGCACGCCGCGCGTGATCGTGTAGTGCTCTTCGCCAATCACGTTCGGGTCGATCTGACGCGAGGTCGAATCGAGCGGGTCCACGGCGGGGTAGATACCGAGCGACGCGATGTCACGCGAAAGCACGACCGTTGCGTCCAGGTGGCCGAAGGTCGTAGCAGGCGACGGGTCGGTCAAGTCGTCCGCAGGCACGTACACGGCTTGCACCGAGGTAATCGAGCCCGTCTTGGTCGACGTGATGCGTTCCTGCAGCTTGCCCATTTCTTCAGCCAGCGTCGGCTGATAACCCACCGCCGACGGCATCCGGCCCAGCAGTGCCGACACTTCCGTACCGGCCAGCGTGAAACGGTAGATGTTGTCGACGAAGAACAGCACGTCGCGGCCTTCGTCGCGGAAGTGCTCGGCCATCGTCAGACCGGTCAGCGCCACGCGCAGACGGTTGCCCGGCGGCTCGTTCATCTGGCCGTACACCAGCGCGACCTTGTCCAGAACGTTGGAGTCCTTCATTTCGTGGTAGAAGTCGTTCCCTTCACGGGTACGCTCGCCCACGCCCGCGAACACGGAGTAACCGCCGTGTTCCTTCGCGATGTTGTTGATGAGCTCCATCATGTTCACGGTCTTGCCCACGCCCGCACCGCCGAACAGACCCACCTTGCCGCCCTTCGCGAACGGGCAGATCAGGTCGATAACCTTGATGCCGGTTTCGAGCAGTTCCGTGGAGGGCGCCAGTTCGTCGAACGCCGGAGCCTTCTGGTGGATCGAGCGCTTGTGTTCGCTTTCGATCGGGCCGGCTTCGTCGATCGGACGGCCGAGCACGTCCATGATGCGGCCGAGCGTCGGCTTGCCGACCGGCACCGAGATCGGGTGGCCGGTGTTCTTGACCATGATGCCGCGGCGCAGACCGTCCGATGCACCCAGACAGATCGTACGCACAACGCCGTCGCCCAGCTGCTGCTGCACTTCCAGCGTCAGCTCCGTGCCTTCCAGAATGAGGGCGTCGTAGACCTTCGGCATGTGCTCACGCGGGAACTCCACGTCGATCACCGCGCCGATGCACTGTACGATCTTGCCTTCTACCAAAGCAGTTGTACTCATCGCTTTTCCTTTAGATACCTGATTCTTCACTCGCGCTAGGGCGCCATCTCGAGCGCCCGGCTACGGGGACGTTTCGTCTCGCGCCTGTCTGGCCGCACCGTCGCGGTCAGACTGCCGCCGCGCCGCTCACGATTTCCGACAGTTCCTTCGTAATCGCGGCCTGACGGCTCTTGTTGTACGAGAGCTGCAGTTCGTTGATCACGGTCTTCGCGTTGTCCGAAGCGGCCTTCATCGCCACCATCCGCGCCGACTGTTCCGAAGCCATGTTTTCGGCCACGGCCTGGTAGACGAGCGCTTCGACGTAGCGCACCAGCAGTTCGTCCACCACGGCCTGCGGGTCCGGCTCGTAGATGTAGTCCCACGAAGTCTTCGGCGTCGTACCGTCGCCTTCCCTGCTTTCGAAGCGCTCGGCCGACAACGGCAGCAGCTGCTCGATCACCGGCTCCTGCTTCATCGTGTTGACGAAGCGCGTGTACGCGAGATACACCGCCGAGATCTTGCCTTCCGAATACTGGTCGAGCTGCACCTTCACCGCGCCGATCAGCTTTTCGAGGTGCGGCGTGTCGCCCATCTGCACGACGTTCGACACCACCTTCGCGCGGATACGGTTCAGAAAACCGAGACCCTTGCTACCGATCGCCGTTGCCTCGATCGACTTGCCTTCGCCTTCGAGTTCCTTGAACTTGTTCAGCGTGGCACGCAGCACGTTCGTGTTCATGCCGCCGCACAGACCCTTGTCCGTCGTGACGAGAATCACGCCCGCCGTCTTCGCCCCGGTGTTGGCCACCATGAACGGATGACGATACTCGGGGTTCGCGCTGCTCATGTGCGCAGCGATGTCGCGGACCTTGTCGGCATACGGGCGAGCAGCGCGCATGCGCTCCTGAGCGCGGCGCATCTTGGACGCGGCCACCATCTCCATCGCCTTCGTGATCTTGCGCGTGTTTTGCACGCTCTTGATCTTGCCGCGAATTTCCTTCATTCCAGCCATTGCTTGCTCCTTGATCGAAGCGCGGCGGGTGCACTTGCGTGCCGCCCGCTGCGCCTCCAGGTCCGTTTATCGTTGATGACTCGCGGACAGGGGATCAATATGCGCCGGACTTCTTGAAGTCCTTGATCGCGGCATGCAGCGCGCTCTCGTCGTCCTTCGACAGGTCCTTCGTGTCCTCGATACGCTTCACGAGGTCGGCATGGCTCGTCTTCAGGAATTCGCGCAGGCCCTTTTCGAAGGCCAGCACGTCCTTCACTTCGAGGTCGTCGAGGTAGCCGTTGTTCGCGGCGAACAGCGACACAGCCAGTTCCCACACCTGCAGCGGCAGGTATTGCGGCTGCTTGAGCAGTTCCGTCACGCGGCGGCCGCGCTCCAGCTGCTTGCGGGTTGCTTCGTCGAGGTCCGACGCGAACTGCGCGAACGCGGCGAGTTCACGATACTGCGCGAGGTCGGTACGAATACCGCCGGAGAGCTTCTTCACGACCTTCGTCTGCGCCGCACCACCCACGCGCGACACCGACACGCCGGCGTTAATGGCGGGGCGGATACCTGCGTTGAAGAGGTCGGTTTCGAGGAAGATCTGGCCGTCCGTAATCGAGATCACGTTCGTCGGAACGAACGCGGTCACGTCGCCGGCTTGCGTTTCGATCACGGGCAGTGCCGTGAGCGAGCCGCTCTTGCCCTTCACTTCGCCGTTCGTGAACTTCTCGACGTACTCTTCCGAGACGCGAGCGGCACGCTCGAGCAGACGCGAGTGCAGATAGAACACGTCGCCCGGGTAAGCTTCACGGCCCGGCGGGCGGCGCAGCAGCAGCGAGATCTGACGATACGCCCAGGCTTGCTTGGTCAAGTCGTCGTAAATGATCAGCGCGTCCTGGCCGCGGTCGCGGAAGTATTCGCCCATCGTGCAGCCCGAGTACGGCGCGAGGTATTGCATCGCTGCCGATTCCGAAGCCGACGCTGCGACCACGATCGTGTATTCGAGTGCGCCCGTTTCTTCGAGCTTGCGCACCACGTTCATGATCGACGAAGCCTTCTGGCCGATCGCGACGTAGATACAGATCAGGTCCTTGCCCTTCTGGTTGATGATCGCGTCGACAGCCACCGCCGTCTTGCCGGTCTGGCGGTCGCCGATGATCAGCTCACGCTGGCCGCGGCCGATCGGCACCATCGAGTCGATCGACTTCAGACCCGTTTGCACCGGTTGCGACACCGACTTACGCCAGATCACGCCCGGGGCGATCTTTTCGACCGCGTCGGTCAGCTTCGCGTTGATCGGGCCTTTGCCGTCGATGGGGTTGCCGAGGGCGTCGACCACGCGGCCGATCAGCTCCGGACCCACCGGCACTTCGAGAATGCGGCCCGTCGTCTTGACGATGTCGCCTTCCGAGATGTGCTCGTACTCGCCCAGAATCACCGCGCCGACCGAGTCGCGCTCGAGGTTCAGTGCGAGGCCGAAGGTGTTGCCCGGGAATTCGAGCATTTCGCCCTGCATCACGTCCGACAGGCCGTGGATGCGCACGATACCGTCGGTCACGGAAATCACGGTGCCCTGGTTGCGAACGTCCGCGCTCGCTTCAAGGCCCTGGATCCGGCTCTTGATCAGCTCGCTGATCTCAGAGGGATTGAGTTGCATTATTCGCTCCTGATAATCAATTCTGTTGCGTGCCAGCGGGCATGCGCGTCAGGCGGTAAGAGCCGTCTGCATGCGGGCGAGCCGCGCGCGGACCGAGGTATCGAGCACTTCGTCACCGACCGTAACGCGCACGCCGCCGATCAGCGACGAATCGACTTCTACGGTGGGTTTCAGCTTGCGTTGGAACTTGCGTTCGAGGCTGGCGACCAGCTGGTTCAACGGCTCGCCCTCGAGCGGAAAGGCGCTGACGATCAGCACATCCGCCGCGCCTTCACGGGCGTTCTTCAACTCTTCGAACTGCTGCGCGATTTCCGGCAACAACTGCAGCCGATGGTTGTCGACGAGCATCTGGACGAAATTCTTGGCCTGCGGGCTGTCCTTCAGCGGCGACTTCACCGCGCTGAGCAGCAGCTCGCTCACCTGCTGACGGCCAACTTTCGGGCTCGATGCGATCGACAGCACTTCGGGCAGACGCGCAACCTGTGCCAGCTCCTCTACGAGCGTGGACCAGGCGGCGATGTCACCAGCTTCGGCCACGCCGAACAGCGCTTCCGCATACGGGCGGGCAACGGTTGCAAGTTCGGCCATGATCAGAGCTCGGCTTTGAGTTGATTGAGCAGTTCGGCGTGCGCCGTCTGGTCGATCTCGCGCTTCAGGATCTGCTCGGCGCCCTTCACGGCGAGTGCGGCCACTTCGGCACGCAGCGTTTCGCGCGCCTTCACGACTTGCTGCTCGGCATCCGCCTTGGCCTGCGCGACGATGCGTGCGGCTTCGGCCTGGGCCTGCGCCTTGATTTCGTCGGCGACCACGACAGCGCGCTTTTCCGCTTCGGCGATACGTTGCTGACCCTCGTTGCGCGCCACAGCGAGTTCTTCGCCGACGCGCTTGTGCGCTGCTTCGAGTTCGTGTTTGCCCTTCTCGGCGGCGGCGAGGCCGTCGGCGATCTTCTTCGAGCGCTCGTCGAGGGCGTTGATCAGCGGCGGCCACACGAACTTCATCGTGAACCACGCGAGGATCAGGAACACGACCATTTGCGCAAACAAGGTTGCGTTGAGATTCACGGTGTTTCCTTAAACGTTGCGTTTTTCAGGGAATTGAAACGGCAAGGCGCTCATCGATGCGAACTCGATCAGCGCCCCGGCACCCGTTCCGCCCTGCGCCTCATCCCTGTTATAGACGAGGCGCAACTTTCCGGGGAACCTTAGCCTGCGAGCTTCGAGAGCAGGGGGTTCGCGAACGCAAACAGCATTGCCACACCAACGCCAATCAGGAACGCCGCGTCGATCAGACCAGCCAGCAGGAACATCTTCGTCTGCAGCGGGTTCATCAGTTCAGGCTGGCGGGCGCAGGCTTCGATGTACTTGCCTCCCATCAGGCCGATACCGATACAGGCGCCGATTGCACCCAGGCCGATGATGATGCCGATACCGATGGCGGTCAGACCCTGGATGTTGGCGATGAAAGCTTGCATGATCACTCCTTGTTGAAAGTTCTTGGGAACTGGGATTTGGAAATTAACTGAAACTCAAAGCGGTTCTGACGCGCGCGTTAGTGCGAGTCGTGTGCCTGGCCGATGTACACCAGCGTCAGCATCATGAAAATGAACGCCTGCAGCAGCACGATCAGGATGTGGAAGATGGCCCACACGCTGCCGGCGATCACGTGGCCGATGAAGCCAAGCACCGTCGTGTCCGCGCCGAAGGTCCAGATGCTGCCGAGCAGGGCAATCAGCAGGAACAGCAGTTCACCCGCGTACATGTTGCCGAACAGCCGCATGCCGAGCGAAACCGTCTTCGCGACGAACTCGATGATGTTCAGTGCAAGGTTCGGAATCCACAGCAGCGGATGCGAGCCGAACGGAGCGGAGACGAGTTCATGGATGAAGCCGCCGGCGCCCTTGATCTTGAGGTTGTAATAGATCATCAGCACGAACACGCCGAGCGCGATGCCGATGGTGCCGTTGAGGTCGGCGGTCGGCACGATGCGGTGGTGCGTGATGACGTCCGACAGACCCAGCCAGCCGATCACCCGGCCCGGGAGGTCGACGGGAATGAAGTCGAGGGAGTTCATGAGCGCGACCCAGACGAACACGGTCAGCGCGAGCGGAGCGATGAATTTGCGGTTGCCGTGGATCATCGCCTTCGATTGATCCTCGACCATTTCAACCAGCATTTCGACGGCGCACTGGAAGCGGCCCGGAACGCCGGACGTCGCCTTGCGCGCAGCAAGACGCAGGATCAGGATCGTGACGAGGCCGCACAGAATGGACCAGAACAGCGTGTCCAGATTCCAGACGTGAAGGTCGAAGATCGACGTCTGGTGCGAGGTGGAAAAGTTCTGCAAGTGGTGCGCAATGTACTCGGACGGATCCAGAGCGCGCGTGCCTTCGCTAGCTGCCATATTATTAACGCCACCCAAATTGTCGAAAATCGTTTTCCGGCCGCTTTCGTCCGTACATGTGTGACGAAAGCGCGCCGCCGCGGACCGTGCGGGTCATGTTGACCACACCGGCCGGCCCGCGCTCCTCATGGCCGCCGCAACGTGAGGCGCCGGCCTGTTGTCTCTTCTGCTGCGCATTGCGTCGCGGTTATCCGCGCCACGGTGCGCTTCACGCTCAACGCCATGCGAGCGCAATCCAGTACGTCTTTAGCGCGATCAGGTAGGTCACGAGCAGCGGAACCCACTGCACGTCGCGATACCAAAACGCGATGGCAACGAACATCGCGATGGTCGCGCCCATCTTGAACGCTTCGCCGAGCATCCAGTTCATCACCGTGGCACCCGCGCCCGGCGTCTTCAGCCGCGCGGCGAACAGTGCACCCGGGACCCAGCAAATCGCTCCCCCCAGGAAGGCTGACAGCGCAGCAGCGCCCGGCGGCTTGTAGAACAGCCACCACACCAGCGTAGCAACCAGGGACAAAACCACTTGCGCAGCCACAACCCGGAAGGGCGTGACGCGCGATGGGCGACTCACATTGGGACCGAACAGCTTTTCGGCTTCGATCCGCGTGAGCGGAACGATGTTGTTGTTATCCTGCTGGTCGGCATCCCACTGCGCGTTGTAATCGGTGCGCCCGGACGCGGAATCTGCGCTTGGTCCGTCTTGCGTGCCGCCAGGAAAATTCTTTCCGCCCGGCCCGTTCAACGCTTGGCCCGGCCTTCCTTCTGGCCTGTGAGCCGCCATCGCCATGTCCGCAAAAGTCCAGAGTTTTAGCCCGCCCGCTTACGCTGCGCTTACGTGGCTGCCTACCAAATAAATCCGGGCGATTGTAAGCGATAGTTGCAGCCAATTCAAGATTTTAGGTCGTTCAATAAACCCGTGAAACGAGGCTTCATGATGCGAAAAAGCAGCCTCAAAACAGGGGCTCGGCGGCAACTGTAAGGGACTCTGTCAACAGCTCGCCAACCGGTCGCAAGACGTCGTCCCAGGCGCCTGCCTGGGACTCTATGCAACGTCGTCGCCCATGCTGGCTGCATGGGAAATCGCGATGGGTCGGGGTCGGTCGCAGCGTTTTCGATAAGAGACGTTCGCGGGCCCGCAGGCAACGCCCGTGCGCGGTCCCGGCAATCTGCTCGCCTCAAAACTGCAACAGCAGCCAGCCACCCAGTACTGCGCTCACCAGCCAGAACGGCACAGAAACGAGATGAAACGGCAGCCACATGCCGCGCTCGCCGGAAAGGCGCACGGCAATCAGATTCGCGAGCGAGCCGATGGCGATGCCGAAACCGCCCACGCTCACACCGAACGCGAGCGCGCGCCAATCTTTGGTGAACTCGGCCAGCATGATCGCGGCGGGCACATTGCTGATTCCCTGCGACAGCACCGCCCCTGCGACATAAGCGCGCAGTGGCGTGCCAAGCCCGATGCGTCCGATCGCGTCGTGCACCCACGGCAGCGCGGCCGCGCTGCGCAGCACAATGAACATCAGCACGAAGATGAGCAGCAACAGCCAGTCGATCTTCAGCACCACGCGCGGGCGCCAGAACAGGAAGCCCGCTGCCACGCCGGCGAGTGCGATGCCGGCGCGATGCGCGTCCGCCAGCAGCACGAACGCCACAAACAGCACGGCGGCCACGCCGGCGACGCGCCGGTCCACGGCGTGAGGCTCCACATCCGTCGACAGATCGAGCGGCTTGGCGCGAAACCCCACTGCCGTGAGCACAAAGAGCATCGTCATCAGGACGGCGCACAGCGGCGCGAGCGCAATCACGAAGCGGCCGAACGAAACGCCGCTCGTCTGCCAGAGAAAGAGGTTCTGCGGATTGCCGAGCGGGGTGAGGATCGACCCTGCGTTGACCGCGAGCGCGATGTAGATCACGAGCCGCCGCACGGGCAACGGCGTCAGCCGGTTCAGCGACAGCACGAGCGGCACGACGACGAAAAGGGCGACGTCGTTGGTGAGCAGCGTCGAGAGTGCGGCCGCAAGCGCGATCAGCAGAAACGCGAGCGCGCGTTCGGAGTGGATGTGATGCACCACGCGATGCGCGAGCCACATCAGGAATCCTGAGTATTCGACGGCCTTTGTGAGAATCAGCAACCCCGTCAGCGTGAGCACGGTCTGCCAGTCGATCAGGCCTGGCAGCGACGCCCATTCACGAGGATGGAAAAGTTGCAGCGCGGCAAGCGCGATCACGAGGATCGCGAGGACCGGCTCTTTGGCAGCAAGTGCAAGAGCGGCACCCACGGGGCCGCCCCGCGTCTTCGCGGTAGGTTCGGAAACTGGCACGATGGAACGACCTGAGATGGGCGGCGTTTTGGACAGCCGGACAGGAGACCGCCTCAAGCGGCGGCCATGTTCCCGCGCAGGCGCGCGAGAATGCCTTCGAGCGAGTCGAGATCGCCGAAGTCGATGGTCACCTGACCACGACCGCGGCGTCCCAGCTTGATCTTGACGGTCGACGCGAGCAGGTCGGACAGCTCTTCCTCGAGACGCCGCGTGTCGCGCCCACCGTCATGATTGGCACGCGCCTTCACGGCGGGCGCGGCCTTGGTGGTCGCCGTCACGAGCTTTTCGGTCTCGCGCACGGACATCCGCTTGTTCACCACCTGGTTGGCGAGCGCGATCTGGGTTGCGGCGTCCACGGCAAGCAGCGCGCGCGCGTGGCCCATGTCGAGATCGCCGGCCAACAGCATGGTCTGCACAGGCGCAGCGAGATTCAGCAGACGCAGCAGGTTCGACACCGCGCTACGCGAACGTCCCACCGATTCGGCCGCCTGCTCGTGCGTGAAATTGAATTCGTCGAGCAGGCGCTGGATACCCTGCGCCTCTTCGAGCGGATTCAGGTCTTCGCGCTGGATGTTTTCGATCAGCGCCATTGCGGCGGCAGCCTGGTCCGGCACGTCCTTCACGAGTACCGGCACTTCGTCGAGGCCTGCAAGGCGTGCCGCACGGAAGCGCCGCTCGCCCGCAATGATCTCGAACTTGTCCACTGCAACCGGACGCACGAGGATCGGCTGCATCAGGCCCTGCGCGCGGATACTGGCGGCAAGCTCCTGCAGTGCACCCTCGTCCATTCGTGTGCGCGGCTGGTACTTGCCTGGCTGAAGCTTCGCAAGCGGCAGCGTGTTCGGCGCGCCCTCGATCTTCACGGCCTCGGTGATGTCGGCGCTGCCGCCTAGCAGCGCTTCGAGTCCGCGGCCCAGTCCCTTCTTCCTTGCTACTGCGTTCATGGTGCTTCCCCGCTCCGCTTTGGGTGAAAGGCCGCGCGTCATAGTGCGCGCACCCGCTCAATCATTTCCGCGCCGAACTGTACGTACGCCTGCGCGCCGCGCGATGCGCTGTCGAACACCACACCCGGCAGCCCGTAGCTGGGCGCCTCGGCAAGCCGCACGTTGCGCGGGATCACGGCGTCGAACACCTTGTCGCCGAAGTGTTCCTTCAACTGGTCGGAAACCTGCTGCTGCAACGTGATGCGTGGATCGAACATCACGCGCAGCAAGCCGATGACCTTCAAATCCCGATTCAGGTTCGCGTGAACCTGTTTGATGGTGTTGACGAGGTCGGAGAGGCCTTCCAGCGCGAAGTACTCGCACTGCATGGGGATGACCACGCCGTGCGCTGCGCACAGTCCGTTCAGCGTCAGCAGCGAGAGCGCAGGCGGGCAATCGATGAGCACGAAGTCGTACTCGTGCTCGACGTTCGCGAGTGCCTGCTTCAACTGACGTTCACGGTTTTCGACCGTCACGAGCTCCACTTCCGCGCCGGCCAGCTCGCGGTTGGCGGGCAACACGTCGTACGTAACCGCCGCGGGACGCACACGGGCGTCGGCCACCGAAACGCCATCAACCAGCACCTCGTACACCGTGTTTTCGCAGGCGGCCTTGTCGATGCCGCTACCCATGGTGGCGTTGCCCTGCGGGTCCAGGTCGATGAGCAGAACCCGCTGTCCCTGCGCTGCGAGGCTCGCGGCAAGATTCACTGTTGTCGTCGTCTTCCCGACTCCGCCCTTCTGGTTCGCCACGCAGAAGATTTTTGCCATCGTTTGTGTGTCCCTGTTTGCTGCTGGTTTGCTGCGTGAATGCTGCCTGGGTGTCGCTGTTTCTCGTCCGATTGCTGCAAAGCCTGGTAGCGGCGGTGCCTAATAGTCGCCATCCCCGGCCTTCTTATGGCAAATTACCCCTTTTCCCTGCTTCAACTGCCATCCTCAGCTTTTCCGCTCGCGCTCATTGGCGCCACGCCGCCCGCATCGACCCGTACCTCGACAAGATGCCGCTCAGCGTCCAGAAACGGCACATCGAGACGCACAACCTGGGTCGCGCGCGAACCGGCTGGCAGGCGAGCGATCTCCGCATCGGGTCGCACGCCCTTCATAGCCCAGATCGCACCGCGATCGGAAACAAGGTTGCGGGCAAGTGTAACGAAATCCGCGAGTTCTGCGAATGCGCGCGAGACGATCACGTCGAATTTTCCCGGCACTTCGATGCCGGGACGAAGCGACTCGACACGGCCAGTCACGACAGAAAGATTGGTGAGACCAAGCTCGGCCTTGGCCTGCGACTGAAAGGCCGTCTTCTTGTGGACGATGTCGTTCAGCGTAATGGACCACTGCGGCAGCGCGATAGCGAGCACGATTCCCGGCAACCCGCCGCCGGAACCGACGTCCAGCACAGACACGGCGCTCTCGCGCGGCAACTCGGGCGCGAGGTGCGGCACGATGGCGAGCGAATCGAGCACATGCTGGATCAGCATCTGGCGCGGATCGCGAATCGCCGTCAGGTTGTAGACGGCGTTCCACTTTGCGAGCAGCGCGACATAATCGAGCAGCGCCGCTCGCTGCGCGTCCGTCAGGTCGATACGCAGTCGATCCGCCCCCTCCGCCAGCATGGCGGCAAGCGCTTCACGATCGACAACGAAAGAAAGGCGTCCGTGGCGACCCGTCATTGGGCCACCGACGTGCCGCTGTCGTTGCCCTGCTCGCCCGCCGCCTGGCGGCGTCGACCCAAGCCGCGCTTCAGATGAACCATGAGCAGCGAAATCGCAGCCGGCGTAATGCCCGAAATGCGCGAGGCCTGCCCGATGGTCTCGGGACGGAACTGATTCAGCTTCTGGCGGGCCTCGAACGAGAGGCCGCGCACTTCGGCGTAATCGATGCCTTCAGGCAGCCGGGTATTCTCGTGCGCGCCATTACGCTCGATCTCGTCGGCCTGCCGATCGATGTAGCCCTGATATTTGATGCCGATCTCGATCTGCTCCTTGATCTGTGCGAGCAGCACCTCGTCGTCGGCAAGCGACGTTTCCGGTCGACACGCGCCGTCTTGCAGACCGCACACGCCGTCGTAGCTCACACCCGGGCGACGCAGCAGATCAGCAAGGTTGTACTCGCGGTCGATCGGCTTGCCGAGCAGCGCAGTCGCCTCTTCGGCGGAGAGAGTCTTCGGGTTCACCCACGTTGTCCGCAGCCGCTCTGTTTCACGTGAAACAGCGTCACGCTTGCGACTAAAAGCGTCCCAACGCGCGTCGTCGACGACACCCAGCTCACGGCCGATCTCGGTGAGCCGCATGTCGGCGTTGTCTTCCCGCAGGCTCAGGCGATACTCCGCCCGACTCGTGAACATGCGATACGGCTCCGACACGCCGCGCGTAACGAGGTCATCCACGAGCACGCCGAGATAAGCCTGGTCGCGGCGCGGGCACCACGCGTCTTTGCCTTGCACCTGCAAACCGGCGTTGATGCCAGCCAGCAGCCCTTGCGCGGCCGCCTCTTCATATCCTGTCGTGCCATTGATCTGGCCCGCAAAGAACAGACCGCTGATCACCTTGGTTTCCAGCGACGCCTTCAACCCACGCGGATCGAAGTAGTCGTACTCGATTGCGTAGCCAGGCCGCAGGATATGCGCGTGCTCCAACCCACGCATGGAGCGCACTAGTTCAAGCTGCACGTCGAACGGCAGGCTTGTCGAAATGCCATTGGGGTAGAACTCGTTCGTCGTCAGCCCTTCGGGCTCCAGGAAGATCTGATGCGACTCCTTCGACGCGAAGCGATGAATCTTGTCTTCGATGGACGGGCAATAACGCGGGCCCACGCCTTCGATCACCCCGGTGTACATCGGTGAACGGTCCAAGCCACCGCGAATGATGTCATGCGTCTGCGCATTCGTATGCGTCACCCAGCACGGCACCTGCCGCGGATGCTGCTCCGCACGGCCAAGGAACGAGAACACCGGTATCGGATCGAGGTCGCCGGGCTGCTCCTCGAGCTTCGAGAAATCGATCGTCCGCCCGTCGATGCGCGGCGGCGTGCCGGTCTTGAGCCGCCCTTGCGGCAGCTTCAGCTCTTTAAGTCGCGCCGACAGCGTGACAGCCGCCGGATCGCCGGCGCGTCCACCAGTGTAGTTGTTGAGCCCGACGTGAATCTTGCCATCCAGGAACGTCCCAGCCGTCAGCACGACGGCGCGCGCGCGGAACCGAAGGCCAACCTGCGTCACGGCGCCCACGACGCGGTCGCCCTCCACCATCAAATCTTCAACAGCCTGCTGGAACAGCCAAAGATTCGGCTGATTTTCGAGGCGTCGACGAATGGCCTGCTTGTACAGCAGCCGGTCCGCCTGCGCACGCGTGGCGCGCACCGCAGGCCCCTTCGAGGAATTGAGAATGCGGAACTGGATGCCGCCCTCGTCCGTGGCTGCCGCCATCGCGCCGCCCAGGGCATCCACCTCTTTCACGAGATGGCCCTTGCCGATGCCGCCAATCGACGGATTGCAGCTCATCTGGCCGAGCGTTTCGATGTTGTGCGTCAGCAGGAGCGTCTTGACGCCCATGCGGGCGGCGGCAAGCGCGGCCTCCGTGCCGGCATGACCGCCGCCGACGACGATGACGTCGAATTCTGTTGGATAAAGCATGGTGATCCCACGCATGAACCTGCGTGAGCCTTTCGAGAAAATGGGTATGCGCGAATTATAGCGGGTTAGCGTTTTCGGCCGTTCCGGTCCGAATTTGGTTCCCTTCCAAAAGGCAGGCCGCGGACGAAAAAAGAGGGTGTTTCACGTGAAACATGAAACACCCTCTCGATGCACCCACACGGCGCCGCTGCTCTCAGGGCAGCGAATGAACCACAGTCGACAACGGCTAAGCCGCCTTCCTCGTCAGCCCCAGATATGTCTCGATCACCTGCGGATTCTGCGCAAGCTCATTGGCCCGGCCTTCGAGCGCCATTTCGCCCGTCTCCAGCACGTACCCGTAATCCGAGATCTGGAGCGCGGCACGCGCGTTCTGTTCGATCAGCAAGGTCGCTACACCGGTCTGCCGCAGCGCGCTGATGATATGAAAAATCTCCTTCACGATCAGCGGGGCCAGGCCGAGACTCGGCTCATCGAGCATCAGCAGATCCGGCTTTCCCATCAGCGCGCGACCCACCGCCAGCATCTGACGCTCACCGCCGGACAGCGTACCGGCCGCCTGTCGCCGACGTTCCTTCAGCCGCGGAAACAGCGTGAAGACCGGTTCGAGCTGATCGAGCCATGCCTTTTCCCCCGCCCGCTTGCGGCGATAGGCACCCAGCAGGAGATTGTCCTCAACGGACATCGACGCGAACAGTTCCCGCTTCTCCGGCACGAGGCACATTCCACGGGCGACACGCTTTTCGATCGCCAGCGCGCCCACCTCTTCGCCCAGGTAGCGCACGTGTCCACTCGCGTGACCGCCCGTCGGCAGCGCGCCCATGATCGCGTTGAGCAGTGTTGACTTGCCGGCGCCGTTCGGGCCGATCACGGACACAATCTGCCCCGCGCCCACCTTGATCGCGGCCCGATGCAGCGCCTCCACCTTGCCGTACCGCGCGGACAGCCCATCGACTTCCAGCACCGGCACAGCGCCCGCTCCATTCTTCACCGCCATCATTCCACCCCGCCCAGATACGCTTCGAGCACCGCCGGATCCTTCTGCACGTCCGCGGGCAGCCCTTCCGCGATGCGCGTGCCGAATTCCATCACCACCAGCCGGTCGGTGAGGTTCATCACGAAGTCCATGTCGTGCTCGACGAGCAGCACACTCATGCCCTCTTCCTTGAGCTTGCGCAGCAGCGCGGCCAGCTGCTGCTTTTCCTGATATCGCAGGCCGGCCGCTGGTTCGTCGAGCAGCAGCAGCGTCGGATCGCAGCACAGCGCCCGCGCGATCTCGAGCACGCGCTGCTGGCCCAACGCGAGGCTCCCCGCCTCGTCGTACATGTGCCGCTCGAGGCCCACCCGGCGAAGCTGCCTTGCTGCCTCGTTCATCAGCCGCGCCTCTTCCGCAGCATTGAGCCGCGCAATGCTGCGCCACACGCCGGCATGGCCACGCAGATGCGCGCCGATCGCGACGTTCTCCAGCACCGTCATGCCCGGCAGCAGCTTGACGTGCTGGAACGTGCGCCCGATGCCACGCCTCACGATTTCACGTGAACTCAGCGCATCGATCCGTTCGCCGCGGAAGGTGATCTGGCCTGCCGTGGGCTGCAGCACGCCAGTGACGAGATTGAACGTGGTCGACTTCCCGGCGCCGTTCGGGCCGATCAGCCCGACGATCTGCCCTGCCTTCACCTCGAAACTCACGTCGTTCACCGCCACGAGCCCGCCGAACTGCTTGCGCGCCTTGTCGACGGTGAGCAGCAATTCGCCCGGCTCCGGTTTGCTGCGCTGCGGTAACGGCTCCGCGTGATCGGGAACGTGAGCGCGCGGACCGCGCGGGAAGAGCCGCGCCACGTACGGCCACACGCCGTGCCGCGCGTACTGGAGCAGCAGCACCATCAGCACGCCGAAGACGATGACCTCGAAATTGCCGTTCTCACCCAGCAGCCTCGGCAACAGCGTCTGCAGCCAGTCCTGCAACAACGTGAGGATGGCCGCGCCCAGCACCGCGCCCCAGACGTGCGACACGCCGCCCACCACCGCCATGAACAGGTACTCGATGCCGTGATTGAGCCCAAACGGCGTGGGATTCACCGCCCGCTGCAAGTGCGCGTAGAGGAACCCCGACACGGCAGCGAGCACGGCGGCATACACGAAGATCACGACGCGCATCCACGCCGTGTTCACGCCCATCGCCTCGGCCATGGCGCCGCCGCCTCGCAGCGCACGAATCGCCCGGCCCGGCCGGCTGTTAAGCAGATTCTGAACAGACACCACGGACGCCAGCACCACCACCCAGATCAGGTAGTAGATGTGCCGGCCCGACTCCAGATCGATGCCGAACACGTTCAGCACCGGAATGCCGTTGATGCCGTCGTACTTGCCGAGCATCTCCATGTTGCCGAACAGGAAGAACAGCGCGAGACCCCAGGCGATGGTGCCGAGCGGCAGAAAGTGGCCGGAAAGGCGCATCGTCACAGCGCCCAGCACGAGCGCAATAAGCGCCGTGAGCACGACACCGGCGATGAGCGCGAGCCACGGCGACACGCCGAACTGCGTCGTGAGATACGCGGTCGCATACGCGCCCACGCCCACGAACGCCGCCTGCCCGAAGCTCGTCATGCCGCCGATGCCCGTGAGCAGCACGAGCCCGATCGCCACGATCGCGTAGAGACCAATGTAGTTGAGCAGCGTGATCCAGTACTCCGGCACCCGCAGCGGATGCGGCAACACCGGAAGTGCAAACATCACAGCAAGAAACAGCCAGAAGAAGCGGTTGCGAATCATGCGTTTCATCGCGTCACTCCTCCTCTTCTTCGGTGTGCGGGCTCGCCAGACTGCGCCACAGCAACACGGGAATGATCAGCGTGAACACAATGACTTCCTTGTAGGCACTGGCCCAGAACGACGAATACGATTCGAGCAGCCCGACGAGCACCGAACCCGCGGCCGCCACGGGATAACTCACGAGCCCACCGATGATTGCCCCCACGAATCCCTTCAAGCCAATCAGGAAGCCCGAGTCGTAGTAGATGGTGGTGAGCGGTGCGACCAGGATGCCGCACAGCGCGCCCAGCCCGGCAGCGAGCGTGAACGCGAGGCGGCCCGCCTGCGTGGTGCCGATGCCGACCAGCCGCGCGCCGAGCCGGTTCACCGAAGTCGCCCGCAGCGCCTTGCCCGACACCGTGCGATCGAAATAGACGTACAGCCCGACGATCAGCACGATCGCGGTGCCGATCACCCACAAGCTCTGGCCCGTAATCGAGAGCGAACCCACGTTGAACGTAGCGTCCGAAAACGCGTTGGTGCGCGACCCTTCGGCGCCGAACATCACGAGCCCGAGGCCAACCATGGCGAAGTGCACGGCCACCGCGACGATCAGCAGCAACAAGGTCGTCGCCTCGGCAATCGGTTCGTACGCGAGGCGATACACGAACGGGCCCATCGGCACCACGATGGCGAGCGTCAACGCAATCTGCGCGAGCATCGGCAACTGCATGCCGAATGTGCCGCGCGTGATTGCGTAGACGGCAACGGGAAACAAGAGGTACTTGCCGGCGAGTGTCACGAGCGTACGCGCGAGCTGCGTACGTCGCTCGGGATGCCGCACGAGGCCGAGCATCTCGACGACGAAACACGCCGCACCCATCGCCATCAAGAGCCAGCACGTGGCGGGAAACTTCTGTGTCTGCAGCGCGGCGAGCGTGAGTGCGCCGTACGAAACGAACTCGCCCTGCGGAATGAAGATCACCCGCGTGACGGAAAACACCAGCACCAGTGCGAGCGCGAGCAGCGCGTAAATGGCGCCGGTCGTGATGCCGTCTTGCGCGAGGATCGCCGCAATTGATAGATCCATACTTCCTCTTCGTGTCTTTCTGGAATGCCTGAATCGGGGATGCGTAGATGGGTGGACGCGCAGCAAGGCGTGATGAACGCGCGGCCAACGCGCCATTGTGCTCGAACAGAACGACCTGGCGGCGACACGTGCGCAACGCATGGCGCGTCACGCTGGATGATGGAGCGTGCCGGTCACAACGACGAATCGCAACGACGACCGCCGCAGGGCATGGCGCCCTACGCGAGCGACACACTCACACACGCCCTTGCCCGCATCGCCGCCCGCGAGAAGCAGGACGCGCGCAACGCTCCGCGCCACGCGCGCGTCCCCGAAGTGCT
The DNA here is from genome assembly GCF_003986935.1 of Paraburkholderia kururiensis JCM 10599 = LMG 19447. Taxonomy (GTDB): domain Bacteria; phylum Pseudomonadota; class Gammaproteobacteria; order Burkholderiales; family Burkholderiaceae; genus Paraburkholderia; species Paraburkholderia kururiensis. Next base: position 80,046 of record NZ_RJZE01000024.1, on the reverse strand, counting down.
GCCGATGTTGCCGATCTCGCTGATCCGAAGCCGCTTACTTGCCCTGCTGCAGCTTCCACTTGCCGCCGGAGATCTGCACGATCACGCGGGCACGTTCATCGAGGCCGTTGTGATCCGCCGACGTCGTGTTCATGATGCCGTGCGCCACCGGCAGATCCTTGAGGTTTTCGAGCGCGCTGCGCAGCGCTTCACGGAACTCGACGGTACCGGGCTGCGCCGTCTTCAGTGCCTCGGGAATCGCCCGTTGCAGCATCTGGCCAGCGTCCCATGCGTGGCCGCCGAACGTCGACACCGAACCCGCGCCATAGGCCTTCTCATACGCGTTCTTGTAGGCCTCGGAGGACTTCTTCACCGGGTTCGAATCGGGCAACTGGTCGGCGACGAGAATCGGCCCTGCGGGCAGCAGTTCGCCTTCGCAGTCCTTGCCGCAGACGCGCAGGAAGTCGTTGTTCGCAACGCCATGCGTCTGGTAGATGGCGCCCTTGTAGCCGCGCTCCTTGAGCGTCTTTGCCGGCAGTGCCGCTGGCGTACCCGAGCCCGCGATCAGCACCGCATCGGGGTTGGCCGCCATCAGCTTGAGCACCTGGCCCGTGACCGATGCATCGGTCCGGTTATAGCGCTCGTTGCCCACCACCTTCAGATGACGCGCGCCGGCCGCCGCGTTGAACACCGTGTACCAGCTCTCGCCGTACGCATCGGAGAAGCCGATGAAGCCCACCGTCTTCACGCCGTGCTGCTCCATGTACTGGGCGATTGCGTCGGCCATGAGGCTGTCGTTCTGCGGCGTCTTGAAGACCCACGCGCGCTTGGCGTCCATCGGCGAAACGATGGCGGCCGAGGCAGCCATCGAGATCATCGGCGTCTTCGCTTGCGACACCACGTCGATCATCGCGAGCGAGTTAGGCGTGACCGTGGAACCAATGATCGCGTCCACGTGGTCTTCGTCGATCAGCTTGTGCGTGTTCTGCACGGCGTGGCTCGTGTCGGATGCGTCGTCGAGCACGATGTACTGCACCGTCTTGCCGCCAATCTCTTTCGGCAACAACTCGATGGTGTTCTTCTCGGGAATGCCGAGCGATGCCGCCGGCCCCGTCGCCGACAGCGTGACGCCAATCTTCACCTGCGCGAACGCGCTGCTCGCGCTGAAGAGTGCGGCCGCTGCGAGCGTCGCCCCTACCCACTGTGTCCTCGTTTTCATCTGTGTCTCCAAACGCTTGTCTCTTGTTTCGTATCGTCCCGGCCCTTCGCGACGCGGCCGGCTTCTGAGTGTAGTGACGGGGTCCGCCCATGTGGACACATGGTTTTCCCTGTCGGGTGCATCTACGGCGAGCGCCGCTTCATGCGCGCGGCGCGAACAACAAAAAAGGCGCGTCCACTTGTCCGCGCCTTTGTTCGAAAGAGTCTGTTTGTGGTTGCCCCTGCCTCAGTCGCCTGCGAGCTTCCACTTGCCGCCCACGATCTGAACCATCACGCGCGCCCGCTGGTCGAGGCCCGCGTGGTCGGTGGCACTCATGTTGAAGATGCCATGTGACGCGGGAAGGTCTTTCGTGCTCTCCAGCGCCGCGCGCAGCCCCTCGCGAAAGGCTTTCGTGCCCGGCTGCCCCTGCTTGAGCGCAATGGGCACCGCGCGTTGCAGCAGCAGCCCCGCATCCCAGGCATGACCGCCGAAGGTCGAGATGGACCCGGCACCCCAGGCGCTTTCATAGGCCGCCTTGTACGTCAACGCCGCCTTCTTCGCCGGGTTCGATGCCGGCAACTGGTCGGCCACGAGCAGCGGGCCCGCGGGCAGATACGTGCCTTCGCAATCCTTGCCGCACACGCGCAGGAAGTCGTTGTTGGCCACGCCGTGCGTCTGGTAGTAGCGGCCCTTGTAGCCGCGCTCCTTGAGCGTCTTCTGCGGCAAGGCGGCCGGCGTGCCGGCGCCGGCGATCAGCACGGCATCGGGGTTCTGCGACATCATCCGCAACACTTGCCCGGTGACAGACGTGTCGTTGCGCGCGAACCGCTCGTTCGCCACGATGCGAATCTTCTTGAGTTCGGCGATCTTGCCGAACTCCTTGTACCAGCTCTCGCCATACGCGTCCGAGAAGCCGATGAACGCGACCGTCTTCACGCCGTGGTCGGCCATGTGCTGGGCGATGGCGGTGGCCATCAGAATGTCGTTCTGCGGCGTCTTGAAGACCCACGCGCGCTTCGCGTCCATGGGTTCCACGATGGAGGCCGCCGCGGCCATCGAGATCATCGGCGTGGACGTTTCGGCAGCAACGTCGATCATCGCCAGCGAGTTCGGCACGACAGTGGAACCGATCAACGCATCCACGTGATCTTCGCTCGTGAGCTTGCGTGCATTGCGTACGGCCTGAGTGGGATCGGTGGCATCGTCCAGCACGATGTAGTCGATCTTCTGGCCGGCAATTTCCTTCGGCAGCAGTTGAACCGTGTTCTTCTCCGGAATGCCGAGCGACGCCGCCGGACCCGTGGCAGACACCGTGACGCCGATCTTCACATCCGCCCACGCCGTCCCCGCCAGCATGGCCCCCGCTCCCGCCACCGCGCACGCCGCGCTTATCCACCGCACTGCCGCCAACATTGACGCTCCTCGCTTTTTCCTGCTTATTCGATTGAAATTCGCCCGAAAACCGCCTGGATGCGGTGGGCCAAATGGCGCCGCCTCTCCGCGGGAAATACCGCGCCGACCAGTTGTTTTAACGGCACATAAATGCCGACCAGGCGGTCGGCGAATGGCGAGTGTAGCGGACGCAAGCCATATGCGGCAAGCATTTGCAGGCGTCAGACAAATGAGAAAAAACCCGCGGCTTGTGTGCCAGAGGCTGTTTCCGAAGTTCGGGCAGGAAGAGAAAAACGGGCAGCCGTTTCAGGCCGTGAAGGGAAATAACGGGAAAACCAGCGGATGAAGCATGCGGATGGAAAAACCAATATAAAAAGCGCTGTTGGATTCCTATCCAACAGCGCTTTCCGTTTGGGCACTGAGTGCCTCATGTCTCCTCGTTCTCCACCTGCAAATTCGGTGCATCAGAACTGGGTGCAAGATTAAAGATGCACCGCCTTGCGGACAACTAGCATTTACCCTAGTGGTGCACTGCGGCACTCAATTGGGGCACATTGACACCGCAACGTTGCACGTGCGGCTCTGCCGGTGCGAAGCATCGCAGCACGTTCAGCGAAAAAACGTCGGGATACCGAAGCAATCGCGTAGCCCACACAAGCGCCAGATTGGCTATCGCTCAAGCCCGCAAGGGCCGCACGCGCGCCACGATCTCGCCGACAATTCCGCGCCGGAATGCCAGCACGCACGCAATGAAGATGAGCCCCGTGACGATGGTCGCCGACTCACCGAGCGAGCGGAACCAGTCGACGCCTGTCGCCGACGCAAGCGCCCCGCCGATCTCGCCCAGCCGATCGCCCAGCGAGACAATCAGCGCCGCGCCCAGCAATGGCCCGAACAGCGTGCCCATGCCGCCCACGAGCGTCATCAGGATGACGAGCCCCGACATGGTCCAGTACGCGTCGTCGAGCGTCTCGAAGCCGAGTACGACCACTTTCAACGCGCCTGCCAGACCTGCAATGCCCGCAGAGAGCACGAACGCGAGCAGCTTGAAGCGGTCCGTGTCGTAGCCGAGCGAAATGGCACGCGGCTCGTTCTCCTTGATGGCCACCAGAATCTGCCCGAACGGCGAGTGCACGATACGCACGATCAGCAGAAACGCGAGCACCATCACCACGAGCACCACGTAGTACAGCACCAGGTCCGAACTCAGCGACAGCAGCCCGAACAGCTTGCCGCGCGGCACGCCCTGCATGCCGTCCTCGCCGTGCGTGAAGGGTGCCTGCAGGAACACGAAATAAACCATCTGCGCGAGCGCGAGCGTGACCATTGCGAAGTAGATGCCCTGGCGGCGAATCGCAAAGAGCCCCACCACGAGCCCGAGCAGCGTGGCCGCCGCGGCGCCCGCGAGCACGCCGAGTTCCGGCGTGAGCCCGATCGACTGGATCGCGTAGCCCGCCACGTAACCCGAGCTGGCGAGAAACATCGCGTGGCCAAACGAAAGCAGCCCCGTGTAGCCGATCAACAGATTGAACGCCGCCGCAAAGAGCGCGAAGCACAGCACCTTCATTACGAAGACCGGATAAGCGCCCGCGAGCGGCGCCACGATCAGGCCCACGAGCAGCAGGACATAAAGCGCTTTTCTCTGCATCATCTTTCCTTGCCGAAGAGGCCAGCGGGACGAACCAGCAACACGATCGCCATGATGACGAACACCACGGTCGCCGACGCTTCCGGCCAGAACACGCGCGTGAAGCCTTCTATCACGCCCAGCAGCAAACCCGTCACGATGGACCCCATGATCGAGCCCATGCCACCGATCACGACCACCGCGAACACGGTGATGATCATGGGCTGCCCCATGAGCGGCGAAACCTGGATCACGGGCGCAGCGAGCACACCCGCAAACGCGGCCAACGCCACGCCGAAGCCATAGGTGAGCGTGACCATCATCGGTACGTTGATGCCGAAAGCCTCCACGAGCTTCGGGTTCTCGGTACCCGCACGCAGATACGCACCCAACCGCGTGCGCTCGATCACGAACCACGTCACGAAACACACCGTAAGCGAGGCCACCACGACCCACGCGCGATAGTTCGGCAGGAACATGAAGCCGAGGTTGGTCGCGCCCGAAAGCGCCGACGGCACGTCGTACGGCTGGCCCGACGAACCGTAGATGGAACGGAACACGCCCTCGATCACGAGCGTGAGGCCGAAGGTGAGCAAGAGCCCGTAGAGATGATCGAGCTTGTAGAGCCAGCGCAGCATGGACCGCTCGATCAGCATGCCGAATACGCCCACCAGCAGCGGCGAGAGCACGAGCATCGCCCAATACGGCACGTGGAAATACGCGAGCCCCATCCACGTGAGCATCGCTCCCAGCATGAACAGCGCGCCGTGGGCGAAGTTGATCACGTTGAGCAGCCCGAAGATCACAGCAAGGCCAAGGCTCAGGATCGCGTAGAACGAGCCGTTCACGAGTCCGAGCAACAACTGGCTCAGCATCGCCGGCAACGGAATGCCAAAGATTTCCATTGAACCTGTCGTCCAGATGAGATCGGCGCGAAGCGCGGTGCGGCGGCCTTTCGCCGCCGCACCGCGCTCACGTCCCTATTCCGTTACTTCACTGCCGTTACTTCCACAGCGCGCAGCGCGTCTCCTGCTTCGTCGTGAAGGCCTGCTCGCCCGGAATGGTGGCGACGATCTTGTAGTAGTCCCATGGCTCTTTCGATTCAGCCGGCGTCTTCACCTGCATGAGGTACATGTCGTGGATCATGCTGCCGTCCTGACGCACGTAGCCCTTCGCGTAGAAGTCGTCGATCTTCTGCTTCTTGAGCTGCGCCATCACCTTGTCCGAGTCCGTGGAGCCCACGGCCTGCACGGCCTTCAGGTACGTCATCGTGGCGGAGTAGTCGGCGGCCTGCAGGCTCGACGGCATCTTCTTCATCTTGTCGAAGTAGCGCTGGGCCCACTGGCGCGAAGCCGCGTCCTTGTTCCAGTACCAGCTGTCGGTCAACACAAGGCCTTGCGTGGTTTCGAGGCCGAGGCTGTGGATGTCGTTGATGAAGATGAGCAGCGCCGCAAGCTTCATCGTCTTGGTGATGCCGAATTCCTTGGCCGCCTTGATCGAGTTGATCGTGTCGCCGCCCGCGTTCGCGAGGCCCAGAATCTGCGCCTTCGACGATTGCGCCTGCAACAGGAACGACGAAAAGTCCGACGCCGACAGCGGATGCCGTACGTCGCCCAGCACCTGGCCGCCGTTGGCCTTCACCACGTCGGCGGTGTTCTTTTCGAGCGCCTTGCCGAACGCGTAGTCCGCCGTGAGGAAGAACCACGTCTTGCCGCCCTGCTTCGTCACGGCCGAGCCCGTGCCTTTCGCGAGCGCCGTCGTGTCGTACGCATAGTGGATGGTGTACGGCGTACATTGCTCGTTGGTGAGCGTGTCCGCCCCCGCGCCGATGCTGATGTACACCTTGTGCTTCTCGCCCGCAACCTGGTTCATCGAGAGCCCGGTGGCCGAGTTCGTGCCGCCGATCAGCATGTCTACGCCGTCGCGGTCGAACCATTCGCGCGCACGCGAGGCCGCGATGTCAGCCTTGTTCTGATGGTCCGCGTAGACCACCTGAATCGGCTTGCCGTTCACCTTGCCGCCGAAGTCGGCCACCGCCATGCGGATGGCCTCGAGACCCCCCTGGCCGTCGATGTCCGCATAGAGTCCCGACATGTCCGTGATGAAGCCGATCTTCACCGCGTCGTCGGCTGCCCGCGCGTTGCCGGCCGCGAACGCGGCACACATCGCAGCTGCGATGCCGATCGACGTAAAGCGCGCGAGAGTCCTGTTCTTCTTCATTCCTGTCTCCTTCATTCGTTGCGTTGTGGTTGTGCGAAGCAATCAGGCGGCGCGCCCGGCACGCGGGTGTCGCCGTGAAGCGGGTTTCGGTTCAGACGCCGAGCAGATCGTGCAGCACGGGCATCTTGCTTTCGAGTTCGGCAGCGCCGAAATGCTCGACGATGCGGCCATGCTCCATCACGTAGAAGCGGTCCGCGAGCGGCGCCGCGAACCGGAAGTTCTGCTCGACCATCACGATGGTGTAACCGCGCGCCTTGAGCGCGACGATCATGCGTGCAAGCGTCTGCACGATGACTGGCGCCAAGCCCTCCGATATCTCGTCGAGCAGCAGCAGATTCGCGCCCGTGCGCAGGATGCGCGCCACTGCGAGCATCTGTTGCTCGCCGCCGGAGAGACGCGTGCCCTGGCTCTGCCGACGCTCCTTGAGATTCGGAAACATCTGGTAGATCTCGTCGAGCGACATCGTGTGCGCGTGCCGGCTCACGGGCGGCGGCAACAGCAGGTTCTCTTCGCACGAGAGGCTCGAAAAAATGCCGCGCTCTTCGGGGCAGTAGCCCACGCCGCAATGCGCGATGCGATGCGTCGCCATGCCGATGGTTTCGCGGCCACCAATCTGGATGGAGCCCGTGCGGCGACCCGTGAGGCCCATGATGGCGCGCAGCGTGGTTGTGCGGCCCGCGCCGTTGCGGCCGAGCAGCGTCACCACTTCGCCGCGTCCCACGGTGAGGTCCACGCCGTGCAGGATGTGCGATTCGCCGTACCAGGCTTGCAGGCCCGCAATGGCGAGCGCGGGCGTGCTTTCGGCCGCGCCGCTCACTTCCGTGTTCTCGCGTTCGGTCACGGTGTTCATGCGTGTGCTCCCGCAAGCGCTGCGTCGGCGCTGCCCATGTAGGCCTGCATCACGAGCGGGTTTTTCGAGACCTCCGCGTAAGCGCCCTCGGCGAGCACCTCGCCGCGTTGCAGGACCGTGATCGTGTCCGAGATGCCGGCAATCACATTCATGTTGTGTTCCACCATCAGAATCGTGCGGCCCGCCGATACTTTTTTGATCAGCGCGGTCACACGATCCACGTCCTCGTGTCCCATGCCTTGCGTGGGCTCGTCGAGCAACATGAGTTCAGGTTCCATCGCGAGCGTGGTGGCTATTTCGAGAGCGCGCTTGCGACCGTAGGCAAGTTCTACCGTGCGCACATCGGCGAAATCGGTCAGGCCGACCTGCGCGAGCAGATCCATTGCGCGGTCGTCGAGTTCACGCAGCGTGCGTTCGCTGCGCCAGAAATGGAACGCGGTGCCGAGCGTGCGCTGCAACCCCACGCGCACGTTCTGCAATGCCGTCAAATGCGGAAATACCGCGGAAATCTGAAACGACCGGATGATGCCGCGCCGCGCGATCTGCGCGGGGCGTTCACGCGTGATGTCGATGCCGTTGAATACGATCTGCCCCGCGCTGGGTTCGAGAAATTTGGTGAGCAGGTTGAAGCACGTTGTTTTGCCCGCGCCGTTCGGGCCGATGAGTGCATGAATCGTGCCGCGACGCACGCGCAGGTTCACGCCGTTGACGGCCGTGAAGCCCTTGAATTCCTTCGTGAGTCCGCGCGTCTCCAGAATCGTGTCGCCGAGAATCATGTCCTCTTCCATGCGAATTAAGGCGAAGTCTTGTAGACACTTCGCGCACCGGATTGCGCGAACGCGTGATGACGACCGCACCCCCGTATCGGCCGTGGCGCAGTGCAGGGCTGCGGATGGCAGCGTGGGGCACCGTGCGGCATGGCGCCATTGTCTCGCCAATGATGCAGCGCAATCATAGGGATTTGCACTTAGGGCCTCGTGCGTATTTCACGCGCGTGAAATGCGCGCTGCCGCGTCGTCATGCAACGGACATCGGCACGCCTGCGCTCGTCTTTTCATCCCGCCCCGCGAGTCGGGCGCGACGATCGGCGCGCAGCATGTCGCTCGCGCGCTCCGCGATCATGAGCGTGGGCGAATTGGTGTTGCCCGATGTGATGACGGGCATCACCGATGCATCCACCACACGCAGCCCTTCCACGCCGCGCACACGCAAGCGGCTGTCCACTACCGCGCCGGGATCGTCGGCGGTGCCCATGCGGCAGGTGCCTACCGGATGAAAGATCGTGGTGCCCACGTTGCCTGCGGCGTCCTGCAATTCTTCTTCGGTCTGATACGCGAGACCGGGCAGGATTTCGTGCGGACGATATGGAGCGAGCGCGGGCGCGGCCGCGATACGCCGCGTGAGTCGAAGCGCGTTGACCGCGACGTGACGGTCGTAGTCGGTGGAAAGATAATTGGGCGCGATGGCCGGTGCCACGGCGGCATCGGGCGAGGCAATATGAATGCTGCCGCGCGAAGTGGGCCGCAAATGGCACACCGACGCCGTGAACGCGTTGAAGCGATGCAGCGGTTCACCGAAACGATCGAGCGAGAGAGGCTGCACGTGATATTCGAGATCGGGCCGTGTGAGCGACCCGTCGGATGGATCCGACTTCGCGAACGCACCGAGTTGTGACGGAGACATCGCCATGGGGCCGCTCTGGAACAGCGCGTACTGCATGCCGATCATCAGCTTGCCCCACCAGTGAGCGGAGGCCGTGTTGAGCGTGCGCACGTGCTGCACGCGAAACGCCATACGCAACTGGAGATGGTCCTGCAGGTTCTCGCCCACACCGCGCAAATCGTGCACGACATCGATACCCAACCCTTGCAGCCGCGCACCGTTACCCACGCCCGACAGTTCGAGCAACTGCGGCGAGTTCACAGCACCTGCACTTAGCACCACTTCGCAACGCGCCTTTGCTATGTAGCTCACGCCATCGCCGCGATATTCCACGCCGACGCAGCGCTTGCCCTCGAACACCACGCGCTCGGTGAGCGCACCTGTGATGATGGTGAGATTGGGCCGCTTCATCGCGGGACGCAGAAACGCCTTCGATGCATTCCAGCGAATGCCGCGCTTCTGGTTCACCTCGAAGTAGCCGACGCCGCTGTTGTCGCCGCGATTGAAGTCGTCGGTGGCGGGAATGCCGGTTTGCTGTGCGGCGTCGGCGAACGCTTCGAGAATCTTCCACTTGAGGCGCTGCCGTTCGACGCGCCATTCGCCGCCTTCGCCGTGCCACGTATTCGCGCCGCCGTGATGGTCCTCGCTGCGGCGAAACACGGGCAGCACAGCATCCCACGACCATGACGCGTCGTTCGTGATGCGCGCCCACTCGTCGTAGTCTTCGCGCTGACCGCGCATGTAGATCATGCCGTTGATCGACGAGCTTCCACCCAGCACGCGGCCACGCGGATACGAAAGCGACCGGCCATTGAGACCCGCTTCGGCCTGCGTCTTGTAGAGCCAGTCCGTGCGCGGATTGCCGATGCAGTAGAGGTAGCCCACCGGCACATGAATCCAGTGGTAGTCGTCTTTACCGCCGGCTTCGAGCAGCAGCACGGAAACGTCGGGGTCTTCCGTAAGCCGGTTGGCGAGCACGCAGCCCGCGGTGCCCGCGCCCACGATCACGTAGTCGAATTCGCCTTCGAGCCGGCGCGGCTCGCCGCGACCTGCTGCCGTCGCTTTGGTCTGGTCCATCGTGTGTTGTCTCCTCCGTTGCGCTGCATTTTGCTGCGGCGCACCTTCGTAATCGGCATGGCGCGGGTATCTGTCCCACCTTCGCATTGCCGACGGTTCGCCAAGCGTAGCGGCGAAACCGCGGGGCAATCCAATGAGTTATGCTCAACTGCCATATAAGGCGCACTCATATCAGGAATATGGACCTGACCTTGCTCCGGGCCTTTGTCACCGTGGCGCGCGAGGGCAATCTCACGCGTGCCGCCGTGCATCTGCACCTCACCCAGCCCGCCGTGAGCCTGCAGATCAAGAACCTTCAGGAGACGCTCGGCGTGTCGCTCTTCACGCGCACGTCGCACGGGCTCGCACTCACGCGCGACGGCCAGGCGCTGCTGCCGCACGCGGAGCGCGCGCTCGCCGCGGCCGGCGACGTGCAGCGCGCGGCCGCCACGCTGCGCCACGAAGTGCGCGGGAGGCTGCGCATCGGCACGATCCTGGACCCGGAATTCCTGCGGCTCGGCGGCTTCCTGAAACCGCTCGTGGAAACATGGCCGCAGATCGAAACCGCGCTGCGGCACGGCATGTCGGGCTGGGTACGGGAGCAGGTGCGCTCGCGCGAGCTCGACGTCGGCTATTACATCGGACTGCCCGACGAAGACGAGCCGCGCGACGGCAGCGCGTTTCATGCCGTCACGCTCACGCACTTTCAATATCGGGTGCTCGCGCCCGCAGGCTGGAAAGACCGCGTGCGCGGTATCCACGACTGGCGTGGCCTCGCCGCGTTGCCGTGGATCTGGACGCCGCCCGCGTCGGCGCATAACCGGCTGCTCACGCGCTGCTTCGCCGAAGCCGGCGTCACGCCGGTGAAGGTGGCCGAAGTGGACCAGGAGCCCTCCATGCTCGACCTCGTGAAATCGGGCGTTGGCCTCTCGCTCGCGCGCGACGCCACGGCACTCGCCGAGGCGCACGCACACGCGCTGACCATCGTGGAAGGCATCACCGTGCCCACGCAACTCACCTTCATCACGCTTGCGGCACGTGCAGAGGAGCCCGCCATCGCGCCCGCGCTCAAGCTGATCGAGGCGCAATGGGCGATATGAGCGCCACTCATGACGTACGACGACGTGACGAATTTGCGCCGTAACGCCACGGTCACACGGTTTTTGCTAGATTCGGATTTCGCGTTTCCGTCCCTGGCTTGAATCGATGGCTTGCATCGCGCCAGGGTGGCTGTTTCTTTCCGGCGGCGCCGCGTTGCCTTTGCACGGCCAGCGGCGCCGTTGCTGTTTCATCGACAGACAGGAGCTTCAGCATGGCACGCAACATCGAGATCAAAGCCCGCGCCCGTGACTTCGAACAGTTGCGCGAGCGCGCTGCGCAGTTGACGCCCGAAGCACCGCTCATCTTCCGTCAGCAGGACTTCTTCTACGACGTGCCGCGCGGCCGTCTCAAGCTGCGCCAGTTCGACGACGGCACGCCCGCCGAGTTGATCTTCTATCAGCGCGACGATCGCGACGGCCCCAAGGCGTCGTACTACACGCGCAGCCCCGTCACCAATCCCGAGGCCATGCACGCGCTGCTCGCAACGGCACTCACGACGCGCGGCATCGTCACGAAGGAGCGTCACGTCTACCTGGTGGGACGCACGCGCATTCATCTCGATCGCGTGGACGGACTGGGCGATTTCGTGGAACTGGAAGTGGTGCTGGGACCGGACGACGACGAGGAAGGCGGCGAAGCGGAGGCGCACGCGGTATTCGCGAAGCTCGGCGTGCCGGAAGCGGATCTCGTGGCCGTGGCTTACGTGGATCTGCTCAATGCGGCCGACGACAAACCTGAGTTGGGCGAGCCGCTCATCGTCGCCTGATGCTGATGCGCGGCACGTGGCACAGCAAAACGCGATGACGCTCGCACCGGCGCGATCCTGATCTTTGATTCCCGATCCCGGATGGGTCGCGCCGTTCGCGCTTCATGCGCTCAGGCCGCGGAAAGTCCCGGTCCCAGGTGCGCGAGCGGCAGCGGGCCGTTGCGCTTGAACGTAGCAAGCACGATGTTCGAGCGCACGCTGTCCACGCCCGGCACGCGCATGAGTTTCTTCATGACGAACGAGGAAAGCGCATTGAGGTCGGGCGCCACGATCCGCAGCAGATAGTCGGCCTCGCCCACAACGGCGTGGCATTCCAGCACTTCGGGCAGCATGTCGATCTGCTGCTGAAACTGCTCGATGATCGAATCGCCGTGGTGCTTGAGCTTGAGGCTCGTGAACGCCGTCACGCCAAGGCCGAGCTTCTCGGGCCGCAGCACGACGCGGTAACCGTCGATCACGCCCACCGCCTCGAGCCGCTGCAACCTCCGCCCGATCTGCGAGGGCGACAGCGGAATCTGCTCGCCGAGTTGCTGATGGGTGGCGCGTCCATAGCGTTGCAAGACCTCGAGAAGCGCGAGATCGAAGTGATCCAGTTCAAGCATGAACGTTCTCCGCGTTTCGTGACTGCTTTTCGCATGAGTATTGCATAAAGCAGCAAGACGTCGCAGAGCAGTGCACCGGCAGCGGAACGCAGACGGAAGGCGGTCCGGCGACATGCGGGCATCCGTGGAAAAATAGCCGGACGCTCAGCTTCTCTCACGACCCACCCACGAGAGGTGACACGATGATCCACAAGCTCACTTCCGAGGAACGCGCCAGCCAGTTCCCGCAGCTCGACGGCTGGCAGGCCATGGCCGGCCGCGACGCCATCCAGCGGAAATTGCGCTTCGCCGACTTCAACGAGGCCTTTGGCTTCATGACGCGCGTCGCCATCAAAGCCCAGGAGATGGACCATCACCCCGAATGGTTCAACGTCTACAACCGGGTCGAGATCACGTTATCCACGCACGAGGCGAGCGGCATCACCGAGCGCGACATCCTCATGGCGAAGTTCATCGATTCGATCGCGAAAGGCGCGCAGCCCGATTGAGCGAGGCGACCGCGGGAAACGCAAATGGAGGCCAAAAAACGCCGCGGGTGAAAGGATATTGCAGGACAACCGCCATTGGGCCTTCAGTTCGTGCGCCCAATATTAAGGCGAACGTAAGTTTCCCAGGCTTCGCGTGCCAAAGGCTCCAGCGCATCCAGCGATACGGCGTTCCGACGCTGTACAATCAGCAGCGCATACGGCTTGGAGAGCGCGCTTGCCTCCTTGCACAAGGTAAGCTCGTCGCCAAAGGAAGGCGAACGGCTGCGCCAAAAGTTGATCGCGGCTTCCAGTTCGTTGATCGTAATTTCGGACATGTCTCTCGTGATCATCCGGGCACCGCACGCTACCCAGCGTGCTTCCTGTGCATCCGCGCGCCGGCGAACCGCGTGCCTGACAAGCTAACCCATTGTAATTGAGCGAATCCCATGCGACTCCTTCTCATCGAAGACGACCGCCCTATCGCACGCGGCATCCAGAGTAGCCTCGAACAAGCCGGCTTCACGGTCGACATGGTCCACGATGGCATCTTCGCCGAACAGGCGCTCACACAGAACCGCCACGAACTCGTGATTCTCGATCTGGGCCTGCCCGGCATCGACGGCATGACGCTGCTCTCGCGCTTCCGTCAGAGCAATCGCCACACGCCCGTGATCGTGCTCACGGCGCGCGACGAATTGAACGACCGCGTTCAGGGCCTGAATTCCGGCGCCGACGACTACATGCTGAAGCCCTTCGAGCCCGCCGAACTCGAAGCGCGCATTCGTGCCGTCATGCGCCGCAGCGGTCCGCACGGCGACGTGCCGCGCCCCGAAGTGTCGCTGGGCGGCGTGCGTCTGTCGGGCGTGGACCGCCGCATCTTCAACGACGACAAGCCGCTCGAACTCTCGCCGCGCGAATTCGCCGTGCTCGAAATGCTGTTGCTGCGCCACGGCCGCGTGGTCAGCAAGGCCCAGTTGCAGGATCACCTCACGCATTTCGGCGGCGACCTCGGCGACACCGCGATCGAGGTCTACGTGCACCGCGTGCGCAAGAAGCTCGAAAACTGCCGCGTCGAAATCGTGACCGTGCGCGGCTTCGGCTATCTCCTCCAGGAGATTCGCCAGGCTTCGTAACGAAGCCGCGAAGGCCGTGCGAGCCGAATCACCGGTTCGCACGGCACATCATCTTTTTCGGCAGGTCCGATCATGCCCCACCCGGCCGCGAACAGTCTGAGGCGCACGCTGCTGCGCCGTCTCGCTGCGCCGCTCTCGCTGCTCGCGCTCATGAGCGGACTCATCGCGTACTGGCTCGCGTGGCAATACACGCAGCACGTCGTGGACCGCTCGCTCGCCGACCTGGCGACCGCTATTTCCAGACAGATCCAGATTGCGGGCCGCGACGCGCCCATTACCGTTCCACCGCTCGCGCAGGCGATGTTCTCTGACCCGGTGGAACATCTCGTGTACCGCATCAGCGACGGCACCAGGGAAATCGCCGGCGACCCGTCGCTGCCGCTGCGGGGCACGAACATTACGCGCATGCACTTCGCGTACGTCTTCGAGACGCAGCACAACGGCATTGGCGTACGCGTCGCGCAGGTGCGGGTTGAACAGCCGCACGGCAATCCGATCGTCGTGGAAGTGGGTCAGCCGGTGCGTCACCGCTTTCGTATTGCCGCCGAGTTTCTCGTGGCGATCATGATGCCGCTGCTGCTGTTGCTGTTCGCGGGCTGGGCCATCGTCTGGCGCGTGGTGAACCAGCAGCTCAATCCGCTCACGGATCTGGCCGATTCGCTGAACCGGCAAACGCATACGTCGCTCGAGCCCGTCGACGAAACCTACGTACCCCTTGAGATCCGACCGCTCACAGGCGCGCTCAACGCGCTGCTCGGCCGCCTCAAAACCGCTCTCGACGCACAGCGCAAGTTCATTGCCGACGCCGCCCATCAATTGCGCACGCCGCTCACGGCCGTGAAGCTGCACGCGGAGCAGGCCGTGGTCGCACGCGACCCGCAACAGGTGCAGGCAGCGGTGCGCGAGCTGCGCGCAGCGGCAGACCGCGCGGTGCGTCTCTCCAACCAGTTGCTTTCGCTTGCGCGCGCCGAGCCCGGCGAGCAGGCTGCGCGCTTCGTCAATATCGATTTCGCCGCACTCGCGTTCGAAACCGGTGCCGAGTGGGTGCCGCGCGCTCTCGCCGTGCAGGTGGACCTCGGTTTCCAGCGACTCGACGACCCGGCGAACGATCATCCGCTACTCGTACGCGGCAACCCTGTGCTGTTACACGAGGTGGTGGCGAACCTGCTCGACAACGCGTTGAAGTACGCACCGCCCGCGCGTCTGGATGGCGGACGCATCACCGTGACGGTGACGCAGCTGCAGACCGACGGCGTGGCGATGGCCGAAATCGCTGTGGAAGACAATGGACCGGGCGTACCGAAAACCCAGCAGGCCGACCTGTTCAAGCGTTTCTTCCGCGGCGACGGTCAGAGCGACTCCGGCGTGGATGGCGGCGCGGGCCTCGGCCTCGCGATCGTCCACGACATCATGAAGTTGCACCGCGGCACCGTGCACTACGAGGACGCGCCGGAAGGCGGCGCACGCTTCGTCGTTCGTGTGCCGCTGGCGCCGCAAGCGCCCGCTACGGAAAGCACGCGCGCCACGAGCGACCACAGTGCCGAGGCAAAAAAATCGGCGCACCAGGCGCCGATCGACATGTAATTCCAGGGGCCGCTGCCTTACTTCTTTTTCTTCTTTGCAGACTTGCCCTCGCCCTTGCCGCCCTTCTTCGTCTTCTCGGGCGGCGCGAGCATCGTGCCGCGACACTTGCGGGCGCCGCACCGGCATTCGTACTCGCGCTGAAGCTTCTTCGTCTGACGCGCGTCGATCACAAGGCCATAGTCGTAGAACAGCTCTTCGCCCGCGGCGATGTCGCGCAGTGCCTCGATGTAGACGTGACCGTCGATCTCTTCGGCCTCGCAGTTAGGCGCGCACGAATGGTTGATCCAGCGCGCGCTGTTGCCGTTCACCTTGCCGTCGATCACGTCGCCGCTTTCCAGCGCGAAATAGAACGTGTGATTCGGTTCTGCCGGATTGTGCGGATGACGCCGCAGGGCTTCCTTCCACGAGATCCGTTCGCCCTTGTATTCGATCAGGCGCTCGCCGGCTGCAATCGGTTCGAGGGCGAACACCCCTTTGCCGTGCACACCCGACTGGCGCACGGCGAACCTGCGTGAACTCATTGAATGAATCCTTGTGAAGAACGGGAAGTGGACATTCCGGCGGCAAACCTCGCGTTAGCCGCTGCCGGCGCGCGATATGCCGCGGCATTTCTCAGGCGCGAATAGCAAACGCGGCGCCCCCGAGGCGCCGCGTCATCCGCCGTAGCGCACATCGCGCCACAAACGGCATCGTACACGCTTGATACGGATTCGTTCAACCTGCCAAATAGCGGGCGGCTAACGCTGGCCGAACGAAATGTCGCCGAACAGTGCCTTCTGCTCGCGCGGCTGCGAACGCCAGTATTGCGGCGGCGCCTGTACGGTGGCGCCCAATTGTGCCGCCGCGTGCCACGGCCAGCGCGGATCGTAGAGCATGGCGCGCGCCATGGCGACGAGATCCGCGTCGCCTTCTTCGACAAGGCGACTGGCGTGCTGCGCATCGGTGATCAGCCCGACGGCAATGGTCGTAAGGCCCGTCGCCTTCTTGACCTCGCGCGCAAACGGAACCTGGTAGCCGGGTTCGAGCGGAATCTTCTGCAGCGGCGAGACGCCGCCCGAGGAGACATCGATCCAGTCGGCGCCGCGTCGCTTCAACTCGTGGGCAAAGGCGATCGTGTCTTCCAGCGACCAGCCACCGTCCACCCAGTCGGTTGCAGACACGCGCACGCCAACCGGTCTGTCGGCCGGAAACTGCGCACGCACGATGTCGAAGATTTCGAGCGGGAAGCGCATGCGGTTTTCGCGCGAGCCGCCGTATTCGTCGGTGCGCTGGTTGGCGAGCGGCGAGAGGAACTGGTGCAGCAGATAACCGTGAGCGGCGTGCACTTCGATGGCGTCGATACCGAGTCGGGCCGCACGCCGCGTCGCCGCCGCGAATGCCTCGCGCACGCGCGCAAGACCCGCGGCATCGAGCGCGAGCGGCGACGCCTCGCCTTCCTTGTGCGGAACCGGCGAGGGTGCGTGAGGCTGCCAGCCGCCTTCAGCCACCGGAATCAGCTGGCCGCCTTCCCACGGCACGTGACTCGATGCCTTTCGCCCCGCGTGCGACAGCTGCATCGCGACGCGAATGGGCGAATGCTTGCGGATGGCCGCGAGCACCGGCTTGAGGGCCGCTTCGGTGGCGTCGTCCCACAAGCCCAGATCGGCGGGCGTGATGCGTCCGTCGGGTTCGACTGCGGTCGCTTCGATGCAGAGCATGCCGGCCCCAGAGAGCGCCAGTTGCCCGAGATGGATCATGTGCCAGGCGGTTGCTTCGCCACGTTCCGCGGAGTATTGGCACATCGGCGAAACGACGATGCGATTCGGAAGCGTCACGCCACGCAGCGTGATGGGGGTGAACAGCGCGCTCATGGACTCTCTCGTCAGACGATGACAGGAGCGGTCGAGAATAGCATGCGGGTTTTATCGGTGCAGGCAGGCTGCACGCGGCGCGCGGCGGCCGAAAGAAGGTGAACGCGTTGCCTTTCTTGCCGACGTCTGCTCACGCCCCGCGGCTTCGCTTCAACCCTTTGCTTTGGCACTCATCGTGGCATCCACCTGGTCGAGCCACTCGCCGAACATCTGACGCGCAGCCGCTTCGAGCCGCGGACCGAAGCGCGCCGTGTCGGCACGCAACTGATTGACGTCGATGCCATGTGACGCGAGTTCGCCGGCATACCCGACGAGCCAGGGCTCGAACCGGTCCGTGCGAATTTCGGGGTGGCACTGGAGACCGAGCACGTGGTCGCCCCACACGAACGCCTGATTCTCACAGACCGGCGTGGAGGCAAGCCGCGTGGCGCCTTGCGGCAGGTCGAACGTGTCGCCGTGCCAGTGCAGCATCGAGGTATGGGCGCCGTCGAGATGACGAAGCGGCGAGGCGCGGCCCGCGTCGGTGAGCGTAAGCGGCGACCAGCCAAGTTCCGTGCGGCCGGCCGGATAGACCCGGGCGCCGAGCACCCGCGCAATCAACTGCGCGCCCAGACAGATGCCGAGCGTCGGCAGTCCAGCAGCAATGCGCTTTTCGACCATCGCGGCAAGCGGCGCGAGCGTGGGGTAATGCGCGTCGTCGCAGGCGTTGATCGGACCGCCCAGTATCACCATCAACGACGACGTGACGGGATTCGGCGCCTCGATGCGCGCAAAGCCCACGTCGAGATAGCGTACGAGACGCCCGCGGTCCCCAAGCACGAGTTCGAGACTGCCCAGATCCTCGAAGTACACATGGCGTACGGCCAACACTTCGCGATTCATCGCCGCTTCCCCGCTTCACGTTCACGCTTCACACAGGCCACGCGGAATACCGCAGACCTCGAATGGGCAAAAACACGCGCAAAGCGCGGCGCACCTGGCAGGGACGGCGGTTCACGTCCCCGGGCACAGCGGAAGCGCCGCAGGCGGGCCGTTCCGTTTCCGGAGGGCGCTTCAGCCCTGCTGCGCGAAGATCTTCCAGATCTTCTTCTGCGTACCGGCGTCGGCCTCATCGTACGCGCCGCAGTCCAGCCGCAGGTCCGTGTCGACAAGCGCGAGGTTGAGCGCGCCGCAGCGATGCGGTGCCTTCTTCGGATTCCTGCTTGCTTCGAGGTGCTCGCACGTCAGGCACATGCGGTGTGCCGGAATGTGCGCCTGCACTTCGAGCTGGCGGATGGTCTTGAGCAGCGTGCGATAGAACGTGATCTGCTCGTCGTCGCGCAGCGTACTCACTGCCTTCGCGAGAAAATCCGGCCATTGCGCCGCGCGTTTGGCCGCCGTGCGGCCACGCGTGGTGAGGCGCACCGCCAGCGCGCGGCCGTCGTCCAGCGCACGGCGCTTTTCGACCAGCCCCTTGTTTTCGAGCGTGCTCACCGCGTCGCTCGTCGTGGCGGCGGTGAGCGCGGTTTCGCGCGCAATCTCGCCGAGCCGCATCGGGCCCTTGCGCTGCATCAGCAAAACGAGAATCTCGCCTTGCGTGGGGGTCAACCCCGCTCCTTCTGCCCATTCCCATGCCTGACTCCGCATGGCCGTACTCAGCCGCAACAGGCTGTGGGTCACACGCCCGGTCGGCAGTTCTCCGTAAACGCCTTCGCTCATAGTCTTTCGCTGGTTATTGACAGCTCGCGCTGTATCGTCGGCCGCCAGTTGCGCCGGCAACCTGTGGGGAAGGACGGCTTCATCGGGATACTGTCCCGTCTTCCCGTCCCGGAAACGCCATTTCAAAAATGTCCCGCTCCGTTGCACTGTCGCCGGGTAACAAGGCGCCGCGCCTCGGGGCCGCGCGAGCCATCTGCTTACGCGTGTGGGGCTTGCCGCAATCATTCACGCTGCGGCAAAGCGACATTCTATGCGAGAGCGCCCAATCGCACAGCTAAGTTATCCCGACGAGGCTGTGGATAATGCGTTGAAAACGGCCGGGATTGCGTGTGCGCGGTTTCTTGATAAAGCGCGCGACCGATTGGCACGCCTCGAAGTTATCCCTCTTTCGCGTCGCTCGCGCAGTCGCAATCCATGCGCTTGTCAATTGCGCAGGTGTCTGACTTTTCGGCGAATTATTCGGTTATCCACAGGCAGGCGCAATGCTTGTTAACTACTACGATGTTTGTATACGTAAACATTTGAAATCATAAGAAGCCACGACGGACGAAAATTTTTTTGATGTCACGGTATGACGTCTGCGTGACATAGCTCACGCTTACGCTGCCTTGCATCTCTTTTCGAATTTTTCGCCCCGCGTGGTCTGTCTCTTCACCCCAGCGCGACCTTATTCGCGCCAGCGCAGGCACTGCTGGCGAACCGCCTCGTGCAGCGACTTCTCCTGGGCGACGACGCCGCGCAGCCAGGTGGCATCGTTGACCTGACTACGCGCGATCATCCCGATCTCGGCAAGCGCGTGGCCGGAACCGAGCGCGTCGGCATGGGGCGCAATGCGCTCGAGCGTTTCGATGATGTCTTCCGAAATCGTGCGGCGCTCGCCTGTCTGCGGATTGATGCAACTGCCCGCCAGTCCGAAGCGGCAGGCCTCGAAACGGTTGAACGTGTAGACGAGGTAATCGTCTTCCTTCGGCGTGATGGGCTTGTCGAGCAGCAGATGGCGCGCGAGCGTCTGGATGTAGCACGCGATCGCCGCGGCCCGGTCCACCGAAAGCGGCGTATCCATGACGCGAACTTCGATCGTGCCGAAGCCGGGCTTCGGCCGGATGTCCCAGTAGAAATCTTTCATGCTGTTGACCACGCCCGTGTGGACCATCTTCGAAAAATATTCTTCGAAGCTGTCCCACGTCAGCACGAACGGCGCGCGGCCCGACAGCGGAAACGCGAACACGGAGTTGAGCCGGGCCGAGTGGAAGCCGGTGTCCACGCCCTGCACGTAAGGCGACGAGGCCGACAGCGCGATGAAGTGCGGAATGAAGCGCGACATGGAATGCAGCAGGAACAGCGCGCTGTCCGCGTTCGGGCAGCCGATGTGCACGTGCTGCCCAAACACCGTGAACTGCTTGGCGAGGTAGCCGTAAAGCTCCGAGAGGTACTGAAAGCGCGGGGAATCGACGATGCGCCGCTCGCTCCATTGCTGGAACGCGTGCGTACCACCGCCGCACAGGCCCACGTTGAGCCGGTCGGCCGCGGCCACGAGCGTGTCGCGGATCTCGCGCAGATCGCCGAGCGCCTGTTCGTGCGACGTGCAGATGCCCGTGGAGAGCTCGATCATGCTCTCGGTAATTTCGGGCGTGATGTTGCCCGGAATCTTCTGGTCCTTGATGAGCCGCAGCAGGTCGGTGCCGGCTTTGGTCAGATCATAGTCATGGGTGTTGACGATCTGCATCTCGAGTTCGATGCCGAACGTGAACGGCTTCGAATCGATAAAAGTTTCAAGTGACATGGCATTTCCGCTTCAACCGCGCATGTCCGACCGGCACTCATCCGCACCAACCGGCACGCCTGCGCGGCGTTGGGTTTCGACAGGTGATGCTGACGGCCACGCCCGTACTGCGGCGTGACCACGGAAAACCTACTCTTCGCGCCGTTCCCCGACTTGCGCGAGGCTGCGGTACACAAGCCACGGTCCGACAATCTGGAACACGACGATTGCGCACATGACCACGGCGCGCAGCTGCGGGTCGAACGTCGGATAGAGCTCGTAGGTGTCGTCCACGAGTAGCCAGGCGAGCGCCGACATCGGCGAAAGCGACAACCCGAGCGCGACGCCCTGCTTCCAGTGCAATCCGCTCGGCTTCGCGAAGATAAGCACGCCAACCAGCTTCGCGACGAGACGCGCCACGATCAGCCCGGCCGCGGCAAGTCCGCCAATTGCGATGTCTCGCCACTCGAACGTGGTGAGCGTGAGCACGAACAGGATCACGGTGAGCAGCCACCCCGCCGTGCCGAAGTGCTGCGGCCACAGTTGCGGACGAGGCTCCAGATTTTTCACGATGATGCCGGCGGCAAGCAGGCTCAGGATCGTGGAGAGCTTGAGCAGATGCGCGATGGCCACCGCCAGCACCACGAGACCGAACAGCGCGACGAACGAATGCTCGTCCTGCGCGCTCAGCTTGCGATAAAAAAGTGTGCAGGCCTTCGCCAGCAGGAACGCCACCAACAGCGAACCCACGAGCAGATAAAGCGGCTGCAGGATGGTGGCGAACACGTTGCCGTAAATTTCCTGGTGCAGCCAGCTGGAGGCGAGTTTTTCGACGACCACCGCGTACATGCTGTTGAGCGCCGTGAGCGTCATGAGCCGCTGCGTGACCTGACCTTCGGCGCCGAGTTCGGTCTTCAGCTGGATCACCATGGCCGGCGACGTTGCCATCGCGATGGCGGAAATCACCATCGCCACCATGACCGGCACCTTCAGGAACAGCAAAACGGTCAGCACGAGCACGAAGGTCAGCGTGGATTCAGCGATGCTCGAGAGAATCAGCGACGGGTTGCGGCGAATCCATCGCAAGTCGAGCCGGCTGCCGAGTTCGAACAGCAGCAGCCCGAGCGCGACATCGAGCAGCGGCCGCGCGGAAATGGCGGATTCGGCGTCGATCACGCCAAAGCCCGCCGATCCCGCAATCAGACCGATCACGGCATAGCCCGAAACGCGCGGCAAACGCCACGCGCGGTAGCAAAGCTCGCCGCACAAACCCGCAACGAGCAGCGCGAGACCGGCCCAGAAAATCGCATCGGGGGCAATGGGCCAGGCGGGAAAAAACGAAAACGCCGACTTCATCGTATTGGTTTCTCCTTTTTTTGCAGGACGGCGCGTGCTCACGCGAGAACACGGTCCCGGCAAAGCGCACTTTCGATGCCAGGGTGGACGCTGCCCGTTTGCTGGCGGCCGCGCCGCCAGCCGCCATACTCGCCGCGCATACACGATGCGGCGCCAGTCGTCCTCTAGCGGATCGAGGCGGAAAACAGGAAACACCCAGCCGGGCGGAGGGACGCCCGGACCGGCGTATTTGCAGACGCGTTGCCGTAGCGACGAGTTTGCGATCGATGAATGAACGTTGCCCGATGCCCTACGCACTCAGATTCCGGGCGACCGGCAACCGTTCCTTGGATGCGCCCGCTGCCTGAGCATGGGCGCCTGGAGAACGGCGATTGTGCCACAGCTTTTTTGCACTCGACGCCATCTGCGACGAACTCGCACTCAAAACGGTAAATACGTAATTGATCTGCGGATAGTCGCTGTCAATCAGGCAAAAAAGACCGACCCGGCTCGTTTCATGGATGAGTGTTATGAGTGTTGGAGGTGCGCGCAAACCCGAGCGACGGCGCACAGAAGGGCCCACCCGCTGCTTTCGTGTTTCCAGACAGGTCCGGGCTAGCCCTTGGTTTACAGGTTTATCTGTATGTATACGTAGTAGAAGTTAACAAAGCGCCCACTTTTCTGTGGATAACCCCGGTTTACCGTGAGGGATCAGCGACTTGCCGCTCGCACAACCGGATGTAAAGCATGTGTGGCACAGGCTCGCTTCTCCTGGCAACTTTTCCGGCCTGGGAACGACGACGCCAGTTACCCCGTTTACGTCCACATCGGTTCCACACGAGTTGCACCCGTCCTTCCAGCGGTTATCCACAACCTGGCGTGGATAACCTTCGCGCGAACCGAGGCTCTCAGACGAGCGTCTGCTGCCGTAACGCGCGCAGAAGGAACCGGGCGGGGTCCAGACTCTCGGCCAGATCCCGTTCGAGCGGCCACGGCTCCCCTTCGATCTGCGAGGCGATCAATTCGGCGCCGAGCGCGGCCCACACCAGTCCACGCGATCCGTACGCGAAGGCGCCATAGAGTCCTTCGGCGCGCGGCAGGTCGAGCGGCCACGCGCCTCGCAGGCGAACGGCATCGCGCGTAGCCGCTGATTCGTCGGCAAGCTGCCCGAGCATGGGCAGGCGGTCGCTCGTCACGCAGCGAAAGCCGACACGGCCTGTGAACGTCGCCTCGAGCGCCGAACGTGCGCCCGGCAGCATCTGCGATACGCGTTCGATGTTTTCGATGTGGCCAGCCTCGCGCACCGATGGTTCAGGGTCGTCGAGTTCGTAGGTCGCGCCGGTGAGCGTGACGCCGCTGGAGAGCGGAATGGCGTAGCCCTCGCCGATGATCGGCATGCGCAGCGTGGTGAGCGGATTGGTGGCGTGGCGGGCGTCGTCGAGGGAATGCAGCAGCGTGAGCTGGCCGCGAATGCTGCGCGTTGGCGCATGACGAAGGCCGGCCACGCGTGTAGCGTCGTGCGCGTTCGCGAAGATGACGATGGGTGCGCTGGCGACGACGTGGTTCGCTTCGTCGAACACGGTCCATTGTCCGTCGCTGCCTCGTTCGATACGCGCGGCCTGCACGCCGAAGCGCCGTTCGAGCAGGCCACCCGCCGCTTCACATTGAGCGGCGCAAACGGACGCCGGCTGGATCCAGCCGCCCTGCGGATAGAACCAGCCCGGCTGCGCGACGGCGACGCCGGCCATGCGTTCGGCCTCTTCGCGCGTGACGGGCCTCACGTAGTCGGCGGGCCACGCGAAGGTTGCAAGCGCATCGTTCATGGCGAGCGCTTCTTCGTCGTTTGCGGCGAGATGCAGCAGACCGCCCGCGCCGCGCGAAAGATTCAGGCCGGCTCGTTCGAGTTCGGCCCAGCGCTGCAGTGCATACAGGAAACCGGCGCGCGTGATGCGCGACGCGCTGCTGTCGTCGCGGGAGATCATTGGGTGAAACACGCCGGCGGGATTGCCGGAGGCGTCTTGCGCCGCGGCGGGGTGACGCTCCAGCAGCGTGACGCGCCAGCCGCGGGCGGCGAGCCGCTCCACCATCGCGCACCCGGCAAGGCCTGCGCCGATCACGATGGCGTGCCGTTCGGCGACGGCGACAGGCAACGGCGGCTCGTAGCGCCGCACACGCCAGCGGGGCGCAAAACGCCCGACCAGCATCGCGCGTTTCGTGCCGAAGCCCTCCACCTTCCGGTATTCGAAGCCGCTTTGTTCGAGCGCACGTTTCACGTCGCCCGAACTCGACCAGGTGGCGAATGTCGCGCCTTCGCCTGCCACACGCGCAAGCGCCTTGAAGATGGCCGGCGACCAGAGGTCTGGATTTTTTGCGGGTGCAAAACCGTCGAGATAGAACGCGTCTGCACGCAGCCAAAGCGCAGGAAGTGTTTCGATGGCGTCGCCGAAGACGAGCGTCAGCGTGATTCGCCCTCCTTCGAATTCGAGCCGGTGCGTGCCTGGCACGAGCATTGGCCACGCGTCGGCGAGTTGCTGCGCGAGCTCGGTAATCGATGCATCCGCAACCAGCGGCCCGAGCGCGCGTCGCAAGTCCGCAGCGACGAACGGATGCTTTTCCACCGATACGAAATGGAGGCGCTCGCACCGCGCTGCGTCATCGCGCCACGCTTTCCACGTCGCGAGGAAGTTGACGCCCAGACCGAAGCCGGTCTCTAGAATTGTGAAATTTCGGCGCCGCTGCCATCGTCCGGGTAGCGCGTTGCCCTGCAAAAAAACGGCTTCGGACTGCGCAAAAGCGCCGGCGATGCTGTGATAGGCGTCGTCATAGAGCGGCGAGAACGGGGTGCCGTTGTCGTTGAACGCGAGCGTGGCAGGAGTCAGGGAAGCGGTCATACGCTGCAAAAAGTGGGAGCGCCGGACGCTGTCAGGACGCAGCGGCAGCGTCCGGCAAAGGGCTTGCCGATGCCCGGAGAGCCCCGCCGCACGGGGCTTTGCGGGCAAAACGTTGGCAAAAACCAACGCCCCATGTCACGAATGGTGAACGCTGGAAGCCTTATCTGACGGGGCTCAGAGGAAATTTGCCGTCGTCGGGAAACCGCGCGGCTCATGCTGTAAATCTTCGAAACCCTTGTCGTTATTGGGTTTGCGCTGCGCTATCATAGCAAGCGCCGCTCAGGGAGCGGCAGCACGGCCGTAGCGCAGCTTGCTGCGCAAAGCTTTTATCCGGGGTGTCCGGAGACCGGCGCTGCTCGACGGCGTGGCCCGCGCACGTATAATCGGCGCGTTCGCGCTGTTCGTGTCAACCTAAACTCAGAAAGGAACTTTAATGAACAAACAGGAACTGATCGACGCCGTCGCAGCACAGACGGGCGCTAGCAAGGCTCAAACCGGCGAAACGCTGGACACGCTTCTCGAAGTGATCAAGAAGGCTGTGTCGAAGGGTGACGCAGTGCAACTGATCGGCTTCGGCAGCTTCGGTTCGGGCAAGCGCGCAGCACGTACGGGCCGTAACCCGAAGACGGGCGAGACCATCAAGATCCCGGCTGCCAAGACCGTCAAGTTCACGGCTGGCAAGGCGTTCAAGGACGCAGTCAACAAGCGCTAAATATCAGCCGCTCAGGTTGACGCCCGCCGCTGGCGGGTTTTTTTTCGCCTGTGCCTTTTGCCTGTGCCTCTCGCGAGCGCAAATTCGCACTACTGGCGATGTGGATGGAAAGGGGCGCAGCAGGCCCCTGCCCCCACGCAGAATCGGGAACGCTCAAGCGGAGCGGTGGACGATTTCGCTATCACCTGCTTCGCCGTGCTCTTCAGCGTCGATGTCCCAGGCGGGAAACGGATCGGGCAACTGACGCCATGCGTCGGGGCCCGCGGCGTATTCCGCGTCGGTCAGAAGACACGCGTCGAGCTTTGCCCGCCACGCTTGTGTGTCCAGATCCACGCCGATCATCACGAGTTCCTGCCGGCGATCTCCAATCGACATATCGCTGGCATCGCCGTACCAGTCAGCTGCAATTTCAGCTTCGAGCGCTTCGTCATCGGGCCAGGTGCTGCGGTCCTGCGCGGCCCACCACATGCCCGCCGGACCATGCCGGCACGCACCGCCCGCCTGCGAAAGCGAACCCACCACGTCGTTGCGCGTAGCGAGCCAGAAGAAACCCTTGGTCCGCAGTACACCTTTCCATTCTTCGTGCAGCAGCGCCCATAGCCGCTCGGGATGAAACGGACGGCGCGCGCGATAAACGAAGTTGCCGATGCCGAACTCGTCGGCCTCGCTGTGCGTGTGGCCATGTTCGTTGAGCGACGCGAGCCAGCCCGGCGCACTGGACGCCGCGTCGAAATCGAAGCGCTTCGTATTGAGCACCTCCGAGAGCGGCACGGCGCCGAAGCGGCTCACCACCTGCACGGCGCGCGGATTGATGCGCGCGAGAATGCGCTGCAGCCGCGCCAGTTCCTCGGCCGAAACGAGGTCCGCCTTGTTGACGACGAGCACGTCACAGAACTCGATCTGCTCGACCAGCAACTCGACGAGCGTGCGGTCGTCTTCTTCGGTGGCCGCGAGGCCCCATTCGGCGAGCGCGTCGGCACAGGCGTAATCGCGCAGGAAATTGAAGGCGTCCACCACCGTCACCATGGTGTCGAGCCGCGCGACCTCGGCGAGCGATACGCCGTCGTCGTCCTCGAAGGTGAAGGTTTCGGCGATGGGCATTGGCTCGGCGATGCCGGTGGATTCGATCAGGATCGCGTCGAACCGCTTTTCGTCGGCAAGACGGCGGATCTCGGTCAGCAGATCGTCGCGTAACGTGCAGCAGATGCAGCCGTTCGACATTTCCACGAGCCGTTCCTCGACGTGCGAAAGCGCGGACGCGTCGCGCACGAGCGCAGCGTCGATGTTCACCGCGGCGAGGTCGTTCACGATCACGGCCACGCGCAGGCCCGCGCGGTTGGCGAGGATATGGTTCAGGAGCGTGGTTTTGCCCGCGCCCAGAAACCCGGAGAGCACAGTAACGGGCAGTGGCGGCTGGTTCATTTCGGTACGCAAAGCGAAGAGAGGAAAGCGCGGGGCGCGGCACCCGTCATGGGCGAGGCGTCGCGGCAGCATGAACCCGCATTGTGCACCAGGTGGGAAAGTGCCGGCCGGCGCTGAGCCACACGTGCCCACCGTGGGAACTATGGCGCCAACCTAACGCGAGTCAGGCAGCAGTTTCCACTTGCGCAGAATCGCCGCGATTTGCCGCGCGTACTGGTCGCGCAGCGAGGGCGTTTCCGAGTGGTATGCGCCTACGGCCTGCCACGTGTTGCCGTACTTGTTCATCTTCTGCCGCAAGTGCCAGGCGGCAATGTAGACGTTCTTGCACGGCTCCATCAGCGTGTTCGACGAAATGCCGTATTGGGACAGCACGGGCAGATGCACCGAGTTGATCTGCATGACGCCGTAGTCCGTGGAGCCATTGGCGTTCTTGTGGACCGCGTCGGGATGATTGTGCGATTCCTGCCATGCAATGGCGCGCAGAATCAGCGGATTGACCTTCTGGTAGTTCGCGGCTTCGTCGAAGCAGTCCGCGCGCGCAGGCATGCTCGCGACCGCGAGGCCGAGCGCAGCATAGGCAACGACGAGAGACGAAGCGCGTTTCATCAAGACCACTAAGCAGATGAAGCAGGTGAGACGGAGAAGCGCCAGGGCCAGGTACCCGCAGGCGCGTTCACTTACCGGGACACCGCTGCGGGCGGGCGCCCTGGTCAAGCTCGGCATTCGGGAAAACCCGCTCATGCATGGCAAGCCCGGCATGCCGATCGGCCCGTATCATACCGGCAGACATCCCCGCGTCAAGTTGGCTACCCGACAAAATCCGGTAGAAAACGAAACGGCATCCATGGGTTTTTGGGCGTAAGCCTTACCAGTTGTTACCCGCACGGAACCGAGCTTTCAGACAGCTTGACGGAAGCGCGGCACAGTCCCGGCGAGGTTTAGAGGAACTGCACGGCCCCATTTGATTTGTGACGAAAACGACATAAAAAGCTGGTAGTGTTCATCCTTTTGAATAGCTGGGTGACTGACAAGAGGGGTCGGCACCTGGGCGTATCGGCGGTCATCGTTTTCGCGCAGCAGCGAGTTGAATGCGCAGGACTGCCGGACGTGTCCGCAGTCGATATCGACTTCACATTCCATGAGAAGAAACCGAATGGCATTGCGTCGCGTCGCCACGGCGCTGCTCGTGAGTGGACTGATTACCGCGCAGATCGCACACGCGCAGGTCACGCTCAATTTCGTCAACGCGGATATCGATCAGGTGGCGAAAGCCATCGGTGCCGCAACCGGCAAGACCATTATCGTGGACCCTCGCGTCAAGGGTCAGCTCAACCTGGTTTCGGAAAATCCGGTTCCCGAAGAACAGGCTCTGAAAACATTGCAGTCGGCGTTGCGCATGCAGGGCTTTTCGCTGGTGCAGGACCACGGCGTACTGAAGGTTGTGCCCGAGGCCGACGCGAAGCTGCAAGGCGTGCCCACCTATGTGGGCAACACCACGCCCGCGCGCGGCGACCAGGTCGTGACGCAAGTCTTCCAGCTCAAGAACGAGTCGGCGAACAACCTGCTGCCCGTGTTGCGTCCGCTCATCTCGCCGAACAACACGATTGCCGCGTATCCCGGCAACAACGCGCTCGTCGTGACCGACTACGCCGACAACGTGCGGCGTCTCGCAGCGATCATCGCGGGCATCGATACGGCTGCGGGTCAGCAGGTCGCCGTCGTGGCGCTCAAGAATGCGAACGCGCTCGACACGGCCCAGCAGCTTTCGAAGATGCTGGACCCCGGCACGATCGGCAGCACGGACCCCACGCTCAAAGTCTCGGTAACAGCCGATCCGCGCACCAATTCGCTGCTGCTGCGCGCCTCGAACGCGCAGCGTCTTGCCGCGGCGAAGTCGCTCGCCAAACAGCTCGATGCGCCCACGAGTCAGCCGGGCAACATGCACGTCGTGATGCTGCGCAACGCGGACGCCGTGCGTCTTGCGCGCACGCTGCGCGGCATGATGGGCAAGGGTTCAGGCAACGACACGTCGAATAGCGGCGGTGCCAACGCGTTCAATCAGAACGCGGGCGGCGCGGCCGGCGGACTGTCGGGTTCCACGGGCACGGCCGGCATGCCGCCGCTGCCCTCGGGTTCGACCAGCTCGTCGCTCGGCAACTCGATGACGGGCGGCAGTTCGTCGGGCACCGGCAGCAACAGCGCGCCGTTCCTCGGCGAAAAGGAAGGCAGCAACAATCAGGACGAGAACCAGTCCGGCGGCGGCATGATCCAGGCCGACGCGGCCACCAACTCGCTCATCATCACGGCGCCCGAGCCGGTGTACCGCAACCTGCGCAGCGTGATCGACCAGCTCGATTCGCGCCGCGCCCAGGTCTACATCGAAGCGCTCATCGTCGAACTCAACGCGACGACCGCGGCGAACCTCGGCATTCAGTGGCAAGGCGCGCTGCTGGGCGGCAACAACGCCGTCTATGGCGGCTCGAATTTCGGCTCGGGCAGTTCGAGCATCGTCGACCTCACCGCGCAAGGCGCGGCGATTGCGAACAACACCAACCTGCTCGGCACGAATTCGTCGAACCTGCTGCCCAACGGCCTGAACATCGGGTTGCTGCACCGTTTCGGCAGCGTGTTCGGACTGGGTGGCCTGCTCAATGCGCTTGCCACGTCGAGCGACTCGAACGTGCTGTCCACGCCTAACCTGATCACGCTCGACAATGAGGAAGCGAAGATCGTGGTGGGCCAGAACGTGCCGGTTGTCACGGGCTCCTACGCAACGCCGACGGCGAACGCGGCGACCTCGGTGACTGCGTTCAACACGTTCGACCGCATCGACGTGGGCGTTACGCTCCACGTGAAGCCGCAGATCACCGAGGGCGGCATCCTCAAGCTGCAGCTCTACCAGGAAGATTCGACCGTGGACCCGACCACGGTGAACAACCCGGGCGGCGTGACGATCAACAAGCGTTCCATCCAGTCCACCGTGCTGTGCGACAACGGCGAGATCATTGTGCTGGGCGGCTTGATGCAGGACCAGTATTCGAACGGCAACAGCAAGGTGCCGCTGCTCGGCGACATTCCCTGGCTGGGCCAGCTGTTCCGCTCGGAAAACAAGACGCGTACGAAGAGCAACCTGATGGTGTTCCTGCGGCCCGTGATCGTGCGCGATCAGGCCACGAGTTCGGCCATCACGCTCAATCGCTACGATTACCTGCGTGACCAGCAAGGCGGCTATCAGACCGACAATCGCCTGATCCGCGATCAGAACATTCCGATGCTGCCGCCTGCCCCGCCGGGTCCGAGCGAGGGCGCCGTGCCGGCGCAAAATCTGTTCGATCTCAACAGCATGCGGCGCCAGCCCGCGCAGCAGAACGGCACGCCGCCTGCTGCACCTCAGTCAGGAAGTGCCGCGGGCGTGTCGAGCTACGCGGTGCCGGGCGGTGCGTCGACCAGTCTGGGCACGAGCGCGCCGGCTGCACCGTTGCAGCAGGCGCCGCTCACAGCGCCCAATGCACCCGACAACGCAACAACCAACGCAACGCCGAACACCACGAACAACTCCGTTGCGTCACCAGGAGCGCATCCGTGAACACACCGGCATCGGCGGGCGGCGTTTCGAGCGGCGCACGTCCGGGGCTGCCGCCCGCGGCGGCGTCGGCCGTTTCCTCGGCAGGCGCCGCTGATCGCGAGCCGCCCTCGGCACTGGCCGCACGGCTCGTGCCCTATGGTTTTGCCCGAAACGGCCAGATTCTCGTCGCGCATCAACACGCCGATGCGCTCGAAGTCTGGATCAGCGAACGCACGAACGACGCTGCGCTCGCCGAGATCGCGCGCAACTTCGGGGCGCTTTCCATCGTGCGTTTGCCCGCCGACGAACTCGCCCAGGCCATCAACCAGGCCTATGCGCGCCAGGACGGCAGCGCCGCCCAGGTGGTGGGCGAAGTGGAAGGCGAAGTGGATCTCTCGCGTCTCATGCAGGACATTCCCGAAGTGGAAGACCTGCTGGAGTCCGAAGACGACGCGCCGATCATCCGCATGATCAACGCGTTGCTCACGCAGGCCGCGCGCGAGCAGGCGTCGGACATTCACATCGAGCCGTTCGAAAACGCGTCTGTGGTGCGTTTTCGCGTGGACGGCACGCTGCGCGACGTGGTGCGTCCCAAGAAGGCGCTGCACGGCGCGCTGATTTCGCGCATCAAGATCATGGCGCAGCTGGATATCGCGGAAAAACGTCTGCCGCAGGATGGTCGCATCACGCTGCGCGTGGGTGGCCGACCTGTCGACGTGCGCGTCTCGACGCTGCCCACGGGCCACGGCGAACGCGCCGTGCTGCGTCTGCTCGAAAAAGACGCGCAGCGCCTGAATCTCGAAGCGCTCGGCATGGCGCAGGACACGCTCGCGAAATTCGACCGGCTGATCTCGCGACCGCACGGCATCGTGCTTGTCACGGGTCCGACGGGTTCGGGCAAGACGACGACGCTTTACGCCTCGATGTCGCGGCTCGAGACGGCCACCACCAACATCATGACGGTGGAAGACCCGATCGAATACGACCTCGGCGGCATCGGCCAGACGCAGGTGAACGAGCGCATCGGCATGACGTTCGGCCGGGCGCTGCGCTCGATTCTGCGGCAGGACCCGGACATCATCATGATCGGTGAAATCCGCGACCTGGAGACTGCGCAGATCGCGGTGCAGGCATCACTCACGGGCCACCTCGTGCTCGCGACGCTGCACACGAACGATGCGGCCTCGGCCGTCACGCGTCTCACCGATATGGGCGTGGAGCCGTATCTGCTCGCGTCGTCGTTGCTCGGCGTGCTGGCGCAGCGGCTGGTGCGTCAGCTATGCCCGGTGTGCAAACAGGAGCGCAGCGAAGACGGCCACGTGCACTGGCATCCCGTGGGCTGCGACAAGTGCGGGCAGTCGGGCTACGCGGGCCGGCGCGGCGTGTACGAACTGCTGCTCGTGGACGACACCATCCGCTCGCTCGTCCACCGCAACGCCGCGGATGCCGAGATTCTGGCCGCCGGTCGCGCGCAAGGCATGCGCACGCTGCGCGAGGACGGCGAGCGTTGGGTGGCGGCGGGCATGACGTCGCTGGAAGAAGTGATTCGCGTGACAGGCGGAGCCTGACGCGTCATGCCGGCATTCCGTTTTGAAGCGATCGACGCGGCAGGCAAGGCGCAGAAGGGCGTGCTCGACGCGGACAGCGCGCGCAGTGCCCGCACGCAGCTGCGCACGCAAGGCCTCACGCCGCTCGTCGTCGAACCTGCGGCGAGCCGCACGCGCGGCGAGCGCCAGCAGCGCCTCGCGATTGGCCGCCGGCTGTCGCAGCGCGAGCAGGCCATCCTGACGCGGCAACTGGCGAGCCTGCTCGTCGCCGGCCTGCCGCTCGACGAGGCGCTCGCGGTGCTTACCGACCAGTCGGAGCGGGACTACATCCGCGAGTTGATGGCCGCGATTCGCGCCGAGGTGCTGGGCGGCCACTCGCTCGCCAATGCGCTGGCGCAGCATCCGCGCGACTTTCCGGACATCTACCGCGCGCTCGTCGCAGCGGGCGAGCACACCGGCAAACTCGGCCTCGTGCTCTCCCGGCTTGCCGACTACATCGAGCAACGCAACGCGCTCAAGCAGAAGATCGTGCTGGCGTTCACGTATCCGGCCATCGTCACGATCATCGCGTTCGGCATCGTCACGTTCCTGCTCAGCTATGTGGTGCCGCAGGTGGTGAACGTGTTTGCGAGCACGAAGCAGCAGTTGCCTATCCTGACCGTGGTGATGATGGCGCTCTCCGGCTTCGTGCGGCACTGGTGGTGGGCGTTGCTGATCGGCATCGTGGTGCTCGTGTACCTGGTGCGCTCCATTCTTGCGCAGCCGGGGCCGCGGCTCTCGTTCGACCGGTGGCTGCTCACCGCGCCGCTCGCGGGCAAGCTCGTGCGTGGCTACAACACCGTGCGCTTTGCGAGCACGTTGGGCATTCTCTCGGCGGCGGGTGTGCCGATTCTCCGTGCGTTGCAGGCGGCCGGCGAGACGCTCAGCAATCGCGCAATGCGCGGCAACATCGAAGATGCGATTGTGCGCGTGCGCGAAGGCACGTCGCTTTCACGCGCGCTTGGCAACACGAAGACGTTTCCGCCCGTGCTGGTCCATCTGATCCGTTCGGGCGAAGCGACCGGCGACGTAACCACCATGCTGGACCGCGCGGCCGAAGGCGAGTCGCGCGAACTGGAGCGGCGCACGATGTTTCTCACGAGCCTGCTCGAGCCGCTGCTGATTCTGGCGATGGGCGGTGTGGTGCTCGTGATCGTGCTGGCGGTGATGCTGCCGATCATCGAACTCAACAACCTGGTGCAGTGAGGGTGTAACCGCGCGGCTAGCGCACGTAGATGGTGGGACCGGCGGCGTTGGCCGGCAGGAAGACTTCGGAATGCACGCCGTTGCGGTCGATCACGATGGAGCGCGCGCGCACTTCGGCAAGCTTTGCGCCTTCGGTGAGCGGGCCGCCCAGCGAGACGGCCTTCGGCGGCTCGCCGCCCACGCTGACGATGGCCGCTGCGCCCTGCTTGAGCGCAAGAATGCCGAAGAGGCGCACGTCCTGGTTCACGCTGCGCGTGAGCTGGCCGCCAAAAAGGGTAGCGGCCTGATCGACGGAAACGGGCGCATGCACGGCCGCAGCCGGCACGGGCGCCGAACGCGCGGTGAGGGTGACGATCCAGTAGGTCAGCGTCGCGCAGAACACGGCGAAAAGCGCGAGCGACAGGATGCGGATTTGCAGGGTGTTCATGGCGCGCATTGTAAGAAGTATTGGAAGGTTTGAGGCTCGTCGGAAAAGCATCTGAAAGCTTGCCGCCCCTCGCCATTACAATGACCGGCCGGGCGCCGTACGGCTCGTGATGCGCAGCGTATCACGCGTGCCGGCCCGAATTGGTGAACTCAAAATTTTTCGCAAACGAGGTAGGAAGTCATGCAAATGTGGACCAAAGGCCGTGCCGATATCGAAGCACTGCGCGCTCGCCGCCAACGCGGGTTCACGCTCATCGAAATCATGGTCGTGATCGCGATTCTCGGCATTCTCGCCGCGCTGATCGTGCCGAAAATCATGAGCCGCCCCGACGAGGCGCGGCGCGTGGCGGCGCGTCAGGATATCGGCACCATCATGCAGGCGATGAAGCTCTACCGGCTCGACAACGGCCGCTATCCGACCCAGGAGCAAGGTCTGCGCGCGCTGGTCGAAAAGCCTTCTGTGGACCCGGTGCCAAACAACTGGAAAGACGGCGGGTACCTGGAACGTCTGCCTAACGACCCGTGGGGCAACGCCTATCAGTATCTAAACCCCGGCGTGCACGGCGAGATCGACGTGTTCAGCTACGGCGCCGACGGCAAGGCCGGCGGCGAAGGCAACGACGCCGACGTAGGCTCGTGGCAATAGCGAGACAGCGAAAGAGCGATGAGAGAAGGTTTGCCGTGCGCGCAGCATGAACGTGGCTTCACGCTGCTCGAAATGCTCGTGGTGCTGGTGATCGCAGGCTTGCTGGTGTCGCTTGCGTCGCTTTCGCTCACGCGCAATCCGCGCACGGATCTGAACGAAGAAGCGCAGCGGCTCGCGCTGCTGTTCGAAACGGCGGGCGACGAGGCTCAGGTGCGTGCGCGTCCCATCGCGTGGCAGCCGCTCGACAACGGCTTTCGCTTCGACGTGCACACCGACGACGGCTGGCGCCCGCTGCGCGACGACGACCTGCTCGGCCCGCGCCATTGGGAAGGCGGCGTGACGGGCGTTTCGATCGATTACCCGGGTTCGGATACGGGCGCGGACCGCATCGTGTTCGGCACCGAAAGCGTCGATGTGCCGGTGCGCGTCACGCTCTTTTCCGCGGCAGGCAACGCAACGATTGTCGGCACCGGCAACGGCCGCTACGAGGTGCATTGAGATGGCCGCTCCGGTTTGCCGCTGCACCCGTGGCGAAGTGGATGGCGCGCTGCGCCCTGCTCTTCGCGTCCGTTCGGCGCGCGGGTTCACGATGATCGAAGTGCTGGTCGCGCTCGCCATCATTGCGGTGGCGCTCGCGGCATCGCTGCGCGCCGTGGGCAGTCTCGCGGCCGGCGAAGCGGACCTGCATCGGCGCCTGCTGGCGGGCTGGAGCGCGGACAACGCGCTCGCCCAGCTGCATCTCGCGCACGCGTGGCCCGAAGTTGGCGAGCAGAGCTTCGACTGCTCGCAGGGCAACCTGCAACTGCTTTGCACGGAACGCGTGAGTGCTACGCCGAACCCGGTGTTCCGGCGCGTGCAAGTGTCGGTGACGATGCCCGGGCACGACGGCAATCTTGCGCAAATGGTGACGGTGGTCGCGAATGAAACCAGCCGGCCGTTGTGATCCTGCCGGCCGCCGCGAGTGCCGCGACACGGCATCAGCGGCGCACGCCGGCCCGCGTGTGTCGCGCCGCGCTTCGCGGTGTAGTTCACGACGTACCGCGCGCGGCTTCACGCTCATCGAGTTGCTGGTCGCCATCGCCATTCTTGCGGTCATCGCGGTGTTGTCATGGCGCGGGCTGGATCAGATTATCCGCGGCCGTCAGATCGTGACGAGTTCGATGGAAGACGAGCGCGTATTCGCGCAGCTGTTCGACCAGATGCGCATCGACGCCCGGCGCGCTGCTTCGGACGACGAAACGGGCGAAGCCGCGGTCTCCGTGAGCGGCGGCGCGCTGCAGATCGTGCGCAGCTTCGCGGTGCCCCAGGGCAACGCGCCGCGGCTGCAGGTGGTGCGCTATCGCATCGCCAACGGTCGCGTGATTCGCTACGCGTCGCCGCCGCTCGCCAACGTGGGTGAACTGCGGCGCGCGCTGCGCGGCAGCGAAACCGACGAGTGGAGCGCCGTGCCGCTGATGGGCGGCGTGGGCGCCATCAACGCGCGGCTGTTTGTGCCGAAGGTGGGCTGGACGACCCAGATGAAAGACGTGCAAAGCGCCATCACCGAGAACGACAACAACCTCAAGGTGCCGCAGCTCGGCAACGCGCCGCTGCCGCGCTCGGTGACGGGGCTCGAGGTGAGCATCGGCGCGGCGTCGCTGCAGCGGCCCGTGACGCGCGTGTTTCTGGTGGGAGAGTGACGATGCGCGCGCTCCACTCTCGTCGTCGTCTTCATGCCCGCCGCCAGCGCGGGGCCGCGATCATCAGCGCGCTGCTTGTCGTCGCGCTCTCGGCCATTCTGGTCTCCGGCATGTTGTGGCGGCAGCAGGTGCAGGTGCGGCGCATCGAAAACCAGCGTTTGCTCGCACAGGCGCAGTGGGTGGCGCGCGGCGCGACGGACTGGACCCGGCTGATATTGCGCTCCGAAGCCGACACGTCTGCGGGCGTGACGTACCTGGGTGGCGTCTGGGGCGTGCCCATTGCGAAGACGCGGCTGTCGGACTTCCTCGGCCAGATCGGCGATGCCGGCGCGCAGCAGGGCGCGTCCACGTATCTGTCGGGGTCGATCGAAGACGCGCAGGCGCGCTTCAATCTGCGCGATCTCGTTTCCACGGCGACGCCCGGCGCGCTGCAACTCGACGTCCAGGAGATCCAGTCGTTCCAGCGGCTGCTCCAGATACTCGGCCTCAACGGGCAGTTGGCGAAGGCCGTGGCGCTACAGATGCGTGCGGGTCTCGCGCACTCGGCCACGCGCTTCCAGACGCAGACCGAGCCTGGCAGTACCACGGGACAATCGTCCACGCAGCAGCTTCAGAATCTGGCTGCGGGCGGCGCCACCGGTGGCACCAATTTCACCAACAACCCGGGCCTCGAGGACAGCAACGACAACAGCGCCGTCGCGCCGCTGCTGATGACGAGCGTCGATTCGCTGCTCGACGTACCCGGCTTCACGCGCGACACCGTCGAGCGGCTGCGTCCGTTCGTGACCGTGCTGCCCACCTCGACGGCCGTGAACATGAACACGGCGCCCGCCGAGGTGATCGCGGCCGTGGTGCCGGGCATGAACCTGTCGAGCGCGCAGGCGTTCGTGGCGCGTCGGCAGACGGTGTTTTTCCATAATGTCGGGGACGTGCAGCTTGCGCTGCGCGGTGCGGGCGTGGAGCAGACGGCCGTGGACCCCAACCAGTTCGACGTGAACACGAGTTATTTTCTGGTACATGGCCGCGTGCAGCACCAGCGCGCCGAGCTGGACCGCACCACGCTGATCTGGCGCGATCCGCTCACGCACACGACGCGCATTGTCTGGATACGAGACCAACTGTGAATATCGCCGGGAGAGGCCTTTGAGTACGCTGATTGTCCTGATGCCGCCACGAGATCCGGCCGTGCCCTCGCAGGAATGGCAACTGCCGGAGCTGCCTTTCCTGCTCGTCGACAAGGCGGGGCGCACGCAGCGCGCGGGCCGCTCGGCGCTTGCGCTGTTGCCGCGCGCCACGCAAACGGTGCTGATGATTGCCGCGCGCGACGTGCTGATGATTCCCGCCGCCGTGCCGCCGCTCAAGGGGCCGCGCCTGCGCCAGGCGCTGCCCAACGTGGTGGAGGACCACCTGATCCAGGACCCCCAGCATTGCCACCTCGCACTCGACCCGCAGCCGCTGCCGGACGGCCGGCAGATCGTGGCCGTGATCGACCGTGCCTGGTTCCGCTTTTTCGTCGACGCCTTCACGTCTGCCGGACATCGCAACCTGCACGCGGTGCCGGTGACGCGGTGCCTGCCGGCCGCGGGCGAAGCAGTGGCGCCCGGCGCGCCGGTTGCGGGTGAAGCCGCTGAGCCGGGCAAGACGGCGCCGGCTGGGCGCCGCGACGTAGGCGCGGCCGGCGCCGACACGGCGCTTGCCGAAGAAACCGCGCTCGACACGATTGCTGCCACGCCGGTGGTGGCCGCACTGCTCGGCAAGGTCGCACAGGTTTCGCCCGCCCTTTTCACCGATGCGACGGACGCCGAAACAGCCACTATCACGGGAACCATCGCGGGCACCACCATGGCCGCCGCGCCGCGCGTGGAGCTTGCCGTGGCGCGTGGTGCGCAGGGCGAAGGCCTCGCCGTGCCGGCGTCCAGCGCGGCGGCGACCCTCGACGCCCTCGCGGCCGGCGCGCCGCTCACCGTCTACACGTTGACGGACCTGCCGGGCGAACCGCAACTGGCTTCGTCGGCAGCGATGCCGCCCGTACCCAACGCGCGGCCGCTCACGTTCGAAGCGCTCGCGCGCCGTGCGCCGGAAAGCCGCTTCGACCTGTGCCAGTTCGAGTTCATGGTGCAGCCGTGGCGGCTCGACCGCGCGACGCTACGCCGCCTGCGGCTGCCGCTCGCGCTCGTGGCGGCATCGCTCGTGGCGGCGATCATCGGCGCGAACGTGCAGTGGCTCATGATGGCGCGCCAGCGCGACGCGCTCAGCGCGCAGATGACCGAAACGCTGCTCAACGCGTTCCCGAAGACGACGGTCGTGCTCGACGCGCCCGACCAGATGTCGCGCCAGCTCCAGCAGCTGCGTGTGGCGGCGGGCGAGCTGTCGCCGGCGGACTTTCTTTCGCTCTCCGATGGGCTCGCGCGTTCGCTGGGGCCGGTGCCCGTCAACGGCATTGCGGCGCTCGATTACCACGACCGTCGGCTCGACGTGACCTTCAAGCCCGAGGTCAAGGTGGACCCCGACTTCGGCAAACGGCTGGAACGCAACGGACTCTCGGGCGCCATCGATAGCAACACGGGCAAGTGGACCATCAGGAGCGGATCATGAAGACGGCACTCGCAGAAGCCTGGGCCCGTTTCTGGGAAGTGCGCACGGCGCGCGAAAAGCAGCTCATCACGTGGGGCGGCGCGGTGCTGGCCGTGGTGATCGGCTGGTCGGTGCTGTGGTCGCCGGCCCAGGATGGCCGCGCGCAGCTGCGCGAGACGCTGCCCGCCATGCAGCGCCAGCTCGCGCAAATGACGGCGCAGGCCAACGAGGCGCGCACGCTCTCGGCTGCGGCGCAGGGCGTGGCGCCCACCGGCATCGCGCTGCGCGACGCCTTGTCCGCCTCGCTCAACGATCACGGCTTGCCGCCCGCTCAGGTGCAGGTGATCGGCAACGCAGTGCAGGTGCAGATGAAGAACGCACCGTTCCCGGCGTGGGTGGCCTGGCTCGACGACGCCCGCAAGCAGTTCAAGGTGCAGGTTTCCGAGGCGCACGTGACGGCGCTCAAGGCCGACGGCCAGGTGGACCTGACCGCGTCGCTACAGCCGCCGTCCGTCCATTGATGGCCGACGCACAGGATTTCGCATGAGCTTCTGGATGCGCCATGTGCGCGCCGCGCTGCCGTGGCTCGTGGTGGCCGTGCTTTCGAGCAGCGTCGTGCTGCTCGCCATGTTGCCGGCCGCGTGGATTGCGCCGCAGTTCGCGAAGGCCACGCACGGGCACGTGAACCTGGTGGAATCGGCCGGCTCGTTGTGGCACGGCTCGGCCTCGCTGATGCTCGCGGCCGGTCCCGACGAGACCGGCGCTACGGTGCTGCCGGGCCGCATCGAATGGCAGACGGCGTTCTGGCCGCTTTTCACGGGGCGCGTGCAGATGCGCATGCGCCAGAGCGAAGCGATGCCGGACCCAGTCACCGTGGATGCCACCACGCGTGGCGCCGTGCTTTCGGCGGGCGCGATGACGGTGCCGGCTTCGCTGCTGAGCGGCCTGGGCGCGCCGTTCAATACGCTCGATCTGCAAGGCGACGTGCGGCTCGCCTGGACCGACTGGCGCACCTTCGGCAACGAAGCGTTCGGCCGTCTCACCATCACGCTCGACGACATGAGCTCGCGCGTGTCGCTCGTGAAGCCGCTGGGGACGTACCAGGTGGTGTTTCAGGCGCAGGGCGTTTCGTCGACGCTCGATCTTTCCACCTTGAAGGGTCCGCTCATGCTCGCGGGCCACGGCGTGGTGTCACCGGCGTCCACCTCGTTTCAGGGCACCGCGAGCGCGACGCCCGACCAGCGCGACAACCTGGCAGGTTTGCTGAATCTGCTGGGGCGGCCCACGGGGCCGGGAACGGTCGCGCTGGTGTTCTTCCGCTGACGGTTTTTCAACTCGCTGGGGTTGGGTCCGGCGTTTGGCTCGGCGCTTGACCCTGCGTTTCACCCTGCGCTTGACCCTGCGCTTGGCTCGACCCGGCGCCGGCTGGCGCGGCACCCGGCGATTGTTGCCCCGCCGCGGCCGGCGTCGAAGCCGGCGCGGCCGCGGGCGCCATCACGTCGCCCGTTTCGCGATCCATCTGCGCGACGTCCCAGCCGCCGCCGAGCGCCTTCACGAGTCCTACCGACGACACCATCCGCTGCCCCGCAAGGCTCGCGAGCTTCTGCTCGGCCGTGAACGCGGTGGTCTGCGCCGTGAGCACGTTCAAGTACGCCACGGTGCCCGCCTTGTACTCGTTCGTGATGATGTCGAGCGCGTGCTTCGCCGATTCCACCGCCTGCTGCTGCACGACGATTTCCTGCGCGAGGATGCGCTGCGACGCGAGGTTGTCTTCCACGTCCTGGAACGCGGCGAGCACCGCCTGGCGGTACGCAGCGGCCTGCTGGTCGTAGGCGGCGCGGGCGGCCTCCGTCTGCGCGCGGCGCAGGCCCGCGTCGAAGATCGTGCCGGCCAGCGACGGCCCGAGCGTCCAGAAGCGCGACGGCATGGAAAGCAGCTTCGAAAACACCGAGCTTTCGAAGCCGCCGCTTGCCGAAAGCGTGAGCGACGGGAAATACGCGGCAATGGCCACGCCGATCTCCTCGTTCGCGGCGGCGGCCTTGCGCTCGGCCGACGCAATGTCGGGCCGACGTTCCAGCAGCGCCGACGGCATCTGCACGGGTACCTGCGGCGGCACGGCGTCGAGCGGCGCGGGCGGAATCGAGAACGTAGAGGCCGGTTCGCCCACCAGCACGGCGATGGCGTGCTCGTCCTGGGCGCGCGCCACGCCGTTGTCGATGGCCGATGCCTGAGCCGACTGCAACTGCGTTTGCGCCTGGATCACGTCGGCGCGGCCGGCCACGCCTTGGGCGTACTGGTTCTGCGTCAGTTGCAGGGAACGCTGGAAGGCGGCGACGGTGTCGTCGAGCAGCTTCTGCTGGGCGTCCAGCGAGCGCAGCGAGAAGTAGGTCTGCGCGAGCGTGGCCTGGGCTGAGAGACGCGCGTTTGCAAGGTCCGCAGCCGCGCTTTGCTGGCTCGCCTCCTGGGCGCCCACGGTGCGGCTTACCTTGCCCCAGAGGTCGGGCTCCCAGCTCGCGTCGAGCGAGGCGCTGTAGCTGTTGCTGATGACGCCCGAGCGGCCGCTAGAAAACGAACTGGACGAGCTGCTGGAACTCAGTGGCGAGCGCGAACGGCTCGCGCTACCCGACGCGGTGATCACGGGGAAATACGACGCGCGCGCCTCGCCGACGAGTGCCCGCGCCTGACGATACGCGGCCGCGAACTGGGCGATCGACTGGTTGTTGCGGTTGAGCTTGTCTTCCAGCGCGTTCAGCTGCGCGTCGTTGTAGATGGCCCACCAGTCGCCGCGGTCGTGCTGGTCGGCGGGCTGCGCCACTTTCCAGCCGTCGGGCGTTTCCTTGTAGGTTGCGGGAACGGCCGTGGCCGGACGGTGGTAGTCGGGGCCCACGGCGCAGCCGGCGAGCAGCGCGGCAGCGGCGGCGATGACCGCGAGCGTGGCAAGGTGCGGCTGGCCTGGTCGGCTGGACGGTCCGGAACCTGGCACCGCGGCAGACGCGCGCGTGATTCGATGAAACGGCATGCAATGAATT
This sequence comes from Paraburkholderia kururiensis JCM 10599 = LMG 19447, assembly GCF_003986935.1. Lineage (GTDB taxonomy): Bacteria > Pseudomonadota > Gammaproteobacteria > Burkholderiales > Burkholderiaceae > Paraburkholderia > Paraburkholderia kururiensis. The sequence continues at coordinate 38,028 of NZ_RJZE01000024.1, read as the reverse complement.
CCTGTCGATGCGGGCGGCGCGCATGCGGCGCCGCCCGGGCTTGCCGAATGCGGCACTGGCGTACCCGCCGCGCCCATGTTCGGCGAGGCCGGCACGTTCCGGCCGTTGCTGCAGTCGATCGGGCAATGGTAGCGCAGCGCGCAGACCGGCGCGAAACCGCAAGGTTAATGCGGGGAAGGTGAAGGATGTGTTACCGGCGCTGGTCCGACGATTACTCGTCGTTACGGCCCGCCGACCGCCGCGCATGGGGCGTGGCTGCACGGCAGGCGGGCGTTTTGCCGGCACCGGCGGGGCATGGTTCGCCGCGGCACGCCTCGCGCTGCCGCCGTCGTTCGGCCCAGGCAAAGAACAACACCGCCAGCGAGCCGCCCGGCAACACGAACATCGCCGCGTACAACGCGATCTTCCACCAGCGCACCGGCTTCTGGAGCGACTCCAGCGCGATGTCGGTGAGAGAGCGGCCGAGGCCGCCGAGAGCGTTTTTCAGGTACGGCATGGCGAACATCCTTGCACGCGCGGGCCAATCGGGTGCGCGTAATTGATTGCCTTCAATAATATTGACTATGCAATTAATTTGCAACATACTCTGCGCCAAATCAGGTGACGTGTTGTTCTCTGCGGAACTTTGTCGATGAGCGATGGCCCTTACGACCCGGCTGACATCAACCTCGAGTCGAGTCTCGGTTACTACCTGTCCAAGGCCCGCAACGTTCTTGGGCAGCGGATGGACCGCGCGCTCGAGCCGCTTGGGCTGACCGCTTCTCAGATCGGCGTGATGCTGCTGCTGCTGTGGCGCCGCGCGAATACGCCGTATGACCTGTCGCGCGAGCTTTCGTACGACAGCGGGTCGATGACGCGCATGCTGGACAGGCTGGAGAAGAAGGGCCTCATCGCGCGCAGCCGGAGCAGTACGGACCGGCGCGTCGTGGAGCTGGCGCTCACGGCACCGGGCGAGGACGCGGCCCGGCAGTTGCCGGCCATCATCGCGCGGGTGCTCAACGAGCAACTGCGCGGCTTTTCGCAAGAAGAAGTGACACAGCTGATGGGCCTGCTTGCGCGGTTCATCGCCAACGCGCCCGACGTGGACACGGGCGGCTGCCCCGCAGCCGCCGGGAAAGATTCGCATTGCTGACGTAACGGCGGTGCGCGATCACACCTCAGCGCGCCGTATTGCCGGAATTTATCTGTCTGGGCAGAAAGTGTTGTTGCATGGATGCAGCGCCGCTCACGCGGCCTGAATTCATGACATGACAGGATTCTGCCGGGCCAACGAGAGACTGGACCATGAACGCAACCGCTTCATCCGCCCTGCCCGCGCCCGCGGAACCCGCGCCGCTCTCCGGCGGCACACTCGCCCTGCTGACGGTCGGGCTCGCGCTCGGCACCTTCATGGAGGTGCTCGACACCTCGATTGCGAACGTCGCGGTGCCCACCATTTCGGGCAACCTCGGCGTGGCGAACAGCGAAGGCACATGGGTGATTTCGTCGTACTCGGTGGCTTCGGCCATCGCCGTGCCACTCACCGGGTGGCTCGCGCGCCGCGTGGGCGAAGTGCGGCTCTTTACCCTCTCCGTGCTGCTCTTTACGCTCGCTTCGGCGGCGTGCGGGTTTGCCTCCAACTTCGAGACGCTGATCGCGTTCCGGCTCGTGCAGGGTCTCGTTTCGGGGCCGATGGTGCCGCTCTCGCAGACTATCCTGATGCGCTCGTATCCGCCCGAGAAACGCGGTCTCGCGCTCGGGCTATGGGCGATGACGGTGATCGTCGCGCCCATCTTCGGGCCCGTGATGGGCGGCTGGATCACGGACAACTACACGTGGCCCTGGATCTTCTACATCAACATGCCCATCGGCATCTTCTCCGCGACCTGCGCGTTTTTCCTTCTGCGTGGACGCGAGACGAAGACGACGAAGCAGCGCATCGATGCCGTGGGTCTCGCGCTGCTGGTGATCGGCGTGTCGTGCCTGCAGATGATGTTGGACCTCGGCAAGGACCGCGACTGGTTCAGTTCGAAGTTCATCGTGGCACTGGCGATCATCGCGGTGGTCGCAATCGCGTTCATGCTCGTGTGGGAAATGACCGAAAAGGAGCCGGTGGTCGACCTTTCGCTTTTCAGAGACCGCAATTTCGCGCTCGGCGCGTTGATCATCTCGTTCGGCTACATGGCGTTCTTCGGCTCGGTGGTGATCTTTCCGCTGTGGCTTCAGACGGTGATGGGTTACACGTCCGGCCTCGCGGGGCTTGCTACCGCGCCGGTGGGGCTGCTCGCGCTCGTGCTCTCGCCCATGATCGGACGCAACATGGACCGGCTGAACCTGCGCGTGGTGGCGTGCTTCGCGTTTCTCGTGTTCGCGTTTGTCTCGTATTGGAACGCGAGCTTTACCCTCGACGTGCCGTTCGACAAGGTGATCTTGCCGCGGCTCGTGCAGGGTATCGGCGTGGCGTGCTTCTTTGTGCCGATGACGACCATCACGCTGTCGAGCGTGCCCGATGAGCGGCTCGCAAGCGCCTCGGGGCTATCGAACTTCCTGCGCACGCTTTCCGGCGCAATCGGCACGGCGATCAGCAATACGTTCTGGGAAAACGACGCGATTCGCCACCACGCGGTGTTGACCGAATCGGTGAGCGTCTATTCGCAGACCACGAGCTCATTCAGCAACGCGCTCGCGAGTCTGGGCGTTGCGGGCCAGAGTGCGAATGCGCAGATTGACCAAATCATCACGCAGCAGGGCTACATGATGGCGACCAACGATTTCTTCCGGATCTCGTGCGTCGCCTTTCTGGTGCTGGCGGGGCTGGTGTGGATTACGCGGCCGAAGAAGGGCGCGGCCGCGTCGATGGGCCATTGATGGGGCGCGCGGCCTGGAGCGTTGAATGAAGCGCTTGATCGGGCGCGCTCACTGAGGCCCGAGGCCGTCCGCCTCTATTGCGAGACCGGAGAACTGTCTGACGATGCCGCTGGTGCCGCGGCCGGTTGATCGGGCAACGCGCCGGGCTTCTGCGTGGCCGCAGGCGCAGGTGGCGTGGCGGGCATGCCCGGTCCGCTGCCCCGCACGTAGGCTTTGAAGTCGGCGCCTGCGTTCCATGGGTCGGGCTTGCAGCCGAGCGAACTGTCGCAATGCGCGGCGAAGCCGATCGTCATGCTGCCATCGGGGTTCGGCGTTTTCGTGATCTCGAATGCAAGCGCGCGACGGCCGCCATCGGGCCCGGCGGTCTGGATCAGCGAGTCGTTGACCGTTTGCAGCTCGTATTTCGAGTGGTCCTTCACCCAGGTCTGGGCCCGTTGCCACCAGGCATCGCATTGCGACTTGCTCGTGCATGTGAGCGGCGTGGTGGCGATCTGCATCACTTCAGGCTTGACCTCGCCGCGCGTGGTGCATGCGGCTGCGGCAACGCACAGCAAGGCTGGAAAGATTCGTTTCATTGCGTTCATGCCCTCCCTGAGCGGAACGGCGAGCCGCGCTGGCGCGGGTTCGCGGCTGGTGCCGATTGAGGCCAGGCAAGGCTAACCAGGGTCAGCCGAGTGGCGCTCGTGTTCTTGAAAGTTGGACTGCGCGAAGGCGCGTGCGTTTCATGCGAAGAGGTTGATAGGCGCTTCGCCGCACGATGGATGCCGCGAAGCACATGGCGGCATGCTGCGCGGCGCCCCGCTAGACGCTGAAGCGGTTCAGCGTGTACGCGCGATAAGCGGCGACGAAAGCATCGAACGAGCCTGCTTCCTCGCGCTCCATCTTTACCTGTTCCTCGATGGACTGCGCCGCCAGCGCCTCGAATTGCGCGGTCGAGGCGGCATCGAGCGGCCTTGCGCGGAAGAACGCCGCGTGCTGCTCGCTTTGCGCGAGGCTGAATTGCAGGAAGCCTTGTTGCTGCTCACGCATGGCGTGCAAGACGCGCGCCGATGGCGTGAGCGACGCGTCGGCGAGTTTCGCGCGCTGCATGGCTACGGCGCGGGCGTGCTCGTCGGTGCCGGCTGCCGCGTCGAGCGCGGCTGCGGCGAGGTCGATCTTCGAGAGCAATTCGGCTGCCCAGTCCTGCATGGAAACCGTCTTGCCGTCGCGGGTGAGTTCGAGCCCAGGCTTGCGCCCTTCCATCGTTACGCGCCCGAAGTTGCGGTTCGCCTCGGCATAGGCTTCGGGCGGCAACGGCGCGCTGTCGTCCAGCACGCAAGCAAGCAGGTACGCGTCCAGAAAACGCGCCGTGGAAAGTGCAATGCCGACAGGCTCGAACGGATCGATGTCCATGCAGCGCACTTCGACGTACTGCACGCCGCGAGAGGCAAGCGCGTGAAGCGGACGCTCGCCGGGATACGTAATGCGCTTCGGACGGATCGTTGAGTAGAACTCGTTTTCGATCTGCAGCACGTTCGTGTTGATCTGAATCCACTCGCCGTCGCGATGCGTGCCGATGGCTTCGTACGGCGGATACGGTTGGCTCACCGCTTCGGTGAGTGCATCCAGATAGCCTTGCAGCGTGTCGTAATCGGCATGCAGCGCGGCTTGCCCCGTGGTGTTCGAGTAACCGAGATCGCTCATGCGCAGGCTCGTCGCGTAGGGACGATAGAGCGTGTGGGCGTCGAACGTTTCCAGCGTATGCGGACGGCCGCGCAGGAAGCGCGCATCCAGCGCCGGCGACGCGCCGAACAGATACATGAGCAGCCAGCTCGTGCGGCGGAAGTTGCGGATGAGCGCGAAGTAGCGCTCGGACTGGTAATCGACGGCCGTTGCCGTGGATTGGTGATGCGCGTGCAGCAGGCGCCACACTTCTTCGTTCAGCGAATAGTTGTAGTGGATGCCGGCGATGCATTGCATCGTGCGCCCGTAGCGCAACGCGAGGCCCACGCGATACACGTACTTGAGCTTGCCGATGTTCGAGCTGCCGTAACGCGCGATGGGAATGCCGTCGTCGGTATCGGGCAAGAGGCCCGGCATCGAACTGTTCCACAAAATCTCGTCGCCAATCGAGGCGTACACGAAGCGATGCAGTTCGTCGAGGCGCGCGAGCGTGTCGGCCGCGTCGTGTTCGGCGGGCGTGATGAGTTCGAGCAGCGCTTCCGAGTAGTCCGTGGTGAGCGACGGATGCGTGAGCGCCGAGCCGAGCGCCGCCGGGTGCGGCGTCATGGCGAGCCGGCCGTCGTGCGTGACGCGCAGGCTCTCTTTTTCGATGCCGCGCAAGCCGCGCGTGAGCGCGCTGCGCTGCGGCCCGGCACTCAGCACGGAGAGGCGCTGCGAGAGAACGTCGTTCGTGCGGATGGAGGTCGTGTCTGGCATTGAGTCGGGTCAGGCAGGTACCGTCCGTGCGCGGTTCGCGTCGTGATTGCGAGGCTGCGGCGGGCGGTAAATTTTTCGGTAGCGGGCACTTTAACATCTCGCCACGCGCCCTGCTTGGCGTGCCCTCGAGCACAGTCGGCGCCGTGTGTTGCATGCTCTGGCGGCCGTGCCGGAGCGGTCCGACCTCGCTTGTTGCCCTTACCTTTGCCGCGGTTTTTGCCTTGTTTTACAGGTCGGTTCGCATTTCGTGCCGGTTCGCATTTCGTGCGAATCCGTGCGATGGATGCCAGTAGCGCTTCATCTGTAACTGCCGCGCTTGCACACACGAGCCTTGGCCTTCAACCGCCGCGCGCCGCGCCCGCCCGGTCTGCCACCTCGTTCCACAGATGAAGGGCCGCGTAGGCGCGCCACGGCCGCCACGCGTCGGTGCGCGCGCGCTGCTGCGTGGCGCGCGCGAGCGACGGGTCGCGTGCGGCAATCGACTGCATCAGCACGAGGTCCGTGGCGGGCCATGCGTCGGGGTCGCGCCAGGCCCGCATGGCGACGTACTCCACGGTCCACGGACCAATGCCGGGCAACGCGAGCAGCGCCGCGCGCAAGGCGGCGGCGTCGCGCGTGGCGACCGCCGTATCGTCGATGGGCACGTCGCCCGATGCCACCGCCTGCGCGAAACCCTGCAACGCGGCGACGCGCTTGCCGGGCATGCCGATCTTGTCGAGGTTGGCGGCGGCGAGCGCGGCGGGCGTCGGAAAGCGCCATGCCGTGCTTTCGTGGGGATGATCGTGGATGCGGCAACCGGCGCGCTGCACGAGCCGTCCGATGATCGTCGTTGCGGCTTTTACGCTCACCTGCTGGCCGACGATGGCGCGCACCACGAGTTCGAAGCCCGACCACGCGCCCGGCACGCGCAGGCCGGGCGCGGCATCGACGAGCGGCGCGAGCCAGGCGTCGGCGCCAAGGTGTGCGTGGATCTGCGCCGGGTTCGCACGCAGGTCGAACATGCGGGCGATGGGCGCGGCGAGCGCGTCTGCGTGACGGCTCGCCGCGCCTTCGATCGTCGCGACGACGCAGCGTTTGCGGGGGTGTTGGCGCACGGTGAGCGTGCCTTCGGCGCCGTGCCATTCGATGGCGCGGCGGTACGCGCCGTCTTCGACTGCTTCGACACCCAGCGTCGCGCGGCCGGCGAAGAAGCGCAGTAAGCGCGGCCAGTCATAAGGCGCCTTGAACGGCAGCTCCAGTGTGGCTTTTCCCGTTTCAGCGGAGGTGGCCGATGTCGTGGACGGGATGGCGGCGCTCAAGCGGCGTGATCCCAGGAAGCAGGCTCGATGACGGGGTTACCGCCCGCCTTTGCCACCGACTTGCTCGCCGGATCGCCGTTCCCCCTGCCCGCCGCCGTGGCCGGCTGCGCGGCGCCGTGCGAGGCCTCGGCGGCGAGCAATGCGGCTTTGCGCTGCAATCCCCACCGGTAACCCGCGAGCGCGCCACCCTTTTGCACCACGCGATGACACGGGATGGCCAGCGCCACCGGATTCGACGCGCACGCGCTTGCCACCGCGCGCACCGCGCGAGGCGCGCCCACAACCTCGGCAATCTGCGAGTAGCTGCGTGTTTCGCCGTACGGAATGCGCTGGAGGGCGTCCCAGACGCGTTGCTGAAACGCGGTCGCGGCGATGTCGAGGGGCAGCTCGACACGTTCCTGCTCGCCGCCCAGGTACGCTTCGACCCGGGCGATGAAAGGCGCGATGCGCGCCGCGTCTTCGGCGAGCCTGGCGTTCGAGAACTCGGCGCGTAGCTCGTCGGCAAGCGCGGCCGGCTCGTCGCCGAATGCGATCCGGCAAATGCCTTTGTCCGTGGCGGCAACGAGCACGTAACCGAGTGCTGTCGGCGCGCTCGCGTAGCGCACGACGAGCCCGGCGCCCTTGCGCCGGTACACGGACGGCGTCATTCCGAGTTCGGCGCCGGCGCTGTCGTACAGCCGCGATGGCGAGCCGAAGCCTGCATCCACGCTCGCCCGCGTCACGCCGGTACCCCGCTGAAGCGCGTCGCGCAACGCGGCGGCGCGGCGCGCGGCCTGATATTGCCGCGGCGACACGCCCACCACCCGCTTGAACAGCCGCTGAAGATGGAACGGGCTCAAGTGCACGGCGTCGCTCAATTGCGCGAGCGTGAGGCGCTCGTGCGCGGCGGCGTCCAGCACGGCGCACGCGCGATTGACGACCTCCAGCTCGCGCGGCAGACCGCCCGGCTGGCAGCGCTTGCACTCGCGGTAGCCGGCGGCGCGTGCAGCGTCGGCAGACGCGAAGAACTGGACGTTTTCCCGCCGCGGCAGGCGCGAGGCGCACGACGGACGGCAGAACACGCCCGTCGTCCGCACGCCATAGAAGAAGGCGCCGTCGGCTTCGGCGTTGCGCCGGGTAATGGCGTCCCAGCGCTCGGTATCGGTTGTATCGGTTGTATCGGTTGCCCAGGCTGTTTTCATCTCAAAGCCCCTGCAATGTGTTTGGACGCTTCCAATGTAGTGGCGGCGCGTTGGCGGTGCGCTCCGGTTCTTGCGGTTTCATTGCCGCGCCGGCCCGGCTCCCTCGGACTAGTCGGACGGTCGCTGTGTGCAAAGTGCGACAAATCGACATCGTTACGGGTTTTCCCTTAAAAAAACATTGCGTCGCACCAACCCGTTGTGTATATTGGTTTCTGTCTCCTCCATGTCTCCTCCTGATATGGATTAAGCCCGCTCACTTGAGTGGGCTTTTTTTCGTCCATAGGTTTCAGGAAAGGCTCGCGGGCCGGTTCGGCCGGGTTTGCGCGGGCCGACTCTTTCCTTCCCGGTAGCGCCTAATCGTACCCGCTGGCTGCCGTTGACGCTCGGCGTCGCGGCCTGCGCCGCCGCGTCACTGGCCCGTGCCTTTGCGCCTCGCCGTGTCCCAGATCGCGCGGCCTGCGCCACCGTTCCGCCCGTCCCCTACACTGCCGTTATCGGCCGCGAACGTGCAGGAGGCTTTCCGATGAAGATCCACATCCGCGAGATCGACCATGTCGTGATCCGGGCCGCCAATCTGGATGCGCTGGCGCGGTTCTACTGCGACGTGCTCGGCTGCTTCGTCGAAAAGGAGCAGCGCGATCTGGGGCTCGTACAGTTGCGTGCGGGGCGCTCGCTGATCGACCTGCTGCAGGTGGGCGCCAGGATCGACCGCCCTGAAAGCGGCACGCCGGGCGTCGGTCGCAATATGGACCATCTGTGTCTGCGCATCGAGCAGTTCGACGCCGAGGCGCTCGTGGCGCATCTGAAGGCGGCCGGCGCCGAAGTGGGCGCCCAGGGCGTGCGTTACGGCGCGGACGGTTACGGCCCGTCGCTCTATCTGTTCGATCCGGAAGGCAACATGGTGGAGCTCAAGGGGCCGCCCGACGACGCGCTGACCACTTCGCTCTAGGTTTGGGCCGCGCGGCCGCCCTCGCCGGCTATGCCGCGTTCGCCGGCGCCTTCAACACCGTCCAGTCGACTGCCACCGGCTCGGTCGTCGCGCTGCCAAGCCATGCGGTGCCGTCCTGCACGGTGCATTGGAGGCGCATGGTGCGCTCCGCGAGCGCGCCGAGCGATGCCGCGACGCCCTCGCCGAGCGACCAAACCGTCACGTTGCGAAGCCGGTCTAGCCGCGTCTGGACGCCCTGCCACCAGATATCCGAAGTACGGCCGCCGTAGGCGATCACGACTACGTCCTCGGCACGGCCGCAGGCCTTGGCGATGCGCCGCTCGTCGGGCTGGCCGACCTCGATCCATCGTTCGATGGCGCCCGTCAGATCCTTTTGCCAGAGGTCTGGCTCGTCCGTGTCCGAGAGACCTTTACAGAATTCGAGCCGTTCCTGCGCGAAGAGCGCGAACGCGGCGATGCGCACCATCATGCGTTCGTCCGTTTCCGAAGGATGCCGCGCGATGGTGAGCGCGTGATCGGCGTAGTAATGGCGGTCCATGTCCGCGATCTGGAGTTCGGCTTTGTATATCGTCGATTTGAGCGCCATGGAGTATCCCGGACCCGCAAAAACGGGCCGTCTTATTTCGAGCCTTTGGAGCACGATTGACCGGCGCGACAGCGTGCGTTTCATGTAGTGAGAAAAGCACGCGTTGTTCCCGGCCCAACGATGGAGGCGATCGCAGCGCGTCGCCCTTCATGAAGACGACGTTCGATCATTCAGACTGAACGCCGGCGCGTGATGATACCGGACGCTTTGCCGTCGCGCCGCGCGCCTTTCCGTTATTGCTCACGGCGAGATAGCGATTTGTGGGTTGCGCGACGCCGTGCGATCTGGCGGGTTGCCACTCGGCAGAGGATGGACAAAAACAAACGGCCTGGCGCAATGGCCAGACCGTTCGTCACTGCTCGCCGCCCATGCGCGCCCTCCGCGGCGCTCCTGGGCGCCGCTTCGCGCTCGTACAGCGAACGACAGCTGCGTTATTGCTTGATGAACCTGTCGTTTGTCCAGAGACCTTGCTGGTCGGTGTTGCCCGCGTTCACGAATTCCACTTCATGGCCGACAACCTGCACGACGCGGAATTGCTGGTTTTCCGGGGTGGACAGGCATTCGAAGCCGGAGAAGAACTCCTGCATCTTTTGCTGTTCGCCCGCCCGCTGATGGTCGTTGACCGCGTCGAGCTTGTCCCGCGAAAGACAGCCGTAGGAGCCTGGCTTGAACTGAATGGTTTGTTGCGGCCTGACTACCGTGTCCTGCGCCTGTACGGCGGAAACGGCAACGAGTCCCGCTGCTGCGACAATCAAACCGGCTAGCATCTTCATATTCGCCTCCTGCGGGTAATTTGCTCAGGTTAGCTATGTATTTAACTTCAAAGGAATTCCCGCAGCTTTCAATTTAGAAGAAGCGCAAAAGACTGCAAGCACATCTTGTGTGCGTTCGCAACAGCGGCGAATTGTCGCACCCTATGCGACATATCGAAGCAGCCGCACATGCCGGCCGGAAAAGGGAAGCGATAGCCTTGCGTTCCGCCGGAGCCGCCTTGTGACGCTTGCCCTATAAGGCTGTGCGTGATCCAAACCGTTAACCTGATAATCCAGTTAAGTGATTTACTAAATCGCAAAAGAAAATGACGCGCCGCACCTAAAGTCACATGAACGGGATGTGAAACGCGCGTCATAGGCGTCTCATAACGCATCGGATGCAGAATAAAAAGGATGCCATATCGTCGGTTTTATTACGTCAGCCCGATAAATCGGCGGCAAACGAATGCAGTCGGGAATGCCAATAACGAGGGTTTACCCGTTCGTTCCATGTTTGGCCTTGCCGGCCGTCTGGTGTACTTGCGCACGCCGCGGCTTCGTGGATAAATCAAACGTCTTCCCCGGAGATTTTCATGACCCTCGCTCACTGGCTTCCTTTTGCCATCGCGTCCGCCATTCTCATCGCCATCCCAGGCCCCACCGTCTTGCTCGTTATTTCATATGCACTCGGCCATGGCCGACGCTATGCGCTCGCCACCACGGCCGGTGTCGCGCTTGGCGATCTCACTTCGATGACGGCGTCCATGCTCGGACTTGGCGTCCTGCTTGCCGCGTCCGCGACGCTGTTCACCGCGCTCAAGTGGGTAGGTGCTGCTTATCTGGTGTATCTGGGCATCAAGCTGTGGCGCGCGCCGGCCGCGCCTGCGGTCACAACGGAAAGCGGTGCGCCCGCCGGCGGCATGCCGGCCCCTCCCGAAACGCGCACGGGCCGCATCTTTGCCCATGCGTACGCGGTCACTGCGTTGAACCCGAAGAGCATCATCTTCTTCGTCGCGTTCGTGCCGCAGTTCCTCGACGCCCACGCGCCAACGTGGCCGCAGATCGTCGTCCTCGAAGCGACGTTCGTCACGCTGGCTACGGCCAATGCCTTTGCTTACGCCATGCTCGCCTCGGCGGCCCGCAGCGCGATTCGCAGCGCGCAGGTTCAGCGCGTGGTGAACCGCACCGGCGGCACGCTGCTGATCGGTGCCGGGCTACTGGCAGCGGTGTGGAAAAAGTCGGCGGCCTGAACAAGGGGCGCTGACGTTTCACCTGGCAGCGCGCACGCAGATCCGATGGGACCATCAGTCGCCGCGATAGACGTTCGCCGTACGACGTACCGTGCGTCTTCAACACATTCAATCAAGGGGAGGGAGCCGGTTCGGCGCGAACTTCCCGCCGCGCCGTGAAGGCCCGCCCAGCCAATAACCGCGCGGCTTGCCGGCCGTTTGACAGGACGGTCACAAGCCGCGCCGCGCCTGCCCGATTGCCTGCAATGCGTGTTTGCCCACGATGCAATTCGCCGGCGGCCGTCTAGAATGAAAATCACGGCTCCTCTGCGATCAGGAGGCTATCGTGATCGAGCATCTGGTACTGGGCGCGTTTCTCATCGTGCCGTTGTTAATCGTTGCGTTCCTGTTTTCGGACGAGCTCTGGCAGGAACATCGGCAACGTGTTGTCCACGATACGGAGCAGCGCCGTATCGACTGGCGGCATCCTGTTCGCAGTCTCATTCATCACTGACTCCGCTGCGTCTCATCAGATCGTTGTATGAGGGAAGGAGGCGCTCGTGTTGTTCGAGTTCTCCTGGATGACGTACTTCCTCGCGCTGTTTGCGCTCATGGTAATCAGCATCGCGCTGACCACGCTGTGCGGAACGGTGCCGCCACGCCAACGCAATGGCTCGCCGCACGGCGAGGCCGACGGGCACGATGCCGGGCACGCCCGACAAAGTGCGCGTCACGGTTAATTCTCAAGGCCGCTCTTACGAGTTCGCACAGCGGCAAGAGTTGGCAAGGTCTTCACTCTCGTTTTCCTCCTGGCGTGCCAGTACGATAGGCGCGCACGCTCGCGGCATGCCCGCCCGGCGGCACACCGCGTCACACTCATGGGCCGTTGCTTCGCTCAGGTGAGACGGGTCGCTTCTTTCCCATCCACACGCGGCAGCACAGGCAGCACGAAGCGCAGCATGACCACCTTAATGACGGTTTCCCTGATCGACGAAGACGGGCGCATCTCGATGAACTGCCAGCGCGCCGATGCCGCTATGCCGCTCGCGGCCGAGCACGTCGAACGGCTTATCGAAGGTCTTGGCCTGCTGCGGGAACAACTCCAGCCGCCGGTGCGCACGCGCGACCCCGTCGCAGGCGAGCAGGTGCAGGCACAGCTTGATCCGAGGTGGTGGGTCGCGCCGGAGATGTTCGTGGGCGGCGCGCTGCTGCAACTGCGCCACACACGTTTCGGCTGGCTCGCATTCGCGTTGCCGCTGCAAAGCCTGCGGGACCTCCACAAGTCGCTGGGCGATCTGCTTGCTTTTTCCGAGCAGCAGGCCAGGGCGCAAAAGGTGAATTGAAGGAATGTCTACAGCCCACGCCGGCTGCATGAAGAAACAAAGCTGCGGCAGGGAATTCACGTAATGTGCGGTCCCTATTGGCGTGATGGCGCTCTTGTCCGATGATTCGCCCACAATACCGAAAAGCCATAGACGTCTAGACCACCAGTTTCGTTACGGGGCAAGTCATGCTGACCGCAGTCCTGATTGCGTCGCCGATCGCTATCGGCGCGCTTGTCGCCTTTGCATCTTTCGTCGATCCCAGAAGCGGACACTTCCGCCGACGTTAGGCACGATCAAATGCGCGTGCCTGGCCGTTGCCCACGCAGCGCGCTTTTGTGGCGAGCATCGGCGCGTTGCCGATGCCCCTTGGCCTCATTGGGATTAGCGGCCGTGCCAGCCATGTCCGCCGCCGAAGCCGATACCGACGTCGATCGATGGCCCGTAGTAGTAACCGGGCGCATAGCCGTAGTACGCGGGCGCCGGTGCGTAGCCGTAGTAGCCGGGCGGGGCCACGACGCAGCCCGCGAGTCCCGCCGCCAGCATGAGAACCGTCAGTAGCCTCACCATGATGCGTGCTCCTCATTGAGTCATGGAGGGCGAGAATAGCGCCTTCGCGCTGTAGTAGTTGTGTCCGAAAATTACCGTCCGTACGGTTTCTGACCGTCCGCCGAGGCCGTGGCGCCAAGGCCTCCATCACGACCGCGACGTTCCCTTTGTAGCGCCTCGTTTCCATTTTTCCGCGGTTGCGTTTCGGCTTCTGCGCGGCGCTTTGTCTTTCTGACAATTCGATGAGCTATCGCGCTGCGGTGACGCTCTTGTGAGCCTCGGCATCGCTTGCCGACAGCTTATTTCCCAATACAAAACCGACTAAAAATCACACCCAGCAAATCGTCGGAAGTGAATTCGCCGGTGATCGAATTCAGCTGTTCTTGGGCAAGGCGCAATTCCTCGGCGAAGAGATCCAGTGCCTGGGCGTTCTGGTCGGCGTGCATGGTTGCCTGTTCGAGATGCTGGGCTGCTGCGCGCAGTGCGATCAGATGGCGTTCGCGGGCAAGGTACACGCTTTCGGCGCCGGCTTGCCAACCTGCAATGCGCAGCAACTCCGCGCGCAACAGCGAAACGCCGTCGCCTTGCTTTGCCGAAAGCCGCACTTCGCACAAGTCGCCTTCGGCGGCGGGGTTCAGCCGGTTCACGGCGGGCTCCTTACCCGTGAGATCGCTCTTGTTGAGTACGCGGATGACCGGCACCGCGGCCGGGAACCGCGTCGCGATGGCGCGATCTTCATCGGTCATGCCGACGCGCGCATCGAGCAGGTGCAGCACCACGTCGGCGCGTTCGATCTCGCTCCACGTGCGCTCGATGCCGATCTTCTCCACCTCGTCCTCGGTCTCGCGCAGCCCTGCGGTGTCGATCACATGGAGCGGAATGCCTTCGATCTGAATGGTCTGCGAAACCTTGTCGCGCGTGGTGCCGGCAATCGGCGTGACGATGGCGAGTTCCGCGCCCGCCAGTGCGTTCAGCAGCGACGACTTGCCGACGTTCGGCTGCCCCGCAAGCACCACCGATAATCCCTCGCGCAGAAGCGCGCCTTGCCGTGCCTCAGCGAGCACGTGGGCGAGCTGCTCGCGGATGCGAGCGAGCTTGCCGAGTGCGTCCGCGGCTTCGAGAAAGTCGATCTCTTCCTCGGGGAAATCGAGTGTCGCTTCGACGAGCATGCGCAATGCGATGACGTCCTCGACGAGCGCGTGGATATCGCGCGAAAACGCGCCCTCGAGCGAACGCCCGGCCGACCGTGCGGCCGCTTCCGTGCTGGCCTCGATCAGGTCGGCCACGGCCTCGGCCTGGGCCAGATCGAGTTTGTCGTTGAGAAATGCGCGGCGCGTGAATTCGCCCGGTTCGGCGAGGCGCAGCGAGAATTCGCGGCCTGCGTCGATGCATCGCTGCAGCACCAGCTGCAGCACGATGGGGCCGCCGTGCCCTTGCAGTTCCAGCACGTGCTCGCCGGTGTACGAGTGCGGCGCGGGGAAGTACAGCGCGATGCCGCGGTCCAGCGCATTGCCGTTTGCATCGAGGAAGGGCACATAGCTCGCGTGACGAGCCGCGAGCGTTTGCCCGACGATGGTCTGCATCAGCAACCGGGCGGCGCGCTCGCCGGCGCGACCGAACGAGACGCGCACTACGCCGATTCCGCCGCGCCCCGGCGCAGTGGCAATGGCGACGATTGGATCGGAATCGGTGGCGAGCATGGTGGCGAATCAGAGCGAAAACGGTGGAGCGGCGAGTTGCGGGTTGCGTATTGCGGGCTCAAGCATGGAGCGCCCGGCATTGTATCGCGCACGCCGTTGAGGCCAGGAACGCGAAGTGCGCGCTTGGCGAATCGACCATGTCGAATATCTAATGGTGATCCGATATCTCGAATTAGCTAATGCATTTTGGGACGAAATTGCATGGACGACTTTGTCTCTTCGTGACGAGATCGGCCATCCGCAAGGCTCGGCGAGGATTGGCCAGTTGAATCCAGTTTGCATCAAAGAATCGTCAAATCAGGCTATATATAGCGTAAATGCACTAAATATAGCCTGGCTGGTTGTTAGCACCATATGAGGCGGATTGCACAATCGCGCCATGCCAACGCCCGAAGAAAAAGCCGCTTTTACCGAACGACTCAAGTTCGCGATGAAGCGCGCGCCCGAAAAGCTTCGCGGTGGTACTGACCTCGCCATGCATTTCAACCTGCGCTATCACGGTGAGCCAGTATCGCCGCAAACGGCCCACAAGTGGCTGACCGGACGCACGATTCCAAAGGAAGACAAACTCCGCACGCTCGCTGAATGGCTGAGTGTCGATCTGCATTGGCTGCACTACGGACCGCCGTCGGGCGGCGCGGGCTCGACAACAGTGCCCAAGCCACGGCCCCGCGACGAAAAGTATCCGCTCTCGCCCGAAGCACTGGAACTGGCGTCGAAGATCGAAGCGCTGTCGCCGCATCATCGCTATCTCGTGGAGGAACTCATTTCGGAGTTCTACGGCAACGCCGGCAAAAGCTGAGCGGCGGAAGCCGGCTGGCTCGAACTGGCACGCGGTTGGCCGCCCAGGCTAGCGCGACGGCGCCGCGACGAGCCAAAAGAAAAAGCCGCCCGGTTTGATAGCCGGGCGGCTTTTTTTGCGACGCGTGCGACGATCAGGCCGCCTTCTTCTTCTGACCCATCATGCGCGTGATGTACCACTGCTGCGCGATGGAAAGCACGTTGTTCACCACGTAGTACAGCACGAGGCCGGCAGGGAAGAAGAAGAACATGACCGAAAAGGCGATCGGCATGAACATCATCATCTTGGCCTGCACGGGGTCCGGCGGCGTGGGGTTGAGCTTCGTCTGCAGGAACATCGAGATGGCCATCAGCACCGGCAGGATGAAGTACGGGTCCTGCTGCGAGAGGTCGTGAATCCACAGAACCCACGGCGCGCCGCGCATTTCCACCGACGAGAGCAGCACCCAGTACAGCGAAATGAACACCGGAATCTGGATCACCACCGGCAGGCAGCCGCCGAACGGATTGACCTTCTCGGTCTTGTAGAGCTCCATCAGCGCGGCGTTCATCTTCTGCGGGTCGCTCTTGAAGCGTTCGCGCAGCGCCTGCATGCGCGGCGTGATCTCCTTCATGCGCGCCATCGACTTGTAGCTCGCCGCCGAAAGCGGGAAGAACACGGCCTTGATGAGCACGGTGAGCAGCACGATCGCCCAGCCCCAGTTGCCCACCACGCTGTGAATCTTTTCGAGCAGCCAGAAGAGCGGCTTCGCGATGATCGTGACCCAGCCGTAGTCCTTCACGAGTTCGAGGCCAGGCGCGATGCCTTCGAGCATGCGCTCTTCTTCGGGACCGGCGAACAGGCGTGCCGACACGTCGGCCGACTGCCCCGGCGCGATGGTCGCCACCGGCTCCTTCACGCCCACGCGGTACAGCGTTGGGTCGATCTTCTCGACGTACATGTCACGCTTCGCGCCTTGCTTGGGAATCCACGCGGTCGCGAAGTAGTGCTGCACCATCGCGACCCAGCCGTTGTCCGACGAGCTCGCGTAGTCCTGCTTGTTCTTGTCGATGTCGCTAAACGAGATCTTCTGGAAGTGATGCTCGTTCGTGTAGACCGCCGGTCCGATGAACGTGTGTGAGAAGCGCGGCGTTTCCACGGGCTGGCTGTCGCGCACCAGTTCCATGTAGAGCGTCGGCGTGACGGGCGCAGTGCCGACGTTGTCGATCTTCGTGTCCACACCGATCACGTAGCTGCCGCGCGTGAACGTGTACGTCTTCACGACCTTCACACCGCCTTTCACCGGCGACTCGAAGCTCAACTGGAACGAATTGGCGTCACCCGTGAGCTCGCGCGGACCAGCGGCCGGCGTGAAGACGTCGTTGTGGTTCGGGAAGTCGCCGCCCAGGAGACCCGTGCGGGCCAGATACGTGTGGTCCTTCGTGTGGTCGAAGAGCGTGATGTACTGGTTCGGCTTGCCGTCTTCTTCCTTCACGAGCGAGAGCTTGGCCAGCGTGCCGCCGCGCGTGTCGATCTCGCCGTCATAGACGTCGGTGCGGAAATGCACGAACTGCGCCTGCGCGGCCGGTGCCGTGTTCGCGGGTGCGGCGCCGCTGGCGGCCGGCAGTGCCTGCCCGGCTTCCGGCGTTGCCGAAGCCGCAGCGGCACCGGAGGCTCCGCTTGCAGCGGTCTGGGTAGGCGTCGCGCTCGGGAAGAACATCGACGGGCGTCCATGGTCGCGTTGCCAGTTGTCGAACAGCATGACCGCTGACATGAAGAAGATGACCCATAGGACGGTGCGTTTGATATCCATGCGTTGTCTCAGTGTCGATGGCGTGGCGCGTCAGCGCTTTGGGAAGTAGGTGGCGGGACCAGATCGATGCCGCCCGCGGAAAACGGATGGCACCGGCACAGACGCCTTGCCGCGAGGTAAGTACCACGCGCGGCGCCATGATACTGGATTGCTTCGCGCGCGTAGTCGGAACAGGAGGGGTAAAAGCGGCACCGGTTGCCGAGCAGTGGACTCACGGCAATCTTGTAGAAGCGCAGTAATGCGATCAGTACCGTTTGCATGGCAGTGCGGCAAGGTGAAGCCGCGAAGTGGAGCGGATAGCGAGCTGTCTGCCCCGCTGGTTACCCCGGTTTAGCCGAGGGCGCCTTCGGCACGCAGGAGCGGTCGGCGTTCGTGCGGCGACGGCAATTGCAGTGGCAGCGTTCGCGCTTGGCTTGGATCGTAGCAGGTCGGTTACATCGTTCGCGGTCATGGTCACGCCGGCGCTGTCTTGCCGGTGCCCGAGGTGCCGGCCGTGCCTGCCGCACCAGGCTCGGCGGGCCGCGCCGTTTGCGCAGCCTCGCCGGACGCCGGCTGGCTCTCCTGCGGCGCCACCTGCGCTTCGCGCTTCGCGATCTCGCGAGCGGCCTTGTCGAGCAGCATGCCGATCTCGGTGCGGCACAACGCTTTCAGCGGCGGCGAGGAGGCACTCGGCAAAGCCTTACGGTCGATGCGCGTATGCAGACGTAGCAGCACGTCCCATCCGCCGAACTCGGCGCGGCGCACCCGGAACATCTCGCGCGCGATACGACGCACGAGGTTGCGCGTGACCGCGCGCGGCGCGAACTTCTTGCCGATCACGAGGCCGAGGCGCGCTTCGTTGCCGGTGGGCCGGCCGTACACCACGAAGTGCGCCGAACGGCGCCACGGGCGCAAACGAAAAACGGATGAGAACTCATCCGTTTTCAGCAGCCTTGCGGCTTTGGGAAAGGCGGCTTGCGCTTGCAACGGAACTGGGCCTGATGCGGCGCGCAGATCCGGTTTCGCGCTGGCGCGAGTGCCGGAACCGGCGCGCAATCCGCTCGCAGCGCGCCTTAGACGGCGAGGCGCTTGCGGCCCTTCGCGCGGCGGGCGTTGATCACTTTGCGGCCGCCCGCGGTCTTCATGCGAACGCGGAAGCCATGGGTGCGCTTACGGCGCGTCACGGAAGGTTGGAAAGTACGTTTCATGTTGATCTCACTTGTCGAGAGTCGGTTGCCGGCCTGCTCGCCGGGATCCACCGCGCGGACATCGCTGCGGGTAATCGCATGGAAGGCTGCATGGGCAGCCGCATCTCACGCGTGCATTTCACGCTACGACCAGCCGGTAACCAGCATGACCAGCGCTAATCAGTGTTAACACCGGCCACACAAGGCGACAACCGGCAGGTCAAGGGATTTGGTTTTCGCGGAACCCGCTATTTAAGCCGGTTTTCTCTTGGTCGTCAATAGCTTAGGCCGCGACTTCGGCAGCCGTCCAGGCGGCTGCGAGATGGCCCCGAAAGGCCTGAGCCCTTCCTGAACCCCCCGCGCCGGGCCTTGATCCGGCCCTGTGGATAACTCGCTTCCCCCTGCATTTTGGCGGTAGAATCTCGCCTTGATCCCAAGAATCCTGCACCACGCTCCGGCTTGGCCCGCTTGCGCAAACGCTTGCTGCGCGGGCCCGGCGGGGCGTTGTCCGCCTGCTGCCCGGGCCTCGTTGTGTTCGCGCGACGGAGGCAGCAGACGGAGGCGGTGCATACAAAACGACGCAACTTGATGAACGATTTCTGGCAACACTGTTCCGCACTGCTGGAGCGTGAATTGACGCCCCAGCAGTACGTGACGTGGATAAAACCGTTGGCCCCGGTCGCCTTCGACGCCGCAGCAAATACGCTGCGCATTGCCGCGCCGAACCGTTTCAAGCTCGACTGGGTCAAGAGCCAGTTTTCCGGTCGTATCGCCGATCTCGCGCGCGAGTTCTGGCAGGCGCCAATCGACGTCCAGTTCGTCCTCGATCCCAAGGGGGGCGTGCGACCGCCCGCGGCGCCACGTGCCCCGCTCGGGCCGCTTGGGCCGCTTGGTACCGCGGCAGGGCCGGGCGCGGCTGCCGTGGAGTCCGCCGTCGGCGCCGTGCAGGCCGCTCATGCGGCTCACGCCGCAGCCCAGGTCGCCCAGGTGGCAACGGCCGGCAACGGTGCAAACCAGATCGCCGACGACGCCGCAGATCTCGACCTCCCCAGCCTCGACGCCAACGAAGCCGCGGCGGCACGCCGTACATGGCGCCCGGGCGGCGCCGCGGCGGGCGTGGCCAGCAATGAAGCCGATCCCACCTACGAGCGCTCCAAGCTGAACCCCGTGCTCACCTTCGACAACTTCGTGACCGGCAAGGCGAACCAGCTCGCCCGCGCCGCCGCGATCCAGGTGGCGGACAACCCGGGCATCTCGTACAACCCGCTCTTCCTGTACGGCGGCGTGGGGCTCGGCAAGACTCACCTGATTCACGCCATCGGCAACCAGCTGCTGATGGACAAGCCCGGCGCGCGCATCCGCTACATCCACGCGGAGCAGTACGTGTCCGACGTCGTGAAGGCGTATCAGCGCAAGGCGTTCGACGATTTCAAGCGCTACTACCATTCTCTCGACCTCCTGCTGATCGACGACATCCAGTTCTTCTCGGGCAAGTCGCGCACGCAGGAAGAGTTTTTCTACGCGTTCGAGGCGCTGGTGGCCAACAAGGCGCAGGTGATCATCACCAGCGACACGTATCCGAAAGAGATTTCCGGTATCGACGACCGCCTGATCTCCCGTTTCGATTCAGGCCTGACCGTTGCCATCGAGCCGCCCGAGCTCGAGATGCGCGTGGCGATCCTGATGCGCAAGGCGCAGTCGGAAGGCGTGAGCCTGAACGAGGACGTCGCGTTCTTCGTGGCCAAGCATCTGCGCTCGAACGTGCGCGAGCTGGAGGGCGCGCTGCGCAAGATCCTCGCGTACTCGAAGTTCCACGGCCGCGAGATCTCGATCGAACTCACCAAGGAAGCGCTGAAAGACCTGCTCACGGTGCAGAACCGGCAGATTTCGGTGGAAAACATCCAGAAGACGGTGGCCGATTTCTACAGCATCAAGGTCGCGGACATGTACTCGAAGAAGCGTCCGGCGAACATCGCGCGGCCGCGGCAGATCGCCATGTACCTTGCGAAAGAGCTGACGCAGAAGAGCCTGCCCGAGATCGGCGAGCTGTTCGGCGGGCGCGATCATACGACCGTGCTGCACGCCGTGCGCAAGATCGCCGACGAGCGTAGCAAGGACGCGCAACTCAATCACGAACTGCATGTGCTGGAACAGACGTTGAAGGGATAGCAGGACCGGTTGCCACTGTTGCAAATTGCGCCTCAATTGCACCTCAATCGCGCCTGCAACCGGGTCTGCCGCCCGGCCAGGCAGTACCGTGAAAACGCATGCGGGAAGGGCGGTGAGACGGGGTGGCCAGGCCGTGCAGCCCAGCTCTGTTTATTTCGCAGAACACCCCCATTTTGGGGAAGTGGTTCCGTTTTAAGGCACAATACAGGTTTAACCGCCCGGCGGTCGCGGGCGGGATTTTCACGCCGAGGCCGGTACTGCACGCAGGCGCCGGCGGGGACCGGGGCCGCGCGGTGACGAGCCGGGCGAGACGCGCAGGCCGTCACATCAACGAAGGAACTCTATGCAACTGGTCAAGACCGAACGCGATAACCTCCTCAGGCCGCTGCAAACGGTGAGCGGCATTGTCGAACGCCGCCACACGTTGCCGATCCTCGCCAATCTGCTGATTACCAAAACCGGTTCCGATGTGTCGTTCCTGTCCACGGACCTCGAACTCCAGATCACCACGCGCGCCGATTTCGGCGTAGGCAGCGATTCCATCGCAACCACGGTGGCTGCGCGCAAGCTGCTCGACATCCTGCGCGCCATGCCGGGCGGCGAAGTAAGCCTGTCGCTGTCGGACAAGCGTCTGACCGTGCAATCGGGCAAGAGCCGTTTCGCGCTGCAGACGCTCGCCGCGGACGAGTTCCCCACGGTCGCGCAAGCCAAAGACTTCGGCGCGAGCCTCACGGTTCCGCAAAAAACGTTCCGCCAGTTGCTGGGCCAGGTGTATTTCGCCATGGCGCAGCAGGACATCCGCTACTACCTGAACGGCATGCTGCTCGTGGTAGACGGCGACCAGCTGATGGCAGTCGCGACCGACGGCCATCGCCTCGCGTTTTCGTCCATGAAGATCGAGGGCGCGTTCCCGCGTCAGGAAGTCATCATTCCGCGCAAGACGATTCTCGAACTCCAGCGCCTGCTGGAAGACATCGACGACACGCTGAAAATCGACATCGCGCAGACCCAGGTCAAGTTCACCTTCGGCCAGGTCGAGCTCGTGTCGAAGCTCGTGGAAGGCAAATTCCCCGACTTCCAGCGCGTCATTCCGAAGTCGCACAAGAACACGTTCCTGATTGGCCGCGAAGAACTGCAGCATTCGCTGCAACGCGCGGCCATTCTCACGTCGGACAAGTTCAAGGGCGTGCGCTGCATCATGCAGCCGGGCCAGCTGAAGATCATGTCCACGAACGCGGACCAGGAGGAGGCGCAGGAAGAACTGGAGATCGCCTATCAAGGCGACACCATCGACATCGGGTTCAACGTCACGTACCTGCTCGACGTACTCGCGAACCTGAAGGTCGACATGCTGCAGGTAAGCCTGGGCGATGCCAGCTCCAGCGCGCTCATCACCATTCCAGAGAACGAACAGTTCAAATACGTGGTGATGCCAATGCGCATCTGACGCCGCAAAAAAACAAGAACACCAGGGGGCGCAGCGCCCCTTTGGCGTTTTTATGGCTTTTTGAAACGTATCGAGCAGCAACACTGGCAGTGACGCAGAACCGGAAAATTCCATGAGTGAACTGAACAATACGCAACCCGACAACAGCTACGGCGCCTCCTCCATTCAGATCCTCGAGGGTCTGGAGGCGGTCCGCAAGCGCCCGGGGATGTATATCGGCGATACGTCGGACGGCACCGGTCTGCACCACCTCGTGTTCGAAGTGCTCGACAACTCCATCGACGAAGCGCTGGCCGGCCACTGCAACGACATCCACGTGATCATTCACGCGGACAACTCCATTTCCGTGCAGGACAATGGCCGCGGCATTCCCACCGACATCAAGCTTGACGACAAGCACGACCCGAAGCGCAGCGCCGCCGAAATCGTGATGACGGAACTGCACGCGGGCGGCAAGTTCGACCAGAACAGCTACAAGGTGTCGGGCGGCCTGCACGGCGTGGGCGTGTCGTGCGTGAACGCACTGTCCAGTTGGCTGCGCCTCACCGTGCGCCGTGGCGGCAAGAAGCACTTCATGGAGTTCCACCGCGGCATCGCACAGAACCGCGTGATCGAAGAAGTGAACGGCGAGCGCGTCTCGCCGATGCAGTACGTCGGCGAAACCGAAAACCGCGGCACCGAAGTGCACTTCATGGCCGACGTAACCATCTTCGGCAACGTCGAATACCACTACGACATTCTCGCCAAGCGCATTCGTGAGCTGTCGTTCCTGAATAACGGCGTGCGCATCCGCCTTACCGACCAGCGCAGCGGCAAGGAAGACGATTTCGCGTTCGTGGGCGGCGTGAAGGGCTTCGTGGAGTACATCAACAAGACGAAGCAGGTGCTGCATCCCACGATCTTCCACGTGAACGGCGAAAAAGACGGCGTGGGCGTGGAAGTGGCCATGCAATGGAACGACAGCTACAACGAGAACGTGCTGTGCTTCACGAACAACATTCCGCAGCGCGACGGCGGCACGCACTTGACCGGCCTGCGCGCGGCGATGACGCGCGTCATCAACAAGTACATCGCGGACAACGAAGTCGCGAAGAGGGCGAAGGTGGAAACCTCCGGCGACGACATGCGCGAAGGTCTTTCGTGCGTGCTCTCTGTGAAGGTGCCCGAGCCGAAGTTCAGCTCGCAGACGAAGGACAAACTCGTTTCGTCCGAAGTGCGCGCGCCGGTTGAGGAAGTGGTCGCGAAGGCGCTGGAAGAGTTTCTGCTCGAAACGCCGAACGACGCGAAGATTATCTGCGGCAAGATTGTGGACGCCGCGCGCGCGCGCGACGCTGCACGCAAGGCCCGCGAAATGACGCGCCGTAAAGGCGTGCTGGACGGCGTGGGTCTGCCCGGCAAGCTCGCGGACTGCCAGGAGAAAGATCCGGCGAAGTCGGAGATCTACATCGTGGAGGGCGACTCCGCAGGCGGGTCGGCCAAGCAAGGCCGCGACCGCAAGTTCCAGGCAATCCTGCCGCTGCGCGGCAAGGTGCTCAACGTCGAGAAGGCGCGCTACGACAAACTGCTGTCTTCGGAGCAGATCGTCACGCTGATCACCGCACTGGGCTGCGGCATCGGCAAGGAAGACTACAACCTCGAGAAGCTGCGCTACCACCGCATCATCATCATGACCGACGCTGACGTGGACGGCGCGCACATTCGCACGCTGCTGCTCACGTTCTTCTATCGCCAGATGCCGGACATGATCGAGCGCGGCTACGTGTATATCGCGCAGCCGCCGCTCTACAAGCTCAAGGCCGGCAAAGACGAGCAATACCTGAAGGACGATGCCGAACTCAACGCACACATGCTCAGAGTGGCGTTGAACGGATCGGAACTGCTGCCCACCGAAAACGGCACGCCGATCGCAGGCGACGCGCTGGGCGAATTGGCGCGGTCATACCTGCTCGCACGCGCGGTGGTGAATCGTCTGAGCCGTCTCTATGACGAGCGCGCGCTCGAGGCCGTGATGGACGGCGTGGCCATCGACCTCACGAGCGAGGCGTCCACCCAGGCATCGGCCCAGGCGCTTGAAATCGCTTTGCGCGACGACCCGCTGAAGCCCGAAGTCAGCGTGGTGCCCATGTACGACCAGGTGCGCGAACTGCGCTCGCTGCGCGTGGAGCGGCGCCATCACGGCAACGTGAAGGTCACGGTGATCGACGAGGAATTCCTGCTGACCGCCGACTATCAGCAACTTCTGAATACGGCCAACACGTTCAAGGGTTTGATCGGCAAGGGCGCTGTGATCAAGCGCGGCGAGCGCAGCATGGCCGTGAACGACTTCAAGAGCGCCATGAAGTGGCTGATGACGGACGCGGAGCGCAACGTCTCGAAGCAGCGCTACAAGGGCCTTGGCGAGATGAACCCCGGACAGCTCTGGGAAACGACGATGGACCCGAACGTGCGGCGCCTGCTGCGTGTGCAGATTGAAGATGCGATTGCGGCGGACGGCATCTTCACGACGCTGATGGGCGACGACGTGGAGCCGCGTCGGGCGTTTATCGAGTCGAATGCGTTGAGGGCGGGGAATATTGATGTTTGAGGGTTGTAGGTTTTCAGAGATCCTTCAAATAATGTCACTGAAATAAAAATTCAGTGTCAAAGTTAATAAAAATTCCGCTTTGCAAAAGGCCTGAGAGCGAAAGTTCTCAGGCCTTTTTAATTTTTGATGCCAACTTTTACTGGGTAAATGTGCAATAAATATTGCATTTTAAGCGGCTCAAGCGCCTTGATGGGTGGCCTGAACGGGTAAATCTTCAATTAATGTTGACTCAAAGGTCCGGCTGAACAAAAATAGCGTCTTTGCGAAAAAAAGCCTAGCCTTAATGGGCTATGGCCTTCGCTATAAGCACGAACTCGGAGGAAGGAAAGAGACGTAAACGTAAAAACGGAGCAAACCCCATTTTCAGAAGCTTGCCCCGTCGGGTGGTAGCTTGACGCTACGCGTGTTGGCGCTCGTAGTATCGTCAATCTCCCTCCCGCGGTCAAGCTCATTTCGTCCTTTTTCTCAGAATCTCGCGAATCGAGAGGGATTAACTCGCCCTAACGGTTTGCGGCGGAGAGATTAAATGAGCAATAAACATTACGCTGCCGAACAATCGTTCAGCGGGCAGGATCCCTCTCGTCGACCCGTGCGCCGCGTTGTCCGGCCGACGGGTGCTGCATTCCGGGGGCGATTCCCGTCGGCAAAGTCCGACCATCCTGTTTCGTTTGAATCGCTCCTTGAGCGCGACGCACTTCTGTTGCTGGAGTTTTCCCCAGGAGTTTTGACATATCGGGAGCAACCGCTATTCACGTTCTATCCTCACAACGGGCGCATGAGGAAATACACGCCTGATTTTGAGGTTACGTTCGTGGATGGTGCAACGCGACTCATTGAGGTCAAGCCTGCCTACAAACTACTCGATGCTGAGGAGGCTGGCCGGCTGACCTGCCTCGCAGATCACTTCCGGAGGTGGGGTACCGACTTCCAGGTGCTGTCTGAGACCGAAATCCGTCGCAGCCCTGATTTACTCGCAAACCTGCGATCGTTAATGCCTTACCGCGCTTATCCCGTCGCTCCTCTCCAGCAGCGACTGGCAATCGAGCAACTCGGAACACGAGCCCCCGTTTCCTTGGCAGATGCCACTGCGCGTCTGAACGGCCGCCACGCGGTAATGCAGCTCATCGCGCACAACGTGCTGGTCAGCGATCTTGAGCAGCCACTGACAGCCGAGACAATGTTGCACCCCGTCAATGGAGAACGCCGCAATGAGCTTCGCTATTTTTAAGCGTGGCGCGAAGTTGATCATCGAAGGACGTGAGTTCGAGATCATTCGCATCAAGGAAGGCACCCACTTTTGTCTGGACGCGGCCGACGACGGGGCAATCTTCACGAAGTCCAAGGAAGAGCTTCTGGCGCTGTTTGCTTGTGGCAAGCTCAGGTTTTCTCGCGAGGCTGCAACGCCGGAGTCGCCTCACCGCTCACCCATGCTGCGGCCTTTATCCACTTACTCGGACGCAATCCAGGCGAAGGCGATTCGCAAGAAAAACTACCTTGACCTACTGAGTTCATTTGGGCCGATCATTTCTACGCCAGCGTCGCTTACGCCGAAGATCCTGGAGTGCGCCCGTCGATTGAACGACCCGAATCCACCCAGCTGGAACACCGTGTACCGGTGGCAGAAACGCTTGAATGCTTTTGGCGGCGACCCACGGGCATTGATCGATAGACTCGACGATCGCGGCAAAAAGCACCACATTCCAGGTCCCGTTCTCGATCTACTGCACCAGACCATTGAAACCGAGTATCTCGTCCCGGAAAAGCGGACTGCCAAGGATGTCTATTACGCGCTGCTGCATCGCCTCAATCGGGAAAACGAATTTCGGTCGGCAGACGACCACTTCCCGATGCCAAGCTTGGCGACGATCTATCGCTATATTCGGTCCATCAATGCCTACGACGTCACGGTGGCGAAAGAGGGTAAGCGATCTGCGCAGATCAAATTCCGCACAAGTGGGCAAGGTCCTACCGTCCGCCATATTCTTGAGCGCGTCGAAATCGATCACACGCCTCTGGACCTCTTCGTCATCGACGACAAAACTCAACTTCCGTTGGGCCGACCACACGTCACCGTCGCACTCGATGTCTACTCGCGCATGGTCGCAGGCATCTACGTCGGGTTTGACGGGCCGTCGGTCCGCGCCGTCCTGCGCTGCCTGCGGCACGCAATATTGCCCAAAAGCTACATCAAGGAACGGTATCCAGATATCGAGCACGATTGGCCGTGTTACGGCCAGATACTTGAACTCGTCTGCGACAACGGATTGGAGTTTCACAGTAACGAATTGTCTAGGGTGGCCTTCGAACTGGGAATGGTTCTCCTGTTCTGTCCCAAACGTCAGCCTTGGATGAAGGGCTCGGTAGAGCGGTACCTCAAAACGCTGAATTACCAGTTCGCGCACTCACTGCCCGGCACGAGCTTGGCGAAATGGTTCCATCGAGAAGACTACGACCCTTTACGCCAGGCACTGGTCACGCATGATCAATTGATGCATGTTTTGCATCGCTGGCTGGTCGATGTTTATTCCCAGACTTTGCATCACGGCATCCGTTCCACACCGTACCAGCGATGGACGGAGAGCGCACGAAGCTATACTCCCGGCCTGCCCGAAAGCGCAGATGATATAGACATCACCATCGGAGACACTCATTCGCGTGTACTCTCGCACCAAGGCATCGAGCTTGGTGGCCTTCGATATAACGATGACGCATTGTTGGCCATCCGAAAGAAGCATGGTGCACGGACGCAAGTCGACGTAATCGCCTATTTTGACGACGTATCCACAATTGCGGTGATTGATCCGGATACGAAGGTGCCGATCATCGTGAAGGCAGTCGACCAAAACTATGCAAGAGGATTGACCAGGGAACAGCATCGTATGCTCTGCGCAAGGGCACGTGAGGTCAATGCCGGAATCGTCAATCACGCGGCATTGGCGAAGGCGAAGTCGGAGATTCGCGCGATTGTCAGCGAGCTTGCGTTGAGTAGATCACAGAAAGCGCGCCAGCGAAGTGCGAAGATTCGGGGAATCGGTACGGGAGCGGAGGACCCGCTGGCAACGGGCGTTGCACCTCAATCGCCTTCAGGCGCAACTGTAGGTTCCGGAACGGCCACAACCAGCAGACCGATCGATGAGTTGCCGAAGCTGGATGGCATATTTCTGATGTCCCGGCCTCCTAGGGGGAAGCCATGACAGAACGGACCCTGCAATCCGGGCACATCGACGAAATCCGGCAGATCGAACAAATCCTGATACCCCACCGGCAGTTTCAGGAAGTCGTGCAGCGCCTCAGCCATGTGTATGAGTTTGCCTCTGGCGGGGCAGAGCCCCGGCACACATTGCTCGTAGGTGAATCGGGAAGCGGCAAGACATGGATCGCAAGATACATGCTGATGTTGATGCCGCCACAGAACCAGGACGGTATCAGCATCAAGCCGGTTCTGCTGGTTTCAACACCGGCGACACCTACACTCAAGACGCTGGCTGAAGCGATCCTATTTGCACTGGGCGATCCGTTGGCGGGGTACGGTACGGCGGATAACAAGCGCTACCGCGCCCTGTCGTTGATACGAAGTTGTCGGGTGGA
Source organism: Paraburkholderia kururiensis JCM 10599 = LMG 19447 (assembly GCF_003986935.1). Classification (GTDB taxonomy): domain Bacteria; phylum Pseudomonadota; class Gammaproteobacteria; order Burkholderiales; family Burkholderiaceae; genus Paraburkholderia; species Paraburkholderia kururiensis. Next base: position 9,649 of record NZ_RJZE01000024.1, on the reverse strand, counting down.
AATGATCATCATCGATGAACTGCAGCACTTTCTCGATCATGGTGTCCGCCACTCGATGTACTCGGTAGCAGACTGGCTCAAGTCGTTCATTGACGACGCTGGAGTTTCTAGCCTGCTAATGGGGCTGCCGCGGGCCACGGCCATTCTCGCGCTCAATGAGCAGTTGCGGAGACGCTTCGCTACACAGCTTGTCCTGACGCCATTTTCGATTGATACGGAAGAATCGGAAGCCGAATTTCGGAGTGTCCTGAACGAGCTCGACAAGATGATCCCGACCAGCCGTCGGTCCGGCTTCGCTGAGGTCGACATCGCTCGGCGGATCTACGTCGCCACCAATGGCCTCATCGGTTATCTAAAGAAACTGGTGATTGGCGCCTTTGACTTGATGCGCGTGGAGAACCGAGCCTGCATCGACATTTCACTGCTTGGCCAGGCTTTCACGCGGGAGATCTGGCAGGGGGGGCCGCATACGCTGAATCCGTTTCGACCGGGCTTCGCTCTACGCAAGCTGGATCAGCCTGGCGAGCCGTTTGCATCGTTGAGCGCGGCATCTCGCGCCAAATCCGGGAGGAATCGATGAACACGCAATCAGAAGCGAAGGTGCTCGTCCAGTCTTTAGCTCCGTTCCCCATGGAAAGTGTCCAAGGATTTGTGCTTCGACTTGCCGAGGCGAATGGATTTCTGGAGACTCGGCACCTATGTTTGGTCCCTGGTGTGGCAAGCCATATCGCTCAGATGCTTGGCGACGATCTCAGCGGATTTGTGCCGAAGTGGCTACGTGGTGTGACGAGATCATGCGTGAGGCCAGATGTGTTCGCCCAGCTGTTCAATCTCGGGACGCATGCCAGGTGCTGCCCCGCGTGTCTATCCGATATATCGTACTGGCCCGTAATGTGGGAGCATCGATTTTACATAGCGTGCCCTATCCATAATTCACTTCTCGTCGACAGATGCCCTGCGTGTGGCCTCAGGCTATCCTGGCAGCGACCACGTATCCTGCAGTGTCGGTGTGGCAGCCTGATCACCGGCTGGCCTCGGGCGACTGCATCCGCCGCGGCTATCGATGCTGCTGGCATGCTACGAGAGAGCATGCTGCGATCGTTTGGGGATACTCACGACCTTGCAAGTCACTGCAGCGTTCCCAGAAACCTGTCACTACATTCCATCGCGCTGTTGCTGTACCAGCTTGGCTCACTTTCTCCATCTACCGAAAGCTTTCTGAGCCCTCGGACATGGCAGGTGTTGCCCGTCGAGGACGTCCAGTTACTGATCGAGGTCGCATACGACCTGCTTCGAGACTGGCCGATACGACTTCACCAAGTTCTGCACGATGACGAGGTGCTCGTTATCTCCAACTCAATCAAGTGTCGCCACTCCCCTGCGATCCATCGTCTACGGCGGTTCCTGTTCAGGAACCTACCTACCGACCTGGGATTTCTGCTGGATGGCTATAGAAGCTACCATCGAGACATATCGCTTGACTTGATTACCCGACGCAATACATGGGCAACGTCCGACGACATTGAAAAGCAGCGTTACCTCGCCGCCGTGAATGCGGCGCGTAGGATAGGAATCCGTACGTCGACCTTGCACGCTTTAGCTGATCTTTCTGGCGTATCAACGGTGCAGGTGGGCAACAGCGGAAAGAGACGATATACGCTCGTCAGCCAACACTCGCTGGAAAGGATCAAGGAACATCTCAAAGACAAGGTCAGCCTGAAGGCTGCAGCGAAGCTGCTTGGGCTTTCGCCCGGACGAGTTGAGCAACTGGTCGAAATAGGCCTGCTACATAGCCATCAGACGACGTCGAGCTTGGCTCGAACTACATTCTTGTCTCGCGCAGAGATTTCCGGACTCGTAACAGCAATTCCCTTGGTATCGGTAGGTGCGCTCGATACGGAGGGCACTTTGCCCCTGTCATCGATATCAAAGCATTTTCTGGCGTCACGATCAGAATTCGGCGCCCTGATCTATGCATTGAAAACCCAAGCCTTTTTGCATGTCGGCCACGATCCGTCCAAGCCAGGGCTTGCTGCATTTCTACTCGACAAGGCTGAATTTCTAGCGTGGCATCGCCGTCAAATACACGAACCGCATATGTCAGTCATTGAGGCTGCAGCCCATCTGCGATTACATCCTGAGGTGTGTTATCACGTGGTACGGCATGGCTTGCTCGCGACGAAAGATTGCTCTCATGGGCGGCGTATTCACGCTGTTATTACGTCCAGCGCATTGGATCGGTTCACGCGCACGTACATAACGTCACTCGAACTACGGACAATCTTCCCGACGCCTATCGGGTCCATCAAAACGTATCTATCGTCTCAGGGTGTATCTCCTGTCTGTGCGCCGACCATTGATGGGTGTCGCACGTATATTTACCGACGATCCGAGGTAGTCGGTGTCTTGCCAAAACCCCACCACAGCGTCATACCGACACGCCATGAATGACCCGCAGAAGCAGGTCGCGTGCCCGATCGTAACCGGGCTGCGTATCGAGCATGTCGAGCGGGCTCAGACCAGCAAGCTCTGCGTGCGGCCGACGCATCCATTCGACCGCGAGCGCCTGGTCTTCAAAGACTTCGACAGCCAGCTGGCGCAGATACAGCACGCGCGCGACGCGGTCGGACTCCGCTGGCGATAGCCGGTCCTTTCTCTGAATTTTGCGCTGGATCGTCGAACAGCACAGATTTAGACTCGCGAGCAGCGTCTGGACCGGCATGCGCAGCACTTCCTTCGCGACACCGTCGATAATGATCGCCGCGAACCCGTAATGGATGAGCCGATGTTGCTCAAGCGGTGGACAGCGCACGAGAAAGTTATCTAGATCTCCCGGCAACGCGCCGAGGTCGTTGTTGTCGGCGGGTGTCTGGGCCGGCGCTATGGCTTGGGCTGACGGTGGCTGGCCAGTGGAATGATTGCGGGCCATGTGCCGGGCTCCACATGGGATTTGCGATGTTTCCATTGTGGAATTCATCCAAATACAAGTCAAAATTTTCGCATGGGATTCGAATCGGGCGATCAAACCTGACACACGTCGGCGTGTCGTCACGTGAACACGGGGATATCATGGGTAAAGGTTCAGCGGACAGTCATCATGCTCTCTGATCTCCTCCAAGCACGGCGCGTCGCTCGTCAACAGCAGGAAGAACGCGAATATAGTCGACTCGTCGCGCACGCGTGGATCGCGTCTCGCCTGCGCCGCGGCCAGGACGTTGACGACATCATCGCAGCAGCCGAGAGTCAGATTGAGCTCTGGCAGCGTGACCGGCTCTGCAGCAGGGACTATATCGATGCGTGGCGAGGCGTGATTGCCTGCGGACCGCAGCGCATTGCCGACGTGCTAGAGGAGCGCTCGCCGTATGGCATCCGCATGCGTCAAAATACACCGTTTGCGCGCTACCTGACACGATTGGCCGGTGGATCTTGATGGCGTCGCCCTGACCTCATTCCCAACCGTCGGCGTGGGCTCGACGTCTATCTGCTGCCGTCGTGGTTCGTAGCTGCATCGTCCGCGATGGCAGTCGCAATTCTGGCCATACAGTATCAGCGTGACGGCCTATCAAAATTCGGGCCTTCCTCGTCGGAACGCTTGAATTCGCCCTCACAAGTGGGGCACCAAGACCACCTCCCTCAGTCGTCACTGCGGCAGAAATAATTCCCGGGAACGAAAAGAGCGGCAGAAAACATGACGTCGCTCTTCGCAACCTTTGACAAAGCTAACTTCACTGTATAAAAAAACAGTATGTGGCTAGCGGCGTGAGTTGCGGTTTCGCGCGTAAAGCGCAATAAACGCAATGAAATACGATTTCGTCGTTGCGTTTTGGGGGGCTTGATGGCATCATTACGCGATTGAACGGACAATTAATCACTGTCATGCCTAGGATCGCACCCGACGAAATCTTAGCCGCAGACGTTCGACGCTTCGTGAACGAAGTTGGCGGAATAGCGGCCGCGGCTTCCAGGCTTGGCGTGGAGAAGACCATGCTTTGGCGTTTTGCGCGGTCTGGATGCGCGATCAAAAAAAATCGTGTGAAATTGCGCGCTGCTCTCGATGCGCTGCAAAATGCAACAAAAAACGAAAACGCAACATCAAATGCAGTGCAGGCGGGAAGCGCCGGTGTCAGGCTCTCAGCGTCGACGCTGAATGAACTGCGAAGCACGCTGACGAATATGATCGTTTTGATCGATGCCTACACAGCAATAGGTTGAGCGGTTTTTGCAACCAAAGTTATCGGAACTCCAAATGGTAGATTCAACCACTCGAGGTAGCCGCCGCGCGATGAATCGCGCCGTGGATGCGATCCTCGCGGATGCTCGGTCGCGAGGTCGCAAAGACGTGGCGTCAGGGCAGGCAATCTCTTCCGCTATGGTCAATATGTCTGCTGCATTACCTGATCGTGTTGCCGATTTGGTGTTTGATATGCCAACTCGTCGCCGGATGGTGGATCTCATTCTCCCCGCACCGGTCAGAGAGGCTGTTGACGAGTTTGTGCATGAATTCGCGAGTGCCGCATTGCTTCGTGCCCATTCGGTCGAGCCAAGACATACTGTTCTTCTTGTGGGCGCTCCAGGCAACGGCAAGACAAGCCTTGCTGAAGCAATCGCCACAGAACTCGGCCTTCCGTTGCTTTCCGTGCGGTATGACGCGATTGTCGATAGCTTCCTGGGGGAGACGTCAAATCGCTTGCGCATTTTGATCGACCACGCGACTTTGAATCCCAGCGTGTTGTTCTTTGACGAATTCGATGCCGTCGGCAAGGAACGCGGCGATGCGAACGAAACCGGAGAAATCAAGCGCGTCGTCAGCTCGTTGCTTGTTCAAATGGATCGATTGCCCAGCCATTCGATCGTCATCTGTGCTACAAATCATCCTGAACTCCTCGATCGCGCAGTATGGCGAAGATTCGAGTTGAAATTGGAAATACCGATGCCGGGGCCGGCCGAGTTAAAAACTTGGTTTCAGCGCTTCGAACGATCACTCGGGGAATCAACGGGTGTTTCACCTACAGAGTTTGCTCAGTACATGTTGGGTGAAAGCATGTCCGATGTTGAGGCATTTACTTTGGACGTGCGGCGAAAGCTCGTTCTTTCGCGTGGCTCGATGTCTGCCCAGGAGGCCGTGAAAAGCGTGTTAGGTCGTTGGCGGGATCGACTAAGAAAGCCACAACTAGGCGGGAAGAATGGCAACAGAGCATCCGCTAATCCGAATGCGTCGCGAAGGCGACGAGCGTCCAAGAATACCGGGGAAACGGCGCCCGAGGTTCCCCAAAAAGATCTCCTTTCTGGAGCAGAGTAATCGCTTCAGCGAAACGTTTGCCGAAATCGCGCGTACGACTGAGGCGTGGGAACAAGGCATTGACGTAGCTAACGATCCTCGAGCCGTTGTCCCGGAGCGGGCGCTCGTATTCGAGCTCATGGCGCGCGTGGAGATATTCGAAGCGGTTGCCGCAGAACTCGGCTTCGAGTGGCTAGCGGGAGAAAGGCTTGCGCGCGGCTCTCCAGAAGAGGAAGACGATCTCGAGCCCGACGAGTCAGATGAGGGGGGGCAACTCTATTTGACCATGCCTACCCCACAGGGCATAAATACCCTCCTGTCAAAGTGGGCGCGCTATCGCAAAGGGCAACCGAGCAATGGTCCGGCGGAAAGAGCCCTTTGGACTCTGTTTGGCTACCTTCGCGATATACGGGCTTATTCAGTCCAGGACCGGATCGATGCGTCCGTCGTGCGCCATATCGAGGTACTGCTTCAAAGAGACCCGGAGCGACCTGTCACCATCGAAATTGATCTGTGGTTTCGGGCGACAGCGCCACAGCGGGAGCTGGCGCAAGCTGCGGTCGTCGATCTCTTGAAGCTGGATAGCGCCGAACTTCTTGACGCAGTCTTGATTGAGGAAATTCAATATCAAGCGGTGCTGATAAGAGCGCCAGTCAAGGTAGCGTACGAAATATCTCAGCGACATGGCCGCCTCGCGAACGCTAACGAGGTTATGTCCATCCGCACGCAATCGGTGTCTGACGAGCCGATCCCCCAATCGGAGAGTCTTTCCCCGATCAGTAACGCCGCGGCGCCAATCATCGAGGGCCCCTGCATCGCCGCGATCATCGATGGATATCCGGTGTCGGAGCACGAAAAGCTCGTGGGTCGGTTAGTCATTTCAGAGGTTGACGTATCGGCGACACATGCGCCGGTAGCGATTCGGCATCACGGCACTGCCATGGCGTCACTGGTCGTACATGGAGACATCGAATCCGCGAGCCCGGCCCTAACATCGAAGGTCGCCGTGGTACCCGTTCTATCGGCCACATCTGGTGGAAATCGTGAGACTACACCGCTTGACAAGCTGCCCGTCGGCATTATCTACCGCGCTGTGCGAGCCCTGCTTGCGGGGACCGCAGACCAGCAGATCAAGCCGGGCGACATTACGCTGATCAACCATTCTCTTTGTGATAGTTCGTACCCGTTTGTTGGTCGGCCCTCACCTTGGGCTGCGCTCCTCGACTACCTGGCCTTTGAGCACAACCTGTTGTTTGTTGTGAGCGCAGGAAACGTATCAGACGGTTTCGCGCTTGAAGGTTTTATGTCTGAGGCCGAGGCGCATGCGGCAGACGACGCGACACGCCTTGCAGCAATCCTCCTCGGGATGGAGAAGGCAAGGAAATACCGGAATCTTCTCAGCCCCGCGGAATCAATCAATGCACTGACCGTGGGTGCGTTACATGCCGACGGGTCGTCCGGCTTTCCCGCGGGTATTGTCGATCCCTTCCCGAACCATGCCATGGCTAATCTCTGCTCGGCCGTGGGTCCGGGCGTCAACCGCGCAATCAAGCCTGACGTCGTAGAAGTGGGTGGAAGGTTAAGTGCGGTTACATTCAATACGCCCGATGGCATAAAGGTCCGAGGCGTAAGTAGTCCCCATGTCGGTCAACGCGTGGCAGCCCCTCATCTTCTTGGTGATTTAACGCACGAGGCACGCACCGTGGGTACAAGCAACGCCGCTGCACTTGTTACTCGAACAGGCGTGCAAATCGCTGACGCCGTCGGAGACCTTTACAGGGCAGACGGAGAAGCGTGGCATAAAAAAAGGACCCGCGCGGTTATCTTGAAAGCACTCATTGCTCACGGTTGCCGCTGGGATCGTGTGGCCGAGTTGCTTGACGGTGTATTCCCCCCCGAAGGCACAAAAAAATGGTCGAGGCGGAGGGACGCAATTGCTGCATTCCTGGGCTATGGGCAACCGAACGCGGACATCGTCTCAGGGAGTGAGAACCGCGCTACTCTCCTTGCTGATGACGAAATCGGTCACGGCCAGCTCCACGAATATCGTATCCCGATTCCGAGCGCCATTCTGACTTCGCGCGATATCAGGCGAATTGTCGTTACCCTCGCCTGGTCGACACCCGTTTCCGTCTCGAGTTCGGCATATAGGGGATTCGCTCTGAACATTGTGGCGGCTGACGGAACGACAAAACTCTGGAATCGAGTTGGCCGAACTTTTCAAGCGAACGGCCCCGCTTCTGAGCGCGGCACGTTGGTCCATACGGTCTTTGAGGGAAATACGCGAACGACATTCAGCGACCCGAAGGGTCTCTTCATCGCCGTGCAAGCGCGAGCTCTTTCGCGGCGGTTTGAAAACCTAACCGTCCCGTATGCGCTGGCTGTGACAATAGAACTAGCCAGTTCCCAGAAGACCTCCCTCTACATCGACGTTCGAGACGCGATCCGGAATCGCGCGCGCGTCGGCAACCGGGTTCAACAACGTCTATGACATCTCACAACTCATCTCAACGCTTCTCGCCCGCGGACTCTCTCGGTGCAAAAGATCCCGCCTCAATCTATCAATACCTGATCGAGGTAGACGATTTCGACGCCGCTGAACTCTTTCGGCCGGACATCGTCGGCGGACATACCCTCAACATCCCGGGCATATCGCGATCCTGGCATCCGACGGGCACAACGATCGGTTATATCCCGTCAGGTACACGCGATCTGGTCGACGTGGAAAATGCAATTACGATGGAAGCTGACCGAAGGTTGATCGATCAACGCGTCAAAATCACGCTCGATAAGTTCTTCGTGCATCAATACCCGGGGTCGGGTGTCCATCGAGTGCTGTGTGAGTTTGCCGGCAAACATCAACTACCGGGAGAAGCCGAGGAGATGCGATTCGCGCTGAACACTGATGCACGAGATGGGCAGGCAGCGGGCGTGAATGGCCAGCCAATCTTCATGGGTGTGACGATCGGCGCGGACGGCATTTCGTTTGAAGGACGTACGATCAACGTGAGTAGCTCCGCCGATGACGACGTGCTGAAGGCTCTGGACAGTTCAGCTTTCAAGAATGGGCTTGCGATGATTACTGCAGCGCAACCTGCGCTCAAGCCATTCACAGGCCTTGCGACGTCGGTAGTTCAGTCCGCCGCAAACCGATCCAGAAACAAGCAGGTACACAGTTTCAATATCGGGTTGGACTTTAGCACCACCGCGTCGTCGGCAAAATTGCGGCTTGGCTCTTATATCGTCGTCCAGACCGAGGGTGTCAATTGGAATTGGCAGCACTATGCCTGGGACTGCAATGGCTTGATCTTGAAGCATAAGCAAACCGACGAAGCTCTAAAGGCAAATTACATGGTCTTCGGCATTTCGTCGTACACTTCAACCGCGACATCAACGCCATCGCGCGCTCGGAAAAAGACTTCGTAACTCATTGGTGACTGGCATCATTACAACGGGGGCGACGTCGACCAATGTCCGGCAGCTTGACCTACTCAGTCGACCAAGCAGTTGAACTGAGGGTGTGTGAGAAGCTCAACGCACACAACATCAGCATGGACAGCTCCACCTCAACCTCAACTCCCTACGGCCTGCCCTGGACACGCAAATGAAGGGGAAAAGCAGAAGTCCCTTGGTCTCATCCGTTCTCTTGGCCGTCGGGACTCAATCGGACTTTTGACCCGACAAGAGCGGTCCTCGCAAAAGACAAGGCCGCTATCCCTTGATACTTGTGATAGCGGCCGACTGTTCAGACTTTTTCGAGATTATGATGAGCGCGGGGATTTTTGTCCCCTGTCACCAGGACGGAGTATTTACTGTCCGAACCCATCACCGCACGCGCGGCAGTTTTAGCCTTGCCTAGAATTTGCTCTTTGGTGTCACTTGACACCCGGCTATATTCCGCGGTTGGTAATCTGTATGACACTCCGTTGATGCTCAGATTGCGCCTGAACCCCTGCTTACTCATCTCGTCGTGAAGCTCGGCGTACTTCTCGGAGTCATGCTTCACGCCGTGCAACTCGACACGAACCGTATAGTTCACCTTGATTGTATCCCGGTTGCTATTTCTTCTTCGACTTGGCAGCGGGTGCTGCCTTGCGCTGCGCGAGATCCGAAGCAGCGACCTCTTTTTCCTTCCTGGTCGATTTCGGGTTGCGCAGGATCTTTGCGGCATCCGATGCCGCCTTTTTGCCCGTTGTCATAATCACCTCATTGCTCATTGATCGGAGCCCCGCCGCTGCGGAGCCTGGAGCAGCCCCCTGAATCTCCGGACACAGTCTCCCACTTACAATAGCGGGTAGGCATAAGACTGTGTTTTTGACTAACAACAAGCAAGAAGTGATGGAAGTGTTGGCGGGGCCGGAGCGCCGGCGG
>NZ_RJZE01000023.1 GCF_003986935.1 Paraburkholderia kururiensis JCM 10599 = LMG 19447 | reverse complement strand
GAACAGGACCGTGAAACGACTCCACGCCGATGATAGTGCGGATTGCCCGTGTGAAAGTAGGTAATCGTCAGGCTCCTTACCCCGCAAAGACCCCGCCACCCATATGGCGGGGTCTTCTGCTTTGGGCCGGCGCTTCCCTCCTGAACCACGCCTCGACCAGTCCCCACTGGCAGCCCCAAAACCTCCCGCATCTCCAGCCCCGGCAGAACATCCGCACTACTTCGCAGCACACCAGCGAGACCATTAAGCGCATTCTGCCGTCCGCTTGCATTCGCAACGTACTTCATCTTTTCTCGCATCACGCTCAATCCATATCGAATCTCCGAATTCGTGTGTCCGGTAGTGCTCGTTTTCGAGTACCGAGGTGGCATGTGCCAGCGTTTGACGGCTAACGAATGCGGAAAGCAGCGCGTAGTGGCTCGATTCCGGCTCATGTGTACCGGAGATGATCACATCAACGATGCGCAATCGCGTATGGCGTCCAATACGCCCGCTCGCAACCCCATCGCCGACGCGTACGCCCCCGTCGGGCATAGCCGCGTGCTCGAGCGCGCGGACGACGGTGGTGCCGATGGCGATCACGCGTCCACCTCGCATGTTCGTTTCCGCGACCAGTCGCGCGGTTGCGAGTGGTATCCGATACGGTTCATCCAGAGGTAAGCGCTCATCGAGGGAAGAATCGCCGGTCGACGACAATCCGGCGGCATGCGTCAGTGTGGTGAAAGACGCGCCCTTGTCACGCAGCGCCTTCAATGTGCGCCAGTCTAGAGCGAAGCCGGCCGAAGGCGGTTCAAATGCAACGGGCAGCGCAGCGATCGGCGTCCACACATCCCACAGTGCGAGCGGTGCTGGAACGTGAGCGTACTGAACCGGTCGGCCATGCGTCGCGAGTCCTTGCCAGATGCTCGTCGGTGTACCGTGGAAATCGAGTTCAACGAAGCGCGGATGATCCAGCGTTCGTACGATCGTTGCCTGCAACGAACCTAGCCGCAATCGGTCGCCACGAACGAGGGGCGGGGGCGCTTCGCGTGCTTCCGTGGGAGTACGGAAGTCACCGGCGCCGAACACGAGGCAACTGAAGCGCGCGACGTCGTTCGGATCGATGGATGCACGGGCCGCTAGCCGGATCTCGATCGGCGCGCCGGTGGGTTCGTGAATCCCGTGAAGACTCGCGGGGAGCGTTGCCGCATCGTTAGCAATGACACAATCGCCAGAGCGCACGAGATCGGCGATCGCGCTCCGAAGGCGATGACGGATGCGTCCGCAGCGGTCGATCACGAGAAGCCGTGCATCTTTGGGACGCTGGTTAGGAAGGCTGGCAGCTTGCATCTTCAGCGCACCCCCATCGACATATTTTCGCGTAGGTCATCAAGCGTTGACGTAATCACATCCGCGAACTCGCGTGCTGCATCCGCGGGACGTCGCAAAGTCGCTGGATCGGCATCCGGCAATGCCAGCCGATGCAGTGGAGTGTCCATGTCGCCCGGATCGAGAGCGAGCACGCGGATTCGTTCGTCCGCGAGTTCTGCATTCCAGATGCGGCTCATCTGGCGCAGCGCGGCTTTGCTCGAGCCATATGCCCCCCATCTTGCGTACGGCTCGATAGCGGCATCACTCGACACGTTCAGCACCAGTGCACCGCCGTGTTCGCGTGCCGATGCCGCAAGCGCGCCGAGCAACGCCTTCGTTAGCCGGAACGCGCCCAGCACGTTCACTGCGAGCGCTGCTTCGAAGTCCTCACATTGGGTATCGGCCAGTAGTGCAAGCGGGGTAGGGCCAAGCGACGACGCATTGTTCACAAGTACATCGAGACTACCTAGTAGCCCTGTAATCTGCGTCGCAAGCGGATAAATGTCGTCCTTGCGTCCGATGTCGCCTACAAGGCCCACCACGCCGGGCCGCTCCGCAGCCACGGCAGCGACACGCTTCGGATCTCGAGCGACAAATGCCACTCGAGCCCCGCGCATGAGCAGTTCGTCCATCAAGGCGAGGCCCAGGCCTGAGGTGCCGCCGGTTATCGCGGCACGTACGCCGCGCAAGTCATCGCGATAGTTCATCGCACTCTCCAGATTGAAGATGGGGCGGCGCACGCACGCCGTCTCGTGGCCTGATAATAGGAACGCGCACGTCCTTGCCCCAGCGCGATGTCCAAACCTTTGTCGGAAAGTCGATACGATGGACGAACTCGATCACGCCGCGCAGCACCTGGCCCGCAATCTCGTTGCGCTAAGACGCACGCGAGCCCTCACGCAGGAGGCGCTGGCGAAGGTCTCCGGATTGCCGCGCTCGACGATCGCCAATCTGGAATCCGGTGACAGTAATCCGTCGCTTACGGTGCTCATGAAAGTGGCGGGTGCGCTTGGGGCGCCGATCGATGAACTGCTGGCCTCGCCCCGGGCGAAAGTGCGCAAGTGGGCGGCGGCCGATGTCCCGACGCACAGCCGCGGCATGGGGCTGACCATCCGGCCGCTTGTGCCGGAACCGATGCCGGACGGGATACTGGAGACGATGTCCTTCGCGCCGGGCGCAACGATGCGCGGAACACCTCATCTGCCGGGCACGCGCGAGTACTTCACGTGCCTTTCCGGACAAGTGGCCGTGTTTGTTGCGGGCGAACGCCATGGCGTTGCCGCTGGCGAGGTGCTCGCGTTCCCTGGCCACGTGCCGCACTCGTATCGCAACGAAGACGCGCAGCAGGCGGCGTTCAGCGTGTCGATCGTCGTGCTTGCGAAAGCCGGAGTTTGAGGTGGGAGGGAAGTAGAAAACGCGTTTATTGCCCGTCCGGGCGCAGCGGCCCAGAGCACGCATGGCGTGCCGCTGTCAACGAAGGAAGGGGCGCGGAGGCGCCTCGTGTACGCGGTTGTTGCCCCGCAATAACAGGCCAGCCGGCAGTTCGCGCAGCAAGTGCAACGCAGCAAACCGGCGAGGGCAGCCCGCAAGAACGGCGCGCCAATACGCCACGAGCCAACTAACCGTCAGCCAACAACAACCCACGCAGCGCGTCGCCGGACGCGCTGCAGCGCTGCCAACCCCAGACAGAACAGCCTCGGACGGAGCGAGCCTTCAATGCCTGCGCCGCGTCCAGTCGAGCATGTGATGCTCGGCCAGCCAGTGGTGCATCATGCCTTCACCGTGGTGCTCGCGCCGGTAGGTCCGCGATTCGAAGATGGTCAGTCCTAGCAAGACGAGCAAGCCCACGGTCAGTCCGACCAGGCCCGCGATTGACTCGGCATCCATGGCAGCCTCCTTGGACGATTGCGGCCATGCGTACATGGTAGGACAGCAAAAACGAACCGGGGAGGAGAACTGTACGTTGCGGCAAACCGCCCGCGGGCGCGTCCCTGGCGCTTTGCGCGTAGACTCGCGGCTTTGCCACTTCGCCGCATCCGGCTTCGGGAAATCCATGAGTCGTCCCTTTTTGATCCTCTTGTTCTTGTCTGCATTAACCGGCTGTGCCGACAATTCGTCCGCCGTGCGCCATGGCCCTCCGCCGCAGGATCCGCCGGACTATCACGGGGTGCCCACCGACGTCCGGCCGCCGCAGATGATCGAGGCACCGGAGGCGGCGCCGAAATAGACGCAAAACAGCCGCGAAACGTCGTGTTCGCGGAATGCGCGGCGGCTTACACAGGAAGAGCCGACGGCGCCGGCGCGAGCAGTCTGGCGCGCCTGCGCGTCTACGGCTGATGCGCCGCTATCGACGCCGCGAGCCGCGGCAGCCGCATGAGCAGCGTGATGCCGCGCGCTGCCATGAACGCGAGTAGCGCGGCCCACAGTCCGTGGTTGCCGAGCGGCGCAACGAGCGCCCACGACGCCGCCATGAACACGCCGCCCGACAGCGCCATCGAATACATCAGGTCCCGCGTGCGCGTCGCGCCAATAAACACGCCATCGAGCAGAAAGCCCCACACGGAAACGACCGGCGACAGCGCCGCCCACGGCAGAAAAACCTCCGCGGCCGCTCGAATGGCACGCTGATCCGTCAGTCGTTCGACGATCCAGGCGCCCGCCGCGCCGTACACGAGCGAAAACCCCAGCGCACCCAGTGCCGACCAGAACATCGTGACCCTGACGGACTGACGGAAGGCATCGCGATCGCGTGCGCCGGTTGCGGCGCCCACGAGCGCTTCCGCGGCGTGGGCGAAGCCGTCGAGTCCATACGCCATGAAGGTCTGGAAATTGAGTAGCAGGGCGTTGGCGGCCAGAATCGCGTCACCCTGGTTTGCGCCCAGATGCGCGAACCATCCGAACGCACCAAGGATGCACAGCGTGCGCAGGAAGATGTCGCGATTGATCGCTACCAGCCGCTTCAGTGCGACCGGATCCACGAGTTGCGCGCGGTCGAGCGGCGGCAGATTGCGGGGCAACAACTGCCGCAGCACGATGGCCCCGAGCACGAAGCCAAGCGCATCCGCGGTCGCCGTCGCGGCCCCGATACCCGCGATGTTCCAGCCGAATCCATACACGTAAAGCAGTACGGCGACGACATTGACCGTGTTGATGAACACCTGAATGACGAGCGCCGTGCGCACCCGCTGCACGCCCAGCAGGTATCCGAGCACGACGTAATTCGCGAGCGCAAAAGGTGCGGAGCCGATCCGCGCGCGGCAATAGACCTGCGCATTGCGCCGGACGTCGTCGCTGCCGCCGATCGCACGCAGCGTGTGCTCGATCAGCGGACCTTGCAGCACGAGGACAGCCAAACCCGCCACGAGCGCCAGCATGAGCGCCCGCACGACGTTGATCCGCAGCGCGGCGACATCGTTTGCGCCGAATGCCTGCGCGACGAGTCCCGTCGTGCCCATGCGCAGAAAGCCGAAGCCCCAGAAAACGAAGTTGAAAAAGAGGCCGCCTAGCGCAACGCCACCCAGGTTCGCGGCACCGTCGAAATGGCCTGCCACGGCGGTATCCACCGCGCCCAGAATGGGCTGGGTCAGATTCGCGATAACGATGGGGAAGGCGAGCGTGAGAACCCGCCGGTGCCAGTCGACCGGAGCCGCCGGTGAGGCGGCCCGCTCGCCAGCAGGGCTGCTCAACTGCGCTCCTGGACACACACCCAGGGCGACACGACGACAGCCCACAGTTCGGGATCGCGGGCGGTGAAGTCGGCGGCGGTGTCGGCCTGCATGCGCTCGACAAGCCCCGCGGAAAGCCATTGCGTGACCTGCTGCGTGTCGTCGCTCGCGATCGCCTCGGCGACACTCACGAGATCGAGATCGCGCGCCACCCGCAGCAGCTTGCCTTGTGCGAAAAAGCGTTCGAGATCCTGCCAGTCGATTTTCGCCGTTTCGCCAAGGAGCTTGAGATAGAGCGCGCTGTGAGAAGCTGGGTTCGTCGTCATCGTATTGGAATGGGACATGAGCGGTGACTACTATAAATCATCAAGCCGTTTGCAGACCAGGCCGTCCGGCTGCTTGAGCCATACACTGGCACTCGTTATGCTTCCAACCGGCGAATACTGGGCCGTGCGGCTTATTGCACGGCATATCCGAAGACCGAACCATCGAGGTATCAATGGCTTACTCCACTCCCCCCAAATACGATCCCTTCTCGAGACTGCTGCACTGGCTCATCTTCGTGTTGCTCGTTATTCAGTTCATCGTGGCGTGGACCATGCCGGGCATCCATCGCGGCACGCAGCCTGCAGGGCTCATCACGTGGCATCTCGAACTGGGCACGGCGATCGTCGCCGTCATGGTCGTTCGGCTCATATGGCGCGCCGTGCGCCCGGAACCCGCGCCAGCCGAGGGATCAGCCATGCTGCGTTCCGTAGCCCGCCTGACGCATGGTGTCCTGTATCTGCTGCTGATCGCGCAACCCTTGATGGGTTGGGCCAATGCATCGTCGAGAGGATGGTCGCTCACGCTGTTCGGGGTGATTCCGCTGCCGCCGCTCGCGGCTCAGGGCTCCACACTCGGGCATGAACTAGGCGATCTGCATGGCGCGCTCGCCTGGGGACTGCTTGGCTTGATCGGCCTGCACGTGGCGGCCGCGCTTTACCACCACTTCGTGTTGCGTGACGGCGTGATCCGCCGCATGTTGCCCGGTTCCTGATGCGCTTGCCCGATCCCGCCGCTCGCAACCAACCCGCGTGCCGTTGCGTCGAAATGCACCGGGCGGTGGAATCGGGCGATATAGCCGCGTGGTCAGACGTGCACATTCTGGCCACTTCGCTCGTTAAATTCGCGATAAGCTAATTTTGCGATATTTAGTCGTACGAGAAAGTGGTGTGTATTCGTGTGCCTATACTGATCGCTATTGTTAAAACACGTTTGATGAGTGCGGTCGCGTACAAAGCTTTAAATCTCCGCGAAGCTGTCCTATCCTTTCGTTAACCCGCGCTTTTGCCGGGCGTCGGAATTGCAGACTCTCGCCTCGCGCATTGTTCGCGTGAATCCCGCAAAGCTATACGCCATGCGCCTCTTGCCGATGCGGCGCCACGCACTCCGGTCTCTTTTCATCTACCGAATTACGTCGTTTCGCGATGTTTTAGCTTTCGCGAGTGGCTTCTCTTTCGCTTCACATAGCGCGTAATCCGTTCGCCGCATCACATTTCATTGGCAATTAATCGATTGCGCTGTATTAGACGCGTTGCTAGATTCCCAATTGGCGCATGGCGAACCGGTCCTTTGCCGATATGCGCCGAACCCCCGTTCGCCCGGCCTCGAGCCGGGCTTTTTTTGCCCCTGCAATACGACGATGCGCGTGCTTAGCGGCCCATGTTGACTAACGCGGCGGCAATGAACGGGAAGGGTCGATGGAGCGTCCTTCATAGCGCAGCTCGAAATGCAACATCGGACGATCCGAATCCGTATCGCCCATTTCGGCAATCTTCTGTCCTTGCGCAACCGTTTGCCCTTCCTTCACGAGCAGCGTGCGGTTATGCGCGTAGGCCGTGAGGTAGTCGCTATTGTGCTTGATGATCAGCAGATTGCCGTAGCCGCGCAGACCGTTGCCTGCGTAGACCACCGTGCCTCGCGCCGCTGCGACGACCGGCGTGCCGGGGCTGTTCGAGATGTCGATGCCCTTGGAATTCTTGCCGTCGAAACCCCGCACCACGTTGCCCGCGGCCGGCCAGACGAGCGAGATGGGTGCGGCGGGGGCGGCCGACGGCGCCGCTGAAGATGCGCTCCCGGACGCTGTGCCGGTTGCGGTGCCGCTGCGAGCGGCCGGCGCGCCGGATTCGGCCGTGCCGCGCGACGCTCCGTTGCCGCTCGACACCGTCCCGGAAGGCGGAGCGACACGCAGCACCTGACCGACCTCGATGGAATCCGGGTTCGACAGGTTGTTCCAGCGGACGATGCTCTGCACGGACTGCCGGTTAGTCCGCGCAATCTTCGATAGCGTGTCGCCGCGTTCGACGCGGTAGTAGCCCGGTCCCACCGGCGCCGACCCACAGGCGGCGAGTGCCGCGACGAGCCCTGCGCAGGCGAGCCGCCTGATTCTTGTTGCCAACATTGGACCTCGCAATGCGTCGCGTGCATACCGATCCCCGATCGCGCGACAGTTGCAAAAAACGTCCGATTCTAACGGGTTTGCATTTTGCGACGTCAACTGAAACGCCGCGCATGGCGCGCGGCGTGATCCTGGCGCATCGCGGTCGAGCGTTAGCGCAAGCCGCTCACGGTGATGCGCAGTGCCGCTTCTTCGGTCGCGCCCGGTGCGAGCCAGCGCAGGCCGAGACCGTTGTGGATGGCATCGGGCAGACCGAGCCACGGCTCGACGCAATAGAAGTCCGACTCCGGGCGCTCGGTCCAGGTGGTCACGGCGTACCAGGGCACGGAACCCGGGCGACGCAGGTCGATCGTGATCGTCCGGTTCAGGCCGGGGGCGATCACGCGTACGGGGGTATCCGGCGCGCCGTCGAGACAGTGAAACCGGTCGTGGATGCGCGCTTCGTCGAGCGTGTAGCGCTGTGCCCCCGGCTCCGGCGTGCTGATAGTGCCGTCGGGCAATTGGTGGCGGCGTTGCGTGCGCGGCAGTTCGAGCACCGTTTCAGCACGCTGATCGTGCGGCAGGGTGAAATAAAAGTGATGGCCGGCGTAGTAGGGCAGCGGCTCAGTGCCGGTGTTCGTCGTCGTCAGCGCGACGTCGAGCGTGTGGGCATCGGCGAGGCGATACGTCGCTTCGAAGCGGAATCCGAACGGATAGCCGGCGCGCGTAGCCTCGCTATCGGTGAGCGTGAGCCGTACGCCGTGGCTGTCCGCATCGGGTTGGGCGGCGAAGGGCAGGTCGCGTGCGAAGCCGTGCATCGGCACGTCGCGGACCGTGCCCTCGGCATCGCGCCAGCGGCCGATGTCGCCGTCCACGCGATGACGCCCGAGAAACGGGAACAAAAGCGGATTGCCGCCGCGCACGCGCGCGGGTTCGGCCCAGTTCGCGTCGTCGGGCCAATAGATGACGGACTGGCCGTCGATGTGCCACGACAGCAGCCGGCCGCCGGCCTGCGGCGCGACGCGCAGCAGCGACGCGCCGTGTGCGATCTCGAGAATGTCCTGTTGCTGGAATTGGGGCATGTCGATCGGATACGTCGAATACATGGAAAGGAAGGAAGCCACGCCATG
This sequence comes from Paraburkholderia kururiensis JCM 10599 = LMG 19447, assembly GCF_003986935.1. Lineage (GTDB taxonomy): Bacteria > Pseudomonadota > Gammaproteobacteria > Burkholderiales > Burkholderiaceae > Paraburkholderia > Paraburkholderia kururiensis. Next base: position 127,140 of record NZ_RJZE01000023.1, on the reverse strand, counting down.
CAAGGCGCGACCCCGCAGGCGAACGGCGATTGTGCGCCGCTTTGGGCTACGGGGAAACCCTTCCCGGGAAATTGCGAGTGTCGTGCCGGCAGAGGCTTGTCGATAATCCGCATACCGCCCGGTAAAACGCGACCCCGGGCCCGACCGGACCGGAGGCGCTATGGATCTCGCAATGGCAATGGGCGTAGCTTTATTCGGCATGTTCACAGCGAGCACCGTTTACTTTTTCTACAAGGTCGCGCGCTGAAGTTGAAGTGCGCCGTGGCTGCCAGGCTGCCGCCGCGTGTTTGCCTTTCGTCTTCCTGACAATGCCTTTTCAGCAGGGCCCGCATCATGGCGGGCCTTTTGCTTGTCGTGCTCCCGATGTTTTCTGCCGCGCCCGTCGCTCTGACGCGGTGCAATAAATAAATCGTCAAAAATCGCCGAACGCTTGGCGCATCCATACTGCACCGGCATAATCGGTGCGCTTCGGGCGCCGGGGCGGCACGCCGGCGCGATGTTCATCCAATGCGAGGATCCGCGCGTGAGCTTTTCGTTCCTGATCTTTTTGAGCGTGTTGCAGGGCGTCACTGAACTTTTCCCTGTCAGCAGTCTCGGACACACCCTTCTCGTGCCCGCGCTGTTCGGCATGCACATCGACAAGCACGCGCCGCAACTGCTGCCGTTCCTCGTGGCGCTGCATCTCGGCACCGCGCTTGCGCTGCTGCTGTATTTCCACAAGCGGTGGATCGCGCTGATCAGCGGCTTTTTCAGCTCGCTCGCGGGGCGGCACAACGACGACGGCCACATGATGTGGGCGCTCATCATCGGGACGATTCCGGCCGGGATTGTCGGGCTCGTGCTTGAAAAGCGGCTCGAGCGCATCTTTCACGACCTGCGGATCGTCGCGATTGCGTTGATCATCAATGGGCTGCTGCTCTGGTTCGGCGACTGGCTGCAGCGCTCGCGCGCGCATCGTCCGCCGGAAAAGCTGACGTTCAGGCAGGCGTTCCTCGTGGGCCTCGCGCAAATCGGCGCGCTGATTCCCGGTTTCTCGCGCAGCGGCCTCACGATGATCGCCGGCAACGCGGCGGGCCTCACCGCGGAAAAGGCCGCCGAGTTTTCGTTTCTGCTCGGCACGCCGATCATCTTCGCGGCGGGCCTGCTGGAGTTGCCTAAACTCTTTCACGCGCCGGGCCAGCTTGGGGACGCGCTCGTGGGCGGCGTCCTGACCGGCATTGCGGCATGGCTGAGCATCCGCTTTTTGATGCGCTACTTCGAAGGCCGTGGACGCCTGGCGTCGTTCGGCATCTATTGCGCGATTGCCGGCGTGGCGTTCCTCACCTGGTTCATGCTGCATCCGCAACCCGTCTGAGCACGCCCGGACGCGGATGCGCGCGGCTCTGTGTGCGGCATTCAAGGTATAATTCCGCGCTTGCTCCCTTCCTTTGGGAGCAACCATCATCTTCATTTCGGGCGGCGTTGCGGACGCCGCTTCCCGTCGATATGCGGCAGTAGCTCAGCTGGATAGAGCATCGGCCTTCTAAGCCGAGGGTCGGGGGTTCGAGCCCCTCCTGCCGTGCCATCTCAGGCGACATGCGCGTTTATCGCTGCCGCCGCGGCAGCACGAAGAGGGCGTACCTCCGTTGTGAGATCGCCGTGCCTGCTCCTCCCTCAACCCCCACCCCCCACAAACTCCCTCAACCACCGATGCGCCGGGTCCCGATGCATACGCTCGTGCCACAGCATCGACATCTCGTAGCCCGGCACGTCCACCGGCGGTTCGACCACGCGCAGCGTGTCCATGCCGCGCACGAGCCGTTCCGGCAGCATCGCGACCAGATCGGTGCTTTCCAGCACAGATCGCACGAAGAGAAAGTGCGGTACCGAAAGCACGACGCGGCGCGTCATGCCGACTTTGGCAAGCACGTCGTCCGTAACGCCGACGAAGCCTCCGCCCTTCGGCGACACGATCACATGCTCGAGCTGGCAAAACTGCGCCAGCGTCGGGCGGCGCTTCAATCGTGGATGTCCGGCGCGCCCGACCAGCACGTATCGCTCGGTAAACAAGGCGCGGCGTCGTAGGGTGGGCGGCGCGTCCTCGGTGGTGTGGAACGCGAGATCAATCGCGCCTTGTTCGGCCTGCTTCGCCAGCTCCGATGGCGGGACGGTCACCACCGCGAGTCGCGTGCCCGGCGCCGCCGCGCGCAGACCGCTCAAGGCGGGCAGCACGATCGTCGATTCGCCGTAATCGAAGGCCGAGACGCGCCACGTGTGCGTGGCCCTGGCCGGGTCGAACGCACGCGCCGGCAGCACCGCGCGTTCCAGCGCTTCGAGTGCCTGCCGCAGCGGTTCGCGCAACTCGTCGGCCTTCGCCGTGGGTCGCATGCCGCGTGGACCCGGCAGCAGCAGCGGGTCGCCGAACACGCTGCGCAGCTTCGCCAGTTGCACGCTGACCGAAGGCTGCGCGAGATGCAGGCGCTCAGCGGCCCGCGTGACGTTGTGCTCGGAGAGCAGAACGTCGAGCGTGATCAGCAGATTGAGGTCCAGCTTTCTGAGATCGTCCATGGCAATACCTGTCATATTGGGAATTCATTTCCAATATACCGGCGTCGCACCTATCCTGCCTTCGTTCACCTACGGAGGCTTACTCATGAACGTCTTGCTGGTCTACGCCCATCCCGAACCGCGCTCGTTGAACGGCTCGCTGCGGGACTTCACCGTCAACCATCTTCAGCAGGCGGGGCACGCGGTCCAGGTCTCGGACCTCTACGCGATGAACTGGAAAGCCGTGCTCGACGCGAGCGACTACCCCGAGCGCGAAGCCGGCGCGCCGTTCAATCCCTCGCTCGATTCGAAGCATGCCTTCCAGCACGGCACCCAAGCCGCGGACATCGCGCGCGAGCAGGAGAAGCTGCGCTGGGCCGACACGGTCCTCCTGCAATTCCCGCTCTGGTGGTTCACGATGCCGGCCATCCTCAAAGGCTGGGTGGAGCGGGTCTACGCATACGGCTTCGCCTACGGCGTGGGCGAGCACTCGGACACGCACTGGGGCGACCGCTACGGCGAAGGCATGATGAAGGGCAAGCGTGCCATGCTCGTCGTCACCACGGGCGGCTGGGAATCCCACTACGGCTCGCGCGGCGTGAACGGTCCCATCGACGACATCCTGTTCCCGATCCAGCACGGCATCCTCTATTACCCGGGCTTCGACGTGCTGCCGCCGTTCGTCGTCTATCGCACGAGCCGCATGGACGAAGCCCGCTTTGCGCAGGTGCGCGAGGCGCTGGGTCAGCGGCTCGATACGCTCGACACGGCCGCACCCATCCCGTTTCGTCAGCAGAACAGCGGCGCGTACGAGATACCGGCGCTCACGCTGCGCCCCGAGCTCGCGCCGGGCGAAGCCGGATTTGCGATACACGTAGGTTGAATCGCGACCATCCGCACGTTCCCTTCCTGACAAAGACGACGGCCGGGCCGCGGGCAGCGTGTAAACTGCTGCCTTTTTGCCTCTGGTCGTATCGTGCAAGCCCCGCCCCGTACCGCCTTTGGCGGTCCGACCCTCGTTCGTCTGCTGGCCCGTCTCGCCGATGCCGACGTTCCCGCGTCCACGCAGTCGCTCTCCGACCGTCTGAGCCAATGGCTCGGCTGGACCGACGCCATCGCGCTCTCATCGGCGCTGAACGCGAATCCGCCCGCGGTGATGGGAAGCGCGCGTCCGCCTGGCCGAGCCGAGGACGAACTGTGCGCGAGTGTGCGGAACGCGCTGACGAAGGCGATCGCCAACGACGCCGTGCTCGCCGTCAGCCGGCGCACGCGCGCGCCGCGCGGCGGCTCACAGGCCGTGCCGGAGCAGGCGGCGGGTGACTACGCCGCGTTTCGTCAGTCCTATCTTTCGTTGCAGCAGGCGATGGAAACGGACATCGGCGACCTGCGCGGCCGCCTGCGCGCCTTGCTCGCGGCGCGCACGTCCGGCCTCGCGCGGCTTGCCGTGCTCGATGCCGTGATGGAGCGCGCGCTTTTCGCACGCGAGCGCACGCTGCTCGTGTCGGTGCCCACGCTGCTCGGTGTTTACTTCGAGCGTTTGTGCCGCGAGGCGCAGGCCGATGCCCCGCCCGCAACGGACGCCTCCAACGACGCCCCGCCGATGCTCTCAGGCGAGCGCCTCGACGCGTTTCGCCGCGATGTGCAGAGCGTATTGCTCGCCGAACTCGAAGTGCGGTTTCAACCGGTCGAAGCGCTGCTCGCGGCGCTTCGCACCCGCCAAGCCCGCTAATCAAAACCCTATGCAAGACCCCATGCAAGAGCCCATGTCCCGCATGTCCAGCATGTCCCGCGCCTTGTCCTCATTTCGCATCGACCTCGTCGTCTTCCTGGCGGGTCTCGCCGCCGTGTGCTGGATCGCCGTGGGCTACGCCGCCTCGAATCCGCTCGCTTCGGCGGTGACGCTCCTGATCGGCGCCTGCTACGTGGCGGGCGCGCTGGAATTGCGCCGCTACCGGCTCGCTACCGCCACGCTCGTGCGCGCCGTCGCGGGTCTGGCGGGGCCCGTGGACCGGCCGCCCGCGCTCGGCGCGTGGCTCGACCAACTCGACGCAAGCCTGCGCGGCGCGGTGCGCGCGCGCGTGGAAGGCGAGCGCGCTGCCTTGCCGGCGCCCGCGCTCACGCCGTACCTCGTGGGCCTCCTCGTGCTGTTGGGCATGCTGGGCACGCTGCTCGGCATGGTGGCGACGCTCAAGGGCACCGGCGCGGCGCTGCAAGGCGCGAGCGATCTCGACGCCGTGCGCACCACGCTCGCCGCGCCTGTTAAGGGCCTCGGCTTTGCGTTCGGTACCTCGATTGCGGGCGTGGCGACTTCCGCGATGCTCGGCCTGCTCGCCGCGTTGTGCCGACGCGAGCGTGGCGAGGCCGTGCACTTGCTCGACGCAAAGATCGCGACGACGCTGCGCGTCTACTCGCAGGTGTATCAGCGCGAGCAGACCTTCAAGCTCATGCAGCGCCAGGCCGAGGCCATGCCGGTGCTCGTCGAGCGCCTGCAAACGATGATGACCGCGCTCGAGCAACAGAGCGCAACTGCCCACGAGCGGCAGATGGCGGGCCAGCAGGCGTTTCTCGGCAAGACCGAGGCCACCTGGGCGAGCCTCGCGGCGTCCATGCGGCAATCGCTGAAAGAGAGCGCCGCGGAAAGCGCGCGCGCCGCGGGCGCCGCGCTCCAGCCGGTGGTGGAAGCTACCATGGCGGGGCTTTCGCGCGAGACCTCGTCGTTGCATGACACCGTCGCGCAAGCGGTGCAGCGGCAACTCGACGGACTTGCGAGCGGTTTCGAATCCACGGCGGCCAACGTCTCTGAGGTCTGGAACCGCGCGCTCGCCGAGCATCAGCGCTCGGGCGAGGCGTTCACGCAGCATCTGCACGCGTCGGTGGACCGGCTGGCCGGTGCCTTCGAGCAACGCTCGGCCGGCATGCTGGAAGGCGTGGCGGCGCGCCTCGATGCCACGGCGACCGGTCTCTCGCAGGCGTGGAACGAGGCGCTCGCGCATCAAGGCGAAGCGAGCGCGAAACTCGCCGCGGCCAACGAGCAGGCGCTCGCCGCCGCCGCGGCCGGCTTCGAGCAGCACGGCGCAGCGCTCGTGCAGGCCATGAACGAATCGCACGCGAATCTGCAGACGCAACTCGCCTCACGCGACGAAGCGCGGCTGCAGGCGTGGACCACGTCGCTCGCTTCGATGGCCGCGGCGCTGCGCGAAGAATGGCAAGAGACGGGCGCACAAACCGCGAGCCGTCAGCGCGAAATCTGCGAGACGCTGGCCAGCACGGCGCAAGCCATGTCGGCGCAGAGCGAGGCGCATGCGCGCGAAACCATCGGCGAAATTTCGCGGCTCGTCGCGGCGGCGTCCGAGGCGCCGAAAGCCGCTGCCGAGGTGGTGGCCGAACTGCGTCAGAAGCTCTCGGAAAGCATGGTCCGCGACACCGCGATGCTCGAAGAGCGCAGCCGCATTCTGGACACGCTGTCGACCTTGCTCGACGCGGTCAACCACGCATCAACGCGGCAGCGCGAGGCGATCGACGCGCTCGTGGCCACCTCGGCCGATCTGCTCGAACGCGTGGGCGCGCGCTTCACCGACAAGGTAGAGACGGAGGCCGCGCGGCTCGACGGCGTGGCAGGCCAGGTGAGCGCGAGCGCCGTCGAGGTGGCGAGCCTCTCGGACGCCTTCGCGGGCGCGGTGCAGGTGTTCGGCGCATCGAACGACCGGCTGGTGGCGCACCTGGAGCGCATCGAGAGCGCGCTCGACCGGTCGCTCACGCGCAGTGACGAGCAGCTTGCGTACTACGTGGCGCAGGCGAGGGAAGTGATCGACCTCAGCATGCTGTCGCAGAAGCAGATCGTCGAAGACCTGCAGCAGCTTGCTGGCCGGCAGGCACCGGCAGGAGCCGATGCGGCATGAGCGACGAAATCGACAGCGGCGCAGGCACGGTAGAGGCCACGGCGCCCATCTGGGCCGCGTTCGGCGACCTGATGTCGGTGCTGGTGGGGGCGTTCGTGCTGATTCTGGTGGGCGTGATCGGCCTGCAGATCGAACTCTCCTCGCGGCTGCGGGAAGAGACACGCCAGCGGCAACTGGAGGCACAGCATCGCAAGACGCTCGAACAGGCGCTCGCGGGGCCGCTCGCCGCGGGGCGCGTGACGCTTGTGAACGGGCGCATCGGCATTAACGGCAGCGTGCTTTTTGCGCTCAATTCCGACCAGTTGCAGCCGCAGGGCCGCGATCTGCTGAAGAGCCTCGCGGGACCGCTCGCGGCGTTCCTCAAGACCAACAACGAGATGCTGATGGTGAGCGGCTTTGCAGACGACCTCCAGGTGCGCTCCGGCAATCGCCAGTTCGCGGACAACTGGGAACTCTCGGCCAAGCGCGCGCTCACCGTGACGCGTGCGTTCATCGATGCGGGCATTCCGGCGTCGTCCGTATTCGCAGCCGCGTTCGGCTCGCAGCAGCCCGTGAGTTCGAATGCGGACAAGGAAGGGCGCGCGAAGAACCGGCGCGTGGAGATTACGGCTGTGCCGAAGCTGGCGACGGCTAACGATGAGCATCGTGAATAGCTCGGGGGAGCGCGTGGCGCCGGGCGATCGTGAACCCAGCGCTGGAGACTCGGGCGACGGCACGGCGTCGAACGCCATCGCCGGCGAATCTCGCCACGACGCCCGCTCCGAACCGGCTGCGGTGCGCGATGCGGCCGCCATGCCGGATGCGGTGACTCAGGCGCAGGCGCTGCTCGATAGCTGGCGCGAGCGCGGCGCGGAGCGCATCGCGCCCATGCGCTTTCGCTTCATCGACGCGCTGCACCGCCGCGCCGCCGCCCACCGCGGCGAGACGCGGCGATTGCTCGACGAAAAACTGACGCAAGCGTTGGATGAATACAGCGCGGAACTCGCGCGCGCAGGTTTTGCTACCGCCGATGCAGCGCAGGATCGCGCCGCGTCACAACAACGCGCTTCACAACAACGCGAACCGGTTCGCGGAGCATTGTCGGAACTGATCGATTACGTCGCCCGAGGTGCGCAGCCGAGCGCGGACAACCGTACCGGCCCGGCAGGCAAAGACCGCAGCCGCGACGCGGCCCAGCCTGCAATGTTGCAGCCGAACCTGTCGAGCTGGCCCGAGATGGATCTGCTCGACTACTTCCGTGCCACGTGGTCGCGGCTCAGCGCCGAACGACAATTGCGTCAGTCCGAAGATCGCGTGCCGCGCAACGCGGGGCCGCTCAATTCGAGCAGCCTCGTGCATCGGTCGCTCTCGCTGATGCGTGAACTGTCGCCGGGCTATCTCCAGCACTTCCTGTCGTATGTCGATGCGCTGTCGTGGGTCGAGCAGATGAATGGCGCCGCCGGTGCGCCGAAGGACGCACCGCGCGCTGCGAACACGGCAACGGGCAAGAAGGGCGAGCGAAGCCGCGCACGTTAGCGCGGGTCAGGGCGACCGGCGTGGAAAAGACTTATGGTCTGCGGAAAAGCGCCCTTCACAAAGGGCTGCAGCCATTGATGCGGGTCAAGTCGCCACGGCACCCCGTCCTATAACGTGGGAGGTGCCGCGCACGCCGATCGCGCCTCGAGCCTACGACGAGGACTCATCATGCTCAGCCCCCACGAATTCGCCACGCTCATGCTCATCAAGCACGGGCACAAGCCGCAGCAACTGGACCGTTTCGAGGTGCGCACGCTTCAAACGCACCGCCTCATCACGCTGGAGCAGCGCGAGAGCGAGTACGTGAATGCGTGCGTGACGCCGCGCGGCGATTCGGTACTGCGCGCCATTGCGCGGCTGCCGCAGTTCGCGCCGTTGCCGCCGTTGCGTTAGTCCGCGTTCAATTCCGTTTGCGTCGTTCGCGCCCGCGTTCCAGCGGGAAAACTCGGGACAAACTCGTGCCAAGCGAGGCACAAACGCGATGCAAGGCGATGCAGACGGCGGGAGCGCATGCCTGCGCTACGTTCGTTACGTGCACGACACCCCGCCGATTTACCGCAGCCATCCCTCGGCTACGCCCTTCGCTACGCCCTTCGCGTCTCACGCGTCCGCGGCGTCCGCTTCGAGAAACTCGCGAGCCGCGTGTGCTTCGGCCGACGAACGCAGCGCCGCCAGCGCGCGCCGTTCGATCTGCCGCACCTGCTCGCGCGATACGCCGGCTTGCCGCGCGATCGTATCGTAGGTGTCGGGCGCGCCGCCGCCAATGCCGAAACGCCGCCTCAAGACATCCGCCTCCGAGGGCTTCATCGACTTCAGCAGCGATGCGACGCAGGCGCGCATGCGTCCGTCCACAAGCGAGGCGAACGGCGTTGACGCATTCGTGTCCGCCACGATGTCCACGAGTTCCGTCTCGCCGTCAGGCAGCAGCGCGTCGAGCGACGCGGGTTCTCCGGGCAGCGCGAGCAGCGTTTTCAGCCGCTCTTCGCTGAGCCCGCTTTCTGCGGCAAGCTGGTCGAGGGCGGCGTGGCGCCCCGTGCGCTGACGAATCTGTTCGCCGACGCGCCGTATGCGGCCCAGTTGATCGCTCACATGCACGGGCAGGCGGATCGTGCGGGCGCGGTCCGCGACGGCGCGTGACACGGCCTGACGGATCCACCACGTCGCGTAGGTCGAGAACTTGAAGCCGCGCTGATATTCGAACTTGTCGATGGCGCGCATGAGGCCGAGGTTGCCTTCCTGCACGAGGTCGGCGAGTTCGAGACCGCGGTTTGCGTACTTCTTGGCAATCGAGAGCACGAGGCGCAGGTTGGCTTCCAGCATGCGACGCGTGGCGTCGCGCTGGCGGCGTTGGGCGCTGGCCAGCTCGCCTGCGAGCGTGGCGACGAGTTCGGGCGGCACGGTGGCGTTGGCGGCGTCGCCGGCGTGGGCCTGCAACGCACGCAGAACGGCCGACGCGCTTTCCACCGCGCGCGGCGACCATCCGCCAGCCTGAGCCATGTCGACGATGCGCGTGCGCGCGTTGCGATGCGCGCGCGAGCCTGGCCCGCTGCTGCGCAACGCGCGGCGCAGGGCGGCGAGCGCGTGTTTCGTCTGCTCTGCGCTGTCGGCATCCGTGCGAGCGGCGCTTGCCTTGCGGGCGGGCGTTTCGGTGTCGGTATTGGTATCGGTATCGGGGTTAGCGCCGTCGCTATTGTCACGATCCGCCGATTCGCTTGCCGGCTGGTTCACATTGGCGAGCAGCACGGCAGCGGTTTCCGTGCAACCGGCGAGCGCCCACAGCACGTCCCGCCGGGCCGCTTCGATTTCCTTCGCCAGCGTCACTTCTTCGTCGCGCGTGAGGAGCGGTACGGCGTGCATGCGGCGCGCGTAGAGGGCGAGCGGGTCCGTGGAGGCGCTTGCCCCGCGCGCGGCATCTTCGATCAGGTCGCTGGCTTCCTCCAGCACCTCGCGGTCCACGGCAGGCGCGGCGTCGTCTGCGAGAAACGTGCCGTCCGGCCGTTCTTCGAGCACTGCGATGCCGGTTTGCCGGAGCACCGTGCGCACGGCGTCGAGCGCATCCGGCGAGGTGCGCTCGTCCGGAAACTCGTCGACGATGTCGGCGTCGATCAGGTAGCCCTGCGCAGCGGCGAGCGCGAGCAGCCGCGCGACGCTCTGCCCGTACTGGTTCGTGCGGTCGCTGTCGTCCGTACGATCGGTGCGGTCGGTGCTCCGGTCCGCGTTCCGGTTCGTGCCTTGTACCCGGTCTGCCGTAGTCATATCCATTGCGGTTTGCCGCCGTCCTGCGTGAGTGAACTCGCGTTCACCCGGTTGCGCTTGCCAGTGAATCGCGGACGCCCGTCCGCCGCGGCTTGCGTGACGCTGGCAAACGTGGGGGCGATTCGCCGAACTTCAACGCGGCCGACGCGACCGCGTTGGCCGTGTGCTTACGCCGTGGCGTTGCGTGCCGCCTTGCCGCCGTGGTGTTCGTCGTGATGTTCGTCGTAGTGGCCGTCCGCGCCGTGCGCCGCGACCTGTTCGCCGAACCACGGCACCTCCGCGCGCAGCGAAGCCGCGTAACCCAGCCAGCCGCCGGGATTGCCCGCGAACAGGTGCTCACGCACCGGCGCGGCCAGCGCGTCGTGATCGAGCGTGTCTTCCAGCAGCAACTGGGGCCAGAGACAAAACGCGCGCAGCGCGGCGTCCGCGAATTCGCGCACTGTCATGTGCGCCCACACATATTCGATCAGCGCCACGTCCGCGAGGATGGGCGACGCCGCGATCAGCTCGGCAATCGTTTCGTCGTCGCGTTCGCGCTCCACCACGCGGCTGATGGTCTGCAGCACGCTGCCCAGCTGCAGCAGCAGGGCGCGGCGTTCGTATCCGTCGTTCATCTGGAATGCCTCCGTTGGTCACGCGCGGTTTGCATGCCCTCTATTTACGCAGTGTGCGAGGCGATACGTTTGAGCCATGTCAACGGGCCGGCAAGGTGTCGCGGCCAGCATGGAAAGCTGAAAAGAGGGTCGCGCAGCATCAGGCCGTAGCCGTAGAGCGAGAAACGAAGAACGCAATGAGGAGGGAAACCGCAATGAACCAGACCAACGTGCCGCAGCCCGCTACGGCGAGCGAAATTCGCGACATCGTCGGGCGCGTGGAAGACGACGTCGTGGCGCAGATTCTCGACATCGGACCGACGAGCGCCGAAGTGCTCGACGCCTGCACCTGGCTGCGTTCGGACGAACGCCGGCAGCAACGGCTCGACCACGAACTGCACGGCCGTGCGGCGCGCGTGCTCGCGATTCTCGAAGTGGCGCTGCCCGATATCGAAGACGGCGGCCCGTGAAAGCGGCGCGGTCCGTAACACGCGGAGGCGTGGGGTAAGAACCGGGGCGCGTGGCGTAAGCGCCGATAACATCCGGAAAGGGGACCCCATGATCCCCGCGTTTATTGCGGCTTCGGACGAGTCACCGCTGACCGACCATGGCGGCAAGCGTGAAACGCATCCTTCAGCGGCGAGACGGCCGGGAAACGGAGCGCGGCACGCCAGCCGTTACACCGTGTGTGCGCCGTGTGCGTGTTACACGCCGGTTATGTGTGTTACGTCGATTACTCTCCGAACCTGACCGCTACCCATGCAAGCCGATCTTCACTTCTCTCTGCCCCTGTTTCAGCGCGATGCGGTTCGCGTCGCACCCGTGCGCGCGGCGCGCCGAACGCCGCTCGCGCGCCGCATGGCGGCGGCCGTTGCCGCGTCGTGCGCGCTCGGCCTGGCGGTTGCGCCGGCCCTGACTTATGCCGGCGAAGTGCCCGACACGTGCGCCGCGCTCGCGCACGTCGTCTCCACGCGCGACTTCCAGACGCTGCGCGGCCAGACCGGCGGCATGCTGACCGACGCGCCGTTCCTCGGCGACTGCCGCGCGGCGCGCCACGTCTACGATTGCCGGTTCGCTGCTCACTGGGGCGCGGACGGCGTCGTGAGCGACCCGCTTGAAGAGATGGGCGCCGACATCGCCGCGTGCTTCAACAACGTCGTGCACGACGTGAACACGCCGACGCGCCAGCACTTCACGGTGCGCAGCGACAACGGTCCCGTGAGCGTGACGGCGAGCGTCGATGGGCCGCGTACGCTGCATCTGCGCATCGTCCGCTGAGGGCAGCGGCGCTTGCGCGTGGGTGGGCGCGGTGCGTGGCGTGACGTGCGCGCGGTGGCGACGGCGATGACGAGCGTGCTGCCTCGCGCCATGCCGGCCGGCGAACGGCGGCAGTGCCGCCGCTGCGCGATGCCGCGTGCGTCGCTGCTGCTGGCGGCGCTCTTCGCGACGCCGTGCTTCAGCGCGCTCTCGGGCTGCGCGTGGACGCTGATTTCCGCTGCGGACGCCGCGGGATCGCTCGTGCAGGCGGGGTTCGCCGCGGCCTCGAATTTTCCGTCGGCGACTTACGTGAACGGCAATCCGGCCACGCTGCACACGGTGTGCATCGAGCTGAACCAGAACGTCTCGCAGGGCGATTTCGTGCCTGCGTTGCAGTACGCGTTGCGCAAGCGCGGCGTGATGTCGGAGGTCTACAGCCCCGGCACGTCGCCACCCACCTGCGAAGCCACGCTGGTCTACGCGGCGACGATGGAATGGGGCCACCGTTCGTTCAGCGACGAATGGACCGCCTACCTCTCGGCCATCGACCTCACGCTCATGCGGGGCGGTCAGGTGCTGGTGAATGCGCGCTATGAAACGCGCGGGCTGAACACGGATCGCTTCTCGAGCCCGAGAACGAAGCTTGGCGCGCTGGTGGACCGGATGGTCGTGGCGCGCACCGATTGACCGAACCGGATGCGTCGCACGCGCCACCGCGCCGTGCGCTGCATCGAGAGGTACGTGCGCCGAAGGGCGCGCGTACCGGAACGTCCCTCGTAGGCCTGCCTGTGCGACCGGGCAGGCCATACTTCGGGGTTCTTCACCTACCACAGTGAAGAACCCCTTTTTTTCATTGACGTTCAGACCACGAGCTTCGCGCGCAGCGTATCGATCACGCCCTGGCTCAGACCGAGCCCGGAAGTGAGATAGCTGTTCAGGGTTCCGAAGCTTTGCTGCATCTGGTCGAAGGCGGCCTGCAGCACGTCGGGCTGCGCTTCGTAGAGCGGCTTGGCGCGGGCGGCCACAGTGGCGTCCGTGCGGCGCGCGAGGGCGTCGATGCGCGCGGAAATGGCGCTCGCTGCAACGGTGTTGGTGAGCAGATAGTCCTGCATGATCACGTCGAGCGGCACGCCCGCAATCGCGAGCAGCAGCGCCGCGGCCCAGCCCGTACGGTCCTTGCCCGTCGAGCCGTGGAACACCTGCGGTCCCGCCGTGTTGGCGAGCTGCGTGAAGAGCGCGCCGAAGCGCGAGCGCGATTGCGCGTCGATCACGAGGCGCCGCTCGGCCTCGCTCATCCACGCCACGGCTTCGGCTTCGCTCGCGGGGCGCACGGCGCTCACGTCGATGGGCGAGATGTCGAGTTCGCTGCGCACGGCGCCATAGGGCAGCCGGTCGGGCCGCGCGTCGACTTCCGCTGCGACGCGCAGATCGTAGACCTGGGCGATGCCGAGGCGCGCGAGGGTGGCCGCATCGGCGTCGTCGGGCGAGAGCGCGCCGCTGCGGTAGAACATGCCGCGCCGCGTGCGGCGGCCGTCGGTAGTCGGGTAGCCTGCGCCGGAGCCGCTCACGTCGCGGAAATTTTCGACGGAGGTGAGCTGGACCGCCGCAGGCACGTCGGTCGTGTCGCCGCCTCCGCATGCCGAAAGCAGGCACGCGCCGAGTCCGGAAAGCGCCACGGCGCGCGCGCTGCTCTTCAGGAACGCACGGCGCGTCAACGCCTGCGGCAGGATCGGCAGGGGCGGGCGGGAGCCGCTGCAGGCCCCGTGCATGCGCAGCGCAGCGGCGTACGCGCCGTGGAGTGACGGGTTGAATGCGGGGTTGAATGCGGGATTGAATGAGGGATCAAGCGCAGGGCTGAAGGAAGCATTGTGCGCAGGCTCGTGCGGCGTGTCCGTGTGAAGCAGCATGGAGGAAGACGGTGAGGCGTGGAAGGCAGCGTCCATGTCAGGCCCGTTCATGCGGTTGCGAGCCGGGCGCCGGCGCGTGAGCTGTCGTATGGCGACGGGCGGCCCGGGAGGGCGCGCGGCGTCTGGGCGGGAACGGCGATGCGCACGGCGAGCCCGCCGCCCGCCGCGTTTTCGATCACGCAGCGGCCGCCCAGGTCGCGCGCCAGCCGCGTGACGATGGCCAGCCCGAGACCGCAGTGGCCGTCGCCCGCACGCGCGGGATCGAGCCGCACGAACGGCTTCAACGCGTCTTCGATGCGTGCGGGCGGAATGCCTCGCCCGTGGTCGCGCACCATGAGCACCCAGTCGTCGCCGTCGCGCTGCGTGCTGATTTCGACGGGCGGCTCGCCGTGTTCGAGCGCGTTATCGACCAGATTCGTGGCGAGCCGGTCGATCAGCGTGCGAGGCAGACGAAACGCGGGGCCGGCCGCGAGCGCGAGCACGAAGAGCGGCGCATCGTCGTCTTCGGGCAGCGAGAACTGCTCGGCGAGAAAGTCGTCCACGCCCACATCGGGACCAGCCGCGGGCGCGCTCGCCGCGAATTCGAGGAACTGCTGGACGATGCGGGTGAGCGAATCGATGTCGCGAATGAACTGCGCGCGCGTTTCCTCGTTGCCGCCCGCGGTCACGCTCGCGCGCAGCTTGAGGCGCGTGAGCGGCGCCTTGAGGTCGTGCGCGATGCCGGCGAGCATGACGGCGCGCTCGTCGTCGGTCTCGTTGATCTGCTGCATCATCTGGTTGAACGCGCGGATCAGGTCGCGCAGCTCGCGCGGCCCGCGCTCGGCCACGGGCGCGGCGCGCCGGCCGCCGCCGAAATGGCGCGCCACCTGGGCCACGCGCGAGAGCGGCCGCTGCAACTGCCACGCGGCCACGAAGGAGAGCAGCAGCGCCCCCACCAGCATGGACACCGATTCCACGAGAATCGGCTTGGGCGGCGGCAGATCCACGGGCGTCACGATCCAGTTGTTGCTGTCCGGGTAACGCACCCAGAGCCGCACGGTGTGCTGCGGGTCGACGTCCGCGGCAATCTGCACGCCGGCCGGTAAATCGGCGGCGAGCTTGCGCGCGAGCATCGCGATGGGCGTCGCGGCTGGGCTTTGCAGCTTCACGGCGGCCGGCATGTTCCAGGTCGGCACGAGATGGGTATGCAGCGCGGGCGCGAGATGGGCGCCGTGGGAGGTGTCGCTGTGTACGGCTTCGAGCACGAGCAGCAGGCCGCGCGCGTAGCCGTCCGCGTCGTGGTGGCGGCGCTGCGCCGTGAGCACGGCGAACCAGCCCGCCTGCACGGCGAACAGCACGATCATGGAAATGAGCGCCATCCTGCCGAACAGCGAGTCGAACGGAATCTTGAGGAGGGCTCGCTTGTTCATCGCAGACAAAAGGGCGGGCAGGAGGACGGATCGACAAACGGGCCCGCAGGTAGACCGATACGCAGACCGGTGCGGCCGCGAGGCACGGCAGGTGCCGGAATCGACACCGCGAAATTGTAGACGGCCATCAAAAAAAGAACCTTGCAGAGTTCTGACGCTGGAGTTACCGATTCTTACGTTCATTTGAGGTTCGGTGAGCCGCGTTGCTTTCCTGAAAGAGCGCGAAAGACGTGTCAAATGCACGCGGGAACACCGCACGGCAACCTTCGGCGAAATCGGCCTCGCAGGCGGGCGAACCGCGCAGGCGCATGCCGTGGCCCGAAAGGGTCATTACAGGAAATATCTGGAAAGGATTGGCCGTCGCAAAAACGCGAATTGAGCCCTTAGAATCCGTGGCATGACTGAACATGTGCTGCTCGTCGACGACGACCCCGTAGTGCGCGACCTCGTGCGCGAATACCTGCAAAGCCACGGCTTCGCGGTGTCCGTGCTGTACGACGGCGCGGGCCTGAAACGCCGCCTCGAAATGGAGCGGCCGTCCATCGTCGTGCTCGACGTCATGATGCCCGAGCAGGACGGCATCACCGCGCTGCGCCAGTTGCGTGCCACGGGCGACAACATTCCGGTCATCTTTCTTACCGCGCGCTCCGACGTGATCGACCGCGTCGTGGGTCTCGAACTGGGCGCCGACGACTATCTGCCCAAGCCCTTCGATCCGCGCGAGCTGGTGGCGCGCATCCGCACGGTGCTGCGCCGGCAGAGCACGGTGTCGCCGGGCGCGCCCGAGATTCGTCCTTCGTACCGCTTCGGCCCGTTCGAAGTGGACTTCGCGGCCCGCGAACTGCGCCGCAACGGCGAGCGCGTGCCGCTGCGTTCCAGCGAATTCGCTACGCTCAAGATCTTCGTCAAGAACGAGATGACGGTCATCACGCGCGCCCAGCTCAACGAACGGTTGCGCGGCCACTCGGCCACCTACCGCGACCGCAGCCTCGACGTTTCGATCTGGCGCCTGCGCCGTCTGATCGAGACCGATCCTTCCGAGCCGCGCTACATCCAGACCGTCTGGGGGCAGGGCTACATCTTCGTGCCGCAGGGCGAGACAGGCGCGGCCGAGCGCTACGGCTCGGGCAGTCCGGTTGCCGGGTAAGCGGGCGGCGCGCGCCGCGGCGTGAGAGGTCGTCCAGATCATTTCGCCATCACGCGGTGTCTGCTGTTTTGCGCGCCCGCTTCAGAACGTCAGCACGCTCAGGAAGAGATGCTGCAGCCAGCCCACCGTCGTGGAATCGGTGAGGCTGCCCACGCCCGCCTGTTCGATGTGCGCGTTGGCCACCTTGTTCGACGCCACGTAGTTGCCGGCCTCGATGTCCTTCGGATTGACGATGCCCGAGAGCCGCAGCCGCTCCTGGTTGCCCGCCATCGCGATCACCTTTTCGCCTGCCACCACGAGATTGCCGCCCGCGGTCGTGCCGATCACGGAAACGGCGAGCGTGCCGTCCATGCCCATCGAGTTCTTCGTCGTGCCCTTGCCCGTGAAGGTCGTGTCCGCCGAACCGATGTTGAAGAGACGCGCGAGACGCGCGGCGGCGCCCGTCGATTTGTCCGCGGCTTCCGCGCTGATCGAGCTTGCGCGGCTCAGTTCGGTGTCGGCCGAATCGTTGCCGGACCACGATTCCGAGAGGCGAATGGTGAGCACGTCGCCTACATGTTGGGCGCGCGGCGTCTCGTAGAGCGCGAGCGCGGTGCCGGGCTGAAAGATGGCGCCCTGCGTGTTGATCGTGTAAGGCTGCGCGACGGTGGGCGGCTGCAAGGGCATGTTGACCACCGAGGGCTGCCGGCTCGAGCCGCAGCCCGTGACGAGCCACGGCAACGCGGCGAACACGAAGGCGAGCAGCCTTGGGTTTCGCGCCTGTCGCGCGATGCGGCGAGGGAAGCGAGTGGAGCGAGGGGAGCGGAACGACGCGATCATGGCTGCGGACCTGAATGACGGCTCGATATGAAAGCTCGATAACGAACACGATGAAGCAATGGCCAGACGATACGGGCCGCGCGGCTCGCGCAATGGGCCGAATATGCGCGGCGACGCGACCGGTCGTTATCAGAGATTGCCGGCCGCTTGCATAGCCTTGCGCGGACTTGCGGCGTGTTGCGAATTATTGCGGCGGCGCGAACGCAGCGTCGCCCGATGATGGAGAGGCAGCGAGAAGACGGACGTGACGGACGATCCCGCCACGCCGTGAAGCCGTCCCTCCCTCTGCTGTTGCACCCCGTCAGGCGATTGCGTCAGTCGATCACGTCGGCACAGGCATCGAACGGCACGGCGGCCGTGTGGCCCACGACCGGCACTACCTTCAGCGTGGCCGCGACCACGCGGCATGGCAGCGCCGCGACAGCGCAGCCGTCGAGCGAGAACGTGGCCGCCGCCATGGCGAGCCACGCGCCGCACATGCGCGCGGCTCGCAACACCGCCGCGGGCCGGCCGCGCCATCCGTACCACCGTGCCGGAACAGCTGTCACCATGCGCCGCTCACGCGGTGGTGTCGACGTTCGAGCCGACCATCGAGCCGGTGCGGGCTTTGCGCGCGGTGTCGGCGGCGGGCTCGGCGGCCGCTTGCGTGCCGGTGCCGGTGCGCAGGCCGGTGCGGCTGCCGGTCTTCGCCGAAGCGGCCCCGGCGGCGCTGGTGGTCCCGGTGGCCTCGTTGAGGTTCGGCAGGTGAGTGGAGGGAAGGTTGGTCAGTTGCATGAGGGCTCGCTCCGATGGTTGAACGTTGATGCGCGAAACACGGCGACAGGGGACGCACCGTATTTCGCGCTCCGATCTTCACGCGCGAGGCGCCGCGCCGAAGCGCGCGGCACAGCGTGTTTTTCGCAGGCCCTTACCAAACCTTAGCGGCGCATGGCATAGGCGGCACGGCGCGCGTCACGGCATACGCATCACCCGCACGAATGCAGCAGAAACAAAAAAGGGCAGCCGAAGCTGCCCGAAGGTTGCGCGTAACGCGCGTTGCTGCTGCTTGAAGAAACCTTAGTGCACGATGTCGAGCGCGTTCGTGAGGTCGCCCATCGACGGGTTGCCGTTCGCGGTCAGCCCCTTGTCGCGCGCCGTGAGACCCGGCAGCGTGGGCAGCGCGTAGCGGCGCGTGATGAAGCGCAGGATCGAGGTCGTGTCGTACTGCGTATGGTCCACGAAGCCCTTCTTCGCGAGCGGCGAAACGATGATGGCCGGAATGCGCGAGCCCGGACCCCAGCGGTCGCCCTTCGGCGGCGCGACGTGGTCCCAGAAGCCGCCGTTTTCGTCGTAGGTGACGATCACGACCATGTTGTTCCACTGCGGGCTCTTCTGCAGATGCGCGATCACGTCGGCGATGTGCTGGTCGCCCGACTGGACGTCCGTGTAGCCCGCGTGCTCGTTGAGGTTGCCCTGCGGCTTGTAGAAGGCCACTTGCGGCAGCGTGCCGGCATCGATCGCCTTGATGAACTCCGAACCCGCAAGGCCGCCGTCCAGCAGGTGAGCCGAGCGGTTCGCCGTGCCCGGCGCGTAGCCCGCAAAGTAGTTGAACGGCTGGTGGTGCGGCTGGAAGTTCGGCGCGCTCATGTTCGCGCCGTAGATCACGCCCGAGGTGCCGCTTTGCGACGCGGAGAACGCCGCGCCCCACGCGCCGCCATACCAGGCCCACGACACGCCCGCGTTGTTGAGCAGGTCGCCGATGTTCTGCTGCGTCTGCGCCGGCAGCGTCGTGGCGTTCGACGGATCGGCGAGCGTCGTGTCGCCGCCCGAGGCAGGCTTGTTGCCGCTCGGCTGATACGGCGGCTGCATCGTATTCACGGCGAAGAAGTCAGGCGTGAGGTTGCCCGACTTCACGAACTTCGGCGGCCCCGAAATGGCGGAGGCGGGCGAGTTCGACGCGACCTGCAGCGAAACGCCGTCCGGATTCACGGCCGAGATCGAGCTGGCGGCCGGGCTCGCGTCCGCGTTCGGGTAGACCGGCGTGCACGCGCAGACGAGCCACTGGTGGTTCAGGAACGAGCCGCCGAACGCGCCCATGAAGAAGTTGTCGGCGAGCGTGTATTGCTGGGCGATCTTCCAGAGCGGCAGCTTGTCCGCGTTGAGGTTGTAGTAGCCCATCACGAGGCCGCCCGAGTCGGCCCAGGCAGCGAACTTGTCGTTCTTGCCGCCGTCGATCTGCATCTGGTTTTCGTAGAAGCGGTGCCACAGGTCACGCGTCGTCTGCGTGAAGGGCACGTTGAAGCCGTTCGGATCGTCGATGGCGAACGGGCTGTTGGGCAGGTTCGCGGTCATCGCCTGCGTGACGGCGGGCGTGACGCCCGTTTGCGTGAGGCCGTTCCAGACGGGCGGCAGCGTGGCCATCACCGAGCCGTCGCGATCGAGCTGCTTCGCGCTCGCGGCCGTCACGTTCTGCAGGCCGTTCGCGCCCGGGAACTTGCCGTAGAGGTTGTCGAAGCTGCGGTTCTCCGCATAGATCACGACGATGTTCTTCACCGACGAGATGTCCGGCTTGGTGACTTCATTGCCACCGCAGGCATACAGGCCGAGCGCTGCAACGATCGCGAGGGGCGCCGTGCAGATCAGTTTCTTGTTCATGGAGTTCTCTCTCTCGCGTAGGGGACTGCCGCTGCCGTTCTGTCCATCCGTTGTGCCCGGCTCCCGATCTATGCTGTGCGGCTGTTGTCGGGAACCGGCGGGTTGTCTCGGCACGTTCGGCCCCGGGGAGTGTCGCAAGCTAATTTGACAGACAGATGTAATTATTTACAAGCGCCTTTAAATTCCCGGGCGTTCGTTGGCTTTCCGTCATGGTTTCGTCACGGCACCGACATACGCTCTCGCGATTCGCCAACCTCGGAAGAATACTCATGCTGTGTCGTTTCACGGAATGGCCGTTCGCCCGGTCGCCTTCGCCCGGCCGCCTGTCGCTTCGCATGCGGGAGCACGCCGTTGCGGCGCTTGCCGCGGGCGCGGTACTCCTGCTGCTGGCACTGCTCGGCGGATGCGATGCCCGCGGGCCGGGCGCCGAAGGCGCTGCGGACGTGGCTGCGCCGGCAAGTGCGAAGACCGTGGCGGCAACGGCGCAGCCCGATACGCAGCGAGCGGGCGCAGCAACGGATGCACCGCAGATCGTGCAGATCGTGCGCGTAGCTGCCGTGGATGGAGGCGGACAGACGCGCGCCCAGGTGTACGAATCGGTGCGCAAGATGACGGCGCTCGGTCAGCAACTGTTCTTCGATCCGTCGCTGTCCGGTTCGGGCAAGCTCGCGTGCGCCACCTGTCACACGCCGTCGCGCGCGTTCACGCCGGCCAACGCGCTTTCCGTGCAACTGGGCGGCAGCGACATGCACCAGCAAGGCATGCGCGCCGTGCCCACGCTCAAGTATCTGCAGTCGGTGCCGGCGTTCCAGGAGCACTATCACGAGTCCGACGACGAAGGCGACGAAAGCGTGGACGCGGGCCCCACGGGCGGCCTTACCTGGGACGGTCGCGTGGATCGCGGCGCGGACCAGGCGCGCATTCCGATCCTCTCGCCGCTCGAGATGGGCAGCTCGCCGCAGAAGGTGGCCGCCGCGGTCAAGGCCGCGCCTTACGCGAACCAGTTTCGGGGCGCGTTCGGCGAGCACATCTTCGACAACGCCGACGCCACCTTCAACGCGGTCCTCAAGGCGCTGGAAACGTTCGAGCAGACGCCGCAGGTGTTCTATCCGTACACGAGCAAGTACGACGCGTACCTGGCGGGCAAGACTCAGCTCACACCGGCCGAGCTGCGCGGCCTGCAGCTTTTCAACGACGAGAAGAAGGGCAACTGCGCGAGCTGCCACGTGAGCCAGCGCGCGCGGGACGGCGCACCGCCGCAGTTCAGCGACTTCGGGCTGATCGCCGTCGGCGTGCCGCGCAACCGCGCACTCGCGGTGAATCGCGATCCGCATTTCTACGACCTGGGCGCGTGCGGCCCCGAGCGTACCGACCTCAAGGGCCGCGCCGAATTCTGCGGCCTCTTTCGCACGCCGACGCTGCGCAACGTGGCGCTCAAGAAGTCGTTCTTCCACAACGGCGTCTACCATTCGCTCGAACAGGTGCTGCGCTTCTACGCCGAACGCGACACGAACCCCGCGAAGTTCTATCCGGTGGTGAACGGCAAGGTGCAGAAGTTCGACGACCTGCCGCAACGCTACTGGCCGAATCTCAATACCGAGCCGCCGTTCGACCGCAAGCCGGGCGACGCGCCCGTCTTCAACGCCGCCGAAATCCGCGATGTCATTGCCTTTCTCAACACGCTCACGGACGGCTGGCAGCCCGCCGCGCAGTAGGCCGCGACGCAGGGCCGCACGGGGCCGTGCGGCCCCGGGGCGGCCGAAAGCTGCGTGCTATGCTTGCCAGGCCGTCCCGCGTGCCGTGGCGCTCAGTCTGCGTGCCGGTTAATGTGCTCGATTGAGGAGCCCGTGTGCGGGCCATTGCACGACGTCTATTCGAACGACGCTAACAAGGAGAACGACTGAATGCCGACGCGAAATCAACAGCAAAGCCGCCAGCGGATTCGAAACCTCTTGAGCATGGGCGCCGGGGCGCTGCTGCTCGCCTGCGCGGGCAGCGCGCTGGCCTCGAACCTGAGCTTTCTCGACAACACGCCGCTCGCCTACATCCAGCAGCGCGATCACGATGAAATCATCAAGGCCGTGTATGTCGCGCTCGACAGCAAGCAGGACGGCCAAACTGCGAACTGGACGAATCAGGGTTCCCGGAACAGCGTGAGGATCGACGCGAAGATCACGCCGCACGACACGACTAAAGACGGGGAAAAGACCTGTCGCAAGGTCGACGTGGAACTGGATGCGAAGGGCCAGTCCATGACGCTTGTGCCGTCCTACTGCCGCGAAGGCAAAGGCGAGTGGCAATTCCAGAAAGCCCGATAGAAGCAGCAGGGAGGATGCAGCCGGTGGCCGAACGCACCGTTTCGTGTGGCGTCGTTTTGCTGGACCCGGAAGGCCGGGTTCTGCTTGCGCACGCCACCGGCACCAACCACTGGGACGTTCCGAAAGGGCAGGGCGAGGAAGGCGAGACGCCGCGCGAGGCGGCACTGCGCGAACTGGTGGAAGAGACGGGCCTCGTGATCGACCCGGACCGGCTGGTGGACCTGGGACGCTTCGACTATCGGCGCGACAAGGAGCTGCATCTCTTTGCCGCCCGCGCGCGGGACGACGAACTGGACCTCACGCGCCGCACCTGCACGTCGCTCTTTCCGCGCCGTTGGGACGGCGTGATGATTCCCGAGATGGACGCTTACCGCTGGGCCGCGCCGGATGAGGTGGCCCAGTACGCGAGCCGGAGTCTGAACCGGCTCTTCGAGACAACGTTGTCTTTGGTGGAGCTGCACCGCAGGCTGTAACGGCGCGCGGCGCGCGGTGCGCGGGAGAAGCGGCGTCATTTCAGACGCCGCTTCTCTTCATCGCGGATTCAAGCCGGCTTGCCCCAGCTGTCGCGCAACCCGACGATGCGGTTGAACACCGGCTTGCCCGGCTTCGAATCGACGCGGTCGGCCACGAAGTAGCCATGCCGTTCGAACTGGTAGCGGTCTTCGGGCATCGCATCGCGTGCGCCGGGTTCCAGATAGGCCTGCACCACACGCTTCGAGTCCGGGTTCAGCGCTTCGAGGAAATCGCGGCCGCCTGCATCGGGCTGGGGTTCCTTGAAGAGGCGGTCGTAGAGGCGCACTTCCGCCGGGCACGCCTGCGCCGCGCTCACCCAGTGGATGTTGCCCTTTACCTTGTAGTTGTTCGCGCCTTCGGTGCCCGAGCGGCTGTCCGGGAAGTAGGTGCAATGCACCGCCACGATGTTGCCGTCCGCGTCCTTCTCCGCGCCCGTGCACTCCACCACGTAGCCGTAGCGCAGCCGCACCTTGTTGCCGGGGAAAAGGCGGAAATAGCCCTTCGGCGGCGTTTCCGTGAAGTCCTCGCGTTCGATCCACAGTTCGCGCGAAATCGGGAAGGTGCGCAGGCCGCGTTCCGGATGGTGCGGATGCACCGGCGCGCTGCATTCCTCGGTCACGCCTTCGGGGAAGTTGTCGATGACGAGCTTCACCGGGTCCAGCACGGCCACCGTGCGCGGTGCCTTCTCGTCGAGGTCGTCGCGCAGCGCGCCTTCGAACACGCTCATGTCGATCCACGAATCCACCTTCGTGATGCCGATGCGCTCGCAGAAGAGCTGGATCCCCTCGGGCGTGA
The DNA here is from genome assembly GCF_003986935.1 of Paraburkholderia kururiensis JCM 10599 = LMG 19447. Taxonomy (GTDB): domain Bacteria; phylum Pseudomonadota; class Gammaproteobacteria; order Burkholderiales; family Burkholderiaceae; genus Paraburkholderia; species Paraburkholderia kururiensis. Next base: position 103,552 of record NZ_RJZE01000023.1, on the reverse strand, counting down.
AGCCACGACGGCGCAGGCCGACGATGGTGGGCATGCGCGGGTCGTCCCAGCCTTCCACGTGGCCTTCGGTCACGAGTTGCAGCAGCTTGCGCTTGCTCGTGATGGCGTACGTGAGGTTGAGCCGCGAAAACTCGATTTGCTGCGGCAGCGGACGCGTGAACACGCCGGCGTCGGCCAGTTCGTTGAGCACCCAGTCGTAGAGCGGCCGGTGGTCTTCGAATTCGAGCGTGCACAGCGAATGCGTGATGTTTTCGAGCGCGTCCGAAATGCAGTGCGTGTAGTCGTACATCGGGTACACGCACCACGTGTCGCCGGTACGGTAGTGATGCGCGAAGCGGATGCGGTAGATCACCGGGTCGCGCATGTTGATGTTGGGCGACGCCATGTCGATCTTCGCGCGCAGCACGTGCTCGCCTTCGGTGAATTCGCCCGCCTTCATGCGGCGGAACAGGTCGAGATTCTCTTCGGGCGTGCGGTCGCGGTACGGCGAGGGCTTGCCGGGTTCGGTAAGCGAGCCGCGGTTCGCACGCATTTCGTCGGCGCTCTGGCTGTCCACGTAGGCCTTGCCGCGCTCGATCAGCAGCTCGGCGAACGCGTACAGCTTGTCGTAGTAGTCGCTCGCGTAGTAGAGGTGCTCGCGGCCGTCGTGCTGCCAGTCGAAGCCGAGCCACTTCACGGCGTCGATGATGGACTCGACGTACTCGACGCTTTCCTTTTCCGGATTCGTGTCGTCGAAGCGCAGATGGCACACGCCGCCGTAGCTGCGCGCCATGCCGAAATTCAGGCAGATGCTTTTCGCGTGGCCGATGTGCAGGTAGCCGTTCGGCTCGGGCGGGAAACGCGTTTCAACCCGCGAGCTCCACTTGCCCGAGCGGTTGTCCTCGTCGATGATGTTGCGGATGAAATTGGACGCGGGCGCGTCCGTCCGGTCCGCGTGGTTGCTGTCGGCGGCTTTGCGTTCGGTGGGTTTGCGTTCGTTGTTCATGCGAGAGTAGGGATGTCGTTCGAGGGCGCGCGGTGCGTCCGCAATTCTGTTAATTCTACCTGACGAGGCCCGCTCCAGCAGCCGCCGCACGGCGTTGCGCGGGGCGCCGCAGCCTTGTCGCGAGCCTGCGAGGAACACGAAAGCGATGATCGACCACACGGTACTGACGGTACTGACGCTGCCCGGCTACCTGAACTCCGGCCCCGGCCACTGGCAGACGCGCTGGGAGACGCTGCAAGGCCGGCATGGGCCGGCCAGAGGCGCGGCATCGGGCGCGCCGTCGGATCATTTCGCCTTCACCCGCGTGCAGATGGCCGATTGGGACCATCCGGTGCGCGAGGCGTGGTGTCGCACGCTCGACGAAGCCATCGCCGCCGCTGAAGGGCCGGTGCTGCTCGCCGCGCACAGCATGGGCTGCCTTACCGTGGCGTTCTGGGCCACGCAATACGCCACGCCCGAACGCGCGGCGAAGGTGGCGGGCGCGCTGCTCGTGGCCGTGCCGGACCCGGCAGGCGCTGTGTTCCCCCACGACGCGTCGGGCTTCTCGCCCGTGCCGCTCGAACCGCTGCCGTTTCCCACCACCGTCGTGGCGAGCAGCAACGACCCGTACGGCGGCATTGCGTTTTCCGCCGCGTGCGCGCAGGCGTGGGGCAGCCGCTGGTTCGACATCGGCGCACGCGGGCACATCAATGCCGACAGCGGTCTTGGCGACTGGGAACAGGGACTCGCGTGGCTCGCGGAACTGGCGCGCGAGCCACGCGTGGAGGCGGGGCGCTGAGGGTGCGCTGAAGGTGCGCTGAGGGTGCGCTGAACGTGCGCTGAACGGCCCCGGGCGCGCGGCGTTCAGACGGCCGACTTCGCCCGCAACGCCGCAATGGCGTCTTCGCTATAGCCCAATACGTCGCGCAGCACCTCGTCCGTGTGCTCGCCGAGCGTGGGCGGATGGCTCGCCACCCGCGGCGGCGTCTTCGTCATCTTGATGGGATTGGCCACGAGCTTCGCCGTGGCGCCCGACGGATGCGGCACGTCGACCTGCATCCCGCGGGCCACCACCTGCTCGTTGGCGAACACCTCGGCCAGATCGTTGATCGGCCCGCACGGCACGCCCGCCGCTTCCAGGGCCGCGATCCATTCGTGCTTGGTCTTCAGGCGCACCATTTCGGCGAGCACGGGCACGAGCGTGTCGCGATTGCGCACGCGGGCCGGGTTCGTGGCGAAGCGTTCGTCATCGGCCAGTTCCGCGCGGCCGCCCACTTCCACGAACTTGCGGAACTGGCCGTCGTTGCCTACCGCCACGATGATCCAGCTGTCGCTCGTCTGGAACGTCTGGTACGGCACGATGTTGGCGTGCGCATTGCCCCAGCGTACGGGCGGCTTGCCGCTCGCGAGGTAGTTCGCGTTCATGTTCGCGAGCATGGCGACCTGCACGTCGAGCAGCGCCATGTCGATGTACTGGCCTTCGCCCGTGCGGTCGCGGTGCGCGAGCGCCGTGAGCACGGCGATGGTCGCGTACATGCCGGTCATGAGGTCCGCAATGGCCACGCCGGCTTTCTGCGGCCCGCCGCCCGGCAGGCTGTCGCGCTCGCCCGTGATGCTCATGAAGCCGCCCATGCCCTGCACGATGAAGTCGTAGCCGGCGCGCGAGGCGTAGGGCCCGGTTTGGCCGAAGCCCGTCACGGAGCAGTAGACGATGTCCGGCTTCACGGCGGCGAGCGATGCGTAGTCGAGCCCGTACTTCTTCAACTGCCCGGCCTTGTAGTTCTCCAGCACCACGTCGCTTTGCGCCGCGAGTTCGCGCACGATGCGCTGGCCCTCGGGCGTCGCGATGTCCACCGTGACCGAACGTTTATTGCGGTTGGCCGCGAGGTAGTAGGCGGCCTCGCGCGTGTCGGCGCCGTCCGGCGTCTTCAGATACGGCGGACCCCAATGGCGCGTGTCGTCGCCGGCGCCGGGGCGCTCGATCTTGATCACGTCCGCGCCGAAGTCGGCGAGCGTCTGTGCGCACCAGGGACCGGCCAGCACGCGGGTGAGGTCCAGCACCCGGATATGACTGAGAGCGCCCATCATGTCTTGCATGTCTCCTCTTGTGGCTGCCTGCAATGCCGTCCATCTTAAGCGATTCCCGCCTGCGCGCCCGCCCACGAGGGCTCTGCGGCCTCGCGTGGCAGGCGTGATCCCGTATAATCGACCGTCTGGAAAGCAAATGGCTGGCGCGTCTGCGGTTTTGACCGGTACGCGCCGGATTTAAAGCAGAGACCGCCCCACCACGCCATGAAAGCAGCCGATATCCGCGAGAAATTCCTCAAGTTCTTCGAATCGAAGGGCCACACGATCGTGCGCTCGTCGAGCCTTGTGCCCGCCAACGACCCGACGCTGCTCTTCACCAATTCGGGGATGGTGCAGTTCAAGGACGTGTTCCTCGGCACCGACAAGCGGCCGTACTCGCGCGCCACCACGGCCCAGCGCAGCGTGCGCGCGGGCGGCAAGCACAACGACCTCGAAAACGTGGGCTACACCGCGCGCCACCATACGTTCTTCGAGATGCTCGGCAACTTCTCGTTCGGCGACTACTTCAAGCGCGACGCGATCCACTACGCGTGGGAGCTGCTCACCACGGTCTACCAGTTGCCGAAGGACAAGCTCTGGGTCACCGTCTACCAGGAAGACGACGAGGCCTACGACATCTGGGCGAAGGAAGTGGGCGTGCCGGCCGAGCGCATCATCCGCATCGGCGACAACAAGGGCGCGCGCTACGCCTCCGACAACTTCTGGCAGATGGCCGACACCGGCCCGTGCGGCCCGTGCTCCGAAATCTTCTACGACCACGGCCCGGACGTGTGGGGCGGCCCGCCGGGATCGCCCGAAGAAGACGGCGACCGCTACATCGAAATCTGGAACCTCGTGTTCATGCAGTTCAACCGCGACGCGCAGGGCAACATGACGCCGCTGCCGAAGCCCTGCGTGGACACCGGCATGGGCCTCGAACGTATCGCGGCCGTGCTCCAGCACGTGCACAGCAACTACGAGATCGACCTGTTCCAGGCGCTGATCGCGGCCGCCGGCCGTGAAACCGGCATTACCGACCTCACGAACAACTCGCTCAAGGTGATTGCGGACCACATCCGCGCGTGCTCGTTCCTGATCGTCGACGGCGTGATTCCGGGCAACGAAGGCCGCGGCTACGTGCTGCGCCGCATCGTGCGCCGCGCCATCCGCCACGGCTACAAGCTGGGCCGCAAGCAGGCGTTCTTCCACAAGCTGGTGGGCGACCTCGTCGCGCAGATGGGCGGCGCGTATCCCGAACTCAAGGAAAACGAGGCGCGCGTCACGGACGTGCTGCGCCAGGAGGAAGAACGCTTTTTCGAGACCATCGAGCACGGCATGTCGATTCTCGAAGGCGCGCTTGCCGAACTCGAAGCCGCGGGCGGCAAGACGCTCGACGGCGAACTCGCGTTCAAGCTGCACGACACCTACGGCTTCCCGCTGGACCTCACGGCCGACGTGTGCCGCGAGCGCGGCGTGACGGTTGACGAGTCCGCCTTCGACGAAGCCATGGCGCGCCAGCGCGAGCAGGCTCGTGCGGCGGGCAAATTCCGCATGGCGCAGGGCCTCGAATACTCGGGCGCGAAGACCACGTTCCACGGCTACGAAGAGATCGTCTTCGACGACGCGAAGGTGGTCGCGCTCTACGTGGACGGCGCCGCGGTCAACGCAGTGACGAAGGGCCAGCACGCCGTGGTGGTGCTGGACCACACGCCGTTCTACGCCGAGTCGGGGGGCCAGGTGGGCGACCAGGGCGTGCTTGGTAACGCGAGCGTGCGCTTTGCAGTGAGCGATACGCAGAAGGTGCAGGCCGACGTGATCGGCCATCACGGTCTGCTCGAACAGGGCACGCTCAAGGTGGGCGACGTGGTGAAGGCCGAGATCGACGCGATCCGCCGTGCCCGCACGGCGCGCAACCACTCGGCCACGCACCTGATGCACAAGGCGCTGCGCGAAGTGCTGGGCGCGCACGTGCAGCAGAAGGGCTCGCTCGTGGATGCGGAAAAGACCCGCTTCGACTTCGCCCACAACGCGCCCATGACCGACGACGAAATTCGCCGCGTGGAAGACATCGTGAACGCCGAGGTGCTTGCGAACGCGCCGGGCGTGGTGCAGGTGATGCCCTACGACGAAGCCGTGAAGGGCGGCGCGATGGCGCTCTTCGGCGAGAAGTACGGCGACGAAGTGCGCGTGCTCGATCTCGGCTTCTCGCGCGAACTCTGCGGCGGCACGCACGTGCATCGCACGGGCGACATCGGCCTTTTCAAGATCGTGGTGGAAGGCGGCGTGGCGGCGGGCATCCGTCGCGTGGAAGCCATCACCGGCGACAACGCGGTGCGCTACGTGCAGGAACTCGACGCACGCGTCAACGCGGCGGCCGCGGCGCTCAAGGCGCAGCCTGCCGAACTCACGCAGCGCATTTCGCAGGTGCAAGACCAGGTGAAGTCGCTCGAGAAGGAACTGGCGGCGCTCAAGTCGAAGCTCGCGTCGAGCCAGGGCGACGAACTGGCGGGCCAGGCGGTCGAGGTGGCCGGCGTGCAGGTGCTTGCCGCGACGCTGGAAGGCGCGGACGTGAAGACGCTGCGCGAGACCGTCGACAAGCTCAAAGACAAGCTGAAGAGCGCCGCGATCGTGCTGGCGTCGGTGGAAGGCGGCAAGGTGAGCCTGATCGCGGGCGTCACGGCCGAGGCCAGCAAGAAGGTGAAGGCGGGCGAACTCGTCAACTTCGTTGCCCAGCAAGTGGGCGGCAAGGGCGGCGGCCGGCCCGACATGGCGCAGGCCGGCGGCACCGATCCGACCAACCTGCCCGCCGCGCTGGCCGGCGTGAAGGGTTGGATCGAAGCGCAGCTTTAATCGCAGACGGCGGGCCACAGTAATGGCTCGATGAAAGCGCCATCGCGGCGTGCCGGACAGTAAAAGGCGAACGGGCCGCTCCTGAAGAAAAGGGAGCGGCCCGTTTCGTTTGGGGCGCGAGGCGTGGGGTACAACGAGAGCGGCGTGGCGGCCCAAAGCGGCCGTCCCGGGACGAACCTCAGCCCGAACCTCGCCCCACGCCGACGCCGCCCCACGACCGCCGCAATCGCACACTAAAATGGACGCTTTCCATCGCACCCCGCGTCCTCCCGCCCTATGACCGACTACCGCTTCTGCCCCCGCTGCGCCACGCCGCTCGTCGAGCGAACCGATCCGGAACACGAGGGCGGCCGTGTGCGCCAGACCTGTCCGGACGAGGCCTGCGGCTATGTGCACTGGAACAATCCGTTGCCCGTGGTAGCGGCGATCGTCGAGTACGAAGGGCGGGTGCTGCTGGCACGCAATGCCGCATGGCCCGAGGGCACGTTTGCGCTCATCACGGGCTTTCTCGAAAACGGCGAAACGCCCGAAGAGGGCATTGCCCGCGAGGTGCGCGAAGAGACGGCGCTGCATGCGCAGAGCGTGGAGCTGGTGGGCGTCTACGAGTTCATCCGCAAGAACGAACTCATCATCGCGTATCACGTGAAGGCGCATGGCACCATCGCGCTGTCGCCGGAGCTACTGGAGTATCGGCTCGTGGAGCCCGCGAAGCTGCGGCCGTGGCTGGCGGGTACCGGCCAGGCGCTCGCCGAGTGGATGCGGCGGCGGGGTCTGCCGTTCGAATTCGTCGAGCGGCCGGGACAATGACGGCGGCATCCGCGCGTAGCGACGTATCAGCACTCCATCACAGCAGAGCAGTAGCGGCACATTCCTGACGATAACGATGAAGCGGCACTCCTCAGCCGCCGCAGCGGTCCGCAAGACAAAAGCGCCCGCGCGCGGCAGGTAGCTGACGCAAGTGGCCGAACCAGACCGAACAAGGCGCCCCAGTTGAGGCGCGCAACCGGATGACCGACCGGACGCCCAAACCGGGCGCCCCAAACCGGGCGACCCAACCAGGAGACATGGCATGGCGTACATCTACTACCTGACTCACATCCATCTCGGCTACGACGCGCTCGACCAGCTCGCGTCCGAATGCGCGCGCGCCGGCATCACTCGGCCGCTCGTGGTCACCGACAAAGGCGTCGTGGCCGCAGGTCTTGCCCAGCGCGCCGTGGATGCGCTCGGTCGCGGCACGCTGCCGGTGTTCGACGACACGCCCTCGAACCCCACGGAGGCCATGGTGCGGGCCGCCGCAGCACGTTATCGCGAGGAGGGCTGCGACGGCCTCGTGGCAGTGGGCGGCGGTTCGTCGATCGATCTGGCCAAGGGCGTGGCCATTGCCGCGACCCATCCGGGGCCGCTCGCCACCTATGCCACCATCGAAGGCGGCAGCAACCGCATCACGAGCGCGGCCGCGCCGCTCATCGCCGTGCCCACCACCGCGGGCACGGGCAGCGAGGTCGCGCGCGGCGCCATCATCATCCTCGACGACGGACGCAAGCTCGGCTTCCATTCGTGGCATCTGCTGCCGAAAGCCGCGATCTGCGACCCCGGCCTCACGCTTGGCCTGCCGCCCATGCTTACCGCGGCGACGGGCATGGACGCCATCGCCCATTGCATCGAGACGTTCCTCGCGCCCGCCTTCAACCCGCCCGCCGACGGCATCGCGCTCGACGGGCTCGAACGCGCGTGGGCGAACATCGAGCGCGTCACCCGCGACGGCAGCGACCGCGACGCGCGTCTCAACATGATGAGCGCTTCGATGCAGGGCGCGATGGCGTTCCAGAAGGGGCTCGGCTGCGTGCATTCGCTGTCGCATCCGCTCGGCGGCGTGAAGGTGGGCGGACGCACGTCGCTGCATCACGGCACGCTCAACGCCGTTGTGCTGCCCGCCGTGCTGCGCTTCAACGCGAGCGCCGAAAGCGTGGTGGCCAACCGGCGCTACGAGCGCATGCGCCGCGTAATGGGGCTCGCGCCCCATGCCGATCTGGCCGACGCGCTGCACGACATGACCGCGCGGCTCGGCCTGCCCACCGGGCTCGCGCAGATGGGCGTGGACGCGAGCGTGTTCGACCACGTGATCGAAGGCGCGCTTGCCGACCATTGCCACAAGACCAATCCGCGCGAAGCCAGCGCGGACGACTACCGTCGCATGCTGCACGAGTCGCTCTAACCCACGAAAGGACGCAAACCACCATGAGGCCCACCGCGATCGTTCGCAGCGCCTACCGCCACTTCCTGCCCATCACCACGCGCTGGATGGACAACGACGTCTACGGCCACGTGAACAACGTCGTCTACTACAGCTATTTCGACACGGTGGTGAACGAGTACCTGATCCGCGCGGGCGCGCTCGACGTGGAGCACGGCACGACCATCGGCCTCGTGGTGGAGACGCAGTGCAACTACTTCTCGCCGCTCGTGTTTCCGGAGCGCGTGGATGCCGGTCTGCGCGTGGCGCGGCTGGGGTCGTCGAGCGTGCGTTACGAGGTGGGGCTCTTCCGCGAGGGCGAGTCGCAGCCCGCGGCGCAGGGGCATTTCGTGCACGTCTACGTGGAGCGCGCCACGCGCCGGCCGGTCTCGGTGCTGCCCGACGCGTTGCGCGCAGCACTCGCGCCGCTCGTCGTAGCGCCTCATGAGGCCGTTGCTTCCGGTCAGCACAAGAACCAGGACGAGGCGGCGGATTAACTCGTGCAGACGTTGGCAATCGAGACGCTGAACGGCCTCAGCTACGGCCTCTTGCTGTTCATGCTCAGCGCCGGACTCACGCTGATTTTCAGCATGCTCGGCGTGCTCAACTTCGCGCACGCGAGCTTCTACATGCTGGGCGCGTACGTGGGTTTTTCGCTGGCGGCGCGCATGGGCTTCGGCTGGGCGCTCGTGCTCGCGCCGCTTGCCGTGGGCGCCACGGGCGCGGCGCTCGAACGCTGGCTATTGCGGCGCGTGCGGCCTGGCGGCGCGTTGAACGAGTTGCTGCTCACCTTCGGCGTGGCCTACGTGATCGGTGAACTCGTCAAGCTCGTGTGGGGGCTCGAGCCGCTGAGCGCGACGGTGCCGGCCGTGCTCGACGGTCCGCTCTTCACGCTCGACGGCCTCGCCTTTGCGCGCTACCGCGCTTTCATGATGGCCGTGGCGCTCGCCATGCTCGCGCTGCTCGCCGCGGTGCTGCGCGTGTCGAAGACGGGGCTCGTCGTGCGGGCGGCGCTCACGCATGCGCAGATGGTGGAGGCGCTCGGTCATGACGTGCCGCGCGTCTTCACCTGGGTGTTCGGCGTGGGCACCGGGCTCGCGGCGCTCGCCGGCGTGGTGGGCGCGCCGCTCTTCGTGATCGAGCCGGCGATGGCGGAGTCTGTCGGCTCCATCGTGTTCGTCGTGGTGGTGGCGGGCGGCCTGGGTTCGCTTTCGGGGGCGCTCGCGGCCTCGCTCGCGGTGGGCTGCATTCAGACGTTCGCGGCGGCGAGCAACGTGTCCTTCGGAGATCTGGCTGAACGCCTCGATCACCTGAGCCACCTCGGGCATCTCGCCGATGCGCTGCCGCCTGCATGGAGCGCGCTTACCGTCGCGCAGATCGCGCCGCTGCTGCCTTATGTGCTGCTCGTGGCGATGCTCGCGCTGCGCCCTCGCGGACTCTTCGGCCAGCGTGGCGACGATGCGTAGGTGTCACGGGCCTTCGCGCCCGCGCCTGTTCCAGCGTGCGGCGCCCTGGTGCGCGTTGATCGCGTTGCTCGCCGGGCCGCCGTTCGTGTCGGCGCTGTTGTCGCCATCACACCTCGTGCCAGCGGGCTGGCTGCTTTCGTATCTCGCGCAGACGGCCACGCTGATCGTGCTCGCGCTCTCGTACAACCTGCTGCTCGGCGAGACCGGGCTGCTCTCGTTCGGCCATGCCGCCTGCTCGGGGCTCGGCGCGCTGACAGCCGCGCACGTGTTCAACCGGTTCGGCATCGCGTTGCTGCTGCTGCCCGCAGTGGGCGGCGTGGGCGGCGCATTGGTAGGCGTGCTGTTTGGCGCCGTGGCCACGCGCCGCGCGGGCACGGCGTTCGCCATGATCACGCTCGGGCTCGGCGAACTCGTTGCGGCGGCGGCCTGGACTTTGCCTCACTGGTTCGGCGGAGAAGCAGGCGTCACTATCGACCGTACCAGCGGCCCGGCTTGGGGCGGCTGGACCTTCGGCCCCGCGCATCAGGCGTACGCGTTGATCGCCGCGTGGTGCGTGCTGGCCAGCGCGGCCATGTTCGCGCTCTCGCGCACGCCGCTCGTGCGGCTCGCCAACGCCGTGCGCGACAACCCGGTGCGCGCCGCCGCGATCGGCTGTGCGCCGGCGCGCATCCGCTACGCGATGATCGTGCTCTCGTCGTTCTTCGCGGGCGTGGCGGGCACGCTCGCGCTCGTGAACGTGGAACTCGTGTCGCCCGAGAGCGTCGGTATGCTGCCCTCGGCCGCGGTGCTGATCGCAACGGTCACAGGCGGCCCGGCGTGGTTCTTCGGACCGGCGGTCGGTGCTGTCGCGCTGGTGTTTTTCAGCGTCGCGGTGGCGAGCGTCACGCGCGCGTGGCTGCTCTACGTAGGGTTGTTCTTCGTCGTCGTGATGGTGGCGTCGCCGGGCGGCCTCGCGGGTTTCGTCGAGCGGCAGCGGCGCCTCGTGGCGCAATACGGATGGCGGCGTTGCGCGCGCCTCTACGCGTGGAGCACGGGCGGCGCGAGCGCGTGGGGCGCGGCACTGGTGCTCGCGGTGCAGTGGGCGTACGCCGCGCGTTTCGGCGATATCTCCGGTGGTAGCGCCGATGCTGCGCTGCCGTTCGTCGGCGCTGTGCCGCACGATGCGGCGGGCGCCTCGCGGCTCGCGGTTTGTCTCGCGGCGCTCGCGATGGCAGGCGGCGTGTGTGCGTGGCGCGCCACACGTGCGTGGTCGAAGCTCACGGCGGGTCACGACAGCGACCTGGCAGGCCCAGGCACCCGCGCAGACCCGCGCACCGGAGACGAATCATGACCGCGGCGCTCGTCCTGCGTGGCCTCGAGAAGCGCTTCGGCGATGTCGAGGTGCTGCGCGGCGTCGATCTCGTCGTGCAAGCCGGCGAGCGCCACGCGCTGATTGGCCCGAACGGCGCGGGCAAGTCGACGCTCTTCAACGTGATCACGGGCGCCGCGCGAGCGAACGCAGGCCGTATCGAGTTGAACGGCGTGGACATCACGAGACTCACGCCCGCGCGCGTGAATCATCTTGGCCTTGCCCGCAGTTTCCAGACCACGAGCGTGTTCGGGCGGCTCTCCGTGTACGACAACCTGCGTTGTGCCGTGCTCGCCGCGCGGCGCGGCGGCGTGCGCTGGTGGCATCGATGGGCAGGCTCCGCAGTCATCGACACGCGGGCCGACGACGTGCTTCACGCCATCGGCCTTGCCGCACAGCGCGACGTGAGCGCCGCGCGACTGGGCTACGCGCAGCAGCGCGCGCTCGATCTCGGCCTCGCGCTCGCAAGCGACGCCCACACGCTGTTGCTCGACGAGCCGACGGCCGGCATGAACCGCGCCGAAGCCGCGCACGCCATCGATCTGATCCGCGCGACGACGGCCGGCAAGACACTGCTCATGATCGAGCACGACATGGACGCGGTGTTCGGACTCGCGGATCGCATCTCGGTGCTCGTGCAGGGCAGGGTTATCGCGACGGGCACGCCCGCAGAGATTCGCGCGCACGCGGCGGTGCGCGCCGCGTACCTGGGCGAGGCGTTCGCGTGATGGGCGCGCTGCTCGAGATTCGCGGACTGCATGCGTGGTACGGCGCAAGCCAGGTGCTGCACGGCGTCGATCTGCGTGTGGATGCAGGCGAAGTACTCGCGCTCGCGGGACGCAACGGCTCGGGTCGCTCGACACTCGCGAAAGCCGTGATGGGGATGGTGCGCACGCAAGGGCACGTGCGGTTCGCAGGTCAGATGCTCGCGGGACGGCGCACGTTCGAGATCGCGCGGCTCGGCATCGGTTACGTGCCCGAGCACCGCGACGTGTTTCCCACGCTCACGGTGCGCGAAAACCTCGCGCTCGGTTTCGCGCCGCGTGGCGCTTTGCGGTGCGTGTCGCGTTTATCACGCGCCCCGCGCTTCACGCTAGACGATGCCTACGCGCGCTTTCCGATTCTGCGCGAGCGTGCTACGGCGCGTGCAGGCGTGCTCTCGGGCGGCGAGCAGCAGATGCTCGCGCTGGCTCGCGCACTGCTTGGCGATCCTGATCTTCTGATCGTCGATGAACCCACCGAAGGGCTGGCGGCCCAGATGAGCGCACTCTTAGGCGATTGCCTGAGCACGTTGCGCGAACGCGGCGTCGCGGTGTTGCTGATCGAACAGCGGCTTGTGCTCGCGCGCCGGCTTGCGGACCGCGTTGCGGTGATGGGACACGGCGCCATCGTGTTCGACGGATCGCTCGACGCGTTCGCCAAACGCGACGACGTGGTGCGCGATTGGCTCGGCGTGGGCTGAGCGAGCGCGCGGCGAGCGTACGCGCCTGGTACTCGTCTGGTGTGCGCCTGGTCTTTGCCTGGTACACAGCGACATTGCAGCGCAACACGAAAACCCCGCCGTTTATCGATTCGAACGCTCAAAACAGGCGTTTGAATGTCACCCACGCTTCTCGCGAAAAGCCCCTGCGGACGCGGCTTCACGGCGCTTCTGCGGCCGTCGCCGTCCGCGCCCGCGTTTGGTGACTCTCCTCGACGAATCTTGTCGGCAGCGCGGCGACAAAAAAAGACAATCGCTTGCAAAGACCCCGTTCCGGCACATCGCACAGATCGCGTAGATGACGGTGCCGGACAACGAGGGCACGCAGGACGACGGCGCCGCGCATTCCACGAAGCGGGTATGACGCGGGTACGAAGCGGGTATGAAGCGGGTATGACCCGATACGAAGCCGCTGCGCCGTTCCCAGGGAGGAGGCGAACACCATGCAAGACACAACCGGTTCGGCCGCTGTTCAGCACGAAGCGCGCGCGAAAGCGCAGTCCGGACAAACTCAACCACGCAGCCAGCGCGCATTGCGCGGCACACGCGCTTTCACGTCCGTGGCGGCGTGTGCTGCTGCGCTGCTCGCCATTACGACGCTCCTCGCCGGGTGCGCCGACGCGGGTTCGGCCGAGCGTCCAAAGCTCGAAGTGGCAAAGGCGCGCGAGCTAGGCGAGGATCAGCGTGTTCTTGCGCGCGTGCCGTCGGTCGGGCCCCTGGCACTGCAACGCACGCGCGCACTCACGCTGCGCGACTCGGGCATCGACGGCTCGCTGATGTTCGCGCGCGACGTGGACTTTCGCGTCACAGGCGACATCGGCTTCATGATCCACGACATGAGCGCCACGCTCACGCCGGTCAAGCGCGGGGAACCCGTCGTGTTCGACGACCCGACGAGCGTCGTGATCAGCGTCCATCGAGGCGACGTCACGCTCAATGCGGACCGCCTCACCGGGATCTTCAACCGCTATCTGTTCCAGTACCAGGGCTCGCCCTTGCGCAACATGCGCGTAGTGCCGCAGCAGGGCACGCTGCGCATCACGGGGCAGATGTGGCGCGACGGCTGGGTGCCGATCGCGCTCACGGGCACGCTCGCCATGCGCCATGCGGACGAACTCGTGTTCCATGCCCAGCACGTCGAGGTGGCGGGCGCGAGTGCCGATCATCTGATGCAGACCGCCCACGTGAAGATGGCCGACCTGCTCAAGGTTCAGACGCCGATTGCGCGCCTCGAAGGCGACGACGTCGTGATGCAGGTCGCGAAGCTCACGCCGCCGCCCGCGCTGCGCATGACCATCACGCAGATCGACGTGACGCCCGAGGGCGTGCGCTTCACGCTCGACGACCATACGCTGAACAACATCGTGTGGCCCGAGTCGATGCCGGCGCGCGGCCTGCGTATCGTGGGCGGCGACGTGAAGTTCATGCGCTCGATGCCGATGAACATCGACATGGCTATCGAGCCCGTGAACCGCGCTGCGCCGTTCGTGCTGGACCTGTACCACTATCGCGAGCAACTCGCCGCGGGCTGGCTCACGTTTAGCGAGGCCGGCGCGTTGAACGTGCGGCTCGCATCGTGGCCGGTCACGAGCGCGGCCGCGCAGGCAACGCAGTCTGCTGCGATGCAGACGGGCAGCGCCGCTGCGCGCTACAACGACAGCTTCATCCGCATGCAGCAGGCGTCGCTCGCCGAAGCGCGCGCGCAATGGCGCTTCGTGCCGGCATCGTTGCGGGACGCGAATACGCCGATGGCGTCGGCGGCATCGGGTGTGTCTACCGTATCCATGTCTTCGGACGCCGTGCCCGCGACTACACCAGCATCGCCGCCCACAGCACAATCGGCACAATCGGCGGACGACGAACGTCGCTCGTCGGGGCCGGCGCCGTTCATCCATGCGCAGAACGTCGACTTCTACGTGACGGGGCGCATCGGCTTTCACGTGCGCTCGCTCGACGCGCAACTCGTGGCGAAGCAGCCCGGCCAGCCCGTGAATCTGGACGACCCGACGCAATACGAGATTCGCATTCTGGGCGGCGAAGTGGTGGAGCCGTGGTCCGCGATGTCGGCGCTCTTCAACGACTATCTGCTCGACTACACGCCGCGCTCGCTCAACGACCTGGCGCTCGTGCCTGAAGGCGACGCGTTGCGCGTGACGGGCGGCATCAAGCTCTGGAATCACTTTCCAGGCGTGTGGCTGCCCACGACGATGAGCGGCACGATTCGCGTGCTCGACGAGCGTCATCTCGCTTACGCGCCGCAGAGCGTGACGGTGCTCGGCGTGCCGCAGGCGGGCTTGCTGCGCGCGCTCGACATCCCGCTTTCGTCGCTCACGCCGTTCGCGCGCAAGGGCGTGGCGCTGCGCGGCAACGAACTCGTATTCGATCAGTACACCGTGTTTCCGCCGCCGGTGTTGCGCGGCCATCTGGAGAGCGCGACGGTGACGCAGGCGGGCCTCGTGCTCAAGTTTCGCGCCGAGCCGCATGCGCCCGCGATCCACGCGCCGGCGTCGGCGGGGGCGAGCTACGTCTGGATAGAAGCGGGGGACGTGAAGATGTTCGATTCGCTCGTGGTGAACGGACGCACGCTGATTCACGATTCGCGCGCGAGCGGCCCGCTGCATTTCGACATGTACGCGTATCGGCGCGACGTGGCGAAAGGCACCGTGAAAATGGCGCTGGACGGCAGCCTCGACGTGGACCTCAATCCGCGCGGTGCGGCACAAATGGCCGTACAACGGTCGACGACGCCATCGGCCTCGCTCGCTTTGGACAAGTGAGGCAGGTCAGGAGGCGAATGAAGCAGGCTTGAGGCGGGCTTGAGGCGGGCTTGAACCAGGCTTGAACCCGCCGAAGCCGCGCTGAACCCACCGCGCGATGGTGGTGCGACCCAGCACACCGCGCGCGGCGCCATTCATCATTCATTACGCCGCAGCCTTCTTCGCCTCCACGTTGGGCAGGAACACCGTCAGCACGCCGAGCAGCGGCAGGAACGAGCACACCTTGTAGACGTAGGCGATGCTCGTGGCGTCCGCGAGCTGGCCGAGCACGGCGGCGCCGATGCCGCCCAGCCCGAATGCGAAGCCGAAGAAGAGGCCGGCCACCATTCCCACCTTGCCGGGGATGAGTTCCTGCGCGTAGACGAGAATCGCCGAGAACGCCGAGGCGAGCACCACGCCGATCACGACCGTGAGCACGCCGGTCCAGAACAGGTTCGCGTAGGGCAGCAGCAGCGTGAACGGCGCCACGCCGAGTATCGACACCCAGATCACGTATTTGCGCCCGATGCGATCGCCCACCGGCCCGCCGATGATCGTGCCCGCCGCCACGGCCGCGAGAAACACGAACAGATGCACCTGCGCGGCTTGCACGGGCAGATGGAAGCGGTCGATCAGATAGAACGTGAAGTAGCTGTTGATGCTCGCAAGGTAGAAGTACTTCGAGAACACGAGCAGCACCAGCACGCCCATTGCTGCCGCCACCCGTGCGCGCGAGAGCGTGGCGTGGGGCCGTTCGGCACGCGTCTTCTTCGTGGCCGGATGCTGGCGGTACCAGCGGCCGATCTGCGTGAGCACGGCAATCGCGACGAGCGCCGCCACCGAAAACCACGCGATGCTGCGCTGCCCATGTGGAATCACGACGGCCGCCGCGAGCAGCGGTCCGAGCGACGTGCCCGCATTCCCGCCCACCTGAAACAGCGACTGCGCGAGCCCGTGCCGTCCGCCCGAAGCCATGCGTGCCACGCGCGACGACTCGGGGTGAAACACCGAGGAGCCGCAGCCCACGAGCGCTGCGGCCATGAGCAGCACGCCGAAATTCGGCGCCACCGACATCAGCAGCAGCCCGCTCAGCGTGAAGCCCATGCCGATGGGCAGTGACCACGGCTGCGGACGCCGGTCGGTATAGATGCCGACGAGCGGCTGCAGCATCGACGCCGTGATCTGATAGGTCAGCGTGATCAGGCCGATCTGCGTGAACGAGAGCGCGAAATTCGCCTTCAGCATCGGATAGATCGCGAGAATCAACGACTGGATCATGTCGTTGAGCAAATGCGAAAAGCTGATTGCGCCCAGCACGGAATAAACCGTGCGTTGGGCTTTCGCCGGCAGCGAGGCTTCTGTGGGTGAAGCCGTGGAAGCGATGGCGCCTGCCGCGGCGGCGCGTTTATCGAAACTCGTATCCATTTTTTATTGGCGGAAATGTCCACGCATCGCGGCGTCCGGTCGCCCAACGCGGGCGAAACGGATGTGGCGCCAAATTGCATGGGAATAAATAGATTTATTCGACTTGTTTTGACGCAGTGTAATGTGTCCTGCCCGCATTGTGCGGACAACCTTTGTCGCGATCAGGACATGGGTTGCGTACTGCTTCGTCTCCTCGCCGCATGCGAATTTATTTCCGATTTTTTTCATGGCACGCAAGCGTAGGCTTTTCGCACTTTCCTGAAAGGGGCCTGTCATGGACGGACATTCGGCTGTGAGGTCGGCGGGTGCGCATGGCGAGGGCAGTGCACGCGCGGCGGCGTCCGGTAAATCGCTCAAGATCGACGCCATCCGTTTTCTCGCGGCCACGTGGGTCATGCTTTACCACTTCGGTCCGCCGCCTTTCAAAGAGATTTTCAAGGCCGTGCTTCCGCCTGCATTCGCGCCCGTGGGCGGCGCGCTGTGGTCGGGCTCGGTCGTGCTGTTCGCCGGGCCTGCGGCCGTGATCGTGTTCTTCGTGATCTCGGGCTACTGCATTCACCACGCCTGGCATCGCGACGCGGTGCTCAAGCCCGTCAACTACTTTGCCTCGCGTTACGTGCGCATCGGTTTGCCGCTCGCGGTGGCCGTGCTCGTCTGCCAGCCGCTGCCGGGGGCGGGCACTCTGCTGCAGTCGGTGCTGTGGTCGCTCTATTGCGAAATCGTTTACTACACGCTCTATCCGCTGCTGCGCAGCTATTTCCGCTACGCGGGGGAGATGATCGTCGGCATCGCGCTCGCCGGAGCCGCGATGGTGTGGTACGTCCATACGCACACGCACATCGTGTGCGAGCACTGCGTCTACGAAACTTATGGCGTGGCCGGCACGTCGTTCCTGTATCTGCCTGGCTGGCTGCTGGGCTGCCTCGTCGCCGAGATCCAGCAGATGGGTGCGGCGGGCGAACGAGGGGGGTCGTCCGTGGGTTCGTCCATGCGTTCACCCATGTCGGCCTTTACCGCGAGGTTCGCCGCTACGCTGCGCGCCGTCGCGCAGGCGCTTTCGACGCAACTCGTCGCCACGCGCATCGCCGTGGTGGCAGCCGCCTCCCTGACCTTCGTGCTGGCGTCCACGTCGCGCATCAAGCCTGCGTTCCTGCCGTTTATCGGGCCCGACATCACGCTGCCCATCTTCCAGCTCGTTGCGACCGCATGGATCGCCGCCGAACTGGCGCGGCCCTCGCGCAGCCGTTTCTGGAATCGCGTGGGCGCGCTGGGTGCGTGGTCTTACAGCCTCTATCTCTGCCACAAGCTCGCGCAGGCGATTCTCGGCGTCACGGGCAGTCCGCCTGGCGCCGTGGCCGCATGGTTCGCGACGGTGGTGATCGCGCTCGCCGTGAGCTACGCGTTCTACCTCGCGGTGGAGCGGCCCTCGCACCGGCTTGCGCATCGGCTGCGCAAGTTTGCCCAGCGTGTGCCTACGCGGCCCGCGGTCTGATTGGCCGACGTGTGCGTGACAAGCACGTGAAACCCCCCGGAAAACAAGTGTCCGGAGTCGTCAGGCAACTGCGGCCCGCTACGTCGCATCCGCGCGACGAATCTGTGTGACGAATGCAAACCCGGACCCGCTGCGCGTTTTTGGCCGTGTATAAAGCCGCACGGACGTGCGCCCACGAAGCGCGCGTCACGACGGGTTCGGGTTGACACGGACGGCGCAGTGCTAAAGAAAAGGATGCCGCTGCCGTAGACCCGGAGGATAAGCGCGCATGCGGGTGCGATCCGGCCCGCAGCGCGCGGCCAAAGTAGCGGGGAAGACACTATGAAAGCAGTTTCGGGGACCAGCGGGACCATCGGATTCGTACCACGGCACGAAGCGGCGGCACCCAGGTC
Organism: Paraburkholderia kururiensis JCM 10599 = LMG 19447; assembly: GCF_003986935.1. Lineage (GTDB taxonomy): Bacteria > Pseudomonadota > Gammaproteobacteria > Burkholderiales > Burkholderiaceae > Paraburkholderia > Paraburkholderia kururiensis. The sequence goes on along the minus strand of NZ_RJZE01000023.1, from coordinate 85,076 downwards.
GGGGCAGCCTGCGGGCACGGCCGGATCACATCGCCTCGCGCGGCTTTCGGTGAAGGCGACGCTGCGTCTCGCCTTTGCCCTCCTGCTGATCGGCACGTTCGCCATCGGCATATTCGCGCTCACGCAGATCAGCCGCCTCAACGCATCGGCGCAATCCATCTACGACCAGGGCCACGTGGCGAGCCGCGCTGCGGAAGAAGTGCGCGGCTACATGCTGCGCGCAAGCCGCGCCCAGAAGATGCTGCTTACCGCGACCACCGCGAAGGAGCGCGACGAACTGGGCGCCGACATCGAAAGCGGTCTGGCCGCGCTCAACACCCAGCTCGCCACGCTGAAGCAATATTCCGATGCATCGCCTGACGCCAACGACGCCCAGCTGGAGCGCAAGTTCTCCGCTGCGGTGACCACGTGGAGCGGACACCTGCATGACTTCGTGACGCTCGTGAAGGCGCAGCCGCTCGACCTCTCGCAGATGAACTGGCAAGTGGGCACGCAGGACGTGTCGCTCCTCGTGGAAACGGGCAAGCTCGAAAAGCTCGTCGACGAACTCGTCGCGCAGCGCGGCACGGCGGCGAAGGCCACCATCAAGGCATCCGCGTTCATTTTCCATTCGTCGTTCGTGATGATCGCGGCGATGACCGTTGGGCTGATCGTGCTCGCGTTCCTCGTGAGCGAGTGGGTGGTGCGGCGGCTTGCGCGTCAGCTGGGCGGCGAGCCGGCCTACGCGAAAGAGATCGCGGCGCGCATTGCGGCGGGCGAGCTCGGTTATCCCGTGAAGGTGGAGCGGCGCGATTCGTCGAGCGTGCTGTTCGCGTTGCGCGACATGCAGAAGGGCCTCGCCTCTACGGTGAGCGAGATCGCGGCGAGCGCCGAGGCGATTGCCGCGGCGTCGAGCGAAATCTCGATGGGCAACCTGGATCTCTCGCAACGCACGGAGCAACAGGCCACGGCGCTGGAGCGCACGGCGACCAGCATGGAGCAGCTCACCTCCACGGTGCGCCAGAACGCCGACAACGCGAAGCAGGCCAGCACGCTGGCGGCCAACGCGTCGGAGATCGCGGAGAAGGGCGGTGAAGTGGTGGGCCGCGTGGTCGCGACGATGGGCGAGATCAACGACAGCGCAAAGAGCATTGCCGACATCATCGGCGTGATCGAAGGCATCGCGTTCCAGACCAACATTCTGGCGCTCAACGCAGCCGTTGAAGCGGCGCGTGCGGGCGAGGAAGGACGCGGCTTTTCAGTGGTGGCGGGCGAAGTGCGCAACCTCGCGCAGCGCAGCGCGGCCGCGGCGAAGGAAATCAAGACGCTCATCAGCGCATCCGTGGATCGCGTGAGCAACGGCTCGGCGCTCGCGCAGGACGCGGGCCAGACCATGGACGAGGTCGTGAGAGCGGTCAAGCGCGTGACCGACATCATGGGCGAAATCTCCGCGGCCTCCGCGGAGCAGAGCGCCGGCATCGAAGAAGTGAACCACGCGGTCACGCAGATGGACGCGGGTACGCAGCAGAACGCGGCGCTCGTGGAAGAGGCCACGGCGGCGGCCCAGTCGCTCGACGATCAGGCGAAGTCGCTCAAGCGGATGGTGGGCAAGTTCCAGCTGGCGGGTTGAGGGCTGGATCGGGCGGCCGGTCCGGCATCGAGCGGCTGATCGCGGACCTGTCGCGGACTTATCGCGATTTGTAGCTGAAAGGACCGTCGGCGTTGGCATAAGGATTCGCTTCCTTGCGTCGTGCCTTCGTGTCGGGCCCGGACATGCCCATCTGTGCGCGCAGCGGCGCCGGGGCGGTCTTGCCCGGCTTCGCGTTGGGCAAGATGTCCTCGAGCCCGGCGGCCCACGTGTCCAGCATGCCCTTCGCCACCTCGCGAAACGCGGGGTGGCTCTTCGCATAGGCCTCCACCCTGGGGGCCACCTTGTGCACGGCGCCCGTGATCCGCTCGCGCGCTTCGTCCATGTCGGCCCTGCTGAGCCCCAGCCTGGCGCCGCCGTACGTGGCGAGCATGCTGCCCGAGGCCCACACGCGTTTGCCCTGCAACGTGAGCGCAGGCAGCTGCGTGGCGTACCTCGGGTAGACGGTGCCGCTCAGCACGTCGTAGACGGGCGCAAGCCGAACGTCGTCGAGATTCGTGTAGACGAGCGCGAAATTCTTCAGGTGCGCATCCGCGTTGTGAATCGCGTAGTTCAGCAGGATCAGCGTGTAGAGGCGCCGGGCGTTGTCCTTGAGCGCAGCGCGCGGCACGTAGGTGTGCGTCAGCTTGGCGAGGTCCTCCAGCGACCCCTTGTACTTGTTGACGGCGTCGTTGGGTTTGAGGGCGCAGTAGTCCTCCACCGCGAGCATCCCGCCATCCGCATTGCGGTCGAAGCGGCGCACGGCGAGCACCTGCCCGTCGTCGGACAGGCGCGCCTCGGGTACCTCGAGACCCGCTTCGCGCGCCACGTCGAGGCACAGGTATTCGTTGATGGCGAGTCCCGGCAGGTCTTCGAATCCCGTCTTCAGGATGAACTCGTCGGTCCAGACCGTGGCCTTGCTGTCGAGGTGGTCGGGCCGAACGAGCGCCTTCGGCATGACCCCGGAGACGCCTTCCGCAACCCCGCCTTCGAGCAGCTGCAAGAGGTTGTCGCGCGAGTCGGCCGACGCCAGCAGCGCCGCCATATCCGCCTTGCTGGCCGCCTGTTCCGGCGTGGCGCCGCGTGGAACCAGCCGGACGCGCCCGATCGTGTTCGCGCCGGTGAGCGCCAGCAGACCGAAATCGCTCACGTCGGCGTGCGGGCCGAGACGGCGGATCATCAGGTTCTTCTGGAAGCCTTCCGGCAAATTCATCTGGAAGAAGGGATGCAGCGTCTTCCAGCCGTACGACGCCGCACGCACGGGCATGAGCAGCGAGACGAGGCTGGCCGGCGGAACATCGGGCAGGTAGGTGAAGACGTACTGGCCGACCTCTTCGGTGAGCGTGCCCACGTGCCGGCTGTTCACATACACGTCGAGGGTCGCGCCGCTCACGGTTTGCCCTCCGTGGCTTTCGGGGGCCGCGCGGCGCGGGCACGCACGCGCTGGCGGGGCGGCGCATCGTAGGTCTCGGCCGCCTCCATCAGCACGTCGTCGAGCGTGCGCTGGTGGCCTGGCGGGCGGGCGATCAGTTCCAGTCCCACCGCGTCGAAGAGGCTCAGCAACTTGACGGCGCCAATTTCGGGCAGCGTTCCCGTCTCGAACATGCTGATGCGGCCGCGCGCCACGCCGCTCAGGTCGGCCACCTGTTGTTGCGTGAGGTTGGCGGCCATGCGCGCATGGCGGAAGGCTTCACCCAATTCAGCGAGGTTCATGTTCTGTATTCGGCACGTTAACGCGGAAATGCGAGTTAACGCATCGTATACGGAACATTACGTGGGTGCAAGTATTGTCGTGTATAGGGAACATTAGGCGGAAAAAACCGCTTAATGTCATTTAAGTGAGACATTAAGCTGCGTTGCCGCCGCTTCCCTGGTCCTCATCCGGGCGTCGGGCAGGCTTCTCGCGCGTTCAGCCGTCGCGTGCATCCCGCTCGATGATCCACTCGTGCGCGGGATCGTTCTTGAAGTGCCACACGCGCTGCGGGCCCGCCATCACGTTGAGGTAGTACGAGTCGTAGCCGTAGGGCACCACCACCGGGTGGTAGCCGCGCGGCACCATCACGACGTCGTGATCCTCCACCGCCATGGATTCGTCGATGTCGCGCGAATCCGTGTACACGCGCTGGAAGGCGAAGCCTTGCGGCGGATTCAGGCGGTGGTAGTAAGTCTCTTCGAGCGAGCTTTCCACCGGGATGTCGTCCGTGTCGTGCTTGTGCGGCGGGTAGCTCGACGCATGGCCCGACGGCGTGCGCACTTCCACCACGAGCAGCGATTCGGCCGGCTCGGTTTGCGGGAGGATGTCGCAGACGTAACGTGTGTTGAGCCCCTTGCCGCGCGTCGAGCGTTTCATCTGCGCGGGCTCGATGAGCCGGGGCGGCAGGGTGCCCTTCGCGGGCGCGCTCGCCACGCCGATCTCGGCATTGCGCACGCCGCGCACCACGGCGCGCACGTTGGGCGGCAGGTACACGGCATAGGGCGACTTGTCCTCGAACACGCTGTCGCGCGAACCCAGGTTCAGCCACTTCGTGTCGCCGGCCTCGATGTTCACCACACCGCAGAGCACCACGATGCAGCTTTCCCGCGCGCTTTCGAACACGTGCACCACGTCGTTTTCGCCGAGCCGGTAGGCGGCGAAACCCACGTAGCGCCAGTCCGCCGATTCGGGTGTGACGCGCGCGATTGTCTGGCCTTCGCGCTCGGCCTTCACCAGCAGGGTCATGCGGCCTCCTTCGTTGCATCGAGCGGCGCGTCCACGAGCGTGCGCAGCGTGCGATAGCCTTTCTCCGCATAGGCGTACGAGGGCGCCACCACGGGATCCTGTTCCGCTTCCACCACGAGCCAGCCGCGATAACCGTGGCGCTTGAGCCGATCGATCACGCTCGCGAAATCGACGGCACCGTCGCCGGGCACCGTGAAGGCGCCGGCCAGCACGGCGTCGAGAAAGCTCCAGTTGCGGTTGCGCGCGAGTTTGACGACAGCGGGACGCACGTCCTTGCAGTGCACGTGACAGACGCGGTCGATGTACTTGTCGAGCACGGCAATGGGGTCGCCGCCCGCGAACGTGATGTGCCCCGTGTCGAACAGCAGGCCCACGGCGTCGCTCGTGCGCGCCATGAGGTTGTCGACGTCGGCGGGCGTTTCCACGTAAGCGCCCATGTGATGGTGATAGGCGACGCGCACGCCGTGCGAGAGCGTATAGCGCGCGAAGGCGTCGAGACGTTCCGCGTAGGCGTCCCACTGCGCCGCCGAGAAAAAGCGTGGCCGCTGATAGAGCGGCTTCGGCGCGCCTTGGATGGTGTCGGCCACTTCGCCGTACACCATCGCCGTGGCGCCGTTCTTCGCGAGCAGTTCCAGGTGCGGGCCCACCGCGGCGATTTCCTCTTCCACGCTGCGCCGCGCAAGCTGCCCCGAATACCAGCCCGAGACGAGCGCGAGGTCGTACTGCGCGAGCAGCGTCTTCAATGCCTGCGGTTCGCGTGGAAACTTGTTGCCGAGTTCGAACCCTTCGTAGCCGATGCGCCGCCCTTCGGTGAGGGCGACGTCGAGCGGCGTTTCGCCGCCGAGCGAGGGCAGGTCGTCGTTCATCCACGAGAGCGGATTGATGCCGATGCGCACTTCAAACGAATTCATGGAGCGTTCCTTTTCTCAATGGCGTCACGTGGTGCCGTCGTGGCGGTCGCGCGCGGCGATCTGCGCTTCGTACTTCGCGCGCGCCTCGCGCACGGCGCCGCGCTGCGAGACTTCGGGCACCGCCACTTCCCACCACCAGCCGCCGTCGTCCGTGGTGCGGGCCGGGTCGGTGTCGATCACGATCACGTAGGTGCGGTCCGCGGCACGCGCGCGTTGCATTGCGGCCTCGAGTTCACCGACGTTCGCTACGTGCTCCGCGTGCGTGCCGAGCGCGCGCGCATGGGCCGCGAAGTCGATCTGCGGCGCGCCGGCCGGCCCTTGCACGCAGTCGTCGAAGAGGTTGTTGAAGGGTGCGCCGCCGCAGGCTTGCTGAAGGCGATTGATGCAGCCGTAGCCGCGGTTGTCGAGCACGACGACGATCAGCTTTGCGCCCAGCATGACGGAAGTCGCGAGTTCGCTGTTCATCATGAGGTAGCTGCCGTCGCCCACCATCACGATGACTTCGCGTTCTGGGCGCGCGAGCTTCGCGCCGAGACCGCCCGCGATCTCGTAGCCCATGCACGAGTAGCCGTATTCGACGTGATAGGCGCCTGGCCGGCCTGCGCGCCACAGCTTGTGGAGTTCGGCGGGCAGCGTGCCGGCGGCGCAGACCACGATGTCGTCCCCGGGCGAGTTCGCCGCCGAGCGTTGCACGGCGCCGATCACGTCTGCATCGTAGGGCAGCGTGCCCTCGCGCTGGGGCGTGTTCGTGAGACGGCTCACGGTGTCGCGCCATTGCGCAGCAAGCGACCGTGCACGCTCGCTCCAGTCCGCCGCCGCGCGCCAGCCCGCAAGCCGTGCATCGAGCGTCTCGAGCGCGCGCTTCGCATCGGCCTCTACGACGAGCGCGCCGTGCTTGAGCCCGTCGAACGCATTGGCGTTGATGCCGATGACTTGCGCCTGCGTGAAGAGCGAGTTCGATCCCGTCGTGAAGTCCTGCAGCCGCGTGCCCACGGCGAGCACGCAGTCGGCGTCGCGGGCGAGCGCATTCGCGGCGGGCGAACCGGTCACGCCGAGCGCGCCCGCATTGAGCGGATCGTCCCACGCAAGCGCGCTCTTGCCCGCCTGTGTTTCGGCTACCGGGATGTCGTGCGCGTGCGCAAACGCGCGCAGCGCTTCGGCGGCGCCGCTGTAGAGCACGCCGCCGCCGGCCACGATCATCGGCCGCTGCGCGGCGCGCAGCGTGCCGAGCACCGCGTCGATCTCGCTTTCGACCGGCGAGGGCGCGTGGAACGTCACCAGCCGCGGCATGAAGAAATCGACGGGGTAGTCGTAGGCGGCGGCCTGCACGTCCTGCGGCAGCGCGAGCGTGACGGGTCCGCACAGCGCGGCGTCCGTGAGCACGCGCAGCGCGCGCGGCAACGCGGTGAGCAACTGCGCGGGATGCATGATGCGGTCGAAGTAGCGCGAGACGGGCTTGAACGCGTCGTTCGCGGAAATGCCGCCGTCGTGGAAGTCTTCGACTTGCTGCAACACCGGGTCTGGCGCGCGCGACACGAAGATGTCGCCTGGCAGGAGCAGCACCGGCAACCGGTTCACGTGCGCGAGCGCGGCAGCGGTCACGAGATTCGTGGCGCCTGGGCCGATCGAAGTCGTCACGGCCATCATGCGGCGGCGCATGTGCGCCTTCGCGTAGGCGATCGCGCTGTGCGCCATGGCCTGCTCGTTATGGGCGCGGAAGGTGGGCAGTTCGTGACGATGCTGGTAGAGCGCCTCGCCCATGCCCGCCACGTTGCCGTGACCGAAGATCGCGAACACGCCGCCGAAGAGCGGCTCGGTGCGGCCGCTGCCGTCTTCGGTAGCCACGCGCTGGGCGGCGAGATAGCGCACGAGCGCCTGGGCCGCGGTCAGGCGGACCGTGCCGGTTTGTGGCTGTGCGGCCGGAGTTTCCTGCGAGGAATGTGCAATGCGTTCGTTCATGCGGCTTTCTCCTCGTGTACCGTGCCCGCGCGGCCAGCGGTGCCCGTGCCTGCGCCGGCTGCGTCGCGCGCCGTGCGCCACGCCGCGATCAGCGTTTCGAACGTGCGTCGCACGCGCGCAATGAGTTCGTCGTCGCCGATGGTGCCTGCGAGCCACGCATGGCTCGGTTCGTGAAAGATGGTGCGCCCCACCGTGAAGCCGCGGCAGGTGGCCGAGGCGGCCGCCGCGCGGAAGTCCTGCGTGAGTTGCTCGACGGGTGCCGAGAGACCCAGCAGCACCACGCCGCGACAGTACGGATCGCGTTCGGCGACGAGCGCGTCGATGGCGCGCCACTGCGCGGCGTCCATCGGTTCCAGCTTCCACCACTCGGGATAGATGCCCACGTTATAGAGCCGCTTCAGTGCGCGATAAACCGTATCCGGCGCGAGCGGCAGTCCGGCGTGCTTGGGCGGAATCACTTCGAGCAGCAGTTCATGGCCGCTTGCCTGCGTTGCGTCGTAAAGCGCGCGCAATTGCGCTTCCTGTTCGAGCCGCTGTTCGATGGGCTCGTCGGGATGAAACTGCACGAGGCACTTCACCGTGTGCCCGATGGGCCAACTCGCGAGCGTGGTGCCAATGGAGCGGCCGTGGTCGAACACGAGCGGCACCGAGCCCGGCAACTCGACGGGGCGACCCACCCACCAGCCGCGTCCGGTCGCGGCATTGAGCGCATCCTGGCCGTAGCGGTCGTCGATCAGCACGCCGATGCGGCCCGCAAGCCCCAGCGCGCTTTCGGTCTGCGCGACCGCTTCCACGAAGAGGCCCTTCAGCGTCGCGATGCGCGATTCGTCCGCGCCCGTTTGCTGCGCGAGGTCGAAGAACTGGTTGCGATGGTCGAACGCGAAGCCGAGCACTTCGTCATGGCGTGTACGCGGCGGCGTAACGCGATGCAGTCGCGCAAGCGTCGTATCGCGGTCGGGACGGCGCATGCGCACGGGGTCGGCGGCTGCGGCCGAGAGAAAGTAGTCGAGTTCCGCGGGCGTGGGCATGGCGGGCGCGCAGCCGTGGCGCGACACGACGAGCGCGCCGCATGCGTTCGCGGCTTTCGCGCAGGCGTCGAGCGGTTCGTCGCGCAGCCAGCCCGAGAGGAAGCCGGACGCGAACGCGTCGCCTGCGCCCAGCACGTTGAGCACGTCCACTTCGACGCCGCCCTGCAACGGCACGTTGTCGAGTGAGGCGGGCACCTTGCCGTCGATCACCTGGCAGCCGAGCGGCCCGCGCTTCACGACGAGCGTGGCCGGCGTCACCGCGCGCACCATCGCGAGCGCATCCACGAGTTCGCTCTTGCCGCCCGCAATGCGGAATTCCTCTTCGGTGCCGATCACGAGATCGAAGAGCGGCAGGATGCGTTGCAGGTGCGCCGTCACGCCTTCGTTCGCGACGAAGCGCGTCTCGCCGTCGGCCTTGCCCGTGAGGCCCCACAGCACGGGCCGATAGTCGATGTCGAGAACCGTGCGCACCTGGTTGCGGCGCGCGTAGTCGAGCGCGCGGCGGCTCGCGCGGTTCACCTGCTCGGTGGAGAAGTGCGTGCCTGTGATGAGCAGCGCTTTCGACGACGCGATGAACGCCTCGTCGAAGTCGTGTTCGTCTACGGCCATGTCCGCGCAGTTCTCGCGATAGAAGATGAGCGGAAACGTGTCGCGGTCCTTGAGGCCGAGCAGCACGAGGGCCGTGAGGCGGTCGGCATCGACGCGCACGTGGCTCGTGTCGCAGCCTTCCTTGTCGAGCGTTTCGGTGAGAAAGCGGCCCATGTGGTCGTTGCCCACGCGCGTGAGCATGGCCGAGCGCAGGCCGAGCCGCGCGCAGCCGAACGCGATGTTCGCCGACGAGCCGCCGAGGTACTTCGCGAAGCTCGTCACGTCTTCCAGCCGCGCGCCGACCTGCTGCGCGTACAGGTCGACGGCGAGGCGGCCGAGACAGATGACGTCGCGGCTGCGGCCGGGCGCGAAGCGGCTCGGGCCGTGGGCGCTGGAGTTGCCGGTGAGTGCCATGAGTAAGTCCTGGTGTTCGTAAATCGAGCGTGGTTCAGGCGTGGATCGAGCTTGTATCGAGCGTGAATCGACGTGCGATTCAGATCGTGGCGCCGTCGAGTTCGGCGATCATCTTCTGCATCTCGGCGCCGCCCGCCATCATGTCGAGCACTTCGTCCTTCGTGATGGTGTCTTTCGTGAAGGTGCCCATGGAACGGCCGCGGTTGAGCAGCGTGAACGAATCGCCGATGGGGTAGGCGTGGTGCACGTTGTGCGTGATGAAAATGACCGAGATGCCTTTCGCGCGTGCCTTGTGAATGAGCTTGAGCACGTTGAAGCTCTGCTTCACGCCGAGCGCGGCGGTGGGCTCGTCGAGAATCAGCACGCGCGCGCCGAAGTGAATGGCGCGTGCAATCGCGAGGCACTGGCGCTCGCCGCCCGACATCGTGCCGATAGGCTGATGCGGGTCGCGCACGATGATGCCCATTTCAGCGAGCTTTTCGCGCGCGGTGGCGGCGCTCGTTTCGAGGTCCATCACGTTGACGAGGCCGAAGAGTTTCTTCTGCGGCTCGCGTCCCATGAAGAAGTTGCGCGCAACGGAGAGCAGCGGCACCAGCGCGAGGTCCTGGTAGACCGTGGCGATGCCGAGGTCCAGTGCTTCTTTCGGCGACTCGAAGTGCACGGGCTTGCCGTCCACGAGGTATTCACCGGCGCTGGGTGCGTGCACGCCCGCAAGCGTCTTGATGAGCGTGGACTTGCCCGCGCCGTTGTCGCCCAGCAGGCAATGCACCTCGCCGCGCTTTAAGCGCAGCGTGACGCCGTTGAGCGCAATCACCTTGCCGAAATACTTGCTGACGTTTTCGAGCGCGAGGATGGTGTCGCCGCTGCTGTCGCCCGGCGTGGTGGCTTGCGCCATAGTCGTGTCTGCCATGATCGTCCTCCCGTTACGACTGCGCGACGCGGCGGCGCACATAGTGGTTGAACAGCACGGCCATCAGCAGCATGACGCCAAGGAACACGCGGAACCAGTCGGAGCTCACGTTGGTGTAGGTGATGCCGATCTGCACCACGCCGAAGATCAACGCGCCGAAGCATGCGCCGACCACCGACCCGTAGCCGCCCGTGAGCAGCGTGCCGCCGATCACCGCCGCGATGATGGCTTCGAATTCCTTCTGGATGCCGCGGTCGGCCGCGGCCGAGCCGATGTCACACACCTGCAGCACGGCAAAGAGGCACGAGCAGAACGCCGTGAGCACGAAGAGCGAAATCTTCACGCGCCGCACCGGCACGCCGACGTTCTTCGCGGCATTCGCGTCGCCGCCCACGGCGAGAACCCAGTTGCCGTAGCGCGTCTTCGCGAGCACGAACGCGCCCACGGCAGCGAGTGCGAACCACCAGAGAATCACCTTCGGAATGCCGGGCACGAGCGGCTGGCCGTTGTCGAGCAGCGAGCCGACGCCCATGTGCGCGAGCGCCGTGAAGAGCCCCTTGAACGCGACGCCGTGAAAGAGCAGGTTGGTGAGCGGGTCGGCCTTCGCGACGTCGCCCACGCCCGAGACGATGGTGCGGTCCGCGAACATGATCGAGAGCGCGAGAGTCAGGCCGCGCAGGATGAACAGGAACGCGAGCGTGACGATGAACGAGGGCAGGCGCGTGCGCATCACGAGATAGCCGTTCAGCGCGCCGAGCGCCATGGAAGCGGCGAACGCGAACGCGATGGCGAGCCAGATCGGCCAGTGGAAATACATGGTGGGCAGCGCGACCATCATGCCCGCGAAGCCGATCATGGAACCGATGGAAAGATCGAACTCGCCCGCGATCATCAGCAGGCACGCGCCCACGGCCAGAATGCCGAGATACGCGGACACCTGCGACCAGTTCATCACGCCGTCGAGGTTGAACATGCCCGAGCTGCCCGCGCCGATGGCGAATACGGCGAACACGAGCACGGTGCCCGAAATGGCCGCGAACTCGGGGCGGCCCATGAGATGGCCGAACCACGACTCCTTGCGCACGCGCTCGTCCGCCGCGGTCGCGTTGCGCCCCGCGCCGTTATTGGCGGGGCTCTCGTCGACGTGCGAGGGATAAGGTTTGCCGGCTACGCCCATGATGTCTCCTTGAAGCCCGGCCGCCACGCCGCACGCCCTGCGCCGGGCAGGCGCGCGTGCGGATGGCGAAACCGGTGACTGACAGAACGAATCAACAACCAGAACGAATCAACCACGAATCAACAACGAGTCAACAACGAGTCAACCGCGCGCCATCAGCGGTATTGGCCCGCGTACTTGATGACCTTGTCGAGGTTGGCCTTCGTGATGAAGCCCGGGCCCGAACGGATGTTCTTCGGCCCATACGACGGCTCCAGCCCGTACGTCTGCAGCCGCGCCTGGAACTTCGGATTGGCCTGCAGCGCCTTGCGGATGGCGGCCGGGTCGGTGGTGTGTTCCTTCTTCGCGATGGCGAGCACGGCGACCGGCAGATAGCCCTGCAGATACGGCTGCTGGTCGATGGCGAACTGGATCGTGCCGGCCTGAATGGCCTTGGCGATGTCGTCGGAGAAGTCGAACGTGCAGAAGAACACCTTACCCGCCAGACCCATCTGCTGGAGCGCCTTGAGCGTGGCGGCAGCCGGCACCGGGCCGAGCGTGAGCACGGCGCCCGTGTTCGGATGGTTGCGCAGATAGGCGCTCACCTTCGACTGAATTTCGGTCGGGTCCTGTCCGGAGTCGATGGTAGAGGTCTTGTAGTCCACGCCGAGCGCGTCGGCAAAGCCGCGGCAGCGTTCGAACGACACGGCGTTGGTCGCGAAGTGGTTCACGCACAGGAAGCTCTTCACGCCCGCGGCCTTGGCCTTCTCGCCGGCGGCTTTGCCTGCCACGTATTCGGGCTGGCCGATGTGCATGATGGCGCCCAGTTTCGCGCTCTGCTCTTCGGTGCCCGAGTTGATCGTGACGAGCGGAATCTTCTTTTCCGTGACCTTCGAGATGGAACTCTTGAGCACGTCGTAGTCGGCGATGGTGGTGATCACGCCGTCGTAGTTGCGCGCTGCGGCCTGCTCGATGAGGCGCGCCATGTCGGCGATGTCGCCGTTGGGCGGATTGCGGTAGTCGGTCTCTACGTTGAAGTCTTCGTCGGCCTGCTTGATGGCGTTCTTGATGGTGTTCCACCACGAGTCCGAATCCGGCGCGTGGCTGATCAGAACGAAGTGCGCGTCGGCCGCGTAAGCGGTGGACGCCGTGCCCAGCGTGGTGGCGAGGCCGGCCGCCAGCGTCAATGCGGCAGCCAGCATCCTGAGCGTTGCCTTGCCCTTGCGATGTGTCATTGTCTCCACCTATCTCGATCTTTCGTTTTTAGGGAATGAGCGAGCGTGCCGGCCCACTGTGAATGCATGGCAAGCGCGCCGGGGCCATCGCTCACGAACAAGATTAGGTCATCTCGCGGCGTGGTGCAACGGAAATTTCATTGCAAATAAAAATGGAAAATCTGTTCCATTCATGAGGTGGCGTGCCTATAATCGCTCCCAACGACGAGGCGCCGTACGCTGCGGCGCTGCACCAATGGAAACGGGTAGAACCATGAGCGAAGAGAGCACCGAAGCGCTGCCGAGCGTCGAGGAACTGATGCAGCGCATCGCGGAAAACTACGAGTCGCTGCCGCGGCAGTTGAAGAGCGTGGCGACTTACATCGAGCAGCATCGCGCGAGCGTGATGGTGGATCGCACGAGCGACATCGCGGCGAGCTGCGGCGTGCATCCCTCGGCCGTGGTGCGCTTCGCGCAGCGCTTCGGCTTCTCGGGTTTTTCCGATCTGCAGGCCGTGTTCCGCCAGGCCTATACGAACCAGGGCGTTTCAGCGACGAGCTATCAGCAGCGCATTCGCAAGCTGATCGACGAGAAGCCGGGGCGGGTGTCGGGCGGGTCGGTGGCGCGCGAGTTCATCAGCGCGTGCCGCAGCGGTCTGGACGAACTCGAAGCGGGTCTCGACAACGCGCAGTTCGACGCCGCCGTGAAGATGCTCCAGCAGGCCGAAAACATCTATGTGGTGGGCGTGCGCCGCTCGTTCCCGGTGGCGAGCTACATCGTCTACGCACTGCAGCACACGCCCAAGCGCGTGCATCTGGTGTCGGGCTTCGGCGGCATGTACCGCGAACAGATTCGCAGCGTGCGCAAGGGCGACGTGGTGATCGCCATCAGCTTTGCGCCCTACGGCAAGGAAACGCAGTACTGCCTGCGCGTGGCCCAGCATCACCAGGCGAAGACGCTCGTGATTACCGATAGCCAGCTTTCGCCGCTCGCGCGTTACGCGAGCGCGCAACTGTACGTGAAGGAGGGCAGTGCGTTCGCCTTCCGCTCACTGACCAGCACGATCTGCCTGTGCCAGGCGCTCTTCATCGCGCTCGCGTACAAGCTCGAATTGAACGTAGAAGAATCGAAAGACACTGGAGGATACGATGACTGAAACAGCAGGCGGCAAGACGCTCGACGTCGCGGTGTTCGGCGCAGGCCGCATCGGCCGCATTCACGCGGCCAATCTCGCGCGCCAGCCGGGTGTGCGGCTCAAGTACGTGGTGGACGTGAACCGCGAGGCGGCCGCCGCGCTCGCGGCGCAGCACGGCGCGCAGGTGGCCGACGTGGACGGCGCGATGGGCGATGCGTCGATTGCGGCCACCGTGATCTGTTCGAGCACGGACACGCATGCGGACCTCATCCTGAAATCCGCGGCGGCGAAGAAGCATGTGTTCTGCGAGAAGCCCGTGGACCTCGCGATCGAACGTGCGCGCGAATGCGCGGACGCCGTGGCGCGTGCAGGCGTGGTCTGCATGATCGGCTTTCAGCGGCGCTTCGATCCGACATTTGCCGCCGTGAAGGCGCGCATCGACGCAGGCGAAATCGGCACGCCGGAAATGCTCGTCGTGACGAGCCGCGATCCGGGCGCGCCGCCCGTGGAGTACATCAAGCACTCGGGCGGCATCTTCAAGGACATGCTGATCCACGACTTCGACATCTTCCGCTGGATTCTGGACGACGAAGCCGCCACCGTGCATGCCACCGGCAGCTGTCTTACGGACCCCGCGATTGCCGAGGCAGGCGACATCGATTCGACCGCCGTCACGATCCGCACCAAGCGCGGGCGGCTTTGCCAGATCAACACCGCGCGGCGTGCCGCGTACGGCTACGACCAGCGCTTCGAAGTGCTGGGCAGCGAGGGCATGCTCCAGGCGGGCAACGTGCGGCCCACGGAGGTGGTGGCGTGGTCGAAGCGTGCCGTCGCCATCGACGTGCCGGAGGCCTTTTTCCTCGAACGCTATCGTGCAGCCTATGCCGACGAAATCGCGCATTTCTTCGCCGCGGTGACCGAAGGCAAGCCCGTGCGCACCACGGTGGCCGACGGGCTGAAGGCGCTCGAACTGGCCGAGGCCGCCACGCAGTCGTGGCGCGAAGGTCGCATCGTGCAGATGGGCTGAGGCGCGTTCGTTCACAGAGAGGATCGAGGAGACACGACTGATGGCGACAACAGCCAACATCACCGCTTCAGGTCCGCTGCGCATTGGCGTGGTGGGGCTCGGGCGGCTCGGGCGGCGCCATGCCGAAAACCTTGCGTTCCGCGTGCCGGGCGCGGCGCTCGCTGCGGCGTGCAGTCCGCTCGCCGAGGAATGCGCGTGGGCGCGCGAGCGCTTTGCCGCCACGCGCGTCTACGACGACTACGCGGCGCTGCTTGCCGACGACGCTGTAGACGCCGTGTGGCTCGTCACGCCGTCTTCGCTGCACGCGCAGCAGATCGTCGATGCGCTGCATGCGGGCAAGCACGTGTTCTGCGAGAAGCCGCTTTCGCTCGACGTGGCCGAATGCGAACGCGTGCTCGGCGTGGCCGCGCGCTATCCGCATCTCAAGGTGACCATCGGCTTCATGCGCCGTTTCGATCCGAGCTATCGCGACGCGTTCGGCAAGGTGCAGGCGGGCGCGATTGGCCGCCCGTTCCTCGTGCGCTCGCAGACCTGCGACCAGAACGACCCCGAAGGCTTCTTCGTGCGTTTCGCTCCCACCTCGGGCGGCATCTTTCTGGACTGCACCGTGCACGACATCGACGTGGCGCGCTGGCTGCTCGGCTTTCCGCGTGCCAAACGCGTCTACGCGAGCGGCACGATCGCGCTGCACGAGGGACTGCGCGCAGCAGGCGATGTGGATAACGGCGTGGCGATCTGCGAATTCGAAGGCGGGCAGCTCGCGGTGTTCTACGCGTCGCGCACCATGGCGCACGGCAACGATACGTCGTCGGAGGTGATCGGCACGGCGGGCGCGCTCACGGTGGGGCGCACTCCTCGCGCGAATCGCGTGGAGATTTACGACGGTACCGGCATTCGCAACGAATGCACGCCGACCTTCTTCGACCGCTTCGAAGAGGCGTTCCTGTGCGAGGCGCAGGCGTTCGTCGCCGCTGTGACGAACGGCGAGCAGGCGGGCGCCACGCTCGCGGACGCGCTGGAGGCAACGCGCATCGGCAGCGCGCTGCGCCGTTCGCTCGAAACCGGCGAGGCGGTGACGTTGCAGGCGTGAGGTGGAAGGTCGGGGCGGAGTTGGGCGTGATGCATCGCGCGCACGCTTTGTGTCCCTGCCCACGATGGCATGTGGCCGCGGCAGCCTGCGCAGCGTTGCGCAGCGGTGCAACAGCGGCTGCGGTAAAATCCGGCCTTCTACGAGCGCGCCGCTGGCGCGCCTCTCCCGAAGGTCGAACACCGATGCAAACTCAGGTTCACAAGGAAGTGGATGCGCGCGGACTCAACTGTCCGCTGCCCATCCTGCGCGCCAAGAAGGCGCTGGCCGACATGGAAAGCGGGCAGATTCTGAAGGTGCTCGCCACCGATCCGGGCTCGCAACGCGACTTCGCCGCCTTCGCGAAGCAGACGGGCAACGAGATCGTGGAAAGCTCGGTGGAAGACAAGACCTTCGTGTTTCTGATGCGGCGGCGCTAGGCGGCCGCTGTTTCTGTTTCAGGCCGGTCGTGAAGTGGTGGACGACCGGTTTCTCCTCCTGCCGTGAGCCGCTCCTGCCGGTTTTTTATCCGGCTTTACGTTTCTCCCCCCCGCAGCTTTTCCCGGCGCTTCGGCCATCACACGAGGGACCGCAGTCGCGTGATCCTGTCGTCGCTCAATACGCGGCTCACCGAAAGCACGTCGTCCACCGCCCATACGCAGTGAAACCAGCCCGTCGGCACGATCAGCAGATCGCCCGGCGCCAGTAGCACGTCGACACCCTGTGCCTCGGCAAAGCGCGGGTGCCGCTCGAAGTCGGGCGCGTCGACGTCCACGGCGCAGGGGCGGTAGCTGTTGAACGCATCGAGCGCGTAGAGCGCGCGTTCCTGGCTCGGACCATAGAGCCGCACGCGCTTGCGTCCCAGCACCTGCGCGAGAAACGAGTTGCCGAGATCGCAATGCAGGCGCGTGACCGCTTGCGCGCAGCGCCGGCCGGCCCACAGCTGCCCGGGGCCGAGTGCGTCGCGGGGCACGAGCGGCATTGCGAAGCGTGCTTCCCAGTCGGGCGGCAGCAGGCAGCCTTCGGTGTACGAAGTGGTGTTCGATGCTGCGGTGGCCGAAAACGCGTCGATCAGCGCGCTCACGCACACGTGACGGCCTTCTCCCGACACGATGGGCAGTACCGTCTCGCCTTCACGCGCGTGCCAGTCGGCGGCCGTCCATTGCGTCTCGGGCCAGTCGAGCACGCCGGCGAGATGCAGCGGCGTGCTCGATTGCAGCGCGCTCACCGCGTGCCCGAGCAGCTCACGCGAGGCGGCGTCGTGTAGAGAGAGGCGCGGCACCGTCTGTATCGACTCCGGCGCGTGTGCACGGGCTCGTGCGAGCGCGGCGCGCTGCGTGGCATCGGGCCGCTTGAGCAATTGAATCCAGTACGCCGCAATCCGGCTCGCTCCCGTGATGCGCGCGCCGCCCATGGCGAGACTTTGCGCGCTGCGCAGATCGAACGACGTGGGGTGGGCCAGCACGTGTTCGATCAGCGCGCGCGACAACGTCAGCGTGCACATGGCGGGCGGTTGCAGACTGCCTTCGCGCAGCGCAACCGATTGCACGGCGGTGCCCATCACGAAGCGCCAGGGCGCGTGCTCGTGGTCGCTCACGATCAGATCGAGCGTGGACGTCTGTGCCGGCGCGATGTAGTGCTCGGCAAGGCGTTCGGTGAGCCGTTCGATCGTCTGGCTCATCGAGGCAGACATCGAAGCAGAGGCGTCGGGCGACGGCGCGGCGAGTGGTGTTTCAGCAGACATATGTTTCAGCAGACGTAAGGCCCAGGCGAAGGGTGTCGGATGAACGCCGGGCTGGCGCTTGACGCGCTCCGAATCTTTTTACCCGCTTCACAGCGGCGCAACGGCGAACCGTGCGACGGCACGTGCGGCGACACGAAGCGATCCACGCTGCGCATCATGATGCGATGTGCATGGCGAGAGCCTCGCCCCACAAGCGCGGGCTCTTCCTGTCGCGCAAAAATGCAAGCCCTGTTCAGCTCGCGCTGACGTGTGAAGAGGCCGTGGCGCGCGCCGCGCCACGGTGAAATCTGTCTGCATCGCGACACGTCTGCACTTCAGGAATGCTCACTGGTTGACGATAAATAGCGAACACGTAATTCGCTTCAGGGGGCGTCATGCGAAACAATCAGCCTGTCACGCAGCACGAATTTGAATTTCCCGACAACGCCACGCTGATGTCCACCACGGACACGCAGAGCTACATCACCTACGCCAACGCGGCGTTCATTCAGGTCAGCGGATTTTCCGAGGAAGAAATTCAGGGCCAGCCACACAACATCGTGCGCCACCCCGACATGCCGCAAGAAGCGTTCGCCGACATGTGGGCCACGCTGAAGGGCGGCGAACCGTGGACGGCGCTCGTGAAGAACCGTCGCAAGAACGGCGACCATTACTGGGTGCGGGCCAATGCGATACCGGTGGTGCGCAACGGACAGGCCGCGGGCTACATGTCCGTGCGAACCAAGGCGACGCGCGAGGAAATCGCCGCGGCCGAGTCGCTCTATCGTGACTTCCGCGAGGGCAAGGCCGGCAACCAGCGCTTTCACAAGGGGCTGATCGTGCGACGTGGCCTGATGGGTTGGACTTCGCTGCTGAAGACAATGCCTGTGCGCTGGCGCATCCGGTCCGCGCTGCTCGTCATGCTGCCGGCGATGGTCGCGGCGGCGTGGCAGCTCGGCTTGACGGGCGGCGCGCTGGGCGGCTTTGCGGCCCTGATGGCGCTCGTTTCGTTCATGGCCACGTGGTGGCTCGAATCGCAGATCTCGCGGCCGCTCGAGCAGGTGCTCGCCCAGGCGCTGCGCGTGGCCACGGGCGAAAGCCAGAACGTGGTTCACATGGACCGGGTCGACGAAATCGGCATGACGCTGCGCACTATCAGCCAGCTCGGCCTCATGTTCCGCTGGCTCATCGGCGACGTGAGCGAGCAGGTCATCAACGTGCAGCGTGCGAGCGACGAGATCGCGCAGGGCAACACCGATCTGAGCAAGCGCACCGAGCAGGCGGCCTTCAGCGTGCAGCAGACCGCGGCATCGATGGCGCAGATGACGTCCACCGTGAAGAGCAATGCCGAAACGGCGCTTCAGGCCAACACGCTGTCGGGTTCGGCGAGCAGCACGGCCGCGAAGGGCGGACGCGCAGTATCCGAAGTCGTGCACACCATGAACGAGATCACCGAGAGCTCGCGGCGCATTGCGGACATCATCGGCGTGATCGACGGCATCGCGTTTCAGACCAACATCCTTGCGCTGAACGCCGCGGTGGAGGCGGCGCGCGCCGGCGAGCAGGGGCGCGGCTTCGCCGTGGTGGCGGGCGAGGTGCGCGGGCTCGCGCAGCGCAGCGCGAACGCGGCGCGCGAGATCAAAGACCTGATCGGCGCGAGCGTGGAGCGCGTGGCGTCGGGCGCGCGGCTCGTGGACGACGCGGGCACGACGATGGACGAGATCGTCGCGCAGGTCAAACGCGTGTCGGACCTCATCGCCGAAATTCGCGCGGCTACCGAAGAGCAGAGCAGCGGCGTGACGCAAGTGGACGCGGCGGTGGGCGAACTGGACCGCATTACGCAGCAGAACGCGGCGCTCGTCGAAGAGAGCACGGCGGCATCGGAGAGCCTCAAGCAACAGGCCACGCGTCTTGTCGATGCCGTGAGCGTATTTCGTTGAGGCACGCCGCCCGAGGCCGCGGTGTGTCCGCAGCCTGGCTGATACAGATCAACGTGCCCACCGTTTGCGTATGGCAATTGTCTCGTGGTCATTCACGGCGTGGGCGAGGGCGCCATGACCAATCCGCATACCATTCGGCTGCCTGGCGCCTTGCGCGACGGACGCGAGACGGTCGATGTCGCCGCACTGCTCGACGACGAACAGTTCGCCTCCCGCCAGGTGGCGTTTCTGCAAGCGGTGTACGGCTACGCCGACTATCTGCGCAGCTGTGCGCGGCCCACGCCCGTGGCTGATGCGTTCCTGTGCGCGATCGTGAATCTGCTCGAAGGCATCGCGCTCAACGATACGAGCGAGAGCGCGGTCTGCCGCGAGCAGCTCGTGCGCGTCATGGCGGCGCTGTCCGCGCAGGCGGCGTCAGGCCGCTGAAGGCGGCGGACAGGGCCGCGACGGCTGTCACAGTTGTGCTATAAAGGGTGCGCCTTCGACCGGATCCGGTCACCTCGTCTGGTTACCTTACCCGGTTACTTCATCGACATGCCGTAGCGCTGCCATGCCGTCCATGTCGAGTTCTCTGGACGCCAATTCAGGTCAATAACACTGTGCGCGACTGGTACGCATTGTTCGACGACGTCAAAACGCGGGGCCGCTTCGCAAGCGACGCCCAGCTTGCAGAAGCGCTCCATCTCACCCGTGCGCAGATATCGGCCTGGCGCAACGGTAAAAGCGATCTCGGCACCCTCGTCAAGCTTCG
Source organism: Paraburkholderia kururiensis JCM 10599 = LMG 19447 (assembly GCF_003986935.1). Lineage (GTDB taxonomy): Bacteria > Pseudomonadota > Gammaproteobacteria > Burkholderiales > Burkholderiaceae > Paraburkholderia > Paraburkholderia kururiensis. The sequence continues at coordinate 64,929 of NZ_RJZE01000023.1, read as the reverse complement.
CATTCTCGACGTACTCGGCCACAGCGACGTGCGCTCTGCCGTGCTGAGCCTGCTGCCCGAAAGAAACCGCGACACGCTGATCCAGGAACACCTCGCGCTTGTGCGACGCGTCGCGGAGCATGCGGCAGCAGGTGCCGGCACAAATGGCGGTTCGCGCACGGCCCGTGCGTCGGCGCCCGGCAACCGGCTGCTCGCCGCACTTTCGCCGCGCGAGCGCGAGCGCCTCGAACCGCATCTCGCACCGGTGGCGATGCCGCTCGGCCAGGTCGTGTTCCGGCAAGGCGAGCCGCTCACCAACGTGTATCTGCCGACCACCGCAATCGTCGCGATCTTTCATGCCACGGCGGACCGCGCGCCGCTCGGCGTGGCAGTGGTGGGCAACGAAGGGTTGCTGGGCCTTTCCGCCTGCATCGGCGAGCCGCATGCCGCAAGGCGCGCCGTCGTGCAAGGCGCCGGCGAGGCGTTCCGGTTGAGCGTCGACGTGGCGCGCCGCGAGTTCGCTCTGGCAGGTGCGTTTCAGCGGGTGATGCTGCGCTATACCCAGGCCCTCATGGCGCAGATGGCGCAGATTGCCTTGTGCGTCCACCACCACACGCCGCGTCAGCAGATGTGCCGCTGGCTGTTGCAGACGCTCGCCCGCCAGGATTCCGACGAAATCCGTTTCAGCCAGAGGGTGTTTCCGGACGTGCTCGGTGCGCACGCGGCAGAGGCGCTCGACGAACTGAAGTCGCTCGAAGCGAGCGGCGCGCTGCGTTGCCGTCCAGGATCCATTCGCGTGCTCGATCGCGCCGCGATCGAAGCGGCCGCGTGCGAATGCCATGCCGTGCTCGAAAGGGAGTACGGCCGCATCTTCGGGGCAAGCTGACCGGGCGCGGGGCCGGCCCGCGTCAGTTCCCGGCGTGCGCTACGTCGGCGCGCATCGTGTCCCAGCCGAGCGCCCGCACCACCTGATCGACGAGGCCGCTTCGGCGCCACGCCACGAACCGGTTGTAGCAGGTCTGCTGCGCCGGGTAGCAGGACGGTAGCCGGTGCCATTTCTCACCGCTCGTCATGACCCAGAAGACAGCATCGAGCACGGCCCGGTCGGGGCATTTTCGCCGGCCGCCGTGTTTCGTCTCGTCGCTCGAGAACAGATGGGCGACCCGCATCCATTGTTCGTCCGATACCCGGCGCTCCGGCGCCGAGAGGCGAAAAGCCGTGACCCCCAGACCGATCTCGTGATGCATGGCAACCCCCTCGTATTCCAGTTCCGTGGGAACTGGTGTTGTCGTTCTGCATGCGCCTGTCGATGAATGCGTTCTCTCGTGTTGCGGAGGTTTCTTCTTCGCGGGCCGCGTTGTGGCGCGAGGCCGCTGCATCAGCCCGAGGCTGCTTTCCACGGGCCGCCTGTGAAGGCCAGGTCGATGATCTGTTGCAGCCGGGCGAGGCCGATTTCGGTTTCGTCTGGTGAATTGAGTTCGAGCGCTTCCAGCAGATTGACGATGCAGGAAACAATGAGGTCGGCGACGGGGGTTTCGCGTCCGCATCCGCGCAAATGGTGCGCGCGACGCAAGAGCAGGCAGATCAGTTCGACCTGCTTCCCGAGGAATTGCGTCTCGTCTTGCCCGTCGGCGTCGCCCGGGCCACATTCGTGTCCGCGCAGCGCGACCGGTAACAGGAACCTGTCGTTCATGTCATATGTCCTGGAAACCCCGCCTGGATCCTGCAAGCCTCGCCCCGAAACCCCTTTGCTCCGGTTCGCGAGCGCGTATGCCGGGTTCGGCGCGGCGCTCATTGTCAAATTTATTTGACGTATAGCGTCGCTATTTTTCCTGCCGATTGGAATCGGCGTCAAGTAAATTTGACGGAAAGCGAGGCAGGGTGTGGCGAGAGGCGGCGGTGCCGGCTATACGGTTCGACGGGCGTTCAGCCGGGTAATCGTTTGCCCGGTCATCCCAACCCGACCCGCCGCACGAACCACGTCTTCACGACGTGGGTGAGCGCCGCGTAGGCGAGCAGGATCAGCACCAGCGCCGGCCAGTACGTCGCCGGCAGCCGCGTGAAGCCCAGCACGTGCCCAAGCCAGGTGAACGGAATTGCGATGCCCACCACGGCGATGATCGCGCTCGTCGCCATCAGCGCGCCGCTTGCGCGGCTTTCGAAGAACGGCACCTTCGCGGTGCGGATGATGTGGATGATCAGCGTCTGCGTGAGGAGCGACTCCACGAACCAGCCGGTCTGGAACAGCGGCGCGTTGTTCCATGCGTGGAAGACGTCGAGCATCAGGAAGTAGGTGACGTAGTCGAAGATGGAGCTGATCGGGCCTATCAGCAGCATGAACTTCATGATGTTGACGATATCCCAGTGGCGCGGCACGGCGAGGTATTCGGCATCGACGTTGTCGGTAGGAATCGCGGTTTGCGAGAAGTCGTAGAGCAGATTGTTGGTGAGCACCTGGATGGGCGCCATGGGCAGGAACGGCAGCAGGATGCTTGCGCCCAGCACGCTGAACATGTTGCCGAAGTTCGAGCTCGCGCCCATCTTGATGTACTTCGTGATGTTGCCGAACACCTTGCGGCCTTCCATCACGCCGTCGCCCAGCACGGCGAGGCTCTTTTCGAGCAGGATGATGTCGGCGGAGTCTTTGGCGATGTCTACGGCGCTGTCTACCGATACGCCCACGTCCGAGGTCTTCAGCGCCGGCCCGTCGTTGATACCGTCGCCGAGAAAACCCACCACGTGGCCTTTGCGATGCAGCGCGTCGACGATTGCCGCTTTCTGCGCCGGCGACACCTTCGCGAAGACCGAGGCGCGCTCAGCGAGCGCGGCGAGTTCGTCGGGCGTGCAGTTCTCCAGTTGCTTGCCGAGCACGATGGTGCTCGCGTCGATGCCCACTTCGCGGCAGATCTTGCGCGTGACGATGTCGTTGTCGCCGGTGAGAATTTTCACGGCGACGCCGCTCGCCTTGAGCGCGCGAATCGCCGCGGCCGCCGTTTCTTTCGGCGGATCGAGAAACGCGATGTAGCCGAGCAGCGTGAGGTCCTGCTCGTCCTTCACCGAATACGCCGACTGTTGCGGCGGCATCTCCTTGTAGGCCACCGCGACGACGCGAAAGCCGTCGGCGTTGAGCGCGTCCGTGGTTTCCTTGGCGGCCACGAAATGGCTTTCGTCGAGCGTGCCGATGTCGCCGTCCACCGCGTAGCGGCTGCACACCGAAAAAATCTCTTCCACCGCGCCCTTGCAGATCAGCAGATGCGCGCCGTCGTCGCGCGCGAGCACCACGGACATGCGGCGGCGCTCGAAGTCGAACGGCATTTCGTCGATCTTCGTGTATTGCTCGTGCGCCTTCAGCTGCTCGTGCAGCTCGACGTGTTTGAGCACGGCCACGTCGAGCAGATTCTTGAGACCGGACTGATGCGTGCTGTTGAGGTAGGCGTACTCGAGCACGCGGTCGGAGTCGTTGCCATGAATGTCGAGATGGCGCTTGAGGATGATGCGGTCCTGCGTGAGCGTGCCGGTCTTGTCGGTGCAGAGCACGTCCATGGCGCCGAAGTTCTGGATCGCATTGAGCCGCTTCACGATCACCTTCTTGCGCGACATCGCGATGGCGCCCTTGGCCAGATTGACGGTCACGATCATGGGCAGCATCTCGGGCGTGAGCCCCACGGCCACCGCGACCGCGAACAGCAGTGCCTCGAACCAGTTGCCTTTGGTCAGCCCGTTGATGAGGAACACGAGGGGCACCATCACGGCGATGAAGCCCATCATGAGCCACGTAAAGCGCGCAATGCCCTGGTCGAAGCTCGTGAGCACGCGCTGCCCCGCGATCATGTCCGCCACGTTGCCGAACGCGGTGCGCCCGCCAGTGAGAATCACGACGCCGCAGCCCACACCACTCACCACTGCGCTGCCCATGAAGCAGATGTCCGGCAGCTCGAAGTGCGAGTCGGCGCCGTGCGTGCCGGTGGCGGGCGCCTTTTCGACCGGCATGGCTTCGCCCGTCAGCGCGGATTGATTCACGAACAGATCGCGCGCGGAAATGAGCCGCAGGTCGGCGGGGATCATGTCGCCGGCCGAAAGCATGACGATGTCGCCCGGCACGATCTGTTCGATAGGAATTTCGATCGTGGTCGCACTGTGTTCGCTCACGCCTGCGGCGTGTTCGCATCCACCTGCGGCGTTACGCCTGCGCACCGTGGCGGTGGTGTGCACCATGCGGCGCAGCGCTTCGGCGGCGCGATTCGAGCGGTGCTCCTGCACGAAGCCGAGCGAAACGCTGAGTACGACCATCACGGAAATCATGAGCGCGGCGCGCGGATCGCCGAGGAACCATGACGCGGCGGCAAGCGAGAGCAGCAGCAGGTTCAGCGAATTGGCGGCTCGCGCGGCCAGCTCGCGAACCATGGTGTGCCGCGCCTCGCGAGCGACCTGATTGGGACCGACCGTGCGCAGGCGCTGCACAGCGTCGTCGGCGTCGAGGCCAGCGGCGCAGGTGCCAAGCCGCTGCATGACTTCGTCGGGCGACAGGCGCGCGAACTGCTCGAGCGTGCCCTGCGTGGCCGTGGGAACGTGCGAGCCGCCGCGCGGCGAGCGCCGCAGCCGGCTCAGAATGGGAGAAAGGAACCGCGCCTTGCCGTCCGGAAGCATCATGATCGGATTCAGAAGTGAGCCGGACACCAGCGCGCCTGGACGCTTCGAACGCTGTCCGGCAAACACCGCGATGTCTCGATTTCTCGGGCGAGGCCAGCCAGGGCGACGAGCCGGTGGGGCAGATGTTCGCACCGGTGGGCGGTGGCCAATTGATGTGAGTCAAGCGCGGGCCGGCGGGGCGCCCGTGTCACGGAAGCGTCATGTGGGGCTTTGCGGTTGCGGTGGCCACTAAAGGTTGTCCTCTGAACATGACCCTCAAACAAAAAGCGCTGCGATCCGCGGGTAGCGAATCACAGCGCTTCTTTACAGCATGAGTTTCAACGTACGGCGGCGGTGCGTGCACCACCGCGCGGCTTTACCCCGCGAGCACCGGCGAACGTGTGCGCAGATAGGCTTCGAATTCCGCGCCCACCTCGGGGTGGCGCAACGCGAACTCCACGGTTGCCTTCAGATAACCGAGCTTGCTGCCGCAGTCGAAACGCGTGCCGTGATACTTGTACGCGAGCACCTGTTCGTCGGCGAGCAGCGACTGGATCGCATCCGTGAGTTGCAGTTCGCCGCCCGCACCCGGCTTCAGCGCACGCAGGTGTTCGAAGATGCGCGGCTTGAGCACGTAACGCCCCACCACCCCCAGGTTCGACGGCGCCACGTCCGGCGCCGGCTTTTCCACGATGCCCGACATCTTGATGATCGAGTCTTCCCACTCCTTGCCGTCCACGATGCCGTACGACTTCGTGTCTTCGGGCGGGATCTCTTCCACGCCGATCACCGAGCTGTGATAGTGGTCGAACACCTCGATCATCTGCTGCATGACGGGCGGCGTGCCGTACAGCAGGTCGTCCGCGAGGATCACGGCGAACGGGTTGTCGCCCACGAGCTTTTCGGCGCACAGCACCGCGTGGCCCAGGCCCAGCGCTTCGGGCTGCCGCACGTAGAAGCAGTCGACGTGGCTCGGCTTGATGCTGCGCACGAGTTCGAGCAGCTTGTCCTTGCCGCGCGCCTCGAGTTCGGCCTCGATCTCGTAGGACTTGTCGAAGTGGTCTTCGATGGCGCGCTTGCTGCGGCCCGTCACGAAGATCATTTCGGTGATGCCGGCGGCCATCGCCTCTTCCACCGCGTACTGGATCAGTGGCTTGTCCACGATCGGCAGCATTTCCTTCGGGCTCGCCTTGGTGGCGGGCAGAAAGCGCGTGCCGAGACCGGCCACGGGGAATACCGCCTTGGTTACTTTGAGCATGTCGTTACCCTGGTCCTTTGTCCGCACGCGGTGCCTCCAGCACTGCGCCATGCCCCGCATGCGGCGACTGCTGCGGCCAAAACGGCCGCCGCGGTGTTCAGGCAGGCAGCCGCGAAAGCTGCGCGGTCAGCTTGCCAATGGTGGTTTCATATTCTGCCAGCCTTCTCTGCTCCTGCTCAACGACAGCAGGCGGGGCCTTTGCCACGAAGCTCTCGTTGCCGAGCTTCGCGTTGCACTTCGCGATTTCCGCGGTGAGCCGTGCAATCTCCTTAGACAGCCGCTCGCGCTCCGCGGCCACGTCGATCTCGACCTTGAGCACGAGCTTGTCCGTTCCCACGATAGCAATCGGCGCGCCATGGGCTTCGCCGTCGAGCGTCGCTTCGTCGGCGATGATGCGGACCTCGGAAAGTCGCGCGAGCGCCTGGGCGTACGGCGCGAACGTGGCGAGACGTTCGGCGTTGCCCGTGGCGAGCAGCGGCACCTTCGTGGCGGGCGAGAGGTTCATTTCGCCGCGCAGGTTGCGGCACGCGTCGATCATCGCTTTCAGGTCCGCGACCCATTGCTCGGCGGCTTCGTCGATCTTGCCCGGTTCGGCGACAGGGTAGGGCTGCACCATGATGGATGCCTCGCCTTCGGCCTTGCCTGCCGGATAACGGTTCGTGAGCGGCGCAACCTTTTGCCACAGGGCTTCGGTAATGAACGGAATGATCGGGTGGGCGAGTCGAAGCACGGTTTCGAGCACGCGCAGCAGCGTGCGGCGCGTGGCCCGCTGTTGCTCCGGCGTGCCGTTCTGGATCTGCACCTTGGCGAGCTCCAGGTACCAGTCACAGTATTCGTCCCAGATGAACTTGTATGTTGCGTTTGCCACATTGTCGAAACGGTAGTCCGCGAAGCCCTTTTCGACTTCCGACTCCACGCGTTGCAGCAGCGACACGATCCAGCGGTCGGCCTGCGAGAAGTCGAGATAGCGGCCCGGACCGCAGCCGCCCGCGCCGTCGGGACCGCACGCCGCGGCCTTTTCGCCGAAGCCGCAGTCGTGGCCTTCGCAGTTCATCAGCACGAAGCGCGTGGCGTTCCAGAGCTTGTTGCAGAAGTTGCGGTAACCCTCGCAGCGCGCGAGGTCGAAGTTGACGTTGCGGCCCAACGTGGCCATCGACGCCATCGTGAAGCGCAACGCGTCGGTGCCGAACGCGGGGATGCCGTCCGGAAACTCCTTGCGTGTCTTCTTTTCGATGCTGGCGGCCTGCTTCGGATTCATGAGGCCGGTGGTGCGCTTGGCGACGAGCGATTCGAGATCGATGCCGTCCACGATGTCGATGGGGTCGAGCGTATTGCCCTTGCTCTTCGACATCTTCTGGCCCTCGTGGTCGCGCACGAGGCCGTGTACGTAGACCGTATCGAACGGCACCTTGCCGGTGAAGTGCGTGGTCATCATGACCATGCGCGCCACCCAGAAGAAGATGATGTCGAAGCCCGTGACGAGCACCGAAGAGGGCAGGAAGGCCGAGAGTTCCTTCGTTTCGTTCGGCCAGCCGAGCGACGAGAACGGCACGAGCGCCGACGAGAACCACGTGTCGAGCACGTCTTCGTCGCGCCTCAATGCGCCCGCATAGCCCTTCGCCGCGGCCTGCGCGCGCGCCTCGTCTTCAGTGCGCGCGACGAACACTTCGCCGTTGTCGCCGTACCAGGCGGGAATCTGATGGCCCCACCACAGTTGGCGCGAGATGCACCAGTCCTGGATGTTTTCGAGCCACTGGTAGTAGGTGGTGGTCCAGTTCTCGGGCACGAAGCGGATCTGGCCGTTGCGCACCACGTCGAGCGCGGTCTCGGCAATCGATTTGCCCGGGGTGAACGTGCCTTCCGGCGCCGGCTTGCTCATCGCGACGAACCATTGGTCCGTGAGCATCGGTTCGAGCACCACGCCCGTGCGGTCGCCGCGCGGCACCATCAGCTTGTGCGGCTTCACGGATTCGAGCAGGCCTGCGGCGTCGAGGTCGGCCACGACCTGCTTGCGCGCGTCGAACCGGTCGAGCCCGCGGTACTGTGCGGGCGCGTTGTCGTTGATCTTCGCGTCGAGCGTGAGAATTTCGATGGCGGGCAGCTTGTGGCGCAGGCCCACCTGATAGTCGTTGAAGTCGTGCGCGGGCGTGACCTTCACGACGCCGGTGCCGAACTCGCGGTCCACGTAGTCGTCGGCGATCACGGGAATCTCGCGGTCCGTGAGCGGCAGCTTCACCATCTTGCCGATCAGCGCGGCGTAGCGTTCGTCTTCGGGATGCACCATCACCGCGACGTCGCCCAGCATCGTTTCAGGCCGCGTGGTGGCCACCGTGAGATGGCCCGAGCCGTCCGCGAGCGGATAGCGGATGTGCCAGAGGTGGCCGCTTTCCTCTTCGCTCGTCACTTCGAGGTCGGACACCGCGGTGCCGAGCACCGGGTCCCAGTTCACGAGCCGCTTGCCGCGGTAGATCAGGCCTTGCTCGTAGAGCCGCACGAACACTTCGCGCACGGCGGCCGACATCTTGTCGTCCATCGTGAAGTATTCGCGCGACCAGTCGATGGAGGCGCCGAGGCGCCGCACCTGCCTCGTGATCGTAGAGCCCGACTGCTGCTTCCACTCCCACACGCGTTCGACAAACTTCTCGCGGCCCAGATCGTGGCGCGAGACGCCCTGTGCGTCGAGCTGGCGTTCCACGACGATCTGCGTGGCAATGCCCGCGTGGTCCGTGCCCGGCACCCACAGCGTGTTGTCGCCGAGCATGCGGTGGTAGCGCGTGAGCGCGTCCATGATCGTCTGGTTGAACGCGTGCCCCATGTGCAGCGTGCCGGTGACGTTCGGCGGCGGCAACTGGATCGAGAAGTTCTGGCGTCCCGGTTCGAACGCGGGCGCGGCGTAGCCGCGTTTTTCCCACTCCGGGCCCCACGAGGCCTCGATCGTCTGAGGCTCGAAGCTCTTGGCAAGCGTGCTGTCGCTCATTATGGAAGTCTGCCGAAAAAATGCGTGAAGAGAGGCGTGAAACCTTGAATTATAAAGGGAGGCGCGGCGGACCGGCCCGCGCAGGCGGGGACGGCGCGCCGTGGGCGGCGCGCAGGGAGCGTGATGCGGACACTGAAGGGCGGCGTGATAGCGGCGCGCAACGCGTAGGGCGTCGCGCGTAAGGTGGACAAGGCAGGACCGCAGGGCCCTGTCGAACCCTGCGGCAAGGGCGCGGGGCGGTGGCGGCCTGCGGCGACGACGGCGGCGCTCAGGCACGCTCTCGCGGCCGGTCAGCCGTGTGCCCGGGCGGGTGCCTGATCGTACGCCAGCGGCAAGCCTGCCTTTACGACTTCGAGAGGAACTCCACGTTGCCGCGGTTGCCCGAGGCGCTGTCGTACGACACCACCTGCGGACCCGAGCCGCCTTCCGTGTTGTTCGAGCCGATCAGCGTGATGCGGCCGTTGTCGTTGCTCGCGACGATTTCGGTGTGCTCGTCGCCGCCGATGATCACTACGTCGCCGGGCTTCGCCTGGCTGCGGCTTTCCGTGTGCCAGCCGTCCTGCTTGAGTTCGGAGTCGAGCGTCGCGACGCTGTTGGTGTGCTGCGATTCGGGGAGCTCGCCCGCCTTCGTGAGGCACGCCGAGACGAAATTCGCGCAGCAGACGTCCGTGGGAATGCCGCGGTCCATGGGCACGTTCTGGTTGGCCATGATGCTCGCGGCCGAATGATCGAGCAGCCCCTGGGCGATGCCGGCCGGGTTGCCGGAGCCCGCGGGCGCCACGTTGGAGTCACCGTGCTGGACGGGGCCGCTGGACGTGCTGCCCGTACTCGTACTTCCGACCGCGCGGGAGCCGCTGCCATAACCTCCGCCGCCTCCGCCGCCTCCGCCACCATAGCCACCCGTGGGCACGGAGCCTGAGGTGGGCACCGATCCGTCGTTTGACGAGATCGACTGGTTCAGTTCCTGCAGCAGCGCGATCAGCACCTGGAGTAGTGCCGAGTCGAACTGGCCGTTGCCGCTGCCCTGGGTGCCTTGCGGGTTCGTGGACCCGAAGAGCTGTTGCGCCGCCTTGCTTGCGGTGCCGGCGTTGCCGTTCTGGCCGAACGTGGTTTTTTCCCAGCTGAAATAGGGTTGCAGCCCGGTCGTGCCACCCAGCAGGCTTTCGAGCTGCGGGTCGGTCGCCGAAGAGCTGTACGAACCGTAAGTGCCGGTGCCGGACGACGGCACGGTATCGAAGGACAAGGCCGAAATCGCGCTCGACATGTTGAATGCCTCCCGTGGCTTGATCCCCTTGCTGCCCTGCAGCCGCACGGACGTTTGGTGTGACGGTGCGTCGCGCGGTGCCTGGAACCCCCAGGCACCGCGCAGCACGTCCTGCACGCAAGGCGGGCGATCATTGCCGATGATGCGGCGGCGGCGGAGCCCAGCAAGCCGCGCGTGCGAAGTGGCGCACGCGAATGCGAAGTGCGCATGCGAAGCGCATGGCAGACAGCGGCCTGCGCCTTTTACCTGCGCCGGTCGCGTACGACGGCCACCTGCGCTAGCCAAGCCACGACGACCCACCTACGCCAAGCCCCACCCACCAACGCCCCCGCGTCCCCAAGCGCCCCCGACTTATAATGTCGGACGATCCGCGCCACGCGCCGGCCAGCCGCCGCAACGTCCCCCGTTTTCTCCTGATTCCCCCATTTCCTCATGCCCGATCTGCTCGCGAACCTGAATCCGGAACAACATGCCGCCGTCACGCTGCCCAACGAGCCGGCGCTGATTCTCGCCGGGGCCGGCAGCGGCAAGACGCGCGTGCTGATCACCCGGATCGCGTGGCTGATCCAGCAGGGGCTCGCCTCGCCCGCCACCGTGCTTGCCGTGACGTTCACCAACAAGGCTGCGCGCGAGATGATGGGGCGGCTCTCGGCGCTCTTGCCCATCGATACGCGCGGCATGTGGATCGGCACCTTCCACGGTCTGTGCAACCGCATGCTGCGCGCGCATTACCGCGACGCCGGCCTGCCGGCCACGTTCCAGATTCTCGACACGGCCGACCAGCTCTCCGCCATCAAGCGCCTGATGAAGGGCCTGAACATCGACGACGAGAAGTACCCGGCGAAGAATCTGCAGTACTTCATCAACAACGCGAAGGAGCAGGGCCTGCGTCCGAAGGACGTGGACGTCACCGACAACTTCAACCGCAAGTTCGTCGAACTCTACGAAGCCTACGACCAGCAGTGCCAGCGCGAAGGCGTGGTCGATTTCCCCGAGCTGCTGCTGCGCTGCTACGAGCTGCTCGCACACAATCCGCCGCTGCGCGCACATTACCAGGCGCGCTTCCGGCACATCCTTGTCGACGAGTTCCAGGACACCAATAAGCTGCAGTACGCGTGGCTCAAGCTGCTCGCGGGGCAGAGCAACGCGATCTTCGCGGTGGGCGACGACGACCAGTCCATCTACGCGTTTCGCGGCGCGAACGTGGGCAACATGCGCGACTTCGAGGAAGAGTTTCGCGTGCGGCATCTCATCAAGCTGGAGCAAAACTACCGCTCGCACGGCTACATTCTCGATGCCGCCAACCAGCTGATTGCCCACAACGCGCGCCGGCTCGGCAAGAATCTGCGCACCGACGCGGGCCACGGCGAGCCCGTGCGCGTCTACGAAGCGGCTACGGACTCGCAGGAAGCGGGCTGGATCGTCGAGGAAATTCGCGCGCTCATCAACACGGGGCTCGCGCGCAACGAGGTCGCCGTGCTCTACCGCAGCAACGCGCAGTCGCGCACCATCGAGCACACGCTCGTGAACGCGGGCATTCCGTACCGCGTCTATGGCGGCCTGCGCTTCTTCGAGCGCCAGGAAGTGAAGCACGCGCTCGCCTATCTGCGCCTCATCGACAACCCGACCGACGACACCGCCTTCGCGCGCGTCGTGAACTTCCCGGCGCGCGGCATCGGTGCACGTTCCATCGAACAGCTCACGGACGCGGCGCGTCTCTACAACTGCTCGATGGCGGCCGCGATTCCGTATGTGGTGGGCAAGGCCGGATCGAGCCTCGCGGGCTTCGCGAATCTGATCGCGAAGATGCGTGCCGAAACGCAGCAGATGAGCCTGCCGGAGACGGTCGAATACGCCGTGCGCGCGAGCGGCCTCGCGGACTTCTACCAGAACGAGCGTGAAGGCCAGGACCGTCTCGAGAACCTTCAGGAACTCGTGAACGCGGCGGCCGCTTTCGTGAGCGAGGAAGGCTACGGGCTCGACACGCCGGCGCGCTCCATTCCGCTGCGCCCCGGCGCGACCTCTGCACCCGAACTGGCGACGGCGGCAGGCGACGAAGTCGAAGTGCTCGACGCCCCCGCTATCACGGACCCGGCGCAGAACCCGGACATGATGACGCCGCTCGCGGGCTTTCTCTCGCATGCTTCGCTCGAAGCCGGCGACAACCAGGCGCAGGCAGGCCAGGACGCCGTGCAGCTGATGACGGTGCATGCCGCGAAAGGACTCGAATTCACGGCCGTCTTCATCACGGGTCTCGAAGAGGGGCTCTTTCCGCACGAGAACAGCGCGATGGAAGCGGACGGCCTCGAAGAGGAACGCCGGCTCATGTACGTCGCGATCACGCGCGCGAAGGAGAGGCTCTATCTCTCGTTCGCGCAGAGCCGGATGCTGCACGGGCAGACGCGCTACAACATCCGCTCGCGTTTCTTCGACGAACTGCCGCAGGACACGCTGAAGTGGCTCACGCCGAAGGTGGAGGCCGGGGCACGCTGGGGCGGCCGCTCGGACAACGCAGGCTGGGGGCGCGACTGGTTCGCGCGTCCCGATTCGCAACGTGCCGGCCGCGACGAATACCGCGGCGAGCCTTCCGCGCCGCTGCCCGCGTTCGCCAACGCGCAGCGCGCGGCCGAGACGGGCTTTCGCGTCGGCCAGCAGGTGTTCCACACCAAATTCGGCGAGGGCACGATTACGGCGCTCGAAGGCAGCGGCACCGACGCCAAGGCGCAAGTGCGCTTCAAGCGCCACGGCGAGAAGTGGCTCGCGCTGGCGGTGGCGAAGCTGCAACCCGTGGAGTGAGCCGCGCATCCGTTCGCGTCGAAGCCGCCCACACCTGACATCAAGAAAATGAACCAGACCACCCACGTTTTTCCGCGTCCCCTCGGCGTGCTTGCCGCGCTGCCCGAAGAACTCGGCGACCTGATCGCCACCATGCGCGCCGAGTCCGGCGTGAAGACCGTCACGCACGGGCGTCGCGACTATCACGTCGGCACCGTGCACGGCGCGCCGTGCGTCGTCACGCTCGCGCGCGTGGGCAAGGTGGCCGCGGCGGCCACCACGAGCGCGCTGATCCACGCATTCGACGTCGACGCCGTGGTCTTCACGGGCGTGGCGGGCGGCGTGGGGCCGCACGTGCGTATCGGCGACATCGTGGTGGGCGAGACGCTGCTGCAGCACGATCTGGATGCGTCGCCGCTCTTTCCGCGTTTCGAGGTGCCGTTGCTCGGCATGGCGCGCTTTGCCGCCGACGTGCGTCTCGCCGCGCAGCTCGCCGCGGCCTGCGAGCGCTTCGTGGCGGAAGAGGGCGCGGCGCTGGCGGCCCACTTCGGCACGGCGTTGCCGCAAGTGCATCGCGGGCTCGTGATCAGCGGGGATCAGTTCGTCGCGAGCGCCAGTGCGGTGCAAGCGCTGCGCGCCGCGCTGCCCGACGCGCTCGCCGTAGAGATGGAAGGCGCCGCGATCGCCCAGGTGTGTCACGAATACGAGGTGCCGTGCGCGATCGTGCGCACGGTGTCCGATACCGCCGACGACTACGCGCCGACGTCTTTTGCCTCGTTTCTCACGGAGATCGCGGGCACGTATTCCACCGGCATTCTGCGGCGCTTTCTGGAAGCGCGGGCTGGGGAGCTGGCTGTTTAGCGCAGTCCGCTTAGCGCGGCCGCCGTGCCGAGCGCCGCCTTGTTTGTCATCCGACGTCTAGCCCGTCTCCGAAGCTGACTCGCTCAACCGTTGCGGCCGCGCGCTTCATCACCCACGCGCCGCCGCAACACACCAAAAGCCTACCGCCCCTTGTCCTCATCCAGCGCCGCGCGCACTTCGTGCAGCGCCATGGCGTCTTCGATGGTGGGCAGGTCGCCCGGGTCGCGGCCTTCGGCGAGCGCTGCGATCGCGCGGCGCAGCAGCTTGCCCGAGCGCGTTTTCGGCAGCATCGATACCAGATGCACGCGTGCGGGCCGCGCGATGGCGCCGAGCTGGCGGTCCACCGTTGCTGCCAGTTCCGCTTCCAGCGTGAGCCGCGCGGCGTCGTCGGCATAGCGCCCCGGGTCGCGCACCACCACGAACGCGCGCGCGGCCTGGCCCTTCAGCGCATCGCTCACGCCCACCACCGCGACCTCGGCCACGGCCGCGTGGCTCGACAGCGCTTCCTCGATCTCGCGCGTGCCCAGGCGATGGCCGGCCACGTTGATCACGTCGTCGGTGCGGCCGAGGATCGTGACGTAACCGTCCTCGTCCTGTACGCCCCAGTCGAAGGTCGAGTAGACCTGCTCGCCGGGCACGCTTTCCCAGTAGGTTTTCACGAAGCGCGCGTCGTCGCCCCAGACCGTCTGCATGCAGCCGGGCGGCAGCGGCCAGCCGAGCGTGATGACGCCCTTCTCGCCGGGGCCGCACGGCTCGCCCGTGTGCTCGTCGCGCAGCGTGACGTTGTAGCCGTACACAGGCACGCCGGGCGAGCCGAGCTTCGGCGGCAGCGCTTCCACGCCGCGCTGGATGGCAAGCATCGGCCAGCCGGTTTCGGTCTGCCAGTAGTTGTCCACGACAGGCTTGCCGAGCGCGCCCGAAATCCACGTCGCGGTGGGCTCGTCGAGCGGCTCGCCCGCAAGGAACAACGTGCGCAGGCTCGAGACGTCCGCGGCGGTGAGCAGCGCCGGGTCCTGCTTCTTGAGCACGCGGATCGCCGTGGGCGCCGTGAACATGAGGTTGATGCGGTATTGCTCGACGAGCCGCCACCAGATGCCGCCGTCCGGGCGGATCGGCGTGCCTTCGTACATCACCGTGGTCATGCCGGCAATGAGCGGCGCGTAGATGATGTAGCTGTGGCCCACCACCCAGCCGATGTCCGACGCGGTGAACATCACGTCGCCCGCGCGGCCTTCGAAGATGTATTCCATCGACGCCGCCAGCGCCACCGCGTAGCCACCCACGTCGCGCTGCACGCCCTTGGGTCGCCCGGTGGTGCCCGAGGTGTAGAGCACGTAGGAAGGCTCGTTCGATTCGAGCCACTCGCAGGGCACGTGGGCGTCGAAATACTGCTCGCGCAGCGGCTCGTAGTCGACCAGATAGCTCGCCGCGAGCCGTTCCGGCGCGAGTTGCCGGTCGATCAGCAGCACCTTCGCGGGGTGGTGCGTCGCGCGCGCGAGCGCTTCGTCCACGAGCGGCGTGTAGTCGATCACCTTGCCGGCGCGCGCACCGGCGTCGGCGGTGACGATGAGCACGGGCTTGGCGTCGTCGATGCGCGCCGCCAGGTTGGGGGCCGCGAAGCCGCCGAACACCACCGAATGAATCGCCCCGATGCGCGCGCAGGCGAGCATCGCGAAAAGCGCTTCGGGAATCATCGGCAGATAGATCAGGACGCGTTCGCCGCGCGCCACGCCGAGCGAGCGCATCACGGCGGCCATGCGGTTCACCTCGGCGTGCAGTTCCGCGTAGGTGTAGCGGCGCTCGATGCCGGTTTCGGTCGAGACGTAGATCAGCGCGTTCTGCTGGGCGCGGTCGGCCAGGTGCCGGTCCACGGCGTTGTGGCAGAGATTCGTGCGGCCGCCGCAGAACCAGCGCGCGAAGGGCGGGCGCGAGCGGTCGAGCACGGTGTCGAAGGGCGTTTCCCAGTGGATTCGCCGGGCCTCGTTGCGCCAGAAGGCTTCGGGATCGGCAATCGACTGACGATGAAATTCGGCGTAGCGCGGCATGGCGGCGTCCCTCCGGCGAGAGCCCGTGGCCAGCGGCGCACGCGCCGCGCGGGGCGCTGCGCGTGTCTTGCGCGGCCCCGCCGGCTGCCGTCCGTCGCTTGCCCCGTGTGGTGGATTCCGTGTGATGGATTCGTCCGGGGCAGGATAGTGCAGCGCCCCCGCCGGCGGCAACGCGGGTAGACCATGATGCGCGCGCGTGTCGCGGGGGAGGCTGGAGATGTGTCGTGCAATTGGCCTACCCGGTTGCCTCGCCCGGTTACGTTGCCCGGCAGCTTCGTTCAGTGACGAAGCGCGTTTGTCCCGCTTAGTTGGCGGACTCAGTTGGCGGACTCAGTTGCGAGGCTCAGTCGCGAGGCTCCGTTGCCGGGCTCAGAGACCCTTGCGCACGTTCGCCGGCTCCACCACCACGGTGCAGGTGATGCCCGCGGCCAGCACCACGCCTTCCGGCACCTCGTCGATATGGATGCGCACCGGCACGCGCTGCGCGAGGCGCACCCAGTTGAACGTCGGGTTCACGTCGGCGAGCAGTTCGCGGCTTTGCGGATTGTCGCGGTCGTAGATGCCGCGCGAGATGCTCTCCACGTGGCCCTTGAGCACCGGACCGCTCATCAGGCGAATCTCCGCCTTGTTGCCCACCTTCACGCGCGGCAGCTTGGTTTCCTCGAAGTAGCCGTAGACCCAGAACGAGTGGCTGTCCACCACCGCGAGCCGCGCGGTGCCGGCGATCGCGTAGTCGCCGCGGAACACGTTGAGGTTCGTCACGTAGCCGTCCACGGGCGAGATCACGCGCGTGCGCGCGAGGTTGAGTTTGGCCGCGTCGAGCTGCGCGAGCGCTTCCTGGTACTGCGCCTGGGCCGCGCTTGCCGCATGCGAGGCGTTCTCGCGGTTTTCCGCCGACACCACCTGGCTGTCCATGTCGGCGCGCCGCTTCGCGTCGTCGAGGCGCATCTGCAGGTCGGCCTTGCGTGCCGCGACCGTGGCCTGCGCCTGTTCCACGGCGATCTGGTAGTGCGAGGGGTCGATCTGCATCAGCAGGTCGCCCTTTTTCACGACCTGGTTGTCGCGCACGGGCAGCTCGACCACGGCGCCCGAGACGTCGGGCGCGATGTTCACGACTTCGGCGCGCACGCGGCCGTCGCGGGTCCAGGGCTCGTCCATGTAGTAGATCCACAAGGTGCGGCCGATCAGTATCGCGACGATGAAAATGACGGCCGTCACGACGAAGCCGATGATGTTTCTGAGGGTCATGTTTCGACTCTTGTCAGCGTATTCAGCGAATGGGTGTGTGCGGTGGAACGTGCGTCCGGTGTTCAGCCGTAAACGAAGAGCCCCAGCGTCGTGCACACGCACACGAGCAGGCTTGCCCGGAAGAGCGACGGATGCCACACCGCGCGATACAGCCCCGTGCGCGCGAGCAGCCGGTCGAGCACCCACGTCAGCACGGCGCCCAGAATGAAGATCGGCACGATGGCCGGCATGTAGGCATCGAGGAAAGCGATTTCACGGGGCATGGCGGTCTCCTTCATGGCGGCGGCCCGGCGCAACGGCCGCTTCGAGCGGCGATTGCGGATCGAGCAGCGCGCTGCGCACGAAATGCAGGTAGCTCAGGATGCGCTGCAGCTTGTGGCGTTCCTCGCGCGGCGGCGAGAAGGTGACGAGCGCCTGCTGCGTGGCGGCGATGGCGTCCGCGGTTGCCGCGAGCGCGGCGTCGAGCCGGCGCCCGTTGGGCGCCTGAAACAGCCCCACCAGCGGGTCGCCCAGCCGGCGGATCGCCACGCGCCACGGCATGCTCGCCTCGTAGCGCGGGTCGTGCGGCAGCGTACCGATTTCGTTGCGCAGGTCGATCATCGCGTTGCCCACTTCGAGCACCGCGAAGAGCCAGCGCAGCGTGTCGCGCTTCACCTCGGGCTCGTTCTGGGCGAGCGAGTTGATCTGGAACATCAGGTCGCGGGCGCGGCTTTCGAAGCGCGAGCGCAGCCGCGTGAGCCGCCCGCGGCAGGCGAGCGCCACTTCGTCGCGCAGATCGGCGAAGAGCCGGTTGCGCAGCCACGGCGTGGAAGGCGGCAACAGCACGGCGAACGCGATGGCAGAGACGAGCATCGAAAGCACGAGCGCGAGCGCATCGTTCATGAAGCTCACCGGCTCGTAGTGAATCAGGTTGTCGGGGCCGGCGAGAAAGCAGAAGAAGATGCAATAGCCCGCGCCGATGCCTGCGTATTTCGGCCGCGTGGTGAGAAACACGCCGAACGCGAGGCACGGCGTGAGCACGGCGCACAAGAGCGGAAAGCCGTCGATGTGCGGATACACGCCGAACGTCATGATCATGCCGACGAGCGACGAGAGCATCGTGCCGAGCGCCATCTGGAACGCCATGCGCGCGGGATACGGCGACGACGACGCGAGCGCGCAGACGGCCGCCGCGTTGAGCACGAGCGTCGTGCCGCTCGGCCACGCGGTCGCGATCCAGAAGGCGCCGAGCGCGGCCATCACGAACGCCGCGCGCAGTCCTGCGACGCCGGCCGCGATCAGGTTGGTCTTCGGCTCGTAGCGTTCTATCCAGCGCTCGCGGGCGTGCGTGTCCACGGCGAGCGAGGCGTAGGTCGCGGTGTAGGCGTGCAGGTCGTCGAGGAAGCGGTAGAGCAGTTCCGAAGCGGTGTCGAAATCGAGCAGCGGCACGTCGGCGCGGGATTCGAGCAGGGCGCGCGTCGCGCGGATGCGGCGCGGCAGCGCGGCCCGATAGGTTTCGAGCTGCGCAGCGGCGTGCTCGGCGTCGGCCGCCGTGAGCACCGGTTCGCCGGACTTCGCGAGCAGCGGCGCGATCTCGTGGAAATACGGCTCCAGTGCTTCGATGGTGGCGTGCGCGCCGGCGTCGTGCAGCCGGTTCATCAACTGATGCAGCCCGTGAAAGCGCGTGGAGGCCGTCATGAACTCGCTGTTCAGACGCGCGAGCCGCCCGCTGCGCATGCGTGCATCCGGGCTTTCGAACACGGCCACGCTGCGCGTGGCCTCGAAGCCGACGATGTCCGCGACGAAGCGCGCGTTGGTGGCCTCGATCTGCGCGCGGTCCGCCTGTCCCGCGAGCGACGCCGAGACATACTCGACGAACGCCGAAAAGCGTGCGCGCACCGTGCTGCGCATCTGCTCGCCGGCGAACTGCGGAAACACGAGCCCGCTGACGGCGCCCGAGCAGAGAATGCCCACCACGATCTCCGCCACGCGCGTGAGTGCTGACATGAACGCGTCGTCAGGATGTTGCGAGGCCGGAATGCCGATCAGCGCGGCCGTGTAGCCGGCCAGCACGAAACCGTACGAGCGGAAGTTGCGGTTGCGCGCGGCGCCGGCCGTGCAGATGCCGACCCACAACGCCGTCGCGGCGATGAACAGCTCCGGCTGCTGGGCGAAGAGCCCGATCAGCGCAAGCATGACGACGAGGCCGACGAGCGTGCCGCCTATCCGGTAGAAGCTCTTGGCGAAGACCATGCCGCTTTGCGGCTGCATCACGATGAAGACGGTGGTCATCGCGGTGCGCGGCTGCGGCAGATCGAGCCGCATCGCAATGCCGAGCGCGAGCAGACCGGCCGCAATCGCCTTGAACAGGTAGATCCACGTGAGGCCGTCCGTGCGGGCCCATTCGGCGAAGGCCGGGACGAGCGCGGCACCCGGTACGCGCGGCGCGGAGGAGGAAGGAGCGGACACGGGCAGTCCTCAGGGAGCGGGCCGCGGCGTGGCCGACGCGGTCGGCGCGGTCGACGTGGCCGGTGCTGTGGCGCGCGAGATTTCCGGGGTGGTTCCGTTGCCGACGGTACTGCCGCTGCCTGCGGTCGGCACCGTGACAGCCGGTGCGCGATTCACGTCGAGCGCGGCGGGCATGTGCGGCAGCAGGCTCGCGTCGCGGCCGTGCGCGGGCAGCGCATCGGCTTGGCGCGGACCGTCGGCCGGATCGGCGAGGCCGCCGCCCAATGCCGCGACGAGCGATGCGTGCGCGGTGAGCTGCGCCGCCTGGATGCGCGCCACGCCTTCCTGCGCGCGCAACAGCTGCGTCTGCGCCGTGAGCACGTTGAGGTAGTCGGTGAGGCCGCGCCGGTAGCCTTCCACGGAAAGATCGTAGTTGCGCTGCGCCACCGCGACCGAGCGCTCAGCGGAGGTCTTTTGCGTGGCGAGCGAGCGGATGCGCACCACCTCGTCGGCGATCTGCCGAAGGGCGGTAACGAGCGTCTGGTTGTACTGGTCCACGGCGGCGTCGTAACCCGCCGATGCCGCGCCCAGTTGCGAGCGCAGGCGCCCGCCGTCGAAGATCGGCAGCGACAGGGCGGGGCCAGCCGTCCATCCGCCGTTGGCCGCGTGCAGGAATTGCAGCATCGGGCCGGCTGCGGCGAAGCCGCCGAGCGACGCCAGCAGGTTGATGTTCGGATAGAAGTCGGCCTTCGCGACGTCGATGCCGCGTGCCTGCGCGGCCACGGTCCAGCGCGCGGCGACCACGTCGGGCCGATGGCCGATCAGGTCGGCGGGCAACGCGGAGGGCAGGCCCGCGGGCGCGGTGAGCGCAAGCTTCGGCCGCATGATGGTTTCACCGGCGCCGGGCCCCTTGCCCGCGAGTGCGGCGAGCTGGTTCTGGCCGAGCGCGATGGCTTCGCCCAAGGCGTCGATCTGCCGTTCGTACTCGGGCAGCGGCGTTTGCGCCTGGGTCACCTCGAGCTGTGTGCCGATGCCGCCCTTCAGGCGCCGCTCTGCGTAGGCCAGCACCTTCTGCTGCTGCGCGAGCGTGGCGCGCGCGATGTCGAGCAGCGCGTAGTTCATCGAGAGTTCGACGTAAGCGCGCACCACGTTGGTTTCGAGTTCGAGCCGGGCCGCGCGCGCGTCGGCGGCGCGGGCGTGAGCGGCGTCGAGCGCGCGTTCGGCCGCGCTGCGGTCGCGGCCCCACAGGTCGAGGTGGTACGAGAGGCCGAGCGTGCCCGTGTTGTTCCAGGTGTTGGCGTTGGCGAGCGGGCCTGGCCCGTAGTAGACGTTGTCGGGCCAGTGCTGACGCTGCATCGAGAGGTCGCCCTTGATCTGCGGGGCGAGCGCGGCTGCGGCCACACCGGCCATGGCTTGTGCGTCGCGCACGCGGGCCTCGGCGATGGCCAGCGTCGGGTTGCCGGCGAGCGCGGCGTCTACCCATGCGTCGAGTTGGGGATCCTGGTAGGCGCGCCACCAGTCCGCGGCGGGCCAGGCGGCGTCGGCGTTGGCGGCGCGGATGGCCGCGCCCGCGTCCAGCGACGTGGCGTCGAGACCCTGCGCCTGCGGTGCAATGCCTCCGGTACTGGCGCAGCCGGCGATTATCAACGAGATCGTAAGAACCGTGAGGGTGGCTGTCCCTTTGCACACCGGAAACCGCACAATTCCCTCCTGGATCGACATAGAAAGCGTGATGAAAAGCAATGACGCATTATATTTTTTGGCCGATTCTCGAATAACCCGCAAGAGTGCAAGGCATTATTACGGACCTTGAGATAATCATACTTGCAGCTTGTGCAACAATCCCTGTCGTCAGGAGGAGGGGAGCGATGGACACACTACAGAACATGCGGGTATTCGTCAGGGTTGTCGAAGCGGGTAGCTTTACGGGTGCCGCGCAGCACCTCAATACGACGACAGCTTATGCCTCGCGCGCGGTTTCCGACCTCGAAGCGCATCTGCGCACACGGCTGCTCAACCGCACCACCCGGCGCATCGCTCTTACCGAGGCCGGCGAGCGCTATCTGCAGCGCTGCGAGCAGATCCTTGCGTACGTCGACGAAGCCGAGGCCGAAGCGGGCGACGCGCATGCCCGCCCGTCCGGCCGGCTCAAGGTGCACGCCATGACGAGCTTCGGCCAGCATTACGTCGTTCCGGCGGTGAGCCAATACCAGCAGCGCTACCCGGACGTTCACGTGGAACTCACGCTGGCCCAGCGCATGCCCGACCTGCTCGATGAAGGCTACGACGTGGCGCTGGTGCTCGCCACGGAACTGGCCGACTCCGGCTTCGTTTCGCAGCGTATCGGAAGTGCTTTCAGCATTGTGTGTGCCTCGCCGGCTTACCTCGAACGCCACGGGGTGCCGCAGGTGCCCGCCGACCTCGCGCGTCACGTTCTCTTGCAGATGGTGACACCGGTGTTTCCGTCCACCCATTGGGATTTCAACGGGCCGCACGGACGCGAGTCCGTGGAGGTCGGGCCATCGCCCTTTCAGGTCAACGTGGCGGAGGCCATGGCGTCCGCCGTGCGCGAGGGCATGGGTATTGCCTTGCTACCCATCTACTCGGCGGTCAATGGGTTGAAAAGCGGTGAGCTGGCGTGGATCCTGCCCGAATACACGGCGCAGGAGATGAACGTCTACGCAGTCTACCCGTCGCGGCAGTATCTCGACGCGAAGATTCGCACGTGGGTCGAGCATCTGCGCGAGACGCTGCCGGCCACGATGGCCGAGGACCAGGCCGCGCTGAAGCGCTTTGCGCGCAAGTAGCCGCGCTGTTCGCGTTTTGTGTTCGGCTTGATGTCCCTCCGGTTCGTGTGTCCGGTCTTGTGTGCGCTGATGTGGGCATGCCGCCTGCGGCGCGCCCTGTGTCGACTGCCGCTCGGCGTGTGATATGTGACCTGCTGTTACACGGCGCATGCGGCGTACAACACTTGCTTACTTTTTCGCGCGGCGCCGTTTGCTAACGTGTCGGGACCGGCAAGACCGAAGCAAGGCATAACGAAGAGGATTGGTATGGACACGCATCTGATGATTGGCGTCGCGGTGATGGTGGGACTGATCGGCCTCGCGGCGTCGCGCGACCTGCTTCAGGCGCTGCGCGCTCAACTGCGGCCCGCGACCGTGCGGGTCACCACGAGTGGTGCGCGGCGCATGGTTTCTTCGTGCCGGGACGTCTCGCACGGAGATTGAGGCGTCGGCCTCAGATCTCGATGACCTTGTCCCAGGCGAAGTGGCGGTTTTCCAGCCGGCCCGTGCGCCGGTCCACATAGCCGCGCGGATTGCACACCACGCGTGTGCCGTTCACCGTGTAGTCGAATGCTGTGTGCGTATGGCCGTGTACCCAGAGCGAGACGGGTGCGCGCACCAGCGACGGCAGGTCGTTCACGAAGCCCGCCGATACCGGATCGGCCGCATACCGGGCCGCGAGACTTTGCCGGTGCGGCGCGTGGTGCGTCACCACGATCGTCTTGCCTGAGAACGGCTTCGCGATTTCGGCTTCCAGCCACGCGCGGGCCCTGGCGTGCATGGCCAGCGTGTCGGCGGGCGTGAAGTCGCGCGGCTCGGACGTGGCGGCGGCCGCGCCGGCTTTGGCGTTCGCGGGCCACGAGACCTGAATCAATCCCCGGAAGTCCAGCATCACCTTGTTCGCCGCTTCAATGGCTTCGCGGCGCGTTGCCTCATTGGCGCCGAAGAGCGCAAAGTCGGTCCACAACGTGGTGCCGAGCACGCGCCAGCGCCCCTCTGGGTCCACCAGCACGGTGTTGTTCAGGAAGTGCACGTTGTCTACCGAGTGCGCGGCGTCCTGCATCGCCGTTTCCAGTGCGCCGAATTCGCCGTCGTAGTACTCGTGATTGCCGGGTACGTAGACCACCGGTACCGCGGCGTCGAACGTTTCAGCGGCCCAGCGCAGCCCCAGCGCGTGGTTATGGATGTCGCCCGCGAGAATCACGAGGTCGGCCTCGGCGTGGGCAATGGTGTCCGGCTCGTCGCATTCCAGATGCAGATCGGACAGCACACGAATCTTCACGACGTCAGCTCCTCGACGGTTGCTTCAACAGTTGGGCTTGTTTCGCTTCGTGCCCCGACGAACACCGGACGGGCGCGGCATGGTGCCCGCGATGGTCTGGGGTGGAAGGGCGCGGCTAGGGATTGAAGCGTACCACCTTGCCCGGGTTCATCAGGTTGAGCGGATCGAGCGCCTGTTTGAGCGTGCGCATCAGCCGCACTTCGACTTCGCTCTTGTAGTGCGCGGCGTCGTCCACCTTCAACTGGCCGAGACCGTGTTCCGCGCTGATGCTGCCATGGTGGCGGTGCACGCTGTCGTAGACCACGCGGTTGATCGGGCTCTGGTACTGCGCGAGGAACGCCTTCGCATCCACGCCTTCGGGCGCCTGCACGTTGTAGTGCAGATTGCCGTCGCCAAGGTGGCCGAACGTCACCATGCGCGCGCTGGGCGCGGCTGCGGCGATGGCGGCGTCCGTTTCCGCGATGAAGGTGCCGATGCGCGAAATGGGCACCGCGATGTCGTGCTTGATGTTGAGTCCTTCCTCCGCCTGCGCGAGCGGGATGTGCTCGCGCAGATGCCAGAACGCCTGCGACTGCGCGAGGCTTTCCGCGACCACCGCATCTTCCACTAGACCCTCTTCGAGCGCCGTCTCCATCAGACGCTCGAAGAGTCCGCGCGCGTGCTCTTCGCTCTCGCTGTCGGACAGTTCGAGCAGCACGACCTGTGCGTGCCGGCTCTCGAACGGATAGCGCATCTGCGGGAAATGCCGGTTCACAAGTTGCAGGCAGAAATCGGACATCAGCTCGAAGCCCGTGAGAAGCGGGCCCGCGAAGCGTTGGGCGAGCGCGAGAAAGTCTAGCGCGGCGTGCGGCGAGGCGAGCGCGGCAAGCGCCGTGACGCGCGCGGCGGGCAGCGGATGCAGCTTCATGACGGCCGCGGTGATGATGCCGAGCGTGCCTTCGGCGCCAATGAAGACGTCGCGCAAATCGTAGCCGGTGTTGTCCTTGCGCAGCCCGCGCAGGCCGCTCCAGATCTCCCCTTGCGGCGTCACGACTTCGAGGCCGAGGCACAGTTCGCGCGTATTGCCGTAGCGCAGCACGCCGGTGCCCCCGGCATTCGTCGCCAGATTGCCGCCGATCGTGCAGCTGCCTTCGGCGGCGAGCGAAAGCGGAAAGAGCCGGTCCGCTTCGCGGGCGCGCGCCTGGACTTCGGCGAGCACGACGCCCGCTTCGACGGTGATGGTGTTGTTGTGCGGGTCGACGTCGCGTATGCGGTTCAGGCGCTTCACGCTCAATACTGCCTGCGTGCCGCTTGCGTCCGGTGTGGCGCCGCCCGCGAGCCCCGTATTGCCGCCCTGGGGCACGAGCGCCACGCGGTGCTCGACCGCGGCGCGCACGAGCGCCGCCACCTCTTCAGCGTTGGCGGGCGTCAGCACGGCGCAGGCGGCGCCCGTGTAGCGGCGGCGCCAGTCGGTGAGGTACGGGGCGGTGTCGTGCGCATCGGTCAGCACGTGCTGCGCGCCGACGATCTCGACGCAGGCGGCAATGAACGACGAAATGGCGGTTTCAGCGGCTTCGGACATGATGAAGTGGGACGAAGGTAGGTATGCGGTGTCGGTTTGATTTGCGGCGTGTTGAGTGGAGTATCGCGCGACGTGTTGCGTAAGGTGCATTAGCCGGATGGCTATTGAGCGGGCCGTTCGGGGACGTATTCGCGCCCGGTAACGCGACAGGCCGGCAAGGCACGCGCTACTGTTGTCCGGGCGGCGCGCGTCGCGCAGCGCGCTTGAACGGCGCGACATAGACGAGAGCAGCAACAAAAAAAGCGCCGGCGAGCACGACCTCGACCCAGCCCAGCCGGCTCGACAGGCCGCCGTCCGTCATGCCGCGCACGATGCCCTCGGCGACATACAGCAGCACGAGCATCGACGCCCATTGCAGCGTGTACAGGTCGCGGCGAGCCACGCCGCGCAGCGCGAACAGCAGCGGGGCGGCCTTGAGCACGAGAGCCGAACCGCCGGGGCGAAGCGGCGCGAGCCACAGCTCCCATGCAATGCAGAGCGCGATGAGCCCCACGAGCGCGGCAAGCGCGCCGAGCGCCGCGGCACGCGACGACTCGACGCGTGCGTTCGCGGCCTGCGCGCTGCCGGCATCGCGAGGGATGCTCATGGCCGCTCGTTCAGCATGGACGCCGTACGGGCCAGCCGTGCGCCCAGCGCGATGGCGAGCGTGCGTTCGTCGGCGGAGATGCCGTTCGCCGCTGTACCTGCGCGGGCGAAGTGCGAGGCACCGTAGGGCGTGCCGCCGCTTTGCGTGGTGGCGAGCGCGCTTTCAGTGTAGGGAATGCCGACGAGCAGCATGCCGTGATGCAGAAGCGGCAGCATCATGGAAAGCAGCGTGGATTCCTGGCCGCCGTGCAGGCTGCCGGTCGACGTGAACACGCAGGCGGGCTTGCCGGCGAGCGCACCCGAGAGCCATTGCGGTGTGGTGCCGTCGAGGAAATACTTGAGCGACGCGGCCATGTTGCCGAAGCGCGTGGGTGAGCCGAGCGCGAGACCGGCGCATTCCTCGAGGTCACGCAACTCGGCGTAGGGCGGACCGGACTCGGGGATGTCGGGCTGTGTGGCTTCGCAGACGGTGGATACGGGGGGCACGGTGCGCACGCGCGCCTGAACACCGGGCACGCTGTCGATGCCTTGCGCAATCGCGAGCGCGAGTTCGCGGGTTGCGCCGTGCCGGCTGTAATAGAGCACAAGGATGTCTTTCATAGGCCTCGTCGGTGAACAGGTATTATAGGGGTTGGGTCGGCCGCGCATGCCGCGCGCGGCGCACACTTCGATTGAGGCGGGGCGATGGACTGGTTGTCGAAAGTGCGTGTGGATCTGGATCTCGTGCGGCGGCTTGCGCGCTTTGCTGCGCGGCGTAGCGCAGAAGACCGCATCCCCCAGGTGGCCGGTAGCCTGACCTTCACGACGCTGCTTTCGCTTGTGCCGCTCGCTACCGTCGCGTTCGCACTCTTCACGGCCTTTCCGATTTTCGCGCAGTTCCAGATGTCCCTGCAGGGCTTCCTCGCGGATCACCTGATGCCCTCGCAGATCAACGACCAGATCTTTCGCTACCTGAACCAGTTCGCGTCGAAGGCCAAGGGCCTCACGACGATGGGCATGATCGTGCTGTTCGTCACGTCGGTCATGACCATGATGACCATCGAATCCGCGTTCAACGTGATCTGGCGCGTGCGCAAGCCGCGGCCGTTCGCGCAGCGCGTGCTGGTTTACTGGGCTGTGCTCACGCTGGGGCCCATCCTCGTTGGCGTGAGCCTTTCCATCTCGTCGTATCTGTTCACCAAGTCGCTTGCTTTCGCGGCGGGCCAGAGCGGCTCCGGCGTGATCGAATGGCTGCTGACAGGCGCCATGCTGCCGCTCATGGTGCTCGCGTTCACCATGCTCTACGTCTATCTGCCGAACTGCCGCGTGGAATGGCGCGACGCGGTGGTGGGCGGCGTGTGCGCGGCCGTCGCGTTCGAACTGGCCAAGCGCGGCTTCGGCTATTACGTGCGGCGCATTCCCACCTATACGGCCGTGTACGGCGCGTTCGCCGCGGCGCCGATGTTCCTGCTGTGGATGTATCTGAGCTGGTTCATCACGCTGGCGGGCGCGATGATCGCGTCCGCCTTGCCGGAAATACGCATCGGGCAATTCCACCGGCCGCAGTTTCCCGGCAGCGATCTGCTGGACGGGCTGCAACTGCTCGGCCGGCTTGCCGAAGCACGTGACGTCGGACGGCCCGGCCATACGCTGCCCGAGCTTGCGCGCATGCTGCGCCGGGACATGGAAACCACCTCGCGGTTGCTGCAGCGCTTCGAAGCGCTCGAATGGGTGGCGCGGCTCGAGCAGGGCGGGGCTGAACCGCGGTTCCTGTTGATCGCCAATCCCGGCCAGATTTCGGTGGCGCGCCTGTTCGGCCTCTTCGTCATCGACCGTGACGAGCTCGAGTATCAGCTTAAGCTACGCTCCAGCCGCGTGGATGCAGCCATGCTGCTTGCCGCGCTCGATAACGAAAAACTCGCCTTGTCGCTGGCTTCCCTCATGGCGGCGCGCGAGGCTCGCGCGGCTTTCGCCGGGAGCGACGCCCATCACCCGTCGTCCATGCCGCACCAGACGGCAGTGTGACCTTGCCCTACAAAGGCAGCTTGCCGCGGCAGATGTCCGCGAACATCACCCAGTCGCCCATCAGACTGTAGATCGGGTGTCTGAAGGTGGCGGGACGGTTCTTCTCGAAGAAGAAGTGCCCGACCCACGCGAACCCGTAGCCGCACACGACCGCCGCCGGCAACCAGGGCCAGTGGCCGGTGGCGATTGCCATGGCCACGCAGCCGATCACGCCCAGCGAACCCACGAAGTGCAGCCGCCGCGATACCGGATTGCGATGCTCGCCGAGATAGAACGGGTAGAACTCGTCGAAGTTCGCGAAGTGTTCGTTTTCGCGGTGCGTGGTGCGTTCCATGATCGCCTCCTTGCCCTCGCTGTGGCGTTCGTGATTGCGTTCGAACGATTGTGCTGCTGTCGTACCACCCGTGCAACCCGGCTATCCGGCCGATGCCGCGACACGCGCGCAACCGCTATCGTGGTGCCTGCGATGGCCGTTTCGTCTCAGGCAAGCAATGCACCCGGGCGTGATGCAAAGGCGAACAGGCTGTCGAGCGTGGCGTCGGGTTGCTCGGCCATGATGGCGTGTCCTGCGTCGAGCGTGACGGTATCCGCTGTCACGCCGGCCCGCGTGAAGGCATCGGCCAACGCGCGCGCCGCACGCGGCGGCGTCATGACGTCGCGCCGGCCGACGATGATTCGCACGGGGCAGCGCACGGCCGCGGCGCGTGCGAGGCCGTCGGTATACGCGTTGCAGGCGGCGAAATCGGTATGGAACAACTGGGGTTCGCCGCGCGCCGACACGCGTTCCATGAGCCGCTGGTTCATGCCGTGCAGCCAGAACCCCGGGCCGGGATTCGACGGTTTGGCCGCGATCGTCGAGTGTGACCATGCGTTCACCATGGCGATCGCTTCGGGTTCGCGCTCGCGGGCGGCATCGAGCAAAGCGGGCGAGACGGTCATGGGCAACGCGGTGGCGAGCATCGCGAGATGCGTGGTGCGCGCCGGATAGCGTGCGGCGAAGTCGAGGGCGATCAACGAGCCCATGCTGTGACCGGCCACGAAGGCGCGCTGCACGCCCGCCGCGTCGAGCAGTGCGGCGAGCCAGTCCGCCATGGCGGGAACGTCGCGCAATGCCGGCCCGGCGCTGCGGCTGTGGCCCGGCAGGTCGACCGCGAGCACGCCGAAGCCGTGGTTTGCGAAGTAGCGCGACTGCAGTGCCCACACACTGTGATCGTGCTCGGCGCCGTGGACGAACACGGCCGTCGGCAGCGTCGGATCGAAGGGCTTGCCGCCGGTATAGACATAAGCGGGTACGCCCCGCACGTCGAGGATCATGGCGCCTCCTTGCCTGCCCGCGCCGGGTTGGCGACGGCAGCGCCGGGGGCCGAGGCGGGAAGGGCGCTTGCCGCGGGCGCGGCGTTTTTCTGCGCGGCTTTCAGCGCGCGCTTGAGGTCGTCGATCAGGTCGTCCGGGTCTTCGAGGCCGATGGAGAGGCGGATCGTGCCTTCGGCGATGCCTGCTGCGGCGAGGGCGGCGGCATCCATGCGGAAATGCGTCGTAGAGGCCGGATGGATGACGAGCGAGCGGGCGTCGCCCACGTTGGCGAGATGTGAGAACAGGGTCAGGGCTTCGATGAAACGCCGCCCGGCGGCGCGATCGCCGCGCAGGTTGAAGCTGAACACGGCGCCTGCTCCGCGGGGCAGCAGGCGTTGCGCCAGCGCGTAGTCGCGGTGGGTCTCGAGCTCGGGATAGGCGACCGATTCCACCGCCTCGTGCGCGGCCAGAAACTGGACCACCTTGCGCGTGTTCGCGACGTGCCGGTCCATGCGCAGCGGCAGCGTTTCCACGCCCTGCAGCAGTTGCCATGCGGCCTGCGGATGCAGGCAGGCACCGAAGTCGCGCAGACCCTCGCGGCGCGCGCGCAGCAGGAACGGGGCAACGGTGCTTTCCTCCGCGAACACCATGCCGTGGAAGCCCTCGTAGGGCTCGGTCAGTTCCGGGAAATGGCCCGATGCGTCGAAGTCGAATGTGCCGCCATCCACCAGCACGCCGCCGATCGTCGTGCCGTGGCCGCCCAGGAACTTGGTGGCGGAGTGGTAGATCAGGTCGGCGCCGTGCTCGAAGGGGCGCAGCAGGCAAGGCGTGGTGAATGTCGAGTCGACGAGAAGCGGCACGCGGTGTTCGTGGGCGATCTGGGCCACGGCAGCGATGTCGAGCACGTCGAGCCCGGGATTGCCCAGCGTTTCGCCGAAGAGCAGCCGGGTTTGCGGGCGCAGCGCCGCGCGCCAGGCGTCGAGGTCATGAGGCGGAACGAACGTGGTCTCGATGCCGAAGCGCCGCAGCGTGTAGTGGAGAAGGTTATGCGAGCCACCGTAGAGCGCGCTGGAGGCGACGATGTGCGAACCCGCGCCCATCAGCGTGGCGATGGCGAGATGCAGCGCCGCCTGGCCGCTTGCGGTGCCGATGGCGCCGACGCCGTTTTCGAGTGCTGCGATCCGCTCTTCGAATACGGCAACGGTCGGGTTCGAGATGCGCGAGTACACGTGGCCCG
This sequence comes from Paraburkholderia kururiensis JCM 10599 = LMG 19447, assembly GCF_003986935.1. Classification (GTDB taxonomy): domain Bacteria; phylum Pseudomonadota; class Gammaproteobacteria; order Burkholderiales; family Burkholderiaceae; genus Paraburkholderia; species Paraburkholderia kururiensis. The sequence goes on along the minus strand of NZ_RJZE01000023.1, from coordinate 34,718 downwards.
CACGCTCCATGTTGAAGAGCGCGGCGGCATGGTCGGTGTCGCGGAACGAAAACGAGGTGGTCTGGTAGATCGGCGTCGCGCGGGCGCCCGTGGCGGGATCCGGGGCCGCGCCGGCATGCAGCGCGAGCGTGTCGAAACGGTTGGCGGACATGTCGATGGGCCCGGGCCGGTGCGGCCAGAACTTTGTGAGGTAAGGGAGTGAGCGATCGTAACACCGGGCTGCGCGGCATCAAGTGCCGTTTTCCCCCAAGCTCGTCGATGGATCTGAAGGGGCCGCTGCGCGAGGCGGCCGTTGCCGGTATTTCGATCGCAAATGAATGCCGTTGTGCGTGGAATGGCCGCTTTCCTTTTGCCGACCTTTCCGCTAGCATCAAAAATCAGTCTGCATTGCTTATGCGGCATGGGCTTTTGCCCCGCGCATTGCCGCTCGGGTGCCCTATGTCTGGATAAGTCCAGATAAGTCCGCATAACCAGCCGCATTTGTGAATTGCATTTACCCGTATCGCCAGGAGACGACCATGCGAGTCAGCGACATTTTGAAGGTCAAGGGCAACACCCTTTTTACCGTGACGCCCGACACGCCGCTACACGCCGCAGTCAACACCATGGCCGAGCACGACATCGGGTCGCTCGTCGTGATGGAATATGGCGATCTGGTCGGCATGCTGACCTTCCGTGAAATCATTCTGACGCTGCGCAAAAACGATGGCAGCCTGGGCGCGGCGACCATCCGCAAGGTAATGGACGACCACCCCGTCACCTGCACGCCGGAAACCGACGTCAACGAAGTGCGACGAATGATGCTCGAACATCACGTCCGTTATTTGCCCGTTTTGGACAGCCGCACGCTGATGGGGGTGATCTCGTTCTACGACGTGGCGAAGGCCGTGGTGGAAGAGCAGAGCTTCGAAAATCGCATGCTGAAGGCATATATTCGCGACTGGCCCGAGGAAGAGGGCGAGCAGCCCACGCGGCAGTAAGCGCCGGCGGTTGCTCCGTCGGTGGTTCACCGGGTGGGCTCGCGCCCAGGGGCGAGCAAGCTGTGCGCCGTGAGTTCGCGATCGTCGGCCCGGTTCCAACCTGCCGACGGTACCGCGGTCACCGTTTCGAGAGAAAAACGCGCGCAGCAGGCGCGCGTTTTTTTGTCGAACTCACCTGGCCGTCGCTGGCCGTCGTGGCCTCTACCCCGGCCTCTACCTCAACACCCGCTTTCACCAGGCGGACATTGCCGGTGCCGGCCCCATTCCTGCCCCTCCTGCCTCCCTCATGAGCGACCGCCCCTTGCCCGCTGCGCGCCGCGCCCCTCGCGACGGCGAGGTACACGAATCGCAGTTCAGGCTGCTGCGCGAGCGCCGCTTTGCGCCGTTCTTCTGGACGCAGTTCCTCGGCGCGATGAACGACAACGTCTTCAAGATCGGTTTCACCTCGCTCGTCACCTATCAGACGGCGCGTTTTTCCGGCGTGGATCCGAAAACCGCACCGTTCCTGATTTCCGCGATCTTCATCCTGCCTTTCGTGCTGCTGTCGGCGACCTCGGGCCAGATCGCCGACAAGTACGACAAGGCCATGCTCACGCGTTTCGTGAAGACCTTCGAGATTGCCGTGATGCTCGTCGGCGGCGCGGGGTTCTGGCTGCACAGCGCGGCGCTGCTGTACACCTGCACGTTCTTGATGGGCGTGCATTCCACCGTGTTCGGTCCCGTCAAGTACGCCTACCTGCCGCAGCACCTCACGAATGCTGAGCTGGTGGGAGGTAACGGCATGGTGGAGATGGGCACGTTCGTCGCCATCCTCGTGGGCACGATTGCCGGTGGCGCCGCGGCAGGGCTGCCGGGCAACGGTGCGGCCGTGCTGGCGTGCCTGTGCGTCTCGGTTGCGCTCATCGGACGTTTTGCCTCGGCATTCGTGCCGCCTTCCACGCCTTCGCAGCCGGAGCTGCGAATCAACTGGAATCCGGTTGGCGAAACCTGGCGCAACCTCACGCTGGCCCGCGGCAATCGCACGGTGTTTCTGAGCCTGCTCGGTATTTCGTGGCTGTGGTTCGTGGGCGCGACCTTCCTCGCGTCCTTCTTCAACTTCGCGAAGGACGTGCTCTCAGCGAACCCCGATGTCGTCACCGTGCTGCTTGCCACCTTCTCGGTGGGCATCGGCACGGGCTCGCTGCTGTGCGAGCGGCTCTCGAAGCGCCGCATCGAGATCGGGCTCGTGCCGCTCGGCTCCATCGGCATCAGCGTGTTCGCCATCGACCTCTACTTCGCGAGCCACGCGCTTCCGGGCGCCGGACACCTGCTCGCGGTCGGCGAATTCCTGCGCCTGCCGGCGCACTGGCGCATCCTCGTCGATCTGTACCTGCTCGCGATGTTCGGCGGCTTCTACAGCGTGCCGCTCTATGCCCTGATCCAGAGCCGCAGCGTGCCGAGCCACCGTGCGCGCATCATCGCGGCGAACAACATCCTGAACTCGCTGTTCATGATCGTCTCGGCGCTGATGGCGATGGCCCTGACTTCCGCGGGCGTCGGCATTCCGGGGCTCTATCTCGTCACGGCGCTTCTCAACGTGGCGGTGGCCGCCTACATCTATCTGCTCGTGCCGGAGTTTCTGCTGCGCTTCGTCGCGTGGCTGCTCGTGCATACGGTCTATCGCATCCGGCTGGTGCACACGGAGCGCATTCCGGCCGAAGGGCCGGCCGTGCTCGTCTGCAATCACGTGAGCTATGTCGATGCGATCGTCATCATGGCCGAAAGCCCGCGCCCCATCCGCTTCGTGATGGACCACCGGATCTTTCGCGCGCCGCTGGCCGGCTGGCTGTTCCGCCACGCGAAGGCCATTCCGATTGCGCCGGCGCACGAGGACGCGCACCTGCTCGCGGCGGCCTACGAACAGTGCGCCAAAGTGCTCGCCGAGGGCGAACTGGTCTGCATCTTCCCCGAAGGCAAACTCACGCGGACGGGCGAGATCAACGCGTTCCGTCATGGCGTGATGGAGATCATCGAACGCATGCCGGTGCCGGTGATTCCAATGGCGCTGCGCGGCCTGTGGGGCAGCGTCTTCTCGCGCGACGAAAGTGCGCACCTGCCGCGGCCGCTGCGGCGTGGTGCGGTCAGCCGGCTCACACTTGCGGTGGGCGAGCCGCTCGACCCGGCCAGCGTCACGCCGGAAGGGCTCGAGGAGATCGTCACGGCGCTGCGGGGCGCCCGGCGCTGAACGCGCGGGCTGGCATAATAGCGGCTTCCCCGTTTTACTTTGGACGACGCTCATGTCCGGCAACACGCTCGGCACGCTCTTTACCGTCACGACCTTCGGCGAATCGCACGGCCCGGCCATCGGCTGCGTGATCGACGGCTGCCCACCCGGCATGGCGCTCACTACCGAAGACATCCAGTTCGAACTCGACCGCCGCAAGCCCGGCACGTCGCGCCACGTGACGCAGCGCCAGGAAGAAGACAAGGTCGAGATTCTCTCGGGCGTATTCGAAGATGTGACGACCGGCGCGCCCATCGCGCTCCTCATCCGCAACACCGATCAGCGCAGCAAGGACTACGGCAACATCGCCGAAACCTTCCGCCCGGGTCACGCGGACTACACGTACTGGCAAAAGTACGGCATTCGCGACTATCGGGGCGGCGGCCGGTCGTCGGCGCGGCTCACGGCGCCCACCGTGGCGGCCGGCGCCGTGGCGAAGAAGTGGCTGCGCGAGAAGTTCGGCGTGGAGGTGCGGGGCTACATGAGCGCGTTGGGCGAGATCGACGTGCCGTTCGTCGACTGGTCGCACGTGCGCGAGAATCCGTTTTTCGTGCCGAATGCCGACATCGTGCCGCAGCTCGAAGCCTACATGGACGCGCTGCGCAAGGACGGCGACTCGATCGGCGCGCGCATCAATGTGGTGGCGTCGGGCGTGCCGGTGGGCTGGGGCGAGCCGTTGTTCGACCGGCTCGACGCCGACATCGCGCACGCGATGATGGGCATCAATGCGGTGAAGGGCGTCGAGATCGGCGCCGGCTTCGCGAGCGTGGCGCAACGTGGGTCGGTGCACGGCGACGAACTCACGCCGGAAGGCTTCGTCGGCAATCATGCGGGCGGCGTGCTGGGCGGTATCTCGACGGGGCAGGACATTACCGTCTCCATCGCAATCAAGCCGACGTCGAGCATTCGTACGCCGCGTCGCTCCATCGACAAGGCGGGGCAGCCCGCGACGGTGGAGACGTTCGGTCGCCACGATCCCTGCGTTGGCATTCGCGCCACGCCGATTGCCGAAGCGATGCTGGCGCTCGTGCTGATCGATCATGCCTTGCGGCATCGCGCCCAGTGCGGCGACGTGGTGACCACGACGCCGAAGATCGCGGCCGGAACGCCCTGAAGCGTTCGAGCGCAAGCACCACGCCGTAAAAAGAAACGCCGCTTGAAAGCGGCGTTTTTTGTATCGGCGAAAGAAGGGCCGTTGTGCGTGCTGACGGCCCCGAGTCCTCACATGTTCGGATAGTTCGGCCCGCCGCCGCCTTCCGGCGTCACCCACACGATGTTCTGCGTCGGGTCTTTGATGTCGCAGGTCTTGCAGTGCACGCAGTTCTGCGCGTTGATCACGAGCCGGTCGTTGCCGTCGTCGTTCTTCACGAATTCGTAGACGGCGGCAGGGCAGTAACGTCCCTCCGGTCCCGCATACGTGCGCAGGTTCACGTTCACGGGCACGCTCGGGTCCTTGAGCGTGAGGTGCGCCGGCTGGTTTTCCTCGTGATTCGTGTTCGAGATGAACACCGACGAGAGTCGGTCGAACGTGAGCTTGCCGTCCGGCTTCGGATACTCGATCGGCTTGCACTGCGATGCGGGTTTGAGCATCTCGTGGTCCCAGTGCTGATGATGCAGCGTCCACGGCACGTTGCCGCCGAAGAGCTTTTGCTCGATGCCGACCATCAGCGTGCCGAGGTAGAGCCCCTTGCTCATCCACTGCTTGAAGTTGCGCGCACGGTGCAGTTCCGTGTAAAGCCACGACGTCTTGAACGACTCGGGGTAGGCGGTGAGTTCGTCGGCGGTGCGGCCGGCCTGCACGGCGTCGAACGCGGCGTCAGCAGCCAGCATGCCGGTCTTGATTGCCGCGTGCGACCCCTTGATGCGCGAGGCGTTGAGAAAGCCGGCGTCGTCGCCCACCAGCGCGCCGCCCGGAAACACGAGCTTCGGCAGCGACATGAGCCCGCCCGCCGTGATGGCGCGTGCACCGTACGAAACGCGCTTGCCGCCTTCCAGAAACTTGCGGATTTCAGGGTGCGTCTTGTAGCGCTGGAATTCCTCGAACGGCGAGAGGTACGGGTTCGAATAGCCGAGCCCCACCACGAAGCCGACCATCACCTGGTTGTTGTCGATGTGATAGAGGAACGAGCCGCCGTAGGTCTGTGAGTCGAGCGGCCAGCCGGCCGAATGGATGACGAGGCCCGGCTGGTGTTTCGCGGGATCGATTTCCCAGAGTTCCTTGATGCCGATGCCGTACACCTGCGGGTCGCTGTCGCGGTTCAGCTTGAACTTCTCGTTCAACTGGCGGCCCAGATGCCCGCGCGCGCCTTCGCAGAAGAGCGTGTACTTCGCGTGCAGTTCCATGCCGAGCTGGAAGTTCTCGGTGGGCTGGCCGTCCTTGCCGATGCCCATGTTGCCCGTGGCCACGCCTTTCACCGAGCCGTCTTCGTTGTAGAGCACCTCGGCCGCGGGAAAGCCCGGGAAGATCTCGACGCCCGCGGCTTCCGCCTGCTGGCCGAGCCAGCGCGTGACGTTCGCGAGGCTCACCACGTAGTTGCCTTCGTTCTTGAAGTTCTCCGGCAGCGCCCAGTGCGGGACGGTGCGCGCGCCCGTTTCGGTCAGAAACAGAAAGCGGTCTTCGGTGACGGGCACGTCGAGCGGCGCGCCTTTTTCCTTCCAGTCGGGAATCAGTTCGTTGATTGCACGGGGGTCCATGACCGCGCCCGAGAGAATGTGCGCACCGATTTCCGAGCCTTTTTCCAGCACGCACACGCCGAGTTCGACGCCTTTTTCCGCTGCCCGCTGCTTGAGACGGATGGCGGCCGAAAGACCGGCCGGGCCGCCGCCGACGATCACGACGTCATACTCCATCGATTCGCGTGGACCGTACTGCTCAATGAGACTTGCGGGGGTCATCGAAGCTCCTCTTGCCGTTAGAATGCTTTTTTCGGGAACGTATTGTCCGGTAACGTCTGACACCCCGCAACCCGAAGAGCGCAGATTAGCACGATCGTTCTATTCTTTGTGCTACCGTATTGACGCACGTCCGGCCATGCCGCAACGTGCCGTCCACTCAACGCTCAACACCTACAAGGAACGACAATGGGCCGTTCGATCAATCTGGAAGGCAAGGTCGCGCTGATCACCGGCGCATCGAGCGGACTGGGCAAGCGCTTTGCCCAGGTACTCTCGCAGGCAGGCGCAAAAGTCGTGCTGGCTAGCCGCCGCGTGGAGCGCCTCAAGGAACTGCGCGCCGAAATCGAGGCATCGGGCGGTGCGGCGCACGTCGTGTCGCTCGACGTGACGGACTACCAGAGCATCAAGTCTGCCGTGGCGCACGCCGAGACCGAGGCAGGCACTATCGACATTCTCGTCAACAACTCGGGCGTTTCCACGACGCAGCGCCTCGCCGACGTCACGCCCGCCGACTTCGAATACGTGTTCGATACGAATACGCGCGGCGCGTTCTTCGTCGCGCAGGAAGTGGCCAAACGGATGATGATGCGCGGCAACGGCGCACACAAACCGGCGTACCGCATCATCAACATCGCGTCCGTGGCGGGTTTGCGCGTGCTGCCGCAGATCGGGCTCTATTCGATGAGCAAGGCGGCGGTAGTCCACATGACCAAGGCCATGGCTCAGGAATGGGGGCGTCATGGCATCAACGTCAATGCAATCTGCCCGGGCTATATCGATACGGAGATCAACCATCACCACTGGTCGACGGAGCAGGGACAGAAGCTGATTTCGATGCTGCCGCGCCACCGCGTGGGCAAGCCCGAGGACCTCGACGGCCTCTTGCTGCTGCTCGCGGCCGATGAATCGAATTTCATCAACGGCTCGGTGATTACGGCCGACGACGGCTTCGGGCTCGCGTGAAGACTGACGTGAAGCGTCCCACGAAATAACAGGAAGAGAAGTTCGATGAGCGAGCAGGCGTATCACCCCGTCTTCGAAATGTCGATGCCCATTCGCTGGGGCGACATGGACGCGTTTGGCCACGTCAACAACACGGTCTATTTCCGCTACATGGAGCAGGCGCGGATTTCGTGGTTCGAGCATCTCGGCATCGCGGGCGGCAACGGCGAGGGGCAAGGGCCGGTGATCGTCAACGCATCGATGGAGTTTTTGCGGCAGCTTCACTATCCCGGCGACGTCGTGTGCCGGATGACGGTCGGCCAGCCTGGCCGCAGCAGCTTCGACACCGGTTTCGAACTGCGCCGTGCGGACGACCCCGACACGCTCTATGCGCGCGGCAACGCCCGCTGCGTGTGGATCGATTACGCCGCCGGCAAATCGGTGCCGATGCCGGATCTGTTGCGCGCCACGATCGAGCGGGCCGAACTCGTCAAGGCACGTTGAGGCTCACTACCCTAGCCAGCTGAGCAGGCCAGCTGAGCAGGCCAGCTGAGCAGGCCGGCTGAGCAGGCCGGCTGAGCAGGCCAGCTGAACAGCTTCAAGCCGGCGTCCAGCCAACAACATCACACCGGCCTGTCAACCGGCGAGCGCACGATCCCGCTCGCCGGGTCTTACTGCCCCAGCAGCCGCTGCAACAGCTCGGTGGCGTTTCCCGTCCCATACTTGCGCATGAGCCGCGCGCGGTACACGTCCACCGTGCGCGAGCTGATATCCAGAATCCGCCCGATCTGCTTGCTCGTCTTGCCCGTGACGAGCTGGGCGGCAATCTCGCGCTCGCGCGGAGTGAGTTCTACGGCCACGCGGCGTGTGGCGCTGAGATCCTCGAAGGTCCAGACGCCCGCCGCGTGCGGCTCGGCGCGGTCCAATGACCGCCCCGTCACGTGGCACCAGAAGAGCTCGCCGTCGGCGCGCTTCATGATGCGGTCGTCCGCGTAGCTGCCTTGCGCGGTCATGATGGGCGGGATGCGCGCGCCGATGCGCTCGAACTCGTCCGCCGACGGATACAGCACCTGAAACGACTGCCCGATCAGCGACTCGCGCCGACACCGGAAGATCGCCGCGAGTTCGTCGTTGCAGTCTTCGATGATGCGATCGCGCGCGAGCACGAGGCCGATCGGCGCGAGATGAAAGGCGGTCTGATAGTCGAGCGAACGTTGGTCGGGCATGGGCGAAGCCGCCACGGTGGTGAGGTTACTTATGTATTTTTGCGTATTGTGCCGCAACACCGCGGCATCGTACCCTTTGCGGCAAACGAGAAGAGCGCGGCGAGCGTTGCCCTGCAAGGCGCCGCGCCGGCGTGAGGCGCACGGCCGGATGTCCATTCGGCCTGCTGCAACGGCATGCCGCCGTGTGGCTAGAATGGCGTTTGCCAACTGGCTGCCGGCGAGTTTTGCCGCGCACTGCGCCGATCCGGTTTTCGGGTTTCCATTGAGGAAGGGACAAACTGATGAACAAGGTCTATGGGAGCGCGGCTGCCGCGCTCGAAGGCATCGTCAAGGACGGGCAGACGTTCGCCGTGGGCGGCTTCGGCCTGTGCGGCATTCCGGAGGCGCTGATCGGCGCGCTGCGCGATTCGGGCGTTAAGGGCATCACCTGCATCAGCAACAACGCGGGCGTGGACGGTTTCGGCCTCGGCCTGCTGCTCGAAACGCGGCAGATCAGGAAGATGATCTCGTCGTACGTGGGCGAGAACAAGGAATTCGAACGGCAGTACCTCGCGGGCGAACTGGAACTCGAATTCACGCCGCAAGGCACGCTCGCCGAAAAACTGCGGGCGGGCGGCGCCGGCATTCCGGCCTTCTTCACCAACACCGGCTACGGCACGCTGATTGCCGAGGGCAAGGAAACCCGCCAGTTCGGCGACAACCATTACGTGCTCGAGCATTCGCTCACCGCCGACGTCGCGCTCGTGAAGGCGTGGAAGGCGGACAAGGCCGGCAACCTCGTCTATCGCCGCACGGCGCGCAACTTCAACCCGATGTGCGCGATGGCCGGCCGCATCACGGTGGCCGAGGTCGAGGAGATCGTGGAGACGGGCGAACTCGATCCGGATGCGATCCACACGCCCGGCATCTTCGTGCAGCGCATCGTGCTCAATGCGCATCCGGAAAAACGCATCGAACAACGCGTCGTGCGCGCAAAAGGAGTCTGACCATGGCATGGAATCGCGATGAAATGGCCGCGCGCGCGGCGAAGGAACTGCAGGACGGTTTCTATGTGAACCTCGGCATCGGTCTGCCGACGCTGGTGGCCAACCACGTGCCCGCGGGCGTCGAGGTGTGGCTGCAGTCGGAGAACGGGCTGCTCGGCATCGGGCCGTCGCCCACGGACGACGAAGTGGACGCCGACCTCATCAACGCAGGCAAGCAGACGGTGACGACGCTGCCCGGCTCGTCGATCTTCTCGTCGGCGGACTCGTTCGCCATGATCCGCGGCGGCCACATCAACCTGGCGATTCTCGGCGCCATGCAGGTGAGCAAGAGCGGCGACCTCGCGAACTGGATGATTCCGGGCAAGATGATCAAGGGCATGGGTGGCGCCATGGACCTCGTGGCCGGCGTGAAGCGCGTGGTCGTGCTGATGGAGCACGTGGCGAAGGGCGATCAGCACAAGATCGTCGATGAATGCTCGCTGCCGCTCACGGGCGTGGGCGTGGTGGATCTCCTCATCACCGACCTCGGCGTGATCGACGTGACCGAAGACGGTTTGCGGCTCGCCGAACTCGCGCCTGGCGTGACGGTGGACGAGATCGCGGCGAAGACGGGCGCCCCGCTCGACGTGAGCGCGGTGAGCTGAGCGGTATCACGGTTGGCGAAAAGCGGCCTGATGGTGGGTTGCTGTGGTCGCCGCGGTCGCTTGCAGGCGGGGCTGTGTGGTCGTTTGAGGTTGCGTGAGGTTATGTCGGCGAAACGTGACCCTTGTTCGGTAAATCGATTCGAAGCGGGCGGAACGTTCGGAAAGAGCGTTCCGCCCGCGGTGTTTGGGCGGTCGCGTTGCGTGTGACGCTCGTCGCGCTTTCCTTGAAAAACGCGTTGGTGCGGTTCCCCGCCGTCTACAATCGGACTCGTGCCGCCGGCGCCGCAGCGGGCCCGGCCCCGACAGTCTTCTGCCAGGACAGGACCTCACGATGACCGCTACGTCTACCGCCTTGCGCCAGCGCTTCGTTCAATGCATCAGCCCCGGCGGTCTGCACCGCATGGCCTACACCGAATGGGGCGACCCCGCGAACCCGCGCGTGCTTGTCTGCGTGCACGGGCTCACGCGTTCGGGCCGTGACTTCGACCGGCTCGCGGCCGCGGTGAGCGACACCTATCGCGTGGTGTGCCCCGACGTGGTGGGCCGCGGCCTCTCGTCGTGGCTCGCCGACCCGATGGGTTACGGCGTCGCGCAGTACGTTGCCGACATGGTCACGCTGATCGCGCGCACGGGCGCTGAAAAAGTGGACTGGTTCGGCACTTCGATGGGCGGGCTGATCGGCCTCGCCCTGGCGGGCCTGCCCGACTCACCCATCGGCAAGATGATCGTCAACGACGTCGGTCCTCATATCGAGCCGCAGGCGCTGGCTCGCATCGGCGAGTATCTCGGCAAGCCAGCGCGCTTCGAAACGCTGCAGCAGGGCATTGATCATGCCGCGTTGCTCGCGCAGTCGTTCGGCCCGCTCACGCAGGAGGAGTGGCGCGAGATCAACACGCCGCTCCTTCACGAAGTGGACGGCGCCTGGGCATTCCGTTACGACCCGCGCATCGCCCAGCCGTTCGGCGCCACGACGCCCGAGCAGAACGCGCTCGGCGAATCGATACTCTGGCGCTCGCTCGCGGCCTTCCCGGGGCGCATGCTCGTCGTGCGCGGCGAGCAGTCGGATCTGCTTTCGCATGAGACGGTGGCGCGCATGGTCAGCGAAGGGAAGGCTGTTGCGAGCGTCGAAATTGCCGGTGCGGGCCATGCGCCGGCCTTTCTTGCACCTGACCAGATCGCTATCGCGCGACGTTTCCTGATCGGCTGAGCCGCGCTCGGGTCATAATATGCGATTACACGCCTGCGCGAGGCAGGCGGCCGCGCATGGCGCTGCGCCATTGCCGCAGCGTGCCACCTTCACCACACCAACAGGAAACCTTATGGCAGTCAATCGTCACCACGTCGGCCCGCGTCTCTCGGAAATCGCCGTGCACAACGGTACCGTGTACCTGGCCGGCCAGATCGCCGAAGACACGAAGCAGGACATCACCGGCCAGACCCGCGAGGTGCTCGACCACATCGACCGCCTGCTTGCCGAAGTGAACAGCGACAAGTCGCATCTGCTTTCGGTACAGATCTTCATCTCCGACATGGCCAACTTTCCCGGCATGAACGCCGTGTGGGACACGTGGGTCGTGCCGGGCGCCACGCCGCCGCGTGCCACGGTGGAAGCGAAGCTCGCGAACCCGGCGTGCCTCGTGGAAGTGGTCGTGGTGGCGGCGCAGCGTAGCTGACGGTTGGGCGGGGCAGCCCGCGGCGCAAGCGGCTGCGGTTTGTTGCCCTGCAATTGACTGTGCGGAAGCTTCGGCTGCCGCATGGCGGTTTCATCGTTCCAGCCCGGCATGATTGCCGGGTCAAAGCATCATGAGTCGCGACAATCTCCCCACCACCACGAGTCCGGTGCCGTCCATCGACGATGCGCTCGCGTTCGTGCGCGAGACCGCCGGTGACGCGCGACTGCCGTCCGGCGAATCACTGATCGAGCATGCGGCGGGGACGGCATCGATCATGGGCAAGCTCAACGTCGATTCGCCCGCGGTGCTGGCGGCGGCGCTCTTCGCGCTCACGCCGTATCTGTCGGACCCCGAGCGCATTCTGGCCGAACGCTTCGGCGAAGAGGTTTCGCAGCTCGTTGCGGACGTGCGCAAGCTGTTGAGGCTCGGCACCGTCAGCATGCGCGCCGCTCAGAATGCGATGCCCGAGGCCGGTCGCGACGCGCAGGCCGCGCGTCGCGCGCAGGTCGAAGCGTTGCGCAAGATGTTGCTCGCGTTCGCGCAGGACATCCGTGTCGTGCTGATCCGGCTCGCCTCGCGGCTGCAGTCGCTGCGCTACTACGCGGCGGCGAAGCTCACGCCGTCGCCCGACGTGGCGCGCGAGACGCTCGAAATCTACGCGCCGCTTGCGAACCGGCTCGGCATCTGGCAGTTGAAGTGGGAGCTCGAGGACCTCGCGTTCCGCTTCGAAGAGCCCGAGACCTACAAGCGCATCGCGAAGCTGCTCGACGAGAAACGCGTGGAGCGCGAGAGCTACGTCACGCAGGCCATCGACCGCCTGCGCGCCGAGCTTGCCGCCGCGCACATCGACGCGGAGGTGTCGGGGCGGCCGAAGCACATCTACAGCATCTGGCGCAAGATGCGCGGCAAGGAGCTCGATTTCGCCGAACTCTACGACGTGCGCGCGTTTCGCGTCATCGTTCCCGACATCAAGGATTGCTACACCGTGCTCGGCATCGTGCACAACCTGTGGCAACCGGTGCCGAGAGAGTTCGACGACTACATCTCCCGGCCGAAGCCGAACGGCTACAAGTCGCTGCATACGGTCGTGATCGGCGACGACGGGCGCGCGTTCGAAGTGCAGATCCGCACGCACGAGATGCACCAGTTCGCCGAATACGGTGTGGCCGCCCACTGGCGCTACAAGGAAGCGGGCGTGCGTGGTTATGGCGGTCAGTTCAGCGCGAGCGACCGCTACGACGAGAAGATCGCATGGCTGCGCCAACTGCTCGCGTGGAAAGACGACGTGTCCGACGGCCGCCAGCCGTGGGACCAGTTGCGCCAGGCTACCTTCGAGGACGACCACATCTACGTGATGACGCCGCAGGCGCGCGTGATCGCGCTGCCGCAGGGCGCAACGCCCCTCGACTTCGCGTATCACCTGCACAGCGAGCTGGGGCACCGCTGTCGCGGCGCGCGTGTCGACGGCGCGATGGTGCCGCTCAACACGCCGCTGCAGAACGGTCAGACGGTCGAGGTCATCGCGGTGAAGGAGGGCGGGCCGTCACGCGACTGGCTCAACCCGCAGCTCGGCTATCTGCAAAGCCCGCGTGCACGTCAGAAGGTGCGCGCGTGGTTCAACGCGATCGAGCACGAAGAGAACATCGCGTCTGGCCGCGCAATGGTGGAAAAGACGCTGCAGCGCGAGGGCAAGACCTCGGTCAATCTGGACCAGCTCGCGGCCAAGCTTGGGTTCAAGTCGACCGACGATCTGTTCTCCGTGGTCGGCAAGGAAGAGTTCAGCCTGCGTCAGGTGGAGCAGGCGTTGCAGGACGCGCCGCCGCCCGAGCCGGAAACGGAAACGCCCGAGCAGATCACGAAGCGCGCGAGCGGGGCGAGCGTCGCGCATGGCGCATCCACCGGCGTGCTCGTGGTAGGCGTGGACGCGCTGCTCACGCAGCTCGCGCGATGCTGCCGTCCGGCACCGCCCGACGACATCAGCGGCTTCGTCACGCGCGGCAAAGGCATGTCGATCCATCGCACGGATTGCCCCACGTTTCGCCGCATGGCCGAGCGCGCGCCTGAGCGCGTGCTGCAGACCACGTGGTCCGCGGACGTGCTGAGCGGGCGCGGACAGTCCGTCTATCCCGTGGATCTCACGATCGAGGCGGGCGACCGCCAGGGGCTGCTGCGCGACATCTCCGAAGTGTTCGCGCGCGAGAAGATCAACGTGATCGGCGTGAAGACGCAGTCGCGGCGAAACGCGGCTTTCATGCAGTTCACCGTCGAGGTGTCGAGCGCGGCGCAAATCCAGCGTGCGTGCACCCTGCTGGGAGAGGTGCAGGGCGTGGTGCGGGCCGCGCGCAAGGCATGAGGCGTTTTCATGTCGCCGCATAAAAGTGCTTGCCAAGTGTTCCGGTACTCCATATAATTTCAGCTTCTTCAGGCTCGTAGCTCAGCTGGTTAGAGCACCACCTTGACATGGTGGGGGTCGTTGGTTCGAGTCCAATCGAGCCTACCAACGAAATCGGAAGCCTGGTCATGTATCGGGTTTCATGCGGTATAAGCAGCAGTACAAACGGCAGTGCACGCGCTCTTGCGCATAAGGCGAATACGGTTATGACACCGCGAACGTTTACCGAAACTACTTCGGAGCGACGCTAGTCGAGGACCCCTTTCGCCTCTGTATTTCGCCGTGTAGTCTGGTTCGAAATGTGAATGCGGCCCCTCGAAAGCGGGGCCGCATTTTTTTTGCCCTGGTTTCGTTGCCGGTCCGCGTAGGGTTTCTGTCTTTCACCTGTTGACGTGCCGCCGGCCGGCACATGGAGAACGCAATGGTTTCGATACGTCTGCCCGACGGTTCTGTTCGACAGTACGATCATCCCGTGACGGTCGCCGAAGTGGCCGCGTCGATCGGCCCCGGTCTCGCGAAGGCGGCGCTCGGCGGCAAGGTCGATGGCGAGCTCGTCGATACGTCGGCGCTCATCGACCGCGATGCGTCGCTTGCGATCGTCACGGAGAAGGACCCCGACGGTCTCGACATCATTCGCCACTCCACGGCACACCTGTTGGCGTACGCGGTGAAGGAGCTTTACCCGGAAGCTCAGGTCACGATCGGACCGGTGATCGACAACGGCTTCTATTACGACTTCGCGTACAGCCGTCCCTTCACGCCTGAGGATCTCGAGAAGATCGAAAAGCGTATGCAGGAGCTCGCAAAGAAGGACGAGCCGGTTACGCGTCGCGTCGTCTCACGCGACGAGGCGGTCGACTACTTCAAGAGCATCGGCGAGAAGTACAAGGCCGAGATCATCGGATCGATTCCCTCAAGCGACGAGATCAAGCTCTATTCGCATGGTGGGTTCACGGATCTTTGCCGCGGCCCGCACGTGCCGTCCACGGGCAAGCTCAAGGTCTTCAAGCTCATGAAGGTGGCGGGCGCCTACTGGCGCGGCGACGCGAAGAACGAGCAGTTGCAGCGCATCTACGGCACGGCCTGGGCGAAGAAGGAAGAACAGGACGCGTACCTGCACATGCTCGAAGAGGCGGAGAAACGCGACCACCGCAAGCTCGGCAAGCAGTTGGACCTGTTCCACATGCAGGACGAGTCGCCCGGCATGGTGTTCTGGCATCCGCGCGGCTGGACGCTCTGGCAGCAGGTGGAGCAGTACATGCGCCGCCGCGTGGCCGAGGCCGGCTATCTCGAGATCAAGACGCCGATGATCATGGACCGCTCGCTCTGGGAAGCGTCCGGCCACTGGCAGAACTATCGTGAAAACATGTTCACGACGGAGTCGGAAAAGCGCGACTACGCCATCAAGCCGATGAACTGCCCGGGCCACGTGCAGGTATTCAATCATGGCTTGCGGTCGTACCGCGATCTGCCGCTGCGTTACGCGGAATTCGGCTCGTGCCATCGCAACGAGGCTTCCGGCGCGCTGCACGGGCTCATGCGCGTGCGCGGCTTCGTGCAGGACGATGCACACATCTTTTGCACGGAAGATCAGTTCATCAGCGAGTCGATCGCTTTCAACACGCTCGCCATGAGCGTGTACAAGGATTTTGGCTTCGATCACATCGACATCAAGCTGTCGCTGCGTCCGGACTCGCGCGCTGGCACGGACGAAACGTGGGATCGCGCAGAGGACGGCCTGCGCCGCGCGCTCACGGCCTGCGGTGTGAGGTGGGAAGAGCTGCCGGGTGAAGGCGCGTTCTACGGTCCGAAGGTCGAATACCACATCAAGGACGCGCTCGGCCGCTCGTGGCAGTGCGGCACGCTGCAGCTCGACATGGTGCTGCCGGAGCGCCTTGGCGCCGAGTACGTGGCCGAGGACAACAGCCGCCGTCGCCCGATCATGCTGCACCGGGCAATCCTCGGATCAATGGAGCGCTTCCTCGGGATCCTGATCGAGCACCATGCCGGCGCGATGCCTGCCTGGCTGGCTCCGATGCAGGTGGTTGTGATGAATATTGCTGAAAGTCAGGCCGAATATGCGCAAAAATTGGCCCAAACGTTGCAAAAACAAGGGGTTAGAGTAGAGGCCGATTTGCGCAACGAGAAAATTAGCTATAAAATACGCGAACACACGCTCGAAAAGGTCCCGTACCTGCTGGTGGTCGGCGACAAGGAGCGTGAAGCGCAAACGGTAGCCGTGCGTGCCCGTGGCGGTGTCGATCTCGGTGTGATGCCGGTCGATGCCTTCGTTGAACGCCTGCGTGAAGACCTGCAGGCGTTCAGGTAAGCCACCTGGCAGCGCGGCTCGTTTTTTTAATTTTTAGAGGAAACGTAACATCGCTACTGAAAAGTCGCATCGCATCAACGGCGAAATTACCGCGCCCGAGGTGCGTCTCGTCGGAGTCGATAACGAGCCGCTCGGCATCGTGAAGCTTGCAGATGCTTTCCGTCTGTCGGAACAACAGGATCTCGACCTGGTAGAAATTGCCCCGCAGGCAGTGCCTCCGGTGTGCCGCCTGATGGACTATGGCAAGTTCAAGTACCAGGAAGCGAAGAAGCAGCACGAGGCGAAGCTCAAGCAAAAGGTCATCCAGGTCAAGGAAGTGAAGTTCCGCCCCGGGACCGATGACGGCGATTACCACGTCAAGCTGCGCAACCTCGTCCGCTTCCTCGAAGACGGCGACAAGACGAAGATCACGTTGCGTTTCCGTGGCCGCGAAATGGCTCACCAGGAAATCGGTATGCGCATGCTGGAGCGCCTGCGTACTGACCTCGACGAGGTGGGGCAGGTCGAGCAGATGCCGAAAATGGAAGGGCGCCAGATGATTATGGTGCTCGCTCCCAAGAAGAAGAAGTAAGCGCAGGGCAAGCGCGATGTGCCGCAAGGCACTTCGCTGCCGTGCGAAGCAGGTTAGTGCGCGGATCGTCGTTAGACGCTTCGCGCCAGCAGGTTCCGGAACGGCGCCCGCATCCTGTGTCGATCTCAGTGATCGGTGCGGCGACGGGCGTTTTTCCTGAAAGCGGCGGCCAGCATCACCGGCCGGCTGCATACCAAGTGGAGTGGGTTTCGAAGGGCGGGTGAAGGGCAAACGATGGTCCCGGGCTTTTGCATCGGGCGTTCGCGAGCCAACCGCACACCCATGTCCATCAAATAATGGAGTTGTCTGTCATGCCCAAGATGAAGACCAAGAAGAGCGCTGCGAAGCGCTTCGTGGTGCGTCCGGGTGGTACCGTCAAGCGCGGTCAAGCCTTCAAGCGCCACATCCTGACGAAGAAGACCACCAAGAACAAGCGGCACCTGCGTGGCGCTACGGCCGTTCATGATTCCGATCTGAACTCCGTGCGCGCAATGCTGCCGTTCGCGTAACCCTCAACCGATACTCATAGGAGCGAAACATGCCTCGAGTCAAACGTGGGGTTACCGCACGGGCCCGTCACAAGAAGATCATCAAGCTGGCCAAGGGTTACCGCGGCCGCCGCAATAACGTCTATCGCATCGCCAAGCAGGCGGTCATGCGCGCAGGCCAGTACGCCTACCGCGACCGTCGCAACAAGAAACGTGTGTTCCGCGCACTGTGGATCACGCGTATCAACGCAGCGGTGCGTCAGCACGACATGACGTACAGCGTGTTCATCAACGGCCTGAAGAAGGCGTCGATCGAACTCGACCGCAAGGTGCTGGCCGACATGGCTGTGTTCGACAAGGCTGCTTTTGCTGCTGTCGTCCAGCAGGTGAAAGCCGCCGTTGCGGCCTGATCGCTAACCAGGCGTTCAGGTATTGCGTGGTTGGTTGCAGCGAACATTCCGGCTTGCCGGTGACGCTGCAACAAAAACGGGGCTCCTCACCGAGCCCCGTTTTTGTTGGTCGAGCCAGTCGCGCGTGGGTGTCGGACCGGTCGTGCTCCGGCTCCGCTACGCCGTACTACAGACACTGAAACACTGACGTTGAAACGATGGGACCAATGGATCTGGACCAGATTGTCGCTGACGCGCAAAGCGCCTTTGCCGAGGCGCCCGATGTCAACACGCTCGAGAACGAGAAGGCGCGCTTTCTCGGCAAGTCGGGTGTCCTCACGGAACGCCTGAAGGGATTGGGCAAGCTTGACCCCGAAACGCGCAAGACCGAAGGCGCACGCATCAACGTCGCGAAGCAGCAGGTGGAAGCGGCGCTGACGGCACGCCGTCAGGCGCTCGCCGACGCGCTGTTGAACCAGCGCCTCGCCGCCGAAGCCATCGACGTCACGCTGCCCGGTCGCGGCATGGGCGCAGGCAGCCTTCATCCGGTGATGCAAACGTGGGAGCGCGTCGAGCAGATCTTCGGCTCGATCGGCTTCGACGTGGCGGACGGTCCCGAGATCGAGACCGACTGGTACAACTTCACGGCGCTCAACAGCCCCGAGAACCACCCGGCGCGTTCCATGCAGGACACGTTCTACGTGGACGGCAAGGACAAGGACGGCCGCCCGCTGTTGCTGCGCACGCATACGAGCCCCATGCAGGTTCGCTATGCACGCACTCACACGCCGCCCATCAAGGTCATCGTGCCGGGGCGCACGTATCGGGTAGACAGCGACGCCACGCACTCGCCGATGTTCAATCAGGTCGAAGGCCTGTGGATCGACGAGAACATCAGCTTCGCGGACCTCAAGGGCGTCTACTCCGATTTCCTCAAGAAGTTCTTCGAGCGCGACGACATCCTGGTGCGTTTCCGGCCGTCCTACTTTCCGTTCACCGAGCCCTCGGCCGAGATCGACATGATGTTCGAGCAGGGCAAGAACGCGGGCAAGTGGCTGGAGATTTCGGGTTCGGGGCAGGTGCATCCCACCGTGATCCGCAACATGGGCCTCGACCCGGAGCGCTATATCGGCTTTGCCTTCGGTAGCGGTCTCGAGCGTCTGACCATGCTGCGTTACGGCGTGCAGGACCTGCGTCTGTTCTTCGAGAACGACCTGCGGTTCCTGAAGCAATTTGCCTGACCCGCGATACGACCGAGCGGCTGCGCCCGTGGACCGGGCCGCGCCGCCCACTGGCCGGCCGCGCTGCAACGAGGCGAGTCGCGCGGCGCCGTGCTCCTAACCTGTTGGAACGTACAGACTCATGCAATTCCCGGAATCCTGGCTCAGAACCTTTGTCGATCCGCAGCTCACCACCGAAGAGCTGTCCCATGCGCTGACGATGGCCGGTCTCGAGGTTGAGGGGCTGCGCCCGGCTGCGCCGCCCACGTCGAAGATCGTGGTGGGGCGCGTGCTGGAAGTGGTCAAGCATCCGGACGCGGACAAGCTCAACGTATGTCAGGTCGATGCCGGCACGGGCGCGACGCTGAACATCGTCTGCGGCGCGCCCAATGTGGCGCCCGGCATCAAGGTGCCCGTCGCGCTGGTGGGCGCGCAGTTGCCGCCGGCGGAAGAGGGCGGCGCGCCGTTTGCCATCAAGCTCTCGAAGCTGCGCGGTGTGGAGAGTCAGGGCATGCTGTGCTCGGCGCGTGAGCTGAAGCTTTCGGAAGATCACAGCGGCCTGTTGATCCTGCCGGAAGACACGCCGATCGGCCAGGACATCCGCGAAGCACTCAATCTCGACGACACCGTCTTCGAAATCAAGCTCACGCCGAACAAGGCCGACTGCCTTTCCGTCTTCGGCATCGCGCGCGAGACTGCAGCCATCACCGGTGCGCCGTTGAAGGCGCCGCAGTTCAAGGCTGCCGAAGTGAAGCTTGCCGATACGCTGCCGGTACGCGTTTCCGCGCCGGATCTGTGTGGTCGCTTCTCGGGTCGCGTGATTCGCGGCGTGAACGCGCGCGCGAAGACGCCGCAATGGATGGTGGCGAGGCTCGAACGTTCGGGTCAGCGCAGCATCTCGGCGCTCGTCGACATCTCGAACTACGTGATGCTCGAACTGGGCCGGCCTTCGCATGTGTTCGATCTCGACAAGATTCACGGTGCGATGGACGTGCGCTGGGGCCGCAAGGGCGAGACGCTCAAGCTTCTGAACGGCAACACCATCGAAGTGGACGAGGCCGTAGGCGTAATCGCGGACGATCACCAGATCGAAAGCCTCGCCGGCATCATGGGCGGCGACAGCACCGCCGTTACGCTCGATACGACGAACATCTACCTCGAAGCCGCCTTCTGGTGGCCGGACAGCATTCGCGGCCGCTCGCGCCGCTTCAACTTCTCCACCGACGCGGGGCATCGCTTCGAGCGCGGTGTGGACTGGTCGACGACGGTCGAACACATCGAATATCTCACGCAGCTCATTCTCGATATTTGCGGCGGCGAGGCCGGCCCGGTCGACGACCAGGTCGTCAATGTGCCGAAGCGCGAGCCGGTGAAGATGCGCGTGTCGCGCGCGAACCGGATCATCGGCGTGCGGATCGGCGCGGACGAAATCGCGCAGATTTTCACGCGTCTCGGCCTTGCCTTCGAAAGCGACGGCGAGACGTTCTCGGTGACGCCGCCCGCGTATCGCTTCGACATCGAGATCGAGGAAGATCTGATCGAGGAAGTCGCCCGCATCTACGGTTTCGAAAAGATTCCGGCGCGTCCGCCGGTTGCGTCGAACGTCATGCGTCCCACTCACGAGACGCAGCGCTCCGTGCACGACATTCGCCATGCACTTGCCGCGCGCGACTACGCGGAGACGGTCAACTTCAGCTTCGTGGACGCCGAATGGGAGCACGACTTCGCCGGCAACGACAAGCCCGTGCGTCTGCTGAATCCCATCGCGAGCCAGCTTTCCGTGATGCGCACCACGCTGTTCGGTAGCCTGATCGGCGTGCTGCGATACAACCTGAACCGCCGCGCCGAACGCATCCGCGTGTTCGAGGTGGGTCGCGTGTTCCTGCCCGATGCCTCCATTGCTTCGGGCGAGATGACCGTGGAAGGCTTCGCGCAGCCCAAGATGGTCGGCGCGCTGGCCTACGGCTCTACTGCGGACGAGCAGTGGGCGTCGCCCACGCGTGCCGTTGATTTCTTCGACGTGAAAGGCGACCTGGAAGCGTTGCTCGCACCGACCGTGGCGCGCTTCGTCAAGGCTGAGCATCCGGCGTTGCATCCGGGGCGTTGCGCGCGCATCGAAGTGGACGGGCGCGCAGTGGGCTGGATCGGCGAACTGCATCCGCGCTGGATGCAGAAGTACGATCTGCCGCACGCGCCGATCCTGTTCGAAATCGAAGCGCAGGCGCTCATGCAGCGTGCGCTGCCGAGCCCGACGGACGTGTCGAAATTCCCGCCCGTGCGGCGCGACATCGCACTCGTGGTCGACCAGAAAATCGAGGTGCAGGCGCTTCTGGACGAGATGCAAAAGGCCCTTCAGGAAGGGCCCGCGAAGATCGTTCAGAGGGTTGCGTTGTTCGACGAATTTCGTGCAAAATCAAACACTTCCGGTGGTATGGCTGCGCACGAGAAAAGCCTTGCCTTCCGGGTGACCTTGCAAGATACTGGCGGGACCCTTCAGGACGAAACGGTCGATCAGGCCATCAAGTCTCTGGTGGATCGCCTGGCTCGAGTCTATGGCGCCCGGTTGCGCGGATAACCGAAACGGCAATTCGCGCATAGCAGCTTACTGGTTCGCGCGCCATTCATAGCTACATGAACGAAATGAACTCGAGCGATTTCGAAGCCCTTCTTGCGGCGCAACGCAGCGCCATGATTCGCGACATCCCGACATCAACGGCCCCCGCCTCCACGGAGACGCCTACGCTTACGAAGGCTGAACTCGCCGAATTGCTGTTCGACAATGTCGGGCTCAACAAGCGCGAAGCGAAGGACATGGTGGAGGCGTTCTTCGAGGTGATCCGCGATGCGCTGGAAGGCGGCGAGAGCGTGAAGCTCTCCGGCTTCGGCAACTTTCAACTGCGCGACAAGCCGCAGCGTCCCGGCCGCAATCCGAAAACCGGCGAGGCCATTCCGATTGCGGCACGTCGCGTCGTCACGTTCCACGCCAGCCAGAAGCTGAAGGCGCTCGTCGAGAACGGCGCCGACACGAGTTACGCGCGCAACTAGACGTTGCGCCGCGGCGCCATGCGACGCGCGGCGCAACCGTGGCGAACGCCCTTCGCAGCACCTCTACCAACACCACGACGGCTAACCGGCGATGACAGCGACAACTGAAAAAGTCGTCTTGCCTCCGATTCCCGCGAAGCGTTATTTCACGATCGGAGAGGTGAGTGAGTTGTGCGGCGTGAAGCCGCACGTGCTGCGGTATTGGGAGCAGGAGTTCACGCAGCTGAAGCCCGTGAAGCGGCGGGGCAACCGACGCTACTATCAGCATCACGAGGTGTTGCTGATTCGCCGGATTCGCGAACTGCTTTACGAGCAGGGGTTCACGATCAACGGTGCGCGCAACCGGCTGGACTCGCGTGGCGATGTGGTAGAAGAGCCTGTGCGCGAGATGGACAGACAGGTGCATGCGGTAACGGCAAAACCGGCATCGAGCGTCGATGTCGAGCAACTGCGTCGCGACCTGCTCAACGTGCTCGACGTGCTGAGCCATTAGCCGGACCGACGTTGCGATAAGTTCGTATGTAAAGGTTCTAAAGGCACAAACACTCTGTTATACTTTTGTGCTTTCGGGGCGTAGCGCAGCCTGGTAGCGTACCTGCATGGGGTGCAGGTGGTCGGAGGTTCAAATCCTCTCGCCCCGACCAAGGATTAAGGCCCGGAAAGCCAGGCCAGTAAAGGGAATCCCAATACTGGCAAGACTTTCCGGGCTTTGTCTTTTCCGGCATCGTCAATCTACCTTGTCAATTCGCGTGTCAAAATGTGCGGATGGACGATATGACAACACTGCCTCCTGGACTGGAACCGCATCCCAAAAGCGGTATCTACCAGCTCCGTATTGGCATTCCCAAGCACCTTCAACACCTGTTCCCTCGCACGAGTGGTGGCAAGCTGGCGACCGATGCATACAGAGCCAGCCTCAAGACCCGCAACCGCGCTGAAGCGATCACCATCGCACACCGGCTGATAGCCGAGCACCGGGTCCGGTTTCAGGCGCTGGAAGACAGCACACGCCCCGCGCCATTCGTCCCGCTATCAGAAGAGCTAGAGGCTTACATCGCCCAGGCTGTACAAAATCTGGTCCTGACGCTGGATGAGCAAACCCGCGTTACGCCGATACTGGTTGGCGCCTACAGGGGGCACCTCCCCAATACCGATCAGGTTGCATGGGAACAAACGAGGGATTTTCTGACACAGGAGCAAGCCGCAGCGGTACAGCGGTTTGACCAGGAACAGGTGCAGGCTTGGAAAGCAGCATTAGCTCGGGGCGATTTCTCGGCCACCCGTGAGTACGTAGACTTCGTTTGTGACCCTCTGTCTATTCGTGTGGAATGGGACACGACCGAGGGGCGTCTGGCACTTCAGCGCATCACGCGAACTCTGGTTAGGGCCATGGATGCCGTGGCACAAAGAAGCCAAGGCGAACCTGTAGATACACCGCCCGCCCCCGTCATCCCCAAGGGACTCACGCCCGACGACGAACCTTCGAAGAAGACTCGGGACGCGCCCAAGACTCTGCGGGACATGGTGCCGTCCTGGCAGCAGTGGAACGGGTATGCCGAGACAGACAACCCCGCCAAGCGCACCGGGAAAGCGCTAGCGTTATTCGAGGAAGCGTGCGGCACAGTCCCCTTGAGCAATCTGACGCGAGCGACCGGAGCGGCCTTCGTCAAGTTCCTGTTAGACAGCAAGGCGCGGGGCTTCGGGGCCAAGACCGCTCACAATCACTACACGTCCGTAAATGCTTTAGTGAACACGGCTGTCAAGGATGGCATCCTCGACCGTAACCAGTTCGCGGTTTCGTTCGACAAGACCAAGGGTGCGAAGAAACGCGAAGGATGGACCGATAACGAACTAGAAATACTGTTCGGGGCGCTCCTGTTCTCCGACCAGATGGAGCAAGTACGCCATTGGGATAACGTAAAGCCCGAAGATGGCCGGGCAGCCCTGCTGCTGCTTCTGCATACCGGAGCCCGTATCGGCGAGATAGCACAGCTACGCTGCGAGGACTTCCAGACCCGCCACGGCATCAAGACCATTCGCATTACCGCTGAGGCCGGAACGGTCAAGACCGACGAATCGGAGCGTATCGTCGCTCTAGCTTCTCACCTGCTGGCAGATCCGTGGTTCTCCGCGTGGCATGAGAGAACCGCGGGTGGTACGGGCAATGCATTTCCGTCATTGAGCGGCCGGGCAAGCGCACCGGGCGACACCTTGGGCAAATGGTTCTTGGAGCTTAGGCGCTCCCTCGGGTTGCCGACTGGTCGTCTTCACGGATCGCACAAGTTCCGCCATTGGATACGCGGGGCGTTGGCCGATAAGGGAATCGGCACCGAAACGTCAGACTCAATCACGGGCCATGCGGCGCAGGGTTCTAGCGGTCGCGTGGACTACACCAAGGCAGCAAGCCCCAAGACCATGCGAGAGGCACTAGACAGTATTGAATGGCCCAAGATCACGATAACACCTCGGTCGTACGTTATCGGTTGATGCGCTCATCCTTTGCTGCACCATGGCGTTTGGCCGAGATCGACCGAGGCTGTGTGGAAACGCGAAACGCAGAGTTGCCGGGGCATAGATTCCGTGCTGCATCGTCGCAGCAATTCGATAGGCCACGAATGCTGGTGTAATTTCAATCCTCGTTGCGGACCGCGTACAGATTATACGGCGAATTTTGGGTGCTTCACGCACCCACCAGCCTCATGGCCTTCATGGTTTTCGCGAACCCAAGTATCGCTATTACGCGCTTGAGGTTGTACGCCAGCACATGCCGACTCATTTCGGTGCTCACATTGGCAAGCAGACGAGTCAGGAAGTGCGTGTAGCCCATCAGTGTTTGAACGTCCCGAACACGTGCTCGACAGTCCGCCTTCGCACCGTCATCGCATCCGGCATTCTGTCCAGCCTTCGCTGCGCAGCTTCCAGTACTGACTCGTGTTCCCAGCGCGTAATCCGCCGGTAGTCGCTTGGCGTACATTGCGGCTTCAGTGCGCAACCAATGCATGCACTACTCCAATAGCGGCGCAGATACATGCCATGTTCCAGACCGGTAAATCGGTAGATCGCACGTTGCCCGGCCGGGCACTGGTATTCGTCATCTCGGGCGATGTAGATAAAGTCTGCACGATCAAAGCGACCGTGAGCCTTTGCGCTTGACGTCGTGGTCCTGGGCAGAATGGCTGCGATACCAGCATCCTCGCAGGCCTTTATCTGTGGACCACTGTAATACCCTCGATCAGCGATAGCCTTCAATCTGGTTTTGCCCATGGCGTCACGAGCAGCTTGTGCCATCGGGCTGAGCTGTGCCCGATCACTGCCGGCATTTGTGACCTCGTGAGCAACGATGAGATGGTGTTTGGAATCTACGGCTACCTGCACGTTGTAGCCCACAATCCCCGAGCCACGACCGCTTGTCGCCATGGAGCGAGCATCGGGATCAGTCAGCGAGATCTGCCCATCAGGCAGCGTCTTCAACTCTTCTTTGACCTGCTCGAGGTGGCGCATTTGCCCTTGTAATTGAGCAATTTTCTCTCGCAGCCGAGTTGTCTTCGCTTCCACCTCGGGAGGTTGGGTCCGATCAGCCGTTTCCAGTGCACTCAGATAGCGTTGGACACTTTCCTCAATTTGCTGCTGCCGCTTGTCGATCTTGCCAGTCGTAAAGTTGCGGTCACGCGTATTGGATGCCTTGAACCTGCTTCCATCGATGGCGACCAACGCTTGAGAGAACAACTTGAGATCGCGGCACAAAACGACAAACCTGCTACAAACTTTGCGAATGCCTGTGCCGTTGTTTCGCCGAAAGTCCGCTATGGTCTTGAAGTCTGGCGCCAAGCGGCCCGTAAGCCACATGAGCTCAATATTGCGTTGGCATTCGCGTTCCAGGCGGCGGCTCGATTGAATCCGGTTCAAGTAGCCGTAGATGTATATCTTCAGCAGCACTGCGGGATGGTAGGAGGGGCGGCCCGTTGATGATGGCGTAACGCCAACGAAACCGAGCCCTTCTAGCGCCAGTTCTTCGACAAAGGCCTCGACGATCCTGACCGGGTTGTCCTCGGCAACGAAATCGTCCAGGCATTCGGGCAACAACGTCACCTGCTTCCGGTCGTCACCTTCAACGAATCGCTTCAATTGTTCCTCCGACCTTGAAGTGCTGACCGAAGTTTAGGAGATCACGTGAGAGAATGAAGGCTCATTTTCATCGACGAGAACGCACGTGGACCTCCATGTGATCTATACACGAAGTGATCGAATTCTTCTGTCGCGCCGCCGATATGAATCGTGGCGACAGATCCAA
The DNA here is from genome assembly GCF_003986935.1 of Paraburkholderia kururiensis JCM 10599 = LMG 19447. Classification (GTDB taxonomy): domain Bacteria; phylum Pseudomonadota; class Gammaproteobacteria; order Burkholderiales; family Burkholderiaceae; genus Paraburkholderia; species Paraburkholderia kururiensis. The sequence continues at coordinate 8,384 of NZ_RJZE01000023.1, read as the reverse complement.
GATGAGATCGCTGATTACGTGACCTCGCTGGGCCCTTGGTCGCCCGAGGATACGGTTGCATACCTCGGCTACGAGCATCTTGGACTCGCCCCGAGTGCGGCCGAACAGGTCGCCACACTATTGGCCTCTGCCGATCCCATCATCGAACTCAAATTCGGGCCAAGCGCCTAGCTCGTGTTTTCACACAGCCTCGGTCGCTTTATGCCTTTTGCATGAGTTGCCGCACCCGCGACGTTGTCGCGCTCTGTCGTCGGGCGCTAGCCGGCCAGGAAGAGACACCCGCTGCGATGAACTGCGCGGCCGTTGTCACCAACATACCGGACACCGCGTTGCCGTGAACGTGCCATACCCACTTTTGTCGACATTCGCGCCGCCTGCGCCTGGGAAAGATGCACGACGCACGTCCCTTCGTTCGCGCGATTTTTCCACACACGGAAAATTCATTCCATCCATACCCGTCTAATCAAACGCCCCCGTCACGCCGACACTCCTCTCCATGCAGTTCGTTTCACATCCATCACGAACCAAGGAGAAGAGCCATGAACAACGTCACGAGCCAGCGGTTCAAACGCGTCTGGTTCATCACAGGCGCGTCGCGCGGTTTTGGCGCACTGATCGCGAAAGCCGCTCTCGATGACGGCAACGCTGTCGTCGCCACCGGCCGGAACGCCGCCACAATCGCCGAGCGGCTGGGAGAGTCGCCCGCGTTGCTCACCGTTGCACTCGACGTGACAGACGAGGCACAGGCCAAGGCGGCCGTCGAAGCCGCCGTCGGTAAGTTCGGCCGCATCGATGTGCTGGTCAACAACGCAGGCTTCGGTTTGCTAGCGGCCGTTGAAGAATCGAGCGATGCCGAGGTTCGCCGCATCTACGAGACCAACGTGTTCGGCCTGCTCAACGTGACACGTGTCGTGCTGCCGGTAATGCGCAAACAGCGTTCGGGTCACGTGATCAACACGTCGTCCATTCTCGGTTATCAGGCGGCGGCAGGCGTCGGCGTGTACAGTTCGACGAAGTTCGCCGTGGAAGGTATCACCGAAGCACTGCATGCAGAACTCAAGCCGCTCGGCATTCACGCGACCATGATAGAGCCTGGCTTTTTTCGCACGGACTTTCTGGATGCGTCGTCGCTGGTCGTCGGCAAGACGATCATTAGCGACTATGAAGAGACGTCGGGCAAACTGCGGCACCTAGCGGATGAAATCAATCACAATCAGCCGGGCGATCCAGTAAAGCTGGCAACCGCGATGGTCAGGCTCGTCGATGCAGAGACGCCGCCGCTGCGTTTGCCGCTCGGCACGGACACGCTCAAGGCACTCGCGGAAAAGAATGCGTACGTAACTGCCGAAACGGAGACCTGGAAGGCACTTTCTGCATCCACCGATTTCCCCGCCTGACTTGCAAAGAAGCAACCGGCAGACAGTGCGCGTGCGAGCGGTGTGTGCCCGCTTCGGGCAACATTCGCTCATCGTCTTCTCACGCTTGCCCAACGCTGACATGAAAAAAATCGGCTTTCTATCGTTTGGCCATTGGTCGTCTTCGTCGCATTCGCTTGCGCGTTCTGCTTCGGACGTACTGTTGCAATCGATCGACCTCGCGGTCGCCGCGGAGCAACTCGGTGCGGATGGCGCATATTTTCGCGTGCATCATTTCGCGCGCCAGCTCGCGTCTCCGTTTCCGCTACTGGCGGCGGTAGGTGCGAGAACCAGCCGCATCGAAATTGGCACGGCCGTCATCGACATGCGCTACGAGAACCCGCTGTACATGGCCGAGGATGCGGGCGCTGCCGATCTCATCGCCGGTGGGCGCCTGCAACTCGGCATCAGCCGCGGCTCGGGCGAACAGGTGATCGACGGTTGGCGCTATTTCGGCTATGCGCCCGGCGACGGCGAGACGCACGTCGATCTTGCCCGTCGACACACGGAAGTGTTCTACGAAGTGCTGCGCGGAGAAGGTTTCGCTGAGCCCAATCCCCGGCCAATGTTTGCCAACCCGCCTGGCCTGCTACGCGTCGAGCCTCATTCCGAAGGGTTGCGCGATCGCATCTGGTGGGGCTCGGGGTCGGATGCCACCGCGGTCTGGGCAGCCGGGATGGGCATGAACCTGCAATGCTCCACACTGAAAAACGACGAGTCGGGCCGTCCGCTTCATGTCCAGCAGGCGGAGCAGATCCGCGCCTATCGGCGGGCGTGGAAGGAAGCCGGACACGCGCGCGAGCCGCGCGTGTCGGTGAGTCGCAGCATCTTCGCGCTGATGAACGATCGCGACCGCATGTACTTTGGACGCGATGCGAACAGCGACGACACGGTCGGCCTGCTGGACGGCAATATCCGGACAATTTTCGGCCGAAATTATGCGGCAGAGCCCGACGCGCTCGTCAGGCAACTTGCAACCGACGAGGCCATTGCGGAAGCCGACACGCTACTGTTGACCGTGCCGAATCAACTCGGCGTTGAGTACTGCGCACACGTGATCGAATCGATCCTCACGCACGTTGCCCCCGCGCTTGGCTGGCGTTAGTACAAGATCGCTTTGGCTTCAGCGCAGCGGAAACCAAAGCGGACCCTCCCACGCTTTCAGTGCATCGAGGAACGCCTTCAACTTCGACGGCATGAAGCGCCGCGTCGGATAAACGGCATGCACGAATATCTCCGGTGACGACCACTCGGGCAGCACACGCACAAGCTCTCCGCTCGCGATATGCGGATCGCAATAGCTCGACGGAAGCAGCGCAATGCCGTGCCCGCGAAGCGCGAATGCGTGGACGATGTGAAAGTCACGGGCAGCGACAGGCCCACTGACGTGTACCCTGGTCGCTTTGCGGCCGCTCACCAGGTGCCATTCCGTCTCATTGTTGCGGGCATTGATCAGCACGCACGGATGCTGGCTCAGATCGTCGGGCCGTGACGGGAGCGCATGGCTGCGTGCATAGCCGACCGAGGCAACGAGCTGCCGCACGCTCTTTCCCACTCGTTGTGCGACGAGGCTCGAGTCCTGCAATTCGCCAAAACGGATCGCAACGTCGACGTTTTCGGCAATCAGGTCGATGAACGCGTTCGTGAAATACAGATCCACCTGGATCTGCGGAAAGTGCTTCAAAAATGCCGACAGGAACGCGTAAAACGGCTCCTGTTCGAGCATCACCGGCCCGGAGATGCGTAGCACGCCCTCCGGCTGCTTCTGCGTCTGGGTGATGACGCGCTGCGCATCGTACAGATGATTCAGCGGCTCACTGCATTGATCGAAGTAGGCGCGACCTTGCGACGTCAGGCTGAGCTTGCGCGTCGTGCGCTGCAACAGCGTGACGCCGAGCCGTTCTTCGAGCGCGCTCACCTTGCGGCTGACGGTCGACACCGGCATGCCGAGCGCACGCGCGGCCCGGCTGAAGCTCTCTAACTGCGCTACCCGTACAAAGACGGCGATGTCGTTCAGGTCGGCGAGTTCGGTCATGTGCGGCTCGGTGACGATTTTTGCGATGGTTGAAAAGACATTCCAGATATTCCAGTCTAATAAAAAATGCTCGTCGGGACGACACTACTCTCCACGCAGTTCAACTTCATGGAGAGAAATCATGGCAAACAAAGTCGTCGTCATTACCGGTGCTTCGAGCGGAATTGGTGAAGCCACCGCCAAACTTCTTGCCTCCAAAGGCGCCACTGTCGCTCTGGCCGCTCGCCGCATCGACAAGCTTCAACGCGTTGCCGCGGAAATCATGGCGAAAGGCGGGCACGCGTCGGTTCATCCAGTCGATGTGACGGATCAGGACCAGGTCAACCGCCTGATCGGCGACGTCGTATCGCAACATGGTCGCCTCGACGTCATGGTGAACAACGCTGGTCTGATGGCGATCGCGCCACTTTCGCTGCGCAAGACCGACGAGTGGGACCGGATGATCGACATCAACATCAAGGGCCTCCTGTACGGCGTCGCCGCGGCGCTGCCGGTATTCGAAAAACAGCACTCTGGCCACTTCGTCAACATCGCGTCCGTCGTGGGGCTGAAGGTGTTCAGCCCGGGGGGCACCGTGTATTCGGGCACGAAGTTCGCGGTTCGCGCGATCTCCGAAGGTCTGCGACACGAAGTGGGCGGCAACATCCGCACCACCGTCATTTCACCGGGTGCGGTCGACACGGAACTGAAGTTCGGTTCGGGCCACGACGACAGCCGGAACTTTGTCGTCGACTTCTACAAGATGGCGATCCCCGCTGACGCGATTGCGCAAGCCATCGCCTACGCAATCGAGCAGCCCAGCTCGGTCGACGTCAACGAAATCGTGATTCGTCCCACCGTTCAGGACTTCTGAAGCCACCCCGAATGACTTCATTTAGGAGTTCATCATGCCCGCAGCAGTGTTTTCCCTCGCGTTCGCCGCGTTCGCAATCGGGACGACGGAATTCGTCATCGTCGGCTTGTTACCCGACATTGGAAGAGCGTTCGGCATCTCCGTGTCGACGGTCGGTTTGCTGGTGAGTTTCTACGCGCTGGCCATTACGGTCGGCACGCCCGTCGTATCGGCCTTGACCGCGCGCTTGCCGCGCCGGGCATTGCTGCTCGCGCTGATGACCTTCTTCACGCTGTGCAATCTGGCGGCGGGACTTTCGACAGCCTTCGCGGCGCTGCTCACGATCCGGATCGTCATGGCGGTCGCACACGGCGTGTTTTTCGGCCTCGGGACAACCGTTGCCATGGCGCTCGTGCCGACGCAGAAGTCAGGCAGGGCCGTGGCGATCATGGTAAGTGGCCTGACGGTCGCGATGGTGACTGGCGTCCCCGGCGGGACATGGCTTGGCGATCTGATGAGCTGGCGGCTGCCGTTCCTGGTAGTGGCTGCCATGGGCGCGCTGGCGACCATCGGCCTCTGGCGGCTTTTGCCCGCGCTTGCCGCTCAGCGCAGTGCCGGCACCGTTCTCTCGCAGCTCGCCTTGCTGAAAAGCCAGGCGTTGATGCCGCTCTATGCAATCGCCGCGCTGGGCATGGGAGCGACGTTCGCGGTGTTCACTTACCTGTCGCCGCTGTTGATTGATACCACGGGGTTCAGAAGCGAAGGCGTAACCCTCGGGCTGATGGTGTTCGGACTCGGCTCCGTGGTGGGGACGATCGGCGGAGGGCGTCTGTCCGACAGATATGGCCCGAAGCTCAGCATGAACATCGCGTTGGCCGGCATCGCCGCGTCGGTCGCCGCGCTCTGGCTCACCGCGCAGCATCCCGAGATGGTGATGGTCAACCTGTTTATCTGGGGCGCGTTCGCCTTCGCCGTTCCTCCCATCATGCAGGCGACTGTCGTGCTCGTGGCTCGACGCGTGGCGCCCGAGGCGGTCGGTACGGCGGCGGGGCTCAACGTCGCTGCGTTTAACCTCGGCATCTCTGGCGGGTCCTTCCTCGGCGGGCTGACGCTCGCAGGCGTCAACGTCCTTACGACGGTCTACTCCGGCGTGGCTCTGGCGGTGGTGGGACTCGTGGTTGTCGCGATGTATCGATGGTCGGACCGCCCGACTGCCGCGTCTGCCCGAGACGCGCTGGGACGGTGCTAAACGTCAGCGCCCCACTCGACGTCAACGAATCACGCAACGAGAAACATCATGAACCTATCGAAGCCTCATGTACTGCAACCCGGACGACGGCGTTTCGTGCAGCTTCTCGCATCGCTGCCGTTCGTTTCCGCCACTGCGCCCGCTCACGCGCTGTCACCCTCAGGCGCCGCACACGACACCATTCGACCCAAGGCCCTTGTCTTCGATATGCAAGGCACCGTCTTCAACTTCTATGATCCGATGATGCATGAACTGGCCCGCCTCCCTGCAGTCGCGCCGCGGCTTCAGGACTGGTCGACTTTTGCGGGACGGTGGAGCGCTGCGGCACATGACGCTATCGTCGAGATCGCCGCCGGGCGCAAGCCGTGGCAACCCAACCGCGCTGTTTATGCCGAGGTGTTGCCTTCGTTGCTTACGCGTTACCCAGGCGGCAATACGCTTTCCGACGAGGACAAGACCCGCTTGCTCGACGTCTGGGGAACGATGACACCATGGTCCGATACGCTGGCAGGACTAACATCTCTGCGTAAGGCGTTCGTGGTTGCAACGCTGACTAATGCGTCGATGGCGGGAATGATCGGCCTCGTCAAACGCGAAGGACTGCCCTTTGATGCGATCCTCACCGGCGAACTGGTGCACGCGTTCAAGCCTGATCCGCGTGCCTACCAACTCGCTTCTGAGTATCTCGGCTTTTTACCGGGCGAGATCATGCTGGCGTCTGCTCACAAGTGGGACCTGATGGCGGCCAAGCGCAGCGGCCTGCTTACGGCGTTTGTGCCGCGTGCCTTTGAAAACGGTCCGGCGACCGAGGTCGATACCTTGCCGGAGCCGTACATCGACGTTATCGCCTCCGATTTACCGCAACTCGCGTCGCTCCTCGATCGCGGCTGAAACAGATCAGGCCGGTAAAGATCGCGAGCCTCGATGGGCCGGTCACGCGGCCCGCGGACGTCCGCTGTCGGTCACGTCGCAGACATCGGCCGAGGTTGGGCAGATGACGGGAATGGGTCGCTTTATGCTCGTTGCATGAGAGGCCGTCTCCGCGACGATCACTCCGCTCGGTCGTCGGACGCTGGCCGGCCGATAGTGTTGAAAAACTCGTGGAGCGCCGTTTTCGGACCGCTCGCAAAAATTTCGGCCTCTCAGATCGGTCTACAAACCGCTCGCGTGCATCGGCTAAGGGTAAAACGACCCCTCAAAACCTCGCGAGATCGCCCATCACCGAGTTTTTCAACACTATCGGCCGGTCGCCGACCTATGCGATGGGCATATCGCGCGGCGATCCTGGCGGTCGCGCTGCTCCACAGCAGGCGATCATTCCGTACGACCGTCAGCTTGGCACGATCGTTACGCGCGGCCAGCGCCTTTGATACTGCTTTCGCTCGATTCGCTTTCGGTAAGTTTCGACGCTGACCCGTGCCGGGTTTCGCCGGACCACCATAGCAAAAAGATCGTCAAGCCCATACGGTGCAATTACTTCAATCGAGTCGTCTTCGCGTAGCGTTAATCCGACCGATGTTGCGAACTCGGGCCACGACGCGACAGCTTGCTCCAGCGAAGCGAACGGCGAGACCGGATAACCAAAAGTCGCTTCAAACCATGTGTGCACGGCGGCCTGATTGGTGACCTCCCACGGTGTGTTCGGACGGATACCATTTAATCGGCGCTGAATATTCGCGTCGCTCTTGTCTGAGAGATCGGAAGCGTCGAAGTGTGCGACGTCAATGTCCGACAACGGAGATGCCGCCCGGAAATCGTGCAGCGAATCCCACACGAGATTGCGAACAGCACCAGCACCTATACACACCACGAGGCCAGATTGAGGCTGCGCACTGCGACGAGCGCGGACCAGAACCATTCCGATTCACGTGCGATGGCCGCAAGGCGTGTCTGCATATTGGTTGTTCGCACGTCAATCCCCGAAAGTGCATCGTCGCCATGCAACCCTCGCGACATTTCCAGAGGATTGTCGACGAAACAGGCGTCGCCGTCGATCGGCGGCTCATGGCCGGCCAGCGTCCGACGGCCGAGCGGAGTGATCGTCGCGGAGATGGCCTCTCATGCAACGGGCATAAAGCGACCCATGCTGCCTTGTCGGCTCCTCGAACGAACGTCGGCTCACCGGTCAATGCGGGACGTTCAATGCGTACCTTGGCATGCAATAGAATGCGATTCCTGACGTCGTACGTACCGTGTCTCGCCATAATCTATGTCCGATACGCCTACACTGCCCGAGTTGATTACAGCGCTAAGCGAACGCGGAATCGATCTTTCCGGGGCCAATGTTCGAATTGGTAGCTATGGCGACTCGGACCAATCCTCCGCAATGCTCATTTCCCTGATAGCGTCCAAGGTAAAGCGCGGCACGTGTAGCCTGCTGTGGTCATGGGAACTTGACGGGGAACCCCTGCCGCAGGATGGGGACATCGAAATTGTTCTGGGCTTTCGCAATCGCCCCGTTCTTCTGCTCCGGACGACGAAAGTCGAGATAGTCCCTTTCGAGAAAGTCTCTAGCGAGTTTGCGGCGGCCGAAGGAGAAGGTGACCTCTCGCTCGAATTCTGGCGCGCGGAGCACTGGAAGTTCTTCAGCAGGGAGTGTCAGCGGATAGGACGACAGGCCGTAGCGTCAATGCCGCTCGTGTGCGAGACGTTCGACCTGATGGCCGATTTGTGTTAGGGATTCGCTGATCAATTGACTGCTGCTACACGATGCGTGCATGCTGAAGGCAACGGGAACATAACTCTACGGACATGAGCCAACGCAGCTTTGCGAGCGCCGAGTACGCGATGAAGAAGAAGCAAACACGGCGCGAGAAGTTTCTTGGCGAGATGGAGCGCATCGTGCCGTGGCCT
>NZ_RJZE01000022.1 GCF_003986935.1 Paraburkholderia kururiensis JCM 10599 = LMG 19447 | reverse complement strand
CAGCCGTAAGGTATTGGCACATCGGGTGGCGATCACGCTGGAAGCGATCCATGCGGTCGAGGCGCTGGAAGAGGCCTTCGCGAAATACGGCCAGCCGGAGATCGTCAACACCGATCAGGGCAGCCAGTTCACTGCGACCGCTTTTGCCGACGCGGTTCTGGATCGCGGCATCAAACTGTCCATGGACGGCAAGGGAGCCTGGCGCGACAACGTGTTCGTCGAACGGGTGTGGCGAAGCGTCAAGTATGAGGAGGTGTACCTGAAGGCATACGAGTCGGTCAGCCACGCCCGGCGCTCAATCGGCAATTACATCAATCTGTACAACCAGAAACGACCTCATTCTAGTCTGGAAGACCGCACGCCGGACGAGGCATACTTCGCGACGCTGCCTGCGATTAAATCGGCAGCATGAACGCCCCGGTGGTTCCACTTAAAAATCTCGGGACCCTGTCCGAACAAGCGACGCCACCTCTACCCACCACGCCGTCATGTGCCGTTATCGCCCCAGGTTGTTCACCGCTTCGTAGTGGTTGCGTTTGTTCTCGTACATCGCCTTGTCGGCGGCACGCAGCATGTCTTCGAGTCGCGTGCCCTTCTCGCAGGTCGCACTGCCCATCGAGAAGCTGAGCCGCGGTCCCGTATAGAACTGGTTGTTGAGTTCGACGAGCTTGACGATGCTCTCCATCGCCATTTCGGCGTCGCGCGCGTCGGCGCCGGGCATCAGCACCGCGAACTCGTCGCCGCCGATACGCGCCGTCTGGAACGGCTTCTGCACCGCCTTGCCGAGCACTTCGCCGGCGCGGCGCAGCAGGGCGTCGCCCGCTGCGTGCCCGAGCTGATCGTTCACGGCCTTCAGGTTGTTGAGGTCCACGATGATCGCGCTCACCGGGAACGGCCCCTTGCGTTCCAGCCGGTTCAACTCGTCCACGTAGAACGAGCGGTTCTTGAGCTTGGTCAGCACGTCGTGCTTGCCGAGATATTCGAGGTACATCTCCGCCTTCTTGCGTGCCGTGATGTCCGTGAGCGCGAGCAGCACGAGGTCCCAATGTTCCTCGTGCCCCGGAAACACCGAGAACTGCAGGTGCACGTTGACCTCGTTGCCGTCCAGCGCGTAGTTGACCACTTCGCGCTGCTGGAAGAGCCGCCCCTCCCACAGGTCGATCAGCTGCTCGCGAAAGTGCGGACGCATGTCGTCGCGGAACACGTCAGGCAGGCGCGAGAGCAGCGTCGCCTTGTCCGGCGACTTGAACATGCCGAGCGTGTGCTGGTTGACGTCGAGCACCTGGATTTCGGCCATGCAGCGCTCCACGAACTCGGGGTGTACGTCGGTGAACGTGCGAAAGTCCGTGATGCCTTGCATGCGCACTTCTTCGAGCAGCATCTTGATGGTCGAGAAGTTCTCGATCCAGAGCGAAACCGGCGAGTACTCGAACACGCCGCGCGCGTACTGCTCGCTTGCCGTGGCGCGGCGGCGCGCGTCTTCGAGTTCGGTGATGTCGTCGATGGCCACGAGCACGCGGTCCCATTGCGCCTCGTGCCCCGGCAGGATCACGCCCTTGAGCAGAATGTCGAGGCGCCGGCCGTCGAGCGTGTAGTTGACGCTCTTGCTTTCGAATGCCGTTTTGCCCGACCACATCTGCACGAGTTCGTCGACGTGCGCTTCCAGCATGTCGTCGCGCAGCACGTGATCGAGCCGCGACACCAACTCTTCGAAAGACTGCGCGCGGTAGAGCGCGAGCGTATGCCGGTTCACCTTCAGCACGCGGATGCACGCCGAGCACGCGGCCACCCGCTTCGTGTCTTCTTCCAGAAAGCGGCGCAGGTCCGTTACGCCCTCGGCGCGCCAGGCGTCGAAGAGCGCGCGCAGCTGACTGTAATCTTCGAGCCACAGCGAGGTGGGCGTGAGGTCGAAGAAATCGAACAGGGCGACGCCCATCGTTTCGAAGCTGGCCGGAGGGGTGGGGGAGCCTGGTTGCATGGCGGTCGGTAGGGACGGGTAGGTTCGGATGCTGATGCTACCGGTTCGAAGGGCATCGCGCTCGCATCGTTATCGTTTGGTTAACGGCAGCACGGCGCGCAAGTTGAGTTGCCGCGCGTAGAGGGTTTTACCCAGCGGGGTTTTACCCATCGGCGCCTCGTTCGCCGGGTGTGGCGAAGCATTCGCGCGCGGCGCGCTGCAGGCACGAGACGAATTGCGCGGCGGCGGGCGTGGGCCGCAGATCGCGGCGCGAGATGACGCTCAGATCGTAACTGGGCAGCGTTTCTTCGATGCCGGCCGCGCGGATGCCGAGCGGCGCGACCATCGCGGCGAGCGGCCGGGTGAAGCAGCCGATCACGTCGGTCTGCGAGACGAGCCCGAGCGTCACGGCAAACGACGACGGCGCGCGCAGCAGCCGTTTCGGCACGGGCAGCCCGTGGGCGCTGAACATCGCCATCATCACACTGTGCGGGAAGTGGTCGGCGCCCACGGTCACGATCCATTCGGCGTCCACGAGGTCGGCGAGGCGCCGCGCCTTCGCGAGCGGATGCCCGGCGCGCATGGCGACGACGAACTGCGTCGAGTAGAGCGGTTCCTGCACGAGGTCGCTATCGAGCGCCTGTACGTGGTGGATCGCCGCGATATCGAGGCTGCCGTTGCGCAGCCGCGCGACGGCGTCCGGCACCGTGACTTCCTCCAGATGCAGTTGCACGAGCGGCATGGCCGCGCGAAAGGCGGAGACGGCGTGCGGCAGCGCTGTAAGCGCGATGGAAGGCATGGTGCCCACGCTCACCTTGCCCGCCAGCTCGCCTTTCACCTGTTCCACGGCTTCGACGGTGCGCTGCATGTCGCCCAGCAGTTGCTCGGCGCGCGGCAGCAGCGCGAGCCCGCACGCCGTGAGTTCGATGCCGCGCACGCTTCTCACCATCAACTCGGCATTGAGCGCGTTTTCGAGCTCGCGGATGGTGTGCGTCACGGCCGGCTGCGTAATGCCCAGTTCGCGCGCGGCGGCGCGCAGGCTCTTGTGGTGGGCGGCCGCGACAAAGGCCTGGAGCTGCTGGAGCTTCATGGGTGACGGGGTGAGGGTTAACCCTGTGATAAGCAGGCTTAATCGGGGTGAAAAAAACAGCATCTTATTCGAAGGAAATTGCGCCGATATAGTGCTCGCCCATCAACCAGGGTTCCCTGAAGGAGCCGCCGATGAGGAGTAACCGATGACCCAGGCCACACGTCTCACCGAAGTCGCCGACCTGCAGCCCGCGGCCGAAGCGCTGCGCGAAATCCGTCACCAGATTCACCGCCATCCCGAACTGGCCTACGAGGAAGTCGAAACAGCCGATCTCGTCGCGCAACGGCTCGAAGCGTGGGGCTGGCAGGTGACGCGCGGGGTCGGCAAGACCGGTGTGGTGGGCACGCTCAAGGTAGGCGACGGGGTAGGCAACAGCGCGCGCAGCATCGGCATTCGAGCGGACATGGACGCGCTGCCCATCGTCGAAGAGACCGGCTTGCCGTATGCGAGCGCCACGCACGGCAAGATGCACGCGTGCGGTCACGACGGCCACACCACCATGCTGCTGGGCGCCGCGCAGCATCTGGCGGCCACGCGCCGGTTCTCGGGCACGGTGCATCTGTATTTCCAGCCCGCCGAGGAAAGCGGCGTGGATAGCGGCGCGAAAAAAATGATCGAAGACGGTCTCTTCGAGCGTTTTCCGTGCGACGCCGTGTTCGGCGTGCACAACCATCCGGGCGCGGAGCCGGGCGTGTTCCTGTTTCGCAAGGGCCCGTTCATGTCGGCGGGCGACAAGGCCGTGATCGTGATCGAGGGCGTGGGCGGCCACGCCGCACGCCCGCATCTGACGGTGGACCCCGTGGTGGTGGCGTCGAGCATCGTGATGGCGCTGCAAACCATCGTCGCGCGCAACGTGGACCCGGCGCAGCCCGCGGTGGTCACGGTGGGCTCGATGCATGCGGGCACCGCGAACAACGTGATCGCGAGCACGGCGCGGCTCGAATTGAGCGTGCGCTCGTTCAGCCCCGACGTGCGCGCGCTGCTGAAAAAGCGCATCGCCGAACTCGCGCACGCGCAGGCCGAGAGCTACGGCGCGAAGGCGACGGTGGAGTACATCGAAGGCTATCCAGTGGTGATCAATTCCGAGGCCGAGACCGATTTCGCCGTCGAAGTGGCGCGCGAACTCGTGGGCCACGACAAGGTGGTGGCCCAGGCCGACCTGCTGATGGGCAGCGAAGACTTCGCCTTCATGCTTCAGAAGCGGCCCGGCACGTTCCTGCGCATCGGCAACGGCGTGGGCGAAGACGGCTGCATGGTGCACAACCCGCACTACGACTTCAACGACACCAACCTGCCGGTGGGCGCGGCGTTCTGGGCGCGGCTCGTCGAACGTTACCTGGGGCAGCGATGAGCGTCGCCGCGCAAACCGTTGCTCACGCCATGCGCGCGGGCCGCGGCGCCATTGCGCCCACTTACGCGCAGATCGGCGTCGCGTCGCCGGTCGTCGTCAGTGTTCCGAGTTCAATCGCGCCAAGCGCCCCGCATCGCGCGCGCCGCGCTTCATCCACCTACCGTTCCGACCAACATACCGACGCGCCCTTATTCAGTAGCTGATTCCCCCGTGTTCGGGCGAGTAACGGTCGCGCACGAACGAGTGGTGAGGGGCGAGGCATAAGACGAAAGAAATACGTTGTGCGGACTCAAAATGACGAACCCGTTAATCGGGATTCGTGATTTAAGCCAACATTAGCCCGGCTTTAAAACTTGTCAAATCGAGGCTAAATATCTTTTGTGCAACGTCGCGTGATTTTTCTTGACAATTCCCCGGTTGCGATATTGGGAGAAATGGTGAAGCATCCATAGCCTGGCGACGGATATCCCGCTGCCGTCTCGCAGGAGTGCTCACTTGAATTCACGCGATCCGCTGGCACGTCCCGGCATAAACGTGCACCAGTATTACTCGCTCGACATACCGTCGTCGGGCGGTGCCGCGCTCGCCAATGTCTATGCGTTCGACGGCACGCGGGGCATGGGCGAGCCGACGAAGTACACAATCCAGTTCACGCATCCGCAACGCGACCTGTCGCGCACCGATTTCATCTTGAAACCGGCGTCATTCGTCATCCAGCCGCCGCCCGCGACCCGCTGGCATACGCCGGAAGACGCGCGCCGCGTTCAGGGGGTGATTACCGGATTTTCTCTCGTCGCCAGTAATCACGAACAGACGATGTACGAGGTGACGCTCGAATCACGCCTCGCACTGCTTCGCAATTCGCCGCGTACCCGTTTTTTCTTGAACGAGAGCGAGCCCGAAGTTATCGAAAGGGTGCTCAGGGAGAACGGCTTTGACAAGGTGCTGGCCGACTACGTATTCAGCCTTTACCGCAGCTATCGCAAGCGGCTCATCATCACGCAGTGGCAGGAAGACGACCTCGCGTTCATTACGCGTCTTTGCAGGCGCATCGGCATCTGGTTCGTCTGCGAGACCGGCAAGCACTGTGAAACGGTCCGCTTCGGGGACGACTTCACGCATTACGTCCACGACCGCGAACGCCTCACCGTGCCGTATCAGGAGCCCAATGGCCTGCATACGGTTGGCCGGGAGTCCGTGCAGTCGCTCACGATGAAAACGAAGACGGTCCCCACGAAATTCACGGTGCGCAGCTACAGTCCCGAGCAGCCGAACAACCTGCGCATGGACGGCACGAAGGCGATCCGCGACGACCGGACCACGTATGGTGAAGCGTACACATGGGGCCGCGACCTGGACGACGAGCATGATGCGGCGCGCGAAGCCCTGCTGCGGCAGGAAGCGGCACTGGCCGAACAGATCGTCTACACCGGAGAGTGCGATCTCCTGGACATGGCGCCCTCATGCGTGTTGATGCTGTCGAACCGTGCCCTGCCGGAAGTGAAGCACGGCCTGCTGGTGGTGAGCATGAAGTGCAGTGCCTCGCTCAAGCAGGGCTACAAGGTCGCGTTCACCGCCATCCCGAGCGACCGCATTTACCGCATGCCCCTGAAGGAAGAGACGTGGCCGCGCATTCAGGGTGTTGTGACCGGCAAGGTTGCATCGACCCAAGGCTACGTTGGTCCCTATCTCGATATCGCTGATGAGTTGCCGCTGATTGTTCCGCTCTACTATCCTGGCGTGGGCACACCGCTCGATGCCAGCGATCCAGGCTGGTGGGAAAAGGTCCGCGATAGCGAAATGTTGGGGGGCGGAGCCGGGGCGGGCAGCGATGTGCGCCTGGATAAGGCTGAGAAGGAGTTTTCGGAAAACCTGAAATACAACCACAAAGTCAGCCGCATCGACATCGCTGTATTCGGCTTCTCACGTGGCGCAACCCTGGCGCGCGCATTCGTGAACCGTCTGCTGAAGAAATGCACGATGAAGGACGGCGTACCGCACTGGCCCTGTCCGACAGCAGTGGACGGCGAATCCGCGCCGCTGCATTTCCGCTTCCTTGGCGTGTTCGATACGGTCGAATCGGTTGGCCTGCCCGCCCATAATCTTTCCGACCTGCGCTTGCAGGTGCCCGAGCAGGTCGAGCGGTGCCTGCATTTCGTGTCGGGCCACGAACTGCGTGCGTGCTTTCCGCTGACACCTGTGCGTGGCAGTACCGCGTTCTACGAGGAAATCGCGCTGCCAGGCGTGCATTCCGACATTGGCGGCGGATACCGCCCTGAAGAACAGGCGCGCTCCGACCTGTTGGCGCGTATCGCCCTGAACCGCATGCGCCTTGATGCAGCAATCAGCGGCGTGCCGTTCGTCGCGCCGAAACTCGCCAGCAAGGAAATAAACGCACTGTTCGAGTACGACGAAGACGTAAAGGCGCTGTTCGATGAATACATGCGTACCGTGAACGCGACCGGCACGCTGGAACAGCAGATCTTCGCGCACATGCGCCTCTATTACGGCTGGCTGAAGGTCCGCTTCAACCAGCGACCGGCCGATATCTACAAGAATGTGCGTTCAGCCGCCCCGCAGCAGTCCAGTCCGGTGCAACGCCGACGCGCAATGCCGGCGCAACGGGGTCACCGCAGGTTGCGCTTTCCGGGGCGTGATGGATACGGCAAGCCATCCGTACAGTGAGCAACGGCGCTTCTTTTCGGAACTGCTGGCGTATGTGCCGACGTTTCAGGACAACGCCGGTGACAAGCGCATCGCGACCGAGAGGACCGCAGGCGGGCGCGCGATTCTCTGCTACCGGTCGCCTGTCGATGCGCTGACCGAAGTCCTGCGATTCATCCAGATGGGCCAGCGGTTCGAGATCATGCCCGCGGAACAGGTACGGCAGGACGCTTTCCTGGATGCGGATGGGCATGGGCTGATCACCGACGTGCATCTCGCCTGGCTGGTCATCGACGGCCGGTTGCAGACCCGGCCGGGTGGCGCGCTGGGCGGCTATACCCGTCTGATGCATCACCGGGTGCACGTGCCGCCGAGCTTTGAGTTCGATGAACGGGTGCTGGCGGAGGTCGCACGCCTGCATGAATGGGCTGGACTCTACGCCTGGCGCGAAACGCTTGATTACGTGCACACCTGGCACCCCGCCCGGCTCGCCCGTGTGGCTGCTCGTGCGTGGAACTCAATTGGAACCGAAAGGCGCGATGCGCCGCAATGCCGGCAGGTTGCGCTCTGCGACCCGGAAGCAGAGCGGTGGCATTTTGTGCCATGTGGCACGACGGTGCCCTGACCGACTGAATAACAACAGATAGCAGGAGGAACGCGATGAACATTCGCCACGATAGAAACCATACCGATTGCCGATTTCGCAGCAGCAGGGTTCGTGCACGTTCGACCTGGCATGGCCACACGCTGGCATATGCATGTTTTGCCGCCGTGCTTTACTGAACAGCATCGGAAGCCTGGCGCCAACCGCTTACACTTCTGTTACACGGCGCAAGAGCCAAAGCAGGCTACGGGCGCAAAGCCTTTAACCCATTGATTTTGCGATAGATATAGTCACCGCCGAGTTCCCCGTAGCGGCATGGCGCGTGCCGTTCGTGCTGGGTCTGCTGATCCGCGTGACGGGCAGCAAGCTCGCGCCGGCGGGTTATGTCGCGCTGTGCGTGCTGGCGTCGCTGGTGGCGGTCTCGCTGCTGCGCGAGACCGCGAAGGAAGCGGCGGACTGACGGCGAGGGCTGGCCAGCGCGCTCAGCCGCGCAGGGCCACCATCTGCGAAACGCGTTGCGCCGCCTGCTGAAGCGGCTCCAGAAAAGTCTTCACCATCTGCTTTGCCGAGGTGCGCTGCGCGTTGCCGCTGATGTTCATGGCCGCGATGACGCGCCCCTGGCGGTTGCGGATGGGCGCCGAGAGCGAAATCAGGCCGCCTTCCAGCTCCTGGTCCACAATGGCCCAGCCTTGGCGACGCACCTGCGCGATGATCTTCTTCAACTCGTCCTTGTCCGTGACCGTGCGCGGCGTGTGCGTCTGCAGCGGCGAGGCGTCGAGGGTGGCGTCGAGCGCGGCTTCGTCGAGTGCGGAAAGCAGCACGCGGCCCATCGACGTGCAATACGCGGGCAGGCGGCTGCCGATCGAAAGATTGATCGTCATGATCTTGTGCGTGGGCACGCGCAGCACGTAGACGATTTCGGTCCGGTCGAGCACGGCCGCCGAGCAGCTCTCGTGAACCTCGGCCGACAGTTCCTCCATCACGGGCTCGGCAAGATTCCAGAACGGCATCGAGGTCAGATAGGCGAAGCCGAGGTCGAGAATCTTCGGCGTGAGCCGGAAGAGCCGCCCTTCGGTTTCCACATACCCCAGCGTTTGCAGCGTGAGCAGGATGCGCCGCGCGCCCGCGCGCGTGAGACCCGTGGCGGCGGCGACTTCGGTCAGCGTCTGCTCGGGCCGCTGGGCATTGAAGGCGCGGATCACGGAAAGACCGCGCGCGAACGACTGCACGTACGAATCGCCGGGTTTGTCGGGCGCCTGGGCGGCGGTGTCGGGAACGGGCGTGAGGTCGTCGGGGGCTTGGCTCATAAACGCAAGGGGGGAAGGCGGGGACGGCAAAAGGCGCGCCGTTTCAGGAACCCGTGAAGATAGCGCATGCGTTTTGTTTCGCCAACCGCGCTTCGCGCGGATCTTGCGGCGGATGCGAACCTGCGGTGGGCACAGCGGCGGCCGATTCTGGCATTCCTGAAGCCCGACAGGCGGGCACGCTCGTCATGCGACGCGCAGGCGGCGGTTCGGCTGCTGGAGCGGGCGCGCTGGTAGACCGCAGCGGTCCGGCGCGTGGCTTGACATGCCGGTCCGGGCAGGCCTACCATCGGCCTCAAAGTTCTATATACGATCTAAGGTTCGTATATAGAACTTTGAGCCATGATCTGCCACCGGAGACACAGATGACCGAAGCCTTCCTGTGCGACGCCATTCGCACCCCCATCGGCCGCTACGCGGGCGCCCTCGCGCAGGTGCGCGCCGACGACCTGGGCGCCGTGCCGCTCAAGGCGCTGATGGAGCGCAACAAGGAAGTGGACTGGAACGCGATCGACGACGTGATCTTCGGCTGCGCGAACCAGGCCGGCGAAGACAACCGCAACGCGGCCCGCATGTCGTTGCTGCTCGCGGGCTTGCCGCAGGGCGTGCCGGGCTCGACGGTGAATCGTCTGTGCGGCTCGGGCATGGACGCCGTGGGCATTGCGGCGCGCGCCATCAAATCGGGCGAGGCCGGGCTGATGATCGCGGGTGGCGTGGAAAGCATGAGCCGCGCGCCGTTCGTGATGGGCAAGGCCGCCTCGGCGTTTTCGCGCGAGGCGGCCATCTACGACACCACGATCGGCTGGCGCTTCGTCAACCCGCTCATGAAGCAGCAATACGGCGTGGATTCGATGCCGGAGACCGGCGAAAACGTGGCGCAAGACTACGAGGTGAGTCGCGCGGACCAGGACGCCTTCGCGCTGCGCAGCCAGCAGAAGGCTGCGCGCGCGCAGGCCGACGGCACGCTCGCGCAGGAAATCGTGCCGGTCACGATCCCGCAGAAGAAGGGCGAGCCGGTGGTGGTTGCGAAAGACGAGCATCCGCGCGAAACGAGCCTCGAAGCGCTCTCGAAGCTCAAGGGCGTGGTGCGGCCCGACGGCACGGTGACGGCGGGCAATGCCTCGGGCGTCAACGACGGCGCGGCGGCGCTGCTGCTCGCGAGCGAGGCAAGCGCGAAGCGCTTCGGCCTTGTGCCGCGTGCACGCGTGCTGGGCGTGGCGACGGCGGGCGTCGCGCCGCGCGTAATGGGCATCGGCCCGGCGCCGGCCACGCAGAAGCTGCTCGCGCGGCTTGGCATGACCATCGGTCAGTTCGACGTGATCGAGCTGAACGAGGCGTTCGCCTCGCAAGGGCTCGCCGTGCTGCGCATGCTCGGCGTGGCCGACGACGACCCGCGCGTGAATCCGAACGGCGGCGCCATCGCGCTGGGGCATCCGCTCGGCATGAGCGGCGCGCGCCTCGTGACCACCGCGATGTATCAGCTGCAACGTACCCAGGGCCGCTACGCGCTCTGCACGATGTGCATCGGCGTGGGCCAGGGCATCGCGATTGCGATCGAACGGGTTTGATCGACGCGACCTGCGCCTGAGCTTCAAGGCGCGGGGGCGCGGCCTATGTCAGCGTCCCCGCGCGTCCGCGCCCCCCACGTTCCCGCAACCGCAGATATCCCAGCGCACACGCCGCAATGGCGAGTGGCCAGAGCAGATACCAGCCGGTCAGCGCAAGCAGTCCCACCACGGCCACGAACGCCACCGCCGCGCAGCGGTGGGCGGCGCTGCCGCGCGGCAGCAGCCGCAGCGCCGCGGCCGTTCCCAGCACGTAAATCGCGACCAGGGAGCCCGTCGTCATCAATACGAGCGACTTCGTCCCGATGCCGCTCGCTGCCACCAGAATCAGCATGCCCGCTGCGAGGGCGAACACCACAGCGAGGCTGCGGCGCGGCACATCGCCCGCCAGACTGCCGCGCGCCAGCCATGCCGGCAACGCGCCGTCGCGGCCCAATGCCGCGCCCAGCTTGGCGGCGCCCGCGAAATACGCGTTCATCGTGCCGAGCGTGAGCAGTAGCGCCGCCACGGCCGTCAACGCCTGAGCCTTGCCGCCCACGCCGGTGGCCAGCAGTTGCGCGAGCGGCGCAGTCGATGCGCCCGCTGCCGGCCCGAGCACGAGCGCGCTCGCGGCGGCCACCGCCATGTAAAGCACGCCGACGATCACAACCGCGATGCCCGTGGCGAGCGGCAAGTCGCGCGCGGGATGCCGGAACTCGCCCGCGAGATGCGTGATGGCCTCCCAGCCCGCAAAGCTCCACACGAGCAACGCCGCGGCAGGCCCGACGGCAAGCCAGCCGTGCGGCGCGAACGGATGCAGGTTGGCCGCGCGCGCATGCGGTGCCGACGCCGCCACCGCGACCAGCAGCAATCCCACGAGAAGTGCGGCGAGCACGAGCTGCAAGCGCCCGGACACCGTCAAGCCCCACGCGTTGGCCGCGCTCACGATGAGCACCAGCGCGGCGGCCGTCACGATCGTCGTGTGCTCGCCGCCGCCGAACGCCGCGGCCACATAGGCGCCGGCGAACATGCCGGCGGCTGGCGACCCTGCAGGCACCGTGAAGTAGAAGCACCAGCCCACCACGGCGGCAGCGCGCGGTCCGAACGCATTGCGCACGTAGGTCGAGACGCCGCCCGCATCGGGAAAGCGGATGCCGAGCGCGGCGAACGTCGCGGCCAGCGGCGCCGAGAGCACGACGAGCGCGAGCCACGCGAGCAGCGAGGCCGGTCCCGCCACCTGTGCGGCGAGCGCGGGCAGGGCGATGACGCCCGTGCCGAGCACGGCGCCGATGTAGAGCGCCGTGCCTTGCAGCACGGTGAGCCGGCCGCGTCGGACGGGCGCCGACGAGCCGTTCTCGTGCGCGACGCGGGAGGCTGTGGCATCAGCTTGAGCCCCGGCGCTTGCCGGGACGTGTTTCTGAACGGTGGACATGAACGGTTCCGTAGTGAGGAAGCGCGGGTGCGGTGCACCGTTGCCTCGACTGTTCTTATACTGCCCAATAGCTGACAACCGGTGTCAGGATTTCCAGAGTTGCGAGGAACACGCCGTATGCGTACGAGCCGCCTCATTTCAATGCTGCTGTTGCTGCAAGGCCGCGGACGCGTCACGGCGCAGGCGCTGGCCGACGAGTTCGAGATCTCGATTCGCACCGTCTATCGAGACATCGATCAGCTGAGTGCAGCCGGCGTGCCGGTCTACGCCGACCGCGGGCCCGGAGGCGGCTTCGCGTTGCTCGACGGCTATCGCACGCCGCTTGCCGATCTCACCCGTGCCGACGCCGACACGCTTGCACTCGCCGGCCTGGGCGGTGCGGCCGCGGACCTCGGTCTCGCCGACGAATTGCGCGCCGCGCAACTGAAGCTCATCGCGGCCGCCCCAGGCGACGGCGGCGCAGCGACGTCGCGAATCGGCGCACGGCTGCATATCGATCCGGTGGACTGGTACAAGCGGCCCGCGCCGGTGCCGCTGCTGCCGCAGCTGGCGAGCGCGGTGTGGCAGCAGAAGCGCGTCGCGATGCATTACCGCAGCTGGCAGGGCACCGGCATGCGCAAGCGCGAGCCGCTTGGGCTCGTGCTCAAGGCGGGCGACTGGTATCTGGTGGCGCGCGTGCGCGACAGCCAGCGCGTCTACAAGGTGGCGAACATCACGCGGCTCGACGTGCTGGACAACGAGCGCTTCGAGCGGCCAGGCGATTTCGATCTGCGCTCGCAATGGAGCGCATCCGTCGCGGCCTACGAGAAGAGCCTGCTCAAGGGCACGGCGCGGTTGCGGGTGACGCGCGAAGGCATGGCGCGGCTCGCGAAGCTGGGCGCGGCGTCGGTGGAGCAGGCCGCGATTGCGCCAGCGGACGCTGACGGCTGGCAGGAAGTGACGTTGCCCGTGGAGACTTTCGACTTCGCCGCTGAACAACTGCTGGCGATGGGGCCGAACGTCGAGGTGCTTGCTCCTGCCGAGCTACGGGAGCGGCTGCGTGAACTGGCGGGGCGGGTGGTGGCGCTGAATGGGGGAGACGCGGGGTAGATGCGGGATCGAAAAGACAAAGGCGCCGCATGCCGCGACGCCTTTGTCCGTCAATGCCACATGGAAATGGCTAAACCACGCCCTAAACCCCCATACACAAATACTTGATCACAACATAATCATCGATCCCATAGTGCGACCCTTCGCGCCCGAGGCCCGACTGCTTCACACCGCCGAACGGTGCCACCTCGTTCGAGATGAGGCCGGTGTTGATGCCCACCATGCCGTACTCGAGCGCTTCCGCCACGCGCCACACGCGGCCGATGTCGCGGCTGTAGAAGTATGAGGCGAGGCCGAACTCGGTGTCGTTGGCGAGGCGGATCACTTCTTCGTCGGACGAGAAGCGGAACAGCGGCGCGAGCGGCCCGAACGTTTCTTCGCGCGCCACCTTCATGGCGGGCGTGACGTCGGCGAGCACGGTGGGTTCGAAGAAGCCGTGTCCGAGCGCATGACGCTTGCCGCCCGTCAGCACGCGCGCGCCCTTGGCGAGCGCGTCTTCGATGTGCGACTCCACCTTCAGCACCGCAGCTTCATTGATAAGCGGACCTTGCACCACGCCCGGCTCCGTGCCGCGGCCTACCTTCAACTGCATCACGGCTTCCTGCAGCTTCGCGGCGAACGCGTCGTAGACGCGCTCGTGCACGTAGAAGCGGTTCGTGCAGACGCAGGTCTGGCCGCTGTTGCGGTACTTCGACGCGATGGCGCCGGCTACCGCTGCGTCGAGATCGGCGTCGTCGAACACGATGAACGGCGCGTTGCCGCCCAGCTCCAGCGAGACCTTCTTCACCGTGGGCGCGCACTGCGCCATCAGCAGACGGCCCACCTGCGTCGAGCCCGTGAACGAGAGCTTGCGCACGGTCGCGTTGCCCGTGAGTTCGCCGCCGATCGCTTTCGGGTCGCCCGTCACGACGCTGAACACGCCCTTCGGCACGCCGGCACGCTCGGCGAGCACCGCCAGCGCGAGCGCGGAGAGCGGCGTCGCTTCGGCCGGCTTCACGACGATGGGGCAGCCCGCCGCCATCGCGGGGCCCACCTTGCGCGTGATCATCGCCGCCGGGAAGTTCCAGGGCGTGATGGCCGCGCACACGCCCACCGGTTCCTTCGTGACGACGATGCGCTTGTCGCCGGCCGGCGTCGGAATCGTGTCGCCGTAGACGCGCTTGCCTTCTTCCGCGAACCATTCGATGAACGATGCCGCGTAGAGAATCTCGCCCTTCGCCTCGGCGAGCGGCTTGCCCTGCTCGGTGGTGAGGATCAGCGCGAGGTCGTCGGCGTGCTGCACCATCAGGTCGTACCACTTGCGCAGGACTTGCGAGCGCTCCTTCGCGGTCTTCGCGCGCCATGCGGGCCACGCGGCGTTGGCCGCGGCAATGGCGCGACGCGTTTCCTGCGCGCCCATGCGCGGCACGCTGGCGATGCGCTCGCCGGTGGCGGGGTTCACGACGTCGAAGGTCGAACCGTCGTCGGCGCCTTGCCATTCGCCGGCCAGGTACGCCTTCGTTTGCAGCAGTGAGGGGTCGTTGAGCTTCATGTGCGGTTCCGGTCGGTCAGGTGCGGGTGCGTTCGGTAAGGCGCGTTCGGTCAGATTCACGCGGCCACGGCCACACTTTCCTTGAGCACTTCTTCGAGAATTCCGAGCGCTTCGTCGAACACGGCTTCCTGGATCGTGAGCGGGAACAGGAAGCGGATCACGTTCGAGTAGACGCCGCACACGAGCAGCAGCAGTCCGCGCTCCAGCGCACGCGCCTGCACGCGCTTCGTGAAGTCGACGTCCGGCTGGTCCGTGCCGGCCTTGCAGAACTCGACGGCGATCATCGCGCCGGGGCCGCGCACGTCGGCGATCTGCGGCACCTCGCCCTTGAGCGCGCTGAGCTTGGCCTTGAGACGCTCGCCGAGCGCCGTGGCGCGGTCGCAGAGCCGTTCTTCGTCGATTACGTCGAGCACCGCGTGCGCGGCCGCCACGGCGAGCGGGTTGCCCGCGTAGGTGCCGCCCAGGCCGCCGGGCGCCGCGGCGTCCATCACATCGGCGCGGCCCACCACGCCCGAGATCGGCATGCCGCCACCCAGGCTCTTGGCAATCGTCATGAGGTCGGGCACCACGTCGTGATGCTCCATCGCGAAGAGCTTGCCGGTGCGCGCGAAGCCCGTCTGCACTTCGTCGGCGATGAGCAGGATGCCGTGCTCGTCGCAGATCTTGCGCAGGGCACGCACGAAGTCGGCGGGCGCCGGGTAGAAGCCGCCTTCGCCCTGCACGGGTTCGAAGATGATGGCCGCCACGCGCTTCGGATCGATGTCGGCCTTGAACAGGAATTCGATGGCTTGCAGGGCGTCAGCGGTGCTCACGCCGTGCAGCGGGTTCGGGTACGGCGCATGGAACACGTCGCCCGGGAACGGCCCGAAGCCGATCTTGTACGGCGCGACCTTGCCCGTGAGCGCCATACCCATCATCGTGCGGCCGTGGAAGCCGCCCGTGAAGGCGATCACGCCCGGACGGCCGGTGTGGGCGCGCGCAATCTTGACGGCGTTTTCGACAGCTTCGGCGCCCGTCGTGAAGAACGCGGTCTTCTTCGGGAAGTTGCCGGGCGCACGGCGGTTGATCTTTTCCGCCAGTTCCACGTACGAGGCGTACGGCACGATCTGGTACGCCGTGTGGGTGAAGCGGTCCAGCTGTGCGCGAATGGCCGCGACGATCTTCGGATGCCGGTGGCCCGTGTTGACCACGGCGATGCCCGCGGCGAAGTCGATGAAGCGGCGGCCCTCGACGTCCCAGAGTTCCGCGTTTTCGGCGCGCTCGGCGTAGAAGTTGCACATCACCCCCACGCCGCGAGGCGTTGCGGCGTCTTTGCGGCTATGCAGACCGGCGTTGTCGTTGGCGTTCGTCACAGTGATCTCCTTCCCATATGGTTGGCGGGGGTGGCGTGGGTTGGCGGGGTTGGCAGATTGGCGCGCAGCTCCCACGTCGTGCGCAGTACGTGCAGCGACTATACTCAGGTTTGGCTCTGGATTTCAGAGCCATTCCGGTAAATTCTTAGGAGCCAATCTTGCGCAAGAGCGTGCTCTCCGACTGGCTGGCCCAGCGCATCGACCGCGGCAGCGGCCAGCCCGTCTATCGCCAGCTGCACCGGCTGCTGCAGCAGGCCATTTTGTCCCGCGAATTGCCGGCGGGCACGCGGGTACCGTCGTCGCGGCTGCTCGCGAGCGAACTGGGCATTGCCCGCAATACCGTGACGCAGGTGTACGAGCAGCTAGCGCTGGAAGGCTACGTGACTTCGGCGACGGGGCGCGGCACGTTCGTGGCGGACAGCGCGCCGGATGAGATCGTGGGGGATATGGGCGATGCCGTGAGGAGCAGCGACGGTTCGGCGGCGGCTGGCGCAGTCTTCCAGACGGGCAGGCAAGCGCAGTCGGCTGGCAGCGGCTTCGCAGGGCGGCGCGGGGCGTCGGCGGGCCTGGCCGGTTCCGCGGCCGGATTGCCCTCCACGGCGGATCGCAGCGCGCCAGGCCTCGCCGCCCCGCGCATCGATCCCCCCGAGGTGCTCTCGGCCCGCGGCGCCCGGCTGATCGCGGGCGCCGGCGTCTCGAAGCGTCAGTGGGGCGCGTTCATGCCCGGCGTGCCCGACGTCTCGCGTTTCCCGGCGCGTGTCTGGAGCCGGCTGCACAACAAATACTGGCGACGGCTGCGGCCGGACCTGCTCACCTACGCGCCGGGCGGCGGCCTCGCCTCGCTGCGCCACGCGCTCGCCGACTATCTGCGCACCTCGCGTTCCGTGCGCTGCACGCCCGAGCAGATCGTCATCACCACGGGCATTCATCAGTCCGTGGATCTGGCCGTGCGTCTGCTCTCGGACCCCGGCGACGTGATCTGGACCGAAGACCCGTGCTATTGGGGCGTGCGCAGCGTGCTGCACGTCTCCGGTCTGCAATCGCGGCCCATCGCCGTGGACAGCGAAGGCATCGCCCCGTCGCCCGACGATCTCGCGCAGCCGCCCAAGCTCATGCTCGTCACGCCCTCGCATCAATATCCGCTGGGCATGGTGATGACGCTCGCACGGCGCCGCATGCTGCTGGAGTACGCGCGCCAGCACCGCTGCTGGATCATCGAAGACGACTACGACAGCGAGTTCCGCTACGGCAGCCGGCCGCTCGCCTCGCTTCAGGGTCTCGATACGGCGGGCCAGGTGATCTACGTGGGCAGCTTCGGCAAGACGCTGTTTCCTGGGCTGCGCGTGGGTTATCTGGTGGTGCCCGAAGCGCTCGCCGATACCTTCGCCACGGCCAGCGCTGAGCTGTACCGCGAAGGGCAGCTGTTGCAGCAGGCGGTGCTCGCCGAATTCATCGCCGAGGGGCATTTCACGTCGCACATCCGCAAGATGCGCGCGCTCTACGGGCAGCGCCGGCAGACGCTGCTCGACGCCGTGGCGGCCCGCTATGGCGACGCGCTGCCCGCGGTGGGCGGCGACGCCGGGCTGCACCTCGTCATGCAACTGCCGCCGGGCGCCGACGATCGCGCCGTGGCGGCCGCGGCGCTTGAACGCAACATCGTGGTGCGCCCGCTGTCGGGCTACTACGCGCAACCGGCGAGCGCGCCGCGCGGGCTGCTCGCGGGCTACGCCTGCGTGCCGGACGAGGAGATCGCGCCCGCCTTCGGCCTGCTCGCCGAAGCCATCGACGCCACGCTGCCCGAGTACGCCTGAAACGCCGTCACCCCACGGCTCGCCGTTGATGAAGTTGCCGAGCTGGGCGGCAGCGGCCGTGGGGGTCTTCCTCGCCTGAAGCGCCTGGACCTGAACCGCCACAGCCGGCAGGAGAGCGCGCGGCGATGTTGGGCAGCGCGCGATGCGTTGTCGAAGGATCGAAGCCCCGAAGTATCAAAGCATCGGAGCATCAAAGCCGGATCAGCACCGCCCCGACGGTAACGAGCGCGCAGGCCACGATGCGTCGGCGGCTCAGTGTCTCGTGCATGAAGAGCCAGCCGATCAGCACCGCAAAGATGGAACTCAGTTCGCGCAGCGCGGAGACCATCGCGATGGGCAGATAGCGGAACGCCTCGATCACGAGCGCGTAGGCCACGAGTGCGAGCACGCCCGCGAGCATGCCCTTGAAGACCTGAGGCCGCTGCGCGCGCGACCCGAAGAGCCCGGCCGCGCCGCCGCGCCAATGCCAGACCAGCAGAAATTGCGGCACGTTCCAGAGCAGATAGACCCACATCACGTAGCTGAAGCCGTTGCCGGCAAGACGCGCGCCGATGCCGTCCACCACCGAATACGAGGCGATGAACAAGCCCGTGAGCAGCGCGAACGGCACGCTTTCGCCGGAAAAGCGCATGCCGCGGCGAAACGCGAGCGAGACGATGCCCGCCGAGACCAGCGCGACGCCCGCCGCCGCGAGCGGCTTGAGCGCCTCGTGAGCGAACACGAGCGCGCCGAGAAATACGAGCAGCGGCGAAAGCCCGCGCGCAATCGGATAGATCTGCCCGAAGTCCCCGCTGCGATAGGCGCGAATGAGCGAGAGGCAATACGCGAACTCCAGCACGACAGACGCCGCGATATACGGCCAGCTCGCGGGCGCCGGCAGCGGCAGCACGGCCACGCCGACACTGCTCACGACGAGGTACGGAATCGACATGATGCCGAGCAGCCAGACGCGGTCATCCGAGAGATGCAGGAAGGCGTTCCAGGAGGCGTGCAGCAGGGCGGAGAGCAGAACCAGCAGGACGACGGCGGTTTCCATCGGCGGGGCGGCGGGCGGTGGCGTGAGGTGGCGGGCGGTGGACCCGGGGCGACCGCGCGATTATGGCAGCGGCCTCGCCCCGGCGGCGCATTCCATTCACGTCTCGGCCCTGGGGATTTGCCGGGAGCCGATGCCTGGCCGCCCCACGCCTTCAGGTCACCCGCTCCCGCAGCCAGGCCGACACCACGTCGATGAACGTCACCACCACGATCACCATCACGATGACCGCGGAGGTCTGTGCGTAATTGAACGAACGGATCGCCTCGTAAAGCACCACGCCGATGCCGCCCGCGCCCACCATGCCCACCACCATCGCCGAGCGCACGTTCGACTCGAAGCGGTAGAGCGCATACGAAATCCACAGCGGCAGCACCTGCGGCAGCACGCCGTAGACGATCTCGTCGAGCGGCGACGCGCCCGTGGCCCGCACGCCTTCGGCGGGGCGCGGATCGATGGCTTCCACCGCTTCGGCGAAGAGCTTGGCGAGCACGCCCGTGGTGTGGACCCAGAGCGCGAGCACGCCCGCGAACGGCCCCAGCCCCACCGCGACGATGAACAGCATCGCGAACACCATTTCGTTGATGGCGCGGCAGGCGTCCATGACGCGGCGCACCGGATGCAGCACCCAGCGCGGCGCGAGATTGTGCGCGCAGGCGAGCCCGCACGGCACCGCGCACACGATGGCAAGCGCCGTGCCCCAGATCGCGACCGCGAGCGTCACGAGCATTTCGTGCAGGTACGTGTGCCACTCGGTGAAGTCGGGCGGGAAGAACTCGCGGGCGAACTGGCCCATGTTGCCGGCGTCGGAGAACAGTTCGAGCGGGCGCATGTCCGCGCCGCGCCACGACGCGCCGAGCAGCACGAACGCCACTGCCCAGCCTGCGAGCGATGCCCAGCCGCGTTTGGTGGGCGCTCGCGGGCGCAGGGCGGCGGCGTGGTCGTCGCGGGCGCCTGCTGCTGTGGCTGCCGCATCGCGGTTCGCCGAGGTCCCGACCGAAACCGGCGCCTGCGCCGCCCCACCCGATGCCGCCACGTCCCCCGCTTGCGCCGCGTTCATTGCTTCGGCGCCGTGCCCGAGAGCGCGGAGAGCGCCGTGAGCTTCGCATCGAGCGCGGCGAGCTGCGTCTTGCGGTCGTCGTCGGAAAGCTGGGTGTCGTTAGCGATCTTCTGCTTTTGCTGGAAGAGCGCGATTTCACGCACGGCGCGCAACTGCTCGTTCGACGACGGCGCAAATCCCGCAAAGCCCGTGATCGCCGCCATGACAGCCTTCTCGCGCGGGTCGCGCTCGCCGTAGTGATAGAAGAAGTTGCGCAGCTTTTCCTTGGTGGCGTCGGGCAGGTCCTTGCGCCAGACGAGCGGGTCCGACGGAATGATCGGCGAGGTCCACAGCACGCGCACCTGGGCGTACTTGTCCGGGTGCTGCTTTTGCAGCGTCGCGAGTTCGATGGTGTTGTTGGTCGCCACGTCGATCTTGTTGTTCACGACGGCGAGCAGGTTCGCCTCGTGGCTTGCGGGCAGCACCATCTTGAAGGCCGACGTGTTGACCGGCACGTTGCGCTTCGCGAACAGGTAGTAGCCCGGAACGAGGCTGCCCGAAGTCGAGTTCGGGTCGCCGAAGCCGAGGTTGACGTCCTTCGTGCTGCGGAACACGTCGTCGAGCGTCTTGAAACGGCTCGCCACGTTCGTGATGAGCACCGAGTGATAGCCCGCGTCGCCGTTCGCGTACTTCACCTTGGCGAACACTTCGCCGTTGGCGCGGTCCACGGCTTCCATCGCCGATGCATTGCCGAAGTAGCCGATCTGCACCTTGTTGAAGCGCATGCCTTCGATGATGCCCGCGTAGTCCGTGGCGAAGAAGGCCTTCACGGAAAGACCGGTCTGCTTGTTGAGGTCGTCGATCAGCGGTTGCCAGCGTTGCTTGAGCACCGCCGACGAATCGGTCGAGATGATGCCGAAGCTGAGGTCGTCGGCGTGGGCAGTCACGGCGGCGAACGTGGCGCAGGCCGCGGCGCCGGCAAGCAGGAAGCGAAGCAGTTTCATGAGGACAGGTCCGTTGGGTGGATCGGTGATGAGCGGGGAGGCGGGTTGAGTGCGCGTTGGGGATACGTTGGGAGACGTCGAGCGTGCGTTAGGGGTGCATTAGGCGTGCATTAGGGGTACGCGTTGACTGCGCGTGCAGTCAGGCCGGGTTGGCGATGGGATGCCTTGCCGGCACGATCAGGCCGGCGTCGGCGTCCGGTCGCGCATGCTCGGCAACCGGTGCAGCGGGTGCATTGGGTGCATCGGATGCGTCGCGCCGCGTGGTTGCGCCTTCGTAGAGCGTGCGCGCGTCGTCGCCGTAAAGACGTTGCAGCAGCGCGGGCGTGAGCGCGGCCGAGGGGCCGTCGTAGACCACGCGGCCGCGGCGCAGCGCGATGGTGCGCGGGCAGTACTGCATCGCGATGTCCACTTGATGCAGCGACACGAGCACCGTGAGCCCGTGGCCCGCGTTGAGCGCGCGCAGCATGTCCATGACGCGGCGCGACGATTCGGGGTCGAGCGAGGCGATGGGTTCGTCGGCGAGGATGATCTGCGCGCGCTGCACGAGCGCTCGCGCAAGCGCCGCGCGCTGCTGCTGGCCGCCCGAGAGCGTCGAGGCGCGTTCGTAGGCGTGTTCCGCAATGCCCACTTCGGCCAGCGCGTCGAGCGACGTCTCGCGCGCTTCGCGCGGAAAGTGTCCGATCAGCCGCCGCCACAGCGGCAGCCGCGCGAGCGCGCCGATCAGCACGTTGGTCTCCACCGTGAGCCGCGCGACGAGGTTGAACTGCTGGAACACGAAGCCGATGTCGCGGCGAATGCGGCGCACCTCGCGCACGATCTTGCCGTTCTGCTGGATCGGGCGGCCCATCACGGAGATCTGCGAGGGCTGTGCGTCACCCGCCGTGAAGCCCGCGATGTGGCGCAGCAGCGTCGACTTGCCCGAGCCCGACGCGCCGATGAGCGCGACCATCTCGCCGGGCTCGATGCGCAGATCGATTTCGTCGAGCGCCTTGCGGCCGTTGCTGAAGGTCTTCGACAGGCGTTCGATGCGAATGGCGTCCATCACAGTTCCGTCGTGGTTTCAGGCGCGGGCGCGCTGATGCGCTGGGTCGATGGCGTGCGCCCGTGAATGTCGAGGCATTCTAGGAAGGGTCTATGACGGTTCGGTGAAGCCATCGAGACGTCTAGATGACTATATGTGTAGGCGGAGCGGAAAAGCCGTCGCGAACCGGCGCGTTGCACCCGCAACCGGCCGCCGTGTGACGTTCGTGTGAAAGGTCACACTGTCATGCTTTATTCGTCATGAAGCGGCTATATTTGAAGCATTAGCGCGCGCCGTGAACAGGCTCGGCAAACCCGACAATAGCGAAAGGAACCGGCGTCGTCATGCAGGCCCTCAGTTTCCTTCCCGACAGCTTTGCCGAATACGAAGACCTCAAGTCGATTCTCGACGACGGCCGTGCCTGGTTCGACATCCGCAGCGCCGGCGAAACAAGCGTTCACGGCCGCAGCTTCCGGCTCTACACCGCGTGCATCGGTTCCGATAATCCCGCGGCGCCCGCTATCGGGTTCTTCGGCGGCATTCATGGTCTCGAACGCATCGGCACGCACCTCGTGCTCGA
Source organism: Paraburkholderia kururiensis JCM 10599 = LMG 19447 (assembly GCF_003986935.1). Taxonomy (GTDB): domain Bacteria; phylum Pseudomonadota; class Gammaproteobacteria; order Burkholderiales; family Burkholderiaceae; genus Paraburkholderia; species Paraburkholderia kururiensis. The sequence goes on along the minus strand of NZ_RJZE01000022.1, from coordinate 115,363 downwards.
CTACATGCGCGCGCTGGTGGGGCGCCTCGAATGGGACGACCTGCTGCTGCGCCAACTCGAATCCATCCGGCTCGTTTTCATGCCCATCGTGAACCCGGGAGGCATGTGGCAGGCCACGCGTGCGAATCCGAACGGCGTGGACCTGATGCGCAACGCCCCGCAGGACGCCGACGCGCGCGTGCCGTTTCTGGCGGGCGGTCAGCGCGTGGGCGCGTGGCTGCCCTGGTATCGCGGCAGACGCGGCGAGCCGATGGAGCCCGAAGCGGCGGCGCTTCTCAAGCTCGTGGAGGAAGAACTGGCAACGCGGCCGCTCAGCATCGCGCTCGATTGCCACTCGGGCTACGGCTGGGCCGACAGCATCTGGTTTCCCTACGCGCGCACGCGCAAGCTCATGCACCACCTGCCGGAGATGTACGCGCTCAAGTCGATGTTCGAGGGCGCGCATCCGCACCACGGCTACAAGTTCGAGCCGCAGAGCCACCAGTACCTGCTGCACGGCGATTTGTGGGACTGCGCCTACGACCGCGCGCCCGTGCAGAACATCTTCCTGCCGCTCACGCTCGAACTGGGCTCGTGGCTGTGGATCAAGAAGAACCCGCGGCAGATCTTTTCGCGCCAGGGCATCTTCAACCCGGTGATGGCGCATCGCACGGCGCGCGTGCTGCGCCGTCACGCGAACCTGTTCGACTTTCTCGCGCGCGCCGCGTTTTCGTCGAAGCGCTGGCTGCCGCAAGGCTATGCGCGCCAGCAGATGCTCCAGCGTGCCATTGCGCACTGGTATCGCAAGCCCGGCGCATGAGCACCTGGATCCTGCTGCGCGGGCTCACGCGCGAAGCGCGCCACTGGGGCGGGCTGCCGGACGTGTTGCGCGACACCCTGGCCGCGCGCGATGTCTACGCGCTCGACCTGCCAGGCAACGGCACGTTCGCGAGGCTGCGTTCGCCGCTCGAAGTCGCCGACATGGTGGGCTTCGTGCGGCTGGCGCTGTTGCAGGCGGGCAAGACGGGGCCGTTCAACGTGCTGGCCATGTCGCTGGGCGGCATGGTGGCGGCGGACTGGGCAACCCGTCATCCCGCCGATATCGCGCGGCTCGTGCTCGTCAACACGAGCATGCGGCCGTTCAATCGCGCTGCGGAACGCCTGCAGCCGGGCGCGTGGCCGGACCTCGCGCACATCGCGCTCGCGTGGGGCGATCCGCAGAACGCGAACGCCATCGAGGCGCGTGTGCACCGCCTCACCTGCAACCGCCGCCAGACCTTCGACGAGGACGTGGCGGCCTGGTCGGCCATCAGGCGCAGCGCGCCGGTCACGCGAGCCAACGCGCTGCGGCAACTGTGGGCCGCGGCGCATTTCTCGGCACGGGCGACCGCGCCTGCCTGTCCGGTGCTCGTGCTCTCGTCGCGTGGAGACGAACTGGTGAACCCCGTGTGCTCGCAGACACTCGCGGCGCGCTGGCAGGCCACGCATCTCCAGCATCCCTGGGCCGGTCACGACCTTCCGCATGACGATCCTCTCTGGACCTGCCAGTCCGTCGACCACTGGATGGCCGAAAGCGCGCATGCCGGCTCGTAGCGGCAATGGTGTGCGGCGATTTTAAAATCGTGGATAAAAAGGCTTTTAAATACCTTCCCATGTCTGAGGAAAGTTATTATTAGACGATAATGTGGTGAGGCGAACGGACGTGCGCATTGGTGCAATGCAATCTCGTATGACAGTTATGTTGCCTTGTCCGAAAAATGTGATGCATAATGAATTCGCAATTGGCGAATTAATTCGCGCTTTGTGGTCTGTCTAACTTAAAAGGATACGTTTTTCCAGCACATATCGCGCATGGGCCGCGCGTCGAGTCCAAACTATGAGCAAGCGCCGCGCCCGCTCTGGGTAAGGCGCAGAGAATGAGCGTTGAATCGTTTGCGGGACGCCTCCTCGTGCTTTCCGGGTCTTACACCATCTTTCCGGATAGCAGCAACGAAACACTTTTTATTTTTACGATTAAACTTCAAATTCCTTCTGTAATTCCATGAATGTTATGGAAATGTGCGAACGCACATTTTAATCGCCCCGATATGCTCCGATTTTCCCGTTGCGCTGCTGAAACATAAAACATAGGGGTAAACCCTTATAAAAATATCGCACGCTCCGGAAAATTTAACTTTCCCTTGTGTTTCAAAGGTTTGCGCGAATGGCATCACCTATGCGTTGACGTGCCGCGGATTGGCGTGGTTGGCCAAGCCGCCCCTTATCACGAACAGGAGGATCCCATGCGCAGAACCTTATTGGCGTCCGCCGCGGCCCTGGCCCTGGGCTTTAGCGGATACGCAATGGCAAATCCATGCAGCGACTCGAGCAAGTCATGCGACCAGAGCTCCACCACCGGCGCAAACACGCTCACCAGCTCAGCAAGCTCCAGCCAGACCAGCACGACGGGCAGCAACGCCAACGAACTCGCTGCAGGCGCCACCGCCTACCAGGATTCATTCAACTCCACCAAGGTTGTCGCGCTCAGCAAGCTCGATGGCACCGTGACGAACCTGAGCGTCTCCGGCATTGGCAACTACGCGGGGAACTGGGGTAACGCAAACGGCGCCCGCGGCGGTAAGGGCGGTGCAGGTTATGGCGGCGACGGCTATGGCGGCAAGGGCGGAGCCGGTGGTGCGGGCGGCGCTGGCGGCAGCGGCGGTAGCGCGCAGAACGGCAGCGCGAGTGCCGGCGATGCCAGCAACGGCAGCGCCACGGCCGGCGACGGCTATGGCGGCAACGGCGGCCGCGGCGGCCAGGCATCAGCAGGCGGCACGCAAGGCGGCGCCGCGGGCGCAGCCGGCGGACGCGGCAGCGGCAGCGGCGGCGGAGCCCTCGCAGCTTCGGTTGGGCTGGGTGGCTCGGCAGCCGGGCTCGGCAAGGGCTTCGGCGGCGGCACCGGCAGCGGGAGCACCGGCGACGCGCGCTCGCGCACGAGCGGCGGTGGCGGCGCGGCGTCGGCCTCGACCGGCGCAGGCACCGGCACGGGCACGGGTACCGGCAGCGGAAGCGGCACGGGCACGGGCGGTGCGGGCACGGCGGGCGCATCCACGGCCTCCGGCGGAGCCGGCACGGGCACGGGCGGCGCAGCAGCGGCGAGCGCGGGTAACGGCGGCGCAGCCACGAGCACGGCAGGCGCAGGCGGTGCGGGCGGCACGGGCACCGGCGGCAGCGCGACGAACGGCGGCGCATCCACCACGGCGAGCAACGGCAGCGCAACGGCCGGCAACGGCGCAGTGGGCGCGATGGGCGGTGCAGGCGGCGCGGGCGGCACCGGCAACGGTGGCGTGGGCAATGGCGCAGCGGGCGGCACGGGCGGCAATGGCGGAACCATTGCTGTGAGCGCTGGCACGTTCGACATGTCCAACGCGATGTCGAGCGTCGGCCAGTCGGCAGCGGGCATCATGATCGCGAACCAGAACAGCGGCGCGGCATCGCTCGTGCAACAGGCTGTGACGGTGCAGGCCAACTTGACGGTCGGACGTTGAGCGCTCAGCAACGTAAGCAGTCAGCGTAAGCAGTCAGTCGTGCGATTTGCCGCAAGGCGCGGTCTGCGCCTTGCGGCGGTCGCTCCGCCGCCCTGTGCTTCGCGTCGGGCCTCGTTGGCTCGTCACGCGCGTGGCGCACGGCAGGCATCGCAGACAACCTGTCCTGCGTGCCTTGCATCCGGCCGCATGCAGGACTGCAGGACGAGGGAGACCACCATGCAAGCGCAAAAACGGTTTGCGCAGCTGGTATTGCCTGTTGTGTTGGCGCTGCCCGGCTTCGCCGTTCACGCCGCCGATGCTCCGGCAACGGGAACGGGCGTAGCCATGGAGGCTGCCCAGGCTGCCCAGGCGAGGGCAGAGCCTGGAAGAAGTGCAGCGAGCAGTGCAGCGTCGCAGCCGGGCGCAGTCGCTGCAGCGCCTGTTGTCACCGCGGCAACCACAACGCCCACGGCGTCCCCAGCACCGCTCGCAGCAGCAACCACAACGCCCGCGGCGTCCCCAGCACCAGCCGCAGCGCTACCCGCAGCACCGCCCGATGCCCAGTTCGGCGTGGCGCTCGACGCAAGCCAGCTCGACACTCAGCGCGGCGGCGACGTGATGGTCGGCCAGAACAATCTGACCGGCACGGTTGCGGACAACACCGCCTACAAGGTCGTGACGGGTTCGAACTCGATCAGCGACGGCTCGTTCTCGAACTCGAGCGGGCTGCCCACGGTGATCCAGAACACCGGCGCCAACGTGCTGATCCAGAACGCCACTGTCTTGAACGTGCGCTTCGGGAATTGAATGCAATCGAGTGCAGGCGAGCCATGAACCGCAACGCAGCGAGGAAGATCGTTTTTGCATGCGCCGCGCTGGCGGCCGGCATGATCGTGCAGGCCGCCTCGGCCGACCCGATCGACATCTCCGACCCGCGCGGCGGCTATTACGGCATGCATGTGACGAGCCTCAAGGAGGCCCGCTTCAAGCGCACCGTGAAGCAGCAATTCGACTTCAGCTGCGGCTCGGCCGCGGTCGCCACGCTGCTGACTTACCAGTACGACTATCCGGTGACGGAGCAGCAGGCGTTCATCGAAATGTACGAGCACGGCAACCAGGAGAAGATCCGCAGGGAGGGTTTTTCTCTGCTCGACATCCGCAATTTCCTGATGGCGCACGGCTTCCAGGCGGACGGCTACGAAGTGCCGCTCTCGAAGCTCGAAGAGACGAAGACGCCCGCCATCGTGCTGATCGTCGAACACGGTTACCACCACTTCGTCGTGGTGAAGGGCATGCGCAATGGCCGCGTGCTGATCGGCGATCCGGCCACCGGCACGCGCGCCATTTCGCAGGAAACCTTCGAAGAGAGATGGCAGGACCACGTGGTGTTCGTCATCCACAACCGGCCTGAGCCGCCCAGGTTCAACGACGCCAGCGACTGGCACGTTGCGCCGCAGGCGCCGCTCTACGTGGGCATACCGCGCGACAGCCTGTTTCAGGTGGTCGTGCCGAAGCTCGGTCCGGGCGAATTCTGAGAACCGCGATGAAACATAGACCTCTGAAACTCGCTTGCATCGTGGCGCTGGCGTACGGCGGACTCGTGCCGCCGGTGGTCGATGCGGTGGACGGCGATGTGCCCTCCGTCGCGACAGGCAGCATCGACGAAGACGGTGTGGCGATGTATTCGTCCGCTACTGGAGCGGGCGCGGACGGCATGCAGACCGCAGCGTCGGGTCAGACCGGCGAGGAAGTGGCCGCGCCCATTCCGACAGAAGCGCCCGTGGTGGTGAGCGAACTGACCGGGGGCGCCATGCAAACGACAGGCGCGCATGAAGCGCAAGGCGCGAGAGACGCGCGCGTAGCAGCCGGCGATCCGCCGCCGTCCACCGCGAGCGATCCCAACTGGCCGGCCACCCAGACCACAGCGCTCAGCGAGCAACGTCTCGACACCCTGCGCGGCGGCTTCGACACGTCGCAAGGTCTCAAGGTGTCGTTCGGCATTTCGCGCGCGGTCTATGTGAACGGCAACCTCGTCACGCAGACGAGCTTCAACATTCCCGACGTAGGCGCGATGACGGCGCAGCAGGCTCAGGCCATGCTGGCATCGGGCGGCGCGAGCACGCTTGTGCAGAACGGGCGCGGCAATGCGGTGCAGCCGGGCGCGCTGCCGCCCGGCGCAATGGCCATTCAGAACACGTTGAACAACCAGCAGATCCAGGCGCTCACGTCGATCAACACGTCGGTGAACTCGCTCGCCTCGTACAAGGTCGCCAATCTCATCTCGTCCATCAATGCGGCGCTCGCCGCCACCGTGCGTCCCCGTTAGGAGCGCGCGGCGGCAGCGCGTGGGTTGAAGCGCCCGCGCAAGGCACGGGCATTCGGAGCGCTCAGCGCGTTCAGAACGACATGGGCACGCGCAGCGTGAGCGTGAGGTCCGGCGTGTCGCGCGTGAGCCCGGCGCCTATCGAGAAGTTGAGCGTCGTTTTCGGCGAGAGCCGGTACGAGTAGCCGATCAACAGGGTGCCCAGCACCACGCGCACCGAGCCCGGCACGGTCTGGCCGTTCTGCGACGTAGGCAGCACGATGCTCTGGTCGTAGCCGATGCTCACCGACGCCTTCTCGTTCAGCGCAAGCCCCATGCCGATATTGAAGCCCCAGATGTCGCCAGGCTGAACCTTGCCGAGGAACTGCGTGGCGCCGTTGCGCAGCGTGAGCGTTTCGTCCTTGCCGAAGCTGTGCAGGTAGCTGAAGTTGCCGAAGAACACTACGGGGTCGGTCGGGAAGAGCCACGTGAGGCCAGGCTGGATCGCATAGAAGCCGGAGCCCGTGGGCTGCTCGAGCGGCAGGCCCGTGCCGGTCGTGTTCGAAATGCAGGTCGTCACGCAGTCGGTCACCACGTCGAACGGGCTCTTGCCGGTGGCCGACTTGAAACGCAGCCAGCCGATGTAATAGAACTTGTCCGGGCCGCCCTGGTTGAGCTGGTAGCGCAACGTCATTTCCACGTCGCCGAGGCCATGACCGTTGCTGCTGATCACGCTGTTCGAAGCGGCGCCCGTGAAGATCTGCCGGCCCACCGTATCGTTGGTCTGATACACGTAGGGCACGCGCACTTCCAGCTCCATCCGGTTCGTGAGGCCATAGCGCACGGCCACGCCGCCTGTGAGCGTGGTCGTTTTCACTTCGCTCACGTTGATGAGCCCGATCAGCAGCGCCGGAATGATCGTGTAGCCCACCAGCGAAAGCTGGTTCTGCGACGAATAGGCGAACTGGAAGTACGGCTCCACGACGAACGAGTGACGCGGCGTGAGCACGCCGGGCTGCTCGAAGATGGGCGCGACGGCGGGCGGCCGCGTATCGGCGACGGGGGCCTGGCCGACAGGCTGGTTCGGCGCGGGTGTGGAGGGCGGCGCGTTGCCGGCGGGGGTGGCCTGGGCGCTCTGCACGGCTGGCCCCGGGGCGGCCGTGGTGCCGCCTGTGGTGCTGCTCGCGGTGTTACCCGCGTTGCCATCCGAGGTGCCATCCGCGTTGCCAAGCGGCTGACCGTTCACGTCGGTGCCGCCCGTGCCGCGCGCTGTCTCCAGCTTGCCGGTGTCGAGCGCACGGCTCAGGCGCGCGAAGTTCGCCTCTTCGTCGGCGAGCTTGTGCTTGAGGGCTTCAAGTTCCTGGATGCGTTTGTCCAGCTCCTGGCGCAGCGCGCTGATACTCGCGCGCTCGTCCGCCTGGGCCGCTTGAGCGGCTTGCGTTTCGAGCGATTGCGAATGCGCGCTCGCCGCAAACAGCAGCAGTGTGGCGCACGCAATGGCGTTCGCGCGCACACCTTGAGGAAATCGACGAAATGGCCTGCTCCTCATGGCTCTGTCTCCATGACTGGGCGTGTTACCCCCGGGACATTTCGCTGGCAGGCCGGCGTCTTTCGACGAAACCGCGCGTCTGAAAGACGTCGGGCATGAACCGGAGTGCACGGTGCACTGCAATGCATGAGCGCAATGCAGCATCGCCGCGCCCGCTTCCGGTCATGCATGCGCAGGCATCGACGTTCATGCCGTGCCGGCGCTATGTGTCTGGTTAGGGTGAAACAGGCAGCGTTCCGTCGAAGCCTTCGAACGACGGCTCGCCGGACCTCCAAAGAGTAATGCACGCGTATGGCGTTGCCACTGCGGCGAACCCTGGAAACCACGCCGATATGCGGGCTGCCGCACGTTCGGCGTGTAACAGATCGTGACCGTGGCGCAGCGTGCAAGCGGAGTGCACGCCCGTGCATCTCCCGTACATGAACACCGCCGCGCCGCCTGCACTGTCCTCGCTTTTTCATGGTCGTGGCGCATAATGCGCTCTGACAATGCAGGCGATGCTCACCCGCTGGCGGAGGACATCATGCAGGCGAAGACCGAAGAAGCCGTGGCGCACCGGCTCAACGATGTCGTCGAATTCGCGCGGGGGCGCCTTCCCGAAGCGGCGTTCAACGTGGTGGAACCGTTCCTGCGGCACTACTACGATTTCGGCGATGCGGACGACCTGCAAAGCCGCAGCATCGCAGACCTCTACGGCGCCGCCATGGCGCACTGGCAGACAGCGCAGCGCTTCGTCTCAGGCGGCGAACGGCTGCGCGTCTACAACCCCATTCTCGAGCAGCACGGCTGGCACTCGGACCACACGGTGGTCGAGATCGTCAACGACGACATGCCGTTTCTCGTGGACTCCGTTTCGATGGCCGTGAACCGGCTGGGTCTTGCACTGCATTCGGTGCTGCATCCGGTGTTTCGCATCTGGCGTGCTGAAGCGGGGGCAAAAGAAGGAGAGGCCGGCGCCATCGTTCGCGTATGCCCCGGCAGCGAGGGCGGCAGCGGGCATTCGCTGCTGGCGTCGTTCATTCATTTCGAGGTGGACCGTTGTGGCGACGCGGCAAAACTCGACGCCTTGCGCCACGACATTACGCGCGTGCTGGGCGACGTGCGGGCCGCGGTGGAAGACTGGCCGCGCATGATCGAAACGGCACGGGCCACCATCAAGGAGATGAAAGCCCACGAGACCACGCCCGAAGGCGTGGAGGCGCGCGCGTTTGTCGAATGGATGGTGGCGGACCACTTCACGTTTCTCGGCCAGCGCGACTACGAACTGGTCGAGCACGACGGCGGCCTTGCGCTGCGCGGCGTGCCGGGCTCGGGGCTCGGCATTCTGCGCGAGGGCTTGCGCCAGCCGGGCGCGTCCGACGTCACGCTGCTGCCGCCCGCGGCTGCGGAGATCGTCAACGGCGCCTGGCCCATCTTTCTCACGAAGGCCAATTCGCGTGCCACGGTGCACCGGCCGGGCTATCTCGATTACGTCGGCGTGAAGCTCGCGGGCGCGGACGGCACGGTGAAGGGCGAGCGCCGCTTCATCGGGCTCTATACGTCCACGGCTTATTTCGGCTCCAGCGCGGACATTCCTATCGTGCGCCGCAAGTGCGCCCATATCGTGCAGCGCGCCGGCTTCCTGCCGAAAGGGCATCTCGCGAAGTCGCTCGTGACCGTGCTCGAAACCTGGCCACGCGACGAGCTGTTCCAGACCGACGAAGACTCGCTCTACGACATGGCGCTCGGCGTGCTGCGTTTGCAGGAACATCAGCGCACGCGGCTCTTCGTGCGGCGCGACCGTTTCGACCGCTTCGTCTCGTGCCTCGTGTTCGTGCCGCGCGACAAGTACAACACCGACTGGCGGCGCCGTGTGGCGAAGCTGCTCATGGGTGCGTTCAACGGCGAGAGCGTCGAGTTCACGCCGCTGCTCTCCGAATCGACGCTCGCGCGCATTCACTTCGTCGTGCATGCCGCGCCCGGCGCCATGCCTGAAGTCGATACGCGCGAGCTGGAAGCGCGCGTCGTGCTCGCCACGCGCCGCTGGCAGGACGACCTCGCCGACGCCTTGCTCGACGCCTTCGGCGAAGAGCAGGGCAACCGCCTGCTACTGCGTTACGGCGATTCGTTTCCGGCAGGCTATCGCGACGACTACGCCGCGCGCACGGCGGTGCGCGACATCGAGTTGATCGAACGCGTGCAGGGCACGGATCGTCTCGCGATGAATCTCTACCGGCCCATTGAATCGGGGCCGCGCGCGTTCCGCTTCAAGGTGTATCGTGCGGGACCGCCTATCGCGCTGTCGCGCAGTCTGCCGATGCTCGAACATCTGGGCGTGCGCGTGGACGAAGAGCGTCCGTATCTGATCGAGGCACAAGGCGTGACGCCCGCGTGGATTCACGACTTCGGGCTTGAGCTGGCCGACGAGATGGAGTTCGACATCGAGCGCGTGAAAGACCTCTTCGAAGAGGCCTTCGAACAGGTATGGACCGCCGTCATCGAAGACGACAACTTCAACCGGCTTGTCTTGCGCGCCCATCTGGCCGCGCGCGAAGTGACGATTTTGCGAGCCTATGCGAAGTATCTGCGGCAGGTGGGCTCCACCTTCAGCGATGCCTACATCGAACGTGCGCTCACGGGTAATCCGCAGATTGCACGCGCGCTGGTCGAACTGTTCTGCGCGCGCTTCGATCCGGCGCTGGGCGAGGCGCACGGCAGCCTGCGCGGCGAGCGCATCGCGTATCTGCAAAAAGCCATTGAAGGCGCGCTCGACAAGGTGCCCAATCTCGACGAAGACCGCATTCTTCGCCAGTTCCTCGGCGTCATCAACGCGACGCAGCGCACCAACTACTATCAACGCGACGCCGAAGGGCGGACCAGGCCCGCGCTCTCGTTCAAGTTCGATCCGCGCGAGGTGCCGGGGCTGCCCGAACCGAAGCCCATGTTCGAGATCTGGGTGTATTCGCCGCGCGTGGAAGGCGTGCATCTGCGCGGCGGACGTGTGGCGCGCGGCGGCTTGCGCTGGTCCGATCGCCGCGAAGATTTCCGCACCGAAGTGCTGGGCCTCATGAAGGCGCAGATGGTGAAGAACGTGGTGATCGTGCCGGTGGGATCGAAGGGCGGCTTCGTCGTGAAGAACCCGCCGCCCGCGAGCGAGCGCGAAGCGTGGCTCAAGGAAGGCGTGGCGTGCTACCAGACCTTCCTGCGCGGCCTGCTCGATCTCACGGACAACCGCGCGGGCGGCGCCATCGTGCCACCGCTCGACGTGGTGCGGCACGACCCCGACGACCCCTACCTCGTGGTAGCCGCCGACAAGGGCACGGCCACGTTTTCCGACTACGCGAACGCCATTTCGCGCGAATACGGCTTCTGGCTCGACGATGCGTTTGCCTCGGGCGGATCGGTGGGCTACGACCACAAGAAGATGGCCATCACGGCGCGCGGCGCCTGGGAGTCGGTGAAGCGCCATTTCCGCGAAATGAGCGTCGATACGCAGACCACGCCGTTCACGGTGGTGGGCATCGGCGACATGTCGGGCGACGTGTTCGGCAACGGCATGCTGCTCTCGCCGTTCATTCGCCTCGTGGCAGCGTTCGATCACCGGCACATCTTTCTCGATCCGAATCCGGACCCTGCCGTGAGCATCGCCGAACGCGGGCGCATCTTCGCGCTCGAACGGTCGAGCTGGGCCGACTACGACCCGGCGCTCATCTCCGCGGGCGGCGGCGTGTTCCCGCGCACAGCCAAGACGATCCCGATCTCGCAGCCCGTGCAGGCAGCGCTCGGCATCAGCGCGACGGCACTCGCGCCCAGCGAGCTGATTCGCGCCATCCTGATGGCGCCGGTCGATCTGCTCTATAACGGCGGCATCGGCACCTATGTGAAGGCCACGCGCGAAACGCATGCCCAGGCCGGCGACCGCACCAACGACGCCGTGCGCGTGAACGGTGCCGACCTGCGCTGCAAGGTGGTGGGCGAGGGCGGCAATCTCGGTTTCACGCAGCTGGGCCGCATCGAGTTCGCGCAGCGCGGCGGCCGCATCAATACCGATGCCATCGACAACTCGGCCGGGGTGGATTGTTCGGATCACGAAGTCAACATCAAGATTCTGCTGGGCCTCGTGGTGGCGGACGGTGAGATGACCGACAAGCAGCGCAACGCGTTGCTCGCGGAAATGACCGACGAGGTTGCGCTGCTCGTGCTGCACGACAACTACTATCAGACCCAGGCGCTTTCCATCGCGGGCCGCTATGGCGTGCCGCTCTTCGATGCCGAGGTGCGTTTCATGCGGGCGCTGGAACGCATCGGGCGGCTCAATCGCGCCATCGAATTTCTGCCGAACGACGAGGAGATTGCCGAGCGCGAAGCGGCGAAGCAGGGCCTCACCACGCCGGAACGTGCAGTGCTGCTCGCCTACAGCAAGATGTGGCTCTACGACGAACTGCTCGAGTCCGACGTGCCCGAAGATCCGCTCGTGGCCGACATGCTCGTCGACTACTTCCCGAAGCCATTGCAACGCCGCTACAGCGCGCTGATGCAGCAGCATCCGCTGCGCCGCGAAATACTTGCGACGCACCTCACCAACGCGCTCGTGAATCGCGTGGGCTGCGAATTCGTGTACCGGCTCGTGGAAGAGACCGATGCGAAGCCCGCCGAGATCGTGCGGGCCTGCGTGATGGCGCGCGACGTGTTCGAACTCGACGAGGTATGGCGCGCCATCGACGCGCTCGACAATCGCGTGCCCGACGATCTGCAGGCGCGCATGTTCGTGGAGGTGGTGCGGCTGCTCGAACGCGCAGCGCTGTGGTTCCTGCGCCAGCTGCAGGCGGGCGCCGCGGGCGAAGGCGGGATGGCGGAGCTGCTCGCGCGCTGCCGCGAGGCCGCGCAGACGCTCGCGCCGCAATGGCCTCGGCTGCTTCCCGCAGCGGACCTCGAAGCATTGTCGGAGCGTCAGCGCGTGTTGGTGGATGCGGGCGTGGACAGCGAACTCGCCGTGCGCGTGGTGAGCGGCGAGATATCGGCCGCGTTGCTCGATATCGCGGAAGTGGCGGCAACGTCGGGACGTCCGCTCGAATGGGTGGCGGGCGTGTACTTCACGCTGGGCACGCTGCTCAACTATGGCTGGATTGGCGAGCGCGCGGCCGCGCTGCCCACGCCGACGCATTGGGACATGCTGGCGCGGGCCGCAGCGCTCGCCGAGTTCGCGCGGCTCAAGCGCGCGCTGACCGCGAGTGCGCTCACCGAAGGCCACGCGCACGACGATACGGCGGCCGATCTCGTGCAAAGCTGGCAGGGCCGCCGCGAGGCGCCGCTCGACCACTACGGCCGGCTGCTTGCCGATTTGCGCGCGACGGGCGGCGCAAGCCTTTCGATGCTGCTCGTGGTGGTGCGGGCGATGGCGACGCTGGAGCGGGCGTGAGGATGCTGGCGACGACGGAGTGACCTGGACCGGGACAGGCCCAGGACGCTCCGCCCGGCGATTGGCGATAATAGCGGCTGCGCCGCGTTCAAACGCGCTTTTCCATGCCACCCGCGATCCAACGCCTTCGCCGGCGATGCCCGTCATGACTGAACTGACCCATCCGACATCCTCCGTTTCGAGCGACACGTCCGCGCCCGCCGTGCCGCGCCTCACCAGCCTCTCGCATGGCGGCGGCTGCGGCTGCAAGATCGCGCCGGGCGTGCTGTCGTCGCTGCTCAAGCGCGTCGCGCCGCTGCCGGCGTTTCCCGATCTGCTCGTCGGCACCGAAACGGCCGACGACGCTGCCGTCTACCGTCTCAACGACGAGCAGGCCATCGTCGCGACCACCGACTTCTTCATGCCCATCGTCGACGACCCTTACGACTTCGGGCGTATCGCGGCGACCAATGCGCTCTCGGACGTCTACGCCATGGGCGGCAAGCCTCTCCTTGCGCTCGCCATCGTCGGCATGCCGATCAACGTGTTGCCGCACGACGTGATTGCGGCCGTGCTGCGCGGTGGCGAGGACGTCTGCACGCAGGCCGGCATTCCCGTGGCGGGCGGTCATTCCATCGATTCGGTCGAGCCCATCTACGGCCTCGTGGCGCTGGGCGTGGTGCATCCGTCGCGCGTGAAGCGCAATGCCGCAGCCCAGGCGGGGGACATGCTCATTCTCGGCAAACCGCTGGGCGTGGGCGTGCTCTCTGCTGCACTGAAAAAGAACCAGCTCGACGCGGCCGGCTACGCCGCCATGATCGCGGCCACCACGAAGCTCAACCGCCCCGGCACTCAACTGGCCGCGTTGCCCGGCGTACATGCGCTCACCGACGTCACCGGCTTCGGCCTGCTCGGTCACACGCTGGAACTGGCGCGCGGCGCGGGGCTTACGGCACGCGTGCGCTATGCGGATCTGCCGTGGCTCGCCGGCGTGGAGGCGTTCGTGCGCGAAGGCGTCTTCACTGGCGCGTCGGGACGCAACTGGGCGTCTTATGGAGAAGAGGTGCACCTTGCCGATAGCCTGCCCGACGTGGCCCGCACGCTGCTTACCGACCCGCAGACGTCGGGCGGGCTGCTCGTCTCCTGCGCGCCGGAAGCGGTGAATGAAGTGCTGGCCATCTTCAACGCGGACGGGTTCGAGCGCGCGGCCGTGATCGGCGAGATGAAAGAAGGTGCGGCCCGGGTAGAAGTAGTTTGATCGAGGGGTACTGAATTGCGCTGTGCCCCGGGCGGCGCAATTCATTCAGTGGTGCATGGCACGTCGATTCTCTTTTTGCGATCTGCCTGATCGTCCCCACGCGGCAGCGCTTTGCTGCAACGCCGAACCTGTCGGCTCGAAACGCTGCAACGGCGTTTCGCGAGGCGCCTCGTCGCCCCCGGTCCATCGAGACCGGAACATTTGAACGGGACATCGCGCAGCGGCATTCCCGCCTTTAGCGCGCCTTAATCTCCCGCCGAAAAACCCGTATTAATACTGCCTGAAAAACCCTGGAAAACCGCAATAGGCTCGCCTACGCTTGAGGGAGCCTTCCCTCTGGCCGGACGTCCGGCCAGCATTCCTGGGATAGCTTAATTCTGCAAGCGCAGTCGCTCCGCCCGCTCGAAAGAACCCATGGTTGGAAACGGATCTTCAGTTTGAGAGGGATGCGCCATTCCGTATCCGGCAATCATTCCATTGCGCGGTGATTGCCGCATTCGCATGACGAATACCTCGATAAGTCATGAGAGAGGAGACCTTCATGCATACGATCCATCACTCGTCATTTGTCTGCGCGTCGCTGGTCGCGCTGACGCTAACGTTCGGGGCCGCGCCCACGTGGGCCGCTCAGGAAGTGGAAAGCGAAGCGACCACCACGGCGTCGCCCATGCCGCCCATGCTGTCGCCCGTCACGCAGCAGCAACTCGATGCCGCAGCGGGCAATGCCGCCGACTGGCTTCACGCAAACGGCTCGTATGCGCAGACGCGCTTCTATCCCGGCACGCAGATCAACCGCACCAACGTCGCGAAGCTGAAGCCCGTGTTCATCTTTCAGACCGCAGTGAACGAGTCGATGGAGACGGCGCCCATCGTTTCGCACGGCATCATGTTCATCACCACGTCGTTCAATCACGTCTATGCGGTGGATGCCGTGAGCGGCAAGGAGTACTGGCATTACAAGCACAAGATGGGACCCGTCACGACGTTCTGCTGCGGACCGAACAACCGCGGCGTGGCCATTGCCGGCGACCGGCTGTTCATGGGCACGCTGGATTCGAAGCTCGTCGCGCTGGATGCGAAAACGGGCAAGCTGCTCTGGGAAAGCCAGATCGCAGACCCTGAACAGGGCTATTCGGAAACCATGGCGCCCACCGTGGTGGAAGACAAGGTGCTGATCGGCACGAACGGCGGCGAGTACGGTATTCGCGGTTTCGTGAAGGCGTTCGATGCCGCGAGCGGCCAGTTGCTCTGGACGTTCTACACGATTCCGGATTCGGGCCAGGAAGGCGTGTGGGCAACGAAGGACGCCACGGGCCGCGACATGAAGCGCGACATCGATGCCGAAAAGAAGCAGCTCGCTGAAAAAGGCGGCGACTTCTACAAGACGCTGGGCGGTGGTGTCTGGATGACGCCCGCCATCGACCGCGCCTCGCGCACGGTGTTCTTCGTGGTGGGCAACCCGTCGCCGGACCTCTACGGTGCGATCCGCCCGGGCGACAACCTCTATACCGATTCGCTCGTGGCGATCGACCTCGATACCGGCAAATACAAGTGGCACTACCAGTACATCGCGCACGACGTCTGGGACCTCGACGCCGTGAGCCCGCCCATTCTCGTCAACGTGCGCGACGAAAACGGCCGCATGATTCCAGGCGTGATTCACGGCGGCAAGACGGGGCACGTCTATGTGCACGATCGCGCTACGGGCCGATTGATCCGCTTCTCCGAGGCGATGATCCCGCAGGAGAACATGTGGACGCTGCCCACGGCCGAAGGCGCGCGCATGTTGCCTGGTGCGAACGGCGGCGTGGAGTGGTCGCCCATGGCGTTCGACCCGAAGACGCGGCTCGCGTATGCGGCGAACCTGCATCAGCCCATGACGTATCAGGTGGAAGACGCCGCCTATCCGGGAGGCAGCAAGCTCTGGCTGGGCGGCGCGTTCAAGACGATTGCGGCCGAACAGCAATGGGGCAAGCTCTCGGCCGTCAACATCGATACGGGCAAGGTGGCGTGGGACTACAAGACCGAGCAGCCGTTGATCGGCGGTGTGCTGGCGACGGCGGGCGGTCTCGTGTTCAACGGCGAGGGGAACGGCCTCTTCCGCGCATTCGATGCATCGACCGGCAAGAAGCTCTGGGAATTCCAGTGCGGCGCGGGTGTGAACGCGCCGGCCGTGTCGTACACGATTCACGGCAAACAGTACGTGGCCGTGGCAGCGGGCGGCAATACGCAGCTCGACTTCAAGCGCGGCAACACCGTGCTTGTGTTTGCGTTGCCCTGACGCGATGCGGCCATGGTTCAGCCGATCTCGTCGAAGGCCGCTTTGGACCGTTGCAGCGCGCGTCGCCACCTGGAGCGGGCGCTGCGTGCCGCCTATGCGGCATGTGCCGCATGCCGCGTCTATCTGCGATACGCATTGCGACGCCGATTATCTGTCCGTAACGCGGCCATAGCGGGTGTGCTGGCGTGTATCAACGCGGCCGTCTTGCCTTGCCTCGCACACGCCGACTCGGCCGCGGGCGAAGCGAAGGCGCAAGTATGCGTGGCTTGTCACGGCCCGCTCGGCAATTCGACGAATCCCGACTATCCGATCCTCGCGGGGCAGACGGCGCGTTATCTCTATCTGCAATTGAAGGACTTCAAGGAGGGACGCCGCAGCGATCCGCGCATGAGCCCGGTGGCCGCCACGCTATCGAAAGAGGACATGCAGGACCTCGCCGCCTACTTCGCTGCGCAAAAGCCGGTGCCGGTGCCCGTGAAGGCCGACGCCGCGAGCATCGATGCGGGCCGCCAGAAAGCGGCGCAGGTGCTGTGCACGATGTGCCACCTCGGCGGCTTTCTCGGCCAGAACGAGATTCCACGTGTGGCGGGCCAGCACACGCAGTACATCGTCAAACAGTTGCAGGACTTCCGGTCGCACACGCGCACCAACGATGCGGGCAACATGGCGAGCGTATCGCGCGGCCTTAGCGACGACGATATCCGCAACCTCGCCGCGTATATCGCCAATCTTCAGTGATGCAGATGATGTTTCATGGAACGTTGTTCGAGAGGGACGCGCCGGCTGGACGAAAGGGGACTCCACGATGAAGCGAACCGCGATATGGATGACGCGCACGTTGCTCGGCAGCGTACTGGGTGCGGCCGCCTACGCGAGCGCTGCCGACGATGCCCTGAACCAGCAACTACTCGCGGCCGCCCGCAGCAGTGACGAGCCCGCCGTTCGCGCGGCGCTGGACGAAGGCGCCGCCGTGGATTCGCGTAACCGTATCGGCGACACGGCGCTCATCACGGCGAGCAAGAAGGGCCTCGCCGGCATGGCGCGTACGCTCGTCGAGCACGGCGCGAACGTGCGGCAGGCCGATGTGCAGGGCGTCACGCCGCTCATGGCGGCGTCGTATGGCGGCTATGAAGAGATCGTTCGACTGCTGCTCGCGCACGGGGCCGACCCGGCCGCCACCGACCGCGTCGGCAAGACGGCGATGGAATACGCTGCAGGGCAGGGACACACGGCTGTCGTGACACTGCTGCTCGATACCGGGATGGACGTGAATCGCCTCTACAAGAACGACCTTACCGCGTTGATGTGGGCCGCGGGCTACGACCGCGCCGATACCGTGAAGCTGCTGCTTGCCCGCGGCGCCGACCGCATGCTGCGCGACAATCGCGGCCTCACCGCAGGGGACATCGCGAAGCAGACCGGGTCGAGCCATGCCGCGGCACTGCTCTCGGGCGCAGCGGCCACGCCCTAGCGGCCGCGAGCCACCAGGGGCGTGCCACGAACCACGATGCATCACGACGGATCACGACGCATCGCGATGCCGCGTCACGCTCCGCGAACACGCGGCTACGCACGCGAAAAAGCACTTCGAAACAGAATTTCGTGCCCCTATACTGGGTGGCGCCTGACGAGCCGCGGCCGCAGTCATTGCGGCTGTCGCCGTTGCGCTCGTGAATCGCACGAGCTGCCACGACGGCATGCCTCCCTCCCGCCGTACGACACCCACAAGGAAGACACGAACATGATGACTCGTACATTGAGCGCCGTTGCCGCGCTCTCGCTGGTTGCCTGTGCCGCCGTTTCCACCGTGCCGGCCAACGCCGAGGATGCAAGCAGCTTCGCGCAGGGGGCCGACGAAGGCCAGGGCCGTCACGTGAAGGTGATGATCGTCTCGATGTTCGGGCCCGAAGGCCAGGTGTGGCTCGATCGCCTGGGGCCGTGGCAGGACATCAAGGTGGCCGGGCTCTCGCCCGACTATCCCGCCGTTCACTGCAACAAACAGGACGTCTGCGTGATGACGACGGGCATGGGCCACGCCAATGCGGCAGCGTCCATCATGGCGCTCGCATTCTCGCCGCGCTTCGATTTGCGACACACGTACTTCATGGTGGCGGGCATTGCGGGCATCGATCCGGCGCAGGGCACGCTCGGTTCGGCAGCGTGGGCGAAGTATCTCGTCGACTTCGGCATTCAGTGGGAAATCGACGGACGCGAAATTCCGTCGGGCTGGAACACCGGTTATCTCGGCATCAACACGAAGAGCCCGAGCGACAAGCCGCCGCTCGACTACCGCACGGAAGTCTTCCAGCTCAATACGAAGCTGACCGATGCGGCGTTCGCGTTGTCACGCAACGTCACGCTCTCCGACAACGCCCAGGCGCAGGCCGCGCGCGCCAAATACGGATACGCCCCCGCGAACCAGCCGCCCACGGTGGTTCAGTGCGATACGTTGGCGGGCGACACGTGGTGGTCGGGCACGCTGCTCGGCGAGCGTGCGCGCGACTGGACGAAGATTCTCACGGACGGCAAGGGCGTCTATTGCACGACGCAGCAGGAAGACAACGCAACGTACGAAGCGCTCACGCGCGCGGCCGCGGTGGGCCGCGTGGACCTCAACCGCGTGGCGGTGCTGCGTGCGGGATCGGACTTCGACCGGCCCTATGCGGGCCAGTCGAGTGCGGACAATCTGTTGAACTACGCGGCGCAGGGCGGTTTTTCGATTGCCATCGAGAATCTCTACCGAGCAGGCAATCCGCTCGTGCAGGACATCGCGACGCACTGGGCGGAATGGCGCGAAGGCGTGCCGGGCCGCTGAGGCGCTCAGCCTTTCAGCACAAGGCCCGGCATGGTGCCGGGCCTGTACCGCTCAGGTCGCGTTCAGGCTACCCACTCCGTCACAACCGGTGTATCGATATCCGGGTTGGACTCGCGCTCTTCGAAGGTGCGCTTCGAGCAGGTCTTGTCGAGCGCCGCGCGGCCCGAGAGCAGCGGGCAACGGTCGAACACTTCGGCAATCCAGTCCACGAACACGCGCACTTTCGGCGAAAGATGCCGCGAGTGCGGGTAGACCACCGAAATAGGCATGGGCAGCGGTTTTTCGTCGGGCAGCACTTCGACGAGTTCGCCTGATTTCAGATACGGCAGCACCTGGTAGCGCGCCGGCTGGATGAGACCGAAGCCTTCGAGTCCGCAGGTCACGTAGGCGTCGGCGTCGTTCACCGAAACCGCGGCCTGCATCTTCACCTCGATTTCCTTGCCCTCCACGAGGAAGGCCCAATCCATCACACGGCCCGTGCGGCTCGAGAAGTAATTGACCGCACGATGCTGCTCGAGGTCTTCGAGCGACTTCGGCATACCGTGACGCTGGATGTACGCGGGCGCCGCACACGTCACGCCTTCGAAGAGGCCAATGCGGCGCGCGACGAGCGACGAGTCCTGCAACGCGCCGACGCGAATCACGCAGTCCACGCCTTCCTGAAGCAGATCGACGGGACGGTCCGTGAGGCCGAGTTGCAGATCGATGTCCGGGTAGCGCGAACGAAATTCGCACAGCGACGGAATGACGAGCAGGCGTCCGATGGAACCCGGCATGTCGATGCGCAGCTTGCCGTGCGGTTTCTTGCTGCCGTTCTGGAACGCCGCTTCGGTTTCCTCCACGTCCGCGAGAATGCGCACGCAGCGCTCGTAGTACGCCGCGCCGTCCGGCGTGAGCGAGAGGCGCCGCGTCGTGCGATGCATGAGACGGGTGCCGAGAAACGCTTCGAGGTTCTGGATGATGGTCGTGACCGAGGCGCGGGGCATGTCCAGCGTTTCTGCTGCGCGCGTGAAGCTGTTCGTGTCGACCACCCGAGTGAATACCTGCATGGCCTGAAGCCGGTCCATTGCGATTCTCCAAAAGGGGGCGGGCGTTCCACTGTTTGGGCAGACACGTGTCTGCAAAACGATTGTTCAGTGCCGCCGAATTGTGTTGCCGGATTATAGGCATTTATTTGCAAGTCTGCCGAACCCACAATTCGCCCCGTTCGATACTAATTTCGCGCATTGCGCGCTTCGCCATGGATGCATTCAAACCGTCGTTCCCGTTTGCCCCGTCGGGCTTTGCGCCCTCGGGGGACCGCACGGCGCACGAGACGGACGCGGACCTGGACGGCGCACCGGCCGGGCCCGCGCTGGCGGTCTCGGACATGACGATCGACGGCTACGCGCAGCCCATCGTATTGCGCCTTTATCGGCCGGTGAAAGCGAACGGATTGCCGGTATTGCTGTATTTCCATGGCGGCGGTTTTGTGCGCGGATCATTGGAAGAAGCGGACCACGCCGCACGTTATTTCGCAGAGCACTTACCGGCACTCGTGGTTTCGGTGGGTTATTCGCTTGCGCCGCAATTCCCTTTTCCGGCCGCACCCGAAGACGCTCACCGTGCCGCGCTCTGGGTGCAGTCGCACGCACGTTCGTTTGGCGGCAACGCCCGGCGGCTTGGCGTGGCGGGGCACGATGCGGGCGGACAGATCGCGAACGTCGTCGCGCTGATCGGCCGCGATCGTGCCGACGTGCGGTTCGACGCACAGGCACTGTTCGCGCCGATGCTGGACCCGAGTCTCACGCGGCTCGGCGACGAGCGGCGCCTGAGTTCTGACATCACGGCGAGCGAATGCGCGGCCTGTTATCGCGCGTATCTGCCGCAGGCTTCGCAGCGCATGCATCCGTATGCGGCGCCGCTGGAATGTACGCGGCTCGCTGGTTTGCCCGCCACGCTCATCGTGACGGCGCAGAACGACGTGCTGCACATCGAGGCCGAGAAGTACGCGAGCCGCCTGATCGACGCGGGCGTGCGCACCCAGGTGGTGCGTTTCCCGAGCGTCTCGCACGCGGCCATTGGCGGTTATCCGGCCGCCTTGCAGGAAGCTGTGCGCTTCTTTCAGTGGCAGTTCGACTCACGCACGCTCGCGTAAGCACCGCACGCGACGACGTAGCAGAACCGCTCGCTGAACGAATGCACGCGAACGACCCACCGAATACGAATTGAAACGACCATCGCATTGGAGCCCACTATGTCTGTCTTTCCGTTGTCTCGCCCCCGAATCATCGTTGCAGTGGTTGCCCTTGTGGTCGTTGCCGGACTCGGCACGGTCGGCGCCATGCGCGTGAATGCCAATGC
Source organism: Paraburkholderia kururiensis JCM 10599 = LMG 19447 (assembly GCF_003986935.1). GTDB lineage: Bacteria > Pseudomonadota > Gammaproteobacteria > Burkholderiales > Burkholderiaceae > Paraburkholderia > Paraburkholderia kururiensis. The sequence continues at coordinate 93,953 of NZ_RJZE01000022.1, read as the reverse complement.
GCCGGCCCAGTCGCAGGCGGCCATGGCGCCCGAAGTCGACGTAGCCAATGTGCTGGAACGCAGCATCGTCGACTGGCAGTCGTACTCCGGCCGGCTCGAAGCCATCGAGAAGGTGGACATTCGCCCGCAGGTGTCGGGCACCATCGTGTCGGTCAACTTCAAGGACGGCGCGCTCGTCAAAAAAGGCGACACGCTGTTCGTGATCGACCCGCGTCCGTATCAGGCCGAAGTGGATCGCGCCGCCGCGCAGCTCGCCGCGGCGCAGGCGGGAGCCGGCTATGCGCAGAGCGACTGGGAACGCGCACAGCGTCTTATCACGGACAACGCCATCGCGAAGCGCGACTACGACCAGAAGCAGAACGCCGCGCGCGAGGCGAGTGCGAACCTGAAGGCCGCGCAGGCCGCGCTGGAAGCGGCGCAGATCAATCTGGGCTACACGCGCATCGTGGCGCCTGTGTCCGGTCGCGTGTCGCGCGCGGAAATCACGCTGGGCAACGTGGTGTCGGCCGGCGCCAATGCGGCTGCGCTGACCACGCTCGTTTCGGTGTCGCCCATCTACGCGTCGTTCGATGCAGACGAGCAGACGTATCTCGACTACATCAGCCACGTGAAGGACGGCACGAAGGTGCCGGTGGATCTCGGCCTCGCCAACGAATCGGGCTATTCGCGCACGGGCACGATCGAGTCCGTGGATAACCGGCTCGATACGTCGTCGGGCACGATCCGCGTGCGCGCGCGTTTCGACAACGCAGACGGCACGCTGTTGCCCGGCCTCTACGCGCGCATCAAGGTGAGCGGCAGCGCGCCGCACCCGGCGCTGCTTATCGACGACGCCGCGATCGGCACCGACCAGGACAAGAAGTTCGTCTTCGTTGTGGACAGCGCCAATCACGTCGCGTACCGCGAAGTGCAGCTGGGCGGCCAGCAGGGCAACCTGCGCGTCATTACGGGCGGCCTCAAGAAGGGCGAGCGCATCGTGGTGAACGGCACGCAGCGCGTGCGGCCCGGCGAGGAGGTGCGAGCCCACATGGTGCCCATGACGGGCGATGGCGACCCGAACAGCGCACCTCTTGCAGGCACGGCCGGCGCGCAAGGCAAGCCGGTCAAGCAGTCGTCGCAAAGCGAAGCCCAGGCGCAGCCGCGTGCGAACCAGGGCAACTCGACGAAGCAGGCGAAGAACTCATGACGTTCGCGATGCCAACACATAGCAGGCGCGAGCAGGACGTCGCCCGCGCCGCCCGCATCGCACACACGCTCTCCTTTATTCAGAGCCACCCATGAACATATCGAAATTCTTCATCGACCGGCCCATCTTCGCGGGTGTGCTGTCGGTCGTGATTCTGCTGGCCGGCGTGATCGCGCTGTTCCAGCTGCCCATTTCCGAGTATCCCGAGGTCGTGCCGCCGTCGGTCGTGGTGCACGCGCAGTATCCGGGCGCGAACCCGAAGGTGATCGCGGAAACGGTGGCCTCGCCGCTCGAAGAGCAGATCAACGGCGTCGAGAACATGCTGTACATGCAGTCGCAGGCCAACAGCGACGGCAACATGACGCTCACGGTCACGTTCCGTCTGGGCACCGATCCGGACAAGGCCACGCAGCTCGTGCAGAACCGCGTGAACCAGGCGTTGCCGCGGCTGCCCGAAGACGTGCAGCGGCTCGGCATCACGACCATCAAAAGCTCGCCTACGCTCACGATGGTGGTGCACCTGATCTCGCCGAACGATCAGTACGACATGACGTATCTGCGCAATTACGCGCTGCTCAACGTGAAAGACCGGCTCGCGCGCATTCAGGGTGTGGGCGAAGTGCAGCTCTGGGGCGCGGGCGACTACGCGATGCGCGTGTGGCTCGATCCGCAGAAGGTCGCGCAGCGCGGGCTCACGGCGAACGACGTGGTGAACGCCATTCGCGAGCAGAACGTGCAGGTGGCGGCCGGTGTGATCGGTGCGTCTCCCACGCTGCCCGGCACGCCGTTGCAGCTTTCGGTCAACGCGCGAGGTCGCCTGACGACCGTGAAGGAATTCGGCGACATCGTCGTGAAGACCGCGCCGGATGGCGGCGTCACGTATCTGCGCGACATCGCGCGCGTCGAACTGGGTGCGTCCGAATACGGCCTGCGTTCGCTGCTCGACAACAAGTCGGCGGTGGCGCTCGCCATCAACCAGGCACCGGGTGCGAACTCGCTCGCAATCTCGGACCAGGTGCGTGCCGCGATGAAGGAGCTCAAGCAGGACTTCCCGGCCGGCGTGGACTACAAGATCGTCTATGACCCCACGCAGTTCGTGCGCTCGAGTATCGAGGCTGTGGTGCATACGCTGCTTGAAGCCATCGCGCTCGTGGTGATCGTGGTGATCGTGTTCCTGCAGACGTGGCGTGCTTCCATCATTCCGCTCATTGCTGTGCCGGTCTCGATCGTGGGCACGTTCTCGCTGCTGCTGGCGTTCGGCTTCTCGATCAACGCGCTTTCGCTGTTCGGGATGGTGCTCGCCATCGGTATCGTGGTGGACGACGCCATCGTGGTGGTGGAGAACGTGGAGCGCAACATCGAGCGCGGGCTGAGTGCGCGCGACGCCACGTATCGCGCCATGCAGGAAGTGAGCGGGCCAATCATCGCGATTGCGCTCACGCTGGTGGCCGTGTTCGTGCCGCTCGCGTTCATGACGGGTCTCACGGGCCAGTTCTACAAGCAGTTCGCGATGACCATTGCCATTTCCACGGTGATCTCGGCGTTCAACTCGCTCACGCTTTCGCCGGCGCTTTCGGCACTGCTGCTGCGCAGCCACGGCGCGAAGGAAGACTGGCTTACGCGCGTCATGAACCGCTTGCTGGGCGGCTTCTTCCGCGGCTTCAACAAGGTGTTCCATCGCGGCGCGGAGAACTACAGCCGCGGCGTGAACGGCGTGCTCAAACGCAAGGGCGCGATGCTCGCGGTCTATGCGGTGCTGCTTGGCGCGACGGTGTTTGTTACGCATATCGTGCCGGGCGGCTTCGTGCCCGCGCAGGACAAGGAATACCTCGTGGCGTTTGCGCAGTTGCCGAACGGCGCGTCGCTGGATCGCACGGAGAATGTGATTCGCGAGATGAGCGACATTTCGCTGAAGCAGCCTGGCGTGGAAAGTGCCGTGGCGTTCCCCGGTCTTTCGGTGAACGGCTTCACGAACAGTTCGAGCGCGGGCATCGTGTTCGTCACGCTCAAGCCGTTTAGCGAACGCAAGGGCAAGGCGCTCTCGGCGGGGGCTATTGCGGGCGCGCTCAACCAGAAGTTCGCGGGCATCAAGGGGTCGTTCGTGGCCGTGTTCCCGCCGCCGCCGGTGCTGGGTCTCGGTACGCTGGGCGGCTTCAAGATGCAGCTGGAAGACCATGGCGCGGTGGGCTACGAAGAACTCGCGAAGGCGACGCAGGACTTCATCAAGAAGGCGTCGGCTACGCCTGAGCTGGGTCCCACTTTCTCCAGCTATCAGATCAACGTGCCGCAGTTGAACGTGGACCTGGATCGCGTGAAGGCGAAGCAGCTCGGCGTGCCGGTGACGGATGTGTTCGACACCATGCAGATCTATCTGGGCTCGCTGTACGTGAACGACTTCAACGAGTTCGGCCGCGTGTACCAGGTGCGTGTGCAGGCAGATGCGCCGTTCCGTCAGCGTGCAGACGACATCCTGCAACTAAAGACGCGTAACAACGCGGGCGAAATGGTGCCGCTGTCGTCGCTCGTCACCGTGTCGCCCACGTATGGTCCGGAAATGGTGGTGCGCTACAACGGCTACACCGCCGCCGACATCAACGGCGGCCCGGCGCCCGGCTTCTCGTCGGGTCAGGCTCAGGAAGCGGCGGAACGCATTGCTGCCGAAACGCTGCCGCGCGGCGTGAAGTTCGAATGGACGGACCTGACGTATCAGCAGATTCTCGCGGGCAACTCCGGTATCTGGGTGTTCCCGATCAGCGTGCTGCTGGTGTTCCTCGTGCTGGCCGCGCTCTATGAGAGCCTCACGCTGCCGCTCGCGGTAATCCTGATCGTGCCGATGAGCGTGCTGTCCGCGCTCACGGGCGTGTGGCTCACGCAGGGCGACAACAACATCTTCACGCAGATCGGCTTGATGGTGCTGGTGGGACTCGCATCGAAGAACGCCATTCTGATCGTGGAGTTCGCACGCGAGCTGGAGCACGACGGACACTCGCCGCTTTCCGCGGCTATCGAAGCGAGCCGCATGCGGCTGCGCCCGATCCTGATGACGTCCATCGCGTTCATCATGGGTGTGGTGCCGCTCGTGCTTTCTTCGGGCGCGGGTTCGGAAATGCGCCATGCCATGGGTATCGCGGTGTTTTTCGGGATGCTCGGTGTGACGCTGTTCGGCCTGATGCTGACGCCGGTGTTCTACGTGGTGCTGCGCATGCTGGCAGGCGGCACGATCCACGTGGCGCAGAAGGACTCGCCGCGCAGCTCTGCGCTGCCCGCGATGGATTGAGGAGAACCTGATAATGAACAATCGTGGATTCACAGGCGGCGCTGCGCGCATGCAAGGGTTTGGCAGGCTGGGTTGGGTCGCGGTCAGCGGCCTCCTGGTCGCGCTGCTCGCCGCATGTTCGGTAGAGCCGACCTATCACCGCCCGGACGCGGCAGCGCCCGCGGCGTTCAAGGAAGCGCCGATCGCCGCTCAGGATGCCGGCACGTGGAAGGCCGCCCAGCCTTCCGACGCGGCCCACCGCGGCGAGTGGTGGAGCGTGTTTGGCGACGCGACGCTGAACCAGCTGGAAGAGCAGGCTGCGGCCGCGAACCAGGATCTGAAAGCGGCGGCTGCGCGCGTGCAGCAGGCGCGTGCCGTGACGCGGTCCGCGCGCTCGGCGTGGTTCCCGTCGCTCGATGCCGGCTTCGGTCCCACGCGTGAACGGCTCTCGCCCGCTTCACAGTTCCTGCCCGACGACCGGAATGTGCCCACGCAGACGCTGTGGCGCGCGCAGGGCACGGTTTCGTATGAGGCGGATCTGTTCGGTCGCGTGAGCTCCAACGTGAACGCGGCGCGCGCGGATGCGCAGCAGAGCGAAGCGTTGTTCCGCTCCGTGCAGCTCGCGTTGCAGGCCGACGTTGCGCAGAACTACTTCCAGCTGCGCCAGTTCGATTCGCAGGTCGATCTGTTCCGGCGCACGGTGGCGCTGCGTCAGGATGCGCTCAGGCTCGCGGAGCGCCGCTTCAAGGAAGGCGACATCAGCGAACTCGACGTTTCGCAGGCACGCAACGAACTGGCAACGGCCCAGGCCGATGCGGTGGGCGTGGCGCGTCAGCGTGCGGCGTCGGAACATGGCCTCGCGATCTTGCTCGGCAAGGCACCGGCGGACTTTTCGTTCCCCGAAACACCGCTTGCGCCCGTGGCCGTGCGCGTTCCGCCGGGCTTGCCGTCCGCGCTGCTCGAACGCCGGCCCGACATTGCCGCCGCCGAACGCGCAATGGCCGCTGCGAACGCGCGCGTGGGGCTCGCGAAGTCCGCGTTCTTCCCGCAGCTCGACATCACGGGTTCGTTCGGCTACGAGTCCGCGACGCTGGGCGATCTGTTCAAATGGTCCACGCGGACCTTCCTGCTGGGGCCGTTCGCGGGCACGGCGCTCACGCTGCCGATCTTCGACGGCGGGCGCCGTCAGGCCGGTCTCGACCAGGCCCGCGCGAGGTACGACGAACAGGTCGCGCAATACCGCGAGCAGGTGCTCGTAGCGTTCCGCGAGGTGGAGGACAACCTGTCCGACCTGCGCTTGCTGGACGACCAGATGAAGGCGCAAAACGATGCGGTGAATGCGTCGCAGCGGGCCGCGCATCTGTCGCGCACGCAGTACGAGGAAGGGCAGGTCAGCTACCTCAACGTGATCGACAGCGAGCGCTCGGTGCTGGTCTCGCAGTTGCAGGCAAGCCAGCTTCAGGGCGTGCAGGCCGTGGCGACCGTCAACCTGATCCGTGCGCTGGGCGGCGGTTGGGGCGACGACACGAAGACGGGCAGCGCTTCGCCGGAGCAAGGCTCGACACAAGACGCACAGCAGGTGGCAAAGCGCTGAGCCCGCTGAGTCGTGACGAGCGTCGGAAAGGAAGTCAGCAGAGGGCCGTGCACGTCGATAGCCGACGTGCACGGCTTTTGTTTTAAGCGCGCATTGATGGGGCGACATGCGCTCGCCTATCCAGGCTGCGCCTTCTTCTCCTGCAACAGATAGCCGATCCCGCGCAACGTAACGATGGTCGCATCGCAATGCTCGATCCGCTTGCGGATGCGATGCACGTAGATCTCGATGGCATCCTCGCTCGATTCCTCTTCGAGCGCGTAGACACCCGACATCAGCGCCGACTTCGAGAGTGTCTTGCCGCACTTGAGCATCATCATTTCGAGAATCGAATGCTCTTTGGGGCGCAGCGAGAGCGGCTCGCCGCGGATGCGGAACTGGCGGCTGTCGGTGTTGTAGGTGAGGTCGCCGCAGGCGAAATCCGTATGCTTTTCGCCGTTCTGGCGGCGCGCGAGCGCTTTGATGCGAGCGACCAGTTCGCGCGTCTCGAACGGTTTCACGATGTAGTCGTCGGCACCGGCGCCGAGACACTCCACTTTTTCGTCGATCGACCCGCTCGCCGTGACGACCAGCACCGGCACGTTGTTGCGTCGGCCACGCAGACGGCGCAGCACGTCTTTGCCGGTCATCTTCGGCAGTTGCAGGTCGAGCAGCACCACGTCGTACTGTTCGGTGCGCAACAGCTGGTCGGCGGCGTCGCCGTCGGCCGCGCGGTCCACGGCCATGCGCTCTTCCTTCAGCAGCTTGAGCAGCCAGTGGCTCAGCGATTCGTTGTCTTCTGCGAGCAGCACTTTCATCTTGCGTCCCTGCACCGGTTATTTCGTTATCCTTTCGTTCCGCGCGGACGAAGGAATACGAAATATTGTTGAAGTGGAAAAGTAAGGAATCCGGTGTCTTTATTGTTTTGATGTCTTGAGCGGCTTTACGTTTGCGGGATCGTAGCGAAACGAAACCTTCTGCCGGCTATCGACGCGTTGCAAGAAAGGCCAGGGGAAGTACCGATCGGCGGGAGGGAGAGGCTGGGCGGGCGAAGCCGCAAATGAAACGGCCCGCCGTGAGAGGCGGGCCGCGCAATGAACCGATGAAACGCAGAGAAATGGGAGGCTGGGGGCTTCCGGCTTCGCTAGGCCGCTTCGGCGACGGGCGCTCGCGTGACCGGCACATGGGTCTGCGCGGCGACTTCGGCCAGCAGGGCGGCGTCGGCCGCGACCGTGTCTTCGCAGACGGCCTGGCGTGCCACGGCCGCCTTTCTCGTCTTACCCGCGCGCGAGGGCGGCTGGCAGGCGCCGCACACTACGTTGTGCTGCAGGTCATGCTTGTGCGCGACGAATTTGCCGCTGCAGCGGCAGCACGGCGTGAGCTGGAGCATGCCGGCGTCGAAGAAGCGCACGAGCGTCCAGGCGCGCGTGAGATCCAGCACGGCTTCCGTGTCGCTGTGACGGCAGTGTTCCAGATACAGCCGGTAGCCCTTCGTCAAAGCGTCGAGGTGCGAGCAGCGCGCCTCGTTCTTGAGGAACAGGTAGGTGTTGTAGAACAGCGACGCATGAATGTTCGCAAGCCACGTCATGTACCAGTCCGCGGAGAAGGGCAGCATGCCCTTGGGCGGCGACACGCCTTTCACTTCACGGTACAGGCGGATCATGCGGTCGCGCGAAAGCGTGAGTTCGCTTTCCAGCACCTGCATGCGCGCGCCCAGCTCGATCAAGGCGATCGCGCGGAACACTTCCTGTGCGTCTTCAGTGAGGCTGCGCTTCGGCGCAGACTTGAGCATCGTGACTTCAGCTTGCATGGCGGTCCCTGTCAGGCGAACTGCTCCGCGGACTGACCCGCGAGCAGGATGGCGGCATGCGTCGAAGCAACGTCAGCGTGACGCGTCGTCTGCGTGAGGGCCGACAGCATCGTGTGATCGTTGAAGCGGAAGAAACACAAAAGCTGGTCGGAGGAGGCCAGCTTGACGATCTGTGCGAGTGACAGCCCGGCAAGCAGTTCGGCCAGCTCCGACGACAAGCCCAGCCGGAACATGCCGACTGCCTTGTCCTCACGCAACATACGTTGCGCAAGCATGATGTACGACAAATTGATTTCGCGGATTGACTCCAGCGTCTCGCTGCTACGGTCCATTTCTCAGTTTTCCGAAGCCCCGATTGAACTGCCGGCGTTGTTCGCCGTTATGTCTTTTCTGCCCCCGCCTGGTCTTGTAACGACCTTCGGCGATATCTATCTATTTGATACAGCTTGTTACAACTCGTAACAGCTTGGAGCGAATTGTATGAGGGGGAATGTCAAAAAGCAATGGCTCGTCAAAAAAATTGTGGAAAAAAACCGACTGTGGATCAGTAATTTTTTCATAAATCTGCAACGCGCCTTATTGGCGTGCGCCGGGCGGCCCGGCCAGCGCTATTGTGGGCCTCAAACCCTTGCTACGACAGGGTATCTCCTGATTGAAGCAACTTCTCTGCGACGCTCCCGCGCACCCCGGAAATTCTATTCCCCTTTTGATATGAATAAAGGCAAGGGTTTACTTGCGCGGTAAAAAATGCGGCATGTGGACGCGTTACATTTGACCGCTGTTTGTAACAGCTTGGCGACGGCATTTGTAACGGCTCTCGCCCGCGTTTGTAACAACCCAGGGGACATTCCGGATGATTCTTTCGAATGCCTTACGTTGCGTCGTGGAAGATCACCCCCAAGGTGTGTCGTTGGCCCGAGCGCAGGGGGCTCACACCGTGCCGAAGGTTGACGCGATACGCGCCACGCGTGCCCTGCACGGGCCGATGGTGGACGGCGAAGATCGCCGCGTCGCCCTTGCGCAGCGGCACGACCTGGACGCGCGACTGCATGCGCGGCCGCTGCTCGGTCATCACGAACTCGCCGCCTGTGAAGTCGCGGCCCGGCTCGGCTAGCAGAACCGCCACCTGTAACGGAAACACGTGTTCGCCGTAGAGATCCTGGTGCAGGCAGTTGTAGTCGTCTTTTCCGTACTGGAGCAGCAGCGGGGTGGGGCGCAACTGGCCGGCGGCGTGACAACGTTTGATGTATTCCGCGTGCGAGGCTGGATAGCGCACGTCGATGCCGAGCGTCTGGTTCCAGCGGTTGGCCACTGGAACGAGATGCGGGTAGAGGCTCGTGCGCAGTTGCTGCACGGGGCGCGGCAACGGATAGCTGAAATATTGGTACTCGCCGCGGCCGAAGCCGTGCCGGGTCATCACGATGCGACTGCGAAAGCGCTCGTGGTGTCCATAGAGGGCGGCCAGCGCGTCGCAGTCGTCCTCTGTCAGCAATTGGGGAGCGACTGCATAGCCGTATTCGTCGAGCATTTGCGCGATGGCGCCCCAATCCAGTGTTTCGATGCGGCGAGAGAGGGACGGGTCGGAGCCGGCTGGATGGCGGTGCCGCTCGCGATCCTCATGGGGCGCAAGCGATGGTGCGGGATCGTTCTGCGTATCGAGCAATGGAAGTTGCGAGTCGAGGCGGTTCATGTACGTACTCCTGTGAGGCCATGAACCACTCTACGCATGCCGCGTGCGCGAGACGCTCCGCAGCTTGCGGTTTCATTCGGCGGCGACCGGCGTGCCGAACACCGTGGTCGTGCTGACGAACGAGAGCACGCCGAGCTCCGGTCTACTCCGTCCGCCGTCTACTCCGTATACGCAGCGGCACGGCGATCTTATCGAGCATGGCGGTTGCTTCGTCGTTGCGGCCCGCGACCACGGAATGCGATGCCGACATGCGAAGCGAGGCAGAGGCCAGTGTGCTCATGGTCGCGATGATGACCCAAGCCCGCGGCGCGACCATCACTTCGAACGTCATGGTTTGTCTGCGGCATGTGTGAGTCGCGCCGCAGGTCCGCCGCCGATTGTTCGGCGCATCCGGCCAATGTATTCGTGCTGCGCACATTTATCGCCGCTCGACGCCGGGATAGATTCACACCGTCGCACTGCATACACACGGAACGCGTCGCGTTCCCTGTACCCACTTACGCATTTTCGAAGGAAACGATCATGAGCAAGCTGACTGGCAAAGTCGCCGTGGTGACCGGCGCATCGAAGGGCATTGGCGCGGGCATCGCGAAGGCGCTGGCTGCCGAAGGCGCTTCGGTGGTGGTCAATTACGCATCCAGCAAGGCCGGCGCAGACGCCGTCGTGGACGCCATCATCACCGCAGGCGGTAAAGCAGTCGCCGTAGCGGGCGACGTGTCGAAGGCCGCGGACGCCGAGCGTATCGTCAACACCGCAGTCGAAACCTATGGGCGCCTCGACGTTCTCGTGAACAACTCGGGCGTGTATTCGTTTGCGCCGATCGAAGAGATCGACGAAGCGCATTTCCATCGGCAGTTCGATATCAACGTGCTGGGCCTGCTGCTCACCACGAAGGCTGCCGCGAAGCATCTGGGCGAGGGCGCGAGCATCGTGAACGTCAGTTCGGTGGTGACGCGCATCACGCCGGCGTACACGACCGTCTACTCGGCCACGAAGGGCGCGGTGGATGCCGCGACCAGTTCGCTCGCGAAGGAACTCGGCCCGCGCAAGATTCGCGTGAATGCCGTGAATCCGGGGCTCATCGAGACCGAAGGCACGCATGCGGCCTCTGTGATCGGCTCGGACATGGAGAGCAGCGTGCTCGCGCAGACGCCGCTTGGCCGCATCGGCCAGCCCGACGACATCGCGCGCGTGGTGGTGTTCCTCGCCTCCGACGATTCGCGCTGGATCACGGGCGAGCATCTGAACGCGAGCGGCGGCGTGCGCTGATCTTTCACGGCGGGCGTGTGTGCGCGGTCCAACACGGTCTGCTGTTCACACGCTCTGCCGGGCGTTGCACCCACAGTCGTAAAGAAAGAAAAAAGACCCGCAGGGCAGGTGCCCATGCGGGTCGCAAATCCACTACGCGTGGAGGATGAGCTGTTCTTCTGCGCGTGCCAGCAAGCGCGTATTTAGAAGCGCGTACGAATGCCGCCCGTCACCTCGACCTGGTTGTTCGAGCCGAACGTGCTGCCCACCGTATAGCCGCCATGCAGGCGCATGTAGTCGCCGGCCAGGTACACTTCCGTGCGCTTCGAGAAGTGATAGAACACCGAACCGTACAGCGTCTCCTTGAAGCCGTTGTGCAGCCCCGAGGCGGGATCGAACGTGCCGAGGTTCGCGTTCGGAATGTCGCCGTCCGAGTTGTATGCCGCGTTGTGCACGCGCATCTGCTGGTAGCCGAGTTCGTAGTCGAGCGGGCCCTTCGGCGAAAGCTTGAACGACACGGTCCATGCGTTGTCCTGACGCTGGCCGAGCGAGCCTTGATCGCCCCAGTAGCGGAAGTAGCCGGCGTTGGCCCGCAGAATGCCGAACGTGTAGTTGCCGCCCACCGAGAAGCTCTGGTTCGCGAAGCCCTGCTTGTTCACGTGGCTATAGAACGTGGACACGGCAAAAGCATCGCCGTTGTAACCCAGCGCGCCCTGATACACCGAATTGAGACCGAAGCTCGTCTGGTTGCCGAACGCGTAGCCCGCCGACGCGAAGATGCCGTTGTTGAAGAGCTTCTTCCACGCGAGGCCGTTCGAATAACGCGTGCCTGTGGGCCCGGCCGCGTAGAAGATCATCTGCTTGAAGTTGTTCGAGTTGGTCCAGCCGCCTTCTTCCAGTGAAAGTTTCGACGAACCGTACGCGTCGCCATAGATGGCCGATGCGTCGCGCGCAATCGTGTTCTGGAAGCCCGCCGTGATCTTGCCGAACGTATCGTTCTGCAGACCTACCCATGCGTCGCGGTCGAACAGCTGACCCGGGTCTTCCATCTGCCCGTCCGCCACGCGGTATTCCGCTTCAAGCCGGAAGATCACCTGCGTGCCGCCGCCAATGTCTTCCGCGCCGCGCATCCCGAAGCGGCTGCCGCTGAACCACGGCTCGCCGCCAATGCCCATGCCGATGACGTGATTGCCGTTCGCGTCGGCATGCGACTGGTAGGTCGGCACGCTCAAGTCCATGAGCCCATAGAGCTGGACGCTCGATTGCGCGTATGCGCTGCCTGCCGCGAACGCGACCGTCGCCGGTACCGCCAATGCGAGATGCTTCTTCCTCACGATCGTCTCCTCATTCACTGCGTTGAAATGGATGAATGGGGCCGATTCTCGCGGGGGGAAACCTTCACGCCACTTTCACGACGTGCGCGTCCACGCCTGGTGAAAACACCGAGGGCATGCGGGGCGGAAAGTGAGGGAAAGCGGAAAGAAATAATCGTAACGACGACTTGTTACGATCCTATCAGTCGATGTAGGATGCATGCGAGCAAACCGTCAATTTCTGTTTTGCATTGCACAAGATCAGGTCGTGACGATGTCCGAAAGTCCCTCTTTGCCGCTGTCCGTCATCGCGTTGCATCGCGGTTCTGCCGCACATGGCGAATGCAATCCCGGCGTGCCGTTCGACGCCGGCTGGTTCGACAGCCTGCGGGTGAATGCGTCGGCGGTGGAACGCCGTACCTCAACGCTCGCCACGCGCCGCACCGTCAAGAAAGACGCCCAGGCCGCGTGGCTGCTCAAGGCCATCACGTGCATCGACCTCACCACGCTCAACGGCGACGACACCGAAGGCCGCGTGCGCAGGCTTTGCGCGAAGGCGCGCCATCCCGTGCGCGACGACATTCTGGAAGCGCTTGGCATGGCGTCCGCCGGCATCACGACAGGCGCCGTGTGTGTCTATCACCGCTTCGTCGCAGCGGCTGTCGACGCACTCGAGGGCAGCGGCATTCCGGTCGCGGCCGTGTCCACGGGCTTTCCCGCAGGGCTCACGCCGCATGAATTGAAGCTCAAGGAAATCGAAGCGTCCGTGGCGGATGGCGCTGCGGAAATCGACATTGTCGTCACGCGCGAACACGTGCTCACGGGCAACTGGCGCGCGCTCTACGACGAAGTGCGCGACTTTCGCGCCGCCTGCGGCCGCGCGCATCTGAAGGCCATTCTCGCCACCGGCGACATCCGCACGCTGTCCAACGTGGCGCGTGCGTCGATGGTCTGCATGATGGCGGGCGCCGATTTCATCAAGACCTCCACCGGCAAGGAAGGCGTGAATGCCACGCTCGACGTGTCGCTCGTGATGGTGCGCATGATCCGCGAGTATCTGGAGCGCACGGGCTTCGCAATCGGCTTCAAGCCGGCAGGCGGGGTGTCGAGCGCGAAGTCCGTGCTCTCGTATCAGATCCTGATGAAAGAGGAACTGGGCCGCGAATGGCTCGAACCGGCGCTCTTTCGCATTGGCGCATCGAGCCTGCTTGCCGACATCGAACGGCAGCTCGAACACCACGTGAGCGGCCGTTATTCGGCCTTCCATCGTCATCCGCTCGCATGAGCGCCTAACCAACACGACGACCACGCCTGCCTGAATCACCCACCATGACCACGAGCGTAGCGGAGTATTTTTCATCGATGGCCTACGGCCCCGCCCCTGAGGACGACGGTCCTGTGCGCGCCTGGCTCGCGCAGCACGAGGCCGGGTTCGGCCATTTCATCGGCGGCGCGTGGCGCGCGCCGGTCGAAGGCGAGCGCTTCGCCACTCACGCACCCGCCACCGGCGAATTGCTTGCGCACGTCGCGCAGGGCAGCGCGGCCGACATCGACGCCGCCGTGGCCAGCGCACGTGCCGCGCAGCCCGCATGGCAGGCGCTGGGCGGCACGGGCCGCGCGCGACATCTCTACGCACTCGCACGCATGGTGCAGCGGCACAGCCGGCTCTTCGCCGTGCTCGAATCGCTCGACAACGGCAAGCCCATTCGCGAGACGCGCGACATCGACGTGCCGCTCGTCGCGCGTCACTTCCTGCATCACGCGGGTTGGGCGCAGCTTCAGGAAACGGAGTTCGCCGAGTGGGCGCCGCTCGGTGTGATCGGTCAGATCGTGCCGTGGAATTTTCCGCTGCTGATGCTGGCCTGGAAGATTGCGCCGGCGCTTGCCATGGGCAACTGCGTCGTGCTCAAGCCCGCCGAATACACGCCGCTCACGGCGCTGCTGTTCGCGGAACTGGCGCAGCGTGCCGGCTTGCCCGCGGGTGTGCTCAACGTCGTAACAGGCGACGGACGCACGGGCGCGGCGCTCGTCGAACATCGCGGCGTAGACAAGATCGCGTTCACGGGGTCCACCGAAGTGGGCCGGCAGATTCGCGTGGCCACGGCGGGCTCGGGCAAGGCGCTCACGCTGGAGTTGGGCGGCAAGTCGCCGTTCATCGTGTTCGACGACGCGGACCTCGACGGCGCCGTGGAAGGCGTGGTGGACGCCATCTGGTTCAACCAGGGCCAGGTGTGCTGCGCGGGCTCGCGCCTGCTCGTGCAGGAAGGCATCGAAGCGCGTTTCGTCGAGAAGCTCAAGCGCCGCATGGCGACGCTTCGTGTGGGGCCGTCGCTGGAGAAGAGCATCGACATTGGCGCGATCGTGGACGACGTGCAGCTGCAACGCATTCGCGCGCTCGTGGAACGCGGCCGCGCCGAGGGTTGCGATATCTGGCAGCCGCCGCACGTGGAGATGCCGGGCGAAGGCTGCTATTACCCCCCTACGCTCGTCACGGGCGTGGGCAGTGCGTCGGTGCTCGCACAGGAGGAAATCTTCGGCCCGGTGCTGGTGACCATGAGCTTTCGCACGCCCGACGAAGCGGTGGCGCTCGCGAACAACACGCGCTATGGCCTCGCCGCAAGCGTATGGAGCGAGACCATTGGCCGCGCGCTCGACGTCGCGCCGAAGCTTGCTTGCGGTGTGGTCTGGGTGAACGCGACGAACCTCTTCGACGCGGCCGTCGGCTTCGGCGGCTATCGCGAGTCGGGCTTCGGCCGCGAGGGTGGACGCGAGGGCATTTACGAATACCTCCAGCCGCGCGCATGGCTCACGCTTGCGAAACGGCCGGCACAGCAGCAGGCCGTTCTCGCGCATGCCGTGGCGGTAGAAGACGACGCAGACGAAGACAGCGAGCACCCGGCTTCCACGACGACCGCCGTGATCGACCGCACGCCGAAGCTCTTCATCGGCGGCAAGCAGGTGCGGCCCGACAGCGGCTATTCGTTGCCAGTGCATGCGCCGGACGGCCGCGTGGTAGGCGAGGTGGGCGCGGGCAACCGCAAGGACATCCGCAACGCCGTGGCCGCGGCGCGCGCGGCGCAAGGCTGGTCGAACGCGACGGCGCACAACCGCGCCCAGGTGCTCTACTACCTCGCGGAAAACCTGGCCGTACGCGGGGAGGAGTTCGCGCATCAGCTCGTGCAGCGCAACGGTGCGTCAGCCGACGCGGCACAGGCCGAAGTGGACGCGGCAGTCACGCGGCTTTTCACCTATGCTGCGTGGGCCGACAAGTTCGACGGTGCCGTGCACACGCCGCCAATGCGCGGCGTGGCGCTGGCGATGCACGAGCCGCTCGGTGTAATCGGCGTAGCGTGCCCGGACGAAACGCCGCTGCTCGCGCTCGTGTCGCTCGCTGGGCCTGCGCTTGCGATGGGCAATCGCGTCGTGCTGCTGCCGGGCGAAAGGGCGCCGCTCGTCGCGACGGACTTCTATCAGGTGGTGGAAACGTCGGATGTGCCGGCCGGTGTGCTGAATATCGTGACGGGCGAGCGCAGCGCGTTGCTGCCCGCGCTCGTGCGTCACGACGACGTGGACGCGGTTTGGTGCTTCGGCAGTGCGGCGCATGCGGCGCTCGTGGAGCGCGAGTCGGCGGGCAACCTGAAGCGCACGTTCGTGGACCACGGGCGCGTCTTCGACTGGTTCGACCGCGCGAGCGAAGGCCTGCCGTTCCTGCACGAGGCGGTGCAGGTGAAGAACGTCTGGATTCCTTATGGAGACTGAGTGCGGCGCAGGTTTCACGGTTGGGCCTCGCGTGCCCGATGCGCCGTCTGATTGCCAGGCAGACTGAATAAACCGAACAAACCGAAAAACCGAACAAAGAGTAGGAGACAAAACGTGCTGAAGAATCTCGACCCGCTTTTGAGTGCCGACGTGCTGCATGCGCTTGCGTCGATGGGCCACGGTGACGAAGTGGTGATCTGCGATGCGAACTTTCCCGCCGATTCGGTCGCGCGCGCCACGGTACTCGGCAAGCTGCTGCGGCTCGACGGCGTGGACTCGGCGCGCGCCATTCGCGCCGTGCTCTCGGTGCTGCCGCTCGACACGTTCGTCGACGATCCTGCACTGCGCATGGAAGTGGTCGGCGAGCCGAACACCATTCCGGCCGTTCAGCGCGAGGCGCAGGCCGAAGTGAACGCAGCCGAAGGGCGCGACGTGCCGTTCGCTTCCATCGAACGCTTTGCCTTCTACGAGCGCGCCCGCAAGGCCTACTGCGTGATTGCCACGGGCGAGCAGCGCGGCTACGGCTGCTTCGTATTCAAGAAGGGCGTGCTGCTCGCGCCGGATGCCCCGTCGCAGGCCAGCGCGGGGAACCGGTCATGAATGCGCCGGCAACGCAGCCGCGCGGCCCGGGTGGACCAGCCGGACCAGGCGCCGCCCGCGTGGTGATTCTCGGCATCTACGTGACGGACCTCACGTTCCGTGCGAGCCGCATGCCGCTGCTCGGCGAAACCATTGCGGGCACGGCGTTCAAGATGGGGCCGGGCGGCAAGGGTTCGAATCAGGCGGTGGCCGCGGCGCGCGCGGGCGCGGACGTGGTGTTCTGCACGCGCATCGGCAACGACGCCTTCGGTGCCATTGCACGTTCGACGTGGACCGCCGAAGGCATCACGGCGCGCGTGCCCGCGGTGGCGGACGGCGTATCGACGGGTGCAGCCCACATTTTCGTGGACGACGCGACGGGCCAGAACGCGATCATCGTCGCGGCCGGCGCGGCCGATCAGCTCTGCGCCGCGGACGTGGACGCCATCGAAGCCGATATCGCCGCCGCGCGCGTGTTCGTCACGCAACTCGAACAACCGGTGGCGGCTGCGCGTCGCGGGCTCGAACTGGCGCGCCGGCATGGCGTGACGACCGTGTTCAATCCCGCGCCCGCCATGCCGTTCGACGACGACCTCTACGCGCTGTGCGACTACATCACGCCGAACGAGACCGAGGCAGCCACGCTCACGGGCATGGCCGTCGAGAGCGTCGACGATGCGCGGCGTGCCGCCGACGCGCTGCTCGCCAAAGGCGTCGGCACCGCGATCATCACGCTGGGCGAGAAGGGCGCGCTCTTGCACTCGGCCACGCGGTCGGTGCTGCTCCCGGCGTTTCAGTGCGGACGCGTGGTGGAAACGGCCGGTGCCGGCGACGGCTTCACGGGCGGCTTCGCGGCGGCGCTCGCGCGCGGCGAAGATGCGCTGTCGGCGGTGCGTTT
The DNA here is from genome assembly GCF_003986935.1 of Paraburkholderia kururiensis JCM 10599 = LMG 19447. GTDB lineage: Bacteria > Pseudomonadota > Gammaproteobacteria > Burkholderiales > Burkholderiaceae > Paraburkholderia > Paraburkholderia kururiensis. Next base: position 76,641 of record NZ_RJZE01000022.1, on the reverse strand, counting down.
TGGCTGCGCGCTTGCGGGCATTTCGGTGACACGTCCGGGCACGGCGCCTTCCATGCCGACGCTCGACGAAGTGAATCGCGTGCTTGCGCAAACGGGCGAGGCTTCGCACGTGCATTGAACCGCGCTGCGCCTCACGCGCGGTGTCATCGTCAAAGGAGTGGTGGTTGCGATGAAGCGTTCGTTTTCGCCGGGAGCGTTGCTCAAAGACCGGCAGCTGAATTTCCTGCTCACCGTGAACGTGCTCGTCGTGCTGGTGGCGACGTTCCTCTCGCACGGGCAGTTCGTGAGCCTCGACAATCTGCAGTCCATGGGCGGCCAGTTGCCCGAACTCGGCCTGCTCGCGCTCGGCATCATGCTTTCCATGATCTCGGGCAACGGCGGCATCGACCTTTCGGGCGTGGGGCTCGCCAACCTCTCGGGCATGATCGCGGCGCTCGTGGTGCCCAGGTTCGTGAGCGGCGACGACCAGCCGGGTCTCTACACGGCGCTCTTCTGCGTCATCGTGATTGCAATGGGGTTCGTGGGCGGCTTGCTGAACGGCATCGTGATTGCGCGGCTGCGGCTCACACCGATTCTCTGCACGCTCGGCACGCAACTCCTGTTCACGGGTATCGCGGTGGTGCTGAGCAACGGCGCCTCGGTGCACGTGGACTATGTCGAACCGCTCTCGGACATCGGCAACGGCACGGTCTGGCAGGTGCCCATTTCGTTCTGCATCTTCATCGCGGCCGTGCTCCTGCTGGGCTGGATCGCGAAGCGCTCGCCGTTCGGACTCAGGCTCTACCTGATGGGCACGAATCCGAAGGCTGCCTTCTATGCGGGCATTCCACGCGACCGCATGCTGATTGCCACCTACACGATGTGCGGTGTGCTCGCATCGCTCGCGGGGCTCATCAGCGTGACGCACACCCTGAGCGCGAAGTGGGACTACGGCAACTCGTATCTGCTCATCGCCATCCTGATTGCGGTGATGGGCGGCGTGAACCCGGCGGGCGGCTATGGACGCATTGTCTGCGTGTTCTTCGCCGCGACGGTGCTGCAATTTCTCGCGAGCCTCTTCAATCTGCTCGGCGTGTCGCAATTCTTCGGCGACTGCGCCTGGGGCTTCCTGCTGCTGCTTTCGCTGGCGTTCGCCGGCGAGGCGCGCGTGCGGTCCATGTTCGGTTTTGTCGCGCCTCGCCGACGCAGCGCCGATAGCGGCAGCAGCGGTGGCGTGAGAACCGACTGACACGCGACTGACACCATCGATCTTCGCAGTCCACAACCAACCATAAAGGAGACATTGCATGAAACCCACTCGACTCGCCGCCGCGCTGACGGCAGCCGCGCTCGCCACGGGCATGATCGCCGCGGCCCACGCCGCGAACGAGACCATCGTCACGGTCGTGAAGGTGACGGGCATCAACTGGTTCAATCGCATGGACGACGGTGTGAAGCAGTTCGCGAAAGAGAACCCCGGCGTCACCGCTTATCAGACTGGCCCCGGCCGCGCCGATGCGGCGCAGCAGCTCAAGATCATCGAAGACCTGATCGCGAAGAAAGTGACCGCGATCGCCGTGGTGCCGTACGACCCGCCTACGCTGGAGCCGGCGCTCAAGAAGGCGATGGACCGCGGCATCAAGGTGGTCACGCATGAGGCCGACAACGAGAAGAACACGATGGTGGACATCGAAGCGTTCGACAACACCGCCTATGGCGCGGCGCTCAACGAGCGGCTCGCGGCGTGCATGCACAACGAAGGCAAGTGGGCCGTGCTGGTGGGGTCGCTCGGCAGCCGCTCGCAGGTGCAGTGGGCCGATGGCGGCATCGGCAATGCGAAAGCGAAGTATCCGAAGATGGATCTCGTGGAGCCGAAGCTCGAAACCAACAACGACGGCGAGCACGCCTATGAGGTCGCGAAGGAAGTGCTGCGCAAGCATCCGGACCTGAAGGGCTTCCAGGGTTCGTCGTCGCTCGACGTGATCGGCATTGGCCGCGCTGTCGAAGAAGCGGGCCTGCAGGGCAAGATCTGCGTCTACGGCACGGGCCTGCCCACGGAGGCCGGCAAGTTCCTCGAAAGCGGCGCCATCAACGGCATCGCGTTCTGGGACCCGAAGCTCGCCGGGCTCGCCATGAACAAGGTCGCGAAGATGCTGATCGACGGCAAGACGGTGGAAAACGGTGCGGACCTCGGCATTCCGGGCTACACGAAGGTGACGGTCTCGAAGGGACCGGGCAAGGGCATCATCGTGCGCGGCCAGGGCTGGGTGAGCGTGGACAAGACGAACTACAAGCAGTACCCGTTCTGACATGAATGCGCCCACGTCTGCTCCGCACTTTCTCGAGGTGACCGGCATCCACAAGCGGTTCACCGGCGTGCATGCGCTGCGCGGTGTGAGCCTCGCCTTTCGGCGCGGCGAGATCTATCACCTGCTCGGCGAGAACGGTTGCGGCAAGAGCACCCTGATCAAGATCATTTCCGGCGCGCAGCCGCCCGACGAGGGCGAACTGATCGTCGAGGGCGTCCGTCACGCGCGGCTTACGGCGTTGCAGGCGCTCGCGGCGGGCATCGAAACGGTCTATCAGGATCTCTCGCTCCTGCCCAACATGAGCGTGGCGGAGAACGTGGCGCTCACGTCCGAGCTGGCCGATCACGACGGCCGGCTCGCCCGCACCTTCGACCGCCGCGCGCTCGCGCGCACGGCGGCGCGTGCGCTCGAAGCGGTGGGGCTGCCCGGCGACGCCGCGTTTCAGGCGACGCTCGTCGAGCAACTGCCGCTCGCCACACGGCAACTCGTGGCGATTGCGCGCGCGATTGCGAGCGAGGCGAAGTTCGTCATCATGGACGAGCCCACCACGTCGCTCACGCAGAAGGAAGTGGACAACCTGATCGGCGTGCTCGGCCAGTTGCGCGCGCACGGCGTGACGGTGCTGTTCGTGAGCCACAAGCTCGACGAATGCTATGCGATTGGCGGCGAAGTGATCGTGCTGCGCGACGGCCAGAAGATGGCGCAAGGGCCGATTACGCAGTACACGAAGGCGCAGTTGAGTGAGCTGATGACGGGCCGCCACCTCACGAGCGAACGCTATCGGGAAAGCGGTGAGGGCGAGGTGGGCAGCGATCAAGTGCTCGACGTGAAAGCGCTCACACGCGCGGGCCAGTTCGCCGACGTCTCGTTCTCGCTGCGCGCGGGCGAGATTCTCGGTGTGACGGGTCTGCTCGACTCGGGCCGTAACGAACTCGCGCGGGCGCTTGCCGGTGTGGCACCGGCGCAGTCGGGGCAGATCGTGCTGGACGGCAAGCGCATTACGGTGCGCACGCCGTCGGACGCGAAGCAGCACCGCATCGGCTACGTGCCCGAAGACCGCCTGAACGAAGGGCTCTTTCTCGACAAGCCGATTCGCGACAACGTGATCACCGCAATGATTTCGAGCCTGCGCGACCGCTTCGGTCAGATTGACCGTGCGCGCGCCGACGCGCTCGCGCGGCAGACCGTGGACGACCTGCAGATCGCGACGCCTGGTATCGACAAGCCCGTGCAGTCGCTTTCGGGCGGCAACCAGCAGCGCGTGCTGATTGGCCGGTGGCTCGCCATCGACCCGCGCGTGCTGATCCTGCACGGCCCCACGGTGGGCGTGGACGTGGGCTCGAAGGACATCATCTACCGCATCATGCAGCGGCTCGCGCAAAGCGGCATCGGCATCATCCTGATCAGCGACGACCTGCCCGAGCTGTTGCAGAACTGCGACCGCATCCTGCTCATGAAGAAGGGGCGCGTCGCGAACGAATACCGTGCCGACCAGCTGACGGAAGCGGATCTGTATCACGCGCTGTTGTCGGAGGCCGCCTGACATGCCACCCAGTGTTCCCTCGCAGATGAACCACACCTTGACCCCACCCGCCGCCGACGACGCTCAGCCTGCCGTGAAGCACGGCTTGCGCGTGGTGCTCGCGCGCCAGCCTGAATGGTTCACGGCGGCGCTGATCGTCGTGACGTGCGGCGTGGTGGGCGCAATCAACCCGCGCTTCTTCCAGTTCGCCACGCTCTTCGACCTGCTGCACTCGGCCACCACGGTCTCGCTCTTCGCGCTCGGCACGCTCGTGGTGCTGGCCTCGGGCGGCATCGACGTGTCGTTCACGGCGATTGCGGCGCTCACCATGTACTCGATCACGAAGGCCGTGTTCGCCTGGTGGCCCGACGCGCCGTTCGTGCTGATTCTCGTGTGCGGCGCGGTGGGCGGCGTGCTGCTCGGGCTCGTGAACGGGCTGCTCGTGCATCGGTTGAAGGCGCCGTCGCTGATCGTCACGATCGGCACGCAGTATTTGTACCGCGGGCTGCTGCTCACCTTCGTGGGCACCACGTTCTTCATGAACATTCCGCACAGCATGGATCACTTCGGACGCATTCCGCTCGTGTTCTATCGCACGGCGGATGGCCTGCGCGCGGTGCTGCCGGTCTCGGTGCTCGCGCTCGTGATGGCGGCCGTGCTCACGTGGTGGCTGCTCAACCGCACGATGATGGGCCGCGCCGTCTATGCGATGGGCGGCAGCCTCGCGATTGCCGAGCGCCTCGGCTACAACCTGCGCGCGGTGCATCTGTTCGTGTTCGGCTACACGGGCATGCTGGCCGGCATTGCGGGCATCCTGCACGTGTCGAACAACCGGCTCGCCAATCCGTTCGATCTGGTGGGTTCGGAACTCGACGTGATCGCGGCCGTGATTCTGGGCGGCGCAAGGATTACGGGTGGCACGGGCAGCGTGATGGGCACGCTGCTGGGCGTGGTGCTGGTGACGCTGATCAACAGCGTGCTGATTCTGGTGGGCGTGCCGAGCACCTGGCAGAAGGTGATTATCGGCGCGTTCATTCTGCTGGCCGGCGTGCTGTTCGCGTGGCGGCGGGGGAGTTGAAGCGAGGGCAACGGATGGACGACTGAAGCAGGGCAACTGAAGCAGAGGACAACTGGCGGCGCGGCGCTTCGAGTCCAGCCGTACCCCGGCTGCGCCGCAACCGCGCATTACCGCTTGATGGCCTGTTGCCCCTTCTCGGTGATCACGGAGTCGAACTCGCCGAGCTGCGAGAAACGCACCGCTTTCACGACGCCGAACTTGCTCGAATCCACCACGAGGTGGCGTTCCACGGCGCTCGCCATGGCGGCCTGCTTGATGGCGACTTCATGGAAGTTCCAGCAGGTCACGCCGCGCGCCTCGTCTACGCCGCCCGCTGAAATGAAGGCCTTGTTGATGCCCATGCGGCGCAGCATCTCGAGGCTTTCGTCGCCCGCGAACGAATCCGACGACGGCACGTACACGCCGCCCAGCAGGATCATGCGCACGTTCGGCTTGCGCCGCAAAATCTCCGCGATGTTGAGCGAGTAGCAGACCACCGTCACCTGGAGGTCCGCGGGAATCAGCCGGGCGAGCGTGGTGAGCGTGGTGCCGCAATCCACGAACAGGGTTTCGTTGCTGGCCATGAGCTTCGCCGCGTGCGCCGAGGCCTCGGCTTTGGCCTGCGAGAAGTGATCTTTCTCGGCGTCGAGCGAGTAGCCGGGCGTGTTCGGCACGTCGGTGGCGCTCACGATGTAGCCGCCCAGATACGTGAAGCGCTCGGGGTTGGCGGCCACGTCGCGCCGCACCGTCATCTCTGAAACCTCGAGCAGCGCAGCCGCGTCGCGCAGCCGCATCACGTTCTGTTTCGCCAGCGCCTGGCTGAGTACGCGCAGGCGTTCGTCCTTGAGCATGGGGATCCTTGCGCACCATGCGCGCCGGCCCGGGAACACGGCCACACGATGCGTTATGTTTCGTTCGAATTCGTGAAAGGATTATAACAAGCGGACGTGCGTGCGATGCCCGTGGGTTTTCCCTGCGTCGTTTCTTGAAGCGCTGTTCTTGCCGCCTACCGGCCAGGGATTGCCCGCCTCGCGCCGCATCTGCCTGGAAATCCTGGAAATGGCTTCCGATCGGACATATGCTGACCCCACACGCTGCTGGAACTGACATGACCCGCAAGAGGTCATCTGCTATTTCCCCTTTTTCAGGAGCCTTCAATGACGCGACCCATCGACTCCCTGGTGATTTTCATCGCCCGCGTGGCGCTCTCCATTCTGTTTTTGTGGAGCGGCGCGATGAAGCTGCTGGGGTACGCGGGTTTCGTCAGCTATCTGCACGCGAAGGGCGTGCCGTTCGTGCAGGTAGGCGCGCCGATTGCTGTGGCGGTAGAGGTGCTCGGTGGACTCGCGCTCGTGCTGGGCGTGAAGATTCGCGCACTGGGCCTCGTGATGGCGGTCTACACGATCGTCACCGCGATATTCGGACATGACTTCTGGAACGTCACCGACGCCGCGCTGCAACGCGACATGGTGATCCACTTCTGGAAGAACGTGGCGATTGCGGGAGGCTTTCTGCTGCTGTTCGTGACAGGCGCGGGGCGCATCAGCGTGGATGGAGCGCGTGCGCCGCGTTCGGGCCTGTCGGGATAAACGAACCGTTTCCCGAAGGAGGGCGCATTTGATACAGAACTTCGACCACACCATGGGCGGCCAGCTCGTGCAGCTCTGCGCGAGCATTGGCCAGGAGCCTGCGAACCGCGTGATCATCAGCCTCGCCGATTCGGCGAAGACGCTTGTTGTGTTCGACGCGTCGGGCGTGATCGGCACGCTGAAGGCGGAACTGGAAGATCCGGAACAGCTCATCGCCGACGCCATCCGCAAGGCGAAGGACGATGGGCTGATCGAGCGCGCCATCGCGACCGGCGCGATTCAGGAGGCGCGGCTTTGAGAAGCCGGCGCAGGTAATGCGGGGCGCAGGTCAGGAGTTGCGCAACTCGCTGCGGCTTGTGGCGCCGCTCGTGGCAAGCGGCGCGGTGTGGCTCGCTTCGGGCCGCGGATGCACGACGCAGGCGAGCGCGGCGCCAATCATCAGCAGCACAACCGAGACGGCTGTCTCCACGTGCAGTCCGCTCACGATGTGCGCTGCCTCCGCGCCGCCCGCGAGCGCGCCGAAGGCTGCTACCCCCGCCGCGCCACCGGCCTGGCGCGCGGTGTTGAGCACCGCCGAGGCGGTGCCGGCGCGTGCGGGCTCCACGGAGGCGAGCACCGCGGTGGTCATGGCCGGCACGGCGAGGCCCATCCCCGACGGAATCAGCAGGAACGGCACGAGCACCGCCGCGAGCGGCGTGGCGCCGTCCACGAAATGCAGCAGACCGTAGCCGAGCGCGGCGATCAGCGCGCCTGCGATCATCGGTACACGCGAGCCGTAGTGCGCCACTACCCAGCCGCTCGCAACGTTCGACATCAGAAACCCCCCCGTGAGCGGCAGGAACGCGAGGCCCGCCTGCAAGGCCGTGTCGCCGCGCACGCGCTGCAGATACAGACCCAGCACGAACACCGTGCCGTAATAGGTGAGGTTGACGCACACGCCGAACAGCACGGCCGCACTGAAGGTGCGGTTGCGGAAGAACCCGAGCGGCAGCATGGGCGTGGCAGCGCGCGCTTCCACGCGGACGAACGCGAGCGCCGCGACCACGGCGAGCACGAAACCGCCCACCACGGCGGGATGCGCGAAGCCCAGCGGCCGCCACTCGATCACGGCGCCCGTGAAGGCGGTCAGTGCTACGACGGCGAGCAGCTGACCGCGCAGATCGAGTCCGCGCGGCGCGATGCCCGCAGGGTTGGCGGCCGATGTCGGCGTTTGCCGGACCATCGGGCGCTCGGGCAGCCACGCGAACGTAGCGACAAGCCCCGCCGCGCAGAGCGGCAGGTTGACGAGGAAGATGCTGCGCCAGTCGAAGGCGGCAATCAGCATGCCGCCCACCACCGGGCCCGCCGCAATCGAGATGGAGCCCGCGGCCGTCCACAGACCCACGGCGCGTGCGCGCAGCGTGCGCTCGTGGCCGCACGCGTGATTGAGGAGCGCCAGCGAATTCGGCAGCATGGCCGCCGCGCCGGCGCCTTGCAGCGCACGCGCGGCAACGAGCGTCGCGGCGTTGGTGGCGAGCCCGCAGGCGAGCGAGGCAAGCGCGAAGATCCCAATGCCAACGGCATACATGCGCCGGGCGCCGAAGCGGTCGCCGAGCACGCCGGCCGAGAGCATGAGTACCGCGAACACAAGCGTGTAGGCGTCGACCACCCATTGCAGGCCCGCCACGTCGGCGTGCAGGTCGGTGCCGAGTCGCGCGAGCGCGATGTTCACGATGGTCACGTCGAGCTGCGTGACGACGAAGCCGACGCTCACGGTCGCGACAATGCGCGCGAGCGTGGGCGTAAATGAGGGCCTGGGGTCAGGGAGGTGGGGGAGGTGGGGGAGATGGGGTGTCGTGTTCATGGCCCCATCGTAGGCGGTACCGCGCGCGCGATGTTTCGCGCTGACCTGAAGTGTGGATGAAGGTCGGGCGCCCGCCATGCGAGCGCCTCGGCCCTGCTACTTCAGCGCTCGAGGATCAACGCGCCACGCGCGCGTCCTTGATGAAGAGCGCGGTGACGGCGCCCACCACGCAGAGCGCCGCCACATAGAACGTCGGCGCCATCGGCTCCGACTTCATCAGCAGCGACACCACGATCGGCGTGAGGCCGCCGAACACCGCATAGGCGACGTTGTACGAAAACGAGATGCCCGAGAAGCGCACCACGGGCGGGAATGCCTTGACCATCACGAACGGCACCGCGCCGATCGTGCCGACGAAGAAGCCCGTCACCGCGTAGAGCGGCACGAGCATCGACAGGTCGGTGCCGATCTGACGGAACATCGCGTAGTAGAGCGCCGCGAGCGCGAGGCAGCCCACGATCAGCGTTGGGCGCGCGCCGATGCGCCCCGCCATCGCGCCGCTCACGATGCAGCCCGCCGTCAGGCACAGCGTGGCGACGCTGTTGGCGAACAGCGAGGTGGCGGCGTCCACGTGAAACTTCTTCTGGAGCAGTGTGGGCGTCATGAGGATCACGACGACGATGGCCGCCGACAGCATCCACGTGAGCAGCATCGAGACGATCACAGCCCGCCCGTGGTCGCGCAGCACGGCCTTCAACGGGATTTCGGCGGCGAGCGTCTGGCGGGCTTTCATCTCCGCGAACACCGGCGTTTCATGCAGCCAGCGGCGCAGCCACACCGAAAGGAGGCCGAACACGCCGCCCAGCAGGAACGGCAGGCGCCACGCGTAGGCCGAGATTTCGGCGGGCGCGAAATGGCGATTCACCGCGGCCGCGACGAGCGAGCCCAGCAGGATGCCCGCCGTCAGGCCCGACGTGAGCGTGCCGCACGCATAGCCGATGTGCCGCGACGGCACGTGCTCGGAGACGAACACCCACGCGCCGGGCACCTCGCCGCCCACGGCCGCGCCTTGCAGCACGCGAAAGAGAAGCAGCAGCACCGGTGCCATCACGCCGATCGTCGCGTAGGTGGGCAGCAGGCCCATCATCAGCGTGGGCAGGGACATCAACAGCACGGAGAGCGTGAACATGCGCTTGCGGCCCAGCAGGTCGCCGAAGTGCGCCATGACGATGCCGCCCAGCGGCCGCGCGAGATAACCGGCCGCGAAGATGCCGAAGGTCTGCAACTGGCGCAGCCAGTCAGGAATGGACGGCGGAAAGAACAGTTGCCCGATGGCAGGGGCGAAGAACACGAAGATGATGAAGTCGTAGAACTCGAGCGCGCCGCCCAGCGCGGCGAGGCCGAGCGTCTTGTAGTCGGCGCCCGTGAGTGCGCGGGCAGGAGCGGGCGTGGCGACGCCCAGGTCGGTTGCTTGCATGGCCGGATAATCGTTGGAATGAAAGGTCACGCATTGCGCGTGGCGTGTAGCGGTGCTCGGGCGGGTTGAAGCCCGAAAAAGGCGCGGGGTCGGCACGAGGCGCACGTTCTGTACGCCCGGGTAGGGCGGCAGAGCGGAGGCCAACCCGCGATTTTACAGGATGTAAGTGGGGGCTTCGGAGTGTGGGTGTGGGTGCAAGGCGGCGGGGCCAAGAACGACGGCCCCAGAACGATGGCCCCGCCGCGGGCCTCGATGACAAGCGTTGTTGCGGGGAGCCGCAGCCTGCCTGAAGGGGGCCGAGGGGAGGAAGCGGCACCTGTGCCGCCGACGCGATGCCCCCGGCCGCTTTCTTCAGATCTGCGGCAACGCCGGACGCGTTTCGATGGCGCGGCGGATCAGCGTCTCCACGGCTTCGCGCTCCGCGCCGGCGAGCGGCAGGCGCGGCGGACGCACGGGCTCGGTGCCCAGACCCACGATGGCTTCCGCGAGCTTGATGTTCTGCACGAGCTTGGCCGACACGTCGAGCGCAAGCAGCGGCGCGAACCAGCGGTACAGCGTGCGCGCTTCTTCGAGGCGCCCCGCGCGGATCAGCCGGTAGATCGCCACGGTCTCGTGCGGAAATGCGCACACCAGACCCGCCACCCAGCCGTGCGCGCCCATCAGTATCGCCTCCATGGCCAGGTTGTCGACGCCGCACAGAATCGCGTAGCGGTCGCCCACCACGTTGATGAGGTCCGTGACGCGCCGCACGTCGCCGCACGATTCCTTGATGGCGACGATCTTCGCTTCGTCCGCGATCTCGGCGAACATTTCCGGCGTCATGTCCACGCCGTAGGCGAGCGGGTTGTTGTAGATCATGAGCGGCAGCGGGCTCGCGTCCGCCACCATGCGGAAGTGGTTGAGCGTTTCGCGGCGGTCCGAGAGGTAGCGCAGGCCCGGCAGCACCATGTAGCCCGCGGCACCGTGTTTTGCGCCTGCTTCGGCCTGGCGGCAGCCGTCCAGCGTGCTGTTTTCCGCGATGGTGAGCAGCACCGGCACGCGGCCACGCGAGGCGTCCACGGCGATGTCGAGCACCTCCAGCTTCTCGTCGAGCGAGAGCGTGGACGCTTCGCCCAGCGACCCGCACACGATGATGCCGTCCACGCCCGCGTCGATTTGCGCCTCGATGTTCTTCTTCGTCCACGCACGGTCTATGCTGAAATCCGCGTTGAACTTGGTAGTGACTGCGGGCATGACGCCTTGCCAGATATGTGCCACGACGGCTCTCCTCATGTGATCGATGGGTTGCAGTGTAAGCAGCAGCGCGATGGGCGTCTTGCGTCATTCGCGCATCGCGCATGACGATTTCCGCACAGGCCGCGGGAGTCGGCCCGGCGCCCTTGCCGGATCGATGCATTGTGCAGAAATCGTCATGCCGGGCGCGCAACGCCACCAAGACGCGCGGCAAGCGGGTTCCTACCATCAGGGCATGAAAACGCTCGACATCATCGACTCCCACACCGGCGGCGAGCCCACGCGGCTCGTCGTGTCCGGCGGTCCCGAGCTGGTTCACTCGGGACAAGGCCCGCTCGCCGAGCGGCTCGACACTTTTCGCACGCAGTTCGACCACTGGCGCGCGGGCATCGTCAACGAGCCGCGCGGCTCGGACGTCGTGGTGGGCGCGCTGCTGTGCGAGCCGCACGACCCGCAATGCTCGGCCGGCGTGATCTTCTTCAACAACGTGGGCTATCTCGGCATGTGTGGACACGGCACGATCGGGCTCGTCGTGTCGCTCGCCCACATGGGCCGCATCGGGCCGGGACAGCATCGCATCGAAACGCCGGTCGGCGTGGTGGATGCAACGTTGAACGAGAACGGCAGCGTGTCGGTGCGCAACGTGCCGGCGTATCGCTACCGGCGCGACGTTGCCGTGGACGTGCCCGGCTACGGCCGGTTCACGGGCGACATCGGCTGGGGCGGCAACTGGTTCTTTCTCGTGGCGGACCACGGGCGCGCGCTCGAAGCGCGGCATATCGCCGAACTCACGGCGTTTTCGTCGGCCATGCGCGACGCGCTCGACGCCCAGCAGATCACCGGCGCGGGCGGCGCGTTCATCGACCACATCGAACTGTTCGGGCCGGGCGCGCGCGCGGGCATCGACAGCCGCAGCTTCGTGCTGTGTCCCGGCAACGCGTACGACCGCTCGCCGTGCGGCACGGGCACGAGCGCGAAGGTGGCGTGCCTTGCCGCGGACGGCAAGCTCGCGCCGGGCGCCGTGTGGCGGCAGGAAAGCATTATCGGCAGCGTGTTCGAAGCGAGCTGGGCGCCGGGCGAGCCGAACGCCGATGGACTGCCCACGGTCGTGCCGACCATTACGGGCGAGGCGTGGGTGACGGCGGAATCGCGCCTGCGCTTCGACGAGCGCGATCCGTTCGTGTGGGGCATTCGCACGGCATGACGGCCAACCGCGTAGCCGATGTGATCGTGATCGGCGCGGGCATTGTCGGCGCTGCGTGCGCCGCGGCGCTTGCGGCGCGCGGCCTGCGCGTCGACGTGCTCGAAGCGAATGGCGTGGGCGGCGGGGCGACTGCGGCGGGCATGGGCCATATCGTGGTGATGAACGATTCGCCCGCGGAGCTGGCGCTGTCCCGTTATTCGCGCGCGTTGTGGCTCGAACTCGCACCGCGGTTGCGTGAGCGCGATGCGTTCTGCCGCTGCGGCACGCTCTGGGTTGCAAGCGACGACGAGGAACTCGAGGCGGCTCGCGCGATGCAGGCGGCGTTCGCGGCACAGAACGTGGCGTCGCAATTGCTGGACGCGAGCGCGCTGTATGCCTGCGAGCCGGCGCTCGCGCCGGGCATGGCGGGCGGGCTGCGTATCGAGCACGACAGCATCGTCTATGCGCCCGCGGCGGCCGAATGGCTGCTGCGGCATTCGCCGGGGGCGGCGAACATCCGCCTGCATACCGGCGCCGAGGTGATCGCGCTGGAGCCGTCGCGCGTGGTGTTGCGCACGGGAGCGGCGTTTGGCGCGACGCACGTGGTCGTCGCGAATGGCCTTGCCGCGCAACGCCTCGTGCCGTGGCTGCCACTGCAACCGAAGAAGGGCCATCTGCTCATCACCGACCGTTACCCCGGCGTGGTCCGGCATCAGTTGCTCGAACTCGGTTACATCAAGAGCGCGCATCACGCGCAGGGGACCTCCGTGGCGTTCAACGTGCAGCCGCGGCCGACAGGCCAACTGCTGATCGGTTCGTCGCGCCAGTTCGACACGACCGATCCCGCCGTCGAGATGCCCGTGCTCGCGCAGATGCTCAAGCGCGCGGCGCGTTATCTGCCGTCGCTGCCGGGCTTGAACGCGATTCGCGCATGGACCGGCTTTCGCGCCGCCTCGCCCGATGGCTTGCCGCTGATCGGCCAGGCGGGCGGCGACCTGCACGGCGTGTGGCTTGCCGTGGGACACGAGGGACTCGGCGTGACCACGTCGCTCGCCACGGCGAACCTGCTTGCCGCGCAGATACTCGACGAGCCGCCGCCCATTCCCGCCGACACGTACGTGCCCGCGCGTTTTGCGCAAGGAGCCGGGCATGCGTGACGTTCAACGAAGCGGCACACGAGCGCAAGAAATTCGCGTGACGGTGGACGGGCATGCCGTCGTGGTGCCGCAGGGTGCCACGGTGGCGGCAGCATTAGCGGTTGCATCAGCGACTGCATCAGCGGATGCGACCCACGTGGGCGCAACACGAGGCGCACGCGTCTCCGTTCGCGGGGAGCCGCGCACGATGTTTTGCGGCATGGGTGTGTGCCAGGAGTGCCGCGTGACCATCGACGGTCGCGCGCATCGGCTTGCCTGCCAGACGCTGTGCCGCGAGGGGCAGCGGATCGAGACGATGAGGACGGAATGAGCGAACGCTACGACGTGGTGATCGTCGGCGCGGGACCCGCGGGCTTGAGCGCGGCGCGCGCGGCGGCGGGGCAAGGCGCGCGCGTGGCGATCATCGACGACAATCCGCGCGCGGGCGGCCAGGTCTGGCGCCAGGGGCCGCAGCATCCGGCGCAGCAGCCTTTGCGCACGTTGATGGACACTCTGGCGCCGGATGGGCACGTTGCGTGGTGGCAGTCGTCGCGCGTTGTCGCGCCGCTTGCGGGCGGCGAACTGCTGATCGAATCGGAACAGCACGGCGGCGTGCGCGTCTCGTACGGCCGCCTGATTCTCGCGACCGGCGCGCGGGAACGTCTGCTGCCGTTTCCAGGCTGGACGCTGCCGGGCGTCACCGGCGCGGGCGGCTTGCAGGCGCTGATCAAGGGCGGCGTGCCGGTGCGCGGCGAGCGCATCGTGATCGCCGGAAGCGGGCCATTGCTGCTCGCCGCACTTGCCACGGCACGTCATGCAGGGGCCGACGTGCTGGCGGTGATCGAGCAGGCGAGCGCGTCGGCGGTCGCGCGTTTTGCGCTTTCGTTGACGCGCACGCCGTCGAAGCTCGTGCAGGCGGCCATGCTCACACGCGGTTTCGCCGGGCTGCAGTATTGGACCGGCAGCGTGGTGCGCGAGGCGAGCGGAGCGGGGCATGTCGAACAGGTCACGATTCGACGCGGCGAGCGCGAGCTCACACTTGCGTGCGATCGCGTCGCGTGTGGCTATGGGCTGGAGCCGAATGGGCTGCTGGGTGAATCGCTGGGGTGCGCGGTGGCGGCCCGCGGCGACGGTCGCGCGCTCGCCGTGGACGATCTGCAGCGAACTTCTGTCGAGCACGTGTTCGCGGCCGGCGAATGCACGGGCGTAGGCGGCAGGGAACTCGCCCGCGTGGAAGGCGAGATCGCGGGGCTGGCAGCCGTCGACGCCGCGCCCGCCGCGCGCGCCCGCTTCGCCGAACGCGCGCGCTGGCGGCGCTTCGCGGCCAACGTGGATGCGGCCTTCGCGCTGGGCGAAGCGGCGCGCGCCGTGCCGCCCGACGACACCTTGCTTTGTCGCTGCGAGGACGTGACGATCGGCGCCGTGCGCGCACACGCGAACTGGCGCGACGCCAAGCTCCAGACGCGCTGCGGCATGGGCGCCTGCCAGGGGCGCATCTGCGCGACGGCGGCCCGCACTTTTTTCGGCTGGGGCACGGGAGCAGGCGTGGCCTCGGCTGTACCGCGTCCGCCGCTGCAACCCGCGCAGATCGGCACCTTGATCGAGGCCGCCGCCGACTCCTGAGCCCGGGCCCCTCCCGATTTTTTTGCGCCGGTGCCGGGCCCTATAATCGAGCGCACGTTCTTACCCGCTCCGGGCGCGCGGAATTCCGACATGACCATGCTGGCCGACATCATCCATCCGGCGCTGCAAGCGGCAGCCGGCATGACGCCAAACGCGGTTCCCGGGGCAGCGGGGGCCGCGGATGCGTCGGCCTCTGCCGACGCCACGCTCGAGGCCATGCTCACGCATTTCACGTTGCTCGAGCCGGTGTTCGACGCCATGCCGGAAGTCGTGTTCTTCGTGAAAGACGTGCAAGCGCGCTACGTGCTGGTGAACCGCACGCTCGCCTCGCGCTGCGGCTACAAGGACAAGGAAGCGCTGCTCGGCAAGACCGCCGAGGACGTGTTTCCGCGCCGCTTCGGCCGCGTCTATACCGCGCAGGACAGGACCATCGTGAGCATCGGCAATACGCTCGTCGACCAGTTGGAACTGCATCTGTATCCGGGCCGGCAGCCAGGCTGGTGCCTCACCTGCAAGACGCCGCTGCGCGATCCGTCGACGGGCACCGTGGTGGGACTGGCCGGCATCTCGCGCGACCTGAGAGCCGACGAGAGCAGCCATCCCGCATACAGCAAGCTCGCCACGGTCGTGCAGTACATCCAGGAAAACTACGTGCAGCCGCTGAACCTGAAGCAACTGGCGGAAATGGCGGATATGTCGGTCGCGCAACTGGAGCGCTACTTCCACAAGGTGTTTCATCTGACGCCGCGCCAGGTTTTGCTGAAGACACGTCTGGATGCGGCCACGGCGCTGCTCGTCTCTCACGACAAGGTCACCGACGTCGCCGCGCTGTGCGGCTACACCGACCACAGCGCGTTCACGCGGCAATTCAAGGCCACGGTGGGCGTGACGCCCACCGAGTACCGTGCGCTCCTGCATGCCACCGCCTCCGCCCCGGCCTCGCCGAAGGTGTGACCGGACGCCGTTGGTGAAGAACGTGCGTGGTTTCGGCCGGCCCCGGTTGCCGATCTGCTGATCGTCCCGCCATGTCCGCAAGCGAAAAGGCGCGCGCCAGACCCCGCCTGAAAGCCCATCGTTACTACGTCTACGTGGTCGAACTCGACGACACCGTCTGGAACGAGGCACGCTTTCGCCGCGCGAATCCCGAGTATCGGTTCGCGAAGCCCTGCGTTTATGTGGGAATGACCGGGCTCGATCCCGATCTGCGTTTTGACCGCCACAAGGCCGGCATTCAGTCGAACCGCTTCGTGCGTGATTACGGCTTGCGGTTGATGCCGGAACTGTATGAAGTGTTCAATCCATTGCCGTACGACGGCGCGCGCGACATGGAAGTGGAGCTGGGAATCGGCCTGCGCGAAGCCGGGTACGCGGTGTGGCAGGCGTGATCGCCCGGTGGGTTGGATCGAGGCTGATTACCGTTGCGGACGGTCAAGGCCCAGGCCGCGCAGAATGGCGTTGCCTTCAGGCGTGAGCCGGATGTGCGGCGTGCCGGCTTCGGACTGCACCTGCTCGACAAGGCCGGCTTCCTGCAACTGGGGAATCTCGGGCTTCGCGGACGCGTCGATAGGCGCGTGCAGCAACAGCAGCAACGTCGCGATTTCGTGGTGACTGAGCAGGCGGCGCAAAATCGTGCGCTTCGCCGGGGCCGCGGGCTGCGGCGCGCTCGTCAAAGTCGTGTCTTGCCTGTCCATCGGTCCACCTTCCTGGGTTGTTCGGTCGAGTTTCAGCGGATCATGCGCAGGAAGTCTTAAACGATTCTTAAAAATCGGACCGCGGGTGCAACAGCCGCTGCCATAGTGGTAACAACACGTTACACCCGCGCGGCGGCGGCTTTTTCAGGGCGCGCAGGTCTTACTCGCGCTCTCGATCCAGAGGTTCTTGATGTGCCGCTTGCCGGCGTAGAACCGGTAAGTCGTGGCGCCGTTGTCGCTGCGTACCTTGACGACGTTCGAGTCGCCGAAGTCGAGCATGGCGCCTTGCGGCAGCGCAGTGGTTTTCACGCTGCTGTCATGCTTCGAGGCTTCCACGGTCATGCATTGCACGACGCTGTCGACGGAACGTTGCGTGGTGCTGTCGATCACCGGCTCGCCCGCATCGGGGTTGCCCTGAAGGGAGGCGCACGCGGCGAGCAGCAGCGGAGCGCAGAGGGTGGCGGCGAATTTCTTCATGTGTCTCCTGATGTTGACGGGCGTGGGTTGTAACCATCCGGCCGATTATATCGGTCGCGATCAAGGTAGCTTTTGCAAGCCGTATGCCCGGCGCTTACAAAACAAAAAGCGCGCAGCCCGAAGGCCGCGCGCTTCTCTGCGCATGTAGAGGCGAAGCCGTAGCGCCTAGAACGCCACCGCGATACCGGCCATGCCGACGAACTGCGAGCGCGTGGACGACGGCGTCGTGTTCTGCGAGTCGCCCACTGCCGGCGCGGCATCCACGATGTTGCCTGCGCCCTTCAGGCCGAGCGTCTGGCCCGTGGCGTGCTGGTACGCCTGCACCGCGTAGAGCGTGGTGCGCTTGGAGAGGTGGTAGGCCTCTTTCAGCGAGTACTGCTGGTAGCGCGCGGCGCTCGAAATGCCGTTTGCCTTCGACGCCATCGTGTACGAGAACGCCGCAGCCATGTCGAACGCCGGCGTGAAGCGGTACGAGGCAATTGCGCCGTAGGAGTTGAAGACGGCCGTATCCGTGAAGAGCGAGCGGCTGCCCGGCAGGTAGCGCACGTTCGAGTAGTTCACGCCGATCATCAGGTTGCCGATCGTGTAGTCGCCGGCGGCGGCGATGTGCTGCACCGAGTGCGCCGTCACGTAACCCTGGTTCACGGCGGAGACCGCGAAGCTCGCCGTGGACGACGAGTCGAACGCCGGGCTCGTGGTGGAGACCGGGTTCACGTAGGCGTTGTCCATGCGCAGGTAGCCGGCCGCAAGGGCGATGGGGCCGTTGGCATAACGCAGCGCACCGCTGATCGTCTGGCCCTTGCCCGTGCTGCCCGCGACGCCGCCGAGCGCGTACATGGCGCTCGCCTGCACGCCGTACCACACCGGCGACGTATAGACGAACGAGTTGTTGACGCGGATGGTGGTGTCGAGCCCGTCGTAGTCGCCGGGGTGCGCGCCCGTTGCGCCCGTGAGCCAGTTGCTCGATGCGAGCGGGCCGACGAACTGGTAGTACGGCGTGTACTGGCGGCCCATCGTGAATGTGCCGTAGTTGTTGTTCTGCAGACCCACGAATGCCTGGCGGTTGAACAGCAGGCCCGACGACGATGCCGCGCCCGTGTTCAGGTCGAAGCCGGCCTGGAGGTCGAAGATCGCGCTGGTGCCGCCGCCCAGGTCTTCTACGCCCTTGAAGCCGAACTTCGATGCGTAGAGGTTGCCCTGGCGCAGGTACCAGTTCGAATGACCTTTCTGGTTGCTGACGTAGGTGATCGCGTCGTCGGCCACGCCGTAGAGCGTGACGCTGCTTTGCGCGAGCGCAGGGCCTGCGGCGAGCGCGAAGCCGGCGCCCAGCAACGCATTACGGAAGGTATCGCGAGAAGTCATCTTTTATCTCCAGCCTTGGCTTTGTTATGCACGCCGGACAGGCGTGCTGTCTCATCGTTTATAGAAGGAAAACGATTACCTGTTGCGACGCAAAAAGCGCCTTAAATACCGCGGCAGCTACGGTATAACGATTTACTTTATCTGTATAGCCGCGTGTGCCCTGATTCCCTGACCGCCACCACGTTGCCGCCACGGCTCAGCGCGCCCCATGACGACGCTGCTGGGCCTGAGCCGCGAGGCGTACCGCGGCGTTCGCCGCACCGTAGCCGTCGTAACCGCCGCGACGCTCCACGATCTCCAGCGAGAAACGCTGGTCCAGCAGCTCGGTATAGGCGTGGAAGAACTCGCCGCCCTGCGCGTCGCGGTCGTACAGGATGTTGTTTTCGTGCAACGCGTCGATGGTCTGATCGGGCAGTGCGTAGCGCGCGGCGAGGTCGTCGTAGTAGTTGCGCGGAATCTTGAGCAGCGGCAGGCCGCGCGCGACGAAGTGCGGGATCGCGCGAAAGATGTCCGCCGTATGGAAGGCCACGTGGTTCAGGCCCGAGCCGCGATAGGTATGCAGCGCCTGGGCCACGGCCGTGTGGCGATCCACGGATGCGTTGAGCGCCACGCGCACCGAGCCGTCGCGGCTGCGCAGCGCCCGGCTGCGCACGAGGCCGTAAGGGTCGGGCACGAGCAGGCCTGGCTCCGGCTCGAAGCCGAACGCCGTGCGCAGAAACAGCACCCATGTGTCGAGCGAAGCCGCGGGCAGCGAAAGGCAGACATGGTCGATGCCCGCGATGGGGCCGCGCACCGCCTCACCGCCCGTGCGCTCGGTGAGCACGAAGTCGGCTTCGAACAGCGTGGGTTCGTCGGGCGTTTCGTCCACGAAGTAGTTGAGGCTGCCGTCGGGCGCCTGCACCGCGGGCAGCACGCGCTCGTTCGGGCCCACTCGCCCCGAGAATGGCGCGTAGCCGAAGCCGGCGGCGCGCTCGAAGGCGAGCTTCGCGTCGTCCACGCGGAACGCCGATGCGCAGAGCGACAGACCATGCTGCTGGAAGAACGCACTTGCGAACGAGTCGGCTTCGGCGTTGAGCACGATCGACGCATCGCCGTGCTGAAACAGCGCCACGTCTTTCGAGCGATGCCGGCCGGTTTGGCGAAAGCCGAGCTTGCCGAGCCAGTCGGCCAGATGCGCGCGGGCCGTGTCGTCCACGGCGAATTCGAGGAACTGGAAACCGACGTGCGCCGGTGCGGTGGGTGGCTCGAAGAGTGCGACGGCCGCATCGCTGCTGCTGCCGGCGTGATGCGCTTCACGGTCGGTGTTGGCGCCTTTCATCGCGCCGCGCGTCTGCTCTTCGAGCAATAGCAGCGACCGATAACCGTCCGCCGCGGTGGTGGCGGTGGGCGCCGCGCGAAAACCGTCGTTGAAGATTTCGAGCGACAGCGGTCCCGTGTAGCCGGCTTCCACCACGCGTGCCGTGAAGCCCGCCAGGTCGAAGTCGCCCTGGCCCGGGAAGCAGCGGTAATGGCGGCTCCATTCGAGCACGTCCATGGCGAGCTTCGGCGCGTCGGCAATCTGCACGAACGCGATGCGCTCGCCGGGGATCGCGGCGATCTCGTCGACGCTGTCGCCGATGGCGAGCGTGTGAAAGCTGTCGAGCACGAGCCCGAGGTTCGGATGGTTCACCGCGTTCACGAGCCGCCACGCGTGGCGATACGAATTCACGTGCCGACCCCACGCGAGCGCCTCGTAGCCCGCATACACGCCGGCCTGCTGCGCGGCGAGCGCGAGCGCGCCGAGCTGGTCGGCAATGAGCGCGTCGTCGCGAATCGTGTCCGGCGAAACGTTGCTGCACACGAGGATGCGGTTCGTGCCCAGTTCGTGCATCAGGTCGAACTTGCGCTTCGCGCGTTCGAGGTTGCGTGCGAGCCGCTCGCCGCTCACGCCCTCGAAGTCGCGAAACGGCTGGAACAGCGTGATTCCGAGCCCGAGGTCGGCGGCGATGCGGCGCACGTCGGCGGGCGACCCGTCGAAGTAGAGCAGATCGTTTTCGAAGATTTCGATGCCGTCGAAGCCGGCCGCCTGGATGGCGGTCAGCTTTTCGATGAGCGTGCCGCTCATGGACACGGTGGCAATCGAACGCTGCATGCAAGGCTCCTGCGGGGAGTCGGAGAGGGATCAGGAATCGCGATGAAAAGGCGCCGTGCGATGAGCGCACGACCGTTGCGCCGCACCATCGAACGTTCCATTTGTATCTGTCTGGTACACCGTTGCAGCACGGAAAGCACTGCTGCAATGAATTCGAGGCGGAGTTTATACAAACTAACTAGATCGTACAAATTATCGAAAACCCCCAAAGACACGTGCGGCATTCGGGCGCACACTGCGCGTCAGGCTGGAGAGGCGCGTGCGCAGCCGCCGCGTTTTCCGGGCACTCCTGACATTGAGAGGTCTTGATGAGTTTTGCGTCGGTACTGGTCCTCAACGGGCCGAACCTGAATCTGCTCGGCACGCGCGAGCCGCATATCTATGGAGCGGAAACGCTTGAGGACGTCGCGCGCCGCTGCCGCGAAGCGGGCGAACGTCTGGGTCTTGGCGTGGACTTTCGTCAGTCGAACGCCGAACATCAATTGATTGACTGGCTGCACGAAACGCGCGCCGCGGTGCAGGGTGTGGTGATCAATCCGGCCGCGTACACGCACACGTCGGTGGCCATTGCGGATGCGCTCTCGGCGGTCGCGAAGCCCGTGATCGAAGTGCACATCTCGAACGTGCATCGCCGTGAGGCGTTCCGGCATCACTCGTTCGTCTCGGCCGTCGCCGAAGCCGTAATCTGCGGATGCGGCACCGACGGCTACGTTTTCGCGCTGGAGCGCATGGCAACCATTTTGAAGAGCAAGGGCAAGCAATGAGTACGTCGTCGTTTCTGATTGGCCTGATTGGCGCGGGCATCGGTGGGTCGCTGAGTCCGGCCATGCACGAGGAGGAAGGGCGCCAGCTTGGTCTCAACTACGTGTATCGCCGCATCGACCTCGACGTGCTCAAGCTCGACGCGTCGGCGCTGCCCGAACTGCTCGCGAGCGCCGAGCGCCTCGGCTACAACGGCCTGAACGTCACGTTCCCGTGCAAGCAGGCCATCATTCCGCTGCTGCACGAACTTTCCGACGACGCGCGCGCGCTCGGCGCCGTAAACACCGTGCTGCTGAAGGACGGCAAGCGCATTGGTCACAACACCGACTGGTCCGGCTTCGCGCGCGCGTTCCGGCGCGGTTTGCCGGATGTGTCGCTCGAACGCGTCGTGCAGCTTGGTGCGGGCGGGGCCGGCGCGGCGGTGGCGCACGCCGCGCTGATGATGGGCGCGCGCGCGCTCACCGTATTCGACGTCGACAACGAACGCGCCAGCGCGCTCGCCGCCGACTTGCAGGCGCGCTTTCCGCAGGCCACGGTCGCGTCGGGCGGCGTGCTGGGCGATGCGCTCGCGCAGGCAAACGGCCTGATCCACGCGACGCCTACCGGCATGGCGAAGCTGCCCGGCCTGCCGCTGCCCGCGCATCTGCTGCATAGCGGCCTGTGGGTGGCCGACATCGTCTACTTCCCGATTCGCACGGCGCTCATCGAGGCGGCCGAGGCGGCCGGCTGCCGCACGCTGTCGGGCGGCGGCATGGCGGTGTATCAGGCGGTCGATGCGTTCGGCCTCTTTACAGGCCGCGAGCCCGACGCCGAACGTATGTACCGGCACTTCCAGTCGCTGCTGAACCGCTGAGGGCTACCGCCACTTTTCACGCTCATCGGCGCTCGTCGGTACGTACCCGCGCTCACTACAACAACATCGTTCGAATACACCTGGAGACAACCATGTCCGGATCAACCCAAACTGGCGACGAGCCTCTGATGCCCGCCGCCCGCACGTCCGCCGCCACCGCGCGGCGTTCGAAGGCGCGCTATCGCATTCTGGCGCTGCTCGCCGTCGGCACGATGATCAATTACCTCGACCGCACAGTGCTCGGCATCGCCGCGCCGCAGCTCACGAAGGAACTGGGCATTGGCGCCGCGTTGATGGGGCTGATCTTCTCGGCGTTCTCGTGGAGCTACGTCGCGGCGCAGATTCCGGGCGGCCTGTTTCTGGACCGCTTCGGCAGCCGCGTCACGTATTACCTTTCGATGACGCTGTGGTCGGTGTTCACGCTGTTGCAGGGTTTCGTGAGCGGCGTGGGCGCGCTGTTCGCGTGCCGTCTCGGGCTGGGCGTGACGGAGGCACCGTGCTTTCCGACCAACAGCCGCGTCGTGGCGACCTGGTTTCCGCAGCGCGAGCGCGCCATGGCGACAGGCACGTACACGGTGGGCGAGTACATCGGCCTCGCGTTCTTCAGCCCGTTCCTGTTCGCGCTGATGGGCGCCTTCGGCTGGCGCTCGCTGTTCTACGTGGTGGGCGGCGTGGGCATCGTGTTCGGCGGCATCTGGTGGCTGTTCTATCGCGAGCCGCGCGAGCATCCGGCGGCCAATCAGGCGGAACTCGATTACATCGAAGCGGGCGGCGGTCTCACGCATCGCAAGCCGGCCGATACCGCGGCACAAAATGCGCGGGCTGCGAGCGAAGGCAAGAAAGGCGGCTTCGAGTGGCGCACCATCGGGCGCCTGCTCAAGCACCGGCAACTCACGGGCATCTGCCTCGGCCAGTTCGCAGGCAACTCGACGCTCGTGTTCTTCCTCACATGGTTCCCGACTTACCTCGCCACCGAACGCCACATGGGCTGGCTCAAGATCGGCTTCTTCGCGATCATGCCGTTCATTGCGGCGTCGGTGGGCGTGATGTTCGGCGGCACGTTGTCCGACTGGCTGCTGCGCCGGGGCAAGTCGGCGAACGTGGCGCGCAAGCTGCCGATCATCGCCGGGCTGCTGCTCGCCTCGACGATCGTGCTGGCGAACTACGTCGAAAGCAACGTGACGGTGATCGTGATTCTCTCGGTGGCGTTCTTCGCGCAGGGTATGGCGGCGCTCGGCTGGACGCTCGTCTCCGACATCGCGCCGGACGGCCTGCTCGGCGTGACGGGCGGCATCTTCAACTTCGCCGCGAATCTTGCCGGCATCGTCACGCCGCTCGTGGTGGGCTTCATCGTGTCGGCCACGGGGTCGTTCGTCGGCGCGCTCGCGTTCATCGGCGTGATCGCGTTGGTCGGCGCGCTGTCTTATATCTTCGTGGTGGGGGACATCAAGCGCATCGTGCTCGACTGAACTCGACGGCTGCGTGGTAAAGAGCCGGGGCCCGAACGGGCCCCTGTTTGTTTGCGGTCAGGCTTCCTTGCGCACGAACCGCAGTACGGCGTCGGCGATCATCTCGCGATGCCGCGCCCGCAGCCGCGGATGCGACGGGTCGCGCCCGAACGCGCTGCCGAACGTATAGCGGTTCGACACGCGGTGAAAGCAGAACGAGCTGATGAGCAGGTGCAGGTCGATGGCGTCGATGTCGGGGCGGAACTGGCCCGCCGCCACGCCGCGCGCGAGCAGGTCTTCGATCGTGCGGATCACGCTCGCGTTGCGGCTCTTGAACGACTTCAGCTGCTCGATGTATTTCGCGCCGTGAATGTTTTCGATGGAAACGAGCCGCACGAAGTCGCGGTGCCGGTCGTGATAGTCGAAGGTGAATTCCACGAGCTTGCGCAGCCCTTCGGTGGGGTCCAGCTCACTGATGGGCAGGTCCTGTTCGAGCGTGCGGATGTCGCCGTACACCTTTTCCAGCACGGCCTCGTACAACCCTTCCTTGCTGCCGAAGTAGTAGTAGAGCATGCGCTTGGTGGTGTTCGTGCGCTCCGCGATGGCATCGACGCGCGCGCCGGAGAGGCCCATGGACGAGAACTCCTGGGTGGCCACCTCGAGGATGTTGCGCTTCGTCTGTTCAGGATCGTACTTGCGGCGGGCTTCGGACGGCATGCCGTCGGTTTCGGGGGCGGCGACCCTGCTTGCCTTTTTCATTGTGCGTTTCACGGGCATTGACGGGGCATTCTAGCATGGCGAAAAAGGCCGTCCGGCAAGGATTTGCGCGGTGATGGACCGGTGTTTCGCGCCTTGCTGACGGCTTGCGGATGCCTTGCCTATGGGTTGAGCCGATGGTTTTGGCGATAAACCCCAGGCGGCGCGCACGGCACCGCAGGCGACCAAAAAAACGTCGAACCGATCCCTCAACGCCCGCGGTCCGCGAACGCGTCGCGTGCCTGCATCGCCGTGTAGGTGAGCTGCGCGGCGGCGAGCCCGACGAGCCCGTACGCCCGCGTGAGCCCGAACGCGGCGAACGCTTCGGGTACGGCACGTTCGCCCGTGATGGCCGCGGCCAGCAGTTCGCCCGATACCGTCGTGGGCGCCATGCCGTGTCCGCCGAAGCCGACCGCGTACCAGACGCCGTCGTCGCTCTGCCCGATTTGCGGCATCTTGTGACGCGCGTAGCTCATGAGCCCGCCCCAGGCGTAATCGATACGCACGTCGTGCAGTTGCGGATAGACCTTGAGCAGGTCGCGCCTGAGCAGCCGCGCGATCGCCCCGGGCTCGCGCTCCCGCACCGAAATGCGGCCGCCCCACAGGATGCGCGTGTCGCGCAGCGGCCGGTAGTAGTCGAACGCGAAGCGCGTGTCGTAGACGGCGCTCTCGCAGGCGATGGCGTCGGCAAGCCGCGCGCCGAGCGGTTCGGTCGCCATCACGTAGGTCGCGATAGGCAGCACCGCGCGCTCAACGCGCCGGTAGACGCGCCGCGCGTAGCCGCCGCCCGCCATCACCACGTGCCGTGCCTCGATTTCGCCTTCCGTGGTCTGCACCACATAACCGCTGCCTTCGCGGCGCAAGGCGCGCACCGGTGACTGCTCGTAGAGCTGCGCACCGCCCGCGGCAGCGGCTTGCGCCACGCCGAGCACGTATTTCAGCGGATGAAAGTGGAACGCATTGCGTTCGAAGAGACCGCCGCGATAACGCGTGGTCTTGAGACGCGCGGCGAGTTCGGCTGCGCTGAGCGGCTCCCAGTCCACGCCGAACGACGTCTTCATCAACCGACGTTGCACATCGAGCCGCGCCGGGTCGTCGAACCAGTTCGCGAGGATCACGCCGGCGTCGGTTGCGTCGCAGTCGATTGCATAACGGCGGATGCGCTTGCGCATCAGGTCCACGGCCGACGTCGTGAGCGCGTAAAGCTCGCGCGCGCGGGGCGCGCCGAGAATGCGCAGCAACTCCGCGCAATCCAGGCTGTAGCCGCCGAACACGAACCCGCCGTTGCGTCCGGAGGCGCCGAAGCCCACCTGTTTTGCCTCCAGCACGACGACGTCGCGCACGCCGCGCTCAACGAGCCCAAGCGCGGTGGAGAGTCCCGCCAGCCCGCCGCCGACGATGCAGACCGCCGCGCTGTGCCGTCCGGCGAGCGCAGGCCGCACGGGGCGGGTGACAGTGGCTTCGTAATAGCTTTGCATGGCGAAGACAGGAAGGCGTAGGGGCGGGGGGGAGAGGGTGCCGGCGGGTACCAGCCGGTGCAGGTATTGCGATTGCTCGATCATGCATGAATGCACCAGGCTCGCACTTCATGCGTGACAGTCGGCAATCAACCGGCAGTATCGTGCAGCGCCGCACATTGCGCATAGGAACGGATATGAAATCCGGTGCCGCGCACGAGTGTGTTGTGGTGGCGCGACTGCTGTGAAGCGGTGTTTGTCCGTATTTCCCGAAGTCTGAAAGAGCGAGCTAGACTGTTAAAAAGTTGGGTTTGAAATGTGCAGTCTGGAAGTGCAGTGCAGCGATCTGGCCAACGCCAGGGAGAAGCCGCCATGAATCGGCCGCTGGTTCGATTTCCCGTTCGCGTCGCGAGCGCGGTATCCATCTGGAGATGGATCAAGTGGGGGCTTGTCGCCGCGATTCTCGTCGCCGCGGTCATTGCCGGTCGCATCATCCAGATCGAGATCGAGACCTCGCGGCTGCAGGCGCACTATCTTTCCGAGCTGACCCGCGACGTGGGCTTCACGGTGGGCTCCGGTCCGAGCGACAGCATCCGTTTTCCTTCCCACGGTCCCTACGACGAACGCCTCGGCTACGCGCGCATTCCCGCGTTCGAAGCGCGGCTCAAGGCGCACGGTTTTGCCATCGTGGCGCAGGCGCGCGATTCCGAACGCATGGCCGACCTCGCGGACCGCGGGCTCTTCCTGCCCTATCAGGAGAAAGACGACGCCGGCCTCGTGCTGCGCGATTCGAGCGGCGAGTCGCTGTTTTCGGCGCGCTACCCGATGCGCGTCTACGAGCGCTTCGACGACGTGCCGCCGCTCGTCGCCAACTCGCTGCTCTTCATCGAAGACCGCTACCTGCTCGCGGCGGACCAGCCGAACCGCAATCCCGCCATCGACTGGGGGCGCTTCAGCCGTGCCCTCTTCGACCAGGGCGCGCGCTTTTTCAACCGGCGCCAGCCGACGCCCGGCGGCAGCACGCTCGCCACGCAGATCGAGAAGTTCCGGCACTCGCCCGAGGGCCGCACCGCGACGCCGCCCGAAAAGCTGCGGCAGATCGCGTCCGCTTCGGTGCGCGCCTATCTGGACGGTCCGCAGACCATGCCGGCGCGCCGGCAGATCGTGGTCCATTACCTCAACTCGGTGCCGCTGGCGGCGAAGGCCGGTGTGGGGGAGATCAACGGCATCGGCGATGGCCTTGCGGCCTGGTACGGCCGCGACTTCGACGACGTGAACCGCATTCTGCGCGCACCGCAATCGGGCGCGACGCTCGACGAGCAGGCCCTCGCGTTTCGTCAGGTGCTGTCGCTCCTGATCGCGCAGCGCTCGCCGTCGCGCTTCCTCCTGCACGGCAATGCGGATCTGGAACGGCTCACGGACAGCTATCTGCGTCTGCTCGCGAGCGGCAGCGTGATTACGCCCGCGCTACGCGACGCGGCACTGGCGGCGCATCTGCAATTGAGCACGGCGCGGCCCGCGCATACCGTGCAGTCGTTCGTTGCGCGCAAGGCCGTGAACGCGGTGCGCACGTACCTGATGACCACGCTTGGCGTGAGCAACGTCTACGATCTCGACCGGCTCGACCTGACCGCCACCTCCACGCTCGACAACGCCGTTCAGCGCGCCGTGAGCGATCGCCTCGCGCAGGCCGCCACGCGCGACGGCGCGAACGCCGCGGGCCTCGTGGGCTTCGAGATGCTGACGCCGCGCGACGATCCTTCCAAGATCGCCTACAGCTTCACGCTGTTCGAAAAGCGCGGCGACTCCAACGTGGTGCGCGTGCAGACCGACAGCGTGAACCAGCCGTTCGACATCAACCAGGGCGCGCGCCTGAACCTCGGTTCCACGGCGAAGTTGCGCACGGTTGTGACGTACCTGCAGATCGTGAGCGATTTGCACGCGCGCTACGGCGCGATGACACCCGCGCAACTGAAGCAGGTGAAGCCCGATCCGTCCGACGCACTGACACGCTGGGCCGTGGACTACCTCCAGCACACGCCGGACCATTCGCTGCGCGCCATGCTGGACGCCGCGGTGGAGCGCAAATACTCGGCGAACCCCGGCGAAACCTTCTACACGGGCGGCGGCGCGCAGAGCTTCAACAACTTCGAGTCCAGCGACAACAGCCGCATCCTCACGGTCCACAAGGCGTTCCAGCACTCGGTGAACCTGGTGTTCGTGCGGCTCATGCGCGACATCGTCCACTACGAGATGATCCAGACCTCGGGGCCGCCGTCGCAATGGCTCGACGACCCTGCCGTGCGCCGCTCGTACCTCACGCGCTTCGCCGATCAGGAAAGCCGCGTGTACCTGAAGCGCTTCTACCTGAAGTACCACGGCAAGTCCGCCAGCGACGCGCTCGCCACGCTGCTGCACGACGTGCGCAAGTCGCCGCCGAAGGTGGCCACCGTGCTGCGCAGCGTGGCGCCCGACCAGCCGCAGGTCTGGTTCAACGCGCAGATGCGGGCGGCCCTGAAGGGCACGCCGGGCCAGTGGCTCACCGACGACGACCTCGCGAATCTCTACACGAAGTACGGCGTGGACCGCTTCAACCTGAACGACCGGGGCTACATCGCGCGCGTGCATCCGCTCGAACTGTGGACCGTGAACTACCTGCGCACGCACCGGGACGCAACGCTTGCGCAGACCCAGGATGCCAGCGCCCAGGTGCGCGCCTACACGTACTCGTGGCTCTTCAAGACGCGCTATCACGGCACGCAGGACCGGCGCATCCGCCGCATGGTGGAAGAGCGCGCCTACGAGGCGATCGGCAAATCGTGGCAGGCGCTCGGCTATCCGTTCGCGTCGATCACGCCTTCGTACGGCACGGCGATTGGCGCATCGGGCGACCGGCCCGCCGCGCTCGCGCAACTCATCGGGCTCATTGCGAACGGCGGCAACAAGCTGCCGACGCACAGCATCGAATCGCTCGAATTCGCGCAGGGCACGCCCTACGAAACGCGTTTCGCCAGAACGGCGACGCCGCCGCAGCCGTTGATCTCGCCGGAGATCTCGGCGGTCGTGCATGGCTTGCTGGGCGACGTGGTGCAAGGCGGGACGGCGCGCCGGCTGGCCGAGGGCATGACGTTCCCCGACGGCCGCACGCTCCCGGTGTACGGCAAGACCGGCACGGGCGACCAGCGCTTCAACGTCTATGCGCGCGGGGCACGGCTCATCGAGTCGCGCAAGGTGAACCGTTCCGCAACGTTCGTGTTCGCGATGGGCGACCGCTTCTACGGCACGCTCACGGCCTGGGTGCACGAGCCGTATGCCAGCCGCTACTCGTTCACGAGCGCACTGGCGGTGCAGTTGCTGAAGTCGCTGGCGCCGGCGTTGCAGCCGCTCGTGGATGCGCCGGCGAAGGCGGCGGGGAGTACGCAGGTGGCGAATGCAACGGCACAGACTCAGCCTCGGCCCATGTCAGTCGGTGCGGCAACGCTGCAACGTGTGGCGGCGCCGTCTAACGTGGTCGAGCGGTAGCGAGCCTGGGGCCTGTTGTATCGCATGGGTCAAAGCTGGGCTCGACTCGAAGAAGCCAGGGGCGAGTGCGTGGCACCGAGCCGCGCCTCGCGCCGCCGCCGTCAGTAGTCCGGCTGCGTAGCGGGCTTGAGAAACAGCTCGTGCGTGGGCGCGAAATGCGCGTAGAGCGGCAGAATCGCGCCGCCCATCGCACGTGCGTCTGCGCCGATGGTGCCTTCCAGCAGTTGCGGACGCACCATGCCTTCCCATTCGAAACGGTCCAGCACGCGCTCCGTGCGGCGGATGATCTCGCGCAGCAGTTGCCGATCGAGTTCGCCGTCTATCACCACGGCTTCCAGATCGAGCAGCGCCGCCGCGTTTGTGAGCGTCGCCGCGATGGCGGGGCAGGCGGTGTCGAGCCATTGTTCCGTCAGGCGCCACAACTCCGCGGATAACGCGCGGTGGTCGTGCGCGGCCGTGGGCGGCGCGCCTGCCGCAGCGAACAGACGTTCCAGTACGAAGCCCGAGGCGGCGTGCAGCAATTGCCGGGCAGGATCGGCCGTTGCGTCGTGTGGGCCCGTTGCGCTGCCGGCCAGCGGAATCGAGCCCACCGCGCCCGCGTTGCCGTGCGGACCGCCGTGCAGGCGCCCGTCGATCACGAGCCCGCCGCCGATAAACGTGCCGACGAACAGATACAGGAAGTGATTGATGCCGCGCCCCTGGCCCATCACGAGTTCGGCGGCGCAGGCGGCCGTGGTGTCTTTTGCGAACTCGACGGGCAGGCCCGTCATGGTTTCGATGCGCGTGCGAATGTCGATATCGTTCCATGCCGCGAGCGCCTCGGGCGGCGCGCCGAGAAAGTCGCGCCAGCCGCCCAGCCACAGCGGCGCCGCCACGCCCACGCCCACAATCTTCTTCGCGTGCGCGCCCAGTTGCGCGTTCACGCGCGCGAGCTTGGCTTCGAGCGCCGGAAACAGCATGTGCGGATCCGGGTATTCGTACTCCAGCACGTCGCGTGTGCGCACGTTGCCCATGAAGTCCATGGCGAGCACGTCGAGGCTGCGCCGCCCCACCTTGATGCCGATGGTGAACGCGCCGTCGGGTGCAAGCGCGATAGGCACCGACGGCTGACCGATACGGCCGCGCACGCGCGGCTGCCGTGCAAGCAGGCCGTCGTCGATCAGCCGGTCGACGATCATCGAGACCGTCTGCATGGAAAGCCGCGTGAGCCGGCCCACGTCCGCCTTCGCGAGCGGACCGCGCAGCCGGATGGCCTGCAGCACGATGCGCTCGTTGAACTGCCGCATGCCGACCTGATTCGAGCCGACAGGTTGCCTGCCGGGCTGCATGAGTGGTTGCTTGAGCGGGGTACGGTGGCCGTTTTCCATTGCGGGGGAGCGGGCTGGGCGTGCGGGAAATGAGAGTGAAGGGGCTGGCGCGCAAAGACGTTCAGGCAATCGCCTTCACATCGGCTTCCTTCGCGCCCGTCATGATGGCCACTGCTTCGGACATGTGAATGTCCTTCGTTTTCACGAGCGCCGCGCGCCGCCCCAGCCGCTGGATGTGGATGCGGTCGGCCACTTCGAACACGTGCGGCATGTTGTGGCTGATGAGGATCACGGGCAGGCCGCGATCGCGCACGCGCCGGATCAGCTCGAGCACCATGTTGCCTTCCTTCACGCCGAGTGCCGCGGTGGGCTCGTCGAGAATCACGACGTGGCGCGCGAAGGCCGCGCTGCGCGCCACGGCCACGCCCTGGCGCTGGCCGCCCGAGAGCGTTTCCACGGCCTGCTTCATCGAACGGATGCCGATCTGCAGGCCCTTCATGTGCGCCGTGGCTTCTTCGAGCATGCGCCGCTTGTCGATCATCTTGAGCAGCTTGCCGCGCCAGCCCGGCTTCACGAGTTCGCGTGCGAGAAACAGGTTCTCGGCGATGGTCATGGCCGGAGCCACCGCGAGGTCCTGATAGACGGTTTCGATGCCGTGGTCGCGCGCGTCGAGCGGGCTGCGGAATTTCACGGCGCTGCCGTCCAGCAGGATCTCGCCTTCGTCGGGCACCGTGGCGCCCGAAAGCGCCTTGATGAGCGACGACTTGCCCGCGCCGTTGTCGCCGATCACGGCGAGAATTTCGCCGGGCATCACTTCGAAATCGCAGCCGTCCAGCGCCGTGACCTGGCCATAGCGCTTCACGAGGCCACGTGCCGAGAGCACGGGCGTGGCGGCCGAAGAGGAGGGGAATGTCGACATCGCTTGCTCCTTGCTTGCGAGACGTAGGCTGAGGCTGAGACCGAGGCTGGACTCGTACCGTCGCGCGTCAGGCGCGGCGATGCGAGAGCTTGTCCGCGGCCACGGCGAGAATCACGAGAATGCCGGTGATCAGCACCTGGTACACCGACGACACGCCGATCAGCGTGAGCCCGTTGCGGAACACGCCCACGATCAGCGCACCCAGCAGCGTGCCGACAATCGTGCCGCGTCCGCCGAAAAGGCTCGTGCCGCCCAGCACCACGGCGGTGATGCTGTCGAGGTTTTCCGTCTGCCCGGCCTGCGGATCGCCCACGCCTGTGCGTGCCACCGAAAGCAGTGCCGCGATGCCGTAGATGGCGCCCGCGAGCCCGTAGACGGTGAGCAGGATGCGTTGCGACGAGAGCCCCATGAGCCGCGCCGCTTCGGCGTTGTTGCCGAGCGCGTAGAGATGCCGGCCCGGCACTGTGTCGCGCAACACGAACCACGTGAAGAGGTACATGAAGAGCGTGAGCACCGTGCCGTACGTCACCTGCGCGTGCCCCAGGCCGAACGTGTTGCCGAAGAACATGATCGCGTTGGGCAGGTTCGACACGCTCTCCGCGTTCGAGTAGATCTGCGTGAGCGCGAACGCGATGTTCAGCGTGCCGAGCGTCACGATGAACGGCGGCAGCTTGATACGCGTGATCAGCACGCCGTTCAAGAGCCCGAACAGCGTGGTGGCCGCGATGCCGCAGGCGATGGCGAGCACCGGCGGCAGGCCGAGTATCACGGCGAAGCGCGTCATCACGATGGAGCCGAACGCCATCACCATGCCGCAGGAAAGATCGATGCCGCCCGTCAGTACGATGAGCGTCTGACCGATCGCGATCACGGCGACCACCATCGTCTGCTGGAGAATCAGCGAAAGATTCTCGAACGAGAGGAAGCGGTTGCTCTGCGAGATGAAGAACGCGCACGCGAGCACGAGCGCGAGGAACGGCCCGACGTCGGCGATGGACGGCAGGTGGTCTGCGAAGTGATGCTGGCGCGGGCTCGGCGCCGGCGCGGTTGGAGTCGGCATGATGCACTCCTCTCAGGCAATGACAGCGGGAAGAACGGAAAGCGACACGGCGCCGGCGCTGCTTACTTGTTGCCCCAGCAGTTCTCCAGCCCGAACTTCGAGTCCTTGCTGTCGACGCCGGACATCGGCTTGTCGGTGATGAGCGTGACGCCCGTGTCGTGATAGCCGCTCGGCTTCTTGCCCGTCTTCGCATACTCCACGCCCGCGTTCACGCCGAGTTCGGCCATCTTGAGCGGATACTGCTGCGAGGTCGCCGCAATGGCGCCGGCCTGCACGTTGCGCACGCCGTCACAGCCGCCGTCGATCGAGACGATCATCACGCTCTTGTCTTTGCCCGCGGCCTTCAGTGCGCGCCAGGCGCCCGCCGCGGCCGGTTCGTTGATCGTGTAGACGAGGTTGATGTCCGGCGACTTCTGCAGGCAGTTCTCCATCGCCGTCTGGCCCTTCGCCTGGTCTCCGCGCGTGTCCTGGCTGCACACGATGGACGCGTCGCCTTCCTTGATGCCGAAGCCCTTCAGAAAGCCGTTGTGGCGCAGCACGCCCACTGAGATGCCGGGCGCAAGGTCGAGCGTCGCGATCTTCGCGGGCTTGCCGGCCATGGCCGCCTTCGCGTATTCGCCGATCAGCACGCCGGCCTTGAAGTTGTCGGTGGCGAAGAGGGCGTCGGTGGCGTCCTGCGGCTCGGTCGGCGTATCGAGCGCGATCACGATGGCTCCTGCCGCGCGCGCCTTCTTGATGCTCGGCACGATGGCCTTGGTGTCGCTCGGCGTGATCAGAATCGCTTTCGCGCCGGCCGTGAGCATGTTCTCGATGGCGGTGACCTGGCTTGCGTTGTCGCCGTCGAACTTGCCCGCCGCCGTGAGCAGCTTCGCGCCGTTCTTCTGCGCGGCGGCCTCGGCGCCCTGACGCATCTTCACGAAGAACGGATTGGTGTCCGTTTTCGTGATGAGGCCCACCACGACCTGATCGGCGGCTTGCGCGGACGCGGCGCACCAGATGGCGGAAACGGCGACGCTCAAGGCGGCACACCGGGCGAAGACTCGCCGGCTGACGGGATGCAGATGAAGTCTCATGGAACGCTCCTCCGGTTTCTTGATTGACGGCTGTGGGGTGGCCGGCTGCGTGGCTCGGCTCTGTGGGAGTAAATCAATTGGTTTGATTTAGTACAGCAGCCCCATGCGGCGTCGTCAAGGAACGCTAAACGATGCAAGGCGTCAGGGATCGTTAGAACGAAGGGCGAGAAGCCTTGCGACACAAGGCCTCCGAAATGTCGTGCGTTGCAGCAGGACGAAGGCCGGGATTGGGGTAAATCAGGAGGGCTTTGACGGTGCGTGGCCCGCTTTGGAACGGGCGTGCGGGCGAATTGGCGTGCCGTGTTTGTTGTCGGCTTTGGTTGGCTTTGGTTGGCTATCGTTGGCTTTCCTCAGCTTTTATCGGCGGCGGCCGACGCGTCGCGCGACTGTGTCTGCATCGGTCCGAACACGTCGCGCAGATCGACGTTGCCGTGCGAGGGCCGGTCCAGCATCTTCACCTCGACGCTGCGCAGATGGCGCGACATGAGGTCGGCGGCTTCGGCGGCGTGGCCGGCTTCGAGGGCGGCGACGATGGCGGCGTGGTCGTCGAACGAGCACGGGCTGCGGCCCAGCGATTCGTAGAGCGCCGAGATCAGGGTGGACCGCGCGACGAGGCCATTGAGGCAATCGCAGAGCACCTCATTGCCCGTGAGCGTCGCAAGCTCGGTATGGAACTGGCCCGAGAGGCGAATCCATTGTGCGAAGTCGCGGCTCTCGAACGCCTTGCGCTCCTGGCCGATCAGGCTCTTGATCGTCTTGAGGTGCCGCGGCATGCCGCGTTCGCCCGCCACGCGCTCGATCACGGCCTGCTCGATGATGCGTCGCATCTCGAACACTTCATGCACCTCCTTCAGCGACGGACTCGCCACATAGGCACCGCGGTTCGGCTCCAGATCGACGAGCCGTTCGCTCGCCAGCTGGGCGAGGGCGAGGCGGATGGGCCCGCGCTTTACGCCGAAGATGTCGCACAGTTGCGCTTCGGTGAGCTTGGTGCCTGGCGCCAGGCGGTGTTCGAGAATGGCGGTGCGGATGTGAGCGGCAATCGCATCGGGTTTCAGATTGCCGGTTCCGTTGGTATTCGTTTCTGTCATGGCGGGCAGGGTTCGGATCGCGCTCCATCGTAGCGCGAATACAAAGACTGTCAACAATGTGGGATGCGCGGCAAGCGCGTCTTCGCGGGCAGGATTGTTATCAATATCTGGTGCGGGCTATGCCGCGTAGCGGTGCAAATGCACCGGAATAGCGCGGCGTTCAGCACTTGTTTATCTTTTGACCCTGCCTTGAGGTGTCGAAATAATTCGACCTGCCAGGAAATTTGTTGACAATCTTTTTGGCCACTTTACGATGGGCCTCCAGCAACTCGGGTAATACGCGTCGGCCGCCGCGTGTGCCCCGCAGTCCATGCTTGCAGTCGTCGTTTGCAGATTGGCAGTGAATGCAGTCGCAGCGCCGCTCCACCTATTTTTCCAACCGGCAGCACCGAAGTACCCCCGCGCTTTCTTCGCCGAAGGCGCGGCGCTGCATCGTCCGTTCGCAGCGCCGCGCAGGGTGGCGGGAGAGTCCATTTCGATCCGGCGCGATCGAGGCCGACCCTCTACGCAGGCCTCGCAGCGCGCTCCCTTCGACTGGAGGCCGTCATGGCTGATCTCATCAATTCCGCCGCCATTCCAGGGCGGCCTGCGGATGCGCAGGACGACATCGCGGCGCGCGCCGGCTACAGCGAGCGCCTGTGCAACGACGACCTCGCGCCGCTCAAGGACCAGCACTGGGGCGCCTACAACATCTTCGCGTTCTGGATGTCCGACGTGCACAGCGTGGGCGGCTACGTGTTCGCGGGCAGCCTCTTCGCGTTGGGACTGGCAAGCTGGCAGGTGCTCGTTTCGCTGATCGTGGGCATTGCGATCGTGAACGTGTTCTGCAACCTCATCGCCAAGTCGAGCCAGAAGCACGGCGTGCCGTATCCCGTGATCTGCCGCGCCACGTTCGGCGTGCTCGGCGCGAACGTGCCCGCAGTGATTCGCGGGCTCATCGCCGTGGCGTGGTATGGCATCCAGACCTACCTCGCGTCGAGCGCGTTCGTGGTGGTCGTGCTGAAGTTCGCGCCTTCGCTCATGCCGTACGCGGACGTGCATCAGCACGGCTGGCTGGGTCTCTCGTACCTGGGCTGGGCCGGCTTCATGGTGCTGTGGCTCTTGCAGGCGCTCGTGTTCTGGAACGGCATGGAGACCATCAAGAAGTTCATCGACTTCGCGGGGCCAGCCGTCTACGTCGTGATGTTCGTGCTTGCCATCTACATGGTGGCGCGCGCGGGCGTCTCGAACATCGGGCTCAACCTGGGCCAGGTGAAATACAGCGGCTGGGACGGGCTGCCCGTCATGATCACCGCTATCTCGCTGGTGGTCTCGTATTTCTCGGGGCCCATGCTCAACTTCGGCGACTTCTCGCGCTACTGCAAGAGCTTCGGCAGCGTGAAGCGCGGCAACTTCTGGGGGTTGCCGGTCAACTTCCTGGCGTTCTCGGTGATCACGGTCATCACGACGTCGGCCACGCTGCCTGTGTTCGGCCAACTTATTACGGATCCCGTAGAAACGGTGAGCCGCATCGATCAGCCGTTCGCGGTGGTGCTCGGCGCGCTGACCTTCATGGTGGCCACCATCGGCATCAACATCGTTGCGAACTTCGTTTCGCCCGCGTTCGATTTTTCCAACGTTGCGCCCAGCCGCATCAGCTGGCGCGCGGGTGGCATGCTGGCGGCCGTGGCGTCGGTGTTCATCACGCCGTGGAACCTGTTCAACAATCCCGAAGTGATCCACTACACGCTCGACGTGTTGGGCGGTTTCATCGGGCCGCTGTACGGTCTGCTGCTGGTGGACTACTTCCTCGTGAAGCGCCAGCAGGTCGTGACGGACGAGCTTTACTCGATGTCCCCGCAAGGCGCCTACTGGTACAGCAACGGCGTGAACTGGCGCGCGGTGGGCGCGTTGCTGCCGGCCGCGGCGATTGCGGTGGCGTGCGCGTTCGTGCCTTCGCTGAAGGCGTTCGCGAACTTCTCGTGGTTTATCGGCGTGGCGCTGGGTGGGGTGTTCTACTGGGTGCTGGCGCGCCGTTGATGTTTGCGAGCGGCCGCGCGATTGCTCTCGCGGCCCGCGCGCATGAAAGCTTCCGCGCTGCCCCCCCGTTTCGTGATGAGACGCGGGCGCAGCGCGCTTCACGTCTACTTCGCGAACAGCGACGCCATATTCGCGAACGCCTTGATTTCCAGTGCGTTGCCCGACGGATCGAGAAAGAACATCGTCGCCTGTTCGCCCACTTCGCCCTTGAAGCGGATATGCGGCTCGATGATGAAGTCGATGCCCGCCGCTGTCAGCTTCGCCGAAATCTGTTCCCACTCCGGCATGGAAAGCACGACGCCGAAATGGCGGACGGGCACCGCATCGCCGTCCACGGCGCTTGTCTTGCGGTGCCCGACTTCCTCGGGCGCGAGGTGAGCAACGATCTGGTGCCCGTAGAAATTGAAGTCCACCCAGGCGTCCGAGCTGCGTCCTTCGGGGCAGCCCAGCAGCGCGCCGTAGAACTCGCGCGCGGCGGCGATGCTGTGAACAGGGAAGGCGAGGTGGAACGGCGGAATGGAGGTGGATGCGATGTTGGAAGCGGCGGCAGTCTGGCTCATGGCGATGGGCGGCTGTGCGATGTGACCGGTTAGAAAACGCCCAGTCTACTCATGACGGAAATTGGCGAGAAACGATATATTTTCGTGCTCAGCACAAAATTTATCGATGAATCACCATGCTTCGCGAACTCAAGACTTTTCTCGCCGTGGCCGAGCACGGCACGTTTTCTGCAGCCGGCGCGCGCATCGGGCTCACGCAGTCCGCGGTGAGTGCGCAGATGCAGCGGCTCGAAGAGGAACTCGGCGTCGCGCTGTTCGATCGCACGGGGCGTTCGGCGCGGCTCTCGCCCGCAGGTCGCGAGACGCTCGCGCTAGCCGGCGAATTGATGACGCTCTACGCGCGCCTCGGCAAGCGTGGGGCGGCCGCGCAGAAGACCGG
The DNA here is from genome assembly GCF_003986935.1 of Paraburkholderia kururiensis JCM 10599 = LMG 19447. Taxonomy (GTDB): domain Bacteria; phylum Pseudomonadota; class Gammaproteobacteria; order Burkholderiales; family Burkholderiaceae; genus Paraburkholderia; species Paraburkholderia kururiensis. The sequence continues at coordinate 38,883 of NZ_RJZE01000022.1, read as the reverse complement.
CGTGCTGCGCGTGGGCGCAATCGCTTCGGCGCAGACGTCGTTTCTCGTCGGCGCCATTCATGCCTTTTGCGGCCAGTGGCCGGGCTGGCGCATTCGCGTGGTGCCGGGCGTGTCGCTGAATCTGCTCGGGCAGGTGGACGCGGGCGAGATCGACGTCGCCGTCATCATTCGCCCGCCGTTTGCGCTGCCTTCCGAACTCGAGTGGCGCACGCTCGCGGTCGAACCGTTCGTGCTGCTCGTGCCCGATGCGCTTGCCGCCACGGACTGGCGCACCGTGCTCAAGACAGCGCCGTTCGTGCGTTACGACCGCAGTTCGTTCGGCGGGCGCGTGGTGGACCGCTTTCTGCGCCGTACGCGGATGACGGTTCGCGACGTAGTGGAACTCGATGAACTCGACGCCATCGTGCAGTTGGTGGCGCATGGCGTGGGTTGCGCGCTGGTACCGAAGACGTTGGGGCTCACGGCATGGCCGCCGGGCGTGACGGCCCTCGATGTTGGCGACCCGTCGTTCTGCCGTGAGATCGGCCTGGTAGAGCGGGCACCGCACAGCCGCAGCGAGGCCGCGCATGCATTCGCCGATGCGGTGAGCCTTGCGGCACAGTCGTGGCCGGCGCGGGCGGCGAGACTGGAGAAACCGGGCAGGGCGAAGAAGACGGCGCAGCCGCAGCCACGTGGGGTGAAGCCCCAACCCGCAGCCACACCGCGCGCCGCAAAGGCGCGGGGAGCACGCTAATCCCGCGCGCCCGCGGCGGACCTTTCTCTTACGCTTCGAGCGCCAGCGTCGCAAACGTGGCGAGCCAGTGCTCGCCCATGTAGTCGCCGGCCACGTGATCCAGTGCGGTCGCCAGATGCGTTTGTGCGGCGTCGAGCAGCACCGGCACGCGCGGGTCGGCGCTCGGCAGCACGCGCGCGAGCGACCGTTGGCACCACGCGCGGCTCAGGTTGAGGCCATCGAGATGCGCAATCTTGCCGTCGCTGCGGTCCGTGACCGTCGCGGGCGTAAAGAGCGTGGCGGGCTCGCGTGCGTCGAGCCCCGGCAGGAAGCGTGTAAGCCAGGGCTCGAATTCGCGCGGCGCCAGCACGCGGCTCATCAACTCCGCTTCCATCAGCGAGGGCGAGAGGAACTCGTCGCCGGACGGCTCCCATGCCTGGCACGCCGCGTCGTTCAGGTACCAGCGCCTCGCCGTCTCTTCGATCAGCGCGGCCAGCGAATCGCGCGACGTGCGCCGCGCGAAATCCAGCGCTAGCGCGAGCGCGAACGCCGTATTGAAGTGCGTGCCGACGCGCAGCGGATACGTCGCCTTCGGCAAGAATTCCTCGAAGCGTTCGACGAAGGCCTCCGTGAGCGGCGCGAGCGTCTGCGACCAGCGCGGCGCCTGGGGCACCCTCAATTCGGCGGCTTCGGCCGCGAGCGCCAGCAGCCATGCCCAGCCGTAGGGCCGCTCGAAGCCGCGGTTGTGCGGCAGGTCGAGGTAGGCGCGCTCGCCGGCCACTTTTTCCTCGGTGAAATGCTCATCCACCACGGCGACGATCTGCGGGGCTTCGGGCAGCCCCGGAAAGCGGTCGATCAAGCGCAGCACGAGCCAATAGCCATGCACGCACGAATGCCAGTCGTAGCTGCCGTAGAAGATGGGATGCAGCGCACGCGGCCCTTGCACGTCCTGCGGACCCGCGAGCGAATGCGTGAGCTTGTTGGGGTACTCGCGCGTGAGGTGCCCGAGCGCGAGCGTGGCGAATTTCGATGCAAGGGCGGAGGTGAGTTGTGCGGACATCGGCGCCTCGTGGGGATTGGGGGGAGCGGGTACGGGGAAGAGCGGAAGAGCAGCGGCGAATCTTACACGACAGATTATCGATAAATAATCGATAAAGTGAAGGGAGGGGAAGCGCGGGTGGCGTGACGAGGCGGCTCGGGTGCTCGTTACCACGCGCGGTCAGCTTTGCGCCCGGACTAGCGTGGCCAGCGCCCAGGCGCCCCCGGCCACGCTAGCCGCCAGGCGCCGCTACGGCAGACGAGGCGCAATCGGCACGATCGGCCGCTGGGGCGGCACCCCGTCACCCGCACCGCTCAATCCTCCCGCGCCGCTGCCGCGCCGTCGCCTTGAACGCTTGCCCGTCCGGACTGGGCCGCCCGCGCTGCCTCCAGCCGCTTCGCGGCTTCGCCCACCTCCTGGCTGAACTGCACGAGCGCCGCGACTGCCACGTCGGGTGGCTGCAAGGCGGCCCAGAGCACATCGATGAGCCGCTCGGCGGTGGTTTCGATATCGATGCGGCGGTTCGCCAGCGTGGCGTCCCACAGCACATGCTCCATCGGCCCGAACACGAGCGAGCGCAACAGCCGCAGCGGCATGTCGGAGCGCACCTGTCCACCTTGCTGGCCGCGCGCGAGCACGCGCATGAGCGGCGCCGTGTAGCGGCGTTGCAGGTCCGTGAGCGCTTCGGACAGATCGTGGTGACGTGTGCGGCCTTCGGAGAGCACCAGCGCGCACAGACCCGTGCCGTTCACGAGCATGAGCCGCAAATGCGTACGCACGATGAACGCAAACTGCTGGCGCACGGTGCCGTCGCGCGGCAGGCCTGTTTCGATGGCGTCGATGATTTCGTCGTACCAGTCGCCGATCACGCGTGCGCATAGCTCCCGCTTGCCGCGAAAGTAGCTGAACACGGTGGCCTCGGAAATGCCGAGCCGCTGCGCGATCTCCGCCGTGGTGGCGCGTTCGTAGCCTTTTTCCGAGAACACGTCGCGCCCGGCCTGAAGAATTTCCTTCACGCGCTGCTGCGACTTGCGTCCGGCAGGCTGCCGGCGCGAAGCGGGCGAGGGCTGGGCGGCTGGGGTGGCGGGCGACATATGAGTAAAGGTCACTTTTAGATAGGCAGTTCAGGCGGATGCGCGCGACTATCTGCGAAGGATAGCCCATGTTACAGGCCTGCGGAGATTGATCAAGAAATCTGAGTCTGGCTCAGAAATACCTATTGACGTATACGTAAATGTGGCGTGAAATTCGCGTTGACCGGCGCGCTCAACGTGCGCCCCAAGCGCCCCAAGCGCCCCAAGCGCCCCAAGCGCCCCAAGCGCCCCAAGCGCCCCAAGCGTCTTTACGGCGTCTTTGAGCGCCCTCACAAATACCAGGAGACATCGATGACCAACGTGCCCGGCCTGCAATTCCCGCTCGGTGAAGAAATCGAAATGCTGCGCGACAGCCTGACGAGCTTCGCGGCGAAAGAGATCGTGCCGCGCGCCGCCGAAATCGACCGCACCGACCAGTTCCCGATGGACCTGTGGCGCAAGTTCGGCGACCTGGGCGTGCTGGGCATGACGGTCTCCGAGGAATACGGCGGCGCGAACATGGGCTACACGGCCCACATGGTCGCGATGGAGGAAATCTCGCGCGCGTCGGCGTCCGTTGGGCTTTCGTACGGCGCGCATTCGAACCTTTGCGTGAACCAGATTCACCGCAACGGCACCGAAGCGCAGAAGCGCAAGTACCTGCCGAAGCTGGTGTCGGGCGAGCACGTCGGCGCGCTCGCCATGAGCGAACCCAACGCGGGCTCCGACGTGGTGAGCATGAAACTGCGTGCCGACCGCAAGGGCGACCGCTACGTGCTGAACGGCACGAAGATGTGGATCACCAACGGCCCGGATTGCGACACGCTCGTGGTCTACGCGAAGACCGACCCCGAAGCGGGCGCGCGCGGCATGACGGCGTTTATCGTCGAGAAGGGCATGAAGGGCTTTTCGGTGGCGCAGAAGCTCGACAAGCTCGGCATGCGCGGCTCGCACACGGGCGAACTCGTGTTTCAGGACGTGGAAGTGCCCGAAGAGAACATCCTCGGCCAGGTGAACGGCGGCGTGAAAGTGCTGATGAGCGGCCTCGACTACGAGCGCGCCGTGCTGGCCGGCGGCCCCATCGGCATCATGGTCGCGGTGATGGACGCCGTGGTGCCCTACATCCACGACCGCAAGCAGTTCGGCCAGTCCATCGGCGAATTCCAGCTCATCCAGGGCAAGGTGGCCGACCTCTACACCACGCTCCAGGCTTGCCGCGCGTATCTCTACGCCGTGGGTCGTCAACTGGACACACTGGGCCGCGAACATGTGCGTCAGGTACGCAAAGATTGCGCGGGCGTGATTCTCTACACCGCCGAAAAGGCCACGTGGATGGCCGGCGAAGCCATCCAGATTCTGGGCGGCAACGGCTACATCAACGAGTACCCCGTGGGTCGCCTGTGGCGCGACGCGAAGCTCTACGAAATCGGCGCCGGCACGAGCGAGATTCGCCGCATGCTGATTGGCCGCGAGTTGTTCGCGGAAACGATGTAACGCGCTACCGAACAAGGCGCGACCTGACAACAGGCACTCAAACAGCAACCCAGCGGAAAACTCACGCGATGCCGATCATCGAAACGAAGCTCAATCCGCGCTCGGACGACTTCCGGGCCAATGCGGCGGCGCTCGAAGCGCTCGTGGCCGACCTGCGCGAGAAGGTGGGCAAGCTTGCGCTCGGCGGCGGCGAGGCGGCGCGCGACAAGCATGTCTCGCGCGGCAAGCTGCTGCCGCGCGACCGGATCGCGCAACTGCTCGATCCGGGCACGCCGTTTCTCGAACTCTCGCAGCTCGCGGCGTACGGCATGTATCACAACGATGCGCCGGGCGCGGGCATCATCACGGGCATTGGCCGCATCGCGGGCCAGGAATGCGTGATCGTCTGCAACGACGCCACCGTGAAAGGCGGCACCTATTACCCGGTCACGGTGAAGAAGCACGTGCGCGCGCAGGAAATCGCCGCGGAAAACCGGCTGCCGTGCGTCTATCTGGTGGACTCGGGCGGCGCGAATCTGCCGAACCAGGACGAAGTGTTTCCCGACCGCGACCACTTCGGCCGCATCTTCTACAACCAGGCGAACCTCTCGGCCGCGGGCATTCCGCAGATCGCCGTGGTGATGGGCTCGTGCACGGCGGGCGGCGCCTACGTGCCGGCGATGAGCGACGAGTCGATCATCGTAAAGAACCAGGGCACGATTTTTCTGGGCGGCCCGCCGCTCGTGAAGGCCGCGACGGGCGAGGAAGTGAGCGCCGAAGACCTGGGCGGCGGCGACGTGCACACGCGCCTCTCGGGCGTGGCCGACCATCTCGCGCAAAACGACGCGCATGCGCTCGCGATTGCGCGCAGCATCGTGGGCAACCTGAATCGCTCGAAGGCGGCCGGGCTCGCCTTGAAGCCACCGGTGCCGCCGCGCTTCGACGCAAAGAGCCTCTACGGCGTGATTCCCGCCGACACGCGCAAGCCCTTCGACGTGCGCGAGGTGATTGCGCGCATCGTGGACGACTCCGCCTTCGACGAATTCAAGGCCCGCTACGGCACCACGCTCGTCACGGGCTTCGCGCACATCTGGGGGCACCCGGTGGGCATCGTCGCGAACAACGGCATCCTTTTTTCCGAGTCGGCGCTGAAGGGCGCGCATTTCATCGAGCTGTGCTGCCAGCGCAAGATTCCGCTCGTGTTCCTGCAGAACATCACGGGCTTCATGGTGGGCCGCAAGTACGAGAACGAAGGCATTGCGCGTAACGGCGCCAAGATGGTGACGGCCGTGGCCACGGCGAAGGTGCCGAAGTTCACGGTGATCATCGGCGGCTCGTTCGGCGCGGGCAATTACGGCATGTGCGGACGCGCTTACTCGCCGCGCTTTCTCTGGATGTGGCCCAACGCGCGCATCTCTGTGATGGGCGGCGAGCAGGCCGCGTCGGTGCTCGCCACGGTGAAGCGCGACGGCATCGAGGCGAAGGGCGGCGCCTGGTCCGCGGAAGAAGAAGAAGCGTTCAAGCAGCCCATTCGCGATCAATACGAGCGCCAGGGGCACCCGTACTACGCGAGCGCGCGCCTCTGGGACGACGGCGTGATCGATCCGGCGCAAACGCGCGACGTGCTGGGTCTCGGCCTTGCCGCCGCGATGAACGCGCCCGTGGAAGAGACGCGCTTCGGCGTCTTCCGCATGTGATGGCGCATGTAATGGCGCATGTGACGACGCATGTGACGACCGATCTGACGGAGAAGCGGCGATGCAATACGAAACTCTCGGCGTAACGTTCGCGGGCCACGTGGCGACGGTCACGCTGAACCGTCCCGACGTGCGCAACGCGTTCAACGAGAAGATGATCGCGGAACTCACGGCCGTGTTCGGCCTGCTCGACACGCGCGCCGACGTGCGCGCCGTCGTGCTCGCGGCCAACGGCAAGGCGTTCTGCGCGGGCGCGGACCTCAACTGGATGAAGAAGATGGCCGGCTTCTCCGACGAGGAAAACCGTGCCGACGCGCTGCGCCTCGCGCACATGCTGGCGGCCATTTACCGCTGCCGCAAGCCCGTGATCGCGCGCGTGAACGGCGACGCCTACGCGGGCGGCATGGGGCTGATCGCGGCATGCGACATCGTCGTGGCCGCGGAAACGGCGCGCTTCTGTCTCTCCGAAGCGCGGCTCGGGCTTATTCCCGCCACCATCGCGCCGTACGTGATCCGCGCGCTCGGCGAACAGGCTGCGCGGCGCTACTTCACCACGGCCGAGGCGTTCGACTGCGCGACGGCGCTGCGCCTCGGTTTCGTCGGCGAAGCGGTGCCCGAAGACCAGCTCGACGCCACAGTCCAGCAGATTGCCGATTCGCTTGCCACCAACAGCCCGAATGCGGTGCGCGAATGCAAGCGACTCGTGCAGGACATGGCGGGCCGCAGGATCGACGAAGCGCTGATCGAAGACACGGCCGCGCGCATCGCATGCATTCGTGCGAGCGAAGAGGGCCGTGAAGGCGTGGCGTCGTTTCTCGAAAAGCGCACGCCGGCGTGGCGCGCGGGGTGAGAACCGCCAGACCTTTCATGGCGCAGCGAAATCACTGAACCCACACGGCGCGGGCGCCACGCGAACCCCGCGTCGAAACCTCACAACAACACCAGGCAGCACGACCCTGCTCCAGCGAGACAGCTCATGTTCAACAAGATCCTGATAGCGAACCGTGGCGAGATTGCCTGCCGCGTCGCCGCCACGAGCAGGCGGCTCGGCATCGCCACCGTCGCCGTGTATTCGGATGCCGATGCCGGCGCAAAACACGTGGCCGCCTGCGACGAGGCGGTGCATATCGGCGGGTCGGCTGCGGCCGAAAGCTATCTGCGCATCGAACGCATCATCGAGGCCGCGCGCGCCACGGGCGCCGAGGCGATTCATCCGGGCTACGGCTTTCTCTCCGAGAACGAGGACTTCGCGAGCGCCTGCGAGCGGGTCGGCATCGTCTTCATCGGGCCGCCGGTGGAAGCCATTGCCGCGATGGGATCGAAGGCGGCGGCCAAGGCGCTCATGCATGCGGCGGACGTGCCGCTCGTGCCGGGCTACCACGGCGATGACCAGGACTCGGCGCTGCTGCAGCGCGAAGCGGACCAGATCGGCTACCCCGTGCTGCTGAAGGCCAGCGCGGGCGGCGGCGGCAAGGGCATGCGCGTGGTGGACCGGCACGAGGACTTCGCGGCGGCGCTCGCGTCGTGCAAGCGCGAGGCGGCGGCCAGCTTCGGCAACGATCGCGTGCTGATCGAAAAGTATCTGACGCGTCCGCGTCACGTCGAAGTGCAGGTCTTCGCAGACCGCCACGGCCACACCGTCTACCTGTTCGACCGCGACTGCTCGGTGCAGCGGCGCCACCAGAAGGTGCTCGAAGAAGCGCCCGCGCCGGGGCTTGCCGCCGACGTGCGCCGTGCCATGGGCGAAGCGGCGGTGGCCGCGGCGCGCGCGGTGGGCTACGTGGGCGCGGGCACGGTCGAGTTCATCATGACCGGCAGCGGCGCGTTCTATTTCATGGAAATGAACACGCGCCTTCAGGTCGAGCACCCGGTCACGGAAATGGTGACGGGCCTCGACCTCGTGGAGTGGCAACTGCGCGTGGCGGCCGGCGAGCCGCTGCCGCTGCGCCAGGACGCACTGACGTGCACCGGCCACGCCATCGAGGCGCGCATCTACGCCGAGCATCCGGCGCGCGGCTTTCTGCCTTCCACGGGCACGCTCAAGCATTTGCGCATGCCGCAGGGTGCGGCGTTCGCGCTGGGTACGGCGGGCGAGCGCGCGGCGGTGCGCATCGACAGCGGCATTCGCGAAGGCGACACCATCACGCCGTTCTACGACCCGATGATCGCAAAGCTGATCGTCTACGGCGCCACGCGCGACGAGGCGCTGGCGCGTATGAAACGCGCGCTCGAAGCGTGCGAGGTGGTGGGGCCGCATACCAACGTCGAGTTCCTGCAGCGCCTCGTCACGAGCCATCCGTTCATGACGGGCGAACTCGATACGGGCCTGATCGAACGCCATGCCGATTCGCTGTTCGGCGTGCACGAGAAGCCCGTGCGCGAAGCACTGGCGCTGGCCTGCGCGGCGTTGCTCTCGCGCGAAGGCGGCATGCCGCAGGGCGGCTCGCCGTGGGACGCGCTGTCGCACTGGCGGGTCAACGGCGCTTACACGCAAAAGCTCGCGTGGCGCGATCCCGAATCGGAGGCGGCGTTCGACGTCGTCTTCTCGCGCGACGGCGACACGCAGACGCTGCATTACGGAGGCAAGAGCGAGTCGTACCGTTGGTGGCGCGGCGAGGGCGCGCACGAGTACGGCGCGACCATCGGCGACGGCGTGGCCGAAAGCCGTGCGTCAGGCCGCGTTTTCGCCGACGGCGACGTCTTCCACGTGTTCTGTAACGGCGCGGCGCTCGCATTCGAGTGGCAGAACCTGCTCGCCCACGCGGCGGACGCCGAGCACGGCGAAGGGCGCCTGACCGCGCCGATGCCGGGCAAGGTGATCGCGGTGCTCGTGGAGCCCGGCGCGATAGTGGAGAAGGGCGCGCCGCTCATCGTGATGGAAGCGATGAAGATGGAGCACACCATCGGCGCGCCGGCTGCCGGCAAGGTTACCGAAGTGCTCTACGGCGTGGGCGATCAGGTGGCCGACGGAGCGCAGTTGCTGGTGATGGAAGCCCAGTGAACCGGACGCGGTACCGGCGGCCCGGCGCGTTTGCGTCGGGCGGGCTTTCGTTCCAGCCGGTCGCGACGCATCCGCATTGCGTTGCTTCGGAACCCCTTTCGCGTCACGCGAGGTGCGGATAGCCGGCTGCTTCGGCCTCTCGCGCAAGCGTCACGATGCGATCGTAGGCATTGGCGGCCGGCACCGAAAAGCCCTTTAGACGCAGGACCCGCGCGCGGTTGGGGTCGGCTTGCAGGGCGATGTCCAGCGCACCGCGCAGACGCTCGAGCAACGCCGCAGGCGCCGTGCGCGCGGCCACGAGCGGCAGCCCCGGTGCGGGCGCGGTCCAGCCGATGCTGCGCACCGTCGCGGCGAGCGCCGGCAGGCTGTCCTGCACGAAGGCGAAGGTCACGCAGTCGATGGCCGCCACGTCCGCGCGGCGTTCCCCCAATGCCTGCAACGAGCCGAGGTGCGATCCCGTTTCCAGCACTTCGCGGAAGAAGCGGCCGTCGCGCGCGAGCGGCGCAACGGCGTGCCGGAACAGGTTCATGCCGCTGTTCGAATCGTCCTGATTGAACGCGGCGCGCGCACCGCGGCACGCTTCGAGCGACCGGTACGGCGCGTCGGCGCGCACCACGAGCAGGCTGCGGTAGTGGAGGCCGTCGCAGCCCGGTGCGTCGAAGTGCGGCGTCGCGACCACCTGCACGGTATCTGCAAGCGAATGCATGAGCGGATAGCCGCATGTCTGCGAGAGCAACAGGCGGTCGTCGCGCCAGAGTGCGTAGAGGTCATCGTCGCGCGCTTCGATGCGTGCGCCCGGCGCTGCCACGCGCAGCGTATCGGCGAGCAGCGCGCGCCAGTGCGAGGCCAGCGCGGGCGTGACGTTGTACATCGGCAGCGATGCAATCCAGTTCATGCGGGCGATTCTGGCACATCAGCCTGCGAGCCGCGCCGGGGTGTCGTTGGCCGCCGGCGCCGGGCCATGAACGGATGGCGCCGGTAGGCGTTCGTGTAAAAGCGCAGGCGCAGGCGGCGCGCCGAACGAGAGCGTCTGCGTTTGTGCGGGATCTGGGAACGGACGTACCCCAGGATGCACCGCATGCGCCACGGGCGTCCACGCGTGATGCCGGAACCATTCGCCATAGCCCTTCACGAGAAAGCCGCCGTTGCGCGCGAGGTAATCGTCGCGACGGTCGAGATACACGGCGCGCAGCGCGAACCACGGCACGAACGGCAGGGCGTGATGCACGGCGTGATAGTTGTTGTTCAGAAACAGCAGGCGCCAGAACAGCCCCGCTTCGTTGATGGCCGAGCGCTGTTCATGCGCGTGATGCGGCCGATGCTCGCAAAAGGCCCGCACGGCGGCAAGCGCAAGCGACCCGTAGCCGATCACGAAAACGAAGAGCCACGGCGGAATCGCGCACCGGCGATCGAGCCAGCTCGCGAGCATGGCGAGCGCCGCGCCGTGGGCGAGCCACGCCGGCACGTCGCGATAATCGCCGCGCGCGATCTTGCGAACGGCATCCCCCGCCGTCGCGGCGATCGACCAGGCCGGCCCCGTCAGCACGCGACCGGCCAGGGTATTCCTCGCCATCAACAGCGCGCGAACCAGCGGCGACGCCCGACGCCAGGTGTTAGCCGTCACGAACCAGCTTTCGGGGTCCGCGCCGGGATGCGTGAGATGCGGATCGTCGTGATGCTGCAAATGCGAGTCGCGATAGATCGCATAGGGAAACCACACGGCGAGCGGCGCGCACCCGATGATCGCGTTGACACGGCGCCAGCGTGTGGGGTGGCCGTGCAGCAACTCGTGCTGCAGCGACGAATACCCCGCACCGAACACAATGAGCAGCACGGTTGCGAGCGGCAGGCCGAGCGCGGCGGCGTGCAGCGCGGTGCCGAACCATCCGCCGTAAATGACGACGATGGCGAGCCACGTCGGCCAGCGCGTGCGCCAGGTCCAGCTGCGGGCAAGGCGCGCGAGCGCGTCGCGCTGATCGGTGTCCAGATAGTTCGCCATGCCGCCGATCCTACGGACCGCACGGTGCACGCGGAACCAATTCGTTGCGCAAAGCTTTTGCGCGAGTGAAGAAAAAGCAAATGACGGGAGACGTGAAAAGCCGGGAAAGCAGACCGGAAAACGCAGTTGAAACGTGGTTAAATCGCACGTGGCTAAAGCCTGGTTGCGGCCTGGTTATAGCCGGGTCATAGCTTGGTTAGAGGCCGGTTAAAGCGGCGTTAAAGCGACGTTAAAGCGCAATCGAGAACAGCGACCCGGCGCGAGGCGAATGAAAGCCTCGCTGTCATTCGTCCTGTGCTGACCCCACCGCCGCAAGCGGCAGACTCACGGCGAGCCGGAAACCGTTGCCCGGCGAGGTATCCACGAAGACGTCGCCGTCCAGCAGCCGCGCGCGCTCGCGCACGCCGAGCAGGCCAAACGAGCGTTCCTTGCGTTGGGCATCGGGCGCCATGCCGACGCCGTCGTCGGCGATCCGCAAACTGCATTCGTTCCCGGACGCAACCAGTTCCACGTGCGCATGCTTCGCGTGAGCGTGGCGCGCCACGTTCGTGAGCGCCTCCTGGGTCATGCGGAAAATTGCGGTGGCGGCAACTTCGCTGAACGCGACATCGTCGGCGTCGAAGTGCAAGGTGGCCTGCACGCCGTAGCGGCGCGTGAAGTTCTCCGCCATCCATTCGAGCGCGGCCTGCAAGCCGAGGTCGTCGAGTATGGGCGGACGCAGGTCGGACGCGATGCGCCGCAGCGCGGCGGCCATGCCGTCCATCTCGCCTGCGAGGTCGGCCAATGCGGCGCGCGTCTGCCGGGCCGGCGCATCGTCGCCCAGTTGACCTTCCAGCAGCGCGATGCTCATTTTCATGGCCGTGACGCGCTGGCCCAGGTCGTCGTGCAATTCGCGTGCAATGCGCGTCTGCTCGCTTTCCCGCACCTGGTCGATGCGGGCCGAGATCAGCCGCGCGTGTTCGAGTTCTTCGAGCCGCCTGCGCTCGGTCATGTCGCGCGTCACCTTCGCGAAGCCGAGCAGGTCGCCCGACGCGTTGCGCACAGCCGTGATGAGCACGTTGGCCCAGAAGCGCGAGCCGTCGCGGCGCACGCGCCAGCCTTCGTCTTCGACGCTGCCTTCGGTTGCCGCCGTGCGTAGCTCACGCTCGCACTTGCCGGCGGCAACGTCCTCTTCGGGATAGAACACGGAGAAGTGGCGGCCCACGATCTCGTCGGCGCGATAGCCCTTGATGCGCTGGGCGCCCGCGTTCCAGGTGGCAACCGTGCCGTCGGGAGCGAGCAGGAAGATGGCGTACTCGCGCACCGTCTCGACGAGGATGCGGTAACGCTCGTCGACGGGAACCCTGGCCGCCGTGGCAACCGGGTCGTTCGACTCAGACGCTTTGTTGGTGGGGCTCAAATGCGTCACCTCGCAAAAAGCGTTGTTGCACGGGCCTGCGAGCGCGACTCGCGTGGCTGCGCGGGTCATAAAAAGCGTTATATCAATTCCCTTCGCGCTATTCCAGTAGACAAATCGAGCAGAACCCATGCCTGAGGGAAGAAGCCTTTACCCTCGGGCATGTGTCCATTCGCCTTGCATGTGTTCGCGCGTCAGAACTGCGGTCCTTCGGGCGGCCGCCTGCGAATCGCCACGGCAATCGAGCTGCCCACGATCAACGCGATGCCGGCGAGCGACACCACACCAATTGCCTCGCCCCACGCCACGTAGCCAAAGAGCGCGGCCCACGCCACGCTCGTGTAGTTGTAGGGGGCGAGCACGCTCGCATCGGCCTCGCGGAACGCCACGGTCATCAGGTACTGGGCGACGGTGGCGAACGCACCCAGCAGCGCCATGACGGCGAGGCCATCCAGCGTGGGCGCACGCCACGAGAACGGCAGCGACGCGCCCATCACCACGGTGCCCACCGACGTGAAGAAGAGCACCGTGAGGGCGGAATCGTCGCGTGCGTGAATGCGCTTGATCTGGATGATCGAGAGCGCGCCGCACAGCGCACTGCACAGCAGCAGCACCGGGCCGAGCCAGCTCGACTGGCCGCCACCCGGCCGCACCACGAGCAGCACGCCCGCAAAGCCGACGAGGGCGGCGAGGGCGTCGCGCGCCGTCAGCGGTTCTTTAAGGAGAAACGGGGCAAGCACGATGACGAGCAGCGTTTCCGAGTACGCAATGGAGACCGCTTCGCCGAGCGGCAGATACGGCAGGCCCGCGAAGAACAGCGCTGACGCGCCGAGCAGGGTGATGGCGCGGATGGTCTGCCCGCGCACGTCCATGCTTCTGAGCCGCACGGAGAGCGGCGTGCCGCGCATGCAGAGCGCGAGTGCCGGAACGAGGCCGAACAGCATCCGGAAGAACGTCACCTCGTTGGCCGGGTAGGCAAGCGCCACGAACTTGCCGAGCGCATCGACCACGGCGAAGCAGAACATGGACGCCAGCACGAGCGCGATGCTGCGCAGTGGGACGGTACGCGCGGATGCGGTGGCGATGGGCGGCATAGGCAGACGGAGTGGGCGGGCGGCAGTGGAGGGCAGGTTCGATCTTATCGCTTGCCGACCGTGCGCTGCGGCTCGCGATTGCGCGCCTCGTCGAGGCAAACGTGCAACGGGGAAAGAACGGGAGGACAAAAGAAAAGCGCCGCGTTTTTGTTCGCGGCGCGCGGTGTTCGTGACATGCGATGACATGGCCGCCCCGAAGTGGAGCGGCGTGTCATCGCGTATTCACATCGGCAAAGCCGCAGGCGTCAGACTGCAGCCACCGTCACCGACTTCGTCACGAGATACGGCTCCAACGCTTCCGGGCCGCCTTCCGAGCCATAGCCCGAGTCCTTCACGCCGCCGAACGGCATCTCCGGCCACGGCGTGGCGGGCTGGTTGATCCACAGCATGCCCACTTCAAGCCGCTGCGTGAGCAGATGCACGTTGCGGAACGAGCGCGTGAACGCGTAGCCCGCGAGGCCGTACGGCAGGCGGTTCGCTTCGGCGATGGCCTCTTCGAGCGAATCCACGCCGCGAATCGCCGCGATGGGGCCGAACGGTTCGTTGTTGAAGACGTCGGCCGTGAGCGGCACGTCGGTCAGCACCGTGGGCGCGAAGAAGTTGCCGTCGCCCGCAAGACGCTCGCCGCCCGTCGCAACGGTGGCGCCTGTCGCGCGTGCGTCTTCCACGACCTTCGCCATCGCCGTGAGGCGGCGCGCGTTCGCGAGCGGCCCGAGCTGCGTGCCGTCGGCAAGGCCGTCCCCCACTTTCAGACCTTCCGCATGCTTGACGAGCGCCCGCGCGAACTCTTCACGCACGCTGTTGTGCACGAGAAAGCGCGTGGGCGAAATGCAGACCTGGCCCGCGTTGCGGAACTTCGCGCCGCCCGCTGCCTTGACTGCCAGTTCGATGTCCGCGTCTTCCGCGACGATGACGGGCGCGTGACCGCCCAGTTCCATCGTGGCGCGCTTCATGTGCTGGCCCGCGAGCGCGGCGAGCTGCTTGCCCACGGGCGTGGAGCCCGTGAAGGTCACTTTGCGGATGACCGGATGCGGAATCAGATAAGCCGAGATTTCAGCGGGGCTGCCGAACACGAGGCCCACCACGCCGGCGGGCACGCCCGCATCGACGAACGCGCGCAGCAGTTGGGCGGGCGACGCCGGGGTTTCTTCGGGCGCCTTCACGAGGAACGAGCAACCGGTGGCGAGCGCGGCGCACAGCTTGCGCACGACCTGATTGACCGGGAAATTCCACGGCGTGAACGCGGCGACCGGGCCCACCGGCTCCTTCACGACCATCTGCTGCACCGAAAGATTGCGCGGCGGCACGATGCGGCCGTAGGCGCGGCGGCCTTCGTCCGCGAACCATTCGATGATGTCCGCCGCGGACATCACTTCGATACGCGCCTCGACAACCGGCTTGCCCTGCTCCTGGGTCATGAGGCGCGCGATGGTGTCGGCACGTTCGCGCACGAGCGCGGCTGCCTTGCGCATGGTGGCCGCGCGCTCGTGGGCGGGCACGTTGCGCCACACTTCGAAGCCGCGTTGCGCGGCCGCGAGCGCACGATCCAGATCCGCAATGCCGGCGTGGGCCACCGTGCCGATGACCTTGCCCGTTGCCGGATTCACCACGTCGATCGTCTTGCCGCTTTCGGCGTCGCACCACTCGCCGTTGATCAGTAGTTGCGTATCCGCGTAGCCTGAAACCGCCATACCGTATCTCCCGTTCTTCGTTCAGATAAACCGCCCGGCGCGCCGGGACCTGCAGAGCGCCTGCTTGCCGGGGTGTTCGGGACACCGGGCCGGCAGCCGGCGGGCAAACACGCACTTTCGCATAAATCCGGAGTTTCGGCAGGAAGGGCGAAAGGGCCACAAGGCGCCTACCCAGGCTCGCTGTCCCGACCCTGCGTACAATGTGGCCGCACTTCCACGGCTACGGCCATCGACTCCCACGTCCCACCACGCATGCGGCTTCCGACCATCCCCACGGCCCCGTTCTGTCCTTCCGAAGTGAAGGGCAGCATCGTCATCGACGCGGGCGTTTCCCGCTGGACCAAGCTTCGCCGCTTCGCTGGCCCGGGGTTTCTGGTCGCGATCGGCTACATGGACCCCGGCAACTGGGCGACGGATATCGAAGCGGGCTCGAAATTCGGCTACGCGTTGCTGTGGGTCGTCGCGATGTCGAGTCTCGCCGCCATCTTCTTGCAGATGCTCGCCGCGCGCCTGGGTCTCGCCTCGGGCATGGACCTCGCGCAGGCCAGCTACACCCGCTATGGCCCGTTCGGCAAAGTCCTGCAATGGATCACGGCGGAAATTTCGATCATCGCGTGCGACATCGCGGAAGTGCTCGGCTGCGCGCTGGCCTTCAAGCTGCTGCTGGGCGTGCCCGTCGCGTGGGGCATCGTGCTGACCGCGCTCGATACGATGATCGTGCTCGGCTTGCAGGGCAAAGGCTTTCGGCAGGTGGAAGCGATTGTGCTCGCGTTGATCGGCACCATGATGTTCTGCTTCGTCGCCCAGCTCGCCATGGTGCCGCCTGACTGGCACGCGGTCGCGCGCGGCCTCGTTCCGGGCGCGCCCCCGCACGACAGGAAAGACGCCATCGTGCTCGCGCTCGGCATCGTGGGCGCCACGATCATGCCGCACAACCTTTATCTGCATTCGTCGGTGGTGCAGACGCGGCGTGTAGTGGGCGGCGTGCGCGGCGACGTGCATGAGACGCTCGCGCTGGTGCGCGTCGATACGTGGGTGTCGCTGCTGGTCGCAATGCTCGTGAACGCGGCCATCCTGATACTCGCGGGCGCCGCGTTTCATGCCACGGGCCAGACCGGCGTGAACGACATCGAGCAGGCCTACAAGCTCATTACGCCGATCGTGGGCGGCGGCGCGGCATTGCTGTTCGGCCTCGCGTTGCTTGCCTCGGGTCAGAGTTCGACGCTCACGGGCACCATCGCGGGCCAGGTCATCATGGACGGCTTCATGCACGTGAAGATTCCGTGCTACCAGCGTCGTCTGATCACCCGCGGTCTTGCGCTCGTGCCGGCGCTGATCGGCGTGCTGTGGCTGGGGGACGGGGCGGTCGGACAGTTGCTGGTCTGGAGCCAGGTGCTGCTCAGTCTGCAATTGCCTTTCGCGATGTGGCCGCTCATTCGCTCCGTGAGCGACCGCGCCGTGATGAAGGATCACGCAATCGGTCTGCCCACGCAGATTGCCGCGTGGGTGCTCTTTGCGGTCATTACGGGGACGAACCTGATGCTGATTGCCGGCGTGGCGGGGTAGCGCGGCGACGGGTCCGCTTCAAAGCTTCAAAAGGACGAGGTCCGGTGGCGTGTGGCACCGGGCCTCGTTCGTTTTCCGCTGCTCCGAAGGCCGTGTCCAGGTGGCCGCATCGGGGCGACCGACCTGGAGGCGGCCAACCCGGAGGCGGCCACCGCCGGTGTCCAGGCAGACACCCGACAAGACCGTCAGTGCGGAATCATCCCCGTCAGCACATAAGCCTGCAGCAGCGTGATGACACCTACGATTGCCGCAAAGAACAGGCTGTGCCGCACGGTGAACCGGAACAGCGACGCTTCCTTGCCGACGAGACCCGTTGCGGCGCAGGCCACCGCGATGGACTGCGGCGAGATCATCTTGCCGCTCACGCCGCCCGACGTATTCGCTGCGACCAGCAGCGTGTTCGATACGCCGATCTGATGGGCAGTCGTGTTCTGCAACGACGCGAAGAGCGCATTCGACGAGGTGTCCGAGCCGGTCAGGAATACGCCGAGCCAGCCGAGGAACGGCGAGAAGAACGGGAACGCGGCGCCCGTTGCGGCGAGGGCGAGGGCGAGCGTCGACGAGATGCCCGAATAGTTCGCGACGAACGCGAAGGCGAGCACGAGGCCGATCGACAGCACCGGGCGGCGCAGTTCGCCCACGGTCGCGAAGAACGTGGCGACGGCGGCGCGAGGCTTCATGCGCAGCAGAACGATGGAGATGAGCGCTGTCAGCAGGATCGCCGTGCCGGTTGCCGAGATCAGGTCGAGCTTGAACACGGCGTCGAAGGGCTTGGCCGACGAGACGATGGGCGCGGTGCGGATCACGAGCTTGTCGAGCGCGGGCACGTGAATGCTCAGGATGGTTCCGGCGAGCGCGCCCTTCGCGGCGAACAGCGCCTTGAACGTCTTCGTGCTCCAGACGGTGACGATCGCGGTCAGCAGCAGGAACGGCGCCCATGCGCGCACGGTCTGCGCGGCCGAGTACGGCGACGCCTTACGCGAGCCGGTGCCGAATGAGGCACCAGCGGACGCATCACCACCGAAGCCACCACCCAGCGCCGCGGCGCCGCCGCTCATGCCGAGGGACGAAGCCGCCGCAGCGCCCGCGCGGCACGGCTGCCACACCTTCAGGAACGAGGCGAGCGCGACGAGACTGACGAGCGACGACGTGATGTCCGGCAACTCGGGCCCGATGTGGTTCGACGTGAAGTACTGCGTGACGGCGAAGCTGCCGCCCGCGACGAGCGCCGCGGGCCACGTTTCCTTGACGCCGCGCTTGCCGTCCATGATGAACACGAGCCAGAACGGTACGAACACCGAGAGCAGCGGCAGTTGACGGCCCGCCATCGCGCCGATCAGGAACGGATCGATGCCCGTCACCTGGCCCGCCACGATGATCGGAATGCCCATCGCGCCGAACGCCACCGGCGCGGTGTTCGCGATCAGGCACAGGCCCGCGGCATACAGCGGCTCGAAGCCGAGGCCGACCAGCAGCGCGGACGTGATGGCGACCGGTGCGCCAAAACCCGCTGCGCCTTCCAGGAACGCGCCGAACGAGAAGCCGATCAGCAGCAGTTGCAGCCGCTGGTCGTCGGTGATCGAGAGCACCGACGCGCGGATGATGTCGAACTGGCCCGTCTTCACGACGATCTTGTACAGGAACACCGCGGTCACGATGATCCACGCGATGGGCCACAGGCCGTATGCAAAGCCGAAGCCTGCCGATGCGAGCGCCATTTTCACCGGCATGCCGTACTCGAAGATCGCAACGGCGAGCGCGAGCAGCAGCGTGATCGCGGCCGCGACGTGGCCTTTCAGCCGCAGTCCCGCGAGCGCGATGAAGAAGAACAGGATGGGAATCGCCGCAATGGCGGCGGACAGCCACAGGCTGCCTGATGGGGTGTAGCTCTGGGTCCAGGGTTGCACAGGGTCTCCTCCCGAAGGGATGGTTCAGAAATCGTGGGATCGTGGAAATCGTGGATGACGCGCCGCGTTCTCCGGCGGCTCGCGTGAAGCAGGCGGCCCGCGCACGTCCGTCGCGATCGACGGGGTGCGCGAGCCGCACATGGATCAGGTGTCTGCTACTCCGGTTGGCCGCGTTCGCGCAGTAAGTCATGCAGGCTGCGCGGCGCGGGTGTGAGCGGTGTGCGATGGCGAGTCCAGCCCATCTGCTGCGAGGGCGCGAATGCGCGCAGACGCGTCGCCGCCCAGCGCAGCACACGAAACGCGCGCGGATGCGCGAACGCGCCGCTCCAGAAGCGCCATACAAATTCTTCGCCGCGACTGTGACGGGCGCCCTGACCGCGCAGCGGATGCGCCACCGCCTCATCCGGCGCGCGGTTCGACTCAGTGCGCAGGCGCACGAGCAGTTGCGGAATCGGAATGCGCACCGGGCACACCTCGCCGCATGCGCCGCACAGGGTCGACGCGGTGGGCAGGTCGGCGGTGGCGTCGAGGCCGAGCAGGTGCGGGGAAATGATTTTTCCGATCGGCCCGGGATAGGTCGTGCCATACGCGTGGCCACCGATGCGCGTATAGACCGGGCAATGGTTCATGCACGCGCCGCAGCGGATGCACTGCAGCGTTGTGCGCAACTCTTCGTCCGCGTAGGCCTGGCTGCGTCCGTTGTCGAGCAGCACGACGTGCACCTCGCGCGGGCCGTCGAGTTCGCCCTCGCGGCGCGGGCTGCTGATGAGGTTGAAGTACGTCGTGATCGGCTGGCCTGTTGCTGAGCGCGTGAGCAGGCTCGACAGCGGCACGATGTGTTCGAGCTTCGCGACCACCTTCTCCATACCCATGATGGCGATGTGCACGTCAGGCACGGTGGTCGAGAGGCGGCCGTTGCCCTCGTTTTCCACGAGCCACAGCGTGCCGGTGTCGGCGGCCGCGAAGTTCACGCCTGAGAGGCCGATGTCCGCGTCCACGAACGCGCGACGCAGCGCGCGCCGGCCCGTCTGGATCAAGGCGTCCACGTCTTCCGTGTAGGGCGTGTCCGGAATGTGCTCTTCGAACAGATGCGCGATGTCGCTCTTCGTCTTGTGGATGGCCGGCATCACGATGTGCGAGGGCTTTTCGCCCGCCATCTGGACGATGTATTCGCCCATGTCCGACTCGATGCAATCGATGCCGCGTTCGGCGAGGTAATGGTTGAGTTCGATTTCCTCGCTCGCCATCGACTTGCCTTTGACGATGCGCTTCGCCCCGTGCCGCTGCGCGATCGCGTGGACGATGGCGTTGGCGTCGTCCGCGGTCTCGGCCCAGTGCACCTGCACGCCGTTGGCACGCAGCTTTGTTTCGAGCTGTTCCAGCAGTTCGGGCAAGCGCGCAAGTGCGTGCTGGCGTACGGCCTCGCCGAGGTCGCGCAGGTGTTCGAGTTCGTCGGCCTCGGGGAACTGCGCGCGCCGCTTGCTCTGCAGGAAGTCCATCGCGCCGCGAAAGCTCTTGCGCAACTGCGGGTCGTCGAGCGCGGCGCGGGCGCGCGCGCGGAAGTCGGCGCTCGGCACGAAATGCAGCGGGCTTTCGTGGGTGGTGCTCATGCGGCGGCCTCGTCGGTCACGATGACGACCCACAGCGCACGCGGGCCGTGTGCACCGTAGGCGAGGGTCTGCTGGATGTCCGAGGTCTTCGACGGCCCCGAGATCATCACCAGATTGGTCGGCATGCCGTCGCGCCAGCGTTCGGTAGCCACGGCCGCATGCAGGTCGAGGTGCAGCGTGTTGGCGTGAATCAGCGCGACGTGCAGCGGCGGCACGAGCGACACGGTGCGCGGCGAGCCGGCGTCCGGTTCGACGATCAGTGTGCCCGTGGCCGCGATGCCGGAGCGCACGACGGTGAAGCCCGCGTCGATGGTTTCGAAGAGTTCGTCCTTCCAGGCTTCGATGGGCCGCGCGTACGACTGCGCCGCGACGCTGTCGGGCAGCGCGCGCACAAGCGCGACGCCTTCCGCGCGGCTCGGGTCGATCAGCACGCGCCGCACGCCCGCCGCCGCGAGCCGGCGCGCGAGTTCGGCGGCCCAGGTGTCGGCGCTCGCCCGGAATACGTCGGCGTGCGAGGCTTCGAGCATCTGCTGGAAACGGTCGAGGCGGGCTGGCTGGGAATCGTCAGCATCGTCAGCACCCGGGCGACGGGTCGCGTAATGCGCGTCGATGCGACTATCGATCGAGCCGGCGGTCGATGCCGCCGAGGCAGGTGCGCTCGCGCGCAGCCGGTCGAGAATGCGTGCGCGGGCGCGGTTCGATTCGCCGGCCGCATTCGGCCGCGCGGACACGTCGTGCAACGTCGCGGGAGCGCGGCTCATGCTGCGTTCTCCTTGCGTTGCGTGCGACGCCAGAGAAACGACGCGAGGTGCTCCACCTTCAACGGCGCGTTTTTGTGCGCGGCCGCGTGACCGATGTTCAGCAGGCAGCCGCAGTCGGCGGACACCAGCCGTTCGCAGCCGGTCGCACATGCGGATGCGAGCTTGTCTGCCACCATCGCGCCGGAAATGTCCGGATGTTTCAGCGAGAACGTGCCGCCGAAGCCGCAGCATTCGGATTCGCGCTCGTGCTCCACGCGCGTCACGCCCGGCAGCGAATCGACCAGTTCGACGCCGTGCTCGCGCGTGCCCATTTCGCGGCGCGCGGCGCACGAGGTGTGCAGCACGACGCGCTCGTCGGCGCCGGCGCCTGCTTCGCTGAAATCGACCTTCAACACGCGCAGCAGGAATTCGCCCAGTTCGTAGACGCGTTCGGACAGGTCGCCCACGAGCGCCGCCTGCGGGTCGTTCTCGAACAGACGCGGCCAGTGGTGCCGCATCATGCCCGCGCACGAACCCGACGGCACGATGACCGGCCACGGGTTCGCGAACAGTTCCAGTTGCGCGCGCGCGACTTCGCGCGCCTTGTCCGGGTAGCCGCTGCTATACGCGGGCTGTCCGCAGCAGCTCTGGTTGCGCGGGAAGTGAACCGTCACGCCTTCGCGTTCCAGCAGGCACACTGCGTCGACGCCGGCCTCGGGCACGAACAGATCGACGAGGCAGGTGCCGAACAGATAGACGTCGGCGGGCGGGGTGGCGGGGTAGAGCCGTTCCTTCATGAGTCGCTGATATCCGGTTTCGTGCCGCGGCGGGGCGGCGGGGACTGTGGCGCATCATTCTCTGTTCCGCCATTTGGGACAAACTGGTTGGACCACTGCTCAAAATCGCGGCACAATGGCGACCTTGACGAGGACCGGACGATGGCGGAAACAGGGCATGCACGCGGCCGCGTGGAAGCGGTGATGCGAACCATGGAAACGGCGCTGCTGAACGGCAGTTGGCCGGCGGGCGCACGGCTGCCGGGCGAGCGGGACCTCGCGGCGCAGTACGGCGTGTCGCGCAACACGGTGCGCGAAGCGATCCAGCGGCTTGCCGCGCGCGGGCTGCTACAGAGCCGGCACGGCACCGGCGTGTTCGTGACCGAACAGTTGCGCACGGGCGTTGCGTCGCCGTGGGGGCAGCTGATTGGCGATCATCCCGCGCTGCGCGACGACATTCTCGAGTTTCGCCGTGTGCTGGAAGGCGCAACCGCGTATTTCGCGGCGCTGCGCGCGGGCCCGGAGGATATTGCGCGCATCCGCGCGGAACTGGCCGCACTCGAACGCAGCCGCGCCACGGACGACAAGGCGGCCGAGGCGAGCGCCGACACGCGGCTGCACGAGGCCATCGCGCTCGCGTCGCACAACGCGATGTTCCTGCATCTGCACACGAGCGTGCTGAGCGTACTGCGCGAGCACATCACGATTCACGGCACGGGCTTGCGCGAGCAGGGCGACGAATCGTCTGCGATGCTGCTGCAGCAGCATCGCACGCTCTGCGACGCGATCTGCGCGGGCCGGCCCGAGGAGGCGCGCACCGCGATGCAGGGGCACATCGACTTCGTGCGCGGCCGGCTGGCCGACGAAGTTGCACGGGCCAAAAGTGGTCGGACCTCGCCCGATTTGGCCGCACAGCGCAGCGTTGCGCCCTCCGGTATTCGGGTAAACACAGGGGGTACGCCGTGATGATCGGGACGTCCTAAGCGTCTCTCAGGCGCCATTTGCGCCCCGCAATTTCCTTTCGATAACCTGTCGAACCTTGCCCGGAACCGCCACACAGCGGATACTTGCACATTTCCCCTCTTCCAGACTCCATTCAGCGGTTATCCGTATGACCACAATTCTCGAAAGTCTCCCGGCCGGGCTGAAGGTCGGCATCGCGTTCTCCGGCGGCCTCGACACCAGCGCGGCACTGCACTGGATGCGGCTCAAGGGCGCCGTGCCGTTCGCGTACACCGCGAACCTGGGCCAGCCCGACGAGGACGACTACGACTCGATCCCGAAGCGCGCCATCCAGTACGGCGCAGAAGGCGCCCGGCTGATCGACTGCCGCGCCCAGCTCGTCGCCGAGGGCATCGCAGCGCTGCAATGTGGGGCATTCCATATCTCGACCGCGGGCGTTACCTACTTCAACACCACGCCGATCGGCCGTGCCGTCACGGGCACCATGCTGGTCGCGGCGATGAAGGAAGACGGCGTCAACATCTGGGGCGACGGCAGCACGTACAAGGGCAACGACATCGAGCGCTTCTACCGCTACGGCCTGCTCGTGAACCCGGACCTGAAAATCTACAAGCCGTGGCTCGACCAGCAGTTCATCGACGAGCTGGGCGGCCGCGCCGAGATGTCGGAGTTCATGCGCCGCGCGGGCTTCGAGTACAAGATGTCGGCGGAAAAGGCCTATTCGACGGATTCGAACCTGCTCGGCGCCACGCACGAAGCGAAGGACCTGGAGAGCCTGGAAAGCGGCATCAAGATCGTGAACCCGATCATGGGCGTGCCGTTCTGGCGCGACGACGTGCAGATCGCGAAGGAAGAGATCACGGTGCGCTTCGAGGAAGGCCAGCCGGTGGCGCTCAACGGCGTGACGTACACCGACGCGGTGGAACTGCTGCTCGAAGCCAACCGCATTGGCGGCCGTCACGGTCTGGGCATGAGCGACCAGATCGAAAACCGCATCATCGAAGCGAAGAGCCGCGGCATCTACGAAGCCCCCGGCCTCGCGCTGCTCTACATCGCGTACGAGCGCCTCGTCACCGGCATCCATAACGAAGACACCATCGAGCAGTACCGCGACCACGGGCGCCGTCTGGGCCGGTTGCTGTATCAGGGCCGCTGGTTCGATCCGCAGGCCATCATGCTGCGCGAAACGGCGCAACGCTGGGTGGCGCGCGCCATCACGGGCGAGGTCACCATCGAACTGCGCCGCGGCAACGACTACTCGATCCTCAGCACGCGTTCGCCGAACCTCACGTACCAACCCGAACGCCTTTCGATGGAAAAGGTGGCTTCCACGTTCTCGCCGCGCGACCGCATTGGCCAGCTGACGATGCGCAACCTCGATATCAAGGACACGCGCGACAAGCTGCGCATCTATTCGCAGGTCGGGCTGCTCGCTGCGGGCGAAGCATCGGCGCTGCCGCAGATCAAGGACGACACGAAGTAATCTGCTGTGCCCGGATGTGTGCGGGCACAGGAAGAGAAGGGGCGCTGAGGCGCCCCTTTTTTGTTGGCGTGAGGCGCGCCGATATTGGCGTATAGCGATGCGTTTCACGCTGTCGGCCCAGCGATCGAACCGCCGAAGCCGGCTTCGGATGCCCGGCCATGTCTTCGCGATCCCCCTCCGCGCGGCGGGCATGCTGCTACGCTGGGATTCACTTTCATTCGCGCAGGAGAACCCCATGGCCGAGCGCATTCGGAGCGACTTGTCGCGGTACGGTCCGTTCGTTCCTGATCCTGCCGCGCTGGACGAATCGCCAGAGGCGCGCGCTACGCCGACGGCGCGGTCCGTTCCGGCGTTAGCGGCGACCCTTGTCGGGCTTACGCAGATCGGGTCACGAACGCCTTCCGACGCCGTCTCGCTTGCAGCGGCCGCAGCCGTGGCGGGCGCCGCCGGAGCGGCGCCGCTTCAGGCGGCGACCTGGAACGGCGCGCAGTTTCGCATCAAGTCCGCCGAACCGGTTGTGGGAGCCTTGTTGCAGCAAGACTCCCTGCCGGTGAGCGCAAAGCCGCTGTTTGAGGTCCGCGCCGCAGAACGCCCCGCGTTCGACGTGCTGCGCAGCCAGGCGGACGCCATTCGTGCTGCGTTGCGCAAGGTGCTGCGCGAGCGTGACCTTGCGGCCAACACGACGCTTTTGCCGTTTGTCTTCAAGCATGCCGATGGCCGCTACCGCATAGGGATTGCGGGCAACAGCAAAGCAGCGCTTGATCTGCTGAACGACGCAAAGGTGAAGCCGCTGGTGGCGGGCCACGTCGTGGTGCCGATGCAAAAGGGCGCTGACGCGCCGGCCTACCCGCGCTCGCGCAACGACAAGCTGGACGAGACCACGGCGCACCATGCCGAACAGCAGGCGCTGCGCTGGGCGGACAACCGCGCGGACGTGCAGGGCATCGCGTATTTCGCGCCCACGGCGCACGTGTGCGAGGGGTGCCTGCAAAGCATCTACGAGCGCGCGCCATACGACCGGACCGCCCAGGCCTTCACGTTCGATCCCGATGAAGCGATCGCGCGCGAGGCCCGCGCACCGGAGTTTTTCAAGAAGGAGATATTGCCGGCGTGGCTCATTCCGGGCGGCAAGGACCGGGCGGTGAAGGCGTTGCAGCGAGCAGTCGATGGTACGAAACCGACGCTGAAAAGCGTCGCGGCGCATTTTGGCATTTCGCCTCGCACGCTCGCCAAATGGAGCAAGGAGCGTCAGCGCGACGGGAAATCGTAGCGGCGCGGTCTGGGTGCGTTCTGTTGTGTTGTAGCGGCGGCTTTCCGCCCGGAAGGCGAATCGCGACGAACCCGCGGATGTTCCCGGCGAGCGCGCGCCGGATGGACTGGGGTTACTGCGTCCCGTCGGCGCTGCTTGCGGCGGGGGCCACGTCGAAGTCCTTCGCGCGCAGGCTCACCTTTTTCGCGTAGGCCGACGAGCCGCCGTAGCTCTTCAGTGCGGTGCCCACATCGCCGCGCGCGGACTGTAGATACCCATGCAGGATGGCCGAGCCGGCTTCGATGTTGTCCGACGCCTCGTTGAGGTCCATGTTTTTGACGAGTTGCCTGTGTGCTGCGGGCACCACCTGCATGAGGCCCGTTGCGCCGTGCGCGCCGCGGGCCGTTTCCTTGAAGCGCGATTCGATCGAGATGATGGCGAGCACGAGTGCCGGCGGCAGCGAATACTTCTCGGCCGACGTCATCACCGCCGCCGAGATGCGCTGAGCCTTTTCGCGTGCAAGGCCGAACTTCGCCATCAGCATGGCGGAAATCTTGTGCATCTGGGTCGCCACGGGTCCCGCGATGGGCTCTGCCACGGGGCTGGCGTCCGATGCCGCGGTGCTCGTGGCCGATGCCAGCGGCATGCTGGCCGCGGCATCGCGGCTGTCCGCAATCGTGGCCGACGCCGTTGCTGTATCACTGGTGAGGGCATGCGCGCGCACGGGCTCTTCGGCGCCGGCGTGCAGGCAGATCCCTAACATGAACAGCAGTGCGTAAGAGGGTCGGCTCATCGGCTGAAGTGAAGTGGGGTGGACCGGCATTATAGCGGCGGCAATATCCTGCATGCTCAAGCCTCGAGGGCGCGGTTCGCACGCCGAACCGCTGCGGGGCAAGCGTTGTACTGAAGGACGAAGGAAACAGAGAAACACCTGCACCACGGTTCAGGTGGATTGCCGGCGGTACCCGTGCGCAGCCGTGACACGTCAGGCGAATGCCTGCCCGAATGCACGGAGGTGCCGGTCGCTACACTACCGCGCAACATTGCGCCCGCGAGGGCAGGAGACGCATTTGCTGGAGGAGAACCATCATGCATGACAGGCAGACCGAGGCGCCCGACAGCACGGCCGTGCGGGTGGCATTATGGCGCGCCATGCACGTCCAGGTCGACGCGCCGCCGCACGTGATCGAAGACGAAGTCGGACTGCAGCTGGCTGATCCGGACGGGAACTGGCGCGAACGTCCTGACATGCATCCGCAGGGCACGCAGGGCTATCGGGCATCCATCGTGGGCCGGGCTCGCTTCGTCGAAGATCTCGTCGCCGAACAGGCCGGCCGGGGCGTAACGCAGTACGTCCTACTCGGCGCGGGGCTGGACACCTTCGCGCAACGCAGGCCCGAGATTGCCGCGCGCATGACCGTGTTCGAAGTCGATCAACCGGGCGCTCAGACATGGAAGCGGCAGCGTCTGGAAGAACTCGGCTTCGGCGTGCCCGCCTGGTTGCGGCTCGTGCCCGTGGATTTCGAGGCCGGCGCATCGTGGTGGGAGCGCATTGTCGCGGCGGGGTTCGACGCGGGGCGGCCCGCAATCGTGTCGTCGACGGGCGTGTCGATGTATCTGACGCGCGACGCCGTTGCCGCGATGCTGCGCCAGATCGCCGGGCTCGCGCCGGGTTCGACCTTCGCCATGACGTTCCTTCTGCCCCTCGATCTCATCGACCCTGCCGAGCGCGCCCAGCATGAAATGGTGTATGAGCGGGCGCGTGCGGCCGGCACGCCGTTCCTGAGCTTTTTCCGTCCAGCGGAAATACTGGAACTGGCACGTGCAACGGGTTTCAACGAGGCGCGCTACGTGTCCACAGAAGACATCGTTGCGCGCTATTTCAGCGGTCGAAGCGACGGGCTCCGGCCATCGAGCGGCGAGGCGTTCCTCGTGGCGACGACGTAGCGGGGCTCGCTCGCGCACAGGCATCCTGCTTCACGCAGATGCACTGGCGTGCCGGCGCGGCAAGCCAGTGCACGTGATCCCACGGGCACGCTGCAGCAGCGGTTGCGTGTTTACGGATGGCGGCCCGGCGCTACCCGTTCGCGTTCATTGCCCTGCCGAGATGCCCACCTGCTCGCGCCGTCCGCTGGAAGCACTGGCCACCAGCATGCCCGCGCCGAGAAGCGCGAGACACACCACCGGAACGAGCATCGGCGCACCAGCGTTGCCTGCCACCTTGCCCACATAGGGCATCAGGTTCTGGGCAAAGAAGCCGCCAAGATTGCCGATGGAGTTGATCGCGGCGATGCTTGCCGCAGCACGCGCGCCGCTAAAAAAGCGTGGCGGCAACGACCAGAAGCATGGGTAGAGCAATGGAATGCATGCGCCGCCCAGCACGAGTGCAGCGAATCGCAGCGGCAGGCCGGGCAACACGAGGCTCAGAGCGAAGCCGATGACGCCGATGCCGGCCACGATCGCCATCGCCTTGAGGACCACGCCTTCGCGCTTGAGCCTCGCGGGCAGCCACAGCAGCAGAAGTGCACCTAGTGCCCACGGAATCATGTTCAGCAGGCCGTTCGTGGATGAAGCGATTCCACCGCTCTTGAGCAGCGTGGGCAGCCAGTACGTCACGCCATAGAGCGAAGTCGACATCAGCATGTAGGCGCCCGCGAACATCAGCACGCGCCAGTCGATGAACGCGCGCCACGGATGCCCGGATACCGTGCCGGCGGGCGCTTCGCGCTTGAGTGCGGCGAGCACGATCTGCTTCTCGTCCGCGGAAAGAAAGCGTGCGCGTTCGACGGATTCGGGCAGGAACCGCAGTGCGACCAGTGCGACGATGACGGCAGGCGCGCCCGTCGCCATAAACACCCACTGCCAGCCGGCGAAGCCGAATTGACCATCGAGCGACAGCAGCAGCCCGCCTGCAAGCGACCCCAGCATGTTCGCGAGCGCGCTGCCCAGCGTGAAGAAGCCCAGCATGCGGGTGCGCTGGCTCTGCGGGAACCACAGCGTCAGATAGAAGATCACGCCCGGATAGAAACCGGCCTCGGCCACGCCGAGCGCAAACCGGAATACGTAGAAGAGTGTCGTGGAATGCGTGAAAGCCATCGCCACCGTGATCACGCCCCACGTGGCCATGATGCGCGCGAGCCAGAGGCGGGCGCCAAAGCGGTGAAGCGCCAGGGTGCTGGGCACCTCGAACAGCAGATAGCCGATGAAGAACAGCGAGGCGCCAAGGCCATACGCCGTCTCCGTCATGCCGAGTGCGTGCACCATCTGCAGCTTCGCGAAGCCGACGTTCTGCCGGTCGATAAAGGCGATCAGGAACATGACCACGAGCAGCGGCATCAGCCGGCGCGCAATCTTTTTCATGACAGCCTGCTCGGATAAGGGGGGATGGTTCACAACAGGTCTCCGGAATTGGAATTCATATATATGATTGGTTGAATTGGAACGCAGGCCAATGGGTATAAACCCGTCCTCGCTCGGCAAGGCATGATGCACGGGTTAGTCCCTATCCGTCGAACATCCAATTCATGCAAACATATATATGAATTAAGGAGAATCATGATGCATGCGGACGACCGGCTCCCTCGCTACCAGCAAGTGCGCGATGAACTCGTGGCACTCATCGCGGCTCACCACTGGCGACCGGGCGAGGCCATTCCCACCGAACAGGCACTGGCGAAGCAATACGACGTAGCCGTCGGCACCGTGCGCAAGGCCGTGGATCTGCTCGTGGCCGAAGGTCTGCTCGAGCGTTTCCAGGGGCGAGGAACCTTCGTGCGTCGCGCCAGTTTCGACAGCTCACTGTTCCGGTTCTTCCGCTTCCAGACGCGGCAGGGCGAACGGCGCGTTCCCGAGAGCCGCATCCTGCGACGCGAGGTTGTTGAAGCACCGTCTGCCGTGGCCACCACCTTGCAGATTCCGAACGGCAGCAAGGCGATCCAGATGTCCCGGCTGCGGTTGATCGACGGGGTGCCGATGCTGACCGAAGAAATCTGGCTGCCTTTTGACCGCTTTGCCGCCTTCATGCAGCTCGAACTGGAGCAGATCGGCGATCTGCTTTATCCAGTGTATGAAGCGCAGTGCAATCAGATCATCGCGTCGGCCACGGAAACGCTCACGGTGGAGGCCATCGGGCCACTGCATGCGCGACTGTTGCGCATCGAACCCGGCACGCCCGCCGTGGTGATCGAGCGTCTCGCATATGGATACGATCGGCAGCCGCTGGAATGGCGGCGTTCCCGCGGGCCGGCAAGCGAGTTCATCTATCAGGCCGAGATTCGCTAGCACGTGCAAAGCGTTTCAATGCACGCGAATGCACTGCACTGAAATACAGCCGCACCACAACGATTAAACGATTCCCGTAGCGGAATTCAGGACACAGGAGACAGCCATGTCCGGTTGGTTCAGGGAAATATCCGCCAACGAGCGGCGCACGTTCTGGGCATGCTTCGGCGGTTGGGCGCTGGACGCACTCGACGTGCAGATGTTCAGCCTCGTGATTCCGGCGATCATCGCCCAGTGGTCGATCAGCCGCACGGAGGCCGGTCTTGTGAGCGGCGCGACGCTCGTCGCGTCGGCGCTGGGCGGATGGATTGCGGGCATGCTCTCGGACCGAGTGGGCCGCGTGAAGACGTTGCAGTGGACCGTGGCCTGCTTTGCCGTCTTCACGTTTCTTTGTGCGTTCGCGCAGAACTATCCGCAGTTCCTCGTGCTGAAGACGCTGCAAGGTTTCGGTTTCGGCGGCGAGTGGGCCGCGGGTGCCGTGCTCATGGCGGAAACGATTCGCGCCGAGCATCGCGGCAAGGCGATGGGCAGCGTGCAAAGCGCGTGGGCAGTCGGCTGGGGTGCCGCGGTGCTGCTCTATGCCTTGATGTTTTCCGTCATGCCGGCGGCCACCGCATGGCGCGCCATGTTCGCCCTCGGCATTCTGCCGGCGCTGCTTATCGTCTATGTGAGGCGTGGTGTGCAGGAACCCGATGCAACTGCATTGAAGTGCACCGGCCAGAACACGCGTAGTGCAGATGCATCGGCGGATGAACCGGCACTCGATGCAGTGTTTGGCATCTTCTCGCCGCAGGTGCTTCGCATGACACTGATCGGCGCACTGCTCGGCGTCGGCGCGCATGGCGGCTACTACGCGCTGATGACCTGGCTGCCCACGTATCTGAAAACCGAACGTCATCTCTCGGTGCTGGGCACGGGCGCGTATCTGGCAGTGGTCATCGTTGCGTTCTTCGCGGGGTGTCTTGTGTGTGCGCAACTGCTCGATCGCATCGGACGGCGCACGACGATTCTGGCCTTTGCGATCTGCTGCGTCGTTACGGTGGTCGTCTATCTGTTCATGCCGCTCAGCAACGCGGCCATGCTCGTGCTCGGTTTTCCGTTGGGCTTCTTCGCGGCCGGCATTCCGGCGAGCATGGGCGCGCTGTTCAACGAGTTGTATCCGCATGGCATTCGCGGAACGGGCGTGGGCTTCTGCTATAACTTCGGCCGCGTCGTGTCGGCGGGCTTTCCCGTGCTGGTGGGCCATATGTCAGCGAACATGTCGCTCGGTACAGCCATCGGCATCGATGCCGCGCTCGCTTATTCGATCGTCGTCCTGTCGGTGCTGATGCTGCCTGAGACACGCGGTCGCACGCTCGGTGGCCTGCCCGCGGGCTCATCGGACGAAGCCGCGCGCGAAGCGGAAGGGGCACATCGGTTTTCGCAGGCGCATCGTCACTGAGCGCGCCTCGCCGTAGCAACGCCTGCCGAGCGGAGAATGTGTAGTGGAGGAACCTCAATGATCGTAACGTCCGGTGCGGCTTCGGTTCGCCGTGATGCGGAGCGGCCCGCACGCGAGCCGTTTGCCGTGACCGCCATCGACGCGCACGCGCACGTGTTCGAACGCGGCCTGCCGCTCGCCGCGCAACGCCGGTATGTGCCCGACTACGACGCGCCGCTCCCGGCGTATTTCGCGCAGCTCGACGGCTGCGGCGTATCACACGGCGTGCTCGTGCAACCCAGTTTTCTCGGAACGGATTGCAGCTATCTGCTGGCCGCGCTGCGCCGTGAACCCCGGCGGCTGCGCGGCGTTGCCGTGATCGAGCCCGACTGCGGCTTCGGCACGCTCGCAGCGATGGCCGAAGCAGGGGTGGTCGGCATTCGACTGAACCTGATCGGCTTGCCGGACGCGCCACTCTCAAGTCACATTGCGCCGGGCACACTCGCGCACATTCGCGAACTGGGCTGGCATGTCGAGGTGCACGCGGAGGCCGCGCGCATCGAGGGGATCGTTGCGCCGCTATTGGAGCGCGGCGTGGAGGTGGTGGTCGATCATTTTGGTCGACCGGAACCTGAACTCGGCGTGAGAGACCCGGGGTTGCGTCGATTGCTCGAAATAACGCGAAGCGGGCGGGTGTGGGTCAAAGTGTCCGCGGCGTATCGCAACAGCGTGGGCGACTCGGGCGAAGCGTTCGCGCGTGAGGCGTTGTCTCTCTTGAAGGAAGCCGCAACGGTGGAGCGGCTCATGTGGGGCAGCGACTGGCCACA
Source organism: Paraburkholderia kururiensis JCM 10599 = LMG 19447 (assembly GCF_003986935.1). Lineage (GTDB taxonomy): Bacteria > Pseudomonadota > Gammaproteobacteria > Burkholderiales > Burkholderiaceae > Paraburkholderia > Paraburkholderia kururiensis. The sequence goes on along the minus strand of NZ_RJZE01000022.1, from coordinate 6,886 downwards.
TACGCAGTTCGAAGCATCCGCGAACTTTGCGTCGACCTTCGGTATCGCGCAGCGGCTCTTCAGCGAGGAAGCCGAGCGCCGTGCGGTGCTGTGCACCACAGCGGCACACTTCTACGGCTTTTGCGAAGCAACCGTGCGCTGACCTGTCGATACGAATCGAAGTGCGAGGGCGGCAGCCGCTTTCATTCACACCCTCGCACGCATGGCGGCCCGCTTATCCCTTCACGCCTTCCACGAGCACCGCGCGATAGCGCGAACCCTTGAAACGATGCTGGGCAACCTGCTGGTAGGCCGGGCTGTCGTACCACGCGCGCGCTGCCTGCGTATCGGGGAATTCGACGACCACCACGCCTTCGGGCGCATCGCCTTCAAGCACCTGCTGCGGTCCGTATGCCGCGAGCACCTTGATCGGATGGCCCTTGAACGTCTCGCCTACCTTCTTCATGTAATTGTCGAGTTCGCCCTGATCCTGCGTGCTTTCGCGCGTGAACACGATGTACGTCGCCATGGCCTGCCTCCTTTCTCCGTTTGGGGTCTGGCGATGATGCCACGAAACCGCGAGCGCTGTTGAAGGCGGCGCAGCCCACGCAAGAGGCCCTGCAGCGCAGCGGCGTATCGCGTTCAGCGTGGCTTGCCGGCGTCTTCGAGCACCGCCACAAGATCCAGCTCCACCGTCGCGTTCTTCGGCAACTGGTAGACGCCCACCGAGGTTCGTGTATGCCGCCCCGCGTCGCCCAGCACACCGTGCAGCACGTCAGACGCACCGTCGGCCACTTCGCTTTGCAGCGTGAAGTCCGCTGCGCATTGCACGTAGACGGTGATCCGCAGGATGCGGCGTATGCAATCGAGCGACCCGGCTTCGCGCGCCAGCAGTGCCAGCGCGCGCATCACGCAAACCTGCGCGGCGCGTTGCGCATGGGCAAGCGAGACGTCAGCGCCTGCGCGTCCCGTTACGACCACCGCGTTGTCTACACGCGGAATCTGTCCTGAAACATAGACCTCGCTGTCGTTGCGCATGACAGGCACGTAGTGCCCGCCTACCTTGATTTCGCCGTCGAAGCGATAACCGAGCGTGGCAGCGATGTCGTCGAATCGGGTTTGTCGTGAAGAGGTCATGTCGCAGGCATGCGGCTGAATGGAAGAGCGTGCAGCGTAGCATTCCGGATGCATGGCTGCCATCGCGGCCGTCGGTACGATCAGCGTGCGATGCGGCATCAAGCGTCAATAGCGGCAGGCGCCATCGCTCTCGAAAGCCGTATAGTCCGACAAATCGACGCGGTCGCAGCGTGCACCGCGTCTGGGCATCTCCTGACGCGAATCCGCACACGAACGCTCACGCCCGTCAGCCGGAGTGCCTATACTTCACACGCTTTGCGCGCATTCTGGTCGAACCATCGCCGTGACGCGGACACCATCCGTGTAAGCCCGACTCAACCATGCCGGGATCCTGCCGTTAACGGACAGGGGAGCAATCCAATCATGAAGCGTCCAATGAGCGCAGATAAGGACACGGGTTCAGGGGCCAGCAAGGCTCGCTACGGTTCGGCTCTTGCCGAAGAAGTGCTCGCCTCCGAGCAGACGGTGCTACGCCTCATCACGCGCAACACGCCTTTGCCGGCGTTGCTCGAGGAGGTGTGCCGCCGCGCCGAGGCGCTGCTCGGCCACGAGGCGCGATGCTCGATCCTCCTGCTCGACGCCGAAGGGCGCCACATGCTGGTGGGCGCAGCGCCGTCGTTGCCGAAGGACTACAGCAACGCGATAGAGGGGCTCGAGATCGGCCCTGACGTCGGGTCGTGCGGCACGGCAATGTTCGAGCGGCGCATGGTGATCGTCGAGGACATCGCGACCGATCCGCTATGGGCGCCGTTCAAGGCGCTGGCTTTGCCGCATGGCTTGCGCGCGTGCTGGTCCGTGCCTTTCGAAGACGAGTCGGGCAAGGTGTTGGGCGCATTCGGCGTCTATTACCGCACGCCGCGCGGGCCTACTGCGCAGGAAGAAGCGATTCTGCGCGACATCAGCAGCAGCGTGGGCCTTGCCGTCCATCAGGACGCCATCGCGCGGCGGCTCGCACAGAGCGAGGAATACCACCGGCTCGTCGTCAATCATCTCAACGAAGGCATCGTGGTGCAGACGCCCGCCGGTGAGGTCATTGCGTGCAATCCCAGCGCGCATCGCATGCTGCATGCGAGCGGCAATCTCGTGGGACGGCAGATCGGCAGCGTCATTCTGCGCGCGTGCCGCGAAGACGGAACCGTCATCGAGGAAGCGGACCAGCCGACGCGCTGGGTGCTCGCGAGCGGCAAGCCTCTCGTGGGCCTTACGCTTTCGCTCGATCTCGTGGACGGCGACACGGTGTGGATTACCGAAAACGTCGTGCCCATCATCAAGCCGGGCGAGAGCGAGCCGAGCGCGGTGTTGATCTCGTTCAACGACATCGGCCCGGTTCGCGCGGCCCAGCAGCAGCTTCGATATCTCGCCACACGCGACTCGCTCACGGGGCTCTACAACCGCGCGTATCTCGCAGACCGCATGCGCGAGATGCTCGACCCCGCGGGCACGCCGGATGCGCTGGACGCACTGGCGAGAGCGGCCCGGCCCGAGCATGCCGCGGTGCTTTTCATCGACCTGGACGGCTTCAAGAAAGTCAACGACACCGCCGGCCACGATGCGGGCGACGCGTTGCTCTGCAGCGTCGCGCAGCGGCTGGCGGGCTGCGTGCGCGCGGAGAACACGCTTGCGCGCGTGGGCGGAGACGAGTTCGTGATGCTCGTCGCCGATCATGGCGGCCCGGACGCGCTCGCGCGGCTCGCACGCCGCGTGGTGGACACCGTGGCCGTACCGTTCGCGGTGGCGGGCAACGAGTACTACCTGGGCGCGTCCATCGGTATCAGCCTCTTTCCCGAGCACGGCCGCGATGCGACCACGCTGATGCGCAACGCCGACGCCGCGATGTATCACGCGAAACAGCACGGTCGTAATCAATTCCAGTTCTTCACGGAGCAGTTGAACCGGCATCTGCAACGCCGCTTCACGATCGAGCGTGCACTGCGGCGTGCAATGGCAGCGGGCGACCTGAGCCTCGTCTACCAGCCCATCGTCGACGGACGATGCAGCCGCACGGCCGGCGCCGAGGCGCTGCTGCGGCTCAATGACCCGGAACTCGGCCCCGTGACGCCCGCCGAGTTCATCCCCGTAGCAGAAGACACCGGGCTCATCGTGCCGATGGGCCGCTGGGTGATCGAACAGGCCTGCGCGCAGGCCGCGGAATGGCGCCGCACGCTCGCGCCGGACCTTGTGGTCGCCGTGAATCTCTCGCCGCGTCAGCTCAACGACGACCTCGTCGAACACGTCGCGCAGACGTTGGCGCGCACGGGCCTCGCGCCAGCCGCGCTCGAACTCGAAATTACCGAAGGCCTGCTGATGCGCGACAGCGAGACCGTGCTGCCCATGCTGAAGGCGCTCACGGACATGGGCGTGCACATCAGCGTGGACGACTTCGGCACGGGCTACTCGTCGCTCTCGTATCTGAAGCGCTTTCCGCTGCACAACCTCAAGATCGATCGTTCGTTCGTGAATGGCTTGCCCGATCATCGCGACTCGGTGGCGATTACGAGCGCCGTGGTGGCGATGGCGCATTCGCTCGGTATGACAGTGACGGCCGAAGGCGTGGAAACGCGCGAACAGGCGCTATTTCTTCGGTCTATCGGCTGCGACAAGCAGCAGGGCTACTTCTTCAGCCGGCCCATGCCCGCATGCACCTACGCGGAGCGGCTGATGGCGCCGCCTGTCGGGCTGGGCGTGCTCAACGAAATGAGCGCCTGACTGTGGCGGTTGAGGTTGCGCAGGCACACTGACGCTGTGCCCGATTGCCGCGTTGGCCGACCCTTTTCGGCCAGATGCGGTATTTTTGTGTTTTGTTTACTCCACGAAGACTATGCTCTAGCCATCTCCACTGGCAGGGCAACCTCGCAGAACACAATGGCTCCGATTCAACCGGCCCGGGCGTTCGAGAGCGGCGCAGACCGCAATGAACCCCGCGCCCCGCGCAACAACGTCATCCCGTTTCCTTCTTCCCGCGTCCTGCTGCCCATTACGCTCGATTGCGCGAATGCCGCATCGACGCGCGAGCGACTCACGGCGCTGCTCCATTCCGCGCTGGGCGTGTACGTCGCACATACGCAAGCCGTGCATGACGGCACGCGTGTCGGGGTGCGCGTGCACCTTGACATCTCGCCCGACGATCTCGACTTTGCCATTCATACGTTGATTGCCACGGTGCCCGAGGCGACCATCGGGCATGTGAGACGGCGCACGGCGTAAGCGCTGCGCGTGTGACGCGGCGGGTGACAGGCCGGACGTTTGTTCGTGAAGCGCGACGGGCTGCGCGTTCAGGCGTCGGTAGAGTCGTTGCCGCTAGTGTTGCCGCTGCGGTTTTGCGGGAGCGGGACGATGACCTGCGAGCCGGCGATCGATGCGCTCCGTTGAGCCGATGCGTCAACGCCGCTGCCTTCGTTCGCTTCGCCTGGTGGCGATGCCGATGTGGCGTTTGTCCCGGACTTTCGTTCATACGCGCTTTGTTCATACGCGCCGCCGAACAACCGGCATACCGCAGTCGCGTCGTCACATGCGTGCAGTTGATCCCGAAAGCGCTGATCGCAAAAGCGCTGCGCGACGTCTGCGAGCAGATGCAGGTGCGTGCTTGTCGCCCATTCGGGCACGAGCAGCATCACGACGTCGCGCACGGGCTTCGCGTCGGGTGCATCGAACGCGATAGGCGTGGCGAGCCGAGCGTAGAGCGCCACGGCTTCGCGCAATCCTTTGACCTGCCCGTGCGGCACGGCCACCCCCTGACCCAGACCCGTCGACCCCATTGTTTCGCGCGCGGCGAGCGCCGACGTGACCGTATCGGCGGGCAGGCCCGCTTTATGTTCGGCGAGTTCGCCGAGCCGTGCGAACAGCGTTTCGCGATCCGCGATTTCCAGATCGAGCAGCACACGTGCGGGCGAAAGCAGCCGCGCCAGCGTCGCGCCGGCCTGTGCGGCCTCTTGGCTGGCTGAGTCTGCGGGCGATTCGGCGCGCGCACGCGCGTCGCCGTGGATGAGGTCCTGCCAGGCGCCAGTGGGCGCGGCCGGAATTTCGAGCAACCGACCGATTTCGGCCGTGGGCGCCAGATGTGCCACGCGCAGCATCGCGCCGCTCACCGCGGACTTCGGCAGGTACAGCGAAAGACGCACGCGGCCGGCGGCGTGCAGGGAGGTGAGGCGCAGCGTCCAGGGCTGGTCGCAGCAGTCGCGGATCAGCGCCTTGCGCAACGGCGTGGCGTGCTGCGGGTCCACGGTGACGTGCATCATCACGTAGCGGCTCGTGGATGGGGGGCGACGGGTGTCGGGGGTGACAGGCGGTTTGGATGCGATCGGGTTGCCGTGGCGGGCCGTGCCGGCGATGTCGGTTCGCGGTTTGCGGATTTTCAGGAGAGCCATTTTCAGGAGAGCCCCAAGGGCGCGCAGGGCGGACAGCGGGTGCGTCATGGGGGACTCGTGGTGCTGGGGGGGAGGTTTGAAGACTATACGGGAGGTGGGGGCGTTATCGACCCGGAGCGGTCCTCGTCAGGATAGTTGCGGGCGTCTCCTGCCGGAAAGCGCTTGCACTCCCGTCCGATTTGAATATACGATTAGTATATGTTTCGTATATGGAGGGGCGGGTGGGCATTGTCAATATCGACGACGATTTGCACGATCAGATACGAAAGGCAAGTGCAGTGTCGTGCAGGTCAATTAACGCGCAAGCTGCTTTCTGGATCAAGGTCGGCATGTTGTGCGAAATGAATCCGACGATGGGTTTCAATGAGATCGTCGCACAGGAAATGCGAGCCGCTGGCGTTGTAGCACCAGCCATCAAGGCGGCTTCGATATGACCAAGAGACCGGAAGAAATCGCATTACTGGCGGAGTCGGGCAAGTTGCTGGCGAATGTGTTCGGCTATCTGGATCAATTGAGCTTGATCGGCATGTCCACGATGCAGGTGAACGATCTGGTCGATAGCTTCATCGTCAATGAACTCGACGCACGCCCAGCAAGCAAAGGACAGTACGGGTATGCCTACGCGCTCAATTCTTCCCGCAACAACGTGGTCTGCCATGGCGTTCCGTCCACGGCAGATATCTTGCAAAGCGGGGACATCGTTAATTTCGACATCACGTTAGAGAAAAATGGCTATATCGCTGATTCCAGCAAAACGTACCTTGTTGGTGACGTGTCGCCGCGGGTTAAACAGCTCGTGCAAGTGACTTACGAAGCGATGTGGAAGGGGATCAGCGCCGTTCGTCCAGGCGCGAGGCTTGGCGATGTGGGTTATGCCATTGAGCGGCACGCTCGCAGAAACGGCTATTCGGTCGTAAGAGAATATTGCGGGCATGGCATTGGGCGGGAAATGCACGAGGATCCACAGGTGCTGCACTGGGGAAAACCGAAAACGGGTTTGATGTTGCGGGAAGGCATGGTATTCACCATCGAACCGATGATTAACCAGGGGCGTTCCGCCGTTTGGACTGAAGACGATGGCTGGACGGTCGTTACACGCGATGGGCAACTGTCCGCGCAGTTCGAGCACACCGTAGCCGTGACCCGAAACGGCGTACGTGTCTTAACGCTGCGTCCCGAGGAAACGATGCTCAATTGACGGCTCGGCAACCACGCGTTGGCGCATACGGGCGCGAGGTCGTCATTCGTGGCGGCTCCGCGCATCGCTTCGGTCCCAGGGGGAGGTATCCGGAATTCCGTGTGTGAGACGGGTAAAAACTCAGATTCCGATGTTGAATCGTTCGGGGTAAAGCAGCGCGAATTGCGTCATTGCACTTTTCCAATCGTGCCGAGAGCCGGTCCACTTG
>NZ_RJZE01000021.1 GCF_003986935.1 Paraburkholderia kururiensis JCM 10599 = LMG 19447 | reverse complement strand
ACCTCGCGGTCGAAGTGGGCGAGCTTTTCGAGCAGCCACACGTCCTGGAGCATGACCGGGCCACGCGGGCCCGCGGTCATCGAGTTCTGGTTGTCGGCAACGGGCGCGCCGGCGGCCGAGGTGAGATGGGTGAGGGTGTTGGAAGTCATGGCCTTGGGTCGACGCGAGGTCGAAGAAACGGGAAGGAGCGCGGCGCAATCCGCCGCGTGCAGCGGACGCAACGCGCAGGACATGCGCCGCCTCTGCGGCACGTGGAGTCGACCCTCAGCCCGCGGAAGACGCCCTGAAAACGGGCGGCCTCACCGCGCGCTGAAGGCCGGCGCACCGCGTGCTTTACGACTGCAGGAACGCGAGCAGGTCCGCATTGACCTGGTCCGCGTTCACCACGCACATGCCGTGCGAGGCACCGGCATAGACCTTCAGCGTGGCGTTCTTCACGATCTTCGCGGAGAGGCGGCCGGCATTGTCGATGGGCACGATCTGGTCGTCGTCGCCGTGCAGGATCAGCGTGGGCACGTCGATCTTCTTCAGGTCTTCCGTGTAGTCCACTTCCGAGAATTCGTGGATGCACTGGTACTGGCCGTAGATGCTGCCCGCCATGCCCTGGATCACGAACGCGTCGATAGCTGCCTGCGAGACCTTGGCGCCCGGCCGGTTGAAGCCGAAGAACGGCGTTGCCAGATCCTTGTAGAACTGCGGACGGTTTTCGGCCACGCCCTTGCGGATGCCGTCGAACACGTCGAGCGGCAGGCCGTTGGGGTTCGCGTCCGTCTTGATCATGATGGGCGGCACGGCGCCGATCAGCACGGCCTTCGCCACGCGCTTCGTGCCATGACGGCCGATGTAGTGCGCCACTTCGCCGCCGCCGGTGGAGTGACCCACGAGCGTTGCTTCGCGCACGTCGAGTGCGTCGAGCAGCGCCGCGAGGTCGTCGGCATACGTGTCCATGTCGTTGCCCTCGAACGGCTGGTCCGAGCGGCCGTGGCCGCGGCGGTCGTGTGCGATCACGCGAAAGCCGTGCTGCACGAGGAACAACATTTGGGCATCCCAGGCATCGGCATTGAGCGGCCAGCCGTGCGAGAACACGACCGGGCGGCCAGTGCCCCAGTCCTTGTAGAAGATTTGCGTACCGTCTTTCGTGGTGATGGTGCTCATGTGTGTGCTCCTGTGAGCGATGGCGGCCACGCGTCGCACGGAGTGCTGCGGGCTGCCAACGCGGTTGAAAAGAACGTGATGCCTGACTGATGCGGAACAACCGGCACGACCGGCATAACCGGAACAACCGGCTGGCGCGTGTGCCGCGCCAACCGACGCGCCGCACTACGGTGCCGCGACTCGCGTGATGGTCGATACCCTGGAGTCCGCGGCCTCGCTCGGCGCAGACCAGCCCCCGCCCAGCGACTTGTAGAGCGCGACCAGCGCGAGCGCCGTGTCGCGGTCGGTCTGCGCGAGCTTGTCGTCGGCGGCATAGAGCGAGCGTTCGGCGTCGAGCACGGGCAGGAAGTCCACCAGACCCTGGCGGTACAGGCGCGTGGCCACGGTCACGGCTTCGCGGTCGCTCGCGGTTTCCGCGCTCAGTTGATCGCGACGCACGCGCGACTGGCCATACGACACCAGCGCTGTCTCCACGTCGCGCAGCGCGCCCAGCACGGTGCGCTGGTAGGCGGCCGCGGCGGCGTCGGTGCGCGCCTCTTCGGCATGCACCTGAAAGCGCACGCGGCCCGCGTCGAAAATCAGCCAGCGGATGCTGGGCCCCACCGAGAGGTACCGGCTGGGCGAGGTGAGGAACGTGGAGGCATCCAGACTCTCCAGCCCCGCTGCGCCCGTGAGCGAGAAGTGCGGATAGAGGTCGGCCTTCGCCACGCCGATGCGCGCGTTGGCCGCCGCGAGCCGGCGCTCTGCCGCGCGAATGTCGGGGCGCCGCTGAAGCAGGTCGGAGGGCAGGCCGACGGGCACGTCGGCGACCGGCGCCGGAATGGCCTGGGGCGCATCGAGTTGCGCGAGCAGTGCTTCGGGTTGCTGCCCCACGAGCGCGCCGATCCGATAGATCGAGCCGCGCGCGTCCGCGGTGAGAGAGGGGATTTCGGCCTGTGTGTCCGAGACCAGCGCTTCGGCACGTAGCATATCGAGCCGCGACGCGAGGCCCGCGTCGAACTGGGCGCGCGTGAGCACGAGCCCGTCCTGCTGGATGGCGAGATTGCGGTGCGCCACGTCGAGCCGGCGCTGCGCGCCGCGCAGCTCGATATAGTTGCGCGCGATTTCGGCGGCCAGCGTGAGCCGCACGTCCTCACTGCCGGCAACGGCGGCTTCATACGAAGCGTTCGCAGATTCGACGCTGCGCCGCGTGCCGCCGAACACGTCGATTTCCCACGACGCATCGAAGCCCGCTTGCCAGAGGTTGCCGTTCTTGCCCGGCCCCATGCCGCCGGGTTGCACGCCGGTGGGCACGTTGGCGCTGCCGTGGGTGCGGCGATAGAGGCCACCGGCATCGACCTCGGGATAGTCGGCCGCGCCCGCGATGCCGCGCAACGCGCGGGCTTCGCGCACGCGTGCCTCGGCTTCGGCGATATCGGGCGCGGATTGCAACGCGTCTTCGATCAGCGCGTTCAGCGTGGCGTCGCCCAGGTTCTGCCACCAGCTATCGAGCGACGCATCGGGCGAAGCCGCCTTCGACGAAGCCTGCGCGCGCTCCCCATACGCCGCGGGCAGCGCCGTTTTGGGCGCCACGTAATCGGGCCCCACGGTGCAGCCCGCAACCATGCCGGCCATGACACAGGACACCGCGCCCGCGAGCCACGCCCGCGAGCGTCGACGCCCCCGCGCTAGTTCAGGAATTCGAGCCATTTCGGCTGCTCCCTGATGAAGATCCGCGTTTCCACCGACATGCCCGGCGCGATCCACTTCATCGCTTCGCCGGGGTTGTCGAACTCGATCTTGACCGGCACACGTTGCACGATTTTGACGAAGTTGCCCGTGGCGTTTTCCGGCGGCAGCAGCGCGAAGCGCGAGCCCGTGCCGCGCTGGATGCTGTCCACGTGGCCGCGCAGGTGCAGGTCGGGGAAGGCATCCACGTCGACGGCCACCGCCTGGCCGGGACGCACGCGCGTGAGCTGCGTTTCCTTGTAGTTGGCGATGACGTAAAGGTGTTCGGGCACCACCGAGAGCAGCAATTGACCCGGCTGCACGAAGTTGCCGGGCTCCACCGTTTTCTTCGCAATGCTGCCTGCTTCGCCGGCATAGATCTTCGTGTACGTGAGGTTGAGCGCGGCCTGGTCCACGGCGGCGCGCGCCTGGGCTACGGCGGCTTGCGCCGTGGCGGTCTGTGAGCGTACGAGTTTCGCTTGCGCCTGGGCGGCCTGAACGCGAACCTGCGCCGCGATGACCGAGGCACGCGTGCTCGAGGCCGCCGCCTTGCCTTCGTCCACGCGCTGCGAAGACACGGCGCGAATGTCGGATACCGATTGCAGGCGGCTCAGGTTCACCTGGGCAAGCTTCGCGTTGGCTTCGGCGACTTCGAGTTCGGCCCGCTGACGTGCGATTTCCGCATCGGCCACGGGAATCTGGTCGCGCGCTTCCTGGAGCTTGCCTTCGGCATCGGCGAGGCTTGCTTTGGCCTGCTCCAGTTGCACCGCGTAATCGCGCGGGTCCAGTTCGATCAGAAGCTGGCCCGCTTGCACCTTGCTGTTGTCGTCCACGTAGAGCTTTTTCACGTAGGCCGGCACCTTCGGAATGACGGATACGACGTGGGCGTCCACGTAGGCGTCGTTCGTGCGCTTCTCGTAGAGATCGGGCACGAGGAAGTACAGCGCGATGAGCACGAGCACGGCGAGCCCGAGCGCGCCGAAGACCAGCGAGCGCCGGCTTGCGGGCGGCACGGCGACCGGAGGCGGCGCGGCGGGACCAGGCGACACCCCGGCCGCAGGCGCAGCCGCATTGCGCTTTTCAGCGGGCGTTTCGTGCAGCGGGGTCTCGCTCATTGCGCCCCCCTGTCAGCGGAGGCGGCGAGTGACGGGAGCGCATCGTGCCTTCGGGCCGGTTGCCATGCGCGGGCAGCGCAGCAGGGTGTGTCGTGATTCATGATGGTTTCTTCGGAACGGGCGTGAGAGGCGTAAGCGGCGTGAGCGGCGGGGCTGCAACGGGCGTAGGCGGCACGAGCGGGAGCACGCAGAGCGTGAGCACGCCCACGGCGGCCATGAAGGCGAACGCGTCGGCGTAGGCGAGCGTCGCGGCCTGATGCGCGGTCTCTTCGGCCAGCATGCGCACTGCGGCGCGCGAGCTGTCGAAGCTCGTATAGCCGCCGTTGCCTGTGAGCGTGGCGCCCAGCGTGGCAAGCCAGTCGCGCGTGACGTCGCGGTCCATGCGGACGTGGTCGGCGAGGCGCGACGAATGCAGCGTCTCGCGATGGGTGATCAGGATAGTGAGCAGCGCCACGCCCAGCGACGCGCCGAACTGGCGGAACGTCATGTAGAGCGATACGCCGTCCAGCAGCCGGTTCTGCTCGATTCTCGCCACGGTGCCGCTGCCCACGGCGGGCAGGAGCGGCGAGAGGCAGGCCGCATAGAGCACGAGCGGCAGCACGAAGTAGGGGCCGGGCGTGCCCGTGGTGAGCAGCCGGTGGAATACGACCATCGAGGCGATCAGCATGACGAGCGCGATCGCGATCGTCCTGCGCTGGCCCACGCGTGTGATGAGCGGCACGATGAGCGGTCGCATGGCCGCGGCGGAAAGCGCGTAGACGCACATGATCTGGCCCGTCTGCGTCGCGCTGTAGGTGTTCGCCGCGAGGTTGCGCAGGAATTCGGGCAGCACGAAGACGCTGCCCGAGAGAATCATGCCCGTGAACACGCCCAGCACCGCGGACGAAAGCACGTGGCGGTCGCGCAGCAGGTCGATGCACATGAGCGGCGACCGGTTGGCAGGACTGCCTTGCCAGGCCACGAACAGCACGAATGCAGCCGCGCCCGCGAAGGCGAGCGTGCGCAGATGCGGCGAGCCGAACCAGCCGTCTATCTCGCCGCGATTCAGAATGACCTGCAGCGAAATGAGCGCAATGGCGAGCAGCGCGATGCCGGGCCAGTCCGTCTGCACGACGCGTTGCGACGAGGCGGGCGGCATGACCGGAAAGTAGCGCGCAATGAGCCACAGCGCGGCGCCGGCATAAACGAGGTTCGGCAGGAAGATGAGGCGCCAGTCGTAGTGGTCGGTGATGTAGCCGCTCGCGAGCAGACCGGCGGCGCTCGACAGATAGAGCACCGTGGAGACGCGCATGAGCGAGGCGCTGCGTTGCGGCTTGGGCATCAGCACGTAGATGCTTGCGCGCCACCACACCACGAGCCCCGCCGCGGCGAGGCCCTGCAGCGCGCGCCAGACAAGCATCGTCTCGAAGCCGGGCGAAAGCGCCACGCCCATCGAGGTGCCCGCGAAGGCGACGATGGTGGCGAGCAGAAAGCGCCGGTAACCGACATGGCCCGCGAGCCACACGGAAACCGGCACGCCGAGAAAGAGCGCGCAACTGTAGAGGGTGAGCAGCCAGCTCGCCTCGTCGCCGGAGACGCCGAGCGAGCCCGTGAGGTCCGGCAGCACGAGATTCATGCTGTCGAACGTGTAGAACTCCATGCCGGTGGCGAGCCCGAGTCCCATCAGCAGCGGCCCAGTGTGGGCCGGGGGAATGGTGGGCAAAGCGGCGGACGCGGCGGCGCCCCCAGCCTGCGCCGGGGCGTGCAATGCGGAGGTCGAACGGGCAAGGTCGGTCATGAATGACGGCTCAGGTGATGCGTGCGGGCGAATCGACGGAAACGGTGCAAACAAAACGGTACGACGCACGAAAGCGGTGCCGCCGTGCTTCGCCGCTAGTCCTTCCAGTGCGAGCCGAGAATCAGGCCGCAGAAATTTCTGCGGCGGTAGTTCGGGTCGCACCGTTCGAGCACGTCGGCATTCGCGGTGCCGAAGGTGGTGAGCGGGCGCCGCTCCATGCCTTGCGCGAACGTTTCGAGAATCTGTTCCTTGAAGCGCGGGCCGCGCGGAAACGCGTTCACCACTTCGTCGCGATCGGCCTGGCACACCTCGTCGAAGTGCATGCCGAGCAGGTCGGTTTCCACGCCCGCGCCCAACAGCGCCGTGAGCGAGGGCATTTCCGCGTGCAGGCCGAACGACGTGTGAAGCGCCACGGCGCGGGCGGCTTCGGCCACGTCGTCGTCGCGCACGCCGTGGCACGAGAGAAACGCCTGCAATGCATTGGCGCTGTCCAGCTCGAAGCGCTTCTGCGAATCGCGATAGAGCGGCGTGAGCCCGATGTCGTGAAAAAGCGCGGCCACGTAGAGCAATTCGGTGTTGCAGGCCAGCGCGCGATGCTTGCCAACCAGCGCGCCGAACAGAAACACGCGCACCGAATGCCGGTAGAGAATGTCCGGTTCCATCGCCATGACCGTGGCGAGCGCGGCCTGTGCCATGGTGCTGTCCGGTATCGGAATGCCGGCGACGCAGCGGCTCATCGTGTCTCCTGTCACAGATCGAGCAGTGCGGCGAGCGAGTAATGCCCTGCGCCCCCGATGGCGATGGTGCCGAACAGGATCAGCAGCATCCACGCGAACTGCCCCTGTTCCACGGTCCATTCGGGATGCACGCGCAGCAGCGCGATCGCGGTCACGGCCATGACGGGCAGCGCAGCGAGCCGTGTCGCGACGCCCGCGATCACGAGCACGGGGCACACCACTTCCGCAAAGATCGCGAACGCGATGGTGAGCTGCTTGCCGAAGTGAAACGGGTCTTCTATGGCCGCGGCCTCGCTGGCGTAGTGCCGCACCTTCGGCAGACCGTGCACGATGAGCAGCAGCACGCTCGCGCTCACGCGCAGGAAGAGCAGGGCGATGTCGTTGGAGTTCGCTGCGAAATGCGTCGTGATGCGAGCGAGTGCCAGGTTCATGGTGTGCGATCCGGGTGACAGGGAACGAAGCGCGATCAGAACGCGAAGCAGCTACAGCCGAGCGCGCCCCAGAAGCCGTTGTCGTCGCCCGTCGGTACGTTGCTGCGCCATGCCCACATGTGGCCGTGGCCGTGCACGCCGCACTGGTTCGCGCAACCGTCGATGCAGGCGCGCGCCGTGGCCTCGGCCGCAGTCATCGATGTGGCCGAAGCAGCCGGCCGGTAGCGGCTGTAGCCGCCGAACTCCGCCACCGGCGACCACGTGGGGCTCACAGGCAAGGCGGGCGGCGCGAGCGGGCTGAATTCCTCGTCGGCGTAGACCACCTTGCCGTTCACCACGGTCAGCACCGACGAGAGGTACTTGATGCGTTCTTCGTCCACGGTGAAGAAGTCGTCGGTAAGCGCGGCGAAGTCTGCGTACTGGCCCGGCACGAGGGCGCCCTTGCGGTCGTCTTCGTTCGAGAACCATGCGCTGCCCACGGTGTAGCGGCGCAGCGCTTCCATGCGTTCCAGCCGGTTGCGCTCGGGGTACAGCAGCGTGCCGCCCACGGTACGGCCCGAGATCATCCAGTAGAGCGAGACGAACGGGTTGAAGCTCGCCACGCGCGTGGCGTCCGTGCCGGCGCCCACGGGCAGGCCCGCCGCGAGCATCTTCTGGATGGGCGGCGTGCGTTGCGCGGCTTCCTCGCCGTAGCGGTGGATGAAGTACTCGCCCTGATAGGCCATCCGGTGCTGCACCGCGATGCCGCCACCCAGGGCGGCGATGCGGGCAATGTTGGCCTCCGAGATGGTTTCGCAGTGGTCGAAGAACCAGCGCAGGCCGTCGAACGGCACTTCGCGGTTCACCTCTTCGAACACGTTGAGAAAGCGGCTGATGGATTCGTCGTAGGTGGCGTGCAGGCGGAACGGCCAGCGGTTCTGCACGAGCAGCTTCACAACGCCCTTCAGCTCGGTTTCGAGCGACTCCGGCAGGTCCGGGCGCGGCTCGAGAAAGTCTTCGAAGTCCGCGGCGGAGAACACCAGCATTTCGCCCGCACCGTTCACGCGCAGGAACTCGTCGCCATCGCCGGGCTTCGTCATCTTCACCCAGCGAGCGAAGTCGTCGATCTCCTTCTTCGCGTTCTGCGTGAACAGGTTGTAGGCGATGCGCATGGTCAGCTCGCCGCGCTTCGCGAGTTCCATGATGACGGCGTAGTCGTCGGGGTAGGCCTGGTAGCCGCCGCCCGCGTCGATGGCGCTCGTCACGCCCAGCCGGTTCAGCTCGCGCATGAAATGGCGCGTCGAATTCATCTGGTCGTCATACGGCAGCTTCGGGCCTTTGGCGAGCGTGGCGTAGAGCAGGCCTGCGTTGGGGCGCGCGATCAGCATGCCCGTGGGGTTGCCGCCGCGGTCGCGCTGGATCTCGCCGCCGGGCGGGTTCGGCGTGTCTTTCGTGTAGCCCACGGCGCGCAGCGCGGCGGCGTTCAGGAGCGCGCTGTCGTAGAGGTGGAGGATGAAGACCGGCGTGTCGGGCGCAATGGCGTTGATCTCTTCGAGCGTGGGCCCGCGGCGTTCGGCGAACTGCAGCTCGTTCCAGCCGCCCACCACGCGCACCCACTGCGGGGCCGGCGTGCGGGCCACCTGGCGGCGCAGCATGTCGAGCGCGTCGGCGAGCGAGGGCACACCGTCCCAGCGCAGCTCCATGTTGAAGTTGAGGCCGCCGCGAATCACGTGCAGGTGCGAGTCGTTGAGCCCCGGAATCACGGTGCGGCCTTGCAGGTCGATGCGCCGCGTGTTGGCGCCCGCGCGCTGCATCACGTCGCGGTCGTTGCCCGTGGCGAGCACGCGGCCGTCCTTGACGGCCAGCGCCGTGACGAACGAGCGCTTCTCGTCCTGGGTCGCAATCTTGCCGTTGAAGAAGACCGTATCCGCGGTCGCCGTGTCGTCGAACTGGGCAGTCATCGTGCGTTCCTGTAGGTGGGTGGACAGGGCTGTCCGAAATGGCGTGAAGGCGATGGGCGGTGGCGGTGCGGCCGTGTGGTGGTGTGGCCTGTTCGCCGTGTTGAGGGTCGCCTCGTGCTGCGCCGTCTGTTTTTCAACACTACGCAAGGGCTGGCTGAAAGTCCTTAGCCGCACCTGAAACGTTCTGAAGCGAGCGCGCACGCGGGCTGAACGGCGGGCATCGGTGCATAACGGGAAGAAGCGGGCGGCGGCAGGGGGCGGCAGGCGGCCTCAGGCAGAAGCAGGCGACAGCGCGGCAGGAGAATTCAGAACGATTAAATCGGTGCGGCAGCGGCGCGTTGTTACGATGGTTTCGCGTCCTGGCCGTGGCGCGAAGCTCTGTCGCCGCGGCACCTGCAGGCGCTTTTTCTCACCATTGCGCACCGCAAGGACCGACGTCATGCAATACGTCTACTCGCTCTTATCGGGCCTGCTGTTCGGCATCGGCTACGGGCTGTTGGGCCTGAAATCGCCTGCGCCGCCCTTGATCGCGCTGGCGGGGCTGCTGGGCATGCTGGGCGGCGACCAGCTCGTGACGCAGCTGAAGGCGCACCTCGCGGCCCGCAACGCGCCGGCTGCGGTGAGCGCGCCGGCGTCCACGTCGTCCACGCCTACCCACACCTCCGCGCCCATCGTCACCGCGCAGCGCGACGCGGGCGCCGACGACCAGCCGAAGCCATGAGCACGGCGCACGAGAGGACCCCGACATGAACTTCCCACCGTCTGCCGTGCAGGGCGGCCAGCCGCGCGAGATGCACGAGGCGCACGAGGTGCGCGCCGAAGCATCGACGCCGCAACGCCTCGTCACCATTCTCGCGTTCATTGCGGGTTACGTGGACGCGTTCGGCTTCGTCGCGCTGTTCGGCCTCTTCGCCGCGCACGTCACGGCGAACTTCGTGCTGATCGGCGCGAACGTGGTGGGAGAGGGCCAGGGCATTCTCATCAAGCTGCTCGCGTTTCCGGCGTTCATTGCGGGCGTGGCGGTGGCCCGCGGCGTCGTGGGCATGGCGCAGCGGCGCGGCGTTCCCGCGGAGCGCGGCCTTTATGTGCTTCAGGCTGTCTGCCTGTGTCTGATGATGGCGGCGGGTCTCGTCGTCTGGCCCCACTACGGGCCCGAGAGCGCGTGGGCCATCGTGGCGGCGCTTTTCGGGGCCGCGGCCATGGGCGTGCAGAACGCCCACAGCCGGCTCGTGCTGCCCGGCCAGCCGCCCACCACGATGATGACGCTCAACGTCACGCTGGGCGTGCTCTACACCATCGACGCTCTCACCGGCCACACGAGCGACGCGAAGCGCGCGGCGCGCGAGCGCCTTGCCGACATCCTGCTGCCGGTGGCGGGCTTTGCCATGGGCGCGATCGTCGCGTCCATCGCGTTTGTGCAGGCTTCGTTCTGGGCGCTGCTGTTCCCCGTCATCCTGCTGGCTATCCTCGCGCTGCGTGCCGGAACAGACTCATGCGCGGTGGCCGAATGACGCGGCGGTTCGTGACAGGACGTGGCGGCCGGCTCGCCATGCGGCCTCGCCGCCACAAGAAGATTTAAGCGAACGCAAAGGACTCTTCAGCGCGGCGCGCATAACGTCATGCTGCGGGTGTCGCGTGGTCGGTCGCCGCAATGTCCGCCGCGTCGCGCCTGGGGTCACAGGTCACTTCGCGGTTCACTGCGCGGGTCACGTCGCGGTTCACATTACCCGTCGGCGGCCCATGAGCACGCTGCGAGCAACGCATGACGGATGCGGCCGCAGCCCGCGGTATAGCCATTCCTTCCTGTGCGAGGACACGCCAAATGGAAGAACTCGATCGTTGGGAACACGTCGTCATGCTGCTGTGGCTGCAGTCCGAGGCGCGGCAGCCGATGCACGCCGTGCGGCCCGAAGCCGCGCGCTCGCACGCGCGCGGCGGCGCAGGCGCACGCAAGCAGGCGGGCGGCAATGCCGCGCGGGCGGCGGCCGGTGTGGGGCTGAACCGCACGTCGATCATCGCGCTCGAGAAGCAGAACGACAGCTCCATGCTGGTGTCGTGGAGCGACTCCACGCGTTGCCGCTACATCGACCAGCGCTGGATCAGCGCCAAGTCGCGCTCGAGCGGCTACTGCGCGCTCACGGGGCGCGCCATCCGTCGCGGCGATCCGATCTACAAGCCGCAGTGGCGCGGCGCGCATCGTCCGGCGAACAGCATGGAGATGATTCTCGCCGCGGAGCTGGAACAGATGGCCGCGCGCTGAAGCAGCGATCCGGCTTACATGCGCGACTCACATGCGCAGCTTCATGTACGGCTTCACGCGCGCCCCGGGCCCCGGCTGCGACGCTTGCCGCCCGAAACCAGTCCGGCGCTGCCCAACACGATGGACGGCGCCGTTTCGTAGTTCGCATTGCAATTGGAGAAAACAGCATGATTCGAAAGACGTGGATCTCGGTGGCGGTGGCGGCGTGTGCCGCCGTCTGCGTGCAGACCGCACAGGCGCAGGTGGTGGGCCATCAGACGATCGGCATTTCGGTGACCGAGGCCGACGCGATTCTCGCGGGCTGGAGCGTGAAGCGCTCCATCCTCGGCAAGCCCGTGTTCAACGAGCAAGGGCAGCAGGTGGGCAAGGTTTATGACATCGTCGTGGCGCCGGACAAGTCCGTCTCGTACGCGATCGTGGATGCCCAGCGCTTCGTCGGCATGCGTCACGACGTGGCGGTGCCCATCGAGCAGCTCGATTTCGCCGACGGCAAGCTCGTGCTGGCCGGCGCCACGCGTGAGGCGCTGAAGGCCATGCCGGTGTTCCAGTACACGAAGATGCCCGTGGTGCCGAAGCCGCGCGACGCCTATCAGCACCCGTGACGTGAAGTGACATGAAGTGAAGTGCCTGCATGCCTTCGCGGCCAGCCGATCGTTCGGCGCGGCGGCCCCGAAGGCATGCGCCGCCGCTCACGGCAAGCTGCTTATTGGAAAACCGGAATAGAAGCAAGCCGTACTGCCTGAGAGATTCACGCCTCCAATAAAAAAATCCTCTAATCAAAAATATCGAACATTCAGTTCGGAATATTTAAATCTTCGAATGAGGGGAATGCCGTAGCATGAGCGTGCCGCGCGGGGCGCGCCGGCGGAACTGATGACTTAATACCGACTCATTTGTCGAAAGACAGCTTGCAATGATTCAGATCGGGCAACTCCACGTCTTTCTTGAGAGCCGCGAAATTCGTTTGAACGGCGAACGGGTGCGTATCGGCAGCCGCGCATTCGATATTCTCGAATTGTTGATTCGGGCCGAAGGCGCATTGGTGTCGAAGGACGAGATCATCCGGTGCGTGTGGCCCACAACGATCGTTCAGGAAAACAACCTGCAGGTTCACATCGCCGCCTTGCGCAAGGCGCTGGGCCCACAGCGCGATCTCATTCGCACGGTGCCCGGACGCGGCTATTGTCTGGTCGGCGCGCTCAGCGACGCGGCGCCGAAGCGCAGCACGGCAGACCTCGTGCCGCCGCTGCCGGTATCCGCGTCGGCGCTCGTGGGGCGCGAGGCTTCGATAGCGCAGGTCGCGGATGCACTCGGCGCGCTGCGCATCGTCACGCTGGTGGGCTCGGGCGGCATCGGCAAGACGCGTGTGGCCACCGAGGTGGCGGCGCGCGTGGCATCGCGCTTTCCCGACGGCGTGGTGTTCGTTCCGCTCGCTTCGGTATCGGACCCGCGCTTCGTTGCAGACGCGCTCGCGGATGCACTCCCGGCTGCGCTCGCGGGCTCGCTCGGCATGGCGAGGCCGGCCGGCCGCCTGGCGCTTGCCGACATCGTGCCGGGCCTCGCGGGCCGGCGCATGCTGCTCGTGCTCGACAACTGCGAGCATCTGATCGACGTGGCCGCGCAGGTGGCCACCGCGGCCACGACTGCGAGCGAAGGGCTCTGCGTGCTGGCCACGAGCCGCGAGGCGCTGCGCATTCCCGGCGAACTGCTGCACCAGGTGCCGCCGCTCGACGTGCCCGGTGAGGCGGATACGGGCGATGCCATCGTGCAGGCCAGCGCCGTGCAGTTGTTCATTGCGCGCGCACGTGCCGCGGACGCGCGCTTCCCGCTCAACGAACGCACGCTGTGCCTCACGGCCGCCGTATGCCGGCGGCTGGACGGTATACCGCTTGCCATCGAACTTGCGGCGGCGCGCGCGGCGGTGCTCGGTGTGGAAGTGCTCGCGGACCATCTGGACGACCACTTCCGCATTCTGGCCGGCGGCTTTCGCACGGCGCTGCCGCGGCATCAGACCTTGAAGGCGATGCTCGACTGGAGCTATCGCCTGCTCGACGAAACCGAGCGCACGCTGCTGCGCTGGCTCGGTGTCTTCATGGACGGCTTCTCGTTCGACGCCGCGTATTACGTCGTGAGCGGCATGACGAGCAACGGCATGGAGCACAGCGTGGAAAGCAGCAGCGCGCCGCGCGGCTTTTCCCAGCCGCAGTTGCTCGACGCGTTGAGCGGGCTGGTCGCAAAGTCGCTCGTGATTCGCGAAAGCGCGGACGCGGGTACCGGTACGGACACGCGCTACCGCTTGCTCGCCATCACGCGTGCCTATGCGCTGCAAAAGCTCGAAGACTGCGGCGAGCGCAAGGAGGCGGCGCTCGCGCATGCCACCTATTTCCATGCGGTGTTCTCGCAGGCGCCCTCGCTCACCAGTGGCCACGCGCCCGGCACCTGGTTTCTCGCGTTTCGCCGCGAACTCGGCAACTTGCGCGCGGCGCTCGACTGGGCCTTCGCGCCCGGTGGCGACGCGGTGGTGGGCATCGCGCTCGCGGCGGTCGCGGTGCCGTGCCTCTTCGATGCCTCGCTGATCGACGAATGCTGCGAACGTGCGCGCGCCGCGCTCGATGCCACGCTCGACCCCGCCGTGGCGCCCGTGCCGCCCGAGACGCGGTTGCGCCTGCTCGCCGCCTACGGCGCTGCACGCGTCTATACGCACGGGCCCGTGCGCGAGGTGCTCGACGTCTGGGCCGACGTGCTCACGCTCGCGCTCGAAACGGACAGCGGCGAGTATCAGCTGCGCGCCTTGTGGGGGCTCGCGAGCGCATGCCGCTACGCAGGCAACGTCCGCGCGGCGCTCGCGTTCGCGCAGCGCTTTCGCGCGCTCGCGACGCGGCAGGCCGATCTGCCGGTGGGCCTGATCGGCCTGCGGCTCGAGGCTATCGCGCTGCACTATGCCGGCGAGCAGGAGGCCGCGCGCGAGCGGCTCGACGAAATGCTGGCCGTCTACGCGCATCCTGTGCATCGCTGGAACGTAGTGGGGTTTCGCATCGAGCACGGCATTGCCACGCGGGCCACGCTTGCGCGCGTGCTGTGGGCACAGGGCGAGACGCGCGAGGCGTTGCGCGTGGCGCAAGACGCGCTCGATGCCGCGATGCGCTACGAGCACGACATCGTGACCTGCTACGTGCTGGTGGAAGGGCTCGTGCCGGTCGCGCTGCTGACGGGGGCGCACGACGCTGCGCGAGAAGGCATCGCGCTGCTGGAGACGCGCGCGGCACGCACCGGCTTCGTGATCTGGAGCGCCTGCTGCGCCTGTTATGCCGCGAGCCTGAAATGTGCCGTCGATCCGCAGCCGGCTCATTTGCGCGAATTCGCCGCCGCGCTCGACGGCTTGCGCAAGACCGGTTATCTCGCGCCGCTCACCCTGCTGCTGGGCCAATACGCGCGTGGTTTGCGTGCCTGCGGACGGCACGACGAAGCTGCAGCCGCGCTCGACGAAGCGAAGCGCCACAGCGAAGCCAATGGCGAGCACTGGTTCGATGCCGAACTGCGCCGCATCGGCGCGAGCATTCCCCGCGTACACGGGCCAGGCGCCATGAACAACCTGAGCAACATGAGCGGCATGAGCGATGAAGTGGCCGGCGCCGCGCCGCTCGCGCGCCGTACGCTCAAATCTGCGTGATGAAGCGGTCGATCAGGTCGGGGCGGTCGAGCTGTTCCACCCACCATTGCAGCGCACGTCCCGCTTCGTCTTCGCGCCATGCGAGGTAGCAGTGCGTGAATTCACGCATGCCCGTGACGCGGCGTGCCACCAGCTTGCCTTCGTCGATGGCGCGCTGGGCGAGGCACTCGGGCAGCGTGCCCACGGCGAGCCCCTCGCATTGCGCCGCGAGCTTCGCGGCGAGCGTGGGCACGGCGATGTAGGGCTGGCCGTCTTCGGTGGCCACGGACCGCGGTTGCAGTTCGCGCGAGGTGTCGCTGATCACGGCGCCGCGATAGCGCAGCACCGTTTCGAGGGAAAGCGGTTCGGGCAGCTGCGCGAGCGGATGGTTGGGCGCGACCGCGAACACGTGGCGCAGCGTGCCCACGGGCCGCGCCACGATGTGCGGCAGCGGTGGCGGCTCGCCGGTTGCGCCCACCACGAGATCCGCGCGGCGTGTGACGAGCGCGTCCCACGTGCCGCCCAGCACTTCGGTGGACAGGCGCAGCCGCGTATCCATGGCGAGGCCGTAGAACGTATGGACGTACGGCCACAGCGCGCCGAACGGCAGGATTTCGTCGATGCACAGGCGCAGCTCCGACTCCCAGCCGTGCTGGATGCGCAGCGCCTTGAGTTCGAGCTGCTCGGCAGCATGCAAGAGGCGCCGGCCTTCTTCCACCACCACGCGACCCGCATGCGTGAGGCGCGCGCGCCGGCCGCTGCGGTCGAACAGTTCGACGTTGAGATCGCTTTCGAGCTTCTGGACGAGATAGGTGAGCGACGACGGCACGCGGTGCAGCCGTTCCGCTGCTTCGGCAAAGGTGCCGGCCCGATCGATCGCGTCCAGTGCTTCGAGGGCTTCGAATGACAGCTTCATGGCCAGATTCCTGTTCGTATGGGGACGTCGCGGCGGGCGCAGGGCAGGTCGGCCGTGCCGGCATCCACGGCGCATCAGCGGCATCGTAGCTTGATTGGAGCCGGTTATGAGCACGCTTCAGAACGTTTCAAGGGGCTTTGCCACCGCATGCATGCGGGTTTGCGCAGAATTCGACGTGCTCGCGGCGCGTCATGGTTTTCATCCGATGCAAGGAACGGCAGATGCCCGCCGTGCCGCATCCGCACGTTCAGAACGTTTAACCCGCGGCCAAGGCTTAACACGCGGGCCTTCGCTAACCTCGTCAATCCAGCCATGCCGCCTGCCGCGCGGCGCACCCGTTTGCCGAGGTCGACCATGAGCGCCAGCCCGCCGAACCTTTCCGCTTTGCCCGACTTGCCCGATGTGCCGGCAGCGGAACTCGATACGCCTTACTCGTCGCTCGAACATCGTCAGCACCAGATGTTTCCGAAGCTCTCTGCCGCGGAAATCGCCAGCCTGCGGCGCTTTGCGATGCCCATGCACTTCGCGGCAGGCGAATTCGTGTTCGAGACGGGCCAGGTGGCGCCGGGTCTCTTCGTGCTGCTGAAGGGCCGCGTGCGCATCTGTTCGCGCGACCGACTGGGTCGCCAGACGCTCGTCACGGAACACGAAGACGGCCACTTCATGGCCGAGATGGCGCAGCTTGCGGGCAAGCCCGCGCTGATCGACGGCTTCGCCCTGACCGACTGCGACACGCTCGTGGTCACGCCGGAACGTCTGCGTGCCTTGATCGTCGCGGACGCCCAACTGGGCGAGCACATCATGCGTGCGCTGATCCTGCGGCGCCTCGGGCTCATCGAGCAGGGGCTCGGGCCCATCATCGTGGGCGATGCCGGCGATGCGCACCTCGTGAGCCTGCAAGGTTTCCTGCGCCGCAACGCCTATCCGGCTTCCATCGTCGATGCCCGCACGGACGCCGACGCGGTGCGCCTGCTCTCGGGGCTCACCACGGGCCCAGCGGATTTCCCGCTCGTGTTCTGCCCCGACGGCTCGGTGCTGCGCGCGCCCGACGAGGCGCAACTCGCCACGCGCCTCGGTCTCGTGCCCACCTTCGAGCGCTCGCATGTCTACGACGTGGCCATTGTCGGCGCGGGGCCCGCGGGGCTGGCGGCCGCAGTGTATGCGGCCTCGGAGGGGCTCTCGGTCGTGGTGTTCGACCGGCGCTCGCCGGGCGGCCAGGCCGGCGCGAGTGCGCGCATTGAAAACTATCTCGGCTTTCCCACGGGCATTTCGGGCCAGGCGCTGGCGGCGCGCGCGTTCCAGCAGACACTGAAGTTCGGCGCGCATGTGGCGATTCCGGGGTGCGTGGTCGACGTGCATCGTGACGTGGCCCGCGATGCGACGCGGGATGCGCCCCGATCCTCCGCTGGTTTCGTGCTGGGCCTCACCGATGGGCAATGCGTGCGCGCCCATGCCGTGGTGGCAGCGAGCGGCGCCGCGTATCGCAAGCCCGCGGTGCCGGGGTTCGAGCGCTTCGAGGGGCGCGGCCTCTATTACTGGGCCTCGCCCATCGAGGCGCGGCTCGCGAAGGGGCAGGACATCGTGCTGATCGGCGGCGGCAACTCGGCGGGGCAGGCCGTGGTGTACCTCGCGGGCTTCGCGCGCAGCATCCGCATGCTGATTCGCGGCAAGGACCTGCGCGCGAGCATGTCGCGGTATCTGATCGATCGCATCGCGGCGCTGCCCAATGTCTCGGTCTGCACGGGCTGCGTGCTCGATGCGCTGGAGGGCGACGCATGCGGACTCGCGCAGATTCACATCGTGCGGGACGGGGCGGGGGCGCGAGCAGGGCTGGAGCCAGAAACGAAACCGGAAGCGGAGCCAAAAGTGGAACCAATAGCGGAACCAGAAGCGGAGTCGGCCTGCGCCCAGGCCCACGGCAAGACGCGCGAGACGATCTCGACGCGGCACCTGTTCCTCTTCATCGGCGCAGATCCCAAAACGGACTGGCTTGCCACCAGCGGCGTGGAACTGGACAGCCGCGGCTTCGTCGTGACGGGACACCGCTATGCGCTGGAGACCAACGTGCCGGGCCTCTTCGCCGTGGGCGACGTGCGCTCGGAGTCGGCCAAGCGCGTGGCCGCGGCCGTGGGCGACGGCGCGGCCGTGGGCGACGGCGCGGCCGTGGTCGCGCAGATTCACGCGTACCTGGCGAACATGAAAGCGCATGTGTAGCGACCAGCCGCCGGTCGCGTCGCGGGCGGGTTCAGTCCGCGTCAGCGTCCGCGTTCGGGGCCGGGGCCGTGTCGAGCGGGACGGGTTCCGATCCAGGCTGCGACTGCGTGCGCCGCGATCCACCACGCGTCGCACCCCCGGGCGGCGAACCATTGCGCCGCCAGGCGCCTGGCGACATGCCCACCGTTTTCTGGAACACGCGGCTCAGATGGCTCTGGTCCGCGAAGCCGCAGATAGCCGCAATGTCCGAAAGCGGCAGGCCGGTTGCCTCGATGAGGTTGCGCGCCTGGGCCGTGCGCTGCTCCAGCAGCCACTGGTGCGGCGTGCGCCCCGTGGTCTTCGCGAATGCGCGGATGAAGTAGGCGCGCGACAGTTCGCATTCGCGGGCAATGTCCGAAATCGACGCGCCCGCGTGCGAGGCATTCATCAACATGTCCTTGGCCCGCGCTTCGGCCGCCATGGAAAGCGCGCCTTTCAGGGGCTTCAGCGGCGGCTGCGCATCAGGCGCACCATGCGCCACGCGTGCGTTGCCGTATTGCCGCGCGAGATGCGTGCCGATGGCGAGTCCTATCTCTTCGACAAACAGCTTGCCGAGCGGGCCAGGCGCTTCGAGACCCGGCGCGAGCGCCTGCGCGAGACGGCCCAGCACGCGGTCTTTCTGATGCGTGGCGCAGGCGAGCCCTGCGATGTCGGCAATGCCATGCTCGTCGGCGAGCCGCATGAGGAAGGCGCGCGGAAGCTCCACGAGCACGAAGTCGAAGCCGCCGTAGAGGTCGGCGCGGTAATCCTCGGAGAAATCGCGGATATAGATGGAGCCTGCTTCGAAGCGACGGTCCACCGCGCGCGCGCCGCGGAAGATCTTGCGCCGGTGCCCTGCTGCAAGCGAAACGCCGATCAGGAAGCCGCGCTCGCAGGCGGGCATCGCGATGCGGTCCAGTTGCGCCTCTTCCATGCACTTGCGGTAGAAGCGGATGTCGTCGCCATCGAACTGAACGTCCTTGAGCAGTTTGCTCGACACGCAACCCAGCGTGTCCTTCGACGCCTTCGCAGCGCCGGCCGTTGCGGTGTGTGCGTGAGACATGGGGCGGATTCCTCGAGACCGTGTGTGGCGTCGTCGTGACGGGCGGCGCAGACGGCCCGGCTAAAGACAATTGCAGGACAACTACGGGACAACTACGGACGGCTGCGCAGGACTGCGCCATGGTGTGCGTGAGCACTATTGTTCAAGACAGGATATTACCGCCCGTTTACATTTTTGACATTTCATCAGGCGGGTGCGCGCCCGAGGCGCCATTGCAAAACGCTGCCAGAAGCGAGGAGAGTGGCCATGAATAGGATCGGCACATTGCTGGTGAATTTCGACCAGCGCGAAGTTCATCAGCACGGCCGCTCGCTGCGTGTCGGCGCGCGGGCGCTCGACATTCTGGAAGTGCTCTTTCGTGCCAACGGCGCGATTCTTTCCAAGGACGACATCATGGATGCCGTCTGGCCCGGCCTGATCGTCGAAGAGAACCGGCTTCAGGTGCACATTGCCGCGCTGCGCAAGCTGCTGGGCGGCGACCGCGATCTCATCAAGACCGTGCCGGGCCGCGGCTATCTGCTCGTGGCCCATGCCGCGCGCACGGCCGATCCAGGCACCGATGCCGCCTCCCACGCCGATGCCGACCTCGACACCCGGGCCGCAGGCTCGCGGCAATCGACTACAACGCCGCGAGGCCGCATGCTGCCCGTGGGCGTTTCGCGTCTGATCGGACGGCAGGCCGAAGTCGAGCAGATCGTCGATCAAACCACCCGCACGGCCGTTACCACCCTGGTGGGCGCGGGCGGCATCGGCAAGACCTGCCTTGCCGTGCACGTCGCGCGGGAAATGCGCGATCGCGGCAACCTCAGCGTGTACTTCGTCGAGCTGGCCCAGGCGTCGTCGCCCGATGCCGTGCTCGCCACGCTCGCAGCCGCCCTGGGCCTGGCCGATGCTGCCGCGCCGCTCAGTGCACAGAGCGTGGCCGACGCGTTAGCCGACACCCTGGCCGACACCGGCTGCCTGCTCGTGCTCGACAATGCGGAGCACGTGATCGACGCGGTGGCGAGCCTTGTCGAAGTGCTGGTGGTGCGCAACCCGGCGCTGCGCGTGCTCGTGACGAGCCGCGAGCCGCTGCGCATCTGGACCGAATGCGTGTTTCGCGTGGAGCCGCTCGCCGTGCCGGCCAACGGAGCATCCGCCGATGCGATCCTCGCCCATTCTGCCGTCGAGCTGTTCCTGCATCGCGCACGCGCCATCGTGCCCGGCTGTGCGACGGACGAAGCGAGCCTTGCGATCGTGGCCGACATCTGCCGGCGCCTCGAAGGTTTGCCGCTTGCCGTGGAGCTCGCCGCGGCGCGGGTCGCCACGCTCGGCGTGGAAGGCGTGGCCTCGCGGCTCGACGACCGCCTGAATCTGCTCACGGGCGGCCTGCGTTCGGCGTTGCCGCGCCACCAGGCCTTGCGCGCCACGTTCGACTGGAGCTATGCGCTGCTCGACGCCACCTCGAAGGCGCTCTTCAGACGGCTTGCGTTCTTCACGGGCACGTTCAACTTCGACGCCGTGTGCGCGGTGGCGACCGAGCCCGGCATGCCGGTCGCGTCCGTCATCACGAGCCTCGGCGAGCTGGCCACGAAGTCGCTCGTCAACGTGGAGTGCCGCGGCGCCATTGCCCAATACCGGCTCACCGAATCGACGCGCGCCTACGCCATGGAAAAGCTGCGCGACGAGGGCGAGGTGCAATTGATCGGCACGCGCCACATGTTGCACGTGCAAAAGCGCATGGAAGAAAGCGCGCTGCCCGCGGGCGGGCACCCGGCCGGCGGCGCCGCGCAGGAGCGCCCGCAGCCATCGCTCGACGAGGCCCGCACGGCCTGCGACTGGGCGCTCGCCGGCGACGGCGACCGCGCGCTCGGCGTGGCGCTGGCCGGCGCGCTGGTCTGCACGCTGTTCGAAGCGGGCCTTGTGCACGAATGCCGCGACCGCGCACAACGCGCGCTCGCGATACTGGACACGTTGCCCGCGGGCGCCGTGGACACGGTCTGCGAAATGCGCCTGTGCACCGCGTATGCCTCCACGCTGCTCTACACCGACGTGCCCGTGCAGAACGCCCTGTCGCTCTGGAACCGGGTGCTCTGGCTCGCGCGCGACGCAGGCGACGACACGTTTCAGGCGCGCGCGCTCTGGGGCCTGTGGAACACCATGCTCACCACGAGCGACATTCACGCCTCGATGCGCTTCGCGACGCGCTTCCAGCATCTCTCGGAGCGCAGCGGCTCGCCGTTCCAGCAGGCGCTCGCCGCGCTGATGGTGGCCGTGTCGCTGCACCTCTTCGGCGAGCACGAACAGGCGCGCCAGCGCATCGAACGCGTCATGGATTCCATCGACGAGTCGCGGCCTTCGGAGTGCTCGCTTTCGGTCGATCCGCTCATCATCGGCAACGCCACGCTCGCGCGCATTGCCTGGATTCAGGGCGACGCCGAACGTGCCATGCAGTACATCGAGAAGGCCATGAATCGCGTGAGGGCCGACATGCTCGAGCCGTCGCTCAGCCATCTGCTTGCGGTGGGCGTCGTGCCGCTCGCGCTGCAATGCGGCGAGCTGGAGGCTGCGTCGCGCTACCTCACCATCCTGCGTTCGCAGGTTGCGATCCATCGCTTCGAAAGCTGGCAGGACTACGCGGAATGCCTCGCCGGGCAGATCGATATCGAATGCTGGCGTACCGAGGCGGGGCTTGCGCGCATGGGGCCCGCGCTGGCGCGCCTGCTCGCGCGCGGCTTTCGGCGGCTCGTCACGCCCCTGATCGTGGTGTGGACCGAGGGGCTCGCGCGGGCGGGGCGCATCGACGAAGCGCGCGCAAGGCTCGACGAAACGCTCGCGCATGGCCAGGCGAACGGCGAGCACATCTTCTTGCCGGAGCTGCTGCGCGTGCGCGGCGTCGTGGAACTGGAGCGCGCACGCCGCGTGGCCGAACGCGCACCCGACGCCGCAGAAATGCACGAGGCCGCGGGCCGTCGGCTGCTTTCCGATGCGATGAAGCTTGCCCATGAGCACGACGCGCCCATGTGGGAACTGCGCGCGGCGCTCGACTTCGCAGGGCATCTGGCGGAGAAAGGGCAGGTGCGGCAGGCGGCGGCGCTCACGGCGGACCTCTCGCCGCGTTTCGACCTGCACTCGGATGCGCCGGACATTCGCCGTCTCGTCACGCTGGGCGACACGCTGGCGAAGAAGATGGGCACTTCGCGCGCCGCCGAGGCCGGTTATGGCAGCGAGGCCGCTTCGTCGCAGAAGGCGACGGCGTCGCCGGCACAGCAGGCCTGGCAAACGCCCGCGCTTGCCGTCCATCCGGCGGCGCGGTCGTTGCAGTGAGCCTGTGCATGAGGTGGTGAAGCCGCGGGGGCGCCGGGCGCCTTTACGCTTGCGTTTGTTCCATCCGGCGCCGTAGCGCGTCGCCGGCCAGCGGCATCTCGCGAATGCGCAGACCCGTCGCGTCGAAAAGCGCATTCGCGAGTGCGCCCGCCGTCGGTCCCATCGCGGCTTCGGCGGCGCCCAGAAACGGCGTGCCGGGCCGGTCGATCAGATGCACGGCGACGCGCTTAGGCACCGACGAAAAACGCAGGATCGGATAGCTGCTCCAGTCGAAGCTGCGAATGCGTTCGGTGTCGTAGCGCAGTGCTTCGTGCAGCGTCCAGCTTGCGGACTGGATCACGCCGCCCTCAATCTGGTTGCGGATGCCGTCCGGATTCACGATCTGCCCCGAGTCCACGGCCACCTCGGCGCGCTCCAGCGTCACCTGGCCCGTCTCGGGTTCCACCGATATTTCCACGGCCATCGCCACGTAGGCCATCAGGTTCTTGTACTTCGCGAAGCCGAAGCCCACGCCGTGATGACGGGCGCGCGGCGAAGACATCGCACGTTGCCAGCCGAAGCGTTCCGCCGCGAGCCGGATCACGTCCTTCGCGCGCGGGTCGTCCAGATGCCGCAGGCGGAATTCCACAGGGTCGATCTTCGCGGCGTGCGCGAGTTCGTCCATGAAGCTTTCGATGGTGAACACGTTCGTATGCGCGCCCAGCGAGCGCATGGCCGAGGTCTGCAGCGGCATGGTCGGCGAGAAGTTGTTCATCACGTACAGGTTCGGCAGTGCGTAGAGCGGAATCGCGTTGCGGTCGCCGCCGCCCTCCGGTTGCAGCATGGGCACGGAAGGTGCCGAAACGAAGGGCTTGTCGAGCATGCGCGCAGGCAGCAAGCGCCCCGCGTTGACGATGCGCTCGTTGTGCGAACTGCTCCAGAGCGCGTAGCGCCAGTCCACGATCTGCCCGTTCGCATCCAGCGACGCGCTCACTTCCGTCACCATCGCGGGCGTGAAGTGGTCCCAGACGTGCTCCTGCTCGCGCATCCATTGCACGCGGATAGGCTCGCCCGGCAGCGCCGCGGCGATCAACGCGGCGTGTGCGGCCACGTCGTCGGCGCCGTTGTGGCCGTAGCAGCCAGAGCCTTCGGTGTGGATGCAGCGCACGTTCTCTTTCGGCAGGCTCAGCATTTCGGCGAGCGCGTCGCGCAGTGGATAGACGCCTTGCGAGTGCGTCCATACCGTGAGCTTGCCCGCGTCGAACAACGCCACCGAACACGAAGGACCAATCGATCCATGCAGCAGGTAGCGCTTTTCGTAGCGCGCGTTGAGCGTCTTCACGGCAGGCGACGTGGGTGCGTGCTGGTCCGCGATCTTGATTTGCTGGGTAGCAAGCGTCTTGAGGTCGCGATGCACGGCGGCCGGGTCGGGCAAGGCGCGGCCAGGCGACCACTTGCTGCCCGCCATGAGCGCGCGCTGCGCCACCACGGCCTGCCACTCGCCCTTCGCGACCACGGCGAGCATGCTGCCGTTGCGCACCACTTTCACGACGCCAGGCAGCTTCATCACGTCCTGCTCGTTGGTGTCGACGAGTTTCGCGTCGTATGTCGGCGGCATCACGACGCGTGCGTGCAGCATGCCGGGCAGCTGCATGTCCTGCACGTAGCTCACGCCGCCCGTGACCTTCGACGGAATGTCGAGCCGCGGCAGCGACGTGCCGATCACGTTGAACGTCTTCGGGTCTTTGAGCGGCGAGGTGGGCGTCGCATTGCGATGCAGATCCACGAAACCCACCGCTTCGCCGTACGTCATGGTGCGGCCGTCCGGCGCGTGGATCACGGCGTCGCGCGTCACGAGTTCGCTGCTCGCCACGCCGAAGCGTTTCGCGGCGGCTTCCACGAGCAGGCCGCGCACCTGCGCCGAGGCGTTCAGCAGCGCGCTGCCGCTATCCGCCATGGTGTGGCTGCCCGCGGTGAGCCCTTCGTCGGGCGAGGCGCCCGTGTCCGCCGTGAGAAACGTGATGAGCGAGGGCGCCATGTCCAGTTCTTCGGCGGCCACCTGAAGCAACGCGGTGCGCACGCCGGTGCCCAGTTCCACCTTGCCCGTGAACACGGTGACCTTGCCTTCGGGCGTGATCTTGATCCACGCGTCGAGCAGCGGGTTGGTCTTCAGGCTGCCCGCCAGCATCTGCGTTTCCTTCGCCACGTGCACGGCCGCGCCTTCGTCAGCGATCACCTGCTGGGCGAGCGCCTCGGCGCCCGGCACGAGGCTGAACGTCACGACGAGCGCGCCCGACACCATGAAGCGGCGGCGGCCTTCGTCGATGGATTCGTCTTGAGGGTTCATCGGTCGGCCCTTGCTCTCAGGTGGGGATGTGCGCAGCGGCGGCTTCTGCCTTCGGCTCCGGCAGCCCGGCCACCTCGCGAATGGCGGCGAGGATGCGCATGTGCGTGCCGCAGCGGCAGAGGTTCGGCTCCATGTGCTCGCGCAGTTGTTGTTCGGTGGGATGCGGGTTGCGCTCCAGCAGCGCCTGGGCGCGCACGATCATGCCCGCGATGCAGTAGCCGCACTGCGCGGCCTGGTGCTCGATAAACGCCTTTTGCAGCGGCCCCGGATGCGTTGCCGTGCCCAGGCTTTCGATGGTGCGCACGGGGCGCGTGCCCACGGCGCTCACGGGCAGCAGGCACGAGAACGTCGCTTCGCCATCCACGATCACGGTGCACGCGCCGCATTGCCCGAGGCCGCAGCCGAACTTCGCGCCGTGCAAATGCAGATCGTTGCGCAATACGTAGAGCAGCGGCGTGGAAGGATCGATGTCGAGCGTGTGCTGCACGCCGTTCACGGTGAGGGAGATCATCGTGCAGAGTTCTCCGTTTTGAGCGTCTTCCTGAGGTCGGCGACGAGCGGTGCGGCATCGGACCACGCGGGCCATGCTGGCTTCGCCGAATACGCGCCGCGGAGGTAGGCGGCGAGATCCGCGATCTGGCGGTCGTCGTAGAGGCCGCTGAATGCGGGCATGTAGTTGATGGCGTCTTCGCCGTGCCACGCGATGCCGTTGAGCATCATCTGGATCGCGTTGCGCGGGGTCGCGGCGTTCACCGCGGTGCTGAACGCAAGGGTGGGGCGCTCGCCGATGGTCTGCATCGGCCACGCCGGACCGTGGCATTGCGCGCAGGACGCGTTGAAGAGCACGGCGCCGCGTTGTTCGGCGGGCGTGGTGGGATGCGACGAGGCTGGCGTGATCGCGGCGGTTGTGTCCGCCGTTGCGTCCGTCATTGCGTTCGCTCTTGCGTTGGCTGTTGCCTCGGTAGAGGCGGTAGAGGCGGTAGAGGCGGTAGAGGCGGGCGTCTTCTGGATCGAAAGGAGGTAAGTCGCAATGGCCTGCACGTCTTCGGTCGGCACACGGGCGAGGTCGCGCGTCACGGGCAGCATGGGGCCTGCCGCGGCGCCGTGTTCCGAGGCCCGCCCCGTGCGCAGGTATTCGACCAGTTGCGCCTCGCTCCAGGGCCGCACCGCTTCGGAAAGCGCATTGAGCGGCGGGGCTTCCCAGCCGTCCACGATGCCGCCGTCGAACGCGCGGTCCGCCTTTTCGCCGCCAATCGCGTTGAGCGGCGAATGACACGAGGCGCAGTGGCCGAGGCCGTCCACGAGCAGCTTGCCGCGATTCCAGACGGCGTCGTGCGAAGCATCGGGTTCGCGTGGACCAGGCCTTAAAAACAGCACGTTCCAGAACGCGACGAGCGGCCGGAAGTTGAGCGGGAAGACCAGCTGGTTCGCGGGCGTGGTCGCACGAACCGGCTCGCGGCTCATGAGATACGCGTAGGCCGCCGAGATGTCGTGCTCCGGCATGCGCGTGAAATGGACGTAGGGAAAGGCGGGATAAAGCTGATGGCCGTCGCGCGCAATGCCGTGCCGCAAGGCGCGCGCGAATGCGGCTTCAGACCAGTTGCCGATGCCCGTGTCGGCGTCGGGCGTGATGTTGGTGGCGTAGATCGTGCCGAACGGCGTGGCGAGCGGCAGGCCGCCCGCAAAGGGCCGGCCGCCTTGCGACGTGTGGCACACCACGCAGTCGCCCAGCGCCACCACGCGCGCGCCTTCGCGCACGAGCTGCGGGTCGAAGCCGGCGGGCGAGGGCACCGGCACGGGGTTGATGGCGGGCTCGTACAGGATGCCGGCTGCTACAGCGAACGCCGCGATGGCGAGACCGGCTGCGGCGATCCATAGTCGTCTGCGATTCATGTCGCTCCTGGCCTGCTTGCGGGTTCAACGATGGCGCCTAGTCTGTGTCAGACCCGCCCTGTTTGTCCTGACGAGGCCTGAAACTGGGGCTTAATCGTTCTGAAGCGCGTACTGGTCACACGCATGCTCACGCCGACGGCGTGGCCTGGCCCTCCTGGCTCGGCTGGCGCGCCTGATTGCGCACATGCGGCCGTCCCACCGCGAGGAAATGCAGCAGCGCGAGAACCGGGAACGTCATGGCCACGCCCGCCACGAGCGGCCAGCCGCCATGTTCGTAGAGCACGCTGGCGAGCGCCGAGCCGGTCGCGCCGCCCACGAAGATGCTCGTCATGTAAAGCGCGTTCAACCGGTTGCGGCTTGCTGCGTGCAGCGCATAGATTTCGCGCTGGCCGAGCACCATGTTCATCTGCGCGGCGAAGTCGAGCGCGATGCCGGTCACGACAAGGCCGAGCACACCCCAGGCCGGATGAATCAGCGCCGGCGCAAAGGCCAGCGCCCCTGCCACGAGGGCGACGAGCGTGGCGCGCAGCGAGTGGCCCGCATCGGCTAGCCGGCCCGCTACCGGCGCAGACGTCGCGCCGATTGCCCCCACCAGCGCGAACACGCCGATGGCAGTTTGCGAAAGCCCGTAGTGGCGCGTGAGTTCGATGGGCACCGCGGTCCAGAACAGGCTGAACGACGCGAACATGAGCGCCTGGTACAGCGCGCGATGGCGCAGCACCGGCATCGTGCGCACGAGGTGCAGCAGCGAGCCGATCAGCTCGAAGTACGTAGCGCGATGATCGGGCTTGCGCGGCGCGATGGTGAGCGCGAGCACGGCGGTGACGATGGTCATCACGACCGCGGCGCCCGCGAACACCACACGCCAGCCGAAGTGCCCGGCCACGATGCTGGAAAGCGGTCGCGACAGCAGAATGCCGAGCAGCAGCCCGCCCATGATGGTGCCCACCACGCGCCCGCGCGAGTGGTCCGGTGCGAGGTGCGCGGCGAGCGGAATCAGGATCTGCACGGCCACCGAGCTGAAGCCGATCAGCAGCGAGACCGCGAGGAACGCGCCCGCCGAATGCACCATCGACGCCACCGCGAGGCTCGCAATGGAGACCACGGCGGTCGCGATCATGAGCTTGCGGTTTTCGAGCAGGTCGCCGAGCGGCACGATGAAGAAGAGACCGAGCGCGTAGCCGATCTGCGTGAGCGAGACGATGAGGCTCGCCGTGCCGTCCGACATGTGCAGCGACGGCCCGATCAGTTCGGTGATGGGCTGCGCGTAGTAGAGGTTCGCGACGATGGCGCCGCAACTAAAAGCGAACAGCGCGATGAGCCCCTGGCTGAGTCCGGCGGCCTGGCCGGGGTGGGTCAGAGCAGGTGACGGCGTGGACATGACGACTCCTTGAACGATGAGTACCAGCGATAGGTACCGACCGCGCCAAGCATAGGTGGCCGGTCCCTCGCGCGGAATACGTACGGTGCGCAACCCGGCATTGCGCACAGCGCAACGGCGGCCTGTGGGCCGCGCCTGCGCTGGCATAATCCGCCGCATGGACAAACTGCTCGCCCTCACTACGCTGCTCGAAGTGGCCGATGCCGGCGGCTTCGCCAAGGCCGCGCAGCGGCTTGGCGTGGCCACGTCGTCGGTGACGCGGCTCATGGATGCGCTCGAAGCGTCGCTCGGTACCGCGCTGCTCACGCGTACGCCGCGCCGCGTGAGCCTCACGGACGCCGGGGTGGCCTACGTGGCGCAAGTCTCGAAGCTGCTCGACGAACTCGCCGAGGCCGACGAGAGCGTGCTGGACAGCGGCGCCGAACCCGTGGGCGCGCTGCGCGTCACCGTGCCCACCACGTACAACCGCATGGTGCTCGCGCCGCATCTGGCCGCGTTCCTCGACGCCTACCCGCGCGTGGCGCTCGACGTGCTGGTGTCCGACCGCTTCGTGGACCTTGCGCTGGAACGTATCGACGTGGCGGTACGCATCGGCTTGCCGTCGAACGATCCTGGCTTGATCGCGAGAACGCTCGCGGCGAACCCGCGCTTCGTGGTGGCGAGCGCGGCTTACGTGGAGCGCGCGGGCGCGCCGCAAACGCCCGCGGAACTTGCCGGGCGCGAGTGCGTGCGCATTGCCTACGGCGGCAGTTATCGCGCGCGCCAGGTGTGGACCTTCACGCGCGACGACGGCGAGGAACGTGTACCGGTGCGCGGGCGGCTGGTGTCGAACAGCCTCGACATGCTGCTCGAAGCCGTGCACGCGGGGCAGGGTTTCGCGCTATTGCCCGACTGGCTCGTGAACGACGATCTCGCGGCCGGCCGCCTGCTGCGTTTCTTTCACGACTACCGCGTCACACCGCAAAGCGGCGAGGTGGTGGCTTACGCCGCGTATCTGCCGAACCGGCGCAATTCGTCGAAGGTGCGCGCGTTGCTGCAGTTCCTCGAAGCGCGGCTCGCGCTGCGCGAAGACGCGTAGCGGCGTTCTGCCGGATCGGCCCTGTTGGCGGCACAGATCGTGCGCACGTGCCGGACACCTGCGGGCGGAACGCGCGTGGCGATCTTCCGTCGTCCCGGCTCCGCACAGCCAAGGCCATCACATCGAGCGGATGCGGCGCATCCGTGGGCTCAAGAGAGGCGAAGCAAGCTGCGTGCTCCGATTGCGTGCACGGCATGGGACACGACATGCCACGCGCGGCCTTATCTCCCCTCAGTGCCCCTCAGCGCCCCTCGGCGCCGATCGCGTCCATCTCGGCCAGCACGTCGCTGCTCAATTCGAACGCCGCAGCCTTCAGGTTTTCGCGCAGATGCCCCACCGACGACGTGCCGGGAATCAGCAGGATGTTGGGTGCGCGGTGCAGCAGCCAGGCGAGCGCGACCTGCATCGGCGTGGCGTCCAGCGCGTGGGCGACCTCCGCGAGCTTCGTCGACTGGATCGGCGAAAAGCCGCCCAGCGGAAAGAACGGCACGTAGGCGATGCCTTGTGCGGCGAGGTGGTCGATGAGCGCGTCGTCGTCGCGGTGGACCACGTTGTAGTGGTTCTGCACGCACACCACCGGCGCGATGCGCTGCGCTTCGGCCACCTGCGCGGCCGTTGCGTTGCTAAGGCCAATGTGGCGCACGAGCCCTTTCTGCTGAAGCTCCGCGAGCGCGGTCACCTGCTTTTCGATCGATCCTTCCGAAGGGCGATGAACGTCGCCCATGACCCGCAGGTTCACGACGTCCATGACGTCGAGGCCCAGATTGCGCAGGTTGTCGTGCACGCCCTGGGCGAGCTGCGCGGGTTCCTGCGCGGGCAGCCAGGCGCCCTCGGCGTTGCGCACGGCGCCTACCTTGGTCACGATCACGAGGTTGTCCGGGTACGGGTGCAGCGCTTCGCGAATGATCTGGTTGGTGACGTGCGGGCCATAGAAGTCGCTCGTATCGATGTGATTCACGCCCGCTTCCACGGCTTCGCGCAGCACGGCGATGCAGGCGGCGCGGTCTTTCGGCGGTCCGAACACGCCGGGGCCGGCCAGCTGCATGGCGCCGTAACCCATGCGGTTCACGGTGCGATCGCCAAGCTGGAAGGTGCGAGTGGAATGGAGGGTAGCCATGTCGTTCTCCTCGGGTGGGGTGGTGGGACAGGAGGCGAGGGCCAGTATGAGCGCAACTGCGTTGTTCGATAATCCAGGCTAGTGTGTACAGGTTGTTCGAAAATATGCACAGTTAATGCCTTCTCAGGACACCCCCGGCATGGAAATGAACGATCTGGCCGCCTTCGTCGCCGTCGCGCGCGCGGGCGGCTTTCGCGACGCGGCGCGCGCGAGCGGCGTGTCGGCGTCCAGTCTCAGCGCGGCGGTGCGGCGCCTCGAGACGAAGCTGGGTCTGCGCCTGCTCAACCGCACCACGCGCAGCGTGGCGCCCACCGAGGCGGGCCAGCGCCTCATCGAAAAGCTCACGCCGCTTTTCGCGGAGATGGAAGCCGCGCTCGACGTGCTGAACGGCTTTCGCGACAAGCCCGCCGGCACGCTGAAGCTCAACGTGCCGTCCAGTGCCGCGCACATCGTGTTGCCCGGCGTGATTCCGCCGTTCTTGCAGGCGTATCCCGGCATCCGCGTGGAAGTGGTGGTGGAGGATGGCTTCGTCGACGTGCTCGAGGTGGGCTGCGACGCCGGCATCCGCTACGACGAGCGGCTCGAACAGGACATGATCGCGGTGCCCATCGGCCCGCGCGTGGAGCGTTTCGCGACCGCCGCGACGCCGGCTTACCTCGATCTGCACGGACGCCCCGAGCATCCGCGCGACCTGCTCGGCCACGTATGCCTGCGCGGCCAGTTCGCGGGCGGCGCGATGGCCATGTGGACCTTCGAGCGCGACGGGGAAGTGGTGCGGCTCGACCCGCCCGGCACGCTGGTGGTGCGGCCCGCGGCGGCGATGGACCTCGTGGTGAGCACGGCGCTCGCGGGCGTCGGCGTGGTGCACCTGTTCGAGGACATGCTGCGGCCCCACCTGGAAAGCGGCGCGCTGGAGCCGATTCTGGCGCCGTGGTGGCAGCGGTTTTCGGGGCCGTTCCTGTACTACCCGGGCCATCGCCACGTGCCTGCGCCGCTGCGGGCGTTCATCGATTTTCTGAAGCGGGGCGAGGCTGCTGCGGCTGCGGCTGCGGCGGCGGGGCCGGCTATGTTGACCGCTGCTGCGCAAACTGCGCTGCATACTCCACCGCCGACCACCTGAGCGGCACCACTGCCGCGCTGCGCCTCACCTCTTCGATGTGGAACCGCACCAGCCGCTCGGCGCCTGCGAACGCATCGAGTTCCGGGCCGCTCCAGATCACCTCGGCCTGCACGGCGAGATAGAGCAGATCGCCGCGTTCGAAGTCGATGAAAAGAAGCCCCGCGCGCGGTTGGCTGACCAGATTGCCGAGCGTGTTGAAGAAGCGGTTGCCCTTGAAGTCGGGCGCGGTCAGCGTGCGGGCGTCGTCCACGCGCACGAAGCCCGGCAGGCCGCCGCGATGCGAGACGTCCACGCCGCGCGCCGGTCCGGCGTCGTCGGCCAGGTTGGCGCTGGCAATGAAAAACGTATCGGCGGTCGCGATCAGCGCGCGGTCGGCGTCGTCGAGCGCGGTGGCGACGCGCTGCGGTGCCGCGGCACGCGCGGATGCATCGCGTTGCAGCGGCTGGGGCAGCGGCTGCGGTTCGCGGCGCTGGATGTATTTGGGGCAGTTGCCGAAGCTCTGGCTCACATGCAGCGTGAAGGTGCCGTTGCCGGCAGCGGTGACGATACCGTTCACGCGATTGCGCCGCCGCGTCGTGAACTGGATGCCGAGGCCGCCCAGCGCCGCGCCCACGTTCCATGCATCGGCCAGCGGATCGCCGGGCAACGCGTGACCCGCAATACGCAGCGTTTCGGGGTCCGGCGAGAAGACGAAGCCAGGCTCGCCCACGCGCAGCGTCGCCCACGGCTGGCCGTTGGCATCGAGCCCGCCCAGCACCATGAAAGGCAGCTCCGCATAGAACGCGCGATGCTGCTCCGGCAGGTAGGTGCGGATGCCGCGCGTTCCGCCGCTATTGCCGCCATTGCCGCTATTACCGCCGCTGCCTGCGCCCGCACGCACCTGGGCTTCGAGTTCGCCGGCGTGAAACGGCCAGTCGGCACGCGGCTCGTCAAGCGAAAGAGGCGGCGGTAACGTCGAAAGGTCGGACATGATGGGCTTCTCCTGAGACACGATGGCACGCTGAAGCTGCACGGACGGCGCGGCACCGGGCGTGTGCCGCTCGCTTCGGCCACTCATTTGGCGACGCATTCTGCTGCTTACCCGGCTCCTCACCCGGCAACGCATTCACCCGTTCTTTCAGCGACTCGCCGGGCCACTCATTCAGCGAGCAGCCCGGCCTTCGTCTGCGGCATCGGCACGAAGCGCGGCAACGCTTCGATGCGGCGCAGCCACGCCCGCAGGTTCGGATACGGATCGAGTGAAATACCGCCTTCCGGCGCGTGGGCGATGTACGCGTAGGCGGCGACATCCGCGATGGTCGGCGTGTCGCCCGCTGCAAAGCGCTTGTTCGCGAACTCGCCTTCGATTACGTCGAAGAGCTTCACCGCGACACGTTGAGTGAATGCGTGGTCGAGCGGCGCGCCGAACACGGTGACGAGCCGCGCCGCGCACGGACCGTAGGCGATGGGCCCCGCGGCCAGCGAGAGCCAGCGCTGCACGGCCGCGGCGCCTTGCGGGTCGTCGGGCAGCCACGACGGGTCGCCGTAACGCTTCGCGAGGTAGACGAGAATCGCGTTCGAATCGAACAGCACGGTTTCGCCGTCTTCGATCACGGGCACCTGCCCGAACGGATTGAGCGCGAGAAACTCGGGGCGGCGGTTGTCGCCGGCCTTCATGTTCACCTCGACCACGTCGAACGGCAGATCGAGCATCGTGAGAAACAGCTGCACGCGGTGGCCGTGGCCCGACAGGCGCGTCGTGTAAAGGCGAATGGGGTGGCGCGGACGCGAGGTAGCGGGCGTGGGCGACATGCGAGGTCTCCGTCTGGTGTCGGGTTGAGAGGGCACCTGAAAGGGCGTGGACTGAAGCGTAGGGCGTGCGCCGCGTCCGGTGAAGACGGATAATCGCGGAAACATAATCCTTTCCGAGTGGACAATCAGCGATGGCCGACGTACGCGACGTGAATCTGAACCGGCTGGCGATCTTCGCCGCCGTGGTGGAGGCCGGTTCCCTGACGGCCGCGGCCGGGCGGCTGGGTCTCGCGAAGACGATGGTCAGCACGCACATGCAGCGGCTGGAAGCCGAGGTGGGCGCGAGCCTGCTGGTGCGCACCACGCGGCGCCTGAACGTAACCGACGCCGGCCGCGCGTTCTATGAAGCGAGCGTGGCGATTCTGCGCACCGCGAACGAGGCGCTCGCGGCCGTATCGGGTGGCACGGGGCCGTTGCGCGGCACGCTGCGCGTGAGCGCGCCGGTGGACTACGGGTCGGTCGTGGTGGTGCCCGCGCTCGCGGCGTTGCGCGCGGCGAACCCCGAACTCGATGTCGAATTGCTCTGCAACGACCGCGTCATCGACCTTGTGACGGAAAACGTGGATGTCGCGGTGCGGCTGGGCCGCCTCGCCGATTCGAATTACCGCGCGGCGAAGGTGGACGGCTACGAGCGCTGGCTCGTGGCGAGCCCCGAATGGATTGCGGCATGGGGCGAGCCGCGCACGCCCGCGGCGCTCGCGGACCGGCCCTACGTGGCGCGGCCCGTGCCGGGCCGTCCGCAGGCGCTGGAACTCGTGAACGCGCGCGGCGACAAGCGCAGCGTGCGCTGCAAGCGCGCGTTCACCACCGACACCGCGCCCGCCGCCCGCGCCGCCGCGCTCGCGGGCGTGGGCTTCGGCTACCTCACAGACTTTTCGATTGCCGCCGACGTCGAAGCGGGCCGCCTCGTGCGTCTCTTGCCCGCGTGGCGCTCGCCGGCGGCGGGCGTGCACGTCGTTTATCCTTCCACGAGCCATCCGTCGCCCAAGGTGCGGGCCTTGATCGATGCGCTCAAGACCCGCCCAAGGCATCCGTTCTGACTTCACCCCATCTACATACACTTCCGCCCAGACCGACATGAGCCATTTCAAACCCGTTGCACTCGAACACGCCAGCCGCCTCATCAACCACGGTCCCACGGTGCTCGTTACGAGCGCCGACGGCAGCCGCCGCAACGTGATGGCCGCGGCCTGGTCGATGCCCGTGGAGTTCACGCCGCCGCGCATCGCCGTGGTGATCGACAAGCACACCTTCACACGCGAACTCGCCATGGCGAGCGGCACCTTCGGCATCTGCGTGCCGGGTGCCGCCTTCATCGACCACACGTATGCGGTGGGTTCGTCGAGCGGGCGCGAGGGGGACAAGTTCGCGAAGTACG
The DNA here is from genome assembly GCF_003986935.1 of Paraburkholderia kururiensis JCM 10599 = LMG 19447. Taxonomy (GTDB): domain Bacteria; phylum Pseudomonadota; class Gammaproteobacteria; order Burkholderiales; family Burkholderiaceae; genus Paraburkholderia; species Paraburkholderia kururiensis. The sequence continues at coordinate 105,950 of NZ_RJZE01000021.1, read as the reverse complement.
GCATCGAAACCGTGCAAGGCCCGGTGCTGGGGTTGCCGTTGATCGAAGCGGGATGCGCGGCCTGGATGGAGTGCCGCCTGATTCGCGAGCCGCATACCGAAGACGCCTACGACACCTGCTTTGGCGAAGTGGTTGCCGCCGCCGCGGACAGCCGCGTGTTTGCGAACGGCCATTGGAGCTTCGACGGATCGAACGCCGGGCTGCACACCATCCACCACCTGGGCGCGGGCATCTTCGTGCCGGTATCGAATCAGGTGAGAGCAAAGCCGTTGTGAGGCATGGGCGGCGGGGCCTCGGCCTCGCGCATTGATGGTTGTGTTGGCGTAGCGGCGTGCTCTGACGCCCGGCTTACCGCTCCATCAAGCCACGCGTCGGCGGCCTGTGGCCATGCGCCTGCGGTGTGGCTGTCCTGCCGCCCAGCAGCGAATCCACCACGCGCCGTAGCAGCGCCGCCGACACCGGCTTGCTGAGCAGCACGTCCCACGGCCAGTCGCCCTGCGCGGGCAGCGGGAAGGTGGCGGTCAGCATGACGACGGGAATGCGCAGCGTGGGCCACTCGACTTTCAGACGGCGGCACAGCTCCAGCCCGTCGACGCCCGGCATCATCAGGTCCGTGACGATGGCGTCCGGCCGTTGCGCGGCGGCGAGCGCCATTGCGTCGACACCGTCGTGCGCGGTGAGCACGCGGTACCCGTCGATCTCGAACACGAGCCGCAGCGCGCGCAGGAAATTCCGGTCGTCGTCTACAAGCAGCAGCGTAGTCATAAGCCTTTCCATTCCTGGGCGGTGTCACCGTTGCAACCGCGGTGCCGCCGCCGTTAAGTGGCGTAGCGATTGCCGTGCCTGCCCCTCGCGGGCCTGACGTTTGTCTTGTGCTGTGGGTGCGTGCAGGCGTTTTCCGCGGCCGCCGATGGCGTCCGCTCGCCGCTCCTGTTTGCACGGTGGTGGCGTTTCTTTCATGGTGCGCCGCGCGGATGCTTGCGGCCTTGCCGCATGGTGGGCATGGCCTCGGCAGGCACGCCGGCTGCTATTTCACCGGGGCGACAAGGTTGTCGCAGTCCTATGGGAGAACCCAGATGAACAAAGACCAGGTGAAGGGCGTAGCCGAAAAGGTGAAGGGCAAGGTCAACGAAGAGGTGGGCAAGGCCACCGACAACCCGGGCCGCGAGCTCAAGGGCGATCTTCAGCAGGGCGCCGGCCAGGCGCGCAAGGATATTGGCGACATGAAGGAAGCCATCAAGGACGACGCTTCGCGCCGTCACTGATGTGTCTGCGGCGGGACGGCACGGCGCGCAGCGCCGGCCGTCCCGACCGTGCTGGAGCGCTTGCGTGCAAACCTTGCCTTGCGCTTTGCGCCCGCTTTACCTCTGCCTTGCGTCTGCTTGACGTCCCTCACAACGCCGCGATGCGTGCCACGATATGCGGCGCCCAATACGACGCCGTGAATAGCCACGTGGCAAGCGCAATGAGCGCCGCGGCCACGATCACGAGCGGCGTCAGCACGCGCCGCGTGCGCCGCGACGGCGGCGTGTTCCCTGCGCGAATCAGCGCTTCGGCCACGGCGAGGTTCGGCACGTAGAAGAAGAACGCCATGAAGGCGTCGAAGGGGCCATCGAAGGTGCGCGAGTGATGGCCGATGCCGTGTGCCAGTTTCAGCCAGAGGCCGTAATCCATTCGATACAGCCACGAGCCCACCGCGAGTGCGACGAGCCGGATGGCCCACGCGCGATGCCGTGCAAGCTGCCGGGCTCTTGCATGCCTGAACGTTTCCACGGCGGCCACCACCATGAGCGCGCCATAGAGGCCGAAGCCGATGTTCATCGGCGTGCCGCCCACGGTGCCGCGCAAGGCGATGTAGAGCGTGCCGCCCAGGCCCGCGATGGCCGCCGCCGCAACGTAGACGCGCCCCATCCAGCGATGCAGCCTGGGCGTCGTGCCGCGCGGGCCCGTGATCAATTGCGCCGGCCCCATGGCGAGCAGCATCGACCCCGCGAGGAAGTGCGCCCCAATCGCCACGCTGCCCCAACGCTCGCCGGGCACGTAGAGGCGCGGCAGTACCGCGTTCCAGTCGCGAGGTTCGCCCGCGGGAATCGCGCCGCCGTAATAAACCGCAATGTAGACGCCGAAGATCGCCATGCTCGCCCACGTGACGGCAACGAGCGCGCGCCATCCGTAACGAAGCGCAGGCGATGAACGCAGCGAACCGGAAACATCGAGCGGGCCCAGCGGCGGCTGCGCGGCGGGCGAAGACAGCGGCAGGTCGGGTTTCATGCGCCCGATTATAGGAACGCGCAGGCGAGGTCGCAGCGCGGCGCGCAGGCGTCGCCGGGAATGTTCGATGCGGTGCTGATGGCTCGTTCAATCGCTCACCAAGGGGGAGTGTCATGTTCGTCCACAACAAGCGTCTGCAGTACACCGTGCGGGTCGGGGAATGCGATCCCGGGCTTGCGAATCTGCTGCTCGAGCAGTTCGGCGGTCCACAAGGCGAACTCGCCGCGGCCATGCGCTACTTCACGCAGGCCATCACCGAAGAGGACCCCGGCCGCAAGGACATGCTGTTCGACATCGCAACGGAAGAGTTGAGCCACCTCGAAATCATCGGCTCCATCGTGGCGATGCTGAACCGCGGCGCGAAGGGCGAACTGGCCGAAGCCGTGGACGCCCAGGCCGAGCTGTACCGCAAGCTCAACGGCGCGGGCAACGACAGCCACGTCACGCAGGTGCTGTACGGCGCGGGCACGCCGCTCACGAACTCCGCGGGCGTGCCGTGGAACGCCGCGTATATCGACACCATCGGCGAGCCCACGGCGGACCTGCGCTCGAACATCGCGGCGGAGGCACGCGCGAAGATCATCTACGAGCGGCTCATCAACGTGAGCGACGACCCGGGCGTGCGCGAGGCGCTCGGCTTTCTCATGACGCGCGAGGTCTCGCACCAGAAGTCGTTCGAGAAGGCGCTGTATTCGATCAGCCCGAACTTTCCGCCGGGCAAGCTACCGCCGGTCAAGGAGTACGCGAGCCAGTACTTCAGGATGCAGGTGGGCGAGCCGCCGGTGCCCGGCCCGTGGAACCAGGGCCGCGGGCTCGAACTCGTGCCCGAGCCGCAGGTCGCGGTGGGTGGCGGCGACGGACTGGCGAGCGGGAAACTCGACGGCAAGGAGGTGGCGGCCGTGGAGGCGATGAAGCAGCGTCTTGCATCGGACACCGCCTCCGACCCCGAGACCGGTGCCGAACTCGGCATGACGGGCATCGAGGGCGAGGAGAAGTAGGCCGCATCGGATGCTGTGTTTGCGGCGTTGTAAGCGCCGTGCCGCGCGATTGAAAAAGCTGCCGGGGAAAAGGCTGCCGGCCAAAAGCTGCCGGCCAAAAGCTGCAAACGCGGCCGGCGTGATGGAGACGAACGGACCGGGCAGGTGTCGTACACCGCCCGGTTGCTTCAATGCGCGGCAGTGGCCGGCCGCTGCCTGAAGAATGCCATCCACGCGGCGATGAAGAGCACCAGCGCAAGCGACGCCGTATAGCGGCTCAGTGCAAGCCCGCCGTGATCGACGGGCTTGTCGAGAAAGTCGCCCACTACGGCGCCGAGCGGTCGCGTGAGAATGAAGGCGCACCAGAACAGCAGCGTCTTCGAGATGCGGGTCCAGTAGTGCGCAATGGCGAGCACGAGCAGCAGGCCGCCGAACAGAACGGCTGCGCCGCTGTAGCCGAAGCCCGCCGAGTCCGCGGTCCAGTCGCCGAGTGCGGTGCCGAGCGTCTGCGAAAACATGATGGTGACCCAGTAGAACACCTCGGCCTTCGGTGACGACACCGTGCTGACCGACACCGAGCCCGTTGTGCGATACCACGCGAGCAGCGAAATCAACACCAGCGCGAACAGGATCGAACTGCCGCCCGCGTAGCCGATGCCGAGCGAGCGGTCCGCGAAGTCGGCGAGCGTCGTACCGACGGTGGTGGTCGCGATGATCGTGAGCCAGTAGAGCGGGGGATGAAACTGTTTCGCGCGAACCTGCGCGGTGACGGCGGCAATGAAGATGACCGCGAAGATGGCGGTGCCGATCAGATAGCCGAGATTCATCGACATCGAGACGGCGTCGCCGCCTGTTTCGCCCAGCGTGGTGGCGGCAATTTTTACGATCCAGAAGCCGAGTGTGACCTCGGGCACTTTGGTAATGGCGAGCGGTTGTTTCGTCATGCGCGGTTCCTTGTTTCCTCGTGTTTGGGATAGTGCTGTGAGTGCAGGCGAGCTCCAGAGTATCCGCAGGCGCTTAAGAGAGTCTTAGGCACGGCGACGTTGGGGACCCGGAAACGACGAAGGCCGCATCGTGCGGCCTTCGCTTCCTCATTTGCGCCTCGGGGCTCGTGCGCTCCATTGCGCCCCATCACGCGTGGATCATGTGGATCAGGCGCGTCGTGCGACTCCCGGCAACACGCACAGCAGTTCGTATGCAAGGTTTGCACCCAGCAGCGCCGTGGTGCCGAACGGATCGTAGGGCGGCGCCACTTCCACGAGATCCGCGCCGACGATATCGAGCCCCCACGCGCCGCGTACGATCTCCAGCGCCTGCGGCACCGTGAGCCCCGCGATCTCGGGCGTGCCCGTGCCCGGCGCGTAGGCTGGGTCGATGCCGTCGATGTCGAAGCTGATGTACACGGGCCCGCCGCCCACGCGTTCGCGCACCTCGTCCATGAGCGGGCTCAGCGAGCGGTTCCAGCATTCTTCGGCCTGCACGACGCGAAAGCCCTGCTCGCGGCACCAGTCGAAGTCTTCGGCCGCGTAGCCCGTGCCGCGCAGGCCGATCTGCACCACGCGCTCGCAGTCGAGCAGCCCTTCTTCCACCGCGCGGCGAAACGGCGTGCCGTGGGCGATCTTCTCGCCGAACATGGTGTCGTTGACGTCGGCGTGCGCATCGACGTGAATCAGGCCGACGCGGCCGTGCTTGCGATGCATGGCGCGCAGGATGGGCAGCGCGATGGTGTGGTCGCCGCCCAGCGAAATGGGCCGGCAACCGTGGGCGAGGATCGCGTCGTAGGCCGCTTCGATGCGGGCGATGGAGTCATGCAGGTTGTAGGGATTGGTCGCCACGTCGCCGATATCCGCCACGCGCAGCGAGTCGAACGGCGCTGCGCGCGTCGCCATGTTGTAAGGCCGCAGCAGCACCGATTCGCTGCGAATCTGGCGCGGCCCGAAGCGCGCGCCCGTGCGGTTCGACGTGCCCAGATCGAACGGCACGCCGACAAAACAGGCGTCGAGCCCTTCGGCGCTTGGCGCGTGCGGCAGACGCATCATCGTGGCGATGCCGCCGAAGCGGGGCATCGCGTTGCCGCTCATGGGCTGGAAGTATTCGTCGCTCATCGCCGTTCCTCGTGGTTTGCGGGTGGGTTTTCGATATTCATCTGTTGTGGCCTATCATGCTCATGACCCTTTGCAGCAGTAGTTTGTCGCGCCAGAATCGAAACTTGAATCGCTAATTTGCAACGTTCACATTGATGAATTCATATGTATCTACAGGCGCCCTGGAGTTGACATGCTCGGCGCGCTGACCGATCTCGACCTGCGCCTGATACGCGTGTTCGTCGCCGTGGCGGACGCCGGCGGCGTGAGCGTTGCGCAGTCCACGCTCAACGTGAGCCAGCCCACCATCAGCACGCAGCTTTCCACCCTGGAGACGCGGCTCGGCTTTCGGCTCTGCGAGCGCGGCCGCGGCGGCTTTCGGCTCACGACGAAGGGCGAGCGCTTCTACGCGCTAGCAAAGAAGCTCTACGCGGCCGTGGACGAATTCAGCAGCGAGGCGCGCCACATGGACAAGCAGCTCGTGGGCGCGCTCCACATCGGCCTGATCGGACATACGCCCGTGAGCCATAACGCGCGTATCAGCGAAGCGATTGCGCTCTTCAGGCGGCGCGACGAAGCGGTGCGTTTCTCGATTTCGGTGCGGCCGCCGGGCGAACTCGAAGAGCGGTTGCTGGCGGGCGACGTGGACATCGCCATCGGCTATTTCTGGCACCGCGTGCCCACGCTCGACTACACGCCGCTGTTCGAAGAGCGGCAGGTGGCGTACTGCGGGCGCGGCCACCCGCTGTATCGGCAGGCGGGGCGCGTCGATCCGGCGAAGGCCGCGGACTTCGAATGGGCGTGGCGTACGTATCCGCTGCCCGAGGTGCAGCTTTCCACGACGCCCGCGAAGGTGACCGCTCAGGCGGACAACATGGAGGCCGTCGCGCTGCTGATTCTTTCGGGCCACCACCTGGGATATCTGCCCCAGCATTTCGCGGCGCCGTATGTGAAGCAGGGGCTGCTCGCGGCGCTGAACCCCGCGAAGCTACGCTACGACGTAACGTTCCACATGGTGACGCAACAGCGCAGCCGCCGGGGGCCGATTGTCGAGGCCTTTCTCGAAGACATGCGGCGGGCGCATGGAGGGACGCCAACGCCAACGTGACAGGGGCAGAGGGGCACGTGGGCACGTGGGCACGTGGGCACATGGGCACATGGGCACATGGGCACTACAGGGGGCAACGCTCATCCTTATCCATGCCGCATAAAACGGTCTCTTTGCGCGCGAATTCCGGAAGGGGCGTTCGTCGCGCGCCATCCCACGCCTCGCAATCCACGCGAACGGGCCAGCCTTGCGCCTACCCGTTCAATCCCTCCCGGCTGCCCCGGCCGCGCGCCGCCGCCGTGCAGCGCCGGTTCAGTTCCGACCGGATGAAGCGGTCTGCCAGCAGCCGGCGAGTTTCGAGCAGCCCGTAGCGGGTGCACAGAATGCCCTCGATGGCCTGCCAGTCGGCATAGCGTCCGCTGTCGGCCAGGCTGTAAGCCACGTGTCGTATCGTTTCGCGTCGTCCGGTCCTGAGCACGTCTGTCGTGGTCCTCACGATCTGCCCCCTTCGGCTTGGACATGTGCAGTGATGCGCCGGTGCGCGGCACCTCGTGCGTGCGCACCGGCATGTCGATCTTTTCAATATAGGACTGAGCCTGCGGATGCGGCAAGGCGGCAAGCTTCGGCACGGCCCGGCACGCGGCACGGGACCGCGCATGCCCGCCGCATGCCCTGTGCTATGTTTGCGGCTCGCCCCACCTTCTGGCTGCTTTGTCCCCATGCCGATCATCAGCGAACTGTTCGTCTATCCGATCAAGTCGTGCGCAGGCATTGCGCCTGCCCGTGTCCGCCTCGGCGAAACCGGCTTCGATTACGACCGCAACTGGATGCTCGTCGATGCCGCAGGCGCGATGCTCACGCAGCGCGTTCATCCGCGGCTCGCGCTCGTGAAGCCTGCCCTCGGCGACGGCGTGCTGACGATCAGCGCGCCGGGCCGCGCCCCGCTCACCACGCCGCTCGCTGCCCACGCGCTTCTCGACTCTCTTGCCGGCGCACCCACCGTGGCAGCCACGGTATGGAAGGACACGGTCGAAGCGCTCGACACCGGCGCCGAAACCGCCGCGTGGTTCAGCGACTTCCTGGGCTTTCCCGTGCGCCTCGTGCGCTTCGCGCCCTCGGCGCGCCGCGAGGTGAGCCGCAAGTGGACCGGCGAATTCGTTTCAACGACGCAATTCGCCGACGGCTATCCGCTGCTCGTACTGGGCCAGGCGTCGCTGGACGATCTCAATGCGCGGCTCGCGGCGAGGGGCGCGCCGCCCGTGCCCGTGAACCGCTTTCGTCCCAATATCGTGGTGACAGGGCTCGACCCCTACGAAGAAGACTACGTGGAGCGCATCGAGATCGACGCGAACGGCGTGCCCGTGGATGTGCGGCTCGTGAAGCTCTGCACGCGCTGCCCGATGCCCACCATCGACCAGCAGACCGGCGCACCTGACCCGGCGTGGCCGCACGAGCCGCTCGACACGATGCAGGCCTATCGTGCGAACCCGCGTTTCGACGGCGCGCTCACGTTCGGCAACAACGGCATCGTGGTGGCCGGCAGCGGGACCTGGCTCGAAGTGGGCATGACCGTGAATGCCGAATTGGGCTTCGACGCCTGAGCGCCGGCCCTCGGGCAAGCGTGCATGAGGCGTTGATAGCGGCGCCCACGCTTGCCGAACATCACGCCGTAGCCGCCGCTTCCTGCAAGATCCAGTCGCGAAACAACTGCATCGCGGGCGACAGGCGGCGCGACTTCAGCCACGTGAGCCAGTAGGCGCCCGCACGCAATTCCGCCTCGAACACGCGGGCGAGCGTGCCCGTCTGCAGTTCGTGCACGAACATGCGCGGCGGCGCGAGCGCCACGCCCGCGCCCTGAACGGCTGCTTCCGCCATCAGCCGCGACGAATCGAATACCGGCCCTGTGGCGGCGAGGGGCGTCATGCCGGCCGCCGCGAACCAGTTCGGCCATTCGTCGATGCGATACGAACGCAGCAGCGTTTCGTTGGCGAGATCGGCGGGCTTCTTGAGGCGTCTCGCGATAGCCGGTGCGCAGAGCACCGCGAGCGGGGCATCGAGCAGCAGCGTGTTGTGGGTGGCGGGCCAGCCGCCGTCGCCGAAGCGCACTGCGAAGTCGAGCCCTTCAGCCGCGAGGTCCACGAGGTTGTTGTGCGTGAGGAGGCGCAGTTCCACGAACGGATGCGTTTCGCGAAACTGCCGCAGCCGCGGAATCAGCCAGCCCACTGCGAATGTGCCCACGGCGCCTACCGTGAGCACCTGGCGGCGCCGTCCGCCTTCGAACTGCTTGAGCACGGTCTCGATGCGCCCGAACGATTCGCTGAGCACGGGCAGCAGGGCGAGCCCTTCGTCGGTGATGGCAAGGCCGCGCGGCAGGCGCTTGAAGAGCGCGCAGCCGAGCCGCGCTTCGAGCGTGCGCACCTGCTGGCTCACGGCGGCTTGCGTGACGTTGAGTTCCTGCGCCGCGCGCGTGAAGCTCAGATGCCGCGCCGACGACTCGAATGCCCGCAGTGCGTTGAGGGGAAGATGAAGACGCATGGTCGCCGAAGCCGATAGATTTTCTTTTGCGTGGCGGCAATTATCGTCGATTGTGGACTGCCCGCAACGGGCCGATAGTGCTGTTCCGGCAGCCCCCTTGCCCGACCATCACGACAAGAGACGACCCATCATGACCCATCGCCCACATCGCCCTTCGCGCCGTACCCTGTTGCTTGCCGCCGGCATGCTGCCGTTTGCGTTCACTTTGGAAACGCGAGCGCAGACTCCGTCCACGCTTTCGCAGGACGCTTCGGTGCGAGACGCGCTCGCTGCGCTGGAACGCACGTCGGGCGGGCGTCTGGGCGTATGCGCCATCCCGACCTGCGCGGGCGGCGAGGTGGGCAGCGAGGCAGGCTGCAAGCCGCGCGAAATCCGCTATCGCGCCGACGAGCGCTTTCCCTTTTGCAGCACCTTCAAGGTGGTTCTGGCCGCGGCGATTCTCGCGCGAAGCCTCGACGTGCCGGATCTGATGCGACGGCGCATCCGCTACACGAAGCACGATCTCGCGCACTACTCGCCGGTTTCTTCGAAGCATGTGGAAGACGGCATGACAGTAGCGGAACTATGTCAGGCCGCCATTCAGTACAGCGACAACACGGCGGCGAACCAGCTCATGAAGGTGCTGGGCGGTCCGCAGGCCGTGACGGCCTACGCGCACGCCACGGGCAACGCCGCCTTCCGGCTCGATCGCTGGGAGACCGAACTCAACACGGCTATCCCCGGCGACCTGCGCGACACGTCCACGCCGGCCGCGATGGCGCGAACGCTGCAGACGCTTACGGTGGGGCAGGCGCTGCCGTCCGCACAGCGCGATCAGCTCGTGACGTGGCTGCGCGGCAACACGACGGGCGCGCATCGCATTCGCGCGGGTGTTCCGGCAGATTGGCAAGTGGGCGACAAGACGGGCACCGGCGACTACGGCACCGCCAACGATCTGGCCATTCTCTGGCCGCCCGGGCGTGCGCCGATCATGCTCGCCGTCTACTTCACCCAGCGCGAGCCGAAGGCGAAGGCGCGCGACGACGTGATCGCGGCAGCGGCGCGCATCGTGGCAGGGGCGTTGGGATAGGGCGCTTGCGGGCGCGCTTCGGTTTCGGTGTCAGCTTTTGTTTCGGGCGGCCGCTTCAGGCGACAGGCCGCAGGCAGCCCGCAGCAGGCGGTGTTCAAGCCGCCTGCGTGATGCGCCGGAACGCATTCGGCGCTACGCCGAGCGCTTCGCGAAAGCGGTGGCTGAAGTGCGCTGCGTTCGCGTAGCCGCATTGCGCGGCCACCTCGGCTAGCGGCAGCGCCGTGTTGCGCAGCAGTGCGCGCGCCCGCTCGATGCGCCGGCCCGCAATCCACGCATGCGGCGCTGCGCCGAACGAGATGCGGAACATCCGCGCGAAATGGTATTCGGAGAGCGCGGCCTCGCGCGCCAGGTCGCCCAGCGTGACGGGCTGCGTGAGATGCGCGTCGATGTAGTCGCACAGGCGCCGGCGCACAGCCGGCGCGAGGCCGCCTTTCAGCGCGAGGCCGGCGCGCGTGGCGCTCTGCCCGCGCAGCAGCAGGCTCAGCACTTCGTGCGCGGTTTCGTTGACGCGCAGCCTGCCGTCGGCGTCGTCCCAGTGTTCGTCGATCAGCATCCGGCACAGCGCCGCGATGCGTTCGTCCTCGAAATAGGTGCGGTCGGCGAGCGTGAGTTCGCGTGGCTCACGGTCCAGTTCCTGCACCGCGCGGCGCGTGAAATGCTCGGGCAGGAAGTAGAGGTGCAGGAAGTGCATTTCGCCGCGCACCCACCACGACGACTCGTGATCGCCCGGCAGCGCGCACAGGCGGCTCGGCGCGCCGTAGCGGCCCGGCAGCTTGCGGCGCTCGGTGCGATAGCCGCCGTCCAGGTAGCACGACAGCGTGTGATGGCCGGGATGGTCGTAGGCGGTTTCGACTTCGTCGGTGAAGCGCGACCATTCGGCGATGGCGAGCTGGTCGCCGAGCCACGCGAAGCGTTCGAGCTTCGCGTCCGTTTCACTCAATGTGCGGCACACCGAATGCAGCCCGAACGGCATCTCGCCGGCCTCGCGCAGGCGGGCGAGGATGTCGGGCGTGCTGTCGTTCGCGGGGGCAAGGGTGGGATCGCGCATGGTCGCGCCAGTATAAGGCCCGGCGCGGGCCCCTTGCCGGGGAGCTACCGGCCAGCCCAGAAAAGACCGCAATTCTGGACAACGGACTGCCCGCGCAGGGCGGCATAGTGGGCGTTCCTGGGCAGATTTCGCCCGCGGCCCGACGTGCGTCGAGCCGCGCGGCGGGGCGAACACTACAACCGACGCCCAGGCTCGCTACCCACCACCGTTCATTGCGCCATGAATCTCTTTCTTTACGCCGTCACCGTGCTGATCTGGGGCACCACGTGGATTGCCATCAAATGGCAGCTCGGCGCCGTGCCGCCGCCGGTTTCCATTGCGTGGCGTTTCTGGCTCGCGGCCGCCGCGATGTTTCTGCTGCTGCGCCTGCTCAGGCGGCCCATGAAGCCGCCGCGCGGCGCGTGGCGCTTTCTTGTCGCCCAGGGCCTTGCGCTCTTCTGCATCAACTTCCTGTGCTTCTACTACGCCGAGCAGGCGGTGCCGAGCGGGCTCGTGGCCGTGGTGTTCTCCACCGCGCCGCTGCTCAATTCGATCAACGGCCGGCTGTTCATGGGCCGGCCGCTCCAGCCGTCGGCCATTGCCGGCGCGGTGCTCGGCCTCGCCGGCATTGCCTGCCTGTTCCTGCAACAGATGGCGGGGCACGTCGGCGATCATGGCACGTGGCAAGGCCTTGCCATCGCGTTCCTCGGCACGATGTGCTTTTCGGCGGGCAACCTGCTCTCCAGCCGGATGCAATCGATCGGTCTCAATCCGCTCGTCACCAACGGTTGGGCCATGCTGATCGGCGCGGCGGTGCTCACGCTGGGCAGCGCGCTCGCCGGCCTGCCGTTCACCGTGGAGCTCACGCCGCGCTATCTGGGCGCGCTCGCCTATCTCGCCGTGCCGGGGTCGGTGATCGGTTTCACCGCGTATCTGACGCTCGTGGGACGCATTGGACCGGAACGCGCGGCCTACTGCACGGTGCTGTTCCCGCTGGTCGCGCTTGCAGTGTCCACGGTGTTCGAGGGCTACCAGTGGTCGCCTCTCGCTGTGGTGGGCCTGCTGCTCGTGGTGGCAGGCAACCTCGTAGCGTTCGACGTCACGCGCCGCGTCTTCGTGCGGCGCGCGAGTTCGTAGGCTGAGAGTGGGGTGAGCGCGGCCGGTTGGCGCCGGGGCGCGTGGCATTCGGCATAGCCTGCGAGGGGTTCGTGTTGAGCGTGTTGGCGTCTTTTGAGGGCCGGAAGCAACTGCTGGACTGACGCGCGAGGGAATAAAGTACGTGGGCCAGGCGTTATCGCTGGCAGTGCCGCGCGTCTCTTGCGCGGTGTCCGGCGGCGGGCTTTCATCCGCGCGGCCGTTATGCACCCTGGTACGCACTTTGGTACGCACCCTTCGAGCTTCCAGCAGAGCCACGATGAACACCAACACCCTACGAGCCCAGGCCGAACGCGCGCGCCCCGGGCCGGCTGCGCGCTACAGCCGCGTCGCCATCCTGCTTCATTGGGCCATTGCCGCCGGCATCCTCTGCAACGTGGTGCTTGCCTGGACGGTGGATGCCTTGCCCGACGACTGGGTGCGCCCCGTCATCGACACGCACAAGTCCATCGGCATCACGGTGCTGGGCCTCGTGCTCATGCGCATTCTGTGGCGCGCATCGCACCGGCCGCCGCCGCTACCGCTCGCGTTTCCCCGGGCCGAGCGTTTCGCGGCGCACGTGGCGCATGGGTTGCTCTACGCGATCATGCTGGGCCTGCCGCTCTCGGGCTGGTTTCACGACTCGGCCTGGAAGGACGCGGGCACGCACCCGATGACGCTCTTCCATCTCGTGCCGTGGCCACGCGTGGGCTTCATCATGCATCTCGAGCCGCAGTTCAAGGAGCACATGCACGACGTGCTTGGCGCCGTGCATACGTGGTTCGGCTACGCGCTCTATCTGGTGCTGGCGTTGCACGTGGGCGGCGCGCTCAAGCACGAGCTGATCGATCGACATTCCGTTTTGCGGCGGATGTGGCCATGAGTTCCGTGCCCGATTTTGCAGCGCTCGAAAGGCGTAATGGCGAGCGCGACGTCAAGTGCAATCCCAGGCGCAACGACCAGGGCAATCCGGTGAGCCAGGCGGCGGACACGCACGCTCGCCCGCCGCGCTGCGCGTCTTCCGTGACTCGATCGGCGGCTGCCGCGACCCATACGCTCGGCGACGCCTTCGCCCAGGCCTCGTCGCGCATCACGCCGCGCGGCACGCCGCTCGTGAGCGTGCTGATCCACGGCGGCGTGCTTGCTGTATGGATCGTGCTGTTCGCCCGCGCGTTCTTCCTGCACAACGTGGTGGCGTGGTCCGTGGGCATTGCCTATGTCGTGTACGACACGCTGCTGCTCGCGTTCGTCGCCTTCAAGACGCTGCCGCTGATGAAGTCGCAGCCCTCGCACGCACCGGACGCCGCAGCGCAAGCCGTGCAGCCCACGCTCGGTGTGATCGTGGCAGCCTGGAACGAGGCGTCGGTGCTGCCCGTCACGCTCAAGGCGCTGCTCGAACAGGACGCGCCGCCCGCGCAGATCGTGATTGCCGACGACGGCTCCACGGACGGCACCGCCGCGCTGCTCGCCGGCCGCTACGGTCTCGTGCCGCCGCTCGAAGGGCAGATCAGCGCGCCGAGCGTGCTGTTTCCCACGCTGCGCTGGCTGCGTCTGCCGCATGCGGGCAAGGCGCACGCACTGAACGCGGCAATTGCGCTGATGGAGACGGACACGGTGCTCACCGTAGACGCCGACACGCGTCTTGCCGGCACGGCGTGCGCCGCGATGCGCGACGCGTTTGCGCGCGAACCCGAACTGGTCGCGGCCACGGGCATCATCACGCCGATGTGCGCGCGTACGCTGACGGGCCGCTTTTTCCAGTGGTTTCAGACCTACGAGTACATCCGCAACTTCATTTCGCGCTTTGCGTGGATGCGGGCGGACAGCCTGCTGCTGGTCTCCGGCGCGTTCGCGTGCTTTCGTCGCGACGCGCTCGTCACGGTGGGCGGCTTCGACACGCAATGCCTCGTGGAAGACTACGAACTGATCCACCGGCTGCGCCGCTACGCCGTGGAGCACGGCAAGACGTGGCGCGTACGCGTGATCGGCACCGCGCACGCGCACACCGACGCGCCCGGCACGCTCGCCGCGTTCCTGCGCCAGCGCCGCCGCTGGTTCGCAGGCTTCCTGCAGACGCAGTACTGGAACCGCGACATGGCGGGCAATCGACGCTACGGCGCGCTGGGTCTGCTGATGATGCCGGTGAAGGCCATCGACACGTTGCAGCCCATCTACGGACTCACGGCGTTCGTGCTGCTGCTGACGTTCCTGTTCACGGGGCGCATCGGCATTGCGCTTTCGGTGTCGGCGGTGATCGTCGCGAAGATCGGGGTGGACCTCGCGTTTCACCTGTGGTCCGTGCATCTGTACCGACGCTGGACCGGCGAGCGCCGCGGCTCGCATTTCGCGCTCGCGGTTCTCGCGGCGCTGGCCGAGCCGTTCAGCTTCCAGTTGCTGCGGCACACGGGCGCGGCGCTCGGCTGGCTGCACCTGCTGACGGCGCGCAAGAGCTGGGGCGTGCAGGAACGAACGGGACTCGTCGACGAGGCGCGTCGGTGAAGGGCTGAAGAAGCGCTGAAGAAGAAGGGCTGAAGCGTTGCGCTGCTCAGCGGTCGCAGCGCTTTTACGTCCGCTTTTACGTCCGCTTTTACTCCCCCTTCTACGCCCCCTTTCTACGAGCTGATGAGCCCAGCCGCCGGACGAGGTAGCCGCCGCAAACGCAAAGGGCCGCTTACGCGAGAATCTCCGAAAGGTGGTCGAGGCGCGAAGCCATCTCCGGGTCGCTCGGCTTTTCGAACACGTCGCAGAACGCGACGGTGGCCGCCTGAGCGCTGTTCGTGCTCTTCACCGCGGAAATGGCGCCCGATTCCGAGGTCTCGAGTTCCTGCTTCAGATAACCGTAATTGGCCGCCTGGCTCGACGGGTCGAGCCCGTGCGCGTGCGCGTAGTCGATGAGCCCCTGCTTGCGCGAGCCGCCCCACTGGGCAATGCCGTAGCCGTTGCCGTTGTCGTCGGCCATGTTGGAACTGGGCGCGCCGATCGCGCCGCCCTGATTGATGCCTGAATTCATGCCGCCGCTCTCGTGCCAGAGGTTCGCCACGATGCCGGCGGCCTGGTCGCGCGTCAGACCGAAATCGTGCTGGAGGTTCGAGACGTAGGCGTCCGCGGTCTGCTTGCTCTGTTCGGGCGTGAGCGCCGTGGTTTGCGGCGCGGTGCTGAGCGCAATGACCGAGCCCGTTTGCTGCGGCGAACCCGATTGACCGTTCGGCGCGCCGCTGTTGCCGGTGACGGGGGCGTTCGTGGTGCCGGTCGTGGCGGGTGTCGTGGTACCGCCGGTCGTGCCGGTTGCGGAGCCGAGATTGAACGCCGGCGCCTGGAAGTTCGAGGTGCCTGAACCGAAGCCGCCGCCTCCGCCGCTGCCCGTGTTGCCGCTGCTGGTGTCGAAGTCGCCGTTCGCCGTGGCGACGCTGAGGTCGGCGAGCAGCTGTTCGATGTCCTGCATGATGCGCAACTCGATGTCCGACGCAGACGGCGTGTTGCCGGCCTGCGCGTCGTCCACGGGCGTCTGCGTGCGGAGGTACTGATTGGTGATGGTGTTGCTCATGGTAGTGACCGGGTCGTGAGAAAGAACGGAAAGCCGGACAAACGAAAGCACGAACGACACGTACGGCGGGAACGACAGGGCCGCGCGCAGGCGAGGGCGCACCGCCTGGTTGCTTCAGGACACTTTATTCATGTGTCATGGCAGCGCCGGTAAGGGCGCGAAGCGGCGTGTCGCGAAGCGAACGCAGGCGTGCCGGGAGGGACCCGGCGAGGGGAATCCCGCGAGGGACACCTGAAGCGGCAAGACAAGGGAAGGACGCGCCGCCGTCAGCGGCCGGCGGCGCTCCAGGAGGTGAGGTGGGGTTGTTTCGGATGATGCGGCGCCGGAGATCAATCGCCGCCGCCGTACAGCGCGTTGATGCGGTCGAGCGTGCCGTCCTGCTTCGCGCGCAGGAAGTCCTGATAGACCTCGGCGCGTGTCTTCGCGTGAGGCGCGCCGCTCGCGCTCATGCCGGGCAGCTGGCCGCCCACGGCGTCGTTTGTCATGGCTGCGTTGTCGCCTTGCGCCGTCGCCGTGCTGGTGGCGTCGGTCTGTGCGTAGGCCTGAGCGGTGCCGAGTGCGAGCGCGGCTGCTGTAATCAGGAGTGAAAGCTTCATGATGTGCTCCATTCGCCGAAATGGGACCGGAGTCGGTCGTCTCGATGCGATGCGTCCGTCGTAGCTGGAACGCGATATGCACGGGTTCGCGTGCGGCTTTGTGCGGATGAAATGACCGCGATGGAGGCCGCGGCACATGCACGAAAGCGGCACGTGCAGGGCGAACCGTGCGTGGACGCGGGTTATTCCCGCTCAGGAAGATTTATTTAGTCGGGGCGGGCAGCGATCAGTTGCGGCGCTCATCACTCGCCGTTGTTCGCCTCACTGCGGTGCTGCGCGGCGAGCCGCTCCTGCTGGCCCGGCGGCACCGGGTCGTAATGACTGAACTGGATGCTGTAATTGCCGTCGCCGCCCGCCATCGCATTGAGCCGCGACTGGTAGTCGTTGAGTTCCGCGAGCGGCACCTTGCCCGCCACCACGATCGCGTTGCCGCCCAGGGTGCGCGTGCCGTGCACCTGGCCGCGGCGCGCGGAGAGGTCGCCTATCACGTCGCCCATTGCGGCTTCGGGCGCCATCACTTCGATATCCACGATCGGTTCGAGCACGATGGGCTGCGCCTTCAGCACGGCCTCGATGAAGGCCTTGCGGCCCGCCGTGGCGAAGGCTACTTCCTTCGAATCGACGGGATGGCTCTTGCCGTCGTAGACGGTCACGCGCACGTCCTGCATCGGAAAGCCCGCGAGCGGGCCGTTCTCGATCACCTGAAGAATGCCTTTCTCCACGGCGGGAATGAACTGCCCCGGAATGGCGCCGCCCTTCACGGCGTCCACGAATTCGAAGCCCGCGCCGCGCGGCAGCGGCTCCACGCGCAACATGACTTCGCCGAATTGCCCCGCGCCGCCGGTTTGTTTCTTGTGGCGGCAATGGCCCTCGGCCTTGCCGCCAATCGTTTCGCGCCATGCAATCCTGGGCGGGCGCGTCACGACTTCGAGCTTGTACTGCTCCGTGAGGCGTTCCAGCATGTAGCGCAGATGCAATTCGCCGAGGCCGCGCACCACGGTCTCGTTGGTGCCCACAGGGTGATCGATCACGAGGCACGGGTCTTCGGCGGCCAGCTTTTGCAGGATTTCCCACAAGCGCTGCTCGTTGCCGCGCCGCGCGGGCTCGATAGCGAGGCCGTAGATGGGCGTGGGGAAATCGAGCGGCGTGAGGTGGATGTTGCCGTCCTCGGGCGCGTCGTGCAGCACGGCGTCGAAGCCGATCTCGTCCACCTTCGCCACGGCGCAGATGTCGCCGGGGCCGGCGCGCTGGATGTCGGCGTGGTCCTTGCCCTGCAGCATCAGCAGGTGCGCCACCTTGAACGGCTGACGTCCCTCGCCGATATAAAGCTGGCTGTCGCGCGTCACGGTGCCCTGATGGATGCGAAACACCGCCATCTTGCCGATGTACGGGTCCATCACGATCTTGAAGACATGCGCGAGCACGTGCTTGTCCGCCACGGGTTGCGCATGCACGACTTCGACATGCCCTTCTGTTTCGCGATAGAAGAGCGGCGGATTGCCTTCGGTGGGATTCGGCAGGAGCCGCACGAAGATGTCGAGCAGCGCGCCGATGCCCGCGCCCGTGGCCGCCGACGTGAAGCACACGGGCACGAGATGCCCTTCGCGCAGCGCGCGCTCGAACGGTGCGTGCAACTGCTCGGGGCGAATGGCCTCGCCTTGCTCCAGATAAAGCTCCATCAGTTCCGGGTCGAGTTCGATCACCTGATCGATGAGCGCGTCGTGCGCCGCTCCCACCGAAAGAAAGTCCGCTTCGCCCGACGGATTGAAGAAGCAGTCCACCACGTCGCGCCCCTGCTGCGCCGGCAGATTGATGGGCAGACAGGTCTTGCCGAACGCTTCCTGAATCTCGGCGAAGAGACGCGGCAGGTCCACCTTTTCGCCGTCGATGCCGTTCACGACGATCATGCGGCACAGCTTGCGTTGCTCGGCGTACGCCATCATGCGCCGCGTGGTCATCTCGATGCCGGTGCGCGCGTTGATGACGATGGCCGCGGTCTCCACGGCGGGCAAGGCGCTGATCGAAAGGCCGGCGAAATCGGGATAGCCCGGCGTGTCGAGCAGATAGATGCGGGTGTCGTGGTAGTGGAAGTGGGTGACGGCGGAGGAGAGGGAGTGGTGGTACTTGCGTTCGAGCGGATCGAAGTCGCACAAGGCGGTGCCGCGCTCCACGCTGCCCGGCGTATGCACTGCGCCGCCCTGAAACAGGAGTGCTTCCGCCAGCGATGTCTTTCCGCATCCTGCGTGTCCCACCAGAGCAATGGTGCGGATGGCTTCGGGGCTGTAGTGCATGGCCGCCCTCGTCCGGAGATGGAGGTGCGGCCATTATTGGCGAAAAAAGCGGGCACGGCTAGTTGGGTATTCGAGCGTGGCCGGCAGAACGCGTGAGCGCGGCCGCTTACGCTGCAACGCAATAACGGCGTGGCGCCGCTCCCGCTATGCGTTGCCGGCGAAGAGCGAGTCGTCTATCGGCAACGCGCGCAAGGCCGCTTCGACGAGCGCGAGGTCGGCTTCGCGGCTGCTCGCCTGGATGTCGCGCAATGGCGAAACGTCGAGCGCGATGGCGCGGCAGTGCGGGTAGTCGCGCACGCGCAGTTCCGGCGCGACGGTGGTGAAGAACGCAGTGGTGGGCACGTCGAAGCCGGCGGCGATGTGCACGGCCGCCGTGTCCGACGTGACGAGATGGCGCGCCTTGGCGACCCAGGCGAGAAAGTGCGCGGTATCCGGCGACAGTGCGCTCACGTCGATGTAGCGAGGATGATCCACCGCGCCGAAGCCGAGCACAGGCAGATCGAATCGGCGCGCGAGCGCATCGACGAGCCGTGTATGCGCCGAGGCCGGAATGCTGCGCACCGGCGTGCTCGCGGTGGGGCAGAACATCACGTACGGAGCGGTTTGCCAGGCCGCGGGCAATGCGGGCAGACGCAGCCGTTGCAGCCAGCGGTTGGCTTTGTGTGCGGCCGGGACCGTGGCCGCATCCACGCCGAGCGCTTCGAGAAAGAAGTCGATCATCGGCAGCTTCATGAACGCGGGCCAGAACAGATGATTGCCCACGTCGATGCGCGGGCCGTCTGCGGGCAGCGCGGCGAGCGGCCAGGGCAAGGGGCGAAAGTCGGCGATCACGCCTTGCGCGAGTGCGTAAAGTGCTTCGACATAGCGCGGCGCTTCGGCGGGCCGGTACACGGTGAAGCGCACGTGAGGATGTGCATGCGCGATAGCCTGAATCGCCGTGAGCCCGATGATGGAGTCGCCCAGCGTCACGCCCATGCCATTGATGATGTGCGCCGCATGCGCTTCGGTGTAGTCGATGCGCAGCGGTTCGGCGAGCGCGCTGACGATGCCGTCTTGTACGCCGAGCGCGCGGGCGCTCTCGATGTCGCGGCCGGTCACTTCGAAGTCGTACGGCGCGACGATCTGCGCGTCTGCGCTCAGCAGTGAGCCGGGATGCGTAAGCGCTTCGTCGGGGCGCAACGTCGTCATTGTCCTTGTCCTCTGGCGGGCCCGTTTGTCGATCTGTCGATCGATGCGGATCGTACACGACTGCGTTCAGACACGCAGTCGTGCGCGCAATGCAGGGAGATGTGCGAGCCGCGCGACTCCTATGATGAATGCTTCACGGAACGCCAAATCGAACGTTCAAACGTGTTCCATAGAAAACTGTGCCGGGGGCCAAAGTGGGAACAAGGGGACGGGGTTCATCATGGGAGGCCGGGGCGGGCGCATGCGAAGACCGCGGCGCGATTCTCCAGCAGTCGGTGCTGTTTCGCGACATGCCTCAGGCATTGGTGCGGCATGCCGCGACCCACGTGGTGGAGCGCCGCCTGAACGACGGGGAAGCGCTGTTTCTCAAGCACGACCCGGACGACTTCGTCGCGTTCGTGGTGTCGGGCCGCGTGTATTCGGTCATGTACGGGCCCGACGGACGCGAGCTCATCATCAACAGCACCGAACCGGGCGATGTGGTGGGCGAGACCGCGCTCGTCGAATCCGGCGTGCGCGAATCCGCGGCGTTCGCGTGCGGGCACACGCGCATTTTCATTCTCGGCCGACGCCACTTTCCCGAACTCACGAAGGAGCCGCTTTTTCTGCAGCGTCTACTCATGCTGCTGCGCCTGAAGCTGCGCGAAGCGGCGGCGTTCGTGGAATCCGTCTGCCTGTATCGGCTCGAGTCGCGGCTTGCGCGCTATCTGGTTTCCGTGGTGGACCGGTGCGGGCGCGCCGAATTCGGCGGCGTGGTCGTGCCGCTGCCGCCCAGCCAGAGCAGCCTCGCCGCGATGGTGAACGCGAGCCGCCCCAAGCTCAATGCGCAATTGCAGACGTGGCGCCGCAACGGTCTTGTGACGTGGACGCAGGACAAGCTGCTCATCGTCGATGTCGATCAGTTGCGCTACATGGCCAACGTGGCCGGCGGCTGATGCTCAACGCGCGCCCTTGAAACGAAAGCGCCGAAGCGGTGTGCCGCTTCGGCGTGCTGCCTGCGAGTTTCACGACTGTCACGACTGTGACGAGTGTCGCCGGTGAACGCCACTCGCGAGGGCGGACCGCTCAGATCGCGCTGCCCGAAGGGTTCAGTGCGTTGAGGATCGTGAGGAGGCTCGTGAGGTTGTCGGCGACGCCCGTCTGCGCGACCTTTTCGGTGGCGCCGGCGGCAGCCGTCGTGTCGAGCGTGTAGACCTGCATCACGCCCTGGTTGGCCGCGGCCTGCGACAGCGTGTTCTGCTGCTGCTGCGACGACACCGAGTTCTCGAACAGGATGCCGGTGGAGTGGGCCATCGTCTGGTAGATCGAACCCATCGCCATGGCCGGGGCCTCGGCGACGACTTTCACGTTCGACTGCGTGACGGCGTCGGTGATCTGGTTATTGACGGAAGTGGGAAAGGCCATTGCTGTGCTCCTGAATCATGCGTTTCATGCGTTGAGGATGATGCCCTGCGTATCACGCGTGACGGCGGCGCGCCTTAGCGCTGACGGAACGCGTTGAGCACCGTGAGCAGGCTCGTGAGGTTGTCCGAGACGCCCGTCTGCGCGACCTTTTCGGTGGCGCCCGCGGCCGCGGTCGTGTCGAGCGTGTAGATCTGCATCACGCCCTGGTTGGTGGCGGCCTGCGTGAGCGTGTTCTGCTGCTGCTGCGCGGACACGGCGTTCTCGAACAGGATGCCGGTGGAGTGGGCCATCGTTTGATAGATGGAACCCATCGCCATGGCGGGCGCTTCGCCGACCACCTTGACGTTGGACTGCGTGACGGCATCGGTGACCTGGTCGTTCACGGAAGTGGGAAAGGCCATGTTGAGACTCCTTGAGGTTGGTGCACGGCACGTGCCGCGCTGGTTGCATGAACGTCCACCATGGGACTCTGTGAAGCTCTCAGGCCGCGGGCGGCGGGGCGGGCTGTGCGGCGGTGTTGGGGTTGGGCGCGGCGTTGCCTGCCGTGTTGCTCGTGGCGGTGCTTTGTGGCGTTGAGGTTTGTTGTGTCGCCTGGCCTTGCTGCGGTGAGGCTTGTTGCGTAGAGGCCTGTTGCGTCGAGGCTTGCTGCGCGCTGTCCGGCTGCGTGTCCGCGGGCGTTTTGTTCGCGTCGTGCAGCTGCGTGAGCGCATTCGCAAGCTCGCGCTGCAAGGGGCCGAAGTTCTGCTGGAAGCAGCGTTCCACCTCGCTCTTCACGAGATTCGCGAGACGGTCTGCGATCTGCGGCAGCACGAGTTGCGCGGCGGGCGGCACGCCGCTGCCTGGAAGGCTCAGCGCGGAAGGCCGCAGGTCGTTCAGCGAGCGTGCGCTCTCGACGATCTTGAGGATGGCGGCCTCTTCGTGCTCGTGGGCCTGCAACGCCTGCGCCGCCGTGCTCTGCAGTTTCTGCAGGATGTCGCGGATGACGTTCTCCGAGCGCTGACGTCCCTCAGCCAGTGCCTGCGCGGCCTGCGCGCGTGCGTGGTCGGCGGGGTCGCTCGACGTCGTGTTGCCTTGTACCTGAGTGGTGGCAGGCATCGCGGCAGGAGCGTCGCCGCTTGCCCACGACTGCTGGAAGTTCTCCAGTTCGCGCGCCTCGGCCGGCGTCAGGCTGCGTTTGAGCCAGGTCTCCGCGAGACGGCGCAACGAGGAGGAGACCTGCGATTCGATATCGCTCATGGGGTGTCCTTGAGTTCTTCGTGAATGGGCTGAATCGGCCTGAATCGGTGTGAGCGGGCGTGGTGCGATTCAGCTTGCCTTGCGGTTCGCGAGTGTCTGGCTGTACTTCGCGATGCTCTGATCGATCTTGTCGATGGCGAAGCTCGCGGCATCGGCCTCGATCGCGCCGGCCGCTGCGGCGACGGCGGCCGCGGCGCCCATCAACAGATCGGTGGCCAGTGCACCCAGTGCGTCTTCGGCGGCGCCGGTCAGGTTCTCTTTGGCGATGTCTTCGGTCATCTTCTTGAGCAGCACGGCCTGGCTTGCGAGCGCGAGCTTGCTCACGCCGTCGAAGTAGTTCGCCGCCGACTGTGCAACGAGCCCCGATGCCTGGCTGATCATCATGTCCGGCGCAGTCGCGATCTGCGACGCCGCGTAGCTCGCGGTCTCCGCGTTCGTGAGCTGGACCGCCTGCACGATCTGGCTGTTGAGCGCATCCGTGGGCGGCGTGGCGGCTTGCATCTGCGCGGCGAGCAGCGTGTTCATGCGCGACAGCGGAGTGGGTTGTTGGGGCATGGGTATCGGCGTTGGTGTTGGTGTTGGGGTCGGCGTTGGCGTTGGTGTCGGGGTCGGCGTTGGTGTTGGTGTTGGTGTTGGTGTTGGTGTTGGTGTTGGTGTTGGTGTTGGTGTCGGTGTCGGTGTCGGTGTCGGTGTCGGCGTAGGCGTAGGCGTAGGCGTAGGCGCAGCGTCTTGTGCCTGCTGGGCAGGCGGCGCGTCCTGCGTCGTGCCCGTACCCGTAGCAGCGCCTTTGCCCGCATCGGCCCCCGGCGCCGCGCTTGCGCCCTGCGTCGCAGCCGCCGGCCGCGCCCCCTTCGTAAACAGATCCCAGATAGCCATGACGGAGTGCTCCAGTGTTGACCTCGACCGCTCGCGTTATGCGCATCGGCTGCGCTATTCGCCGATGGCCATGATCAGCGCCACGGCTTTCGACACCACGGCGGTCGATATCTGGTTCAGCGACTGCTGGCTCTGCACCGCGTTCTGCAGCGACAAACCCGCGGAGTGGCTCGCAACCTGGTAGAGCGATGCGATGGCCTGCGCCGGCGCCTCGGCAACGACCTTGACGTTGGTTTGCGTGACGGCGTCGGTGATCTGGGCATTGACTGCGGTGGAATCCGCCATGGAGTTTCTCCTTGAGGTCGTGGGTCCGTTGGATCGCGAGGCGCGGCTCGGGTAACGGCAGTAAGAACGTCTCAGCCGCGTATTCGTGAATGCGGGTGTGGCTGCGTGTGATGCTTTTCCACGGCGGCGCGCAGCTTGCGACGCAATAGCTCGACACGTTTGCGCGCGAGCGCTTCGTTGATGTGCAGCTCTTCGGCAATCGCGGCGTAGGAAAGCTCGTGTTCGAACTTGAGCGAGAAGAGCTGGCGCTGCGCGGGCGTGAGCCGTTCGATGGCCTCGGCGATCAGCGCCAGTCCTTCGCCAAGCTCCACGATGTGCGCGGGTGAAATGGTGGTGGCCGCGGCTGCGCCCAGGTAGTCGGCATCGGACTCGTCGCAGTAGTACAGCACGCGGCCCTCGCGGCTCGCGTGGCGCACGCTGTCGAGGAACACGTGATTGAGCACGGTGAAGAGAAACCCTTCGGGGTTGCGGATGCGATCTGGCATGCGCCGCATGTAGAGCAGGGCCTTGAGCGCGGTGTTCGCGACAAGATCGTCTGCGGCGACGCGATCGCCCTTGGCAAGGTTGCGCGCGCGTTGTTCGAGGTGGCCGCGAACGGAACGCCACGCGCGTTCGAATGCGGCATTCGCCGTGCATGACGCATCGGCGCGCGGGCGAAACGTGCCCGTGGGTAACACGTTGGTCTCGGGTCTCATCGCTATCTCGCGTGATGGGGTGCACGTGAGATTGGCGATGCGCAGAGTGCGTAGCTGTTACCTGGGTGACAACAAACGCCCCTCGTGTTCGATTCGGCTCAACTTCATGCCCACTGCATCTGAATGCGGGCAGCGCTCATGCGCGCTGGTTGAATCGGATGCTACGTGCGGCTTTTGCGAGCCTGCATGGCCCGCGCATAAGAGGCGACCATGGCCGCCAGTTCCTGGGCGGCGGGCGTGAGGGGCGCGTCCGCACGTTGCAGCAAGCCTATGTCCGTGCGCTTGACGCGCTCGCGAATGGGAACGGTGGTGAGCATGCGCGAGAACGACCGGTGCCGCGTCACTACCGAAGGCTCGAGCGAGAGGCAATCGGTTTCGATGATCAGGTGCAGCGCGTCGAACAGCGCCTCGGTGGTCACGAAAATCTTGGGCGGCGGCAGACGATGTTCGGCGAACAGATCGACGAGGCGGCTGGCGGGTGCCGTGCCCGCGGCGATGCCGGGCTGATGCGGCGCACGTGTCGCGATCCATTGGCAGCCCGCGAGCTGGCGCAGCGACGTGGCGGCGGCGAGCGGGTGCCCGCGCCGACACACCACGACCGGGTCCGACGCATAGAGCTTCGTGACTGTCAGCCCGGTGACGTCCGTATGTTTCGACACGGGGGCCACGGCGAAGTCGAGCGTGCCGTCGCGAATCCACGAGACCATCATGCGCGACGTGCCGCTCATGAGATGCACCGCCACGCGCTCGTAGCGCGCGCGAAACTCGCTGAGCACGGGAGCGAGCGTATCGACGAGCGGTTCCGTGGTCATGCCGAGCGAGACGGTGCCTTCGAATGCACCGCGCAATTGCGCCATCTCCTGTTCGGTGCGCTCGCACTCGCCCAGAATCGCGCCGGCGCGCGCGAGCAGCCGCTGGCCGAACGCCGTGAGCGCGATGCCGCGGTTCGTGCGCGTGAAGAGCGTGGCGCCCAGCGTGCTCTCCAGGTTTTGCAGCTGTTGCGTGACGCCGCTCTGCGCGGTGCCGAGCGCGCGCGCCGCGGCGCGCAGACTGCCGTGCTCCACGACAGCGGTGAAGATGCGCAATTGCGTGAGCGTGAGGGCCATGGCGATGGACGATCGGAAAAGACGATCATGATAGCGGGATCAGCACTCGTGCAGGCAGGCGGCCGAACGTACCATGGCGTTGCGTCGCGGCGGCCCCGGCATGCCCCACCGAAGGTCGCACGCGAACCCTCCCGCCGTTTGCCCGGCTCGTCACGATCGTCACGTCCATCATGCACACACGCATCACGCCCTTGCTCTCGCCTGCCATCGGCACGCGGCGCGAGCTTGTCAGTTTCCATTTCGGTTCTTCGTCCCTGGGGGACGGCGCCAAGATCTACATCCAGTGTTCCCTGCACGCCGACGAAACGCCGGCCATGCTGACAGGTGTGATGCTGAGACGCCGCCTTGCCGCGCTCGAGGCGCAAGGCGTGCTGGCCGCGGAGATCGTGCTCGTGCCGGTGGCGAATCCCGTGGGTCTTGCGCAGAACGTGCTGGGGCAGTTCGTCGGTCGCTTCGAATTGCTGAGCGGCAAGAACTTCAACCGGCATTTCCTCGATCTCGCCGCGCTGACGGCAGGCGTCGAAGAGGCCTTGACGAGCGATGCCGGGCGCAACGTCGAGATCGTGCGCGAAGCCGTGCGAGCGGCGCTTGCCGCGCAGACGCCGCAGACGGAGTTCGAATCGCTGCAGCTGGAATTGCTGAGGCTTTCGTTCGACGCGGACGTCGTGATCGACCTGCATTGCTCGCTCGAAGCCACCATGCACCTGTACACGAGCGACGCGGGATGGGAGGCGTTCGAACCGCTTGCGCGCTACCTGGGCGCGCGGGCGTCGCTGCTCGCCACGGATTCGGGCGGCCTCGCGTTCGACGAAGCGCACAGCCTCTTCTGGTGGCGCTTGCAGCAACGTGCGCCGGCAGGGCGGCCCGTGCGGGCGGGCACGGTGGCGACGACGGTGGAGTGTCGCGGTCAACGCGACGTGACGTGGGAGACGGCGCAACAGGACGCCGACGCCATTGTCGATTTCCTCATGCTGCGCGGCGCGATTCGCGGCGAGCCGAAGCCCTTGCCTGCGCTACTCGCCGACGCTACGCCGCTTGCGGGCAGCGAGCCTTTTTACGCGCCGGTGAGCGGCATTCTGGTGCATCGCGTGGAGCCGGGCGCTGCGGTGCGCGCCGGCGATGCGCTCTTCGATATCGTCGATCCGATCACCGACGAAACGGTCACGCTCACGAGCCGCACTGACGGCATCCTTTACATGCGGCGCGCCGTGCGTTTCGTGACGGCCGGTGCGCCGCTGGGTCGCGTAAGCGGCGTGCGGCCCATTCGCAGTGGAGTGCTGCTGAGCGCGTGAGCGCATTCATCGCGCACTGAACGTGGGCACGTGTTGCCCACCTCGTTCATCAAAGCGCGAGCGCGGCCGCGACGCCTGTCGCGATACCCGCCACCGCCGCGGCGATGGTCACGCCTTGCAGCCAGTTGCGCCGCGTGAGCAGCGTGATGGCCGCGAGTGCAATCGAGATCTGGATCAGCGTGGTGGCCTGCGCCCAGCGGTGGTGCCGGTGCAGTTGCGTTTCGGCTGCGGCGTCGTTTCGTTCCACTTCCTTTTCGAGCGCTTCCGCCTGCGTGCGGATGGGCTCCTTCTGGTCGCGATACTTCTTCACGTCGGCTTCGAATTTGGCGCGCGCGGGCGAATCGGCGGGTGCGAGCGCCGCGCCCAGTTCCGCGAGATTCTGCTTTTCGCCCTTCGCCTGGTAGTAGGCCCACTGATTGGCCGCTTCGGTCTTGCGGATGGCGGCCTCGTTCTTGTAGTAGAGCGCAAGGTTCTCGGTCGTGCCGCTCTGGTAGGAAAGGATCGCGCCCACCGTGGCGAGCACCGCGGTCATCACGGCGATGCGGCCCGGCAGCGGGTCTGCGGATGGTTCGCCGCCGTGGGCGCTGTGTCCGCTGTGTCCATGTGCCGCGTGCTCCACGGCGTGATCGTGGGGTCCGTGAACTTCGTATTCTTCAGGCATGGCTCGAGGCGTTCCGAGGAGACGTAAGAAAGGCGTTAGGGTAAAGCAAAGCAGGCCCGGGCGGTCAGGCGGGAAAACCATGGCGGGCGCGTCTTGTCGCAGCGGCTCGTCGTGGCTGCCGGAGGTGACCGCCGGGTAGTGGTCACAGGGCTGTGGTCACGACAGTCGGCCGTAGGCGTTACGAGGCGGTCGTGCGGCGCTGCTCGATGCGCTCCGTGACCCAGCACACCGCGAGCGCGCACACCGTGCCGAGTGTGACTTCCGCGAAGCGCACGAGCGCGATGTTCCATGCCGGACCGCTCGCGGGCACGAGCAGCACGATGGTGGTCGTAATCGCGCCGAGGCGCGCGGCGCTTCCCATGTTGAAGCACCAGCAGCCCGCAATGACGATGGCCACGCTCGCCATATAGACCGCGAAATGCAGCCACGCGTGCGTGAAATGCGGCCACGCGTTCGTGGCGCCCGGGCCGCCGCCCAGCATGGCGCCCGCGAATCCGACCAGCCCGCCCGCTATCGCCCCGATGAACTGGTCGCGCGAGAGATGCATCGTGTCGCTGTAGCTGTTCTGCGTGACGGCGATGGCCGTGATCGCCGCCCAGAACGCCTGTTCGGTATGCAGCGCGAGGCCGATGCCATAGGCGAGGCTCGCGCTCAACACGGCCTGCAACGCCATCAACAGACCTTGGGCCAGACGTCCCTTGAACGGCAGCCCCTTGATGAGATCGAACATCGACCGTTGCAGGGCGTCGAGGGCATCGATGCGGTTTTCTTCGCGTGTTTTCATCGGTGAACGAGGGGGTGCTTCAGGAGGTGTTTTCATACGCAGAGCGTCCGCAGGTATTGGGCCGCGTGTTCGAGGTCGTGTTCGATGGCGCGCCGCACGCCGGCTGCGTCGTGTTGCTTCAACTGTTGCATGAGTGCTTCGTGGGCGTGGTTGAGCGTTTGCGCGAAAGCGGCGTCGCCGAACAGCAGGTTCGAAATCGGGCCCACCTGTAGCCACACCGTTTCGATCAGATCGACGAGCAGCGGCGAGCCGCCTGCGCGATAGAGGATCAGATGGAACTTCTCGTTGGCGTCGAGGTAGCGCTTGTGCTTGCCTTGCGCGAGCGCGTCGGCCATGGCGGCGGCGAGTGTGTCGAGCCGGCCGATGTCGCGCGCCGAGAGGTGCGGCACGCCGCGCTCCGCGGCCTCACCTTCGAGCATCAGGCGCACGTTCAGCACGTCGTCGAATTTCGCCTTCGTGAGCTGGGGCACCACGACGCCGCAGTTCGGCACATTGACCACGCCCGATTCGGCCGCGAGCCGTTGCAGCGCCGCGCGCACGGGCATCTCGCCCACGCCGAGCTGCGCCGCGAGATGATGGATCTTGAGCCGCTCGCCCGGCATGAAGCGGCCCACGGTGAGCCACTGACGCAGCGTGGCGTAGGTCTCGTCCTGGAGCGAATGATGATGGCGGGTTTTCATTGACCTCGATGTGTCTTTGCGTGGGTCACGTGAGCGCGGCGAGGCACGCGGCGAACGTATCGACGAGGCGATCCACGTCTTCGGCCGTCGTTTCCGGACACACCAGCATCATGTTGTGGAACGGCGTGATGAGCACACCGCGGTTGAGCAGGTACAGATGAACGATGTGCTCGAGTTCGTCGTCCAGTTGCGCTCTCGCCTCGCTGCCGTTGCGCGGCGGGGTGGGCGTGAACTGAAATTCGGTGCGCGCGCCCACGCGCGTCACGCACCAGGGCAGCGTGTGGCGCGCAATCGCCTCGTTGAGTCCGTCTTCGAGACGGCTCGCCAACGCGAACATGTGGGCATAGGCCGCTTCGGTCATGACCTCGGCGAGTGTTGCGCGCATCGCGCTCATGGCGAGCATGTTCGCAGTAAGCGTGGTGCCGATACCCGAGTGACCGGGCGGCGCGGCGCGCTTCGCCTGCTGCGCGCGGGCCGCGAGTTCTGCGCTGAAGCCGTAGACCGCGCACGGCACGCCGCCGCCCACGGGCTTGCCGAGCACGAAGAGGTCCGGCTCGATGCCGTGCGCCTTCGCGTAGCCGCCGGGGCCGCTGCTGATGGTGTGCGTTTCGTCGATGGCAAGCAGCGTGCCGTGGCGCCGGATGAGCGCCTGGGCTTCCTGCCAGTAGCCGGCCTCGGGCAGCACCATGCCGATGTTCGTCATGGCCGGCTCCGCGAGCACGCAGGCCACGTCGTCGTGCTTCAACGCATCGGCCAGCGCGGCGAGGTCGTTGAATTCGACTACGCGCGTGTGTTCGAGCAGGCCGTGCACCTGGCCCAGCAGGCTAGCGCGCTGGGTGGGCCGTCCGTCGATCAGATCGACGAACACGTCGTCCACCGTGCCGTGATAGCAGCCGTTGAACACGACGATCTTGTCGCGCCCCGTGGCGGCGCGCGCCCAGCGCAGCACGAAGCGGTTGGCGTCGCTCGCTGTCATGGCGAACTGCCAGTAGGGCAGGCCGAAACGGCGCGCGAGTTCGGCGCCGACCCACACCGCGTCTTCGCTGGGCAGCATCGTGGTGAAGCCGCGTTCGGCCTGGGCCGCGAGCGCACGTGCGACGGGTGGCGGCGCGTGGCCGAACATGGCGCCCGTGTCGCCGAGGCAAAAGTCCACGTAGCGGTGGCCGTCCACGTCGGTGAAGCGGGCGCCGCGTGCTTCGTCCACGTAGAGTGCGAAGGGCGTGGACCAGTCGTTCATCCAGTGCAGCGGCACGCCGAAGAGCAAATGCTGCGCGGCTTGCGCGGAGAGCGCCTGCGACTTCGGCCGCGCGGCGGCAAAGGCATGACGTTCGTGCTCGAGCAGCGCTTGCGCGCGTTCCCAGTTCACACCGTGACGAATCTTCAAGCGACGCTCCTTCGAATGGTGACCCGCGGCTGGGTGCGTGTGAGCCACACGCACCGGTTCGTGGCGGCATTGGATTTGATCAAATCCTGGCACGGAAAGCGGACGCTGTAAATTTGATCAAATTTGCCCGTGCGCGCACGGCGCCGTGGCCCGGCGTGGCAAGGAACGAAGGCGCCGCGTTGTTTGTCGTGTGGCATCGCGAAACCGTCATAAACCGCGGGCTCCCGCTGCGCCGGCCATGCCGGTGCCCTCCCGCCGCGCTCCGGCGAGCGTCGCGCGGGCAGGGTAAAATGCCGCCGAGCCCCGTCTGGCGCGGCTCAGCAGGCGATAGGGATAGGCAATTCCCGCGATCAAACTAACCAATTTTGCAGCGGTGCAGCATTCCCGTAATCTTCGTCTGTCGCAGTTTTATTCACGTTTCAACCCAAACGTCTCAACCCAACCGCGTAAGGAAAGCACGCATGTCTCTCATCAACACGCAAGTCAAACCGTTCAAGGCCACGGCATACCACAACGGCGAATTCGTGCCGGTTTCGGAAGAGAACCTCAAGGGCAAGTGGTCGGTCGTCGTGTTCTACCCGGCTGACTTCACGTTCGTGTGCCCGACGGAACTGGGCGACCTGGCCGATCACTACGCCGAGTTCCAGAAGCTGGGCGTCGAAATCTACGGCGTGTCGACGGATACGCATTTCACGCACAAGGCGTGGCACGACACGTCGGACACGATCAACAAGATCCGCTATCCGCTCGTCGGCGACCCGACGGCTACGCTTGCCCGCAACTTCGAAGTGTTGATCGAAGAAGAAGGTCTCGCGCTGCGCGGCACGTTCGTGATCAACCCCGAAGGCCAGATCAAGCTGTACGAAGTGCATGACAATGGCATCGGCCGCGACGCCAAGGAACTGCTGCGCAAGGTGCAGGCTGCGCAGTACGTGGCAACGCACCCGGGCGAAGTGTGCCCGGCGAAGTGGACGCCCGGCGCCGAAACGCTGAAGCCGTCGCTGGACCTCGTCGGCAAGATCTAAACGCTCTCATAACGACCACGGTCGTTCCCGACCGGGCCACTTTTCCCACTCATTTGCATGAGCCGCAGGCGCCATTCGCGCCTGCGGGTGGCCCGGTGTTTGCCTTTTTTCTGTACCGCCATTCGCCGGAAATCGCCATGCTCGACGCCAATCTCAAGAATCAACTCAAGAGCTATCTCGAAAAAATCACGCAGCCTATCGAGATCGCCGCATTTCTCGACGACGGCGAGAAGTCGGCGGAATTGCAGGGGCTGCTGCAGGAAATCGCTTCGCTGTCGGATCGCATCACGTTTGCCGAGCATCGTGACGCGGCAGCCCAGGGCGAGCGCGCGCCTTCGTTCACGCTGCGCCGCCCCGGTACGGACATCGCCGTGCGCTTCGCGGGCATTCCGATGGGCCACGAGTTCACCTCGCTCGTGCTGGCGCTGCTGCAGGTGGGCGGGCATCCGGTGAAGCTCGAGCCGGAAGTGATCGAACAGATTCGCAACCTCGACGGCGATTTCGCCTTCGAGACCTATGTGTCGCTGTCGTGCCAGAACTGCCCGGAGGTGGTGCAGGCGCTCAACGTGATGTCGGTGATCAATCCGCGCATTCGCCACGTGACGATCGACGGCGCACTGTTCCAGGACGAAGTGGAAGCGCGCCAGATCATGGCGGTGCCCACGATGTACCTGAACGGCGAGGTCTTCGGCCAGGGCCGTTGCAGCGTGGAAGAGATCCTCGCGAAGCTGGATACCGGCGCGAGTGCGCGCGCGGCCGAGAAGCTCAACGCGAAGGAAACCTTCGATATGCTCGTGGTGGGCGGCGGCCCCGCGGGCGCCGCCGCCGCGATCTACGCGGCGCGCAAGGGCATCCGCACAGGTGTGGTGGCGGAACGCTTCGGCGGCCAGGTGCTGGATACGCTTGCCATCGAGAACTTCATCTCGGTGCAGGAAACGGAAGGACCCAAGTTTGCGGCGGCGCTGGAGCAGCACGTGCGCGCCTATGACGTCGACATCATGAATCTGCAGCGTGCCGAGGCGCTCGTGCCGGGCGAGCAGATCGAGATTCGCCTCGCGAGCGGCGCGGTGCTGCGCGCGAAGAGCGTGGTGATTGCGACGGGCGCACGCTGGCGTGAAATCGACGTGCCGGGCGAGCGCGAGTACCGCAACCGCGGCGTGGCGTATTGCCCGCACTGCGACGGTCCGCTCTTCAAGGGCAAGCGCGTGGCCGTGATCGGCGGCGGCAACTCGGGCGTGGAAGCGGCGATCGACCTCGCCGGCATCGTGAGCCACGTCACGCTGCTCGAATTCGGCGCTGAACTGCGCGCCGACGCGGTGCTTCAGCGCAAGCTCTTCAGCCTCAAGAACGTGACGGTCATCAAGCAGGCGCAGACCACGGAAGTGGCCGGCGACGGCAGCAAGGTCACGGGCCTGCACTATCTGGAGCGCACCACGGGCGAGAAGCGTCATCTCGAACTGGAAGGCGTATTCGTGCAGATCGGCCTCGTGCCGAACACGGAATGGCTCAAGGGCACGGTTGCGCTCTCGAAGCACGGGGAGATCGAAGTGGACGCGAAGGGCCAGACGTCGGTGCCGGGCGTGTTCGCCGCCGGCGACGTGACGACGGTGCCGTTCAAGCAGATCGTGATCGCGGTGGGCGAAGGCGCGAAGGCTTCGCTGGGCGCGTTCGAGCATCTGATCCGCTCGTCGGTGGAGCGCGAGCAGGACGCGGAGCAACTGGCCGAAGTGGAATAAGCCGACGCCGGCACAGCTGGTCAGCTCAGCAAAGAAACGGCCCGCCATGAATGGCGGGCCGTTTTTTCATTGGGCGCGACGGGATGCGATCGCGTGGAATGCGGCGCGATCAGCCGCGCGCGTTTAGCCGCACTTAGCCGCACTCAGCCGCGCAAACCGATCTGCTTCTTCCAGCTATCGACGATGCGCTTCGCGAGCGCATCGTAATTACCGCCGAAGTGATGGTCGCCCGGCGTGCGCACGAGTTCGATGCCCTTGCCCGCGAGCGACGGACACAGCGAATCGGGCTCGCGCTCGCCGTACACGCACTGCACGATGGCGGGCGGCATCTTCGCGAGTTCGGGGCTCACCGGCAGCGCCTTGTCGCTCGCGGGCATGCCGAGCCAGCCGGTCACGCGAATCTGGAAATCGGCGTCGGGCGCGAAGCCCAGCAGCGACACGAAGGACACCTTCGCCCGCAGCGCCTCGGGCAGGCGGTTGTACGCGAACGGCATGACGTCGGCGCCGAACGAATAGCCGACGAGCGCGATCTGGCGCGTGTGCCAGCGCGCGCTGTAGGTCTTCAGCACGCGGGCCAGATCGTGGCTGGTTTGTGCGGGCGTCTTTTCGCGCCAGAAATAGCGCAGCGAATCCCATCCCACCACCGAAACGCCTTGCCGCTGCATCGCTTCGGCAATGGTCTTGTCGAGATCGCGCCAGCCGCCGTCGCCGGAAATCACGACAGCGAGCATGTCCGAAGGATGTGCGGCAGGCAGTTCGACGAGCGGTAGGTCGGAGACGTCCTCTTCGCTCTGGACCTCGGCGCGCAGATGCGGCTCGGTCAGCGCGACGAGGCGCGCGGCCTTCGTCATGCCGGGAGCGAACGTCTCCTGGGTGATCTGGTGTGCGCCGGTTGTCGTCGCAGGAATCGCGGAGCCGGCCGCGGAATTCGCCGCGCGGGTCACGCCTTTGGCGAGGAATCCAGGCAGCCCGGGGCCGCGGCTCAGAGCCGGGTCGGCGGGGCAGGGCGCGAAGCGCGCGTCGAGCGTCTTGTCCGCATCGACCGATACCGCGCCTGCAATCGTATTGGCCGGCGCCTGCGCGAGCGTGCGTTCCGCGAGCAGCGCGCCTTCGCCCGTGCCGGCGACGATCGGCGAGTAATAGCGGTTCGAATCCACCTGGCGTTCAAGCTGATGCCCGATCGCTTCGGCGTCGCCGTAAAGCTTGTGGCAGTTTTCGCGCGTGGCGGCGGTGAGCTTCGCGGCGTAGCGCGCCGTATCCACGCCCACCACGAGGGCGCCGTGGCGCGCGAGCGCGTTCGCGGCTTGCTGGTCGGACGGCGCCCAGCCGCTTGCCTCCGAAAACAGCACGACGAAGCCACGCATGTCGCCCGCGGGCTTCGTGACGGTGACGTCGCCGTAGCGGCCGCCCGCTACGTGGTCGGGTGTTTCGGCGTGCGCGGAAGGCGCGAAGGCGAGAGCCGAAGCGAACGTCAACAGCGCGGCCGACGCCGCGCGCACGAGGCGCGGCGAGCCGGCTACCTTGCGGCCTGCCGAAGCCGAAGCCCGCTCACGAACCATGCGTGCGGCCCGAATCAAACCCACTCGGATCAACCCAGTAGCCTTCACGACCGCGACCCTCCCGCCAAAAGCGAAAGATCGGCCAGCGTGAGCAGCACGCTAACCGACCCGGAAGCCGCCAGATAACGTGGCTCCCAGTGCGGCTGAAACTTGTTCTTGAAGCCGCGCAGGCCGCGGAAGTTGTAGAACCAGCCGCCGAAGCGCCAGGCGAGCGCCGCGGCGCGGTGCCAGGGCGAAGCGAGCGGTGTCGGCTGCATGCCCGAGAGCGGCGCGACGCCGAGGCTCAGCGAGCGGAAGCCCGCGCTCTTCAGATGCAGCGCGAGCTGTGTGAACAGATATTCCATGGCGTAGGGCGAAGCGTCGGGCAGGTGGCGCATCACGCCGACCGTCGCTTCGGTATGGAGGTCGGTGGTCATGAAGGTGACGAAGGCGAGCGGCTTGCCCTGCTGGCGCACCAGCATCACGGATTGCGCCGCGAGGTAGCCCGCCGTGAAGGCCGCCACCGAGAAGCTCTTTTCGCGCGCCACGCGGCTTTCCAGCCACGCGTCGGAGATCTCGCGCAGGATGGGCAGGCAGTCGGGCACGCGGTCCGGCTCGATCAGTTCGATGGAAAAGCCGTCGCGCTCGCCGCGCTTCAACGCGTAGCGCAGATGCGCACGGTGCGAGCCCTTCAGTTCGAACTCGGGCAGTGCGATGTGCGCTTCCTCGCCGAGTTTCATGAGCGTGAGACCGGCATCCAGGTAGAGCGGCAGCGCATCGGCGCGCACCTGGTAGAACGCGGCGCGCCCGCCGTGCGCGTGAGCGAGTGCGACGAACTGGCGGATCAGGCCGGGCCATTCGCAGCGCGAACCCACCGGGTCGTGCAGCGCGGCCCACGTGCGTCCGCGCTTGGCGTACATGAGGAAGGCTTCGCGCGACTCGGAGAACAGGAAGCTCTTGTCGCCCATCATCGCGAGCACGGCGTCGCTGCGCTCCTGGGCGCGCACGATACGCGCGGCTTCGAGCAGATCGGCCTCCTCGGGTTTTTCGAAACGGCCCGGCGCGGGCCGCAGCAGTTGCCAGCACGCGAGCGCCGCCGCAAGCAGACCGGCGGCGAGCGTGGCGCGCAAGGCGCGCGGCGCGCGTTCGTCGAATGCGAACTGCCACCAGAGGTGCTGCGAGTATTGAACGTCGCGGAAAGCGAAGAAGAGCAGCCACACCGCGAGCGCGATCACCATGCCCACCGAGACCAGCCAGCCCGGCGTGAAGCGTTCGGCGAACAGCGACGAATGACGGTTGAAGCGCTTGCGCGTGGCGAGCAGCAACGCAATCAGCACGCACAGCACGCCCGCTTCCACGAACGCGAGACCCTTGGCGAGCGAGAGCGCGAGGTTCAGCGACGCAATGATGAGCGCGAACCACCAGGCTGCGTCGAGGCGCCGCAGCAGACCGCGGGCCACGAAGAGCAGCAGCACGCCGAACAGGCTCGCGAGCATCTGCGAGCTTTCCATGACCCACAGCGGCAGCACCGTTTGCAGGATCGCGATGCGCTTCATGAACGCGGGCGTCGCGCCCGAAATCACGAGCATGCCGCCCACCACGAAGGTGCAGATGGCGAGAAAGAGCGGCGCGAGCTGCGAGACGCTTTGCGCACCGCGCTGCGCGAAGCCGGATGCGAGCGGGGCCTTGAGCGCGCATCCTTCGAAGACGGCGAGCACGCCGGCGGAGAGCGCGAGCGGCACGCCGAAGTAGATCGCCCGATAGGCGAGCAGCGCGGCGAGCACCTGCGGCATCGGCACGCTGCCGCCGAGCGCGTAGACCATCGCCGCCTCGAAGACGCCCACGCCGCCCGGCGTGTGGCCGATCATGCCGAGCAGCATCGCGGCCGCGTAGACGGTGACGAACTGGACAAAGCCCACGTGCGCGGCTGCCGACGTGTCACCGTGCGGCAAGAGCGCCCAGAGCGCGAGGCCGGCCGCGACCACGTCGACTGCGGCGAGCGCGAGTTGCGCCACGAGGTCGCGGCGTGCCGGAATGTTGAACGAGAGGGCGTCGCGACCGAAGAGTCGCAGCTTTTTAGGCGCCGTGCCGCACGCCGCGATCAGGGCGCCGCTGCCGGCGAGCAGCACTGCGCCGAAGAGCCGCAGCGTGTCGGGCGCGAGCCCCATCATGCCGGCGAGCGTGCCTGCCGAGGCGACCATGCCGGCCGCCGTCATCATCGCGAGGGCCAGTGCGAGCGTGACGCTCGTGAACACGGTCATGCGGCCCACCTGCACGGGCGTGACGCCCGCCACGCCGTACACGCGACAGCGCACGGCGCCGCCCGTCAGCGCGCCGAACCCCGTGGCGTTGCCCAGTGCCGAGCCGACGGTGGCGCCCACCCACAGCGGCAGGCGCGGCACTTTGGCATCGACGTAGCGCAGCCCCACCGCATCGCGGCCGACGAGCGCCACGAAGCTCGCGGCGGTGGCGCCGAGCGCGCCGATCCACTCGCTCGCGCTCAGGTGATACAGGTGCGAGACGACGGAGCGGTAATTGACGGTTTGCGAGAGGTGTTGAAAGACCAGCAGCAGGAGCGCGCACACGCTTGCCGCAAGGACGGGCACCGTAAAGCGCTGCAGGTGCCGCGAGCCACAGACGCGCCGCGCAAGAGCACGGACACGGGCGAAGCGGGATGAATCAGTGTCGGACATGTATCGGCAAGGATATGGACTGGCATCGTGCCGCTGTGACCTCGAAGTTCGAGGCGCTGTCCGGCGGCGGCACGGTCGATCCTTTACAGCTTGTTTACGCGTGTCGGGCGGGCGGAGCTTCCGCCGACCCTTCTAGCGCGTGACCGCGCGCCTGCGTATGCGCCCACCGGCGTGTTCCGCCCGTTAGCGCGCGTAAAGATTTCGTAAAAGACAGCAAACGCTTATAACGGCCGAATGGTTGACGGGCTTTAGGGAAATGTCTGGATTTGTTGTGTTAATGAAAGATTTAATCCGGGCCGGCGTTTATTTGCGTTTTGCGGACGCTTTGTCGATCGGGCCGGCGATGAGCGGGGCCAGCCCGGGAAGTCAGTGCCGCTGAAGGTGGGCCGGTAAATGGGGGTAAATGGGGGCAAACGGGGCGCGTCGAAGCGAGCGTTCAGGGGACCAGGTCCCAGGGATCAGGCCTCGGGAACTAAGCCTCGGCCCGGCCTTGCGTGGTGAGCCGCACGGCGGCGACGCTCGCGGCCATCACAGCGAGCATGCCGAGCAGTTGCGTCGCCGAGAGCCGTTCATGCAGCACCACGAAGCCCAGCGCCGCGCCGATCGCGGGCTCGAGGCTCATGAGCACGCTGAAGGCGCCCATGTTCATGCGCCGCAGCGCCATCATTTCGAGCGAATACGGCAGGAGCGGCACGAGCAGCGCGAGACCTGCGGCGCTCGGCCACAGGGCGGCGGGCAAGCCGGCCGGATCGAGTGTGCGCGCTACCGGCAAGGCGACGACGGCGGCAACGGCGAGCGACAGCGCGAGTCCTTCCTGCTGCGAAAACAGCTGGCCGACGCGACGGGTAAGGACGATGTACGCGCCCCAGCCCAAAGCGGCGCCGCACGCCAGCAGCATGCCGGCCGGGTCCAGCGGACCGTGGGCGCTGCCCGTGCTCATGGCAAGCACGCCGGCGCCGGCCAGTACCGGCAACGCGAAGCGCGGCCAGCCGCGCAGCGCCGTGGCGGCCACCGCGAGCGGCCCCAGAAAGCCGATGGTCGCCGTGGCGCCAAGCGGAATACGCAGCACTGCCTCGAAGTAGCAGAGCGTCAAGCCCGCCATCGCCGTGCCGAGCGCGAGCGCCGCCCGCCATTGGGCGCCGGTCAACCGCAAGAGACGCGGCCGCGCCAACAGGAGCAGTACGAGGGCGGCGCACACCAGCCGCGACGCGGTGACGGAGGCGGAGCCGTGCGCGGCCATCAACGGCTCGGAGAGCGCCGAGCCCAACTGCACGCTGATCATGGAGCCCGTCGCGAGCGCGGGGCCCGCGAGGCGCGGCGATGCGGATTCGGTGGCTTGCGGTGTCACGGTCGAGTCTCCGTCGATAGTGTCACCACAGTACGCGCGCGCTGGGTTCAAAGGAACGTGGCAGAATCTATCGCCTCCCATAACGTTCTCTTATGGCTATGGATCTCGATATTGGATCGTTGCGCGTCTTTCTTGCCTGCGTGCGGCTCGGCAGCATCAGCCGCGCGGCGCAGGCGTTCGGGCGCACGCAGCCGGCGCTCAGCCAGCAATTGCGCCGGCTCGAAGAACTGGTGGGCGACGCGCTGTTTCAGCGCGCGGCCAAAGGCGTTTCGCTGACCGATGCGGGGATGGCGTTGCTGCCCTACGCCGAGCGCATCGTCGCGCTTTCGGGCGAGGCGCTGGCGGGCGCGCCCCGCGCCACGTTGTCGGGGCGTTGCAGCGTGGGTCTCCTGGAAGACCTCACCGGTACTGCGTTGCCCGCCGCGTTCGCGGACTTCAGTTGTCTGCATCCCTCGACGACGCTCGAACTGCTGGTGCTGGGCGGTGCCGAGACGATGGCCGCGCTGGAGGCGGGCCGCATTCAGCTTGCGCTCTGCGATGCTGCGTTTCTGGAACGGCCGCTGCGCTGGGGCACGCATGTGCCGCTCTGGTGGGCGGCGGCCGAGGGCTTTGATGCGTTCGCGGACCCGCTGCCGCTCGTGCTGTTCTCGGAGCCGTGCCGCTGGCGCAACGTCATTTTTTCGGCGCTCGCGCAGGCGGGGCGCCAGTGGAAGGTGGCGTTCGAAAGCGGCAGTCTTTCGGCGGTTCAGGCGGCGGTGCGGGCGGGCGTCGGCGTGGCTACGCTGTTGCCCACGGCGACCGGACCGGGCATCGCGCGCTTGCCCGACGCGGTCGGTCTGCCCGTGCTGCCCGACATCGAAATTGGACTCGCGCGGCGGGCCGGCAATGAAGAGGACGGTCTCGTGAACGCGGTGGAGGCGTTGCTCAAGCAGTTGGTGGCGTAGAGAAAGCGCGCAGAGCGCACGTGGTAGAGGCCGCTGAGTGGGAAAGAGGTGCAGCCGAAGTCCGAGAGAGAAAGGCGCAGCCAGAATCGCCGAATGGGAAAAATGCAGCCGAAGCCATTAAAAGGGAAGAACGCGGCCGAAGCCGCCAGGAAATAAAAACGCGGCCGAAGCCACCGGAAAAGAAAAACGCGGCCGAAGCCGCCGAAAAAGAAAAACGCGGCCGAAACCGCGTAAGCGCATCATGCGGCCGGACGGGCCGAATCAGCGTGGAGATCGAGGAGATCGCCTTCGGGAAGACGATGCAACAAAGCCGCCCGAATATAGCGAAATCTACTGACGATATTGATTCCGGAAATGGCAATTCAGTGTTGAATGTGATGCAGGAATGACGAAGCCGGTCGCTCGCGGGCTCGCCTGGTGCCCGTTTAGCCGCTGTTTCAGGGCGAATGCCGTACAAAGCGACAGGTCCTGCTGATACACCGCATGCAGGTGCCGTCATTATTTCTTATCCGTCGAATAACAATTGTGCGGAATAATGGGAATTCCATTGGCCGCTCGTCACCATTTTGATACAACGCGTTTAGTCAGCGAATCGACTGGAATTAAGGCGGGTTAGTCCCCTCGGGCAATTGCAGCATGGGTCAATCTCATGGGTGCCTCATTGGCTGCCCATTTCGCGCGCATTGCCTCGTTTATAAACAGGAGAACATCAATGAAAAGACTCGCCCTTACCATGCTGGCGCCGTCCGCACTGCTTGCGGCCGGCGCGGCCCACGCGCAGACCAGCGTGACGCTGTACGGCACCATCGATACCTCGATCACCTACGTGCACAACGCTCAGGGCAACCAGAATCTCTGGGCGCTCGGCAACAGCAGCAACGGCAACCTCTCCGGCACGCGCTGGGGTATCAAGGGTTCGGAAGACCTGGGCGGCGGTCTCCATGCAATCTTTCAGCTCGAAAACGGCTTCAATCCTTCGACGGGACAACTCGGCCAGGGCAGCCGCCTGTTCGGCCGTCAGGCCTATGTCGGGCTGGCGAGCGCGCAGTACGGCTCGCTCACGCTCGGGCGTCAGTACGATCCGCTGATCGACCTCGTGCAGGGCCTCACCGAAGACAACTACTTCGGCAGCGCCTTCGCCACGGCGGGCGACGTGGACAACTACGACAACAGTTTTCGCGTGAACAACGCCGTGAAATACGCGTCGCCGGTCTGGTACGGCCTGCAGGCCGAGGCGATGTATTCGTTCGGCGGCGTGGCGGGCAGCACGGGCGCGGGCCAGTCGTACGCGGCGGCGGTGTCGTACACGAACGGGCCGCTCGGCGTGGCCGCGGGCTACTTCTATGCCGCCAACAGCCAGGCGACAGCAGTGCCGCGTACGACATGGGACAGCACCTCGGACGGCACCTTCGACGGTCCCGTCAACACCGGCTACCAGACTGCTCATTCGCTTTCCATCGCACGCGTGGCGGGGCAGTACGCCCTTGGACAATTCACGTTCGGCCTTGCCTACAGCAACGCGCAATACCGTCCCGACAGCAGCTCGACCTTCGTTTCCAGCGAGAAGTACAACACGGGCCAGGGCTGGTTGAACTACCAGGTTGCTGCGCCGTTGCTGGTGGGTCTCGGCTACAGCTACACGAAGGCAAGCGGCGATACGTCCGCCACTTATCACCAGGTTTCGCTGGGCGCCGACTACAACCTCTCGAAGCGCACCGACGTCTATTTGACCGCCGCATATCAGCACGCGAGCGGCCAGACGGGCAACGGTACGGGCGGTTCGATGCCGGCACAGGCGTCCATCGGCTCGTACGGCTATGCCGGCACGAGCACGCAGGAGATGGTCAATCTGGGGCTGCGCCACAAGTTCTGACCGGTGTTGGTCGCGCCATGCACGTCGCCGCGCGGCCGCGTTGCCCCCAAAAGGGTGAAAGGGCGAACGCGGTACGCGGCGGCGGCTCCGCATCGTCGTGACCGGATGGCGCTTCAATGCGGGCCTCCCGTCACGTTGCGAACACGCGGAACAAGCCGGCGAACAGGCCCGAGAAACGCGCGAGCACCGTGCGCGGCGCCCGCCACGCACTCGTCAGCGAGACCCGCGCGGCTTCGTGGCTGTCGGTGCTGAGCCAGATCCGCTCGCCGCGTTGCAGGCGCATTGTCTCGCCCGCCTTCATCCAGTAGTCGTAGGGCGAGCGAATGCGCGTGAGCCAGATGCGTTCGCTGTGCACGCGCAGTTCGGCGTCGGCGGTGACGCGCCAGGTGACGGTGACGGCTGGGTTCACCGCGAAATGGAGCACGAGCTTCGGCAATGCCTCGTCGTCGCGCGGGTTTTGCTGCGCGGGCCGGTGGCTTAACAACTGAGATGCGGACTGCAAGCTGGACTGCTGTGACGCCTCTTCCATCTTCTTTCTCCGTCAGTAGAAGCCGACAGAGGAAGGGCGCCGTCACCACAAACTAAAAGGCCCCAAACCTTGTCGGCGGGGCCTTGTGATACGCAAGTGATGCTACCTGCTATCGCGCACGCGTCCCCCATGACTCGAACCAACGGGCGTAACCCCAATGGTTGTTCATTGGCTTATTAATCGCGATGGTGGCGAGGGCTGGCGTATGCATGCGAACGAGTGTGTCTCGACTGGCGGGTAATTGTCAATCTTTGTGTCGGCCTGCGCCGAAAAAACATTCGCGAGCAGGCTCGCCGCAGCGGACGCAGCCCTTCATGCGGTCACTCATGCGGCCCTTCATGCAGCCTTCCGCGCCGATGGGAAATGCAGATGGAACCGCGTGCCTGCCTCGTCGCTTTGCACGCTCACGGTGCCGCCGTGCAGGTCCATGATGGTCCGCACGATCGCGAGGCCGAGGCCCGTGGAGCCGGCCGCCGTGCTCGTGCGCGATTCGTCGGCGCGGTAGAAGCGGTCGAAGATCCGTTCGAGATGCTCCGGTGCGATGACGGGCCCGGGGTTGGCCACCGTGACCGTGATGCCCTGGGCGTTTGGCGCGGTGCTCAGCGTCACGGTCTCGCCGCGCGGCGTGTAGCGCAACGCGTTGGCGAGCAGGTTGCTCACCGCGCGGCGGAACAGGTCCACGTCGGCGCGCAACGTGCCCTTCGCGTCCACGCGAAGGGCAATGCCGTTTTCGTCCGCGATGCCTTCGAAGTAGTCCGCAATGCGCGTGAGTTCTTCCTGCGCTGCGAACGTGCTCGCGCTGCGCGCGAATTGCGGATGTTCGGCGCGCGCGAGGAACAGCACGTTTTCAACCATGCGCGACAGGCGCTCGCATTCCTCGATGTTCGACACCAGCAGCGCCTGATATTCGTCGACGGAGCGCGGTCGCGCGAGCGCCACCTCGCTCGCGCCGCGCATGTTGCCTAGCGGTGTGCGCAGATCGTGGGCGAGGTCCGCCGTGAACTGCGAGAGCCGCTGATAGCCGAGTTCGAGCCGGGCGAGCATCGCGTTCAGCGCGTCGGCCAGCGCGCGCAGTTCGGCGGGCGCTTGTGCCGCATCGATGCGCGTATCGAGCGCGCCCACCGTGACGCGCGCGGCGCTGCCCGCCATGTCGCGCAGCGGCTTGAGCGTCTCGCGCACGGCCGCGTAGCCGAGTATGGCCGCCGCCGTGAACGCGCACAGCGTGATGCCCGCAATGATGAGCCGGTAACGCGCGAGCAACGCTTCGCGGTCGCTCATCTCGCGGCCCACCACGGCTTCGATCACGCTGCCGTCGCGCAACTGCATGCCGGTGGCGACGCCGCGCAGGCTCAAGCCGCCCGCACCGCGCCACGCAGTCACGTCGTGTTCGAGAATGCGGTGCGTGAACGAGACCTGCTTCAGCGTGCCGATCGCAAACTGCGACGGGTTGCGTTCGAGCAGCACGTTGCCGGCCTTGTCCGTGATGCGCATGAAGAACGCCTGGTTGCCGAGCACGAGGCTGTTGAGCCGCGACTCGTGCTCGCGGATGTCGTCGATGCCCTGCAGTTCTTCGGCGAGGCGGCGCAGGTGGCGCGCGGTGAGCACGAGATCGAGGTCGTCCTGCGCGCGGATCTGGTCGGCGAGTGCGTCGTAGAGCACGGCGCCGCCCGCCGCGAACACGAGCACCGTGATGGCGGCAAACCAGAGCGCCAGCCGCGCGGTGAGCGACAGCGGCCGGCGCATCAGCCTTCTCTCGCTTCGAGCACGTAGCCGACGCCGCGCACGGTATGAATCAGCTTCACGGCGAAGTCGTCGTCAATCTTCGCGCGCAAGCGGCGAA
Source organism: Paraburkholderia kururiensis JCM 10599 = LMG 19447 (assembly GCF_003986935.1). Lineage (GTDB taxonomy): Bacteria > Pseudomonadota > Gammaproteobacteria > Burkholderiales > Burkholderiaceae > Paraburkholderia > Paraburkholderia kururiensis. The sequence goes on along the minus strand of NZ_RJZE01000021.1, from coordinate 62,257 downwards.
TGGCGACGTCCACCACGTTCGTGTCGCTGTCGAAGTTCATGTCCCAGACGTAGGAGGCGATCTGCGTGCGGCTCAGCACCTCGCCGGTGCGTCTTGCGAGCAGATGCAGCAGCGCGAACTCGCGCGGCGTGAGGTCGATGCGCTTGCCCGCGCGCCGCACGCGCCGCTGGCTCGCGTTGATTTCGAGGTCGGCGACGGTGAGTGCGTCGCCCTCGCGCGCCTGGCCGCGGCGCGCGAGGGTGCGCACGCGCGCGAGCAGTTCGACGAACGCGAACGGTTTGATGAGGTAGTCGTCCGCACCGAGTTCGAGGCCGCGCACGCGGTCTTCCACTTCGTCTCGCGCGGTGAGGAACAGCACGGGCGTGTCCTTGCGGCCGCGCAACTGCTGCAGCACCTGCCAGCCGTCCATGCCGGGCAGCATGACGTCGAGCACGATCACGTCGTGTGCTTCCTCGAGTGCGAGGTGCAGCCCGTCCACGCCGTTGCGGGCGACGTCCACGACAAAGCCGGATTCTTCGAGGCCCTTCTTCAGATAGTCGCCGGCCTTGGGCTCGTCTTCGATCACGAGAACCTTCATTACGGCACCCTCGTTGGTGAACTGGAAAATGAGCTAAGAAAATAAGCTGGAAAGAGCTGGAAGTGAGCAGACAAACGAGCCAAAAACTGTTGCCGATGATACCCGGCGCGCGGCGCGGCCATCATTACATCTTTGTCATTCTTGCGCCATGGAGCCGCAAATGCGGACCCCGCAGACTGCGCACATCTTTTCTGCGCCCGGGTCTTCGCCATGTGGATCGTCAAAGTCGCGCTGCGGCGCCCGTACACGTTCATCGTTCTCGCGCTGCTGCTCGCGATTCTCGGGCCGTTGATGATCCTGCGCACGCCCGCCGACATCTTCCCGAACATCGACATTCCCGTCATCAGCGTGGTGTGGAGCTACAACGGTCTCTCGTCGGAAGACCTGTCGCGCCGCATCGTGGCGCCGTACGAACGCGCGCTGACGTCCGACGTGGAAGACATCGAACACATCGAATCGCAGTCGCTGAACGGCGTGGCGGTCGTCAAGATCTTCTTCCATCCGGGCGCGGACATCACGCGTGCGATGAGCGAAGCGTCCACGGGCGCGCAGTCGCTCTTGCGCATCCTGCCGCCCGGCACGCTGCCGCCGCTCGTGCTCACGTACAACGCCTCGACCGTGCCCATCATGGAACTCGCGCTGTCGAGCAAGACGTTGCCCGAACAGCAGCTCTACGACCTCGGCAACAACTTCATCCGCACGCAGCTGGCCACGGTGCAGGGCGCCGCGGTGCCCATTCCGTACGGCGGCAAGGTGCGGCAGATCATGGTCGACATCGACCCGCAGGCGCTCGCCGCAAAGCACCTCACACCGACGGACGTGGTGAACGCCGTCAACGCCCAAAACCTCGTGCTGCCCGGCGGCACCGCGAAGATCGGCACGTTCGAATACAACGTGAACATGAACGGCGCCGCGCGCTCGGTGGCCGAACTCAACGCGATTCCGGTGCGCGCGAATCCGGACGGCACCGTGATCTATCTGCACGACGTCGCTACCGTACGCGACGGCTACGCGCCGCAGACCAACATCGTGCGCCACGACGGCCAGCGCGCGGCGCTGCTCGAAGTGGAGAAGAGCGGCAGCGTATCGACGCTCGACATCATCTCGAACATCAAGCAGCTCCTGCCGCGCATCCGCTCGCAAATGCCGGCGGCGCTCGACATCCGCACCGTGACGGATCAGTCCACCTTCGTGAAGTCGGCAGTCTCGGGCGTGGTGCGCGAAGGCCTGATCGCGGCGGGGCTCACGGCGGCCATGATCCTGCTCTTTCTCGGCAGCTGGCGCGCCACGCTCATCATCGCGATCTCGATTCCGCTCGCCATTGTCTCGTCGCTGATCGCGCTCTCGCTGCTCGGGCAGACCATCAACATCATGACGCTCGGCGGACTCGCGCTCGCGGTGGGTATTCTCGTGGACGACGCGACGGTCGCCATCGAGAACATCACGCACCATCTCGAGCAGGGCGAGCCGCTGCTGCAGGCCATTCTCTACGGCTCCGGCGAAATCGCGGTGCCTACGCTCGTCTCCACGCTGTCCATCTGCATCGTGTTCGTGCCCATGCTGCTGCTCTCCGGCGTGGCGCGCTATCTGTTCACGCCGCTGGCCGAAGCGGTGGTGTTCGCGATGCTGGCGTCGTACTTTCTCTCGCGCACGCTGGTGCCCACGCTCGCGATGTATCTACTGCGACACACGAAATCGACAGGCGAGGCGGGTCTGCCTGACGCGGGCAGCGCGCCGCGCTTCCAGGCGCTGCGGCGTTTCCAGCAGCGCTTCGAGGCCGCGTTCGAAGGTCTGCGCCAGCGCTATCGCCGCACGCTCGAACGGGCGCTCGCGCAGCCGCGTCGCTTCGTGGCGGGCTTCATCGTGATCGCGTTCGGTTCGCTCGCGCTTGCCCCGTTCCTTGGCCGCGACTTCTTCCCGCAGATCGATTCGGGACAAATCCGCCTGCACATGCGGGCGAAGACGGGCACGCGCATCGAGCAGACGGCGCGTCTGACCGACGAGGTGGAAGGCACCATCCGCACCGTGATTCCGCCTGCCGAGCTTTCCACCATCGTGGACAACATCGGGCTGCCGGCGAGCGGCATCAACCTCTCCTATACGAGTTCGGGGCCCATCGGCAGCGCGGATGCCGACATCCTCATTACGCTCAACGCGAAGCACCATCCCACGGCGCAGTATGTGGCCGCGCTGCGGCAGAAACTCGGCACCGCGTTTCCGGACATCACGTTTTCATTCCTGCCTGCGGACATGGTGAGCCAGATCCTCAACTTCGGACTGCCCGCACCCATCGACATCCAGGTGATCGGCACGAACCTCGACCAGAACCGCGCGTTCGCCGATGCACTGCTCGCAAAGCTGCGGAGCGTGGACGGGCTTGTCGACCTGCGCATTCAGCAGCCCGCCGACCAGCCTGCCATCAACGTAGACGTGGATCGCACCAAGGCATTGCAGGCGGGCCTGCAACAGCAGGACGTGGCGCGCAGCCTGCTGATCGCGCTGTCGGGCAGCGCGCAGACGTCGCCGAACTTCTGGTTGAATCCCGCCAATGGCGTGAGCTACCCCGTCATTACGCAGACGCCGCAGTACGACATTCACTCGCTGCAGACGCTTGCCAACATTCCGCTCGCGGCCACCTTCACGCCGGGCACGGGCGGATCGGGCAGCAACGCGGGCGCGGTCACGGGCATTCTCGGCACGCTCGGCACGTTCTCGCGCGGCTCGCAGCAGGCGGTGGTGTCGCACTACAACGTGCAGCCCGTCATCGATATCTACGCCTCTGTGCAGGGGCGCGACCTGGGCGGTGTGGCCGCGGACGTCACGCGCATCGTCGATGCGGCCAAAGCGCAGTTGCCGCGCGGCGCGCGCGTCGTGATCCGCGGCCAGGTGCAGACCATGCACGACTCGTTTGCGGGTCTGGCGGCCGGCATCACGTTTGCCGTGCTGCTCGTGTACCTGCTCATGGTCGTGAACTTCCAGTCGTGGCTCGATCCGCTCGTGATCGTCTGCGCGCTGCCCGGCGCGATGGCCGGCATTCTCTGGATGCTGTTCGTCACGCACACCACGCTCAGCGTGCCCGCACTCACGGGCGCCATGATGTGCATCGGTGTGGCGACGGCGAACAGCATTCTCGTTGTGAGCTTTGCGCGCGAGCGGATCGCCGAAGGCATGGCGCCGCTGAAGGCCGCGCTAGAGGCCGGCGTGAGCCGCTTCCGTCCGGTGCTGATGACGGCGCTCGCCATGGTGATCGGCATGGTGCCGATGGCGCTCGGTCTCGGCGACGGCGGCGAGCAGAACGCGCCGCTGGGCCGCGCCGTGATAGGCGGACTGCTGGCCGGCACGCCCACGACGCTGCTCCTTCTTCCCGTGGTGTTCGCCCTCGTGCACGGCTGGCTCGCCTCGCGGCGGCGCCATGCGGTGGAGCAGCCCATCGATACCAGCATCCTGAATTGAGCGGAGTTGACCATGTCTCCCAGCGATTTCGACACGGCCGCGCGCGACGCGCAGGCACCCGGCGAGGCTTCGGCCGGTGAAAACACGGACCGGACGAGCCAGACGAGCCAAACGAACGACAGCGAGCGCAGCGCCGCCGACGCCGCCGCCGACGTGCCTGCCGGCAAACCGGCCTCAGCACGGAATCGGTGCGGTCGGCGCGGTCGGCGCGGTCGGCGTGGTCGACGTATTGCCTTGGTGGCCGCCGCCGTGGCGGCAGCGCTCGCGGCGGGCATCGTGCCGCGCCTGTCCGCCCACGCGGCGTTGAAGAAGCAGACCGCGATGCTCGAAGTCCCAACGGTGCAGGTGACGAAGCCTACCGTGGCGCCCGCTGACCAGCCGCTCGTGCTGCCGGCCGACATCGAGGCCAACCAGCAGACGCCCGTCTTCGCGCGCACGAATGGTTATCTGAAAGCGTGGTACGCCGACATCGGCACCCACGTGAAGGCGGGGCAACTGCTCGCCGTGATCGATGCTCCCGAAGTGGACGCAGCCCTGCGCGCCGCGCGCGCCGACGAAGCGCAGGCACGGGCAAACGACCAGCTTGCGCAGGTAACGGCCTCGCGCTGGCAACAGCTCGTCGACACGCACGCGGTCTCGCAGCAGGAGACGGACATCAAGGTGAGCGACGCGCAGGCGAAGCACGCCGCGCTGCTCGCGGCGCAGTCGAACGTGGCGCGGCTTGCGCAGATGCAGTCGTACGAGAAGGTTTATGCGCCGTTCGACGGCGTGGTGACGGCGCGCAACGTCGACGTGGGCGCGCTGATCGATGCGGGCAGCGCGGGCGGTCCGGCCAAAGAGATGTTCGACCTCGCGCAGACGCGCACGCTGCGCGTCTATGCCGACGTGCCGCAGAACGATGCGCCGTCCGTGAGCGACGGCACGCCGGCGTGCCTCATCCTTACGCAGCAGCCGGGCGAATGCCATGCCGGCACCGTGGTGCGCAACAGCGGGGCGATCAATCCGTCCACCCGCACGCTGCGCGTGGAAGTGGATGTGCCCAACGACGACGGCGCGGTGCTGCCCGGCTCGTACGGCCAACTGCGGCTGACGTTGCACCGCGCGCGGCCGGGGCTTTCGGTGCCCGTGAACGCGTTGCTGTACCGTCCGCAGGGCGTGCAACTCGCGACCGTCGATGCCCGCCATCGCGTCGTGCTGAAAACGATCACGCCGGGGCGCGACTTCGGTACGCGCATCGAGGTGGCCGCCGGCGTGGGGGCGAACGATCAGGTCGTCCTGAATCCGTCGGACTCGATCACCGATGGCGAGCAGGTGCGCATCGCGCAAGCGGGTGGGGCGCAATCATGAGAGACGATGTTTTCTGCGGGCTCGTCGGGCGTATCAGGCAGCGTGTCGGCGCCAGGGCGGCAAGCGAGGGTGGACTCTGCGCTGCGGACCAGCGCTGCCGCCACAACGATGAAGGCACGATGCGGCACGCTCGTGTCGCGCTTGCGGGCGTGCTCGCAGCGCTGCTGCTGGGTGGCTGCATGATCGGCCCTGACTACGTGCGCCCGCAGGTCGATGTGCCTGAGGCGTACAAGGAGGGCGCGCTGTCCACCTCGTCGCCGGCCGTGGCCACTGCCGTTGCCACTGATGCAGCGGGCGGCGACGCGGCGTCGTCCGCCTGGACGCACGCCATGCCTGCCGATGCCGCCGCCCGCGGCCCATGGTGGACGCGCTTCGGCGACGCGCAGCTCGCTGCGTTGGAGTCGCGTGTCGACGTGTCGAACCTGACTGTGCAGAAAGCCGCCGCGCAATGGCGCGAGGCGCGCGCCATGGTGGCCTCCGCGCACGCGGACTGGTTCCCGACCATTGGTGCCTCCACGGCTGCGTCGAACCTGCATGATTCGGCGAACGTCATCGGTCACCAGCAGACGGCGGGCAAGACGTTCCAGGACTACGCCGTGGTGGCCGACGCCACATGGGAGCCGGACCTCTGGGGCCGCGTCGCGCATGAAAACGACGCCGCCCGCGCGAACGAGCAGGCCAGCGCCGCGGATCTGGAAAGCGTGCGGCTCGCCATGCAGTCCGAGCTGGCCGTCGACTATTTCAACCTGCGCACGCTCGACGCCACGCAACGCCTGCTCGACCAGACGCTCGCGGACTACCGCCAGGCGCTCGATCTGACCACGAGCCGGTATCGCATCGGCATCTCGTCGCAGGCGGACGTGGAGCAGGCGCGCACGCAGCTGCAAGCCACCCAGGCGCAGGACCTCGATCTCGGCGTGGCGCGCGCGCAATACGAGCACGCCATTGCGACGCTGATCGGCCAGCCGGCCTCCACATTCACGCTGTCGCCCGCCGCAGCCGATTTCACGCCGCCTGCGATTCCGCCTGGCGTGCCGTCGCAGCTGCTGGAACGCCGGCCGGACATCGCCGCCGCCGAGCGGCGCGTGGCCGCGGCCAACGACGAGATCGGCATCGCGGAGTCGGCGTTTTTCCCGAACCTCGTGCTCTCCGCGGCGGGTGGGCTGGAAAGCTCGGCGCTGTCGAACTGGCTGATGGCGCCTTCGCGCGTGTGGTCGCTCGGACCGGCACTGGCGGGCACCCTGTTCGACGGCGGCCGTCGCAGAGCCGAGACCGACCGCGCGAAGGCGCAGTACGACGCCAGCGTGGCGGACTACCGGCAGACGGTGCTCGCGGCGTTCCAGCAGGTGGAGGACAACCTGGCGGCGCTGCGCATCCTGCAGCAGGAGACGACGCAGCAGGATGCGGCGGTGCAGTCGGCCGACAAGACGCTGCAGCTCGAACTCGAGCAATACCGCGTCGGCACCGTGAATTATCTGGACGTGGTGGTGGCGCAGAACACGGCGCTCACGAACGAGCGCGCAGCCGTCGACTTGCGGCGGCGCGAAATGGACGCGAGCGTGGATCTCGTGAAGGCGCTGGGAGGTATCTGGTAAGGCGGAATGGCCGCGGCGCGTGCCGTGGGAAAGGGCGGAGCGCGTCCTGGCATTCGTCGGCCGACTGTTGTAATCTACCGACAGGCTATCTGATATACTACATACGGAATATTGATTTTTGCGGCGACGCACCATATGATTGAGTCATCCGTTCTCTCAATCTTATGGAGCTTCAAATGGAATTTGTATCTCTCGGGCTTTTTGCCCTCGCCGTGGTGGGTCTGGGCGCTGCCGCAACTGTGCTGCTGACCCGGTGGGTGCCGACATCCGTGGCGCGCCAGGCCGCTCTGCACGGCCGGTTTGCCGATCTGGGCGACGTGCCGGCTGCCGTTCCCGCCGCTTCGTATCGTCCTGCTGTCCGTAAAGAGGCGATGAATGTCGTCGGAACTTCAAACTGAGGCGAGGGTAACGCCAGTGGCCACCCCTCTCACGCTCGCGTTGCAACCCATCAACGCGAGCGCCAGCCTGCGCGATCAGGCCTACGTGATGCTGCGTCAGGCCATTGCCGATGCGGACATCTACCAGTCGCACGACGAAATAAGGCTGGACGAGCGCGAGCTGAGCGAGAAGCTGGGCGTGAGCCGCACGCCGGTGCGCGAGGCGATGACGCTGCTCGAGCAGGAAGGTTTTCTGCGCATGGTGCCGCGCCGCGGCATCTATATCGTGCGCAAGAGCAAGCGCGAGATTGTCGAGATGATCCAGATGTGGGCGGCGCTCGAAAGCATGGCGGCGCGTCTTGCCACGTTGCATGCGAGCGACGGGGAAATCGCGAAGCTGCGCCACATGTTCGACGACTTTCGCGACACCACGCCCGCCGAGCACATCGAAGAGTACTCGGACGCGAACATCGCCTTTCACCAGGCCATCGTGGAACTCTCGAAGTCGCAGATCATTCTGGACACCATCAAGAACATCTTCATCCACGTGCGTGCGATTCGCCGCATGACCATTTCGCAGAGCGATCGCGCGTCGCGGTCCATCGTCGATCATCTGCGCATCATCGAGGCGCTGGAGAAGCGCGACACCGAACTCGCGGAAAAGCTCGTGCGCCAGCATTCGCTCGATCTGGCCGCTTACGTCGAAGCGAACTGCGACTTCCTCGATTGAACACGGCGGCGGGCGGCGCATGAGCCGCCCGCCGCTTTAGTTCATCTTCCACTCACGCCGAATCACATCGCCCGCAGCGCTTCGACCATCGTTGCGCCGAGCGCCGCTGGCGACTGCGCGACGTGCACGCCCGCCGAGCGCATGGCCTCGATCTTCGCGCCGGCCGTGCCCGTGCCACCCGAAATGATTGCGCCCGCATGGCCCATGCGCCGGCCGGGCGGCGCGCTGACGCCCGCGATGAAGCCCACCACGGGCTTCTTCGTGCGCGCGTCTTTCAGGAAGCGCGCGGCGTCTTCCTCTGCACTGCCACCGATCTCGCCGATCATGATGATGCCTTCGGTGTCGTCGTCGGCGAGGAACATTTCGAGACAGTCGATGAAGTGTGTGCCGTTCACAGGGTCGCCGCCAATGCCGATGCACGTGCTTTGCCCGAGTCCCGCCGCGGTGGTTTGCGCCACCGCTTCATAGGTGAGCGTGCCCGAACGCGAGACCACGCCGATTTTGCCCGGCCGATGAATGTGGCCCGGCATGATGCCGATCTTGCATTGGCCCGGCGTGATGACGCCAGGGCAGTTCGGACCCACGAGCCGCGTGCGCGAACCGGCCAGCGCACGCTTCACGCGCACCATGTCGAGCACGGGAATGCCTTCGGTGATGCACACAACGAGCGGCACGCCGGCGTCCACGGCTTCCAGGATCGCGTCGGCCGCCACGGGCGGGGGTACGTAGATCACCGAAGCATTCGCGCCCGTTCGTTCCACTGCGTCGGCCACGGTGTCGAACACGGGCAGCCCCAGATGCGTCGTGCCACCCTTGCCGGGGGTGACGCCGCCCACCATCTGCGTGCCGTAGGCGAGGGCCTGTTCCGAATGGAACGTGCCCTGCGAGCCCGTGAATCCCTGGCAAATCACCTTCGTACCGCTATCGATGAGGACGGCCATGTCAGTGCACTCCTTCAACGGCCTTGACCACCATGGCGGCGGCATCGGCGAGATGATCGGCGGAAAGAATGGGCAGGCCCGATTCGCGCAGGATCTGTTTGCCCAGTTCGACGTTGGTGCCTTCAAGCCGCACCACGAGCGGCACGTCCAGTTGTACTTCGCGCGCTGCGGCAACCACGCCTTCGGCAATCACGTCGCAGCGCATGATGCCGCCGAAGATGTTGACGAGAATGCCCTTCACCTTCGGGTCGCGCAGAATCAGCCGGAATGCCGCGGCCACGCGTTCCTTCGTGGCACCGCCGCCCACATCGAGGAAGTTGGCGGGCTCGCCGCCGTAGAGCTTGATGATGTCGAGCGTCGCCATCGCAAGGCCGGCGCCGTTCACCATGCAACCGATGTTGCCGTCGAGCGTCACGTAGTTGAGCGCATGCTGCGCGGCTTCGAGTTCGGCCGGGTCTTCCTCGGCTTCGTCGCGCATGGCTTCGATCTGCGGATGGCGGAAGAGGGCGTTGTCGTCGAAATTGATCTTCGCGTCCAGCGCGAGCAGATCGCCGTCTTCCGTGACGACGAGCGGATTGATCTCGACGATGGAGGCATCCAGTTCCACGAACGCGCGCCACGCAGCCAGCATGAACTGCGTGGCTGCATTGATCTGCTTGCCTGAGAGCCCCAGCGCAAACGCCAGCCGGCGTGCGTAGTAGGCCTGCATGCCCGTAGCCGGATCGATGGCGAGCTTCACGATCTTCTCCGGCGTGCGGGCCGCCACGTCCTCGATCTCCATGCCGCCTTCGGTCGATGCCATCACGGTGACGCGCGAGGTGCTGCGGTCGATCAGCATTCCCAGGTAAAGCTCGCGTGCAATCGCGCAACCTTGCTCGACGTAGACGCGTTTCACCTCGCGCCCGGCCGGCCCCGTCTGCTTCGTTACCAGCACGGAAGACAGCATTTGCTCCGCGTGGCTCGTCACTTCCTCCGCTGAGCGCACCACGCGCACGCCGCCCTTGCCGTTGGGGTCGTCGGCGAAACGGCCTGCGCCGCGCCCGCCCGCATGAATCTGCGCTTTCACGACCCATGCCGGGCCGCTGAGCGCCCGTGCCGCCTCGCCGGCTTCGTGGGCCGTAAAGGCCACGCGCCCTTCGGGCACCGCCACGCCGTACTGCCGCAGCAGCGCCTTCGCCTGATATTCGTGAATGTTCACTGTCTCCTCGCTCGCGTTCGTCCGTTCCAAAGGGCACCGCAGCCGGTGCGGGAAAGATCGTGCTTGACGACCTTAAAAATATGGTATGTGATATATCACACGTCATCAAGACGTGACGAAGTTCAGGGTTTTCCCGGGAATGCAGGGCGCGAAGGCTGGAAAATTTGAGTTAATCACTTGAACTAAAAAGAGATTTGGCTCGAACCACCGGTGAATGACACGGGAAAATTCGTCTTGATTGAATGTGATATATCACATACGGTGTATTGAAAAGCGGTCGCAGGCTATCCGCGTGCCGGGTGTCTTCGATGTGAGCAGCAGTCGCCGTTGAACAAACCGATCGACCAGGAGACGACCATGTCCGCAGTGGTTTCACCCGTCAGCCCCAGCGGCACCACGACCGCAGAAGACACCCTCAAGCAGAAAAGCCGTGACGCGAACATCGTCTCGGGCGGCCATCTGGTTGCGCGAGCCCTGAAGAACGAAGGGGTGGACACCATCTTCACGCTGTGCGGCGGCCACATCATCGACATCTATGACGGCTGCGTCGACGAAGGCATCCGCATCATCGACGTGCGTCACGAGCAGGTAGCCGCGCACGCGGCAGACGGCTATGCGCGCCAGACAGGCAAGCTCGGTTGCGTGGTGACGACGGCCGGCCCCGGCTGCACGAACGCGGTGACCGGCATCGCCACGGCGTTCCGCTCGGAAAGCCCCGTGCTGCACATCGGCGGGCAGGGCGCGCTGGGGCAGCACAAGATGGGTTCGCTGCAAGACCTGCCGCACGTGGACATGATGTCGCCCATCACGAAGTTCGCGGCCACGGTGCCCAGTACCGAGCGCGTGGCCGACATGATCTCCATGGCTGCACGCGAGTGCTTCAACGGCGCGCCCGGGCCCGCCTATCTCGAAATTCCGCGCGACGTCCTGGACCGCGAAGTCGATCTCACGCGCGCCGTGATTCCGCAACCCGGCCACTATCGCGCGTCGACGAAATCCATTGGCGACCCGCGCGACATCGAGAAACTGGCCGACATCCTCGTCAACTCCGAACGGCCGGCCATTCTCTACGGCCAGCAGGTATGGACGGCACGCGGCCACGAAGAAGCCATCGCGCTGTTGCGCGGCCTCGACATTCCCGGCTACTTCAACGGCGCAAGCCGCGGCCTGCTGCCGCCGGGCGACCCGCATCACTTCGACCGCACGCGCTCGCAGGCCTTCGCCAACGCGGACGTGCTGATCGTGGTGGGCACGCCGTTCGACTTTCGCATGGGCTATGGCCGGCGCATCAGCAAGGAGCTCACGCTGGTGCAGATCGACATGGACTACCGCACGGTGGGCAAGAACCGCGATATCGACCTCGGGCTCGTGGGCGACCCCGGCGCGATTCTCAATGCCGTCTTGCAGGCCGCGAGCGGCCGCATCAAGAACGACCGGCGCGAAGCGCGGCGCAAGTGGATGGCACAGCTTCAGGATGCCGAAATGACGGCCACGGAAAAGCTGATGCCACTCTTCAAGTCGAACAACACGCCGATTCATCCGTACCGCGTCGCCTATGAACTCAATGCGTTCCTCGGCGAGGACACCATCTACATCGGCGACGGCGGCGACGTGGTGACGATCTCCGCGCAAGCCGTGCGTCCGCGCCGGCCGGGTCAATGGATGGACCCGGGCGCACTCGGATCGCTCGGCGTGGGCACTGGCTTCGCGATTGCCGCGAAGCTCGCGCATCCCAACAAGGAAGTGCTCTGCTACTACGGCGACGGCTCGTTCGGCATGACCGCCTTCGACATGGAAACGGCCAATCGCTTCGGCGTGCCGTATCTCGCCGTGATCGGCAACAACTCCGCGATGAACCAGATTCGCTACGGACAACTGGCGAAGTACGGCGAAGAGCGCGGCAACGTCGGCAATCTGCTGTCCGACGTGCCCTTCAGCAAGTTTGCGGAAATGCTGGGCGGCTACGGCGAGGAAGTGCGCGACCCCACGCAGATCGCGGGCGCGCTGCAGCGTGCGCGTGAAGCGATTCATCGCACGGGTCGCTCGGCCGTGGTGAACATCTGGGTCGACCCGCGTGAATATGCGCCGGGCACGAAGAACCAGACCATGTACAAGTGACGCGCCGATCACGCGAATCAGGAGAAGGAGACATCAAATGGGCAAGGCACTCGATGGTGTGCGCATTCTCGACTTCACGCATGTGCAATCTGGCCCCACCTGCACGCAGTTGCTCGCGTGGTTCGGTGCGGACGTGATCAAGGTGGAACGCGCAGGCGCAGGCGACATCACGCGCGAGCAACTGCGCGACGTTCCCGACGCGGACAGCCTCTACTTCACGATGCTGAACGGCAACAAGCGTTCAATCACGCTCGACACGAAGAACCCCGAAGGCAAGCGCGTGCTGGAAACGCTGATCCAGCATTGCGACGTGCTGGTGGAGAACTTCGCGCCGGGTGCGCTGGACCGCATGGGTTTCACGTGGGAGCGCATCCAGGAACTCAATCCGCGCATGATCGTGGCTTCGGTGAAGGGCTTCGGGCCCGGGCCGTACGAGGACTGCAAGGTCTACGAGAACGTCGCGCAATGCGCGGGCGGTGCGGCCTCCACCACGGGCTTCGACGATGGCCCGCCCGTGGTGACCGGCGCGCAGATTGGCGACAGCGGCACGGGGCTGCATCTCGCGCTCGGCATCGTAACGGCGCTCTATCAGCGTGTGCAGACAGGCCGCGGCCAAAAGGTGCTGGCCGCCATGCAGGACGGCGTGCTGAACCTGTGCCGCGTGAAGCTGCGCGACCAGCAGCGGCTCGAACGTACCAACGTGCTCAAGGAGTATCCGCAGTATCCGAACGGCACCTTTGGCGAAGCCGTGCCGCGCGCCGGCAATGCATCGGGCGGCGGGCAGCCGGGCTGGATCCTGAAGTGCAAGGGCTGGGAGACCGATCCGAACGCCTACATCTACTTCATCACCCAGGCGCCCGTGTGGGATCGCATCTGCAATCTGATTGGCCGCGAAGAATGGATTAGCGATCCTGACTATGCAACGCCGAATGCGCGCCTGCCGAGGCTCAAGGAAATCTTCGCCGAGATCGAACACTGGACCATGCAGCGCACCAAGTTCGAAGCGATGGAGCTGCTCAACAAGTACGACATTCCGTGCGGACCGATCCTCTCGATGAAGGAGATCGCCGAGGACCAATCGCTGCGCGCGACAGGAACGATCGTCGAAGTGGACCATCCGGTGCGCGGCAAGTACCTGACGGTCGGCAACCCGATCAAGCTTTCCGACAGTCCGACCGACGTGAAGCGTTCACCGCTCCTTGGCGAGCACACCGACGAGGTCATGGCGGAACTCGGTTACTCGTCGGAGCAGATCAGCGCGCTGCGTGCCGCGGGCGCGATCTGAAGGCTGTTCTGACGACCGCTTTCAAGCGCGACGCCGCCACCCTGGAATAGCCGGCCTCTCGCGCTCGCCGCCGCTCTTCGTTGTCTGCCCGGCAGAGGACATGCAACGCGACACCCGTGCGCCGCACATGCGGCGCGCAGGGCGGCTCTTCTTCAACCTGTTTCGGAGACGGCAGGACATGGCATACGAAGACGCACTCACGCTCAAGGAACGCGGCACGGCCGCCGTTCAGGACGCAACCGGCCGCGCGGGGAAGACGCACAAGGACATCGTGCGGCACATTCTCGATCACGTGAAAGCCGAAGGGCGCAACGCGCTCACGGCGCCGGAAGGCAAGCTCATTTGCGACGTCTACGGCATCGCGGTGCCGAAGGAAGGCGTGGCGGCCACCGCCGCGGATGCGGCGCAGCTCGCGAGTGAAATCGGATTCCCAGTGGTACTGAAGATCGTGTCGCCCGACATCTTGCACAAGACGGAAGCGGGCGGCGTGCTGGTGGGACTCGCGAACGCGGAGCAGGTAACGCAGGGCTTCGCGACCATCATGGAAAACGCGAAGCGCTACAACGCCAACGCGAATCTCGTGGGTGTGCAGGTGCAGCAGATGGTGGGGGGCGGCCAGGAAGTGATCGTGGGCGCCGTGACCGACCCCTCGTTCGGCAAGCTCGTGGCGTTCGGTCTTGGCGGTGTGCTGGTCGAAGTGCTCAAGGACATCACGTTCCGCCTTGCGCCGGCCACACGCGACGACGCGCGCTCCATGCTCGACGGCATCGCTGCTGCGGAAATGCTGAAGGGCGTGCGCGGCGGCGAGCCGGTGAACCGCGACGCGCTCGCTACGCTGATCGAAAACGTGTCGCGGCTCGTCACGGACTTCCCTGAAATCGCGGAGATGGATCTGAATCCCGTGTTCGCGAGCAAGACAGGTGCGATTGCCGCGGACGTGCGCATCGTGCTCGACTTTTCACCGCCCGTGGAGCGCTATTGTCCCAGCCAGGAAGACATCGTGCGGCAGATGAACCGTATCATGCGGCCGGATCGCGTCGCGGTGATCGGTGCCTCGTCGGAAGACGGCAAGATCGGCAACTCGGTGATGAAGAACCTGATCAACGGCGGCTACCAGGGCGAGATCTATCCAATCCACCCGAAGGCCGACGAGATCATGGGCCGCAAGGCGTATCGCAGCGTGCTCGACGTGCCGGGCGATATCGACGTGGCGGTGTTCGCGATTCCCGCGAAGTTCGTTGCGGCGGCGCTCAAGGAAGTGGGGCAGAAGGGTATTCCGGGCGCAGTGCTGATTCCGTCGGGCTTCGCGGAAACGGGCAACGTGGAAGGCCAGCAGGAGATCGTGGCGATTGCGCGCGAGTACGGCATCCGCCTGATGGGCCCCAACATCTACGGCTTCTACTACACGCCGAAGAACCTCTGCGCGACGTTCTGTACACCGTACGACGTGAAGGGCAAGGCGGCGCTCTCGTCGCAGTCGGGCGGCATCGGCATGGCGATCATCGGGTTTTCGCGTGCGGCGAAGATGGGTGTCTCTGCGATCGTCGGGCTCGGCAATAAGTCCGACATCGACGAAGACGATCTGCTCACGTTCTTCGAGCAGGACGACAACACGGAAATCATCGCGCAGCACTGCGAAGACCTGAAGGATGGCCGCGCGTTCGCGGAGGCGGCGCGCCGCGTGTCGAAGAAGAAGCCGGTCGTGGTGCTGAAGGCGGGGCGCACGAGCCTTGGCGCACGCGCGGCCAGTTCGCACACCGGCGCGCTCGCCGGCAACGACCGCATCTACGAAGACGTGTTCAGGCAATGCGGCGTGATCCGCGCACGCTCGCTGCGCGATCTGCTCGAGTTCGCGCGCGGCATTCCGAAACTGCCCACGCCGAAGGGCGAAAACGTCGTGATCATCACGGGCGCGGGCGGCTCGGGCGTGCTGCTCTCGGATGCCTGCGTGGACAACAGCCTCTCGCTCATGACCATGCCGCCCGATCTGGACGCCGCGTTTCGCAAGTTCATTCCGCCCTTCGGCGCAGCAGGCAACCCCGTGGACATCACGGGCGGCGAGCCGCCCACCACGTATCAAAACACCATCCGGCTGGGCCTCGAAGACCCGCGTATTCACGCGATCATCCTTGGCTACTGGCACACCATCATCACGCCGCCCATGGTGTTCGCGAAACTCGTGGTCGAAGTGAAGGAAGAGATGAAGGCGAAGGGCATCGAAAAGCCCATCGTGGCATCGCTCGCGGGCGACGTGGAAGTGGAAGAGGCGGCGGCCTATCTCTACGAGCACGGCGTGCCGGCGTACGCGTACTCCACCGAAATTCCGGTGGCGGTGCTCGGCGCGAAGTACCGGTGGGCGCGTGCGGCAGGCCTCATCTGATGCCGGCGTGAGTGAGCGAATGCGACGGGCCGCACGCTGTGTGGCCGGTCGCACATAGACGGGCATCGGCAACGTTCAGCATGGTGCGGACGGCCGGCATGACGACACGTGTGCAGGGCCGGACCGCCACGGAGGCAAGCATGGAAACATGGATGCGCTTCATGTCCAGCGACGGCGGTATCGCGTTTGGACGCGTCGAGAACGGCTATCTGCACGAATACGAGGGCATCGACCAGCCCGTGCCGACTGGCGCCGTGCTCTCCCTGCGCGCGTTGACGCCGCTTGCGCCCTGCGCGCCGGGCAAGGTGGTGGCGCTATGGAACAACTTTCATGCGCTTGCCGCGAAGCTCGGCAAGGCCGTGCCCGCGCATCCGCTTTTCCTCATCAAGCCCGCGGGTTCCGTGATCGGGCCAGGCGAGGCGATCCGGCGACCGTCCAGCTACGCCGGCAAGATCGCGTATGAAGGCGAGTTGGGCATCGTGATAGGCAAGCGTTGCCGCGATGCGAGCCTCGAGGCGGCCGAGGCGGCCATCTTCGGCTACACCATCGTCAACGACGTGACCGCCGCCGAACTGCTCAACGAGAACCCGGATTTTCCGCAGTGGTGCCGCGCGAAGGGATTCGATACGTTCTGCGCAATTGGCCCGGCGATCGTCTCGGGCTTCGACTGGCGCGCAGCGCGCGTAGTGACCACGTTAGATGGCGCCGAGCGGCAGAACTATCCCTTGGCGGACATGGTGCTCACGCCCGCGGAGCAGGTCAGCATGATTTCGCACGACATGACGCTGGAGCCCGGTGACGTGATTGCATGCGGCACGTCGCTCGGCGTGGGCTCGATACGCGATGGCGCGACGGTCACGATCGCGATAGAAGGCATCGGCGAGCTCGCCAACACACTGGCCGCGACGCAGGCGCAGCAGCCGACGACGGTAGCGACGATGGCGGGGCAGGAATGAACGCGGTTGCGCACAGGCTGTATGTGCGCAAAGGGCTGCGGCGAGGCATGCTGTCGTGCCGAAACCCGAAGCGAGGCTGTGAGTCGGTGGGCTGTGAGTCGGTGGGCCGGGAACCCCCGGCCCATGAATCAGTTTCCCGCCTGGGGCGAGATCTCGCGGAAGTACTCGCTCTTCTTGCTGAGAATCAGCTGCGCGAGAAAGTCGGCGTCATAGGCGCGATGCAGATGCGCATGAAACCGTTCGATGTAGGCCGTGATGCGCGCAAGCTCGCTGCTGAACTCGCTGAGCGCGGCGAGCGTGTCATGGTCCCAGCGAAAGCGCAGCCCCAGGTCGCTGAACGCCGCGTTGTAGGCGTCGAGGTGGGCGTCCGCCGCGCTTTCGGTCGCGCTGCGGGACGGGTTGCGCGTGACGGAATGGGACAGAACCGAAGCGTGATTCATGGTCGGACTCCTGTGCAGTCGAGTGAGAGAACTCGACTCCAGCATAGAGGCCGCAATGGATTTGCAATAGTTAAAGTTTTATTGGAAGTCCATAACTTAGCCTTTATGCACCGTCGATTCGGTCACGCGCGTGATCCGTTCGATCAGCTGCGCGCCTTCTTCCATGAGAAAGCGCTTGAAGGCGAGCGCAACGGGCGGCAGCCGCTTGTTGCGGCGATGCACGACGTACCAGTTCAACATGACGGGGAAGGTCTCCACGTCGAGCACGACGAGATTGCCCACCTGCAATTCGAGCGCAATGGTGTGGGCGGAAAGGAAGGCGATGCCCATGCCGGCAATCACGGCCTGCTTGATCGTTTCCGTGCTCTTGATCTCCATGGCGATCTTGAGATTCGAGAGCTTGCCGGCGAAGCCTTCTTCCATGGAATTCCACGTGTCCGATCCGCGTTCTCTCACGATGAACGCCTCGTTCGCGAGCGTGTTCAGCTTGATGTTGCGCTTGTGCGCGAGCGGATGATTGGGCGCCGCCACGATCACGTACGGATGCGGCGCGAAAGGCTCGTTGATGGAGTCCATCTCGTGTGGCGGTCGCACCATGACGGCGAGGTCGGTTCGGTTCGTGGCCAACTGATGCAACAGTTCCTCGCGATTGTGCACCGCGAGGTTCAGCACGACGCCCGAATAGCGGCGCATGAATTCGGCAAGCAGGCGCGGAAAGAAGTAGTCGCCCGCGCTGATCACGGCAACGTTGAGCGTGCCGCCCGAGACGCCCTTCAATTGCCCCATCGCTTCGTCCACTTCGTGGAACTGCTGGATGATGGCGCGGCTGTAGTGAAGCATTTCGGTACCGGCGGGCGTGAGGTAGATCTTCTTGCCGAGCTGCTCGAAAAGCGGCAGGCCCGCGTGTTCCTCGAGCTGCCTCACCTGCGTGGAGACGGCGGGCTGTGTGAGGTGCAATTCCTCTGCGGCGCGCGAGAAGCTGAGATGGCGCGCCACCGTCTCGAAGACCTTGAGCTGGCGCAGCGTGGCGTTTCTCATCGTCATGGCCTTATCCATAAACGAAGGTGAATGCTGATAATAACAAACTTTAATTATGAGTAATTCAGCAATGACCCTAGCATGACTTTGAAAGCATGAGTCGCCGGCCGGGAAATGCGGGTTAACGCGCGGGTAGACGCGGCGCAAAGCAGTAAAAAGCGGGAAGAAGTGGTAAAGAACGGCGAAAAACAAGGAGGGCGCGGTTCCGGAGCATGCCTGGAGCCGGGCAGGCGGGAGCGAAAGGCGGCACAGGTTTTATTCCGCATTTTGCTTAATTCCCGTAATGGAAAATCCGGCAGTCCAATAGCCGGAACATAACCATAAGGCGGAATGGATGCAGGCCGGCGTATTGGCCTGTTGCCCTGAATACATAGCGGAGACAAGTCTCATGGAAGACGTCAATCAACCGGCGGCCGGCCCGTTCTGGCAGAACCGCTGGTGTCAGCTTGTCATCGGCATGATGTGCATGGCGCTGGTGGCTAACCTCCAATATGCCTGGACCCTCTTCGTCGCGCCGATGAACGCGAGACACCATTGGGGCCAGGCGTCGATTCAGCTCGCGTTCTCCATCTTCATCCTGACCGAGACGTGGCTCGTGCCGGTGGAAGGCTGGCTCGTGGACCGCTTCGGTCCGCGTCCCGTCGTGGCAGGCGGCGCAGTATGCGCCGGGCTCGCGTGGGTACTCAACTCGTATGCCACGACGTTGCCCATGCTGTACGTTGCCGCCGTGATTGCGGGCGTAGGCGCAGGCGGCGTGTACGGCACCTGCGTGGGCAACGCGCTCAAGTGGTTCCCGGACCGCCGCGGCCTTGCCGCAGGCCTCACGGCTGCTGGGTTCGGCGCAGGCGCTGCCGTGACGGTGATTCCGATTGCCAACATGATCACGCGCTCGGGCTACGAACACACCTTCCTGTTCTTCGGCCTGCTGCAGGGCATCGCGATCTTCGTGCTCGCGCTGGTGCTCAGGAAGCCTCAGATCCGTGCGGTGACTGCGCAGAAGAAGCGCTTCGCGGTATCGCGCATCGACTTCACGCCAGGGCAGATGATCAAGACGCCGGTGTTCTGGGTCATCTACGTGTGCTTCGTCGCGGTGGCGGCGGGCGGCCTGATGGCCACCGCGCAGATCGGTCCCATCGCGAAGGACTGGGGCTTGGCCCGCATACCGATGACGGTGTTCGGCGCAACGCTGCCGCTGCTCACGCTCACGCTTTCCATCGACAACATCTGCAACGGCTTCACGCGTCCGCTATGCGGGTTCATCTCCGACAAGATCGGCCGTGAAAACACCATGTTCCTGATCTTCATCGGCGAAGGGCTCTCGCTGCTCGGCATGATGCAGTTCGGCACGAACCCCTATGCGTTCATGGTGTTCGCCGCGCTCATCTTCCTGTTCTGGGGCGAGATCTTCTCGATCTTCCCGGCCATTTGCGCGGACACGTTCGGCAGCAAGTACGCAGCTGCAAATGCGGGCACGCTCTACACGGCGAAGGGCACGGCGTCGCTGCTCGTGCCGATCGCGTCGGTGCTTTCCGCAACGGGCGGGTGGAGCGCCGTGTTCGTGGCCTCCGCGGTCATTACGATTGCCGCGGGTGTATCGGCCAAGTTCATTCTGCAGCCGATGCGGGCACGCTGGATCGAATCGGGCGAAGCCTTGTCCGGTGCGGTGCGCAATGGCAACGGCGGCGCGTCGCGGCTCTCGCACTGGCCTGAGCAGACCGGCGAGTAATCACGTGAGCAGGAAGGCGAGAGGCAAGAGCGCGTAAGCGTGCAAGGCTTCATCGAAGGAACGGTCGCACATGAACGTTTCGCTGCATCAGTTGAAGGTTTTCGTGGCGGTGGCGCGTGAGCGCAGTTTCACGCGCGCCGCGCGCGAGTTCGGGCTCACGCAGTCCGCAGTGAGCCGCTGTATTCGCGAGCTCGAAGATGCCATTGATCTGCGGCTCTTCGATCGCACCACGCGCCAGGTCGCGCTGACGTCGGCGGGCGCGGGGCTCGAGCAACGCATTGGGCGGTTGCTCGACGAGATCGAACTCGCGCTCAACGAGGGCCGCGCGTCGTGCGTCGGCCATACCGGTGTGGTGGCGCTGGCCAGCAATGCCGTGTTGTCGTCCGGCTGGTTGCCTCTGGGACTCGCGCAGTGCGCTGCCGCATTTCCGGCGCTTGCCGTGCGCATTCGCGATTTGCCGCAAGCCGCTGCGATTCCGGCCGTGGAGCAGGGCGAGGTGGATTTCGCGCTGATCGCGGATTCGCTCGTGGCCGGGAACGCAACGGTCGCGGCGGCCGGCACCATCGAAGCCCAGTCGCTTTTCACGACGCCGCTTTGCGCCGTGCTGCCTGTGGGCCACGTGCTCGCGCAACGCGACGCGCTTACGTGGTGCGACCTCGATGCGACGCCGCTCATTACGCTCAACGACGACGCGTGCGGCCACGGTGTCATCGCGCGGGCACTGGCGACGCGCGCGCCCGATGCGGCATCGGTTCAGGAGCTTGGCCATCTCGCCGCGGTGCTGCGGATGGTGGAACTCGGGCTCGGCGTGGGACTGTTGCCCGTGGGGGCGCATTGGCCCGCGCCCTCCGCCGCATTGGCGGTGCGCGTGCTGCAACCCGAAGTGACGCTCACGACCATGCTGGTGCGGCGCAAGAACCGCTCGCTGCGTCCGAATGCTGAAGCGGTGTGGCAGCGGCTTGTCGACTATGCGCGCGATGCGGCGAATGAAGCGGCAAGCGCAGCAGCAGCCGCAGCCCCAGGCGACACCGCAGCCGTAGACAAAAGCGTGCAAGCCGCATCGCCGGACGCCCCCGACGCCGCCGCCGCTCTCGCCCGCCCTCCGGTTCGCACGGTCGCATCGTCGCACGGTGCGCAGCGACCGCCGTCCTTCACGGCGCGCATCGCCTGAGGCATCGGCCTTGCATCCGGCGACGCGAGGGCCCGCGAGCGATCCAGCGTGCAGCGCCCATGTGAACCACCACGCGGAGCGAGCGAATTGCAACCCTTCGATCGATGCAAGGAGTCTCACCATGGAATCAACCACCCACGCAGACCTCATCCGCCATGATCTGCTGATAGACGGCAAGCGCATTGCGCCCAGCGGCGGCGACTATTCCGTCGACCTGAACCCGGCCACGGAAGAGCCCATCGCGCTCGTTGCGCAAGGCACGGTGGCGGATGTCGACGTCGCCGTGCGGGCCGCGCGTGTCGCGCTGAAAGTCTGGAACGGTATGCGTGCCGGCGAACGCGGGCGCATTCTGGGCCGCTTCGCCGAGTTGTTGCGCGAGCATCAGGACGAGATCGCGGCGCTCGAAAGTCTCGATGCGGGCAAGCCCATTGCCGCCGTGATGCGCCAGGACGTCCCGGCCGCCATCGACACGCTCGCCTACTACGCGGGCTGGTGCGACAAGATCAACGGACAGGTGGTGCCCGTGCGTCCCGACGCGCTCACCTACACGGTGCGCGAGCCGGTAGGCGTGGTGGGCGCGATCGTGCCGTGGAACTTCCCGCTCATGATCGGCATGTGGAAGATTGCGCCCGCGCTCGCGTGCGGCTGCACGCTCGTGGTGAAGCCGGCGGAGATCACGCCGCTTTCAGCGCTGCGTATCGGCGAACTCGCGCTCGAAGCCGGCGTGCCGCCTGGCGTGCTCAACATCGTGACCGGCAAGGGCAAGGTGGTGGGCGACGCGCTCGTTGCGCATCCTGGCGTGGACAAGGTCACCTTCACGGGCTCGCCCTCGGTGGGGCGCGGCATTCTGCAAGGCGCCGCGGGCAACTTCAAACGCGTGACGCTCGAGCTGGGCGGCAAGTCCGCAAACGTGATCTTCGCCGATGCGAATCTCGATCAGGCCGTGCGTGCGGCGGCGTCGGGCATCTTCTTCAACACGGGGCAGGTGTGTTCCGCCGGTTCGCGCATCCTCGCGCATCGCGATGTCTACGACGACGTGGTGGAGCGGCTCGCGGCACGCGCGAAGGCCATTCGCGTGGGCGACCCGTCGGGGCGCGACACGTCCATGGGGCCGCTCGTTTCCGCAGCGCAGATGAAGACCGTGCTCGACTACGTGAGCATTGGCCGCGACGAGGGCGCGGCGCTCGTCACGGGCGGCAAGCGCATCGGCGAGCGTGGCTTCTATGTGGAGCCCACGGTGTTCGCGAACGTCGAGCACGAGATGCGCATTTCGCAGGAGGAAATCTTCGGACCGGTGGCGAGCGTGATCCGCTTCGAAGACGAAGAGGACGCTGTGCGTATCGCAAACGGCACCGCCTACAGTCTTGCGGCCGGCGTGTGGAGCGCCGACATCGGGCGCGTGCATCGCATGGCGCGCGAGTTGCGCGCGGGCACGGTGTGGATCAATACCTATGGCTATACCGACGTGCGCCTGCCTTGGGGCGGTACGGGCGATTCGGGTTTCGGGCGCGAGCACGGCGACGTGGCGATCGAAAACTTCACGGAGCCGAAGGCGGTATGGCTCTCGCTCGCGCAGTAATGCGGCAGCGGGCGTAAAAAAAGGCGGGCCGCTGACACGGCCCGCCTTTTGTTTTTACCGCGTCAGGGCTGTGCGCAATGACGTACGCGTGCACGCGCGCGATATGCCGATATCACGCGCCCTGCAACGCCATCCGTTCGCGCTGCTTTACAAGGCCGAGCACGATGTCGATGGTGGGTGTCGGCTCGCCAATCAGTCGCCCCATCTCCTGCACGACGGTCAAGAGCGGATCGATCTCCAGCGGCCGGCCGTGTTCCAGATCGACGAGTGTCGAGGTCTTGTGCGCGCCCACCGCGCCTGCGCCATCGATGCGACGCTCCACGTCCACGCGAAAGTGCACGCCGAACTGCTCGGCAATGCGCTTCGCTTCCAGCATCATCGTGCGCGACAGTGCGCGCGTGGCCGGGTCGCTCGTGATGATGTCGAGCGTGGCATGCGTGAGCACGCTGATCGGATTGAAGCAGAGGTTGCCCCAAAGCTTCAGCCAGATTTCGTCGCGAATGTTGTCGCGTATCGGCGCATCGAATCCGGCGGCCTGCATGATCTCGTGCAGTTGCTGGATGCGCGGCGTGCGCTCGCCGCTCGGCTCGCCGATGGGAAACTTCTTGCCGTACACGTGTTTGATGACGCCAGGCTCCGCGATTTCAGCAGCGGGATACAGCACGCAGCCGATGGCGCGTTCAGGCGTGAGGCGCGTCCATTGCGCGCCGTCCGGATCGACGCTTTCCAGCCGCGTGCCCGCGAACTTGCCGCCGTGCTGATAGAAGTACCAGTACGGAATGCCGTTGGTGCCCGTAACGATGGCGGTGTGGCTACCCAGGAGCGGCTGCATCGAATCGATGACGCCGGCCACCGAATGGGCCTTGAGCGTGATGATGACGTAGTCCTGCACGCCGAGTTCCCGCGGGTCCGAGGTGCAACGCACCCTGGCCACGTGTTCCTCGCCGTCTATCAGAAGCCGCGCACCGTTGGCCTGCATGGCGGCGAGGTGCGGCCCGCGCGCAACGAAACTCACGTCCGCGCCCGCGCGTGCGAGTTCCACCCCCATGAGCGCGCCGATTGCCCCCGCCCCGAAGATACAGATCTTCATGATGACATCCCCACTGACGATGAAAGGCCGGTTGCCCTTTGCACGCGTGGGCGCTGCGCCGCGTCCCGTTCAGGCGAACGGGAACCGGGCGCGCCGGCGAGGGCGATGATCACAGCATAGGAGGCAATGTCGATTCACGACAGTTAAAGTTTTTCGATTCAACCATTAGGAATGGCTTATGAACGCCTTCAGGCGCGGCGCGCGAACAGGAAACTGACGCCGATGGCGCCAAGGAACGCACCGCAGCAACGGTTGAACCAGCGGCGCACCGAGGCGCGCGCGAGCCAGCGCGCCAGATACACGCCGGCCGCGGAGTAGAGCGCAATCGCAATGCATTCGAGCACGAGAAAGCTCGCGCCGAGCACCGTGAACTGCGGCAGCATGGGCTTCGCGATGTCGACGAACTGCGGCAGAAACGCCGTGAAAACGAGGATCGCTTTGGGATTGCCCGCCGCGACGAAACACTCGCGCCGGACCATGTGCGCAAGCGAGCCGCCGTCGTCGGCCATTGCTGCAAGCGGCCCGGCATCGCTGCGCCAGAGCTGGATGGCGAGCCAGACCAGATAGGCGGCGCCCGCCAGCTTGATCGCGAGGAAAAAGAGTTCGGAGGCTTGCAGCACGACCGCGAGGCCCGTCGCCGTCAGCACGATCATCGTCGCGAAAGCGACGAGGCGGCCCGCGCCGGCAATGACCGCTTTGAGGAAACCGTGTCGCGCGGCGGCGTTGATGGAGAGCAGGTTGTTCGGGCCCGGCGCCATGTTGAGGGCAAAGCAGGCGGGCAGGAAGAAGAGCCAGGCGGAGAGGGACATGGCGCATCACCAGTGTGGGGGGATGCGCGGATTGTAGCGTGCGGCACGCGCGCGAGTCCCCTTGCGCGGGTTTCGGCTGCACTGTCTAATCCGCTGCACGACATCGAACACAACGGAGAGCCGCATGAAAGGCAGCACCATCGAGTACCGGCATGCGAAGGGCCGCGCCGTGCGCGAACACATGAAGCGTTCGGCGCACCGCCAGATCGGCGATCTGAGTCGCGACCCGCTCGCGCCGTTGCGCGAGCAGGCCGAGCACTACGCACCGCGGCTCGTGGCGCTGCATCACGGCCGCATGGCGGTGTCGCCGCTCGCGTTCTTTCTCGGCAGCGCGGCGTTGCATGCGCATGACCTGAGCCGCTTGCCTCACACCGGCATGCTTGTGCCCCTCTGCGGGAATGCGCATCTGCTCAACTTCTGCGGCTTCGTCACTGCCGGGCGCGAGCTGGCGTTCGAAGTCGACGCGTTCGACGAAGCCGCGATAGGCCCGTGGGAATGGGACGTGAAGCGCCTCGCTGTGAGCCTCGTGCTGGCGGCCCGTCAGCGGCGGCTATCCAGCCGCGCGGCCGAAGAGCTGGTGCTGGCCGCCGTGGCGCAGTACCGCGACCGCATGCGTCAGTACGCGCAATACGGCGCCGTCGAGATGTGGCACGAGACGATCACGTTCGACCACATGATCGAAAGCGCGCTGGCACCGGAGGCGCGTCGCGCCATCCGGCGCGCTCTGGAAAAGGGCGCGGCGGGGGCGGATGGCAGGGCGCCTGGCACGCTCGTCGATCGCACTGCGCACGGCTTCGCATGGCGCAACGCGCCACCCACGCTATATCGCGCAGAGCACGCCGCGCCGTTGTTCGCATCCGACGAGGGCGGCTTCGAAGAGGGCGCAGACTGGCGCAGCGTGATCGAACCGATGTGGGAGCAGTATCGCGAGACGCTGGCGCACGACCGGCGCGCCTTGCTCGATCAATTCACGCTTCAGGATCTCGCTTTCCAGGTCGAGGTCGAGAACGGCGCGAGCCGGGACTTCGTGCTCTTGTGCACCGATCATCACGACAAGCCGCTCTTTCTTCAGGCGAGGGAATCGCACCCGTCCGCCATCGCGCGATACGTCGATGCCGGCTCGCCACGCGCCTTGCCTGCACGTCATGACGGCGAGCGCGTAGCGATGGCGCAGCGTCTGCTGCAGGCTACGAGAGACGTCTTTGCAGGCTGGACCGCCAGTGTCTCGCAGCGTTCCTTCCATGTGCGCGAATGGCGCGACAGGAAGCTTGCCGCGAATGTCGATCTGTTCGACAGCATGCTGCTTGAAAGCTACGCGCGGCTCTGCGGCTGGGCGCTCGCGCGGGCGCATGCGAAGGCGAGCGGCGAGGCCATCGAGATTGCCGCCTACATGGGCCGCAGCGATCAGTTCCCGCAGTCGCTCGCGGCGTATGCGCGCGTCTATGCAGACAAGGCGGAGCACGACTACGATGTGTTCCTTGCGGCGTGCCGAAGCGGCAAGCTCGAAACGCAAAGCGAAAACGACGTCGCCGCAGGCGTGTCCCGCACGCGCGCCGCATGACGTCATGCGCGGCACGCGCCAATCGTATGCCTCACATCAAGGAGACAAGGCAAGGTGAGCATGGGAACAGAGGTCCAGGGTCATGAAGGCAGCGCGGCAGATCCGCGCGCAGGCAAGGTTGCACTCGTCACGGGTGCGGGCAGCGGGATAGGGCGCGCCGTGGCGAAGCGTCTCCTCGCGCACGGCTATCGCGTGGTACTGGCAGGGCGTCGCGCCGCGCTGCTCGATGCGCTTGTGGCCGAAGCACAGCAACTCGGTCAGGAAGCGCTGGCCGTGCCTTGCGACGTCGCGGATGCCGCAAGCGTCGCGCATCTCTTCGACACCATTCGTTCGCGCTATGGGCGGCTCGACGTGCTCTTCAACAACGCGGGACGCAACGGGCCGCCCGTGGAGATCGACGAACTCGACGTCGACGTCTGGCGCGCCGTGGTGGATACGAACCTCACCGGCGTGTTCCTGTGTACGCGCGCGGCCTTTGCGTTGATGAAGTCGCAGTCGCCGCGCGGCGGCCGCATCATCAACAACGGTTCCATTTCCGCGCACGCGCCGCGACCCAACAGCATTGCGTACACCGCGACCAAGCATGCGATTACGGGGCTCACGAAGTCCGTATCGCTCGACGGACGCAAGTACGACATTGCCTGCGGGCAGATCGATATCGGCAACGCGGCCACGGAAATGGCCGAGCGCATGGCGCGCGGCGTGCCGCAGGCCAACGGCGAAATCGCCGTGGAACCGCTGATGGACGTCTCGCACGTCGCCGACGCGGTGCTGCACATGGCCGAACTGCCGCTGGCCGCGAACGTGCAGTTCATGACCATCATGGCGACGAAGATGCCGTTCGTGGGGCGCGGCTGACCACGCGGCGCGAACCGATAACAACAACGGAGAGCAATGACGATGGACACACAGACCGTACACGCCTACGACACCCGTGCGGCCGCGTACGCGCAGGAATGGCACACGCAGCCCGCGCCCGACGACATGTACGCGTTGCTGGAGCGCTACTTCAGGCCGGGGCCTACGGCGGACGTGGGTTGCGGCGCGGGCCGCGACACGGCGTGGCTCGCTGCGCATGGCTACGATGCGTGCGGTTTCGATGCATCGGAGGGGCTGCTCGAAGCGGCGCGTGCGCTGCACCCGGAGCTGCGCTTCGAGCACGCGGTGTTGCCCGAACTCGCGAACGTCGCATCGGGTGCTTACGAGAACGTGTTGTGCGAGACCGTGATCATGCATCTCGAGCCCGCGGCGGTAACGCCTGCCGTGCAGCGGCTGCTCGACATCACGCATGCGGGCGGTACGGTTTACCTGAGCTGGCGCGTGACCGCGGACGCCTCGCAGCGCGACGGCAACGGACGGCTCTACGCTGCCTTCGACAAGGCCGCAGTGCTCGACGCACTGAGCGTTGACGACACCGTGCTGTTCGACCGCGAGGAGGTAAGCGCATCGTCGGGCAAGCGCATTCATCGGCTCATCGTGCGCAAGGGCGGCACGGCGTGACGGCACGGCAGGCAGACGGCGCGGGCGCGTGACGGCAGCTGCGCCGTCTGCGCGATCAGCGGCGCTCCCGTATACTGGCGCGATCGCGTTCATGCCGTTTCGTTTGTCTGCCGTGCACGATTGCCTGCACCCCGACGATCCTCGTCCGCAACCACCTCTGCGCCCCACCGATGACGATTGTTGTCGCGGCGGCTGCGCGCCCTGCGTTTTCGATCTCTACGACGAGGCGTGCGAGCGCTACCGCGCCGCGCTCGCAGCGTGGGAGGCGCGGCAAGCGGCTCACGCGGAGCATGCGCACGAGGCACAGCAGAAGACCCCGCGCGTAAAGCCCCGCTCATGACCGACCTTCTGTCTCCCGCCATCGACCCCGCCGCACTTGCGGCGCTCCACGACTTCGTGCGCCGGCATCCGCGGCTTTTCGTGCTGACCGGCGCGGGCATCAGCACAGACTCCGGCATTCCCGGCTATCGCGACGAAAACGGCGCATGGAAGCGTTCGCCGCCCATCACGTTGCAGGCGTTCGTCGGTTCGCACGAGGCGCGGCAGCGCTACTGGGCACGCAGCATGGTGGGCTGGCCCGTGGTCGCGCACGCGCATCCGAACGAGGCGCATCGCGCGCTCGCACGCATCGAAGCGGCGCAACACGTGGCCGCGCTCGTCACGCAGAACGTGGACGGGTTGCATCAGCGCGCGGGCAGCGCGAACGTGATCGAGCTGCACGGCAGCATTGGCGGCGTGACGTGCATGGACTGCAGCACGGCGTATTCGCGCGCGTCGCTTCAGCAGACCCTGGAGCGCGACAACCCGGCCTTTGCCGGCGCCAACGCGGAACCCGCTGCGGACGGCGACGCGCATATCGAATGGGCCGATCTCGCCGCGTTTCGCGTGCCCGTGTGCGAGGTCTGCGGCGGCATGCTGAAGCCCGCTGTCGTGTTTTTCGGCGAGAACGTGCCGCGCACGCGTGTAGAAGCCGCGAGCGCCGCGCTCGATGCGGCCGACGCGGTACTCGTGGTGGGCTCGTCGCTCATGGTGTATTCAGGCTTTCGCTTCTGCGTGTGGGCCGAGCGTGCGGGCAAGCCGGTTGCGGCCATCAATCTCGGCAAGACACGTGCGGACCCGATGCTCGCGTTGAAGGTGGAGGCGCCGTGCGGCGAGACGCTGGCCGCGCTCGCGGGACAACTCGCGGCCGCCGCTGGATAGAGGGCTCAAAGCGAGCTCATCGCGAGGTTTGCAGCAGGTTTGCAACGGCTTCGCAACGGCTTCGCAACGCGTCAGATTCCCAACTCAACTCCATTGCCATCACGACAAGGACGTGTCGATGCTCACCACACTCGAAGAACTGGAAGCGCTTTACGGTCAGCCGCATGAGCGGTCCGTGCGAAAGGAAATCGGCTACGTCAACGAAAGCTACCGGCAGTTCATCGAGCGCTCGCCTTTCGTCGTGCTTGCGACGGCGGGCCCCGAAGGGCTCGATTGCTCGCCGCGCGGCGACGCGCCGGGCTTCGTGCGCATCGTCGACGAACGCACGCTCGCCATGCCGGACCGCATCGGCAACAACCGCGTGGACAGTCTGCGCAACATCCTCGCGCAGCCGCACGTGGGGCTGCTCTTCATCGTGCCGGGCGTGGGCGAGACGCTGCGTGTGAACGGGCGCGCGCGCATCAGCACGGACGAGGCGCTGCTCGAGAGCTTCGCCGTGGAAGGCAAGCGGCCGCGCACGGTGGTGATGATCGACGTCGATGCGGTCTACTTTCATTGCTCGAAGGCGCTGGTGCGCTCGAAACTCTGGGACCCGGCGCAGCACGTCGAGCGTTCGCTGCTGCCGAGCGCGGGCGAAATGATCAAAAGCATCCGCGACGATTTCGATGCCGTGGCCTACGACCGCGAACTGCCCGAGCGCCTGAAGACGGGCCTGTACTGAGGCCCGTGCTGAGGCCCGTATTGAGGCCCGTATTGAGACCTCTCCTGAGCGGGCCCGCGAATTGCCGTCGATGAGCACGCGAGGGCAGCGAACGGCCATTTCCCTTATCCTTTGACCCTCGACGCCGCGCAGTGAGCGCAACGCGCACGCGGCATCCCCGTTTTCTGAAGTGGAGAACCGACATGGGCAAACAGGCAATCGGCGTAGTAGGGCTGGCCGTGATGGGACGCAATCTGGCGCTCAACATCGAGAGCCGGGGCTACGCGGTTTCGGTCTATAACCGCAGCCGCGAAAAAACCGACGAACTGATCGCGGAATTCCCCGACCGCAAGCTGGTGCCCACCTACACGCTCGAGGAATTCGTGGCCTCGCTCGAAAAGCCGCGCCGCATCCTCATGATGGTGAAGGCCGGCGAGCCGACCGACGCCACCATCGCGGCGCTCAAGCCGCTGCTCGACAAGGGCGACATTCTGATCGACGGCGGCAACACGCCGTTTCAGGACACCATCCGCCGCAACCAGGAACTCGCGAAGGCGGGCTTTCATTTCATCGGCACGGGCGTGTCGGGCGGCGAAGAGGGCGCGCTCAAGGGGCCGTCCATCATGCCGGGCGGCCAGCGCGAAGCCTACGACCTCGTGGCGCCCATCCTCACCGAAATCGCCGCGAAGGCGCCCGACGGCGAGCCGTGCGTTGCCTACATGGGCCCGGACGGCGCGGGCCACTACGTGAAGATGGTGCACAACGGTATCGAGTACGGCGACATGCAGCTGATCGCCGAAAGCTACGCGGTGCTGAGCCAGGTGGCGGGGCTGTCGAACGCGGAACTCGCCGACGTCTACACCGAGTGGAATCAGGGCGAACTCGACAGTTACCTGATCGAAATTACCTCGAAGATTTTCCGCAAGAAGGACGACGAAACGGGCAAGGACCTCGTCGACGTGATTCTCGACCGCGCCGCGCAAAAGGGTACCGGCAAGTGGACGAGCCAGAACGCGCTCGACCTCGGCGTGCCGCTGCCGCTCATCACCGAATCGGTGTTTGCGCGCGTACTGTCGTCGCTGAAGACGCAGCGCGTGGCCGCGAGCAAAGTGATCGAAGGTCCGCAGGCGAAGCCCTTTTCGGGCGACCGCGCCGCGTTCGTTGAAGCAGTGCGCCGCGCGCTGTACCTGAGCAAGGTGATCTCGTACGCGCAGGGTTTCGCGCAACTGCGTGCCGCGTCGGACGAGTACAAGTGGGATCTCGACTACGGCACGATCGCGAAGATTTTCCGCGCGGGCTGCATCATCCGCGCGCGCTTCCTGCAGAAGATCACGGACGCCTATGCCCACGACAAGGCGCTCGCCAACCTGCTGCTCGATCCGTACTTCCGCGATATCGCGGCGCGCTACCAGAGCGCGCTGCGCGAGGTGGTCGTGGCCGCGGTGACGGCCGGGGTGCCGGTGCCCACGTTCGCGTCCGCGGTGGCCTACTTCGACGGCTACCGCTCCGAGCGTCTGCCCGCGAACCTCGTACAGGCACAGCGTGACTTCTTCGGTGCGCACACGTTCGAGCGCGTGGACAAGCCGGGCAGTTTCCACGCGCATTGGGCGTGACGGAGCGCGCGGGTGGCGCGGACTATTGCTGTAATCGATTGTTTCAATCGGCCATTTTCGGCTTCATTATTGCGATTGAAACAATAGACTTTGGTCAAAGTAAGGGTTTCCCCTAGAGGATGTCTTGCCTAGACTTGTCTTCAAGCGCTGCACGACAGGGTGTCGGGCAGCCAAAACAGACAAGTTTCGGAGGTCATCATGAATGCAAAGTCTTTTGTTTCCGCAGTTGCCGTTGCCACGCTGCTCGCCGCTCCGGTGGCGTCGTTTGCACAGTCGAACCAGCCTGTGACGCGTGCGCAAGTGCGTGCCGAACTGATCCAGCTCGAAAAGGCCGGCTACAACCCGGCGGCTGACCGCGTCGATTACCCGGCCGACATCCAGGCCGCCCAACAGCGTGTCGCGGCGCAGGCCCAACTGGCTCAAGCCGACACGAGCGGTTACGGTGCGCAAACGGTGGGGTCGTCCGCAGCAGGTGGCGCGGCGACGAAGACCGCGCCGAACCTCGGCGTGTACTTCGGCCACTAAAGCAGTTGCGCTGTCTGGCGGGTGCCTGTAGCAGCGCAGGCTGGAAGCAGGCGACGCGGATAACGTGTCAGAGGGAATGAAAAAACGCGGACCGGTTACCCGGTCCGCGTTTTTTTATGGGGTGGCGCGCCGGCATTGTGCCGATGCGAGAACCTTCAATGCAGCGTATGCCGCCGCGTGAGATCGTCGAACAGGCCCTCGCTCGGTTCGAGGGCAAAGAGCCAGGTTTCGTCGTAGCCGCTCAGCGTATCGAGTGCATCGCGCAAACGCTCGATGGCAAGCGCAGACACTTCGACTTTCGCTTCCACGCCGCCCGACAGACGGGCCACGCTCGCGAGCTGGACGAGTTCGTCGGCGGCTTCGGCCACGTCCGCTGCGAAGACGAGGTGTGTATTGAGCAATTCGACGAGACCGGGCGACGCTGCAATATCCTCGAGGTTCAACTGCACGGACAGAAAAGTGGCTTTGTTCATGCTGGCGGTCCTTACCGATATGGCTTGCGACGTGGCAAACGGTGAGTGGAGGAAAACTGGGCAGCAGGACCCAGTATAGGCCAGCAGTCTCGTGATGCAATGCGCCTGCGGCCGCAGTTGTCGACCTCGCGCCGGGCACGCCGGTTGCGCATGCGCCCTATAATCGGGCTCTCCATTCATCAGCTTTGCCTGTTCCGTCTGCCCATCGTGTTCCTGGCGCCGCTCCGGTCAGGTACCGCACGCAGCCGGGCCGTTCAGCGCCCACATCATGAAAATCATACGCAGCAAGACGTTCACGGCGCCGCGCGCATGGGGCGCGCTCGACATCGCCAACATGAACGGCATCACCACGCGGCTGCACTGGACCGACCAGCCGTACCGCTGGCACGTGAACGACGGCGAAGAGGTGTTCGCGGTGCTGGATGGCCGCGTCGAGATGCGCTATCGCGACAACGGCGCGGAGCAGAGCACGGTGCTGGAAGCCGGCGACATCTTCTTTGCGTCGGTGGGTACCGAACACGTCGCGCATCCCATTGGGGAAGCCAGAATTCTTGTAATCGAGTCGGAAGGCAGCGTGTAGCGCGGGCGCCGGCCCCGGCCACGGCGCCGGTCGGTGAATTCGCGCGAACGAACCGCGGCTTGCGGCAATCGAATGTGGGTTGGCATCAGCGAGCGGAGGACAACAACGATGATTCGACAGCAGCGCAACGTGGGCATGGATCTGGCAAAGACGCTGGCAAAGGCGGCGGCGAGCACCGGTGCAACGGTCGTGCTCGTTTCCGGCTGTACAACCGGCTGGATGCCCTGGGAACAGCAACCCACCTACCCGAGCGCGAGTGTGCAGCGCACACAGCAGCCGGTGCCCGCGGGCTATTACCGCGTCAACCCTGGCGATACCGTAGCGGGCATTGCCGCGGCGTTCGGCCAGCGCAAGCAGGACATCGCAGACTGGAACCACATTGCCGCGGACGTGCCACCGCTGCCCGGCCAGGTGCTGAGGGTGGCGCCGCAGCCTGCGGCGCAGGCCATGTCGCCGGGTGCCGGCACGGCTGCTAATGGCGCGAACGGGATGGCAGGCGCCAACGCGGCGCCGGCGGTGCGGCTCGCCTGGCCGGTTCAGGGCCCGGTGCTGAAACCGTTCGTGGCCGGCAAGACGAATGGCATCGTGATCGGCGGCACCGAGGGCGAGACGGTGAAAGCGGCCGCTGCGGGGCGCGTGGTCTACGCAGGCACGGGGCTCGAGGCGTATGGGCCGCTTGTCATCGTGAAGCACAACGACTCGCTGATTACGGCTTATGGCCACAACAGCAAGCTGCTCGTCAAGGAAGACGACGCAGTCGCGCAAGGCCAGGCCATCGCCGAGATGGGTGCCGACGCGAAAGGCGCGGGCACGCTCGAATTCGAAGTGCGCCGCGACGGCAAGCCTGTCGATCCGCTCGGCTATCTGCCGCGGCAAGGCGGCTGATCTTCGTCGCGACTTCGTCGCGAGGCATTGCCCGACGTTGCCCGATACGGCGCGAACCGTGCGCCGCGGCCGTCGCCAGCTCAGCGTCCATCGCCTGCGGCGTGGCAACGCTTTTCGTTTGGAAATACACTTCTTCGTCTGTGCGATGGGCACTGCGTGTGCCCGTCTCACCATTTGCACCCGTCACGAGGACATGACGCATGATCGATTTGCGTAGCGATACCGTAACGCGGCCCAGCGAGGGCATGAAGGCCGCGATGATGCGCGCCGAGGTGGGCGACGACGTGTGGGGCGACGACCCCACCGTGCAGCGCCTGCAGGACACCATGGCCGAACGCGCGGGCAAGGAGGCCGGGCTCTTCTTTCCGAGCGGCACGCAGAGCAATCTCGCCGCGTTGATGGCGCATTGCGCGCGCGGCGACGAGTACATCGTCGGTCAGGCTGCGCACACCTACAAATACGAAGGCGGCGGTGCCGCGGTGCTGGGCAGCATCCAGCCGCAGCCGCTCGAGAATGCCGCGGACGGCTCGCT
Organism: Paraburkholderia kururiensis JCM 10599 = LMG 19447; assembly: GCF_003986935.1. Classification (GTDB taxonomy): domain Bacteria; phylum Pseudomonadota; class Gammaproteobacteria; order Burkholderiales; family Burkholderiaceae; genus Paraburkholderia; species Paraburkholderia kururiensis. The sequence goes on along the minus strand of NZ_RJZE01000021.1, from coordinate 27,878 downwards.
GCCGCTCGAGAAAATCGCCGCCGCCATCAAGCCCATCGACGATCACTTCGCGCGCACACGCCTGCTCGCGCTCGAAAACACGATTGGCGGCAAAGTGCTGCCGCCCGCTTACGTGACCGAGGCCGTGCAGCTCGCGCGTCAATATGGGCTCGCCACGCATCTGGACGGCGCGCGCGTCTATAACGCGGCGGTCGCGTCGGGGCAGCCGGTCGGCACGCTGACCGCGCCGTTCGACACCGTCTCGATCTGCTTTTCGAAGGGACTCGGCGCGCCGGTGGGGTCGGTGCTCGTCGGGAGCCGCGAGTTGATCGAGCGCGCACACCGCTGGCGCAAGGTGCTGGGTGGCGGCATGCGTCAGGCCGGCGTGCTCGCGGCCGCGTGCCTCTATGCGCTCGAGCACAATGTCGAACGGCTTGCCGAAGATCACGCGAACGCCGAGCATCTCGCGGCCGGGCTCGCGAGCATCGACCCGGTCACGGTGCAATCGCAGGCCACGAACATGGTGTTCGCGCAGTTTCCGAAGGAACACTGCGCGCCGCTCGAAGCGTGGCTCAAAGAGCGCGGCATCCTCACGCAGATGTTGTACGCGTCGCGGTTCGTGACGCACCTCGACGTGTCGCGTGCGGACATCGAGACGTTCGTCGCGGCTGTGAAGGGATATTTCGCACGCTAACTGTGCGAGCGAGCGGGGCGCGCGGTGTGGTTTCTCGACGCGCGCCCCGTTGGTTTTTTGCGGACTAACGCTTGCCGCTAATGAGGCTGACGGGCAAGAAGACGTCAGCGCGTCCCTCAGTCGTATTTATAGACGCCCTGCTTCGTCTTGCGTCCCAGGTGCCCCGCGGCGACCAATTCGCGCAGCAGCGGGCACGCACGATACTTGGTATCGCCGAAGTCCTTCAGGAATACGTCCATCACGGAAAGGCACACGTCGAGGCCGATCAGGTCCGCGAGCGCGAGCGGCCCGATGGGATGATTGGCGCCCAGCCGCATGCCCGCGTCGATTTCCTCCGCGCTCGCCACGCCTTCCGCCAGTACGAAGAACGCCTCGTTGATCATCGGCACGAGAATGCGGTTCACCACGAAGCCCGGCGAATTCTTCACACCGATCGGCGACTTGCCGAGGCGCTCCGTCAGTTCGCGCACGGAGTCGGCCGTTGCGGCGCTCGTCTGCAGACCGCGAATGATTTCGACGAGCGGCAGAAGCGGCACCGGATTGAAGAAATGCATGCCGATGAAGCGCGTGGGGTCCGCGAGCGTGGCGCCGAGCGAGGTGATCGAAATGGACGACGTGTTCGACGCGATGATCGTGTGAGGCTGCACCACCGCCTCGATCTGCTTCAGGATGCGGTTCTTCAGCTCCACGTTTTCGGTGGCGGCTTCCACGACGAGATCCGCGGCGGCGAGGCGCTGGTAGTCCGTGGACGTTTCGATGCGGGCCAGCGCCGCGTCGCGCGTTGCGGCGTCCAGCTTGTCTTTTGCGACGAGCCGCTCGAGGCTCGACGTCAGCGTGGCGACGCCCTTGGCGAGCGCGGCGTCGGTGACGTCGATCATGATCACCTTGAGCCCGGCGACGGCGGCTGTCTGCGCGATGCCGTTACCCATGGTGCCTGCGCCCACCACACCCACTGTTTCGATAGTCATGCTCGCTTCCTTTGAGTTTCGTTGGAGATTCTGTTGAGCCGGCGCGAAAAAAATGCGCGCCGTGCCGGGAATGTCTGAGGAGAAGAGAGCGGCGATGCGCTCGCCGCTGCCAGTGCTCATCGTATCAAGCGGAAGGCGCGCGCAGCCACGGGGCTCGCGCAAACGAAACGAAGAAGGTGGGCGCGCGGACGTTCGCCGATTCGCCTCGCGCGTGGCGACCCGCTATCGCCTGACGGCTGCCTTCTAGCGACCCGTCGGCCCGACCGGCGTGCCGAGGCGATGCGACGGCGCGAAGAGCCGCAAGCCGCTCGCAATCGCGGCGGCGCCTGCGAATACGGCGCCGGCCGCGAGCGAAAGCGTGGGCCCATGACGGCCGGCAATGCTGAAACTGAGCGCGACGAGCGCTGCCCCGGTGGTCTGCCCGAGCAGCCGCGAAGTCGCGATGATGCCGCTTGCGCCGCCGCTGCGTCCGGGCGGCGCGCTCGACATGATGGCCTTCAGATTGGGCGACTGAAAAAAGCCGAAGCCCGCGCCGCAGATCGCCATGCGAATGCCGATCTCGTGCACCGTCGGATAGGCGGGCAGCAGCGCGAGCGAGGCCATGCCGGCACTCAGCACCGCAAGCCCGATGGCGCCCAGCAGGCCGGGCGGGTAGCGGTCGGAAAGACGCCCCGCGAACGGCGCGGCAAGCGCGACCACCACGGGCCACGGCGTCATGAGAAAGCCTGTTTCCACCTGACTGCGATGAAGCACGTCCTCGAAATAGAACGGCAGCGAAACGAACGCGAGCCCCTGCGCTGCGAACGAGCAGACCGCCGTGAGCGCCGAGAGCGCGAACACGGGCCGCCGGAACAGATCGACTGGCAGCATCGGCGCGGGGTGCCCTGCTTCACGGCGCATCAACAGCCAGCCGAAGACGATCGCGATGGCGCCCGCAATCAGCACGCGCGGCGCGGGCGCACGCTGCGCTGCTTCGCCCAGCGCGAAGATCAGCGCGGCAAAGGTGATCACGTTGAGCAACGCGGCGAGCGGATCGAAAGCATGGCTGCCGCGCGGCGTGGCGGGCAGCGCGGGAAGCGCGAACGCCAGCGCCACGACGCCGAGCGGCACGTTGACGGCGAAGAGCCAGGGCCACGCGCCGAACGAGAGAATCAGCGACGCCACGGTCGGTCCCACGGCAAACGACACGCCCACCACGAGCGCATTCATGCCCACGCCGCGGCCCAACCGATGCGCGGGGTAGAGCGAGCGGATCAGCGCGATGTTGACGCTCATGATCGCGCTTGCGCCAAGGCCCTGGAGAATGCGGGCGGCGGCGAGCATCGGCAGCGTGGAAACGAGCGAGCAGGCGAGCGACGCGACCGTGAAGGTGGCGAGCCCCGAGATGTACACGCGCCGGTGTCCGACGATGTCGCCCAGCGCCGCGAGCGGCAGCAGCGTCGCGACCATGGCGAGCTGGTAGGCGTTGATGATCCACACGGATGCCGCGGGCGCGGCGTGCAGGTCGGCCGCGATGGCCGGCAGCGCGGTGTTGGCGATGGCCGTGTCCAGCGTGGCGAGCGCGACCGCCAGCATGATGGCGGCCATTGCGCGGCGCTTTTTGCCGGACATCGGTTCGTCGATATCGTCGGTGCGGGCTGGGGTAGCGGAGGTATCGGACAAGATGGGCTCGTCGGTGGCTGGGGCCGGCGGCCCGCCGGCAGCCCGTCACGCGATTGTTACAGAGGCGCCGTGATCGTGCAGTGAACGCTTCAAAGGCAGGCTGCGGAGCCCGGAGGGCCCGCCAGACAAGGGGCAAGGCTTACGGCGCAATAACACAACTAACGGTCTGTTCCGGCTAGCGTCTTCGAACTGGCACGGCAGCGGACGTATTACCGGCCATTCGCTCGTTTCAGTCTTCGGGAAAGGCGGGGAACGCCTGGCGGGTGCCGCGGGTTGACGTCTCGCGGAGCGGCTCTCGCGGCGTCGTGACGTGGGTTCGCGCGGTACCCGCAGCGTTGCCTCAGGAAAGCGATGCCAGCAGGATCGACAGTTTGCGGACGTGGGCCTTGAATGCGTCGTCGGTCTCGCGGTCGCGGGAGGAACTGGGGTGCGGCGTCTCGGCGAGTTCGGCCTGCGCCTGGAACTCGTCCGCGATGCGGCGTCGCGTTTCGGGCGGCAGTGCGCGGATCACCGACACCAGCAACAGTTCCTGTGCGTGAAGCATCCCCAGGGTCAAGGCTGCATTCATGGTGGCCTCCATTTTTTCCGGCTTCGTCCATCGGGCGTTCGCAAGCGGCGCGCCAACGCGCTGTGCACTCTGTTGCACTGTACTGCACGCGCGCGCGGTACAGCATGCATCGTGCATGGGCCAGTGCAGTCAGGGCCATTCAGTGCATCGTGCGATGACACTCGTCAGCACCGGCATTGCATTGCATGGCAATGCGTTTCATGTTGGCGCACGGCGCCTGCACTTCGCGTTACGTCCCCTGTGCGTTGCGCTGCGGCTTACCGTGGCATGCATCGCCCTCGCTGCACTCCACTGCGCAAAATGTCCTACTCTGCATATTTACCCGTCGGACCGGTTTCCCCCGCCCGCCTTGCTGGCACGGCATTCGCGTGCAGGAAGCCGCATCGTTTTTCCGGGAGGTTTCGATGACGACCGTGGATCTGGAGTTCGACCAGCTCAACAGTACCGTCGAGGCGCTGCGGCGCTCCATTTCAAACCGTCTCATGTACGGTGTCGGCAAGGACGCCGTGGCAGCGCGTCCGCAAGATTGGCTCCACGCGGCAGCGCTCGCCGTGCGCGACCGGCTCGTCGCCCGCTGGATGAAGACCACGCGCATGCAGTACGAACAGGATGCGAAACGGGTCTATTACCTGTCGATGGAATTCCTGATCGGCCGCACGTTCACGAATGCGCTGCTCGCGCTCGGCATCTACGACCCCATGAAAGAAGCGCTCGCCAGTCTCGGCGTGGACATGGAAGCGCTCACCGATCTCGAACCCGACGCCGCGCTCGGCAATGGCGGCCTTGGCCGGCTCGCCGCGTGCTTTCTCGATTCGATGGCGACGCTCGGCATTCCGGGCTTTGGCTACGGCATTCGCTACGAGTACGGCATGTTTCGCCAGGAGATCGTGGACGGCGAACAGGTGGAGGCGCCCGACTACTGGCTGCGCGCGGGCAACCCGTGGGAATTTCCGCGGCCCGAGGTTCAGTATGTGGTGCACTTCGGCGGGCGCACGGTGCAGCGCGAAGGCCGCATTGAGTGGATCGACACGCAGCACGTGAATGCGATGGCCTACGACACCGTGATTCCGGGCTTCGCGACAAGCGCGACGAACACGCTGCGCCTGTGGTCCGCGCGCGCCACGGAGGAGTTCGATCTCTTCGCGTTCAACCAGGGCGACTATCAGCGCGCGGTGGAAGCGCGCAACGCGTCGGAGAACGTCTCGCGGCTGCTGTATCCCGACGATTCCACGCCGGCCGGGCGCGAGTTGCGTCTGCGCCAGGAGTACTTCTTCGTCTCCGCGACGATGCAGGATCTGATTCGCCGCTATCTGCGCACGCACAGCACTTTTGGCCGGTTTTCCGAGAAGGTCGCGGTGCACCTGAACGACACGCACCCCGTGCTCGCCATTCCCGAGCTGCTGCGGTTGCTGGTCGACGTGCATCACGTACCGTGGGACAAGGCGCTTGCCCACGTGCAGGAGATGTTCTCGTACACCAATCACACGCTCATGCCCGAGGCGCTCGAAACGTGGGACGTGGAACTGCTCGCGCGTCTGCTGCCGCGTCACCTCGAAATCATCTTCGACATCAACGCCGAATTCCTCAAGCAGGTGAGCGAGCATTCGGACCACGACGTCGATCTGATCCGGCGCATTTCGCTCGTGGACGAATACGGGCAGCGGCGCGTGCGCATGGCGCATCTCGCCATCGTGGCGAGCCAGAAGGTGAACGGCGTATCGAAGCTGCATTCGCAACTGATGACGCGCGACATCTTCGCGGACTTCGCGCGCATGTACCCCGAGCGCTTCACCAACGTCACCAACGGCATCACGCCGCGGCGCTGGCTTGCGCAGGCAAGCCCCTCGCTTTCGTCGTTGATCGACATGCAGATCGGCACGCACTGGCGCACCGATCTGTTCGAACTCGCGAAGCTGCGCGAGCTGCGCAACGACCCTGCGTTCATTGAGGCGTTCCGCGAAGCGAAGCGGCAAAACAAGATACGCCTTGGGCATCGGCTCATGCACCAGACGGGCGTGTCCTTCGACCCCGACGCGCTCTTCGACCTGCAGGTGAAGCGCATTCACGAATACAAACGCCAGTTGCTGAACGTGCTGCACGTGATCGTGCGCTACAACCGCATTCGCGAGAACCCGCAGCGCGACTGGGTGCCGCGCGTGGTGATGTTTGCCGGCAAGGCGGCGTCCGCGTATCGCATGGCGAAGACCATCATCAAGCTCATCAACGACGTCGCGGCAAAGATCAACAACGACCCGGCGGTGGGCGACCGGCTGAAGGTGGTGTTCGTGCCGAACTACGGCGTGAGCGTGGCCGAGCTGATCATTCCGGCGGCCGATCTTTCGGAGCAGATTTCGATGGCGGGCACCGAGGCCTCGGGCACGGGCAACATGAAACTCGCGTTGAACGGCGCGCTCACCATCGGCACGCTCGACGGCGCGAACATCGAAATTCGCGACGCGGTGGGCAAGGACAACATCTTCATCTTCGGTCACTCCTCCGACGAAGTGTACGGCCTGCGCGCCGGCGGCTATCGGCCGCGGCAGATCTACGAAGAAAACGCGGAACTGCACACGGCGCTCGACCAGATCCGCACCGGGTTTTTCTCGCCTGGCGATCCGCTGCGCTTTTCGGACATCTTCCACACGCTCGTGGATTGGGGCGACCACTACATGGTGCTGGCCGATTTCGCGTCGTTCGCGAAGACCCAGGAAGAGGTGGACCGCCGTTTTCGCGATTCGCGCGCCTGGGACCAAAGCGCGATCGAAAACGTGGCCGGCATGGGCTTCTTCTCGTCGGACCGCACGATTGCCGAGTACGCGCGCGACATCTGGCGCGTGAAGCCGCTGGAGAGGGGCTGAGATCTGCTGAGGCGATTGTGGCGCCGCGGGGGCGAGGCGCCACGGCCGGGGCGTCGCCGCTGCGGCTCTCGTTACTGCTGTTGTTGCTGTTGCTGCTGCGTTTTCGCCGCAGCCAGCGCGTCTTTCACCGCGCGCTCCACGCGTGCGACGAAATCGGCATCCGTACTCGACACCGCTTCGCGATCGCCCGCCGCGGTCGCGACAATGAGCCGATGCGTCACGTCCTGGGTCGTCCATGCAAGCCCGCCCACCACCACGAGCATGGCGCCGCACACGAGCGCGGCCGCCGTGCCGAACCAGCCGCCCGCGATGGCAACGGCCACGCCGCACAGGCTGATGACCGTCGGTACGACACGGTTCTTGCCCACCGTGATGACACGCACGTCGCGCACGTCACGCAACGTGAAGACCTGCCCGGCCGCGGAGATTGCGTTGCGTGTGACGGAGACGCCGCGTTCGTTGAAAGGAGTATCCATTGCCATTGCTTCGTTACCCAATGCCTGAAAGCGCTGCATGCGAGTGCTGCATGAGCCGGAAGGGCGAAGGGTACCAGAAGCGCGATGGAGACCGTAAGAAGCGCACCGCCGCCCGAAAAGAACGCGAGCCGCGCGCAAAAAGAAGCGCCCCGAAGGGCGCTCTGCTGATGCATGAGCGACGCACCGCGTAGCGCGTGCGCCGCCGGCAAGATGTGCCGCTTAGAACTTGTGGCGAATCCCCACGCGCACGGCAACCTGGTTGTCCGACGTGCCGGACGTGTTGAAGTAGCTCGTGCTCGAACCAATCTGCGCCGGCACCTGCGTGCCGTTCGCGAGGTGGCCCGAAGCCTGCTCGTAGACGCCGAGCAGGTACACGTCCGTGCGCTTGCTGAGGGCGTAATCCACCACGGCGTTGACCTGGTTCCAGTGCGCCGAGAAGAGACCCGACGAGCGCGAGTACGTGTAGCCCGCCGCTGCAGACAGTGCCGGCGTGAACGCGTACTTGCCGCCGAATTCGTAGGCGTTGTACATCGTCGACGAACCCGTGATGGGCGAGAGCAGCGTGTTGGTCCACAGAGCCCACAGCGTGGCCGGGCCGAAGGCGTAGCGCGCGCCGATACCGAACGAACGCAGGTCTTTGATGGTGCCCGTGTTGATGCCGAAGATCGCCGTCGTGAACGCAGGCGACGCCTGGCTCGGGAAGCGGATGTCCGTATAGGCCGCGCCGATGCCGAGCGGACCGGCGGCGTAGTTCGCGCCGAAGCTGTATGCGCGCGACGAACCGGCGACCGGATTGGCCGTCGTGCCCGTCTGCGGCGCGCCCGCGAATGCGCCGGCCTGGTTCGAGAAGCCGTACAACGCGCCGAACGTGAAGCCTGCGAAGTTCGCGCTGCTGAACTTGACCGCGTTGTTGATGCGGCTCGACGTGAGCTGGTCGATGTCGTTGACGTGGTAGGCGTAGTTGCCCGCTGCCGTCAGACCGCCCGTGGAGTAGCTGCCGCCCAGGTAGTCGGTCGTGAACGAATACTGGCGACCGAAGGTCAGCGAGCCGACGTCGGTTTTCGACAGACCCACGAACGCCTGGCGCCCGAACATCGCGCCGCCCTGGCCCAGCGTGCCGTTGCCGCTGTTGAAGCCGTTTTCGAGCACGAAGATCGCCTTCAGGCCACCGCCCAGATCTTCCGTGCCGCGCAGGCCCCAGCGGCTGCCTTGCGCGACGCCGTCGTCGTACTTGAACAGCTTGTCGCTGCCCGTGGAGGTCTTGCTGTTGTTCACGTAGCTGATACCGGCGTCGATCAGGCCGTACAGCGTCACGCTGCTTTGAGCGTGGGCGGTGCCGCCAAGCGTGGCGAGAATAGCGGCGGTCAAGACTTTCTTGTTCAAGGCGTGTTCTCCAGGAGAAAAGAATGCAATAGCCGCACCTGATCTTCGGCAGGTCATGCGACGGGCTGCAATGTAAGGGGCGGCAACGAAAGGAATGTGACAGCAAGAATTTCGGAGGGAGTTGTGGTGCGGACGCTACATAGCGATGGCGTCGCATAGGCAGCGAGGCGCGGGACGAGAGCGCGACCGAATCGTGCAGAACGAGACTGCGCAGCGGCGCGCAAGCGTTTGCGCGTGCAACCACCGCGAGTCAGCGAAGAGAAAGAGGCGAGGAGGGAAGACAGGACGGATGAAGCGCGATGGCCGGCGGGATACCGAAGCCGGCCATCGGGTCATGCGTTGCGAGAAGGAGGGGCGATAAGGGGTTGAGGCGTGGCGTTGAGCCGAAGAGTCACCCCAATAACGGGCACCGCCTATGAACGGCGCCCGCGACGTTCACTGCGAGAGCAGCGACCCCGTGCGGATGGGCGTTGCGCCGGCCACGCGCGCCACTTCCATGCCCGCCGTCGCAAGACGTGCACGATGCCGCGCGTAGAGCACACCGCTCACGGTGCATTTGAGTGTGGTGATTTCGTCCGTGAGCGGGTCGACGATATCCGCGATAGCCGTGCCCGCTTCCACCCACTCGCCGTACAGGGCGCGAAACACTAGCACGCCGCTCGCCGGCGCGACGATGGGCTCCGTGCCGGCGAGCGGCGTGGCCGCGAACGCGAGCGGCGGCAGCGGCGCGGCCGTGCCGTCGATCACGCCGCGCAGCGTGAGGTACTCGATGATTCCTTGCGCGTCTTTGTCCGCGAGTTCGTACGAGACGTCGGCCTGGCCGCGCAGTTCCACCGTGACGGAGATCGAGCCGTTCGGAATCGGGAAGCGGTCGCCGAAGCGTTCGCGCAGATCGGACCAGCAGAAGCTGTGAATCTCGTCGAACGGATTGCCGATGGAATTGAGCGCAAGCAGCGACGTCTTCGCGTCGAGATAGCGTGCGAGCGGCTCCACGTCGTCCCAGAGGTCGGGGTTCGTGTACAGATGCAGTGCCGCTTCCCAGTCGCAATGCAGGTCGAGCACGACGTCGGCGTCGTACGAGAGGCGTTGCAGCGCGAGACGTTGCGAATCCAGTTCCGTTTTCGGGTGCTGCGCATCGAGTACTTCGCGCATCGTCGCGCGAATGGCGTTGCGGTTCGCCTCCACGTCGCCGGTGAGGCGCTCTTCGATATGGGGCAGCACGAGCGCGGCCAGATCGTAGAAGTTGCGATTGAAGTTTTGCGCCGTGTTCGATTCGAAGCGGCCCGCAAGGTGGCCCAGCACGTGCTGGTTCAGGCCGATCGGGTTCGGTACGGGCACCACGACCACTTCGCCGCGCATCTTGCCCGCGGCCTCGAGCGCGGCGAGCTTGCGGCGCAGTGCCCACGAAACCAGCATGCCGGGCAGTTCGTCGGCGTGCAGGGACGACTGGATGTAGATCTTCTGGCCGCCGGCAGGGCCGTAGTGGAAGCTCGTGATCTGGCGGGCGGTGCCGAGCGTCGGCGAAATCAGCGGATGGTTCCTGGTCTGCATGATCGATGGGGTCCGTGCAGCGCGTGCCGCACGAAAGACAGTTGAGGTGGCGTTGAGGGAATCCGCCGATCTTAGCCGATATGGGCACGCTGTGCGGAGCGTGCCGCGATGAGTCGCGCCTGGGGCCTGGTTCAGGCGCGCTTGCGGCGATACGGCGCGCCAAAACAAAACGGGCCGCGCGTATCGCGCAGCCCGTTTGCGTACTGCTGGTTCATGCGGCCGGTCCGTGCAGCCGTTGCGGCGTGTGCCGCAGCCGGCTGTAGGGGAAACAGCGCGGAGAACCGCGGAATCAGCCGCCGTACACGTCGAAGTCGAAGTACTTCTTCTCGAGCTTCTTGTAGGTGCCGTCCTTGAGGATGTCGGCGATCGCCTTGTCGATCTTCGCCTTCAGGTCGGTATCTTCCTTGCGCAGGCCGATGCCGGCACCGTTGCCGAGAATCTTCGGATCGACGAGGTCCTTGCCCACGAACTCGTAACCGGCGCCGCGCGGCGTCTTCAGGAAGCCGATGTCGGCCTGCACGGCGTCTTGCAGCGCTGCGTCGAGGCGGCCCGACAGCAGGTCCGCGTAGACCTGATCCTGGTTCTGGTACGGCACGACCTTGGCGCCCTTCGGCTCCCAGTAGGTCTTCGCGTACGTTTCCTGGATCGTGCCCTGTTCGACGCCCACGGTCTTGCCCGCGAGCGATTCAGGCGTCGGCTTGATGCCCGAGCCCTTCTTGGCGACGAGGCGCGTCGGCGTGTTGAAGAGCTTCGACGAGAACGCGATCTGTTCGGCGCGTTGCGGCGTCATGGACATCGACGACAGCACGCCGTCGAACTTCTTCGCCTTCAGTGCGGGGATCATGCCGTCGAAGTCGTTTTCCACCCAGACGCACTTGGCCTTCAGGCGCGCGCAGATTTCATTGCCGAGGTCGATATCGAAGCCGACCAGCTTGCCGTCGGAGGCCTTCGATTCAAACGGCGGGTAGCTGGCGTCGACGCCGAAACGAATCGTCGTCCAGTCTTTGGCATGGGCGCCCGCCGAAAGGGCAAGCAGGGCAACCGTCACGGCCGCAAGCAGTTTTTTCACTGTTTTTACTCCTCGGAGTGGTTCGAATAGCCATGCGCGCGGTTGTGCCGCCCGCAGGGCGGAGGGTGGCGCCTGTCGCGCCCGGCCCCTGTTATGGCCGCCGGCCGGCGGCCAGCAGAGCGCGCCAAGCTTACCAAGTCAAAATTAAAGCGGAGCTAGTGTAATACCGGATGGCGCGGCCAAGGCAGATCGCGACACGGCGCAGCACGGCTTCTTTTGCGCGGGCGCGACAGCCGTGCGTGGCGGGCTTTACAAGCCTGTTGCGATGCGGCAGGGCGGCACGCGATGAAGGCGTCCCGAAAGGTCGCTCTAGAGGCGCGGCTGCGACTTTATGCCGGACGTATGTCGCGCGCGCCTCTGCTCATGCCCCGCGGTGCTCAAACGATGCGTTGGCCGGCGCGATAGGTGGCGCGCGGAACGGGCAGCGCATCGAGCATGGTCACGCGCACCATGTCCGCCCGCAGGCCCGGCTCGATCGCGCCGCGATCCGTCAGACCGGCGTGGCGCGCGGGCTCCGACGAGACCGTGGCCAGTGCGCGCGGCAGGCTCCAGTCGGCCTTGTGGACCAGTTCGAAGGCGGCGGTGAGCAGGCTGGAGGGCACGTAGTCCGAGGAGAGGATATCGAGCAGGCCCGCCTGCGCGAGTTCGAGCGCCGACACGTTGCCCGAATGCGAGCCGCCGCGCACCACGTTCGGCGCGCCCATCACGGTGGCGATGCCGCGTTCGCGCGCGGCCTGCGCCGCGGCGCGCGTGGTCGGAAATTCGGAGATCGCGACGCCCTCGGCGGCGGCCTGTTCGACGTGTTCCACGAGCGTGTCGTCGTGGCTTGCCACCGGAATGTTGCGCGCCTTGCAGCGCGTAACGATCTGATGGCGATGCGTGTCGGCGAAACGCTGCTGTTCGTCGGCCAGTTCGGCGAGCATGGTGGCCGCCTGCTCGTCGGTCCATTTGCCGTGCCGTTCCTGATAGCGGCGCCATTGCGCGGGGTCGTGCCACTGGCGCTGGCCAGGCGTGTGATCCATCACGGACGCGAGCCGCATCAGCGGATGCGTGCACAGTTCGTCGAACAGCTCGACTACGTCTTCGGTGGCGATCTCGCAGCGCAGGTGCAGGAAGTGCTCGGCACGCAGCAGTTGCCGCGTCGCGAAGCGTTCCAGTGAGGCCGCGCAGCGCATCTGCACGTCGCGTCCGCGTACGCCCACTGAAAGGCGCGTGCCGATGGCGAGCGCGTCGAACACGGTCGTGATGCCGGCGGCCGCCACCTGGGCGTCGTGAATCACGAAGGCCGCGTCGGTGTTCCATTGCACGCCGGGGCGCGGCGCGAGATGTTTTTCGAGATTGTCCGTATGAAGCTCGATCAGGCCGGGCAGCAGGTAGTCGCCGGCCCAGTCTTCGGCTTCGGGCGCCGAGGTGGTGCCGCGCTGGACCTCGCGGATCGTGCCGTCCTCGATGCGCACCACGCCTTCGAATACCTCGTCTCGCGTCACGATGCGAGCGTTCTTGATCAACATCGGTTGGCTCCTTGTTCTGCGGGCCGCGTATGCAGGACCGCTTTCGTTCGGCATAGTCGCGTCGCTCAATGCAGCGCGGCCGGTGTGAGTGCGTTCGCGCCGCAAGACAAAGGCGGCTGCAATTCGAGGCGTCGCGTGGCTACTTTCAGGCGCGTGTCTTCGTCATGGAAGATACCGACAATTGCCGCACCGCGCTCGCGCGCTTCCACGATCAAATCCGCTACGACGTCGCGATTTTCGGCATCGAGCGAGGCCGTGGGTTCGTCGAGCAGCAACAGCGGATGGTCTGCGATCAGACCGCGCGCAATGTTCACGCGCTGTTGCTCGCCGCCCGAAAACGTGGCGGGCGCGAGCGGCCACAGTCGCTTCGGAATGTTGAGCCGCTCGAGTAGCGCCGCGGCGCGATGCTCGGCTTCGTCTTCGGGCACACCGCGCGCCACGAGCGGCGCCGCGACGAGCGCGAGCGTGGGCACGCGCGGGATCACACGCAAGAACTGGCTCACGTAGCCCATCATGTGACGGCGCAGATGCAGCACGTCGCGCGGCTCGGCGTTCGTGATGGCGATGCAGTGTGCGGCGGGGTTCGTGCGCGTCGAGTCTTCAGCCGCGCATTCGGCACCATCGACTGCCGCCCCGCAGCGCACGGCAATCGTCCCCGCACTCGCGAGGTAATTGCCATACAGGCAGCGCAATAGCGTGCTTTTGCCGGCGCCCGAAGGGCCGACCAGCACGACGCACTCGCCGCGCGCGACGTCGAGCGACACGCCCGCGAGCGCTTCGATTTCGATGCCGCCCTGGCCGTGCAGCGTGAAGGTCTTGTGCACGCCGACGGCGCGCAGCATGAGCGCGGGGCGGTCGGCGAACGCGCGGGCCATGTCGTGCGCCGTGGTCTGCGTTTGCGGTTCCGTGAGAGTAGAAGTCATGGACACATTCCGGTTTCCGGTATTTCCAGTAGACAGTGCAGGGCGTGCGTCATACGGGCAGCACGGACGAAACGAGCGTCTGCGTGTACGGATGCTGCGGATCGTCGAGCACCTGGTCGGTCAGGCCGGACTCCACCACCTCGCCGCCTTGCATGACCATCAACCGATGCGCGAGCAGTCGCGCCACGCCGATGTCGTGCGTGACAATCAGCACCGAAAGATGCAGCGTGCCCGTGAGCGTGCGCAGCAGATCGAGCAGGCGTGCCTGCACGGAGACGTCGAGGCCCGCGGTAGGTTCGTCCATGAACACGAGGCGGGGGCCTGTCACGAGGTTGCGTGCAATCTGCAACCGTTGCTGCATGCCGCCTGAAAACGCGGTGGGCAACTCGTCGATGCGCGAAGGGTCGAGTTCGACGCGCGTCATCCATTGCGTGGCGTTGTCGCGGATCTGCCCGTAGTGGCGCGCGCCCACCGCCATCAACGGCTCGCCGATGTTGGCGCCGGCCGAGACGCCGATCCGCAGTCCGTCGCGCGGATTCTGCTGCACGAAACCCCATTCGGTGCGCATGAGCAGACGGCGGCGCGGCTCGGAAAGCGCGAACAGGTCCAGCGTGTCGCCGTGCGCGGTGGTGTAGTGCAGCGTGCCCGCGTCGGAGGGCGTGCGCAACGCGAGTGCATTGAGCAGCGTCGTTTTTCCCGAGCCCGATTCGCCCACGATGCAGAGCACCTCGCCGGGATACAGATCGAAGCTCACGTCGCGGCAGCCGTTGCGGCCGCCATACTGCTTCGTGAGATGACGTGCGCTGAGGAGCGGTTTCATGCGGCGTCTCCTGTCGCGGTGTTCGCGCAATTTTCAGCGGACTCGCGGCGCGTGTGGCAATAGTCGCTGTCCGAGCAGACGAACATGCGCGTGCCTTCGTCGTCCACGATCATTTCATCGAGAAAGCTCTCGCGCGATCCGCACAGCGCGCACGCATGCTCCCAGCGCTGAATCTCGAACGGGTGATCGTCGAAGTCGAGACTGCGCACGTTCGTGTACGGCGGAATCGCGTAGATGCGGCGTTCGCGCCCCGCACCGAAGAGCTGCAACGCAGGGTTGCGATGCATCTTCGGGTTGTCGAACTTGGGGATGGGCGAGGGCGAAGTCAGGTAGCGGCCGTTCACGATCACGGGGTAGTCGTAGGTGGTCGCAATGCTGCCGTGGCGCACGATGTCCTCGTAGAGCTTCACGCTGATGAGGCCGTAGTCCGCAAGCGCATGCATCTTTCGCGTTTCGGCCACGCGAGGCTCGAGCCGGAACAGCGGCTCGGGCATGGGTACCTGGTAGACGAGAATCTGCTTCTCGGTGAGCGGTGTTTCGGGAATGCGATGGCGTGTCTGGATGATGGTGGCGTCTGCGGTCTTGCGCGTGGTGGCCACCGCCGCCGTGCGTGCGAAGAAGCGGCGAATATTGACCGCATTCGTCGTTTCGTCGGAGCCCTGATCGATCACCTTCAGTGTGTCGTGGCGACCGATGATCGACGCCGTCACCTGGATGCCGCCTGTGCCCCAGCCGAAAGGCAGCGGCATTTCGCGCGATGCGAACGGCACCTGGTAGCCCGGCACCGCAACGGCCTTGAGCACGGCGCGGCGAATCATGCGCTTGGTCTGCTCGTCGAGGTAGGCGAAGTTGTAGCCTTCTGCGTCGTGCGACGCTGGGCCCGACAGTGTTTCAGGCGCGTTCATGCGCTTGCTCCTTGTCTTCGTCGTGTTCGCTTTCGCTGCGCGCGACGTGTGCCACGGCGTGTTCCTTTTCTCGTGGCGCAATGTGTGAGGCATCGTGTTGAGCCCGCTGCTCGGCACGCAGCCGTCGCACGAGTTCGAGTTCCGACTGGAAGTCGACGTAGTGCGGCAACTTCAGATGCTGAACGAAGCCCGACGCTTCCACGTTGTCGCTGTGCGAGAGCAGGAATTCCACGTCCTGGGTAGGCGATTCGACCGGCTCGCCGAGTTCGTCGGCGCGCAGCGCGCGGTCCACGAGTGCCATGGCCATCGCCTTGCGCTCCGCGTGTCCGAACGCGAGGCCATAACCTTGCGTGAAGGTGGGCGGCACGTCTTTGCTGCCCGCGAACTGATTCACCATCTGGCACTCGGTCACGTCGATTTCGCCGATTACCACCGCCTCGCCCAGTTCGTCGAGCACCATCTCGACGTCTACCGACCCAAAGCGGATCTCGCCCGCGAATGGATGCGAATTCGCGTAGCCGCGCTGCGTGGCGTAGCCCATCGCGAGCAGGAAGCCTTCGTCGCCGCGCGCGAGGTTTTGCAGACGCGTGGCGCGATCTGCGGGGAACGCGAGCGGCTCGCGCGTGAGGTCGCCGGGCTCGCGGCCTGCAGGCGAGGGCACTTCCTGTTCGATCAGGCCTTCGCGATCCAGCAGCGCGACGACGCGAGGCATGGAACTGGCGGCGGCCGCGTGGCGGGTGTTCATGCTTTCCAGAGAGGTGCGTGCATCTTGCGGCGCGTCCGTTGCGTGAACCGTATGGCCTTCTTCATCCGAACCTTCAGCCAGCAACGCGAAATCGAGCAAACGCTGCGTGTAATCGTAGGTCGCGCCCAGCAACTGACCGCCGGGCACGTCCTTGAACGTAGCCGAAATGCGGCGCTCTATCTGCATCGCTTCGGTTTCGATGGGCAACGTGTAGCCGAAACGCGGCACCGTGGTGCGCCACGCGCGCAGCAGAAAGATCGCTTCCACGAGGTCGCCCGCGGCCTGTTTGATGGCGAGCGCAGCCAGTTCTTCGTCGTAGACCGAGCCTTCGGTCATCACACGCGCCACGGCAAGACGCAACTGCTCGCGAATCTGCCGCACGCTGAGTTCGGCGACGCGCGTGTCGCCGCGACGTGCCTCGTCGAGCAGACGCCATGAAGCCTCGATGGCGCGCTCGCCTCCTTTGACGGCGACGTACATCAGTTCACCTCCGCGAGCGTGGTGCGCGGCAAGCCGATGAGCGTTGCGCCGCAGACGAGGTAGCAGTCGATTCCGCACGGAAAGAGCGGGCCCAGCGCAGCGCGTTCGTGCCAGAAGCGCGCGGGCAGGCCAATGGGTGCGATGGTGTGCGTATGCTCGATGCCGGGGCCGCGCAGCATGACCGGCGTGCCGCCCGTGAGCGCGGTGACGCGGATCAGCAGCGTCGCCGCGTGTTCGGGCGATTCCGGTTCCCCCAGCGAAAAGCGTTCGAGCGACGGCAACGTGTCCGCGTCGTGCACGTAGGCGAATGCGGCGTCGTGCGCCTCTTCAGTGAGCGGCGCGCCAGTGTGAAAGCGCAGCGCCGAACCCAGCACCGCGTCGGGCTGCGCGAGCCAGACCGGCGTGGAGTAATCGCAGAGGGCAAGCAGTGCGGCGAACGCGGCAAGATCGGCGCGCGAACGCAGGCTGCCCGAGGTATCCGCGGAGGGCAGCGGCGTTTCGATCGTGCCGATTCTGCCGGGGCGCGAGAGAGCGTCGAGCAGCGTGCGGAAGACCGCTTGCGTGTCGTGAACGGGATCGGCGAAGCCGGGCGTCAAGGCGGAAAGCGCAATCTGCGCCGCGTTCGCTGTGGGGTGGGCCATATTCGTTGCAGTCGGTTCGTTCATCAGTCGCCCCGCACCATGGTGAAGAATTCGACACGCGTGGAGGCCACCGCCTGTTCACGCGCCGCGCGCGCTGCGGCAATGCGTGCCGCAAGCGGCTCGATCAACTGCGCGTGAAGTTGCGCGTGCCGATCGGGCAATTGAAGCAGCGCGTCGGCAAGCGCCGCGAGTTCCGCACGCCGCTTGTCGCGGCCCAGATGGCATGCCACGCCGATCGCGGTGTCGGCTGGCGTGTCGCTCGGTGTGTCGCTATTCGTGCTGCGCAGTCGTAGCGTGGCGCGTGTGACCGTGGCTTCGCCCAGGTTGAATGCGTCGCCACTGCCGCCGACGCGACCGCGCACCATCGCGAGCCCGGTCTCGGGCCGGCGCAGCCAGTCGTAGGCGGGACGCGGCTGCCCTTCGAGCGCACGGACAAGGGCCGCTTCGAGTTCCGAGCGAGACGTGCGGGCAAGCACGGCCATCCATTGGCGCCGCGCTGAAGGCGCGGGTTGGGTAGGTTCAGCAGACGTTGCGTTCATCGACGATCCTCTCTGGCGCAATGCCGTGTGTCGAAACGGGCGGGGGGGATGCAGTGCCGCCATTTGACCATCTATTCATCTAAACGTCTAGACGTTTAGATGTAGAATTGCGCCTGTTCTGCGAGGCGTGGCTTTTCATACTTCCATCACGCGCTGCGCACTACAATGCGAGGTCGATTATTTGAACCTGGGGGAATGACAGCACCATGACATCCACCGACGAAGCAACGCGGGGCACGCAGCTCGAACGCGGCGCGGGCGTGGCGGTATGGCGGCAGATCGAGCAGATTCTGGCCGCTGAAATCGCGGCGCGCGGCTTCGGTGAAGACGGGCGCCTGCCCAGCGAAGGCGAACTCGCGCGGCGCTTCGACGTCAACCGCCATACCGTGCGGCGCGCCATGCTCGGACTCGCGGCACAAGGGCTCGTCAGCGTGGAGCAGGGGCGTGGCACATTCGTGCAGCCTGGCGCCATCGACTACACGATCGGCCGCCGCACGCGCTTCACCGAGAACCTGCGCCAGCAGCATCACGCGGCGGCGGGCAAGGTGCTGTCGTCGTCGCGCGTGAAAGCCGACCCTGCGGTGGCGAAGGCGCTGGGGCTGCGTGCGGGCGCGCTGGTCTATCGCATGGAAACGCTGCACGAGTCGGACGGTGTGCCGCTCACCTACGCACGCAGCTGGTATCCGGCCGCGCGTTTTCCCGACCTGCCCGCCGTCATGGATCGCGCGGGCGGCAGCACGAAGGCCTTTGCCGAATACGGCCTCACGGACTACCTGCGCAAGTGGAGCCGCATCGGCAGCGTGCTGCCCGATGCCGAGGTGGCGCGGCGGCTCAACATCAACCGGCAGCAGCCGGTGCTGTGGGTCGAGAACGTGGACGTGGATCCGGATGGCACGCCGATCAAGTACGGTGTTACGCACTTCGCGGCGGATCGCGTGCAACTGCTCGTGGAAAACGAGCTATGAGCGCGGCAGCCGCAGCAGGGTTTGCAGGCAACGCGCACGCGCAATGGTCTTCTGAAGCGCGCTTCGCGCTGTATTACGCGCCGCCGCGCGAGTCGCCTTGGTGGACCGAAGGGTGCGCGTGGCTAGGCCGCGATGCTGAAGCCGATATATCGCTCGCCGCGCCCCAGCCGCCGGCTTTGCAGCACCCGCTGCGAGCGCTCACCAAGGCACCGCGCCGCTACGGCTGGCACGGCACGCTGGTGCCGCCTTTCCGTCTCGCGCCAGGTGTTGCGTCTCATCAGGCATTCGAGGCCGCGTGCAGATGGGCACAGCATCAGACCGGCTTCGACTTGCAGGCCGAGGCCGCCACGCTCGGCAATTTCGTCGCGCTTCGTCCGGCCACGTCAGAAGGTGACGCGCAGATGCGCTCGCTCGCTGCCGATGCCCTGCGAACGCTTGCGTCGCTGCGTGCACCGCTCGCCGCGGCCGATCTTGCCCGCCGTCACGAAGCGCCGCTTACGCCGCGTCAGCGCGAGCTGCTCGATGCATGGGGCTATCCGTACGTGTTCGAGGAGTTTCGCTTTCACATGACACTGTCCAGTTCGCTCGACGACGCCCACGAACGCGACACGCTGTGCGCCTGGTGGGCGCAGCGCGTGCCGCAGCTCGGCGCGTTGCCCGTGCACGGCGCCGCGCTTTTCGTCGAACCCGCGCCCGGCGCACCGTTCGTGTTGTGGCAGCGCCTGCCGTTCGCGGGCGCCGGCATCACGGCGCACATCGACGCCACGGGCAACGGAGCGCGAAGCCGATGACGAAGGGCAACTACGGCAACCTGATCTACGTGATGGGCCCCTCCGGGGCGGGCAAAGACGCGCTGCTCGGCTTCGCGCGCGAACATCTGCACGAGCCGCGCGTGCTGTTTGCGCACCGCTACATCACGCGGCCCAGCGGCAACGGCGAGAACCATGTGCCGCTCACGTCCGCGGAATTCGAGGCACGTTCATCGCTCGGGCTCTTTGCGCTCGAATGGGCCAGTCACGGTTTGCGCTACGGGATCGGTATCGAACTCGACGCGTGGCTCGCGCGCGGCTGCACGGTGGTCGTGAACGGTTCCCGTGCATATCTGGACCGCGCGCTGGAGCGGTACGCGCAACTGCACGTGGTTCATGTAGAAGCCGCGCCCGACGTGCTGGCTACGCGGCTCGCCTCGCGAGGGCGCGAGACCGCCGCCGAGGTCGCGGCACGCCTCGCGCGCGAGGCGCCCTTCTGTACGCCGGCGGGCGTCGCGCTAACCCGCATCGACAACTCCGGCTCGCTGCATGAAGCAGGGCGCGCGTTTGTCGAGGTCGTGCGCCGCATCGCCGGCTGAACGCAAAAAATCTTCCCGTCGCGGTCGAAGCGGAAGGGGCTCGTTCGTCGTCGTAGAGGTACAGCCCATCACGCAAGGAGGAACCTCGACATGGAAACCTTCGACGACGACCTGCTCCGCTTCGAAGCGCACGGTGTGCCATCGTTGCCCGCCGCCGCGGACGAGGACTACGTGGATCACGACGGCGCCCGCATCCGCTACGCGCTGCACGGCAGCGGCGCGCCGGTCGTGCTGCTGCACGGTGGCCTCGGCCATGGCGGTAACTGGGGATACCAGGTGCCGGATCTCCTCGCGGCCGGGCGTTCAGTGCTGCTGATCGACAGCCGCGGCCACGGACGCAGCACGCGCGACGCGCGTCCGTTCACCTACGAACGCATGGCGTCGGACGTGCTCGCCGTCATGAGCGCGTTGCATATCCAACGCGCGCCCGTGGTGGGCTGGAGCGACGGTGCCTGCATCGCCCTGATCCTCGCGATGAAGGCGCCTGAGCGCATTGCAGGCGTGTTCTTCTTCGGCTGCAATATGGACCCGAGCGGCACGAAGCCCTTCGTGCCGACCGACGTGATCGACCGCTGCTTTCGGCGGCACGCGCTCGACTATGCCGCGCTGTCCGCCACGCCTGACGACTTCGACGCGTTCGTTGCCGCCGTGACCCAGATGATGCGCACCGAGCCGAACTACACGGCCGCGGACCTCGCCAAAATCCGCGTACCGGTGGCGATCGTCCACAGCGAGCACGACGAGTTCATCAAGCGCGAGCACGCCGAATATCTCGCACGCAGCATTCCGGAGGCGCAATGGATCGTGCTGCCCGACGTCAGCCATTTCGCGCCATTGCAGCGACCTCGCGCGTTTAATCGCGTACTGCAGAGGTTTCTTGAACGGCTCGCTCAACTGGGCGACTAACCCTGAGCGCATGCGAGCCATTCGCGCGTGCCGCGGGTCGCGGATAAAATGGGTCGGCCCGCTCCCGGCTGCTTCCAGCTGATTTCCACCTGACTTCCAGGCTTGCCTGCATCCGTGTAGCAGCGTTTTGTCTATCCGCACTCGATCCGCCATTCATGACGACGCATACGAACAGCATTCACGCCGTGCCACAGGACGATGCCACCACGCCCAGGTTCTGGCGTGATGCCGCGTTGCCTTTCGTCGAGGCGCGCTCGGTGCGGGATGGCCGCAAGGTCTGCTACACGCGCCACACGCACGACACGTTTTCCATTGGCGCCGTCACAGGCGGGCACAGCACGTACCTGAACGGCTCGAAGGGCACGTCGCTCCAACCGATTGGCGCGGGCGCGGTGGTGGTCGTGAACCCGGAAGAGCTTCACGCGTGCAACCCTGTGGCCGACGAGGCATGGTCCTATTGCATGATCTATGTGGACGTGCAGTGGCTCACGAATCTGCAGCGCGAACTCGGCTTCAGCCACAACCTCGGTTATCGCGGCTTTGCCACCACGTGGACCACCGCGCCGCATCTGTATGCCGGACTCAACGGCCTGTATGCGACGCTTACCGATCCGCACGGCGATCTGTTGCACAAGCACGGCGCGGTGATCGACTTCTTCACGAACCTGCATCGCGCGCTCAACCCGGCCCCTTCGCGTGCCGACGAGGGAAACCTCAAGCTGGCGCGCGCGGCCGACTACATCCGCGAGCACTGCACGCGTGCCCTGCGGCTCGACGAAATCTGCGCGGCGGCCAACCTGTCGCCGTCTTATCTGGTCCGCGCGTTCAAGCAGCATTACGGCATGACGCCGCACGCGTGGCTCGTCAACCGGCGCGTGGATTACAGCCGCGCGCAGCTCAAGCGCGGCCGCGCCATTGCGGACGTCGCCATCGACGCCGGCTTCGCGGACCAGGCGCATCTGCAACGCGCGTTCCGGCAGTATGTTGCGGCTACGCCGGGGCAATATCGGGCGGCGATGCGCGTGGGCCAGGAAGCCTGAGCGTCGAGCTATTCGACGCTATCGTGAGCGAATAGCGAATAGCGGATAGCGGATCGCGAATAGTGAAGCGCGATGGCAAGTCGCGTGAACAGCGCTTCCGTCACGCGATGGCTTGAGCGAGCGGACGCTGCATCAGGGGCCGAAGAACTAGGCCGCCAACAGATAAACCGCACTCGCGGCCAGCAAAACCGCCATCAAACGATTAAACAGCCTCACACGCCGCACGTCGCGCAGATAGCGGCTCAAAAACGACCCGACATACGCCCAGCTCGCGATCGACCCGTAGCAGATCAGAAAGTAGATCGCCGCGAATTCCCACACCCGGCTGTTTCCACCATAGGCCGCGTAGGCGCCCATGCCCGAGAGGCACGCAAGCCATGCCTTCGGATTGAGCCACTGCATCGTGGCGCCGGAGAGCAGCGAGGGCGCCTGGGTGGCGTCCGCCGTGTCGAGCCGGCCGTCGTCCGTGGCGAGCTTGAAGGCCATGTAGAGCAGGAACGCGACGCCTGCCCACTGGATCGCATGCGTGGCGCCTGGCCATCGCACCAGCAGTTCATGCAGCCCGAGACCCGTGAGTACGAGCAGCGCGGTGAAGCCCACCGTGGCGCCCGTGACGTGCCTGAGGCTCGCGGACAAGCCGTAGCGTGCGCCGCTCGTGAGCGCCACGATGTTGACGGGACCGGGCGTGACGGACGTGGCGAGCGCGAAGGCCGCCATGGAAAGATAGATGCTCATGAGGCGCCGATACCTTGCGTGCTGGAAGAACGAGATCGCAAGGTACCGGCGGGCAGGCCGCGCGTATTGAAGAAAATTGCCCTGAGTACTCAGAGGCAGGCGTCGCGCGTGGACGGACAGGTCACGCGCCCTGCGAATGCTGCGCGCGCACGTCGGTTAGCGATTGGCGCTGTCGTCCCGCGTCGTCGAAATTCGCGGGTGCGAGCCACGCGTCGAAGGCCTGTTTCAGCAGCGGCCATTCCTTGTCGATGATCGAGTGCCAGGCCGTGTCGCGGTTGCGTCCCTTGTAGACGATGGCCTGCCGGAAGATGCCCTCGAACTGGAAGCCGAGCCGCACCGCCGTCTTGCGCGAGGGCGCATTGAGGCTGTCGCATTTCCATTCGTAGCGACGGTAGCCGAGCGTATCGAAGACATAGCGCATGAGGAGGAACTGCGCTTCTGTCGAGAGCGGCGTCTGTTTGAGAAGCGGCGAGAACGTGACGTGGCCCACCTCGATGACGCCATGCGCGGGTTCGATCCGCATGAGTGCCAGCGAGCCCACGGCCTTGCCCGTCTTGCGGTCGATCACGGCGTAGTGGCGTGGGTCGGTGCTCTGCGCCGCGGCTTCGGCGTGACGCCGATAGTCTTCCGGGCGCTCGAACGGACCCACCGCCAGGTAAGTCCAGTCGCGCACGTCGGCTGCGGCGTGATAGGCCGCGTAGAGGTCTGCGGCGTGACGGCCGGCGTCGAGCGGTTCAAGGCGGCAGTACGTGCCTTCGAGCGTGACCGCTTCGGGCACGGGGCGGGCCGACCAGCCTGGCACCGGCTCGCCGATGGGTTGTCCGTATTCGTTCATAAGCGCGTTCAAAGGCGCGTTGGTAGGTGCAGACATGGCAGCCCCGTTCGGTTCGATGCGGCAAGTAGAAAACGGAAAACTCTAGCGTCGTCGCGGGCCGCGTTGAAGACCCACGGGCCGCGCATTCGATGGTGCCACGAACGCGGCTTTCATCCGTTCGGCGCGTACCCTGGCCATGCCTCGAAGCGCTGACCTGGCGGCAGCGAAAGAGTAACAAAAGGTAACGCCTTGCAAGCCGAACCCCGCTGAGACCCTTGCCACGCGGTTCGCGCGCCGATTCACCCCTTACCGGATTCACGAAGGTGACACGGTCGCGCCGGTATGCTGCCCGCCATTCGGCAGTGGCTGGAGCAGCAATCACGACGTGACGCTCTGGGCGAGCGTCACGCCCATCCAATCGACCGGACCCGCCGCAAGAAAGCACACCAGGCCGAACCCGCCCGGGCCCACCTGGACCCACCCGGACCGACGAACACCCACCAGAAGCCAGGGCAACAAGATGAACGGAAGCTCAAGACCGCTTACGCGAATGCCGAAGGTGTCGAACGAGTCGTATGCATCGCGTGCGTTGCATGTACCACTCCCGTGGCCCCTGCCGCGCGTGAGTTCGCGCCGCGCGATCGCCGTGCGCCGTTCCCCGCTTGCATGGTTCGCGGCCACGCTGCTTTCTGTTTCGCTTGCCGCCTGCGGCCCAAGCGACGCGAACAACGAAAGCGCGAGCAACGGCACGGCCGCGAACGGCAACGCGGGCAGTCCGGCCGCCCAGGCCGTGCAGTCCGCAGCCAATGCCCAGCTTCAGGCCGCGGCGCCTTCGGCCGACGGTCTCGCGTCACCCGTCATGCACTACGCGCAGTAACCGTTGCGCAGAGCCGCTCGGCGCGTGCCGTACCGACGCGAGCGGACCTCTGTTTTTCCCGTTGAAGCTTGCCCCTACCTCTGGACGAAACAAGATGACCTCGAAGAATCGTCGTGACTTTCTACGTCTTGCCGCCGGCTCGGCCGGTGCTGCCGCGATGCTCGGTGCGCTGCCGCAAACCATTCGCGATGCGCTCGCCATTCCCGCTCACAACGCGACGGGAACGATCGAAGACGTCGGCCACATCGTGATCCTGATGCAGGAGAACCGCTCGTTCGATCATTACTTCGGCACGATGCGCGGCGTGCGCGGCTTCGGCGATCCGCGGCCCGTCACCCTGCAAAGCGGCAAGCCGGTCTGGTACCAGCCGAACGGCGTGGGCGGCTATCTGCTGCCGTTTCATCCGGATGCGCCCAATCTCGGCATGCAGTTCGTGCAGGATCTGCCGCACGGCTGGACCGACACGCACGGCGCGTTCAACAACGGCCGCTACGACGGCTGGGTTCCCCACAAGGGCACCACGACGATGGCGTACCTCACGCGCAACGACATTCCGTTCCACTACCAGCTCGCCGACGCCTTCACGATCTGCGACGCGTACCATTGCTCGCTGATGGGCCCGACCGACCCGAACCGCTACTACATGTGGACGGGCTGGGTGGGCAACGACGGCTCGGGCGGCGGCCCCGTGATCTCGAATGCCGAAGCCGGCTACGGCTGGAGCACCTATCCCGAGGTGCTGGAGCAGGCCGGCGTGTCGTGGAAGATCTATCAGGACATCGGCACGGGGCTCACGGCGGCAGGCTCGTGGGGTTGGACGCAGAACCCCTACATCGGCAACTACGGCGACAACTCGCTCCTGTACTTCCACCAGTACCAGAACGCGCAGCCCGGCTCGCCGCTCTACGAGAAGGCGCGCACGGGCACGAACGTGAGCGCGGGCGGCACGCTGTTCGACGTGCTGCAACAGGACGTGTCGAACGGCACGCTGCCTCAGGTCACCTGGATCGTGGCGCCCGAGGCCTACACCGAGCACCCCAACTGGCCCGCGAACTACGGCGCGTGGTACGTGGAACAGGTGCTCAAGGTGCTGACGTCGAACCCGGAAGTCTGGAGCCGCACGGCGCTCTTCATCACCTACGACGAGAACGATGGCTTCTTCGATCACATGGTGCCGCCGTATGCGCCGTCGTCGAACGGGAACGGTGCCTCCACGGTGAGCACGGCCAACGAGATCTATGCCGGCGATTCGAACAACCAGGCCGGCCCCTACGGCCTCGGCGTGCGCGTGCCGATGACGGTGGTCTCGCCGTGGAGCCGCGGCGGCTGGCTCTGCTCGCAGGTGTTCGATCACACGTCGCTGATCCGCTTTATCGAACGCCGCTTCGGCCGCCAGTACAACATTCCCGAATCGAACATCACGCCGTGGCGTCGCGCGGTGTGCGGCGACCTCACCACCGCGTTCAACTTCGCGAATCCGAACGGCTCGTGGCCGCAGTTGCCCGACACCACGGGCTATGCGCCGCCCGACCGTCTGCGCCATCCCGACTACATTCCTTTGCCGCCGCTCGTGCAGTCGCTGCCGCGTCAGGAGCGCGGCCTGCGTCCGGCGCGCGCGCTGCCTTACGAGCTGTTCGTGCACGGTCACGCGGAAGGCGAGAGCGGACGCTTCCGCCTCGAGTTCTTCAACCGTGGCGAGGTGGGCGCGGCGTTCTACGTGACCTCGCAAAGCCGCACCGACGGACCGTGGACCTACACCGTTGAAGCCGGCAAGAAACTTTCGACCGCATGGACGCCGCTTTCTTCCACGGACGACGTCTACGACTTCGCCGTGCATGGTCCGAACGGTTTCCTGCGCGAGTTCAAGGGCAACTATTCGGTGTCGACCGCAGCGGGCAAGGGCCGTCATGCACGCCTCGAAGTGCAAACGGGCTACGACGTGGCGAACGGCAACGTCTCGCTGCGCCTCGTGAATCGCGGCAGCACCGCGCGCCACATCACGGTGACGAACGCGTACGGCACGGGTTATCCGCGTGTGTTCACGGTGAAGCCCGGCGATCACGTGGAAGACTATTGGGACCTGCGCGGCAGCCACGGATGGTATGACCTCTCCGTGGTGGACAACGGCGACAGCGCGTTCCTGCAGCGCTTTGCCGGTCACGCGGAGACGGGGCGCCCGAGCGTCAGCGATCCGGGGATCGCCACGGTTTGAGGGCGCGGGTTTGATGTGATGGCCGGTTAGTGCCCGCCAGGCCTGGCCCGGCGTTTGAGTGCAGGTTGTGAAGCCGTTACGGTGCACTGCCGGTGCATGTGCCGTAACGGCTTCAGTTCATGGTGGCATCGGTTGCCATGCACTTTGTTGCAGCAGTTGTTCGATTCATGCACACGGCGGTGCAGGTTCATTCAAGCCTGCGTCAGACACGCCGTGTGCCATTCACCTCACTGCGCGCCTTCGCCCAGATGCTTGCGCTTCGCCAGTTCCTGCGCCATCGCGTAGTGCTGCTGGATCGTGGGCAGCGCCTTGCGTGCGGCGTCCTTCAACGGCTCGTTGCGCCCCGAAGCGATTTCCGCCTGGAACGCCGAGAGCGTTTTTTGTCCGCCGCCCAGCGCGACCTGTTCGATGTAGGCCTTGTCGAAGTCTGCGCCGCGCAGGTTCTTCACGCTGTCGAGTGCCGCCACGTCGGGGTCGTTCTTCGGCACGTCCACGCCACGCGGGCTGGCGGCGCGCAACGCGGCGGACACCTTCGCGTCGTCGCTCGCCACGCGTTCGGCAAAGGCCTTGACGTCGCGGTCGGTGGAGCGCGCGGTGGCGATGCGCGCGGCGTCGATCTGCGTGGACACGCCCTTGGTGGCATCGGCAACGAACGCTTCGTCTGATGCGTGGAGTTTCGGGGCGTCGGCCGGTGATTGCGGCTGCTGTGCGTGGGCTGTGCCGGCGAAGGCGGCGAGAAGCGTGGTGACACAGACGGCAGAACGAGCGGCGAGGGCGAGAGGCAAGCGGGTCATGAATTCTCCGTGTGAGGATGAAGGGCAGGGCGCGAGGGCAGTGCTGACGGCCGTTCAAAACTTGCCGATGCAGCACCGCTTCGCGCCACGCGAATTGCCGGAGGGATTCTAGAAGCGCCCGCAGGGCCGAGGTGAAACGCTCATGTGGCTTGTGTAACCACGAGTAACGCTGCGGTAACGCTGCGAGCGATGCGGTCGAACGAATGCATGCGCGGCTACGCATCGATGTTCACGCCTTCGCGTTCAGGCACACGTCGTACCGTAGGCGGCCGCTTGAATCACATAACCAGAGGTGGGGCCAGAAATTCGGACAGGTCGGCAAGTGGAACGGCCGGGACCTGAGCTGGTCATAGGACCAGCAAGAGGACCCCAAAGATGACAAAAAGAAGCCGCCGGTCGCATAGCCCGGCATTCA
>NZ_RJZE01000020.1 GCF_003986935.1 Paraburkholderia kururiensis JCM 10599 = LMG 19447 | reverse complement strand
TTCGAGCATTACAACGAGAAGCACCCGCACAGCGCGCTGAAATACCGCTCGCCACGCGAGTTCCGACGTAGGACCGATTCATCAACCTTAGTGTGAGACGGTGTCCGGAAGTACGGGGGCAAATCCAGAGCCCAATGCGTTGCGATTAAGGATAAAGCTGGGCCGGCTATCCGGCCCAGCTTGCTAAACAACTCCGCCGTTAGGCGGACGGCCAAGACCGACAATGCTCGCACACCGTTTCGAGACGACCTCGACGGAAACGCACATATGCGCGGACATGGACGGGTTTCGGGAAATGGCAAGTTTTCGCCATAACCTGTGCTCCTATCACACTGTTCGGCACGTAGCGCGTGATAAGAGTGCGGCAGACATGCCGAACGGGGGTGAAGTAGCAGTTGTAAAAGCCCACAAACCAGCAATGGTCAATGACCAAGTGATACACTGGCTGCTCTTTGAGAAGCAAAGTAAGCCGGCGGGAGGACACCACTAACCCCTCGTCGCACGCGGCCGGGCACCACCCCGGCCGTTTTCCTTTTGACCGCAACCACTATATCTAGTGGTTAGCGCCTCGTTTTGCACAAAGTATAGTGTATTTTTGGTATTTGGCGCGGGATTTCTTTCCTTGGCGTCCATGCTTTATTGTGCCAGAGGGCGTAAGCTCCCACGATAAGTTATCAACAGGTGGTGCCAAATCTGGCACTTCTCCATGACGCCGGAACAACAACTCGAATTCCTGCAATCAGCGACCGAGAAAGATGTGGCCAAGTATCTGGCCATGCGAGTGCGAGTGGAACGCACCCGGAATGGATATTCCCAGGCGGGATTCGCAGAGAAGGCGGGTATCGCGCTGCGCACCTACAAGCGTTTTGAGTTGAATGGGGTTGGCAGCATCGAAACCCTTACGCGAATCCTTATAGCCATGGGGCACGCTCGAGGCTTCTTCACCCTGTTTCCGCATCCGAAGCCAGCCAGTCAAGCGACCCTTGTCGAGCGGATTGACGCTATGAGCAAGATTGCCTCGATCCGCGGCCTTGAACAGAAAAATAGCGAGGAATATCCGGACTGAGATCTGTCAACCGAAATTGCCAGTACCACCTACTTCTCCAAACTATTTGCGGCGCGAAGAGCGAAACATGCTAATTGCATAAAAATGTGCGAGGTTGATTGCGGACAGCGACATTGCATATGTAAGGGCTAAAGTTTTTGTCAGATTTTCCGAATATTCACGGTGTAGTACCCTGTAAATCAACCGCATTGAGGCACCATGAAATTTCTCGCAGTCGCATTTCTCGCTCTTCCGATCGCAGCTATCGCTCAACAGTCCGACGATATCGGCCAGTCGACGAAGCAACCGGTTCACGTTACCGTAGAGGTTAAGTCCAAGCTGTACGGTTCCTTTACGCAGGAGCGTGACGTGAATCTCGGGGAAACCGCAGCCTTTAGTAACCTCGGCGCCCATCACAAAGCCGTGTTGAACGATGGTCCCTGTCAAATCACGGCGGACGCGAAAAATCCTCCACAAGATATCGATGACGGGGTCGTCGTGAAGATTACCCCGGAGCTGCACTCCACCACCGGAGTTGTGGGTTTTCAGGACGAAATCGTCGCCCACAAATTCATCAAATACAATGTCCTGAATGAGGGAAAATGCGGGAACATCTCGATGGCTCATTCGGTAGGTGACTCGACTGCATCAACCATGATGTCCCACAC
Organism: Paraburkholderia kururiensis JCM 10599 = LMG 19447; assembly: GCF_003986935.1. Lineage (GTDB taxonomy): Bacteria > Pseudomonadota > Gammaproteobacteria > Burkholderiales > Burkholderiaceae > Paraburkholderia > Paraburkholderia kururiensis. The sequence continues at coordinate 158,912 of NZ_RJZE01000020.1, read as the reverse complement.
TGGCAAGCCCCTTGTGCTCACTAGCATGCGGCAATATACCGAAGGCGATCATCGAGATCTCGATGTAATCGTCACTTTCACGCCCGTAACCACGCGTTGACGGTGTGATGGGACTTGGCGAGTCGCAGATACAAGAACAGACACAGGCTGGCAGGGCTAGTTGGTCGGCCTACGTGATGATCGTCGCTCACCTATTCGTCCAACTGACCTAATGAGCTGGATCGCGAGAGTGGATACGCTCGCGATCCACTATGGCATTGATCTTCTCCGTCGCGAGGACCTTCCGTCAATGGGCTCACTTCTCGTAAAACGCCTTGAGACAGCGGCACTGCCGAACGACACATACATCGGCGAGCCATTCTGGACAATCATGGAACTCGCAGATGGCAGAACGACAGGTTCGTATTATGCAAACGCACACCCCGGAACCCAACGGATGCATATTCCTCTTCTTTTCAGTAAGCCACATGCTGAAAGGGTGATGAGGCAGGCCGCGCTCGACCCTAGTCGGTGGGCCGTGAGAGGCCTTCCAAAGTTTTCTCTTCGTGCGTTCATATTAACGATGGAATTATTTGAGATGCGGGGCCACGGGGCAATGATTCTCTTTCTCCCGCCGGGGGCCAAGGACGACGCCAATTTTGTTGGCGTGCCAATTTCAAGGCAGCAGCTTGTTGAAGAGTACTATGGCGCCCAAGTGCCTAGAATAAAAAGAGAAGATGTCTAGGCGTCAATGTTAGCTAAAAAAGTGAATATGTTTAAAAAACCTTCTCTCGCCGCACTGATTCATATCCTGAAGACGCAGCAGTCATCGACGCCAAAGATGGACTGGAGTGAACTGGAAGATCACGTAAAGCATGTTTACGAGACGCTCCTGAATCTGCAAGGCGAACAGATAGTTGTGGCTAGAAATGTGCAGATACGAGGGAAAACCGGTCAATCGCATCAGGTTGACGTATATTATGAATTCGAAAAAGCGGGTGTGCGACATCGCGTCGCCATTGAATGTAAAAATACAAAGCGCCCAATTGACATAGGTAAAGTTGGTGCGTTCTGGCTAACAATTGATGATTGCCATGGATTAATTGGGGTAATGGTATCCGCCGCTGGATATCAAAAAGGCGCAGAAAAGGCCGCTGTCGATCGAGGGATCCTCCCGCTCTCGTTGGATGATCTTCCATCATTAAGCCATTTGCTTGGAGCACGTTTGGAGCTCTACACTATTCCCGATGAGAAGACCATCGGAGAGCCGTTCTGGACACTGTTTGAACTGGAGAGCGGAAAAGTTAATGGATCACCGTACGGAAGTTGGCACGGTAACGACATAGTCTCCGTTTTATTTTTTTCTAAAAAACAGGCGGAAGAATTTTTGCATGAGCACAATCTTGATAAGACGTGGGCTGTTCGAGGACTAAATCAATTTCACTTGCGAAGTTTCATTATGATGGTCGATGCTTTTGCGGGTCGATTCTCGATTGGTGCATCGCATATCGATGAGCGCGGGAAAAAGATATTTGGTGGTTTCGAAATTTCTCGCTCAGATTTGATTGACGAATTTTGTGTTTGCGGAGCACTTCCTCCAGAGAAACCCTTCGTCGCACCATCCAGAGCACGATTCGTTAGACCTTAATCAAATTCCGCGTCAACCCTGACACCGAGCCTCGAGTTCAAGGACGAGCATGCAGTGCATATGTCATTGTCCGCACGAATGATGCATATACATCCGGAAGCGACAACAGAAGCCAACTTTCGAACGTAGACTAGGAGGAGCTGTTATTCACCGCAACCGACCCCGCTAACTACGAGAAGCGATCATGAGCACGAAATCCACCCTTGCGCATCATCAGCCAATGGGCGACGAACCGGCATGGCACCTGTACGAAGAGGTTTTCGAGGCGGGCGTCATCTATCTCGAACTGCGCGGTGTACATGTCGAAATGCACACCACCCAAGGCGGTGCGGATGTCGTACTGCAGTTGCCGATCGAGACGGTAAGGCAGTTGGGTATAGATAAGGTCGTGCCACCGACAAGATGGGAGTCGGCCGCTGATCCGGACAAGAAAATGTAACTGTGACCGCAAGGGGGCTGACGCTGGTGCCGATGGATGCGCTGGTCTGGGCTCTGCCATGAACCACTACAGTGGGGCGCATGTTCGCGGCATTTATCGCGAAGAATGAGAATTTTGTGGGGAATTTTCACATTTTGCGCAAGCGCGAGCGCGTTCACGTTTGAACTAGTGTGCAGGACGTCTTGATTTTTAATGGACTAAATTTTCACTTTCTCTGAGAACGTACAAGGGTGGGTAGGTAGATAGCCTCATAACGCAAGAAACCGAGACCCATAAGTCGAGAGACTTATGGGTCTTTTCATTGGCACCTATCCACAGCTTCGCAGCAAGCCCGACGGGGCACCCGAATCGCACCCCAATCGCACATCTCGCGTCCCACAGCAACAACGCCGCCCCCGTCTTCAATTCTTCAACTGCACCGTCCCGATGTAGTTACCGATCGCAGCCTGCAAATGCACGATATCGCCGAGCATCGGCGGATTGTTGCCTGAGACCTGTGCGTTGACCACGATCGTTCCGTTGTCGTAGTCCTCGATGGTGTACGTCGGCGTCGAGCCGACCACCTTGATCGTGGCGTTCACGTATTTCAATCCGGTGAGGACGATGTTCCATTGCGGCGCGCCGTTGTACTGGCCGAGATACGCGAATGCGGATGTGTTGAAGATTGCGCCGTACGAATAGTTGTCGACGGCTTTGATAATCGAATCGACAAGCGTTTCCCAGTCGATGCCGTATATGACCGTGCTCGTGCGTGCGACGGGATAGTTGCCGAACCGCTCCCGCGCGGACTGTGCGGCGACCTCGGGGATGTCCGTTTTATCGTAGTGCTTGTCAAGAAAATCGAATTCGCTCGGCATCTTGCTCTCCTTCGTGGCGGGGGGCGGACTGGCAGTGGTAGCCGCGGCTACATGCGTGGCTGCAGGACGGGCCGGGCGGCGAGCGATGGCATTCAGCAGCATTTGCAATGCGATCTGTGTCTGCAGCATGCTCGTGGCTCCTCCCGTGCGCGTCCTGCCGGTATGAACGATTCGCCATGGAATTCGTGAACTCGTTGGTGAGCCTGGCGGGGCCGCAAGATCGTACAAGCCACACCACCCGTCCCTGGCTACGCTGTCTCTCCCTTTCACAAGAACAGACCCAGTCATGACGCGCAAAGTATTCTGGGACGAGCCCTATCGAACCACGTTAGATACCGTGGTGAGCCAGGTGAACGGCAAGCAGGTCCAGGTGGAGGCGACGATTTTTTTCGCCGCCTCAGGCGGTCAGGAAAGCGACTCGGGTTGGCTTGGCGCTTATCCCGTCATCAAGGCCGAAAAGATAGGCCTCGAAATCATCTACACCCTTCCACCTGAGCATTCGCTCAAAGTGGGCGACCGAGTGACGTGGCGAGTCGACTGGGAACGTCGCTACCGGCTGATGCGTTTGCACTTCGCAGCCGAAATGGTGCTGCAACTCGTGTATCGACTCAGGCCGGGTATCGAGCGCATTGGTGCGCATATTGCGCAAGACAAGGCTCGCATCGACTTCGCGAGCGATGAGAGCGTCTCGCCGCTATTTCCCGATATCGAACAGGCCGTATTGGATTTGACGAAGCGCGATCTGGCTATCGTGACCGATTTCAGCGATGTCGAAGCGCAACGTCGCTACTGGAAGGTGGAGGGCTTTGCCACGATGGCGTGCGGCGGCACGCATCCGAAATCGACGGGCGAAGTTGGCGCCCTGAAGCTCAAACGAAAAAATACGGGGAAAGGAAAGGAGCGAATCGAGATCACGTTACTCGAGTAACGCATATCGTCAGGTATCCGGACTACCTGAACGCGTCAAAGCACCACCGGCGAACTCGGCAATTCTTCGCGCGGAGGACGATGAGCCGGAAAGTGCGTCTTCAGCAGTTGTGTGACCTGCGCAATTCCCCCCATCACACCGATCTGGTAGTTTCCGCGTCGAAACTCCGATTCCATGGCGTGACAGATGGTCTCCCACTCTTCGCGATCGACTTTGGCGTCGATACCGCGGTCGGCGATGATCTCCACGTCGCGATCTGCCAGAAGCAAATAGATCAGTACACCGTTGTTGTGTTCGGTGTCCCAGACACGTAGTTCGGAGAACACGTCGATTGCGCGTTCGCGGGCCGACTGGCCTTTGAGCAGCGCCCCGCTATGCAATGCCCCTTCTACGGCGAAACGGATCTGGCCCACATGGGTCTGATGGCTCTCGTGCACAGCTTTCTCGATCACAAGCAGCGATGAACGGGGAAACGCTGCGTTGACTCGCCAGCGCGTCATGAAGAGATGCCTGAGAAGGCGCTTGACGTCCATTGCTACCACCTGCCCGAGGCGCCGCCGCCACCGAATCCGCCACCACCGCCGCGAAAGATGTCGCGATTCGAACCGCCCCCGAACCTTCCACCACCGATGGAGCGTCCACCCACGTATGCGCCCATGCCGCTGCCCAGCAGCGTGAACAGCAGCGCAATTACACCCGCCACGACGGCGATGAGCATCGCGCCGGAAAGCAGCCAGGCGAGGAAGCCGATTGCGCCGCCCGTTACCACCGCCCCCGGAAGCCGGCCCAATATCGCGCGCAAGATGCCGCCGGCGACCACGGTCAGCAGGAAGAGTACGGGCAGCAAACGCCCGTTGCCGTCGGCGCTGCGCTTCTGTGCGGGCGGTGCCGGCAAGGGCTCGCCGCTCACGACACGCATGATGCTGTCGACACCCGCTGAGATACCGCCGTAGAAATCGCCCTGCCTGAAGCGCGGCACGATGGTCTCGTTGATGATGCGGTTGCTCGTGACATCCGTGAGCGCGCCTTCAAGGCCGTAGCCGACCTCGATGCGCAGCGTGCGATCGTTCTTCGCCACGATAAGCAGGACACCATCGTCCACGTTCTTGCGGCCGAGTTTCCACTGCTCGACCACGCGAATTGAGTACTGCTCGATCGTCTCGGGCGCAGTGGTGGGAACGATCAGCACGGCGATCTGCGCCCCCTTTTGGGCTTCGAAGTCTTTAAGCGACTGTTCTAGCGTGGCCTTTTGCTCGCTGGTGAGCGTAGCCGTTTCGTCGGTGACGCGCGCAGTTAGCGCGGGCACCGGTGCGTCGGCGTGAGCGGGCACACCGACAAGGACGAGCAACGCGACGACGAGTGCAATCGCGAGACGGACGACGTTCAATTGGATGCTCCGCCCGCCGATGCTGGCGGGGTGCCAAAGTCCACGCGCGGCGGCTTCGAAATCTCGGCTTCATTACTCACCGAGAAATTGGGCCGCTCCTGATAGCCGAAAGCTTTTGCGGTGAGATTGCTGGGAAACGACCGGATCGTGACGTTGTACGCCTGAACCGCTTTGATATACCGATTCCGCGCGACGGCAATGCGGTTTTCCGTTCCTTCGAGCTGCGCCTGCAAGTCTCTGAAATTCGCGTCCGATTTGAGTTGCGGGTAGTTCTCCGACACCACTAGCAATCTGGAGAGAGACGACGTGAGTTGTCCTTGTGCAGCCTCGAATTTGGCGAATGCCTGGGGATCCGAAATAAGGCCGGGCGTCGCTTGAATGGAACCCACCTTCGCGCGTGCCTCGGTTACGCTCGTGAGCACATCTTTTTCCTGATTTGCGTATCCCTTCACCGTGTTGACGAGATTAGGCACGAGGTCTGCGCGGCGCTGGTACTGATTCAGCACTTCCGACCAACTCGCCTTCACCTGTTCGTCCTCGGTCTGGATGGCGTTGTAGCCGCACCCAGGCAGCACCACGACGATTGCCAGCAGCAACAGGCTCAACAGTGCACGTATCCGCATATCTCAAATCCGCAAAGAGGGTATCGCCGTTCCGGCAAGTGCGATGCACGCAGCGGCTCGAATGGCCGCCGCTCTCAATATAAGGCGCGACTACGAACACGCTACGCGGCCGGTATCAGGCCCCTTTGATGCAGGTCAATCGGTCTCTTTGCGGCTTTCTGGTGCGCCGCTTGCTGTCCCGCTTCGCTCCCGTTACCCCCCGTTACGATTTTTATGCCTGCTGGCTGGGGCTTTGACCGTATCATCGTCCCTCACCACACGGCGCTCTGTACGCGCCACGGTTGCGCAATGCAGCAGCGAACGCGCAATCTTCTGACGGGGACAGCGAGAGGAAAACACGAGAACAAGACCTCGTTTATTTTCCATTGCAACTCAGGACGTCAAAGTGAGCGGTTTCGATACAGCAGTTCAAACCTTCATCGTCAACCACGCAGCCCACTCCGCGATAATCAACCACGCAATCAGAACGATCGCGGCTCTGTATCTGTTCAAGGGCCTCATGCTGATTGCCGCGCTGTGGTGGATCTGGTTCACGCCCGGCGAGCGCCGCGAATGGGCGCGCGAAATGGTGGTGGCCACGATCGCAAGTGGGTTCATTGCGCTCATGACGGGCCGGCTTCTCGCCCACGCGCTCCCGTTTCGCGAGCGGCCCATCTACGACAGGAGCCTGCATCTGAACTTCCCTGCCGTGGGGCTGGGCGATAGCGTGATGAGAACGTGGAGCTCGTTTCCGAGCGATCACGCCATGCTGTGGTTCGCCATAGCCACGGGTATCTTCCTCGTGTGGCGAGGCATCGGTACGCTGGCGCTGATCTACACCGCGGTGTTCATCTGTGCGCCACGTGTGTATCTCGGTCTGCACTATCCCACCGACGTGATTGCCGGCGCAGTGATCGGTATTGTCATCACGTGGGCGCTCACGCGCGACGTGCTAAGGGCGCGCATCGCACGACCCATTCTTCACAGCGTGGAGCGCTTTCCCGGCCCCGGCTACATGTTCGCTTTTCTCTTGAGCTACGAGCTCATCACGCAGTTCGACGAATTGATGCAGTTGTGGCATTCGGCGACGAAGGTGCTTTGACGTGCACCGAAGCGCGCCGATGCCTATCGTGTGGGCTCATCCGCGAAGTTGCCGCAATGCGGCGGCCACCGCGGCAATCGATCGCTTCACGTCATGCTCGTCCGTCTGCCAGTTGCAGACCGATGTGCGCATGCACCGTCTGCCGCGCCATGTCGTGTTGCTGAACAGCGCTTCGCCGCTCGCGAGCACGGCGGCCGTCACGGCGTCGGTCCACTGGTCGTGATCGCTTTCAGTTGCGTTTGGCTTGGGATGCAGGAAGCGCACGAGCCCCTGGTTGATTTGCGGCTTCCACATGAGTTGAGTGCCGGGCAGCGCCGCAACGCCCATCACGATTGCATGCGCCGCTTCGCAGCAACGTTCGATCAGGTTCGCCACGCCGCCGCGACCCAATTGCCGTAGCGCGGCGTAAGTAGCAAAGCCCCGCCCGCGGCGAGACCATTCCGGACTCCAATCTTTCTGCTCGCGCACCTGTTCGTTGTAGCTGATGTAGCTTGCCTGGTAGCCCATGGTGCGCTGGTGTGCGTCGGGATGTGCGACGAACGCGTATCCGCTGTCGTAGGGGACGTTGAGCCATTTGTGGCCGTCCGTGGTCCACGAATCTGCGTGTTCGACGCCCGCGAGCAAGTGCCTGTAACGGGGACTCGCGTTCGCCCACAAGCCGAAGGCGCCATCCACATGCACCCACGCGCCGTACCGGTGCGCAAGCGGAATGAGTTCCGCGAAGCAATCGTAGGCGCCGATGTTGAGATCGCCCGCCTGTAGCAGCACGATGGTCGGTGCATCGGGCGCCTGTTGCAGGGCCGCTTCGAGCACCGCTGCGTCGAGCCGCCCCGTGTCGTTGCAGGGCAAGGTCTGCACCGCGCCCGTTCCCATGCCGATCAGCCGTGTGGCTTGCGAGATGCTGCCGTGCAATTGATCGCTGCTCAGCAGGCGGATGGCGGGCGCACCGAACAGGCCGTCGCGTTCCACGTCCCAGCCGCGTTGCGCGAGCAACGCATGACGTGCGGACGCAAGCGCCGTGACATGCGCCATCTGGCAGCCGCTCGTCAGGCCGAAGCTCGCCTGCGCCGGCAATCCGAGCAGTTCCTTGAGCCACGTGCCGCACACTTCTTCCACTACGGCCTCGGCGGGCGCGCACGAAAACGACGCGGCGTTCTGGTCCCAGACGCTCGTGAGCCAGTCGGCCGCGAGCGCAGCCGGCAACGATCCACCAATCACCCAGCCGAAGAAGCGGCCTCCCGCGCTGCCTACGATGCCGCCTGCCGTGTCTTTCACGAGATCGTCGATCACGCGTTCAGCGGCCACGCCTTCGTCGCCGAGCGGCTTTGCCAGACGTTCGCGCAAAGAGGAGAGGCTGGCCCTTGCAGCCACGGGGCTTTCGTCGAGCGCCTCCAGATAGTCGAGCGAATGACCCAGCGCCCGGTCGAGGGCAGGACGAAATGCGCTTGCGTTCCTCGTGTTGCTCTTGTCCGTCATGGAGGGATCCCCGTTCGGTGCGGTGCACCAATGATGCGCTGCGGTGAATGCCGGTATCGGCAGCATGCGATACGGCGCTGCGTTCGCGGATGATTCTAGCGAAGGCGAGCGCGCAACGTTGCGGGGAGCGCTGAAATGTCGATGCGTGCGCGCGTTACCAGCGCTGCACGAGGCGTGCGCCGACGCGGCGGCCGCGCTCCATCGCGTCGGCGATGCGTTCCGCGGTGGCGTCGCCGGCCTCGGGTACTTCGAGGAATCGGGCGGTAATGGCGAGTGCCGTGGGCTCGCCCGCGCGCAGCACAGCAGACACGCAGCGCCGCCAGTCCGTATCGCGCATCACGTAGAGGCACCAGCCCTGGAGCGCCCACACCACGGGCGAACCGTTGCCTTGTTCCTCCATTTGCCGCAGCAGCCTCAAAGCATCTACCCAGCGGTGCCTTGCGATCAGCAAACGCACCTCGCAGATGTCCACGGCAGCCTGCTTCGGATGCAGCAGGCGCAACACGATAAGCAGGTCTTCAAGCTCCGCGTGTGCGCCGATACGCAGCCCCGTCGCGAAGATCGAGAGCAGCACGCCGAGCACCACAGGATCGCATTGAATATCGAGCATCGTGAGTGAGCGCAGATGCGGCAAACGCGAATGTGCGCCAGCGTACATGCGCACGCCTGCACAGCCTGTCCGCAAGGCCGGTTCCCGATTCTCTTGCTGAGATGCGTTGCTGGCGTATGACATGCGAAGACGCGCACGCGCGAACGAATCGATGCATTGGATGCGCGATGCGGCATGGAAGGTATGGCCGCAATGAGCGGCACTTGCTCTCGTGCCTGCATCAAACGTTTCGCAGCGCAAAACCTGGCTTCGCGTTGCGCACCGCTTTGCCACAGGCAGTTTCTACGCTATGCGATGGGGCGTTGTCCGTGCGCGGGCCGCCTGTCTTTCATTGTCTGGTTTGTCTTGCTGACCCACTGTGTCAACCTTTGCGAGATCTCCATGAGCACGAACTCCATCACAACCCAATATCTGAATTCGCAAACGCAACCGTCCTTCGAGACCGGCGCGTCGAACAATGCAGGCTTCACCGAAGAAATTCTTCAGGACATCGAGAAGCTGCTCGCCGACAGCAACAGCGCGAGCACGCCCACCAATCAGCCGAATACCGGGCAGTTCCCGCAGCAGGGCGGCGCGAGCACGACAGGCCAGTCTCCGTCGCCGTACACGCCGGTCAACTTCACGGGCCAGCCGTCCACCACCGGCACCGGAGCACCGAACGGGCAGGGCTTGCACGACGTGAAGATCAATTCGAAGGCCGGTGGCGAGGCACTGCATCTACAGGAAGACTCGAACGGGAACCTGTACAACAAGAGCGGAGATTCGGTGGGCGTGATCGATTCGCAAGGCAACGTCACGCTGAATTCCGGCGCGACGAAAGAGATCGAGCGCCTGCAGGACGGCGGCAATCCGCTCGCGATGCTGTCGGGCCATGCGGTGAAGGGCCAGACGGGCGACGGCGGCAACGTCACGTTCTCGTCGTCCGACGTGACCGTGAGCGCCGGCGATCTGAACCAGCAGAACGATTTCTGACGTCTGCCGGCACAGCGCCATCGCACCTGCCGCTTGGCTGGTGAGCGTGCATGAGGCGGCTCGCGTGACGCATGGAGGCGTCACGCGGGCCGCGTTGCATTCGCGCGGCAGGCAGACGTCGCGACATACCACCCGACCATCAGTAAGGAATCCAGCGTGAAAGTGACTTCGGGCGGCGATGCCGCAAAAAATGTTGGGGTGCAGAACAATAGCAACCTCCCCGCAAAGGGAGGCGGCGCCACCCCGCCCGCGCCGATGTCTCGGCCTGCGGCCGGCGCCGGGCTTTCGGCGCTCGGCCCAAGTCCGCGCGGCCAGCGCGATGGTGAATCGGTTGGGCGAGGGGTGGACGTTGCAGAAGCGGGGTCAGCGAACGCGCCCTCAGCGCTTCGGCGCACGTCTGCGTTGCCAGCCACGCTCTCGAGCAGGTCAAAACCACCACAGCCAGCCCCTGTTCTCACGCATTTCGTCAGCATGGCGGCCAACAGTGCGAGCGTTTCGTCCTCCGGGACGGGGGCCACACGGTTGCGCGAAAGTGCTGCCGCCAACCGTGCGTTGCTCGATGAGCAGGGCACCGTGCCGATGGTCCGTCTATCGAGCCTGGGCTATGCGGTCGGCAAGGAAGCGCGTATCGCCGCGCCGGGCGGCGGCGAGTTCGTGAAGCCGGCGGGCACCGACGCCTACCTCGCAATGCGCTACGACGCAGCGAGCGGAACGACGCGTTACGCGCTGATCGAAGCCGACGCGAACACCGGCTTGCCGAAGGGTTACACCGCAATCGATCCGCGCACCGGTCTCGCCGCCATCGGCGCCGGCGCACGCGGCCCGATATTTCCCATCGCTGGTGGCTCGCGCGACGAGGATGAAGACGAGGCACACGAGCCGCAGGCTCTGCCCACGCCTTCATCGCCGCCCTTCGATACCGCTGCCGGCCGCGAAGAACTGGGCCGCGCAATCACATTGCTTTCTACTGCCAATGCTGCCGAGGTGAAGCTTTCCGCGCGCGACATCGCGTACGTGCTCGGCTACGAACGCGCACCGTTTTTTCGCCGCAGCGCCGACACCGTGCGTCGCGTCATGCCGCGCATGAAGAGTTGCGACGAGCGCGTGAAAGACGTGGTCTCGCATCTGCACGAGCGCGCCGTCTGGGAGCACGACGAGTGGGGACAACGCAATGCGCTTTCGGACTGGGTCGGCGCACTGACGCCGCAGCAGCGTGCGGGCCTGCACGTGGTGCATGAAGCGTCGGGTGGTCCCGCATGGACACGCGCTTTCAAGATCGCAACGCGCGACGGCGAGCACGAAACGTCGTTCGACGCCGGCCACATGCTCAACGTACCCGCCGACGTGCTGGTCGCGCTGCCGCAGCAAGCTCGCGAGGCGTTGCAGACGCGCCGCGAGCGGTGGAATGCGCTCGGCGTGACGAGCGGACCCGAGGCCGAGGAATTCGTCGAGGCTCACTTCGAGCGTGAATCGTTTGATGCTGACAGCGATGAAATGCCCACGGAAATGGCGGCGCTCGTTGAAATGTATCCAGAGGCCGCACAGATCGTAGAACGCCTCTATGCACAGGGCGCCACGCTGCATCTCGTGCGTTGCTCGCAGACGCCGGACGCTGTGCTCGACGCGATCCGCCACGTTGCGACGCATTCGCAGCACAAGTTCGTCACGACGTGGTTGCCGGGGCTCGTGCGCGCGGGTACGCGCCCGAAGGTGCTGGAGAGCGACCTCGAACGCCTGCGTGAAGAGAGCGGCAAGCAGTTGGGCCGCGCGCTCGAAAAAGCAGGCCCACAGGCGCGAGACGGTTTTCGCGGCGCGGTCCTCGCGCAGATGTCGAGCGGTGCGCTCGCCGACGACGAAGACTTCGACACGCCAATCAACCTCATTCGCGATTTTTCGTCGGACGTGCTGAGCGTTTCTGCGTCCGGCGGCGAGCACGATGCGCGCACGCAGGCCGACGTCGCATGGCTCGACACGCTGCTCGCGGACACGTTCGGCCGCGAGTACGCGTTGCGGCGCCTGAGTGCCGACGACGCGAATCGCACCTCCGAAGGCGCGCGCGCCATTCTCACGTCGCTTGCCGTCATGGCGCCCACGGTGGAAGTCGTGCAGGACGCGCTGCACATGGGCGGCTTTGCGAAGTTCCTCGCCGCCTCCGCGGACGACGTGATGGCCGAAGGCGCCGAACTTTCCGCGTTGCGCGGCGCAGGTATGAGCAACGACGAGATGCGCAAGCGCATCGCCACGCTCGCGCCTGTCGCGGTGCTAGCGCTGTTCGCCGCGAATTCCATCGACGAGGTCTCGCACACGGTGGGCGATCACGCGGGCGGCGCGTTGTTTTCCACGGGCGCGGTGATGCTCTCGGCGGCAACGGGGCTCATGTCGGTGAAGTACTTCGCGGACAACTATCGCAAGCTGGAACGCGAAGGCAAATTGCCCGAGCGCATTGTGCTGGATGCCGCCACGCGCGAACGGCTCGACGCACTCGCGGCGGAAAACCCCTCGCCGGAAGAACTGGCGCGCATCGTGGACGCGGCACTCGAACAATGCGGTACCGACGGCACCGAGCGCGAGCGCATCGTCGCGCAAATGAGGCAACTGGACAGCCCGCAGGCCATCGAGTCGTTGCTGAACCAGAGCGCGCCCGCAGGGCGGCTCGAAGCGTGGCGCGCCGGCATGAAGGAAGCAATGGGCGTGAACCCCGCGCGGCTCGGCCTGACGCTCGGCACCTATTCGGCGCCCGCGATGGGCGCGCTGCTCGGCCCGCTGTTCCTGCATGTGCCCATCGCCTACGCGGCAGCGGGTTCGTACGAAACGTTCATGGGCGTACTCACCATCTGGCTGCACAACCTCACGTTCGGCGCGCGCTGGCGTCATGCGGTGGATCGCAAGGCGCAGGCTGAAATCGAAGGGCCGGGCGACGCGCAGTAAGCAGCCGCTCCTTAAAACACGGCGGTACGGCGGCGCAGCACACCTTTGCCGATTTTCGATAACGCCTCGATTTATGGCTTTCTACTATCCGCCCAAGGCTGTCGGTCCGCGTGGGGCGCCGGGCCGCAACGTCAGGGGAGATTCCGATGAAAGCAGAGTCGAAGGGCCAGCATGTAGGGCAAGTCACGCATCATGAGCTGAAGCAGACGCTGGGCACGTGGCAGCTGTGGGGCATCGCGGTGGGGCTCGTCATTTCCGGCGAGTATTTCGGCTGGAGCTATGGCTGGGCGAGCGCCGGCACACTGGGTTTCGTCGTAACGGCGATCTTCATCGCCGCGATGTACACCACCTTCATTTTCAGCTTCACGGAACTCACCACGTCGATTCCGCATGCCGGCGGCCCGTTCGCGTACGCGCGGCACGCGTTCGGTCCGGTGGGCGGCTACATCGCGGGGGCCGCGACACTTGTGGAGTTTGTGTTCGCACCGCCTGCCATTGCGCTCGCCATTGGCGCGTATCTGCACGTGCAGTTTCCCGGCCTTGAACCGAAACACGCGGCCATGGGCGCGTACCTTGTCTTCATGGCGCTCAACATCGTAGGCGTGCAGATAGCGGCCGCCTTCGAGCTTTTCGTCACGCTGCTCGCCATCTTCGAACTGTTCGTGTTCATGGGCGTGGTCTCGCCCGGCTTCGAATGGTCGAACTTCACGAAGGGCGGCTGGGCCGGCGCCGATCACTTCAGCATGGGCGCGTTTCACGGCATGTTCGCAGCCATCCCGTTTGCGATCTGGTTCTTCCTCGCCATTGAAGGCGTGGCCATGGCCGCCGAAGAAGCGAAGAACCCGAAGCGTTCCATTCCGATTGCGTACGTCACCGGCATTCTGACGCTCGTTGCGCTCGCGATCGGCGTGATGGTGTTCGCCGGCGGCGCGGGCGACTGGACCAAGCTCTCCAACATCAACGACCCGCTGCCGCAAGCCATGAAGTACATCGTCGGCGAGCACAGCGGCTGGATGCACATGCTCGTGTGGCTCGGTCTGTTCGGGCTCGTCGCGTCGTTCCACGGCATCATCCTCGGCTACTCGCGGCAGATTTTCGCGCTGGCTCGCGCCGGCTATCTGCCCGAGTGGCTCGCCAAGGTGCATCCGCGCTTCAAGACGCCGCATCGTGCGATTCTGGCGGGCGGCGTGATCGGCATTGCAGCCATCTATAGCGACGAGCTGATCCAGTTCGCCGGCCAGACGCTTACGGCGAACATCGTGACGATGTCGGTGTTTGGCGCTATCGTCATGTACATCGTGAGCATGCTGGCGCTCTTCAAGCTGCGCCGTACGGACCCGAATATGGAGCGCCCGTTCCGCGCGCCGCTGTTCCCGTTCTTCCCGGCGTTCGCGCTCGTTGCCGCCGTGATTTCGCTCGCGACGATGGTGTACTTCAACCTCGAAGTGGCGTTGGTGTTCGCAGTGTTCATGGCGCTCGGCTACGTGTATTTCCTCGCCACGCGCAGCCAGCGCGAGACGGCACCGGCCGACGCGCTGCTCGAAGAGTAAGCGACCCGCAAGACGCGCGCGGCGCCGCACACGGCCTTTTGCCCGTGTGCGGCGCTCGCACGATGGAGCAAAGACGATGAGCTATACGGAGACAATCGGCGCACGCACCTATCGCTTCGCCGACCTGAAGACGCTGCTCGCGAAGGCGAGCCCCTTGCGTTCCGGCGACCAGCTCGCGGGCGTGGCCGCGGCAAGCGAAGAGGAACGCGTGGCCGCGAAGATGGCGTTGGCCCAGGTGCCGCTGCGCACGTTCCTGAACGAAGCCGTGATTCCGTACGAACAGGACGAGATCACGCGCCTCATCATGGACGGTCATTCCGAAGCGGCGTTTGCCGAGATCGCGCACCTCACCGTGGGCGATTTTCGCAACTGGCTGCTCTCAGGCACGACGGATTCCGACGCGCTGCTGCGTATTACCGACGGCCTCACGCCGGAGATGGTCGCAGCCGTTTCGAAGCTCATGCGCAACCAGGATCTCGTTACCGTGGCGCGCAAGCGTCCGGTGATTACGCGCTTTCGCAATACGATCGGCTTGCCGGGCCGCATGTCGGTGCGCCTGCAGCCCAACCATCCCACCGACGACGTCAAAGGCATTGCCGCCTCGATGCTCGACGGCCTCATGTACGGCTGTGGCGACGCGGTGATCGGCATCAATCCCGCTACGGACAGCCTCGCCGCCATCACGACGCTGCTCGTCATGATGGACGAGTTCCGCCAGCGCTATAACGTGCCCACGCAGACTTGCGTGCTGACGCACGTCACCAACTCCATCGCGGCCATCGAAAAGGGCGCGCCTGTCGATCTCGTGTTCCAGTCCATTGCCGGCACCGAGAAGGCCAACGCGAGCTTCGGCATTTCGCTCGCGCTGCTGGCCGAGGCGCACGAGGCGGCGCTCTCGCTCAAGCGCGGCACGGTGGGCGACGACGTGATGTATTTCGAAACCGGGCAGGGCAGTGCGCTTTCGGCGAACGCGCATTCCGGCGTGGACCAGCAGACCTGCGAAGTGCGCGCCTATGCTGTGGCGCGCCGCTTCCGGCCGCTGCTTGCCAACACGGTGGTGGGCTTCATCGGGCCGGAGTATCTGTACGACGGCAAGCAGATCATTCGCGCGGGGCTCGAAGACCATTTCTGCGGCAAGCTGCTGGGCGTGCCGATGGGCTGCGACATCTGCTACACGAACCACGCCGAAGCGGACCAGGACGACATGGACAACCTGCTCACGCTGCTCGGCGTGGCGGGCATCAACTTCATCATGGGCATTCCCGGCGCGGACGACGTCATGCTCAACTATCAGAGCACCTCGTTTCACGACGCGCTCTACGTGCGCGAGGTGCTGGGCCTGCGCCGTGCGCCCGAGTTCGAGGAATGGCTGGAGTCCATGCAGATCATCGACGCGCGCGGCGCGCTGCTGCCTGTGTCGCCGCGCCAGCCGCTCCTGGAGGGCGCGAGCGAATGGATGGGCGTGGCATGAGCGACTTTCTCGAAAAGAACCCGTGGCAGGCGCTGCGGCGCTTCACGCAGGCGCGCATCGCGTTGGGCCGCGCGGGCAACAGCCTGCCTACGCAGCCGCTGCTCGCCTTCAATCTCTCGCACGCGCAGGCACGCGACGCCGTGCATCAGCCGTTCGATGCCGGCCCTTTGCACGATGCGCTGCGCGCGCGCGGCATTGTCTCGCTCGATGTGCACAGTGCCGCGCCTGATCGCGAACACTATCTGCGCCGTCCGGACCTGGGCCGGCGGCTCTCGGACGAAAGCCGCGAAACGCTGCGCACTGCGGCAGCGGAGGACGCACCCGACGTCGTATTCGTGATCGCCGACGGGCTCTCCGCGTTCGCCGCGTCAAAGCAGGCGATGCCGCTTTTCCTCGAAGTACAGGCGAAGCTTGCGGACTGGACGATCGGGCCGGTGATCGTGGCGCGGCAGTCGCGCGTGGCACTGGGCGACGAGATTGGTGAACTGCTCGGCGCGAAGTTCGTGGTGATGTTGATCGGCGAGCGGCCTGGCTTGAGTTCGCCGGATAGCCTGGGCGTCTATCTCACCTACGAACCGAAGGTGGGCCGTACCGACGCCGAACGCAACTGCATTTCCAACGTGCGGCCGGAAGGCTTGAGCTACGCGGCCGCGGCACACAAGCTCCACTATCTGCTCACGCACGCTCGCAGACTGGGCCTGACCGGCGTCGGACTCAAGGACGATAGCGACGCGCTGCTTTCTTCAGCAGCACCGGCAGCGGCAGTGGAAGCACCTGGCGGTCAGCCGTAAGCAACTGACTGGCTTGCGACGCGTAGCGCTTGAAACGGCGGACACTGCTGCTTAAGCCCTACGCGTCGGCCCGCTCCACGGGATGCGCGGCGAGCCAGTCGTTTTCGGCGTCGTCGAAGAGCCGCGAGCGCGTGAGAAAGCGCAGGCCCGTGGGACGTTCGAGCGAGAACATGCCGCCATTGCCCGGCACCACGTCGATGATCAATTGCGTGTGCTGCCAGTATTCGAACTGCGATTCGCTCATGTAGAACGGCACGCCCGCAATGGCGCCGAGCTTCACGTCGGATGCGCCCACGCGAAATTCGGCGGCGGGAAAGCACATCGGCGCGCTGCCGTCGCAGCATCCGCCCGACTGATGGAAGATCACGTTGCCGTGCTCGGCCTTGAGCTTGTCGATCAGCGCTACGGCGGCCGGCGTGGCAATTACGCGAGAGACGTCTTCAACAGACATCGTGTTGCTCCGTGATGGTGGTGCGCGACGACCGCGCCGCCAGCGCGCGAACGCCCACGCGGATAGCTGCGTGCGGTGCGCCGGCGTGCCGATGCCGCCGCGCGGAAAGCTGCGCAGTTGCGCATACTCATGCGAGCCCCCCTGTAGAAGAAAACGTGGGGGCGGCGTGCGTTTCTTCCGCCCGCCGCCCGTCTTTCACCAACGCATCAAGCCACCGCTCAGAAGAACCCCAGCGGCTGCTCGCTGTAGCTCACCAGCAGGTTCTTGGTCTGCTGGTAGTGGTCGAGCATCATCTTGTGCGTTTCACGGCCGATACCCGACTGCTTGTAGCCGCCGAACGCCGCATGCGCCGGATACGCGTGATAGCAGTTCGTCCACACGCGGCCCGCCTGGATCGCGCGGCCGAAGCGATACGCACGCGTGCCGTCGCGCGTCCACACGCCGGCGCCCAGGCCGTACAGCGTGTCGTTGGCGATCTCCAGCGCTTCCTCTTCGGTCTTGAACGTCGTGACCGACACCACCGGCCCGAAGATCTCTTCCTGGAAGATGCGCATGCGGTTGTGGCCGCGGAACACCGTGGGCTTCACGTAGTAGCCCTTCGAGAGTTCGCCCGCGAGCACGTTGCGCTCGCCGCCCGTGAGGCACTGCGCGCCTTCCTGGCGGCCCAGGTCGATGTACGAGAGGATCTTTTCCAGCTGCTCCTGCGAGGCCTGCGCGCCGATCATCGTCTTCGGGTCCAGCGGGTGGCCCTGCTGCACGGCGGCCACGCGCTTGAGCGCACGTTCCATGAAACGGTCGTAGATCTTCTCGTCGATCAGCACGCGCGACGGGCACGTGCAGACCTCGCCCTGGTTCAGCGCGAACATCGCGAAGCCTTCCAGTGCCTTGTCGAAGTAGCCGTCGTCGCGGTCCATCACGTCGGCGAAGAAGATGTTCGGGCTCTTGCCGCCCAGTTCCAGCGTCACCGGAATGATGTTCTCGCTCGCGTACTGCATGATCAGGCGGCCCGTGGTGGTCTCGCCCGTGAAGGCGACCTTCGCGATGCGCTTGCTGGTGGCGAGCGGCTTGCCGGCTTCCAGACCGAAGCCGTTCACGACGTTGAGCGTGCCTTTGGGCAGGATGTCCTGGATCAGTTCCATGAGGACCAGGATGGAAGCGGGCGTCTGCTCGGCGGGCTTGAGCACGATGCAGTTGCCGGCGGCGAGCGCCGGGGCGATCTTCCAGGCGGCCATCAGGATCGGGAAATTCCACGGAATGATCTGGCCGACCACGCCGAGGGGCTCGTGGAAGTGATAGGCGACGGTGTCGTGATCGACCTCGCAGACCGAGCCTTCCTGGGCGCGGATGCAGCCGGCGAAGTAGCGGAAGTGGTCGACGGCGAGCGGGATGTCGGCGGCCAGGGTTTCGCGCAGGGGCTTGCCGTTGTCGATGGTTTCGGCCACGGCGAGGCGCTGCAGGTTGGCTTCCATGCGGTCGGCGATGCGGTTCAGCACGCTCGCGCGCTCGGCGGGCGAGGCCTTGCCCCAGGCGTCCTTGGCGCGGTGCGCGGCATCGAGCGCGAGTTCGACGTCTTCGGCGCGCGAGCGCGGAATCGAGGTGAACGGCTCGCCGGTGATGGGCGAGACGTTATCGAAATACTCGCCGCCGACGGGCTTCACCCATTCGCCGCCGATGAAGTTTCCGTACTGCTTTTTGTAGGGGTATTCGGTGGTCAGGAACTGCATTTCCGCGTGGTTCATCAGTCGCTCCTCACATGTGTCTGCATGGGTCTGCATTGTTGGTCCGGCGCTGCGGCGCGCCTGCCGGGCGCTCGTTACGCCAGAAGCGTGCCAATGCAGAGGCGGCATGATGCATCGCGGTGCGCGGCGCACTGCGGCGATGCATGCGCGGGCCGAGACTGCTTTGCGGCATGGCATGACGTTGTTGTCTCGTTGTTCTCTCACTGTTTCGTGCTGTTTCATGTAGCGCGCCATTTCTGAACAGATTCCGTGGTTCTGTTCACGAATGGAGCAACCTCGCCGCGACACCCTGCCGCAGGGCGGCGACCCCCATCGGCATGGGACTTGCGTGATGGAGTCGTCATGAATGCCTCTTTTGCCGGCCCGGTATGAACACCGATTCCCCGTATCCCCACGCCGCTGCGCCCACCGCTCGCGCCGCCACGGACGACGATCTGTGTCTGCGCAACTCGGTCGCGCACGATGCGGACGAGCAGGCGCGCAGTCTGCACGGCTGGGACCAGATCTACGATCAGCTGAGCGCGGGCCGCTTCACGGGCACGCTCACCGAGCTGTTTCTCGACCACATGACGGTGTTTCGCGAAACGACGAGCCACGCGCTGCGCCAGACCTGCGAGGTGCAATCGGACGCGTACTGGTTCGGCATTCCGCTTTGCCGCGAGGGCAATGGGCGCATCGACGCCCAACTGATCGGCGACGACGCCCTCGCGTTCCGGCCCGGCGGCGTCGAGTTCGAACTCGTCACGCCGGCCGGCTACGAGTTTTTCGGCGTGGTGGTGCAGGGCGAGGTGCTGCGGCGCTATGCGGCCGAGGTCGAGCACCTCGGGCTCACGAACCAGGTGCCGCACACCGAGGTGGTCTCCATCGGCGCGGCGCGCAAGCTGCGCCTGTGCACGTCGCTGCGCCAGATGCTGGACGACGGCGCGCAGGCCGGCGTGCCGCTTTCGGGCTTCGCGCGCAGCAACCTGCAATCGTCGGTGCTGGCGGCGCTATTCGACCTCTGCTCGGCCGACCACGCGCAGCCGCTTGCGGCAACTACGCCGCAACGGCGCCAGGCAATCGTGGCAGCGGCGCGCGCCCACGTGCTCGAGCACCGAGACCGGCCGGTGGGCGTGCCGGAACTCTGCGAACGGCTGCACGTGAGCCGCCGCACGTTGCAGTACTGCTTTCAGGACGTGCTCGGCATGGCGCCCGTCACCTATCTGCGCGCCATTCGCTTGAACGGCGCGCGGCGCGACCTGTGCAACGCGGCGCGCGAAGGCCGCGCCGCGCAAGACGCCTGCTCGGTGCAGGACGTGGCCGCAGCGTGGGGCTTCTGGCACCTGAGTCAGTTCGCAACGGACTACCGGCGGCTCTTCGGCGTGCGTCCGTCGGAGACGCTCAAGGGCATGACCGGCATGCCGACGCCGGCCTTTGCGCACTAGGGCCTGCTCCCATCAGGAAACAGGCTTGCGCTGGCCATCCTCGCCGTTTTCTCCCTTGTCCGCCCACATGCGGTAGTCTTGGCAGCCCTACCGCCAGGAGAACCCAGCATGTCCAGCCAGTTTGTCTGCCGAAACCAGTCCTGCGGCCAGCCGTGGGAGCTGTCCGATGTCGTCATCAAGAACGAAGGGCAAGGCCTGCTATTCCGCTGCCCGTTGTGCGGCGCACGCAATTACGTGGAGCGCTTCGAGGACGACGAGGGCAACGTTCTGTATGAACAGATCGAAGGGCGGCCGTTGCAGTGAATGCGACGCGGCGCCTCTGTGAGCGCCGCCGCCATGATGTAAATGCATGGCCCGCATGACGAAGTTTCGATTGTGGGCGCAGGGTGGATCGGGCTTAATCGCTACCATCGGATCGAGGCGCCGCCTGCCGCGCAGGCCGGCCGCAGATCCTGTCAGATGGAGAAAGCCCCATGCAGAGCGCCTTGCAGATTCGCTCGAAACTGCCCGACGTCGGTACCACGATCTTCACGGTGATTGGCCAGCTCGCCGCGCAACACGACGCGCTGAACCTCTCGCAGGGCGCACCCAATTTCGATCCGGATGCAAGGCTGGTTGACGGCGTGACGCGCGCCATGCGCGAGGGCCACAACCAGTACGCGCCGATGGCAGGCGTGCGCGCGCTGCGCGACGCGCTCGCAGAAAAGGTCGAGCAGCTTTACGGCACGCGCTACGACCCGGCTACCGAGGTCACGGTGATCGCGAGCGCAAGCGAGGGCCTGTATTCGGCCATCAGCGCGCTCGTGCATCCGGGCGACGAGGTGATCTACTTCGAACCCTCGTTCGACAGCTACGCGCCCATCGTGCGGCTGCAGGGCGCCACGCCCGTCGCCATCAAGCTTTCCACCGACCACTTCCGCGTCAACTGGGACGAAGTGGCCGCGAAGATCACGCCGAAGACGCGCATGATTATCGTGAATACGCCGCACAACCCCACGGCCACGGTATTCAGCGACGCCGACATCGAGCGGCTCAAGGCCGTTACGCGTAATACGGGCATCGTGGTGCTCGCGGACGAGGTCTACGAGCACGTGATCTTCGACGGCGCTCGCCACCACAGCATGGCGCGCCACCGCGAACTCGCCGAACGCAGCGTGATCGTGTCGTCGTTCGGCAAGTCGTATCACGTCACGGGCTGGCGCGTGGGCTATTGCCTCGCGCCTGCGGCGTTGATGGACGAGATCCGCAAAGTGCACCAGTTCATGGTGTTCTCCGCGGACACGCCGATGCAGTACGCGTTCGTCGAGGCGCTTGCCGACCCGGCGAGCTACCTCGACCTCGCCGCGTTCTATCAACGCAAGCGCGATCTGCTGGCGCACGCGCTGGCCGGATCGCGCTTCGAATTGCTGCCGAGCGAAGGCAGCTTCTTCATGCTCGCGCGCTTTCGCCACTTCTCCGACGAGCGCGACAGCGACTTCGTGCTGCGCCTGATTCGCGATGCCCGCGTGGCCACTATTCCGCTGTCGGCGTTCTACACCGATGGCACGGACTCCGGCCTGATCCGCCTGAGCTTTTCGAAAGACGACGCCACGCTGCTGGAAGGCGCGCGGCGGCTGTGCGAAATCTGAGGGAGCGCGGCATGAGCGCCATGCAAGGCACAACGACGGCAGCGGTCGTGCAGATGAGCAGCACGGCCGATGTGGCACACAACCTGGCCGAGGCACGCCGCTGGGTGGAAGAGGCGGCGCGCCGCGGCGCCACGCTGGTCTGCCTGCCCGAATACTTCTGCTGGATCGGCGTGGGCGAAGACGAGCGTGTGAAGCTGGCCGAAACATTCGGCGACGGGCCGATTCAACGCGCGCTCGCCGATCTTGCGCGCGACACGCAGACGTGGCTCATCGGCGGCACTGTGCCGATTCGTCCCGCGAGCGGCGAGCAACGCGACACGCACGCGTACAACACGTCGCTGCTGTTCGACCCGGCGGGCGCCTGCACGGCGCGCTACGACAAGATTCACCTCTTCAGCTTCAACCAGGGCGCGGAACAGCACGCCGAGGGCGACACGATGGTGGGCGGCGACGCGATCGGCACCGCGCAAGGTCCGTTCGGGATGCTACGCATGTCCGTGTGCTACGACCTGCGCTTTCCCGAACTCTTTCGTGCGAAGCCGGCTGCGGACATCATCGCTGTGCCTGCGGCGTTCACGCACACCACCGGCCTCGCGCATTGGGAATTGCTGCTGCGAGCGCGTGCCGTGGAGAACGAGGCGTATGTGCTCGCGTCGGGCCAGTGCGGGACCCATCCCAATGGCTGGCGAACTTTTGGTCACAGTATGATCGTCGGGCCCTGGGGCGAGGTGCTGGCGTGCCACGCGGATGGGCCCGGCGTGGCGCTTGCCACGCTGAGCGCCGAGACGCTTAACGCCGTGCGCGCGCGCCTGCCGGTGCTCGAACACCGGCGCATTGCGACGCCTGCGGAAGTGGCACCCACCGCATGATCGGGCAGGTCGGCATGAACGCCGGCAACCACGAGTTTGGAAGCACGAGGTTGGAAAACAGGGCGGCGCGGACACTTCCGCGCATCGCTTATGGACGTCCACAAGCGGCGTCACATCACAGACGAAACAGACGAAAGGGGATCATCCATGAAGTTGCTCGGAAAACTGCTCGTGCTTGCATGCGCGTTCGCCTCGGCATCTGCCTCAGTCAGCGCGTTCGCTGCGGATTCGGTGTTGCGCTTCGGCCTGGAAGCGCAGTACCCGCCGTTCGAATCGAAGGGGCCTAACGGCGAACTGCAAGGCTTCGACATCGACATCGGCAACGCGGTGTGCGGCGCGGCGCATCTGACCTGCAAATGGGTGGAAACCTCGTTCGACGGCCTGATTCCCGCGTTGCAGGGCCGCAAGTTCGACGCGATCAACTCGGCCATGAATGCCACGGAAAAGCGCCGCGAAGCCATCGACTTCACCACCGTGATCTACCGCGTGCCGACGCAACTGATCGCGCGCCGCGACAGCGCCCTGCTGCCCACGGCTGAATCGCTGAAAGGCAAGCGCGTGGGCGTGTTGCAGGCATCGATCCAGGAGAGCTACGCGAAGGCTCATTGGGAGAACGCGGGCGTGACGGTGGTGCCGTACCAGGACCAGAACCAGGTGTATGCGGATCTTCAGGCAGGGCGCCTCGACGCGACGCTCGTGCTCGCGCCGGCGGGGCAAACGGGCTTCCTCTCGCGTCCGGACGGCAAGGACTTCGCGTTTGTCGGCCAGCCCGTGCGCGACGACAAGATTCTGGGCAGCGGCATCGCGTTCGGCATCCGCAAGGGCGACGCGGCGCTGAAGAAGCAACTCGACGCGGCCATCGCCAAAGTGCAGGCCGAGGGCACCGTGAAGACGCTGGCCCGCAAGTACTTCGGCGACATCGACGTGTCGGTGAAATAAGCGCGGACAAAGCGCGAACAAAGCGGATAAGCCGGCGAAGCGCACTGCCGGGCCGGGCGCTGGTTGCGGTCCTCGGCCGGCCCCGCTAAACGACAAAGCGATGGCGCGGTACGTTGCGTACCGCGCCATCGCTCATTTACTTACCTACGGGCGCATCAGCCCCAGAAGTCCGAGACCTCGATGTTGCGCAGGTCGAACACGAGAATCTCGGCGTCCTTGCCGCCGCTGAACGTGAGCTTGCGTTCGTCGCGGATGCGCACGCCATCTCCTTCGCCCAGCGTCACACCGTTCACCTCGATGCTGCCGCGTGCAACGTGCACGTAGGCGTAGCGCTCAGCGGCAAGCTCCAGTTCCGCGCGTTCGTCGCCGTCGAAGAGACCGGCATAGACGCGCGTGTCCTGACGGATTTGCAGCGACTCGCCGCTCGCTTCCGGCGAGATCACGAGGCGCAGCGTGCCGCGCTTCTCTTCGGGCGTGAACATGCGCTGCTGGTAGCGCGGCGTTTCACCGTTCTTCTGCGTGGCGATCCAGATCTGCAGGAAGTGCACGCGGTCCGTAGCCGACGGGTTGTACTCGCTGTGCGCCACGCCCGTGCCGGCGCTCATCAACTGGATGTCGCCGGGCACGATCACGGAGCCGTTGCCCATCGTGTCCTTGTGTTCGAGCGCGCCTTCCAGCACGTACGAGAAGATTTCCACGTCGCGGTGCGGATGCTTGCCGAAGCCGCGGCCCGGCATGACGCGGTCGTCGTTGATCACGAGCAGGTCCGAAAAGCCCATTTGCTTCGGGTCGTAGTAGTTGGCGAACGAAAACGTGTGGCGCGAGCTGAGCCAGCCGTGTTCGGCGCGACCGCGTTCGCTGGCATGTCTGATTTCAAGCATGACGTTCTCCGGTGATCTGTTTCTGGGCCGGCAGCGACGACGTCGTTGTCGGAAGCAGTGAAGGCAGTGTAGGTCAATCCATGTAGATATAATCGCCATCAAATGTGAATCACTGTCGCGTTGTGGTGGACAAAGCGGCGCGCCGCGCAGCCAGCCTTCTCGACACCGAACCGGACGGCACCATGCAACTGGATGACCTGCGAATCTTCGTGGCGACCGTGGAGGCGCGTAACTTCACGGCCGCCGCCAACCGGCTGCAACTCTCCAAGCAGTTCGTGAGCCGGCGCGTGATGGCGCTCGAAGCGAGTCTGGGCGTGCGGTTGCTCGTGCGCAACACGCGCAAGCTCGCGGTGACGGACCTGGGCAACGACTTCTACCAGCGCGCCAAGCGCATCCTCGCGGACGTGGCCGACGCCGAGCAGGCCATGTCGTCGCGTCGTGCCGATCCGCGTGGGCTCCTGCGCATCAGCGCGCCGATGTCGTTCGGCACCGTCCATCTTTCGCCGCTCATCGCCGACTTCATGCGCGCGAACCCGGACGTGCGCGTGGACATGGACCTGAGCGACCGCGTAGTGGACGTGGTGGGCGAGGGCTTCGACATGGCGCTGCGCATCGGCACCCTGGCCGACTCCACGCTGATTGCGCAGAAGCTCGCGGAGATCAGGATGGTGGCGTGCAGCAGCCCCGGCTATGCGGCGGGGCACCGGCTACCGGCTGAACCTGCGGACCTCGCGCGCCATAGCTGTCTGCTGTATGGGCAGGAGGGACGCTCGGGGTGGGATTTCGTCGTGGATGGCGCGCGGCAGACCTTCGAGGTGCACGGGCCGCTGCGCGCCAACAACGGCGAGGTGATTCGCGATGCAGCGGTGGCGGGGCTCGGCATTGCGCTGCTGCCCGAGTTCATCGTGGCGGGGTCGCTGGGCAGCGGGAAACTGATCGAAGTGCTCGACAGCTTCGTCGCGCCTCCGCTTGCGCTTTACGCGGTGTACCCGCAGCACCGCGAGGGCGCCGTCACGATTCGCGCCTTCACCCAGTTTCTGCGGCAGCGGTTTGCCCGCGGGCTCGGCCTGTGATGCCTGTGATGCGCATTGCATAATTTGTCGTATTTATGCATTTCTTGCGAAGTTTGGTCGCAGCTAATTGCAAATTTCGGTAGATTACAACCTGTTACAAACAGGCTTCTACTATAAAAATGAACCACCGCACCAACGGGTTCAAGCCCACCGGGCTTCGGGGAATGACGGTCACGGTCGTTGAAAAAACGATCGCCGTCCGGTTAGATCAAGCAGATCGAGCAGATCACCATAAGACCGCAGCGGGCCGCGCGTCGTCGCGCGCGCTGCATGCCTCGCGGCCGGCGCACCGCCGCTACCGCGTCCCCAACGTTTCCCTGCCTTTCCAGGCGCTCTAGTTCTTTCACGCGTCCGCGTTTGCCGGCGTGCTTTCGCACGGCCGTGGTGTCGCGCGTCGCGTGTTGACCATTGCTGTTTTCGTGACCATCGAGGAAGAAATAATGAAGCTCTTCAAAACCTGCGGGATCACGCTTGCCGCCGCTGCTGCTGTCGCAGCCGTGGCGCTGGGCGGATGTGCCACCGAGTCGTCGCGCACACTGCCCGTGCCGCCCGTCACGAGTGCGCAGCGGCCCGCCACCGGCAAGCCCGTGGGCATCGCCGTCGGCAAGTTCGATAACCGTTCGAGCTACATGCGCGGCATCTTCTCCGACGGCATCGACCGTCTGGGCGGCCAGGCCAAGACCATCCTCATCACGTCGCTGCAGCAGAGCGGGCGCTTCAACGTGCTCGATCGCGACAACCTCGAGGAGATCCGCCAGGAAGCCGGCTTCATGAAGAAGGGGCAGGCCATCAAGGGCGCCAACTACGTGATCACCGGCGACGTGACCGAGTTCGGCCGCAAGGAAGTGGGTGACCACGAATTCTTCGGCATTCTGGGCCGCGGCAAGAACCAGGTGGCGTACGCGAAGGTGAGCCTCAACGTGGTGAACACCACGACGTCCGAAGTCGTCGCGTCGAGCCAGGGCGCGGGCGAATTCAGCCTGTCGAACCGCGAGGTGATCGGCTTCGGCGGCACCGCGAGCTACGACTCCACGCTCAACGGCAAGGTGCTTGAGCTTGCCATCCAGGAAGCCGTCAATCATCTCGCAGAGCAGGTGGATGCGGGCGCGTTGAAGGCGGCGCAGTAAGGGCAGTAAGAGCAGTTGGGCGCGATTCGGCGCGCCGTGGGCGCACCTCGGTGCGTCCCGGAAGAATCAATCACTGACAACAACCACGAAGACGGGGTTACCAATGAAGTACATCGGCACGATACGGGGAATCTGCCTGCCGGCCACGGCTGCTGCTGCGATGCTCCTCACAGGATGCGTCGCGAACGGTCCGCCGCCGCTCTACCAATGGAACGGCTATCAGCCCGCGGTCTACGACTACCTGAAGGGCGACAAGGCACCGCAGGCGCAGATCGATTCGCTCGAGAAGTCATTGCAGGAAATTCGCGGCCAGGGCCACACGCCGCCGCCGGGCTTTCACGCGCAACTGGGCATGCTGTACGCGAACGTCGGTAACGACACGCAGGCCATGCAGGAGTTCGAGGCCGAGAAAGAGCTCTTTCCGGAGTCCTCGACCTACATGGACTTCCTGATGAAGAAACCGAAACAACCCTGAGCGCGCCACCATGTCCAAGTTCCTTTCTCTCAAACTCTGGTTTGCCTTCTCGACGCTCGCCCTGCTCGCCGCCTGCGCGCAGCCCGTGAAGCACGCGGACTACACCGCGTTCAAGAACAGCCGTCCGCGTTCCATTCTCGTCTTGCCGCCGACCAACGAAACGGCCGACGTGCAGGCGACGAACAGCATGCTCTCGCAGATGACCATGCCGCTCGCCGAAGCCGGCTACTACGTGGTGCCGGTGGCCGTGATGGACGAAACGTTCAAGCAGAACGGCCTTACGACCGCGGCCGACATCCAGGCCACGTCGCCCGCGAAGCTGCGCGAGATCTTCGGCGCCGACGCCGCGTTGTACTGCAAGGTGACGCAGTTCGGCACGGTGTACCGCGTGCTGGATAGCGCCACCGTCGTGACGGCTGGGGCAAAGCTCGTGGACCTCAAGACTGGCGATGTGCTGTGGCAGGGCGCGGCGAGCGCGAGCAGCAACGAGGGCAACAACAATAGCGGCGGCGGCCTGATCGGCATGCTGGTGACCGCTGCAATCAAGCAGATTGCCAACTCGCTCACGGACAAGAGCCACGATATTGCGGGCGTGACGAGTTATCGGCTGCTGCACGCGGGACCGCCGAACGGGCTGCTGTATGGGCCGCGGTCGCCGAAGTACGGGACGGATTAAAGAAGTGCAGGCCGCGGGCAGAAAGAAGTGCCTGCTCGCGGCGGCCGCCCTTCGCTTTACGAAGAGTTTCCGCGCTGTTTGAAGGGTGGGCTCGCGCGCTTCCCTCCGGGTTAGGCGAAGACAGCGCATACATTGCTGACGACGTGCCGATTGGCATGGTCCAACTGCCGGCTCCGGCGATGTGAATTATTCCCAGTCCCGAATGGGAAGGTTGCCGGCACGGTATTCGCGTCATCACATTGTTCCATCGTCGCGGGACCGACGCCGCAATCTCGGATGAACGGCTGTCGCTCGTGTCGTGGCAGGAATTTGGAAGCGATCATATCCGAATCAAGTTCGTCGATTACCCTCTGGCAGATCGAAACAAAACGATTCAGCAAATTCTCGACGATGATGTTCACATATCCACGCAGGATGGCGAACTGGACGCGGACCGTTCCCATTGGCGACTTGTCTCCGCTTACGCAATTGAATTGCTTCTGTACCAGAAGGTTCGCGACGCGCGGGTAGTTGTTGATCGTGCGTAAGTGATGCGTCAAGACAGTTCAGGGGCCTAGGGCAACGCAAGCGTAGGGAACGGCTCGCCGGGATCGAATATCTCTACGATCGGCATATCGTGGGTCCCGCCGTGCTTGACTGGGAAAGTGCGGCTCCGGCTGAAGCGGACTTCTCAACGCCACAATACGAGAAGCGTGGTCACTGGCGACGGCCGCATTTCAGGATGCAACCCTACGGCCCACACTCGACGCTGCGCAAGATGGTGTTCATTGGCCCGGTCGTCGTTCGTCCAGACAGGCTGGGGTTGTAGCCTGCTGCGCGGAGCCGCTGGATCGTCTGTCGGGATTGCTGATTCAACTGCAGGCTCCCGTTGTATGATCCGCCTGCTATCTGACGAATGAGCGAGAACACTTATGTTCAAGGCTGTAGCCGCTATCGTGATCGGCGTTGGTTTTCTGATCATGACAGTGATAAATATCCAGTCCACCCGTGAATTCGTTCGAACGTCCATCGTCGTGCCGGGCGAAGTGGTCCGGCTGAACGCGGGGGGGTTCCATCCCGAAATCGAGTTCGTGACCAGGGCGGGCGAGCATGTCTCGTATCCGCAGGGCGGGATTGTGTCCAGAATGGCTGTGGGCGACCGGCCGTTGGTGCGTTATCTGCCCGATAATCCGCTTCCCACCGCGAGGATTGACCGGTTCGATGCGATTTGGGGGAATGCCGTCTTTTTTGCTGTATTCGGATTAGGTTTCATCATGTTGGGATTAATAAACCTCCCGTCGCGGCAGTAATCGGAACTGGGGCGAGCGCATGTCATTCCTGAGGCTGAGTAAATGGACCTATTCCACCGGGGCGGGCGGCGGCCTGAGTGTCGAGATTGTGATGGCAACGGGTGGCACGATCGTACTGACCGATCCGGACAGACATGACCAGAGTTTTTACTACGGCGGTGTCGGCGTCGGGATCGGCGTGGGCCTGAAGATCCCCAAAATCAAACTGCCGAGGCTCTCGACGCCGGAGCTCAAGTTGCCGCCGATTCGCGGCCGCAGCGTCGGGGCGGGCGGTTCCACGCTCGACTTCCCGAGTTACGGGACCATCTACATGACGAACGCGTTTCGCGGCAGCGAGCTGTCGCGATCGGACTTTCAGGGCGGAACGATTTACGTCGACGGGTCGCTGTCGGCCATCTATGGCTGGGCGGGTGACGCTATGTTGCTCGGCATGAACCCGGCCCTGCTGGCCGCAGGGCTCGCAGCCCCCGGGTTGAGCTGGCTGCTGCAGCAAGCCATTTCGGAGGCGCCTGCAGTTCTGCTCATGCGCGGTCAGACCGTGGGTTTTCAGGCTGGCGGCAGCGTCGGCATACTGGCCGGCTACCTTCACTGATTGCGGCGCTAGATCAATGGCTGGGTTCCCGGCTGGGCGTTGCAGCGTAGTAGAACGCGGCTCGTTCCGGCGGCCAGAATGACGAGCTGTACGTAGCCGTTCGTTGGCGCGTAAGGGGCAAACAGCCGGTCCAGTACCCGACCGAACACGCTCAAGGTTACGTCGCGCAAGGCGGCTTCGTTGATCGACAGGAAGATCTCGATGCCGCGCACGAACGACGGAAACTGGTTGCCGAGCGCCATCCATCTGATGGCCGGCTTGTAGTCCAGCCCCACCACTGCATCGATGCAGCGTTGCGCGACGGTCGCGGAGCGTGGGGCGTGCAGGCGAAGAAGGGTTTTCAACGCACCGAGCCCGGATCGGGTGAGATCGAAGGGATGCGGTGACAGCGCTTCCAGTACACGCCAGAGCGTGTAGTTGCCGCGTGGCAATCCTGCCGGTGTGGCCGGGCGCGTCAATAGCGTTATCGGGCACGCGAGCGCCGCACCTTCGTTGAGCAGATCGCCCTGCGGCGTCCCTATCGGCAATCGGGATGGCAGGGTGCCGTTCGTGACGGTCATAGCGACCTCTGCCTGCGGAAACATGGGGCGTGCGCGTTCACCGTCCACGCCGACGAATGACAGTCGCCACGGATTTCGGTTCGGGATGAGCGCGGCGTCCCGGTCGCGAAAGGCCAGCCAGTAGACTGAGTCCTGGTGCGTTCCTGCCGCGTGTCCAAAGGCGCGATACGGCGCCACGGTCGCGCGATGTGATGACCTGGTGACTGGGGCGTCTTTCTTGCCGGCGTCCGTCCGTTCACTGAGATACACCGCATCAATCGAATAAATGTCGAGTGCCGATGTGCCTTCGAGTGGCGCGGGCGTGACCGGGTAGGCGGTATCGGCTTCGGTGAGCTGGACTGGTATGGCCGCCCGCTGGAACAGATTGATGACTGGAGTACAGAAGAGTTTGAACGCGCGTGCGTCGAGCGAGTCCAGTGTTCGGGCCGCCGTGGACGCCGCGGCCGTGTCGCGCAACACCACGTGCAATGTGAGCGAGCGGGCGTCGGCTGCATGCACTCCCCGGCGCATCCGGCCCAGATCGATATTGATGAAGTCGAACAGATCCGGAAACGCGAAGTACTCGATCAGGCAACGAAACGGGAGCGCGGCACTGTTCGGTCCGTCTGGCAGCAGGCGCTCATCGTCGCGAAAGCCGGCCGCCTCCAAAGGCACCTTCGAGAGTGCCCGCCACCGACCATCCCGATTGACCTCGACGAACGCGGTCGCGCTGCGTAACAGCAGCGCATCGCCGAGGGCGGCCACCAGTGGCCGTTCTCCGGAAAGATGAACCCGGATCGGGCCATCGGGGATAGACGAATCGAACTGTCCCGACGGCGCGAGCGACACAAAGGTAATCGACAGTACGCCTGTTGCATCCTCCGGCAAGCGGACAGCAGAGGGCGCGATGGTGCTGGGAGAATATCGGGCATCGTCAACGTGCAACGGCGCGAGTGTGACGTCGTAGATTGTCCGGAACTGGCACGGTGCAGCCCGTGCGTCGAGCGGCGTGCCGCGCGGGACATTGAATGGCGCACTGAGTTTGCCCAGCAGCGGTGCGGGATTGAATTGCGCGATGGCACAGGCCGGCACGCCGCGCAGATATTGCGGATGGACGATGCTGAGTAGCGCTTCCGTCAGTTCCGGATAGTCGTCTGCAAGCCGCGAATCGAGGTGAGCGGCCATGAACGAAAAGGTCTGGACCAGCCGCTCGATATGCGGATCGTCTGCATGGCCGCCCCGCATGCCGAGTCGCGCTGCGATTTTCGGGTAGCGACCGGCGAACTCTGTCAGCCCGTGCGCCAGCAGACCGAGCTCGTATTCATAATGCGGCAGCAGCTCGTCCATCGCACTCCGTCATTATTGGGTTCGGATCAAGCCGGGATTTTAGTTAAATAAGCCAAGGTTGGAGAAGCGAGCTAGCATTTTAAATTCATCTGACGGTAAGATCGGCACTTCTTCCGGCGCGCCGAGGCTGTCATGCAAATGTCCGATATTGCGAGCTTCTTTCAACTTCAGGGCAACCGTCTGTTCACCATTCAGACTCCGTTGAAGGGGCGTTCCGAACTGGTGCTCGTCGATTTTCATTGCAACGAAAGCCTGTCCGATCTGTTTCATATCGATGTGCAACTGGCTTCACAGGACCGGTCCATCGAGCTGAAGAAAATGATCGGTCAACCGGTGACGATCACGCTGCAAGTGACGGACGCAATCGCAAGTTCGGACGCGCGGTATTTTCATGGCTATGTGGTGTCATTTTCGCATCTGGATACCGACGGTGGATTTACGCGTTATCACGCGACCATCAAGCCGTGGATATGGATGCTGTCCCGTCATCAGGACATCCGCATTTTTCAGGAGCAGACAACGCAGGATGTTCTGTCCACGGTATTTCGCGAATATGGCAGCCTGGCGTCGTTCGAATTCCGTCTGTCGAAGCCGACGCAGAACCGCAGCTACTGCACGCAGTACAGGGAACCGGATCTCGAGTTTGCGCAGCGGTTGATGGAGGAGGATGGCCTGTTCTACTACTTCGAGCATGCGAAGGACGGCCACAAACTCATCGTGACCGACAACTCCATTGCCGCAAGGCCCATCGACGGGGCAAGCCCGGTCCTGCAGTACTCGAAAGGCGAGCCGCTCGACGAACTGTCTGTGGTGAAATCGTTCACCGCAAGGCGGCAACTGGAGACCGACAAGGTGGGCCTCAAGACGTTCGACTACAAGGCTCCGGGTGCGCGCCGGTTCGCCGCAAGCAGTTCGGGCGTGGATCAGGGCGAAGTGCCGTCGTATGAGATCTACGACTACGTCGGTGAGCACGGTTTTCCGAACAGCGACCGCGGTGAGGAACTCGCCCGTTTCCGGACACAGGCGCTTGCTGCCCATAGCAAGATTTTCAGCGGTACAACAGCGAACCGGCGTCTGATGCCGGGCCGTTATTTCCAGCTCGATGATCACTACGATCATGAACAGGCGCGACCTGAAGACCGGCAGTTTCTGCTGATGAACGTGGTGCACTCCGGCTCCAACAACTATCAGGCAGGCGAAGGTGCGGCCACCTATGTGTGCAGCTTCAACTGTATCCGCAAGAAGATTCAGTATCGCCCGCCTTTGACCACAGACCGGCCGTCGATCATCGGCCCGCAGACCGCGACGGTGGTAGGCCCGAAGGGCGAGGAAATCTATACGGACAGCCTGGGGCGCGTGAAGGTGCAGTTCCATTGGGACCGGCGCGGCCAGAGCGATCAGTCCAGTTCGTGCTGGGTGCGGGTGGGGCAGCCATGGGCGGGCGGTGGTTTCGGGATGGTGAACATCCCCCGGATCGGCGACGAGGTGGTTGTCATATTCCTGGACGGGGACCCTGACCGGCCGCTGATCATTTCGCGCGTCTACAACGCGGCGAACATGCCACCGTGGACCTTGCCGGCAAACGCGACGCAGAGCGGCATCTTGAGCCGGTCGACCAAGGGCGGCAACGTCAACACCGCCAACGCGATCCGTTTCGAGGACAAGAAGGGCGAAGAAGAAGTCTGGCTGCACGCGGAGAAGGATCAGCGCATCGAGGTCGAACACGACGAGTCGCATTGGGTCGGTAACGATCGAACGAAAAATGTCGATCACGACGAGACCGTTCACGTTGGCCACGACCGCACCGAGACGGTGGACAACAACGAGACCATTACGATCGGTGTGGACCGTACGGAACGCGTCGGGAACAACGAGACGCTGACCGTCGGCGGCAACCGGAACGAGACAATCGAGGGGATGGAGAACCTGGTGATCGCGCTGACGTCGACGGAGACAGTCGGACTGGCGAAAGCGCTGACAGTGGGCGGTGGATACCAGGTGACGGTGGCCGGGGCGGTCAATACGTCGGCGGGCCTCGCGAGCGCCGAAGAGGTGGGTCTTTCTAAAACGACGATGGTGGGCAAGACCTATACGATCACGGCGGGCGACCGGATCGAGCTGAAGACCGGTGACGCTGTACTCATTCTGGAAAGCAATGGGCACATCACGCTGCGAGGCACACAGTTGCTGATCGAAGGCTCCGGACCTGTACAGATCAACGGCAAGGACGTCGACATCAATTGACGGGGCTGCGATGGAATTCTCCAATCACACGCCTTTCCCGGCACTGGCGTTCGAGTCCTTTGCGCCAGACGGCGCAGCGTTCCATACCGTTGTGCTCCGGCAGACTTATGAGTTGCGCAACGGCTCATTGGTGTTGACGCAGCAGCAAAAACCGCTCGCAACGTCTGACCGCTTTTACGGCGAACCCAACCAGTCCAGCGTGGCGGAGGAAAGCGATCTCGCGCCGTACAAGCCGTTTTGCGATGTGCTGATCAACGGTATGGCATGGGCGCCGCAGGGGCGGCCGGTGCCGCGCTTCACGGCCAGCGTCCGGATTGTGTCGGCGCCCGTACGATCCGACGACGACGCGGGTGTGCCGACCACGAAAGTCCTCCTGGATCGCAGGCTGTCCGTGACAGGCCAAAGGTACTTTGCTCGGTGTTCGATGCTTGGTCGAAGCATGAATCGACTCGTGAAGATCGCGTCGCTCGGCATTGTGCGTCCCGTCGACTGGCGTCTGACGCTGCCCGAACCGATCGCCGCGCTGCCCGTGCGTTACGAATACGCGTGGGGTGGGCAGTGCCGGATCGAGGCGCAGGATCCGGCTGCGAAACGTGTGTCGAAGGCATCCCGGCTCGATGACAAACAGCAGGCTGCGCATCCCAATCAGGATAACGTTCCGGTGGCGCATACGGCCTGCGAAGACAATCCGGTCGGTCTGGGATTTGCTGAACGTTGGTTCCTTAACGCGACGAAGCAGCAGAGGGTCGCTGCTCCGCAGATTGAAGCCAGCAATGAACCCATCTCGATACAAGGATGGCTGGCAGCTTTGAATGGGCAGGCGCATCCGTCGCTGCATCCGGCGGGCTTCGGTATCGTCGGGAAAGCGTGGAGATCGAGGCGTGAGCTTGCTGGCACCTACGATGACCAGTGGCTCGCTGAGCACCATCCGGGCTTGCCAGACGATTTTCAGTTCAGGTACTGGAACGGCGCGCATCCGCTGATGCAGGTGTCGCACCTGAAGGGTAACGAGATGATCGTGCTGACGAATCTTGTTCCCGCCGGCACACCCGGATCGACTGTCGATGAGCGTGGCAATGCGATCCTACGCATCGCCTTGCCAGGACATCTACCGATGGGATGGGTCTACACCGACCAGTCGCTCAAGTTCGCGCCGCTGCTGCTCGATACGTTGTCTGTCGACGTGTCGGATGCGGCGACGCCCGTGGTGACGTTGGTGTGGCGTGCAACGCTGATGAAATCCGTGCGTGCGCGGCGTTTCGAGGCAAGGTTTGTGAACCATGCCGACTTGGAACGACTTGCTGCAGGTTCGCCGGTAACTTCGATCCGATCGACGCGAGCGCAACATGGCTGAACCGTTGGAGATTACCGTTACCGGTGACGCGGGCGATGTTTTCCGTGAGCACTTCAACATCCAGAGTGTCGAGCAGGCCCGCGACGCGGTGAAGAATCTGGATGCGTTATGGAACACACCGAATCCGTGGAGCGACCGTCCCGACCTGCGGGATATATTTGATGAGGCGGGGAAGTCAGTTCAAAGGCGCTTTGAAACTGGCGTCTATAAGCCGCAGGATAAGGCGCAACCGTCCGATCATTTCTCCACGGGCAATCGGATTGCGTCGAGACAGGACGGTAGCTTCAAGGCCGTCAGTAGCACGCCTGATGTCTGCAAGACGCCGATGGGCAGTTCGACGCCGCCGGTGCCCTATCAGGTCATCTCGGATCTAAGCGGGTCATCGGGCATCGTGCCGAGCGTGCGATTCAACGGAAAGCCGGCGTACGTGCTCGATCAAAGTGTGGTCCCGACATGTACGGGCGACGAAGCGGGCTCGGCCGATGGGGTGCGCTCCGGTACCGTGAGAGGCGAGACCAGGCCGACGAAGGGCAGCACGACGGTTCGCGCAGGCGGCCATCCGGTTATTCGTGACGGTGACCCTTGCACAATGAATTCCGGCAACTGTACGGGCACTTACGTAACCGCGCCCGCGCCGGGAAGCTCGGTGGATGCGAGCGGGAACGTCGTGGGGGATGCTAATCCGCCACCCGGGAAGGGGGTCATGCATCAGGTGGGCGGGTTCTTCAAGGGGGCCGGCGGTGCGGTGTGGGACATGGCGAAGGGCTTGGGCGGGCTGGCGGTCGGAGCGGCCAAATTATCGCCAGTGTCGCAGGCTGCTGAGGGTCTGTCTGATCTGACAGGGTTATACGACTACCACGGGTATTCGCAGACGCTGGACTCAGCCGGAAAGACGGCGCAGGCGATCTACGATCATCCTGGCGCGATCGTCGATGGCATCACCAAGCCGTATATGGAGGCGTGGAGCCAGGGAAACTATGGCGAAGCGCTGGGGCGCGGCGCGGTCGACATCGGCGGCTTGTTTGTTGGCGGCGTCGGTGCGGCCGGCAAAGTCGGCGAAGTCGGGAATGTGGCTGGCAAGGTCGGTGAGACCGCCAACATTGCCGGTAAGATGGGTGAAGCGACAAATGTAGCTGGCAAGGTTGGAGAAGTGGCGGACGTCGCGAGTGCGGCAGGAAAAACCGGGGAGGCTGCGGAGGCGGGGGCCGCGACGGCCAAGGGGGCTGAAGTCGCGGAAGGGGCAGCAGACGGGTCTAAAGTGGTCAAGCCTGCTGAAGCAAAACCCGCAGGCAATGGAGTTAAGGTCGAGCCGTCCAAAGATCCACGCTATAAGAGAGGTAAGTTCCGCAGGGGTGTCCGGGAAAAGGCTTGGGAAGACGCCAAGAAGAATAGCCAAGATGGAAAGGTGCGGGATCCGGTGACTGGTAAAGAAATGAACCCTGATAACCCTTGGGACATGGGGCACAAACCTGGGCTCGAGTATAGAAAACACGTTATCAGCGCTGCAGAACGTGATCTCACGCGCAAACAGTTCCTTGATGAGTATAATGATCCCAGCCATTATCGACCTGAGCTTCCTTCGTCCAATCGTAGTCACGTAGGCGAAGACTTGACGGATGACTATTTCGGACCGTGACATGACAAAAGGGCCAATTTCTGCTGGTCGAAAAGCCGTGGGGCGACACGCCTTGTCGGTGTTCGGCGGTAAGCCCAAGGTGCAGGAATATCTACACGATGACTTGCCGATGGCTGTTGACGTACTCTCAGTCGTGGACTCACCCGACCCCGGTCTCGTGTCCTACAGCACGATAGGTCTATTTAAGACTGCTCTTGGGGGCGAGAGGGAGTTAGGTACTCGTGTTGAGTTGTGTGGTTCGATGCCCGCTGATATTGAGCAGTGGCCTAATGTGCTTGCATCTGCTGCTTTTGCGCTAATGCGATCACGGCGGGCGGTGATGCCAGGGAGCGTGCTGGAAGGGTATGTCGCAGAGTACTACAGCGACACATTAGTCCCTCACCTGTATTTGACTGTACCGTTTTTGTGGAATGACGGGCATTTCAAGCAACTTGACTTGGAAAGCGGAGAGAAAGTCAATTGGTTGCAAGGAGTCCCTATTTCTGGTGCCGAACTTGAGATCCTTCGTACGCGCGGGGACAGTGAATTTGAAGATTTGCTTGAACAAGCGAACGTAGATGTTTTTGATTTGTATCGATCTTCGTTGCAATAAAGTGGCGTCGGCCTGCAAAGCCGTTTAAGCCGGCCCGACTCCGGTTCACGCCAAAGAAAAAGCCCGCCGAGAGCGGGCTTTTTCTTTGGCTAAACTCGTCGTCAGGCGACACGTAGAGATGCAGCGTGGGTTGATGTTCACGCAGAACTGACCCACCAGGGTTGCGGACGCAATCGTGGACCTTCTCAAACGCAGAAGCTAGGTGCGTGAAAACTAGCGCTTACGACCATTCTCCAGATTGACCAGATATGTTCGGTCTCCGGTTGTGCGGATTGTGTGGGCGAGAGCGGCTACCCTCCGACGGGACTTGCGGACGGTACGTCGAAGTCCGTCTCGGACAATTCCGAGTGGAGGCGATGGTTGAGGAGGACTTGGATGATCGTCCGGATCGTGTCCTCGGTCGGGACGATGCGACCCTGATTATCGAATTGAATCTGCCAGTTCCGCGCCACATTCGTATCGCGAAGCCGCTGCATGTACTGCGGATTGGCATAGTGGGCCCGTTCGTGCACGACGGCCATGCGCCGCAGGTGCATCGCATTTGTTCCGACATGCTGTATCAGCAGCGCCATATTCGAAAAGACCGCCCTGAATTCGTCGCTTTGCTGGAGTTCGACGAAGGAGGTCGCATACGTCTGTTTGTATTCGAGCAGCGACTCGAAACTGGCCTTGTTGATGATCAGAAGATCGGTTTTCGTCGCGAAAAAATCGAATGTTTTCGCAATCTGAAAGGATTCATCGCCCGCAAGGTCAAGCTGGTTTCCGTTCAGCACCAGATTGACAACCGACGCTCGCCTCTTCACGCGCCAGTCACTTGCGAGCCGCCGGACTCCGTACAGCACCTCTTTCTCCGTCTGGAGCCGAACTACATACCCGGCGCTGTTCTCCAGCTGCTTCACGTTAGTAATCAGATGCTCTTCAGGTGGCAGGTCAATCTGGTCCTGCAGCTGCGGAAACGTCGTTTCGTCTCCCTCCAGATACAGGCACCCGACTTCGTTGGGCTGCGCCAGCAACTGATAGTCTTCGACTTCCTGATAGCGCGCGAGCGTATCAGTGACAATCCGTTTGAGTTCTTCCGTAAGCTCGCCGGTCGTTACGGTGGCGAACGCCTTGAAAGGCCCGCCTTTTCCGGCGCTCTTCTTGAACGTCCATAGCGTCAGGGATGCGTCAGCGACGTTAAAATTTTTAATACTTGCCAGAGCTTCATTAGCGGCCATAATTTACTCTTTGAATTTTGATAATACGTAGACACCCTGCACAACGCATGATTTCAGCTTGTCACCAGAATATATCTTCGATCTGGACAGCGCAATTACGCTTCTGCTATTGCCGTTGATGTCTGCACTGATCTCGTAAAGTTGCCAGCCCGTGGCAAGCAGAAGTGGATTCATCAGAATCTGGCCTGACCGGTAAGTGATCAGAAACATCCACGCCAGAAAAACAATAAACCCATAAAATTTTCCGCTGCTCCCGAGATCCAGTCCCATGAATGATACGACGTAGGGAAAGACGTAGTTGATCAGATCGTTCGGAACTGTCTTTGATTCTTTAACCGTGAGTTCATGTACTCCAGGAATCCGGTTGAGAACCCAGATAAAGAACAGAAGGCTCACAAGACAGATAATGAAAAACGTCAGTGATCTTCCAGGATTGGTTAAGACCGGCAGTTCGCAATCCTTCAAGGACCAGCAAAGTGATTTGGCCCAGCTCTTATCGGCAATATCCTGAAGCAACAGGATCACGCTTAGAGGAAAATATGAACCGAGAAAAAGTAGTGCGGACGGTATTAGCCTGACTTGCATTCCTGTCCTGATCCGCTCACGCGTTGAATGATGGTATTTGATGATCTCGACGTGAATTTTACGCTGTGAAGGCTATCAGCGCTATTCTTGGCAACGGTCAACGGCGCTCGCGGACGGTCAGGATGTTCAATGGGCATTTGGGCAGTGCAGAGCGAGCCGGGACACGTGGCGGTCAGCGGTCCCAGTCACGCCCCGGCGGTGGGCTGTCCGGCGATGACGGCTCCCGTGCCCGGCATTGTCCACCAGACGCACATCGTCGCCGGAGGTATGTCGGGCTGCGTTGCCCTGTGCGGCTCGCGTGAACGCGTTCAGCAGGTCCGGGATCTCGTTCCGACGCGAGCCTCCGCCGTCAAAGGCGGCCAGAACATCCGGAACGGCATTCTCATTCTGTTTGCTGCCGGGTTGTTGGACTGACGGGATATGCGCTCCTTCGTCGACTCGTTCTCGCTGGAGGGCGAGGCGCTGGTTGTCACTTTCGAAGGCGGCGAGTTCGCGGCGCTCGATGCGGTCGAGGGTGGCACTGCGGCGTTCGATCCCGCGAGCCTAGACCGAGAGTCGCAACTGGAATTCTTTTTGCTCCGTTCGATGGCGCTCGTGGAGCTGCCTGCGATACTCAAGATAAGCGCGCGTTTCCTGTCTGTCGCAATAGCGATGCAACTTTTCTTGAAGATGCGAAATGCCAGTAACCCGGCCTAGAAACGCGGCGAGCCCGGTAGGCCTGTCTGCCCACACGGCGTCGCGACATTCGTTGCAAGCGTCGCGCAAATGTCGTCGTTCTTCGCTTTGTCGCAGCCGAATAGCTTCGCGCGTGATCCGATGCAGGTCGGCAAGCGCTGAGCGTTCGCGCGCGACGGCCTGTCGTCCATGCTCTTGCGCGTGTTTAAGCTGCGCTCGCTGGTCGCCGCTGTCGGCCCGCTGAATGAGCGCGCGGTGACTGGCGGCCGGCTGCTGCGCTTCTCCGTCCTACGGAAGCGATTCAGGCGGATATTCACGTCCAAAGAAGTCGCGGAGGTCTGCCGTTCGTACCCTTCACGATTGGCCATATGCGATCGGTGTCGCAGTTCTGGCCCGCAGGATACTGACTAAAGAGCTAATAATTCCGGCTGCAGAGGAGATTTACTGTAAGTATCGGTGCTCTCGCGATGCTCGGCATCACGAAAACAAGGAGCGCGGGGTCTGATCCCGTTCAGGCGCACAATAAGCATCTCGCGTGGCTTCCAGAAATGACTGTGGGGATGCGAGCGCTTCATCGAGTTTGCCCGCGCGCTCAAGGCTGACGAAGAGCGCTGCGGAAAACGCCTGACAATTCAGGGATTTTGCCGGATTGAACGCGATATCGGTGAAGCCTCCCGCTTTCTTCAACGTACCCCACAGGTGGCGATTCTTCGCGAGGGCGTTGATGTACAGCCAGTCGTAAAAGTATGTTGTCGGTTGCAGGGGAAATTCCGACTGCATGAAAATGAACTTCACGAGGCGACCTGATGCTTTCAGTCGCTCATCCCGTTTGGCAGTTCGCGAATCGGTTTCCAGCAGGTCCTTGTAAGGGCCGCCGCGTTCGAACACCTTGCTCGCCTGGAATGCCATCTCGACGGAGAACGTCCGGCTGTATTTTAGGGTGGTGAAGGAAAGGTTAAATGCACTGAGTGCAACGCCGTCCTCGTCGGGCGATTTGCTCGAAATTTCGAGCAAATCATGGAGCCCGACTTCTGCGGCGTGGGCGTGCAGGGATGCAATGGACTTCTGTGCCTGTGACAGCGCCATGCCGGCGAACCACTGGAAATCGACGGTTACTTCCCGCACCCCTATGTGGGAGGTACGAGGAACGAACACAGGTCGGGTGGCCATCAAAAATTATCTCCAGTGTTGATAATCGGCGCGCGGTCCTTCCCAGCCGCCCCTGAATGATAACGTCGCGTGCGCGGCTGCGAATGCCTGACGTGACTGCCAGTCGTCGATATGCACGTGCAGAAAGTAACGTGGCTCAACCACGCCAAACACCAGGACCTCGGCTTGCGGATTCGTGGGAAAGTGGGCGGGCAGGCCCATCTCGGCTCGCGTAGGTTTGCCGATGGTTTCTGCATACATGGCGCTGATGCCTGGCACGCCGCGACGAACGACATCCGGCACGGCACGCGCTGTACCGCTGGCTGCATTCTCGGCGGAGAAGATACAGTCTTTCTCCCAAAGAATCGAAGATGAGCACTCGATGACGGCCCACTTCACGCCAGGATTGTTGCACCTCGCCGTGTAGAACATTTTGTAATTGGGCCATCCGATGGTGAAGCAACTGGCATCTTGATGCCCGTCCAGCCGGATTTCGTCATTGTGTTCAAAAGGAACCCCGCCTTCGATTAGTGTGTGGCGCGGCACGATGCCGTTGGCGAGGATGGCGGGGAGGTTGGCAAGACGGGTGAAGTGAAGGAGGCTCGGGATGCCTCGTGTGGCGACGAAAGTTTGCATGCTGATCTCTCTCAGGCTCTGTGGTTATTGATCGCTGCTTCGCGAGCAATATCAGAATAGATTGGGAAAACCCCCGGCGCGATCAGGGACTACCGCAGTGCGAAGAGCGGCATGAAAAATCACATTGTTAAATTCGAATCCAGTTTAATGCAATTAGCATATTCGGCGCGAGTTCGTGATTGATTGGTCTTCTCTCACGGGATAGGCGCCTAGTAGGGTTATACAATGACCCGCGGAAACGAAGTCCGGGATAAAGATGAAGACGACTGGGCTTCGAATTGCCAGTTGTATTGAAACGCCCCCGGACGCCAACTGCGTATCCCGGTTGGCCTGACCTGGAAGTAAATTGATTACCCGATACGACTTACTGACCGAATACTGTTTGCAACGTGACCAAGAGCTTGCCGACGCGTTGCTCGGCAGGAAAGCGCTCTTCCTTGACACGAGGGCGTGGGTTCATCTGCGTCGGGCAGTCAGCGGCGATGCGACGCAAATTGCGTGGCTTCCTGTATTGCAGCTGCTTCGCCAGCTTGTCGCTGCTGGCCGGATATTCTGTCCGACGACCATGACGACAATTTCAGAGGTGGTGTCGCAGGCGGATGCCGCTACGCGTTTGGCAACGGCGGAGTTGCTGGACGAACTGAGCTTGGGCATTGGCTTCTGTGCACCCGACGAACAACTGCTCGCTGAGGTCGACTCCGAGATGCGACGCCGGGTGGACGGTTATGAGCCGCGGCGTGTGATCTGGACAAAAGGCTGCATGACGTTTATGCGTCCGAGCTTGCTTGAGCTGGACGTGTCGTTGCCTGAGGGCTTACCTGCATTCGAGAGGGCGTTTGATGAGGTGTGGAATACGCCTGTCAGTCGCCTCATCGAAGCGACTGGTCACTTGCCGGGC
The DNA here is from genome assembly GCF_003986935.1 of Paraburkholderia kururiensis JCM 10599 = LMG 19447. Classification (GTDB taxonomy): domain Bacteria; phylum Pseudomonadota; class Gammaproteobacteria; order Burkholderiales; family Burkholderiaceae; genus Paraburkholderia; species Paraburkholderia kururiensis. Next base: position 116,137 of record NZ_RJZE01000020.1, on the reverse strand, counting down.
ATCGACGTCTCGGACGCCATTGAAAGACTGAATGCGGGAAATTGGGCGCATGTCGATGAGATTTCGAGATTTGACAGGCTGCTGGGCGTTGAGTGCCGAGCGGTAGCCGAGCTGGCGGCGAACGTGACGCACGCGCGCGTTCGCAGGCATGTTGTTCGTCAGTTGATCACATCGGGCATCCCGGAGATCGTGGCGGAGTCGCCAGACGAACGGGTGGAGAAGGCAGCGATTGTCGCGTGGCTTGTGGAGGCGTTGCAGACTGACGAAGGGCGTCGCAGATTGCCGGCACTCTACACACATGCTGCGCTCCATGCCCAGATCCGGTGGATGCGAAACCAGCGACTGCGTGATAACGATCTGCCCGACCATCATCAGGTGGCGCAGGCCATAGCGCACTGTGATGCACTGCTTGTGGACCGGGCCACGCGCAATACCCTGAGAGCTGCACAGATCCGGTTGGATCAGCTATACGGTGTGAGCGTACTCGTAACCCCGGTTGAGCTGTCCGGCTATCTCACTGCAATAGCCAGTGACAACTGAGGCTTGGCTCGATGTTGACTGAGCGTTGGGTGTGAGACTGAGGGAAAGACCCGAGGGAGCAAACTGTGGGGTGTGATGGAAAGGCTGTACGCCAGCCGGAGCTACACGGGGAGGCTGCCAGAGGCGTCCTGTGTGGCGTAGGGAGCTAGGCGGAACTCGGGCTGCCTTGTGCACCTGCCGGGCATCGCGGAGCCGCCGGGTCGGCCAAGGCGTATCGTCTGGCTCGCATGCCTGTCTCGACGCAAAATGCGGCGTTATTGCTACGGGGCGCGTTGTAAATCGCAAAATGAGGACGCAGAACAATGGCACTGGGGCAAGTCGAGCGCATTCTAATCTTGGCGAAGACCTATCCATCGCCCAGCGCGCAATACGTCGAAACTTCCTGCGTCGCGGGCATTTCTGAGAGCGGCGCAATGCGTCGCCTGTTCCCTGTCCCGTTCCGGATGGTCGAGGACGGGCAGCAGTTCAGGAAGTGGCAGTGGATCGACGTGCGTGTAGAGAAGGCCACGAAGGATCACCGACCAGAAAGCCACAAGGTCTATGTAGACACAATTAGCTGCGGTAATGTAATCGAGCCCAAGAAGGGATGGGCGTCTAGGTGGGAGTGGTTGGATAAGTTGGCTGCATTTGGCAGCTTCGACGCCATCGATGCGGCGAGGCTCGCAGATGGACTGTCGCTCGCACTCCTGCGCCCGAAGCGCTTACTTGGCCTGGACATCATCAAGGCTCGTATCGCGGACTGGACGGACGAGGAGCGTGAGAAGCTGCTACAGGAGCAGATGCAAGGCAATCTTTTCTCTGAGGCGGAAGAGCGTAAGCAGGTAAAGCAACTGCGCAAGGTGCCGTTCGATTTTTATTACCGATATGTCTGCGACACGCCGGATGGTGAGAAGGAATACAGGCACAAGATCGTCGACTGGGAAGCTGGCGCGCTGTTTTGGAATTGTCGCCGAAGCTATGGCAACGATTGGGAAAAGCCGTTCCGCACCAAGCTGGAGGAAAATATGGGTAGCAAGGAACTGATGCTCCTGATGGGAAACCAGCATCGATTCCAAGATCAATGGCTGATCATCAGTTTGATCTACCCACCTAAGCGCAAGCTAGTTGACGACTCGCAGGCATCGCTTTTCTAACGTCGGCGACCGAGATGTGTTCGATGTCAGCACCGCAATGCTTTTGTACTGCATTAGCGACCATCGAACGGTGGCAGAAATTGAAGTCGGCCTCGTAGCAGAGGAGGGCACAGTTCGATGAATTCACTAGGTTGGACAGTTCTGCGATAGCCGCTTTCTGTGTTTTGAGATGCTTGAGGAAGCCATTGGTGTAGTGCTTCCAGTTGCCATCTTCCCGGTACCGATTGCGTACCGGCTTCGGACAGCCGAGATCGACCATGTGAACATACTCGATGCCAGAGAGATTCACCGCACTAGCCAGCGCCTTCTTTGAGAAGCCAGGCTTGCGCGACAGGGGTAGCTCACGGATGTCCACGACAGTCTCGATGCCATGCTCGGCGAGCAGTGACAGAAAAGTATCGATGTCCAGCCCTTGGTAGCCAATGGTGAAAACAGTCATCAATGCGCTCCGTCGACAGGCGGTAAAGTGAGCATACTGTCCTGGGCGAGATCCGGTGTTCGAAGTTGCCGCCCGCCGATGGGCCGACCTCGCTCCCGGCAGCCGAAGGCAACGGGACTTCGCGCGTCGCGGTTTGCCTAGCGATATGGATCTATGTTGATTGGTGCAGACCCAAAACGCCTACACCATGCCTGCACGAAATCCAGAAAGCAAAAAGCCCAGCCGTGTAGGCTGGGCTAAGTGCTTGAATTCCTTGGTGGGGCGTGAGTGACTCGAACACTCGACCTACGGATTAAGAGTCCGCTGCTCTACCAACTGAGCTAACGCCCCAAGAGACTGCGAATTATGCAGGACTTTTTCTGTCTTGCCTAGTCCCTTCCGCCGATTTTCTTAAAAAATTCTGCGACCCGGCCGTGCAGGGGGGGGCGTCTGACGAGGCTCGAGCCTGTCCTCAGGGCGTGAGATACCTCGTGCAGCTATCATGTCGCGACACGACAAAGCACAGCAAAAACAATGGACGACACCGCTATCCGCAGCCTGCTCGACCGCGTGCTTGCCCCCTGGGTGAAGGCGCTTGCGCTCACGCCCGTCTCCGTCGGCGAGGAGGGTGCCACGCTGCGGCTGCCGTTTTCCGGCGAACTGCGCCATGCGGGCGGCGTGATCTGCGGTCAGGTGTTCATGGCGGCCGCCGACACGGCGATGATCGTCGCCATTTCCGCTGCGCTCGGCGAGTTTCGGCCCATGACCACCGTCTCGCTGAACATCAGCTTCATGCGGCCCGTGCGCAAGGGCGACGTGCTCGTGACCGCTCGCGTGCTGAGAATGGGCCGCAACCTCGTGTTCGGCGAAGTCGAACTGTTCGACGAGGACGGCAAGATGGCCGTCCACGCCACCACGACTTACGCGCTGCTCGACTGAGCAGCCGCGGCGTTTTGAGTCCTGCAGGAAGCAGAAAAAAATCGAAGCCGGGCAGGACCGAAGGAACAACATGTTCGATCAGGTGGTATTTGCCGGCGGCGGAAATCGCTGCTGGTGGCAGGCCGGTTTCTGGGACGTCGTGCGGCCCGAGCTGGATATTCGTCCGCGCGTGATCGCCGGCATCTCGGCGGGCGCAGCCACCGCCTGCATGCTCTACACGCGCGACGCAGACTGGGTCATGCGTTATTACGAGAACGCCTTGCGTCACAACACGCGCAACGCGTACTGGGGCAATCTGCTGCGCGGCGAGTCGGTGTTTCCTCACTACCGCATTTATCGTCAGGCGCTGCTCGATATCTACGGCGAGCGCTTCGAGCAGTTGAAGCACGCGCCTGCCATTCGCATCGGCGTGTCGCATCTGCCGCGCTGGCTCGGCGCGCGTAGCGCGGTGGCAGCCGGGCTCGTGGCCTACAACATCGAAAAGTACGTTCGCAAGACGCTGCACCCCACGCTTGGCCGCAAGCTCGGTTTTCAGCCGGAATTCGTGACGGCGCAGACGTGTGCGTCGGTGGAGGAACTGGCCGATCTGATCCTGCAATCATCGTGCACGCCGCCTTTCACGCCCGTATTGCGACGCAACGGGCGGCCTGTGCTCGATGGCGGCATGGTCGATAACGTACCGGTCGGCGCACTCGACCCTGCCCCAGGCCTCGTGCTCGTAATGGTGACGCGTCTCTATCCGCGTCCGCAGATGTTTGTCGTGCCGCACGGCGCGCAGCAGCGCATCTATGTGCAACCGTCGCGCAAGGTGCCGATCTCGAGCTGGGACTACACGAGCCCTTCGCAGATGCAGCACGCGTACAACCTCGGCCGCGTGGATGGCGAGCAGTTCCTCGCTCGCGCGCCCGAACTGCTCGAGCTTGCCGGCGAGTCGAACTGATCGATCACGACCCGCCGCTCACACGAGCCAGCAGCGATTACCTCCGGCGCCCACCCTGCAACGCATCGGGGTTCGCCACGCTCGACGTGTCGCCGCTATCGAAGGCGAGAATGTTGCGGAACGCAGCGCTGAAATACAGTTCGTAGCTCTCCCGTTCCACGTAGCCGATGTGCGGCGTGCAGATCACGTTCTCCATGCGCAGCAGGCTATAGCCTTGCAGAATCGGCTCGCTTTCGTAGACGTCCACGGCCACCATCCCGGGCCGGTTGCGCGATAGCGCGTTGACCAGCGCGTTCTCTTCCAGCAGCTCGGCGCGGCTCGTGTTGACGAGCAGCGCCGTGGGCTTCATGCGCATGAGGTCGTCGAGCTTGACGATGCCGCGCGTGTCGTCGTGCAGGCGAAGGTGGAGCGTGAGCACGTCGCTCTGTTCGAACAAGGCCTCGCGGCTTTCCGCTGTCGTATAGCCGTCGGCACGTGCGGCTTCCAGCGAGTGTTCGCGGCCCCAGATCAAAACGTTCATGCCGAACGCCTTGCCGTAACCGGCCACGAGCCGGCCGATCTTGCCGTAGCCCCAGATGCCGAGCGTCTGGCCGCGCATCACCTGGCCCAGCCCGAAGTTCGGCGGCAGCGCCGAGGTCTTCAATCCCGACTGCTGCCAGGCCCCTTGCTTAAGGTTTGCCACGTATTGCGGAATGCGCCGCTGGGCCGCCATGATGAGGGCCCACGTCAGTTCGGCCGGCGCCACGGGCGAGCCGGCGCCTTCCAGCACGGCGATGCCGCGCTCGGTACAGGCGGCCAGATCGATGTGGCTCGACACCTTACCCGTCTGGCTGATCATCCGAAGGTGGGGGAGTTTGTCGAGCAGTTGCGAGGTGATGCGGGTCCGTTCGCGGATCAGCACCAGCGCATCGACTTCGGCAAGGCGGCTCGCCAGTTGTCCGAGTCCGCGCACGGTGTTGTTGAAGACCTTGACCTCGTGATTGGCCAGCAGTTGAAAGCAGTCGAGTTTGCGAACGGCGTCCTGATAGTCGTCGAGGATGGCAATTTTCATGGCGTTTGAGTTTTGCGACGCACCACGAGGTGCGGAACGGAGCGATATGCTGGCTGTCCCACCGAAGCGCGGCGTCCATGGTGGTACGAATCGTGATTGTGTCGTGTTGCTTGCAGCGCCGTAGCGGCGCCGCACCGCGTCATGCAAGACAGATTTACCGCGTTTTTAACAGCTTGTCGCGTCTCGATGCAAGCCGCTTTACAGACGGTTTCGAACGACAGGCTGCAGGGCCCTTGACGATTTGCGCTCCCTCTTGCCCCCGCATGTTGCGTGGCGAGACCGCGCCGCCTCTCGCAGCAGCGTCTCGTGGCTCGTGCCGTTTTCCCTTTACTTTTTACAAAACGGAGACAGCTCGATGAACCATCCCGCCTTTGCAGGTCAAGCCGCCGTAGAAGCGCCGGCCTGGGTCAAACACCGCAAGCTCATCGAATGGGTGCAGCGCGTCGCCGCGCTGACGAAACCCGCGCGCGTGGTCTGGTGCGACGGTTCGCAGGAGGAATACGACCGCCTGTGCGCGCAGATGGTGGAGGCCGGCACGCTGAGAAAGCTCAATCCCGAGAAGCGGCCGAATTCGTATCTGGCGTGTTCGTCGCCGTCCGACGTCGCGCGCGTGGAAGACCGCACGTTCATCTGCTCGCAGCGCAAGGAGGATGCGGGCCCCACCAACAACTGGGTGGCACCCGGCGAGATGCGCGCCACCCTTGATGGTCTCTTCGACGGTGCGATGCGCGGCCGCACGATGTACGTCGTGCCGTTTTCGATGGGGCCGCTCGGCTCGCCCATCGCGCACATCGGCGTGGAGCTTTCGGATAGCCCGTACGTGGTCGTGAACATGCGCATCATGACGCGCATGGGCCGCAAGGTGTACGACGTGCTGGGCGAAGACGGCGACTTCGTGCCGTGCGTGCATTCGGTGGGCGCGCCGCTTGCCGCGGGGCAGCAGGACGTGGCGTGGCCGTGCAACGACACGAAGTACATCGTCCATTTCCCGGAGACCCGCGAGATCTGGAGCTACGGCTCCGGCTACGGCGGCAATGCGCTGCTCGGCAAGAAGTGCTTTGCGCTGCGCATTGCGTCGACGATGGGCCGCGACGAGGGCTGGCTCGCCGAACACATGCTGATTCTCGGCGTGACGACGCCCGAAGGGCGCAAGTTCCATGTCGCGGCGGCGTTTCCGTCGGCCTGCGGCAAGACCAATTTCGCGATGCTGATTCCGCCTCCGGGCATGAACGGCTGGCAAATTTCGACGATCGGCGACGATATCGCCTGGATCAAGCCGGGCAAGGACGGTCGCCTCTACGCGATCAACCCCGAAGCGGGCTATTTCGGCGTGGCGCCGGGCACGAGCGAGAAGACGAACTACAACGCGATGGCGACGCTCAAGGCGAACGTCATCTTCACGAACGTCGCGCTCACGGACGACGGCGACGTCTGGTGGGAAGGCATGACCGACGAGCCGCCGGCACACCTGATCGACTGGCAGGGCCAGGACTGGACGCCCGAAATCGCCAGGGAAACCGGCCGCAAGGCGGCGCATCCGAACGCGCGCTTCACGGCGCCGGCTTCGCAATGTCCGTCGATCGATCCGGATTGGGAGAACCCGGCCGGCGTGCCTATCGATGCCTTCGTATTTGGCGGCCGCCGTTCCACCACGGTGCCGCTCGTCACCGAGGCACGCAACTGGGTGGAGGGCGTCTATATGGCCGCGACGATGGGCTCCGAGACCACGGCCGCGGCGGCGGGCCAGCAGGGCGTGGTGCGGCGCGACCCGTTCGCCATGCTGCCGTTCTGCGGCTACAACATGAGCGACTACTTTGCGCACTGGCTGGCGGTGGGCGCGCGCCTCACGCAATTGGGCGCGAAGCTGCCGAAGATCTTCTGCGTGAACTGGTTCCGCAAGGGGCCGGATGGCAAGTTCGTATGGCCGGGTTTCGGCGAGAACATGCGGGTGCTGGACTGGATGGTGAGCCGCGTGGACGACAAAGCCGACGGCGACGAGCACGCGTTCGGCGTTTCGCCGCGCTACGACGACCTGGACTGGAGCGGGCTCGATTTCACCGAAGCGCAGTTTGATCTGGTGATGTCCGTCGACACAGACGCGTGGCGAAGTGAGCTGCGACTGCACGCCGAACTCTTCGACACGCTGCAGCACCGCTTGCCGCCCGCGTTGAACGAGGCGCGCGAAGCGCTGGAGAAGCGCCTGTCTGCAACGTGATGTGAGCGCCTGCTTCGCTTTGAAGCCGCCTTCGGGCGGCTTTTTTCTTGGCTTTTCTGGCAGCCGTGACAGGTTTGCTCGAGCGTTGGTTTGTCCCCGCTTTGCGCTATCCCCGCCGCCATGTAGCCATTTGTTCGTCGAAGCGTTCCTCCCCATTGCGTCGCAGCAGATTGTTTCCTGTCGAGGAACAATGGACGGATCAGATTTGCGGGAAAGTCCACATTGGCACGAATTTAAGGAAATTTAACGGCTTCTTAGGCAACTTCTGCACGAACTTGGGAGTCGTAGGAGAATTCCGAATTCGCCTATGGCCTCCGAAAGGCATAAGTAATAAACGGCAGGAGTTTCACATGGATCATTTGCAGTCGATGCGGGTATTCGTCAAGGTGGCGGATCTCGGCAGCTTCGCCCGCGCCGCCAGCGCGATGGACATTTCGAATGCAGTTGCCACGCGTCACGTTGCGGACCTGGAAGGTAGGCTGGGTACTCGCTTGCTGAACCGGACGACGCGCAGCCTCTCGCTGACCGAGTCGGGCCAGGTCTACCTGGAACGCGCGCGTCAGATCCTGGACGAACTGGAAGACGTGGAGCAGATGGTGGTGGCCCGCAACCATGAGCCGGTCGGCACGCTGCGTATCGTGGCGCCCGTGGTGTTCGGGCTGCACAATCTCGCGCCGGTGCTGCAAACCTACGCGGAACGCTATCCGAAGGTGATTCCGGACGTCACGTTGGTCGACCGGCAGGTCGACCTCGTGGAAGAAGGCTTCGACGTGGGCGTGGTGGTTGCCCGGCAGATGCGCGGCGCCAGTATCGTGACGCGGCGCCTCACCACCGGCTGCATGACCGTCTGCGCCACGCCGGCCTATCTGGAAAAGCACGGCACGCCCACGCGTCCGGAGCATCTGATGGAGCATCCGTGCCTGTCGCCGCCTTCCGAATACTGGGGTGACGAGCGCGTATTCACCGGTCCCGAGGGCGAGGTGCGGGTGCGCCCCACTAACGTGGTCGTCGCGAACAACACCGAGATGCTGCGTCAGTTCGCGTTGCTCGGCATGGGTATCGCGATCCTGCCCAGCTACCTGATTGGCCGCGACATGACGCGCGGGCGGCTGGTGCGCCTGCTGGGCGACTACCGGCTGCCGCAGGTCGAACTCAATATCGCGTACCCGAGCCGGCGCCATCTGCCGGCGAAGGTGCGCACGTTCATCGATCACCTGGTGGAGCATTTCAGCCAGACGCCGAACGGCGTGCTGGGCGAGCAGTGGATCAAGGACGGCTATGGGCGCCCGGCTGCCGGCGTCGCCGCGCATGCGGACGGCGAGATGTTGGCGCCCGAAGCGTTCGACGGTGCCGAACCGCTCTCGAGTTTGCTCGATCGTGAGATTTCGCCGAAGACGCAGCGCTCGCCAGGGCGTGTACGCCGGTCGAGCGCGGCGTCGCCGGTTTGATTCTGGTTCGACTCGCGCGGCGGGAAGGGGCGATGCAAGTTCGCGGCCTGCCGCCGGGATAATTTCCGGGAGGCAGGTTTCCCTCGCGAAATAAAAAAGCGCAGCCGCGGCTGCGCTTCTTTTGCTTCACACGTCCTGGTGTTCTGGCTTTGAAGAAGCGAGGGACGGCGGCGTGGACTTCACGGCGCGCTCGCAGGCGTGCCGTGACTTACGATCCGGTCTTGCGCGCCACTGTCTTCTTCGCGGCCACCTTGCGTGCCGGCGCGGTCTTCGCCGCGGCCGTCTTGCGCGCCGGCGTCACGGCGACGGTTTCGGTCACCGTGTCGCCATCGCCTTCTGCCTCTGCGCCCACTGTTGCCGCCGTCTTTTTCGCGGCCGTTTTGGCGGCAGTCTTTCCAGCGGCAGGCTCCTTTTTCTCGAACTCGAAGCCGATCTTGCCGTCGTTCTGTTTCACCAGGAACGCCTTGAAGTTGCGGCCCGTGCGCGACGACTTGAAGCTGGTCAGCAGATCCGTTCGGCCTTCGGTCAGCAGCTTCGCCATCTGATCGCGCGAGATTTCCTGTTGCAGGATCACCTTGCCCGAGCGGAAATCGCAGGTCTTCGGATTGGCGACCGAGTTCTCGCACACATAGCTCATGCCGTGCTCGAACACGCGCGCCTTGCATTTCGGGCAGGCGCCCACGGGCTCCTGGTCGGAGAAGTCGGGTGCCTCGCCGTCCTCGCCACCCTGATCCTGGCCAAAGTCGAACTCGAGCTTGTAGTTCTTTGTTTCGTCGTCGAACGAGAGCTTGAGGATGGCCGAGAACGGCCGGCCCATCTTGCTGCGGAACCCTGAGAGCGGACCAATCTCCTTTTTCTGAAGGAGTTCTTCGACTTCCGGAATCTCGAATTGCCGGCCACCCGGAATTTTCGAGATCGAGAACTCGCACTTCGTGCACGCGAAGCGCCGGTAGTTTTCCTTCACCTGCCCGCCACAGTTCGGGCACGGCGTTTCGAGCGTCGCATAGTCGCCGGGAATGGTGTCGGAGTCGTACTCCTTCGCGCGCTTCACGATGGTCTGCGTCATGCGGGCAATTTCCTGCATGAACGCGTCGCGATGCAAGTTGCCGTGCTCCATCTGGGCGAGCTTGTGTTCCCATTCGCCGGTGAGTTCGGGCGCGGTCAACTCCTTGACGCCGAGGCCGCGCAGCAGCGTCATCAGCTGGAACGCCTTGGCCGTTGGAATCAGTTCGCGCCCTTCCCGAACCAGATACTTCTCGCCGAGCAGACCTTCGATAATGGCCGCGCGCGTGGCCGGCGTACCGAGCCCCTTCGCGGCCATGGCCTCGCGCAACTCGTCGTCTTCGACGAGTTTGCCCGCGCCTTCCATGGCCGACAGCAGCGTGGCTTCGTTGTAGCGTGCGGGCGGTTTGGTGGTGAGCTGATGGGCGGCGATCTTGTCAGTCTCGACCTTCTCGTCCTTCTGCACGGGTACGAGGTTGGCGTCGTCGCCGCCCGCGTCCCGGCCGTATACCTGCAGCCAGCCCGGCTCGATCAGCACCTTGCCTTCGGTCTTGAAGTGATGGCCGACGACTTCGGTGATGCGCGTCGTCACGCGGTATTCAGCTGCGGGGAAGAACACGGCGAGGAAGCGCTTCACGACGAGGTCGTAGAGCTTCTGTTCCGGCTCGGACAGCGCCTTCGGCGCCTGCAGCGTGGGGATGATGGCGAAGTGGTCGCTGATCTTCGAGTTATCGAAGATGCGCTTGTTCGGCTTCACCCAGCCTTTGTCGAGCACCTGCTTCGCGTGCGGCAGGTAGTTGTTGCTCTCCTTGAGCATTTCCAGGGTGCTCTTTACGGTGCCGATATAGTCTTCCGGCAGCGCGCGTGCGTCGGTACGCGGATAGGTGAGCACCTTGTGCTTTTCGTACAGCGCTTGGGCGAGGCCCAGCGTGTTCTTGGCTGAAAAGCCGAAGCGGCCGTTCGCTTCGCGCTGCAGGCTGGTCAAGTCGAAGAGCAGGGGGGACAGCTGCGTTGAAGGCTTCGATTCCTCGGTGACCGTGCCCAACTGGCCGCGGCACGCGGCGACGATGGTTTCCGCTGCGGGCAGGCTCCACAGGCGCGATTCGCGCTTCTCCGGATCGAACTCGTCGCGCTTGAACTTCGGGTCGAACCAGCGCCCCTCGTAGAAACCGGCGGCGCACACAAACTCGGCGCGCACTTCCCAGTAGTCGCGCGGCACGAAGCGGCGAATCTTTTCTTCGCGCTCCACGACGATGGAAAGCGTCGGCGTCTGCACGCGACCCACCGTTGTGAGGAAGAAGCCGCCGCCCTTGCTGTTGAACGCGGTCATGGCGCGCGTGCCGTTGATCCCGACCAGCCAGTCGGCTTCCGACCGGCAGCGGGCAGCATCCGCGAGCGGCTGCATGTCTTCGTCGCTGCGCAGATGGGCGAAGCCTTCGCGGATGGCGGCGGGCGTCATCGATTGCAGCCACAGCCGCTGGACGGGCTGCTTCGCTTTTGCGTGCTGCGCGATGAGACGGAAGATCAGCTCGCCTTCGCGCCCCGCGTCACATGCGTTGATGAGGCGGTCGACGTCCTTGCGCTTCATCAGCCTCGTGAGCACCTTGAGCCGCGACTCGCTTTTCGCGATGGGATTCAGGTCGAAGTGGGGCGGGATGACGGGCAGATGCGCGAAGCTCCATTTGCCGCGCTTGACCTCGTACTCTTCGGGGGCAGCGATCTCGAGCAGATGGCCGACAGCGGACGAAAGCACGTATTCGTCGCTTTCGTAGTATTCGTCATGCTTGGTGAAGCCGCCCAAAGCGCGTGCGATGTCGTTCGCGACGGACGGCTTCTCGGCGATGATCAGTGCTTTCGACATGACTGGTTGCAAGTGGGTAGAGTCGGGCAGACGCCCATAACGACCGCTTTATAGCACACGCTGCGCCAGCGGCGGTTTCGACGCCCCAAAAAAGCGCCTCATCATAATGGGGCGCCAAGGTACCGGCAAGCGCGGCGCGGCGGACCTGCGCAGCGCTTCAGACAGGGCCGCCGACCGCCATGGACGGCCCCATGCGGGCTCACGCCATGGTGAGAGCCGGCCTTAGCTTGGGCGCATCCTTCACGCCCGGCAGCGCGGTCAGGTCGGCGAGCATGCGCTCCACGATGGCCGCTTGCGGCAACACGGTGCCGAAAAAACGGGTGGCGCTGGCATCTTCGATCAGGATCGTAGGGAAGTTTTCTACATCGAGGTCGTCGAAGCGGTCTGCATGCGTTTCGATGTCGATCCAGGCGAAACAGATTTCCGGGTGGGCGTCGGCGAGTCGGTCAAACGCTGCGCGGTACTCGCGGCAGGTGCCGCACCATTCCGCGCACAGGCAGGCAACGAACAAGGTGTTCGGATCGGTTACGCGCTCGGCGATTCGCTCGGAATCGGTGTCGAGGTTCAGCGCGGGCATGATGGTTCCTCGCTATCTCTCTTGTACTGGTGGTCTCCGGAGCAAGCCGGCTGGTCCGCCGAATTTAGCATGACGCCGCCTCAGTCGCGGCTCGCCCGGGTGAAACGGCCCCCGGGCAGGGCCGTGATGCGGCCGGCCAGTTCGAGGTACAGCAGTGCCCGCTGCAGTGCCGCTTCTTCCATTTCGGTGCGCCCGGCGAGGATTTCAAGCGTGGCCGGTGCGTGGCCGAGTGCGTCCAGTAGCCGCTGCGCGTCTGGCGTTAGCGCAGCCGGGGATGGGGCCGTATCGAGGCGGGCGTTGTGTTGCGGCGCGCGTTCGGCCGGCCGGCTGCCCACGTCCTCGCCCGAGCCTGAGGGAGCGCTCGCGCGATCACCTTTGGTGCGGCTCGAACGGGTGGCCGTCGTGTTTGCCTGGGTGAATGCGGGCCGGGGGCGCGGCGCCGTTGCCACGCCAAGCTGTTCCAGCACCTCGTCTGCTGTCTCCACCAGCATCGCACCCTGTTTCAGCATTCGGTGGCAGCCCTTCGAGAGCGGCGCATGGATGGAGCCGGGCAACGCGAAAACGTCTCGCCCCAATTCGTTGGCGAGGCGTGCGGTGATCAGTGAACCGGAGCGCATCGCGGCTTCGACTACCAGCACGCCGCTGGAAAGCCCTGCAATCAGGCGATTACGCTGAGGGAAGTTGGACGGTCGCGCCGGCGTGCCGAGCGGCCACTCAGAGACAATCGCGCCTTGCTCACCGATCTGCGCGGCGAGCGCCCGATGCGACGGCGGATAGACGATATCGATGCCGGTGCCGATCACCGCAACCGTCCCGCCGGGACCGGCTAGCGCGCCCCGATGTGCGGCCCCGTCGATACCCAGTGCGAGGCCGGACACGACGGTCAGGCCAGCCGCGGAAAAAGCGCGGGCGAAGCGCGCCGCGTCTTCGGTGCCTTGCGGCGTCGCGCTTCGGCTTCCCACGACCGCCACCGCCTTCCGATGCAGCGACTCGAGTCGCCCCTTTATATATAGCAGTGGCGGTGGATCAGGCATGGTGAGCAACATGGGCGGGTAGGCAGGGTCGCACAATGTCAGGATCCAATTGCCCGCCTGCTCGCGCCATGCAAGGGCAGCTGCGGCCTGCTCCGCGAACTCAGGCCCGGGCGCGGACAGTACGGCGTGGGCCGTGCGCGTATCGGTTGCGGTTGCGAGCGCGGCGAACGGCTGCGCCAGCACGGCCTGCGGCAAGCCGAATGTTTCGAGCAGCTTGCGCAGTGCGGCGGGCGACACGCCCGGCGCGCAGGACAGGCGCAGCCAGCCAATGAGTTCGGCGTCGGTCATAGGCAGCGAATGCATAGAGTTCACGTTGCGTCAGTCCCGTAGCGGTTCAAGATAGCCCTCCCGGCGAAAGCAGCCAGAGACGGGCCATGCTAAAATTTTCATCATCCGAAATGAAAGACGACCTGCGGCGTGCCCGGCGGCAGCCACAGGGAACTGGTCTGCTGTGATTCGTGCATTGAATCTGGCGGACCCAGTCGTTATATGGTGTGCGTCGCCCGTGCGGTCGCCAAGCTGGCCGTATGGCCAGTCTGGCCGATGCTCTTTCGGCGCGCGGCGCGCCACGAAAATCCTCTTGATGCCATGGCTTTACTGAACATCCTTCACTATCCCGACAAGCGGCTGCACAAGGTCGCGAAGCCCGTTGCAGAGGTCGACAACCGTATCCGCAAGCTCGTAGCCGACATGGCCGAGACGATGTACAAGGCCCCGGGTGTAGGGCTGGCCGCCACGCAGGTGGATGTGCATGAGCGTGTGATCGTGATCGACGTCTCCGAAACGCACGACCAGTTGCTCACCTTCATCAATCCCGAGATCGTGTGGTCCAGCAATGAGAAGAAGCTCTCCGAAGAGGGCTGCCTTTCGGTGCCGGGCATTTACGACAACGTGGAGCGTGCCGACAAGGTGCGCGTGCGCGCCCTCAACGAAAAGGGCGAGCCTTTCGAACTGGATTGCGAAGGGCTGCTTGCCGTGTGCATCCAGCACGAAATGGATCACCTGATGGGCCGCGTGTTCGTCGAGTACCTCTCGCCGCTCAAGCAGACGCGCATCAAGAGCAAGATGAAGAAGCTCGAACGCGCGATGTGACGCGCGGCTTGCGGCGCAACCTCGCCGCTGCTTTCAACTTCTGCCGTCATCACGTCTGGTCGTTTGCCTCATGAGTCATTCCTTACGCGTCGTTTTTGCTGGTACGCCGGAGTTTGCTGCGGCGGCACTCGCCGCCATCCACCAGGCCGGTTTTACGGTGCCGCTCGTCCTGACCCAGCCGGACCGGCCGGCCGGGCGAGGCATGAAGTTGCAGGCGAGCCCGGTCAAGCGTTACGCGACCGAACACGGTCTGGCCGTCGCACAGCCGCCGTCGCTGCGCCGTAACGGCAAGTTTCCGGCCGAAGCCGCCGCCGCCATCGATCTGCTGCGCGCCACGCCGCACGATGTGATGGTGGTGGCCGCCTACGGCTTGCTGCTGCCGCAGGAAGTGCTCGATATCGCGCCGCATGGTTGCATCAACATCCATGCATCGCTGTTGCCGCGCTGGCGGGGCGCCGCGCCTATCCATCGCGCGATCGAGGCCGGCGACGCTGAAACCGGCATCACGCTGATGCAGATGGACGCCGGCCTCGACACGGGCGCCATGATTCGCGAGGCCCGTACGCCGATTGCCCCCGCCGATACCACGGCGACCTTGCACGACCGCCTCGCGCAAACGGGCGCGCAGTTGATCGTCGATGCGCTTGCGGACCTGGAGCGAGACGGCCGCCTGCCCACAACACCTCAACCGGCCGAGGGCGCCACCTACGCCGAGAAAATCGGCAAGCACGAGGCGGTGCTCGACTGGCGGCGTCCCGCGGCGGCGCTCGCGCGCCAGGTGCGGGCCTTCGATCCGTTTCCAGGCGGTGCCGGCACGCTTAACGACACCCCAGTGAAGATCTGGGCGGCCGAACCGGTCGACGCTTTTGCGCGAGGCGATGCGCAACCGGGCCAGATCGTCGACGTGTCGCCTGACGGCGTTATCGTGGCGTGCGGGGAAGGCGCTTTGCGCCTCACGCAGTTGCAGAAACCCGGCGGCAAACGGCTTTCCGTGCGTGAGTTCCTCGCGGGCTCGCCCCTTGCCCCGGGGCAGCGTTTCGCCCTGCCGGAGCCTGCGGCACATCCGGCCTCCAAGGCCTGATTGCTGGAACGATAGACGCGCGTGACGCGGCGCGCCATCAGCCGAACGGTCAGGTCGCGTGGCCGGCGCGGTCGGCGCTAAAATTTCCGCTCCAGTGCGTTGTGTTTAACGGGTCTCCCAGAGACTTCGAGGTTCTCCATGTCCGGCATCACTCATTTCGGTTTTTTCGTCGTCGCGGTCTTCCTGCTCAACGTGACACCTGGGCCCGACACCGCGTACATCGTGGGACGTAGCGTGGCTCAGGGCCGCCGTGCCGGGCTTATGTCGGCGCTCGGCATTTCGGCCGGTTGCTGCGTGCATTCGCTCGCGTGCGCATTTGGGCTTACCGCCCTGCTTGCCGCGTCGGCCACCGCGTTCACGGTAATCAAGTTCGTCGGCGCGCTCTATCTGGTCTATCTCGGCGTGCGGCTCATTTTCACGAAGCCGGAGAAGCCCGCCGCAGACGCCGCGAATCCCGTCTCTCAGGGGCTCGCAACGGCTCGTCCGCTGCGGCAGCTTTTTCTGCAAGGGTTCTGGACGAATGTGCTGAATCCCAAGGTCGTGCTCTTTTTCGTGTCGTTCTTCCCGCAGTTCGTCGTGCCGGGCAGCGACCAAAAGGTGGTGGCGTTTTTGACACTCGGCGTCGTGTTCGTGGTGATGAGCACGATCTGGAACAGTTTCGTTGCGTGGATTGCCGGCAGCGTCACGCAACGGTTCTCCGGCAAGCCCGCCCTCAAGCGGTGGCTGGACCGCGGCGTAGGCACCGCTTTCGTCGGCCTCGGCATCCGGCTTGCCACCGCCACACGCTGATTGAATTTTCCGCGTCCGACCATATCTAACAGTTCGCTTACAATAAGCCGCTTTCCCGCCATGGGGCCTGCGTTATGGACCTGCGGGAGGTGATGAACTTCTACGGGCAAGGAGCAGCGCACATGTTCAATTGGGTCAAAACCGCGATGTTGATGGCCGCGATCACGGCCCTTTTCATCGTGATCGGCGGCATGATCGGGGGCCAGCGCGGCATGATGCTGGCGCTTCTGGTCGCGCTTGGCATGAACTTCTTTTCGTACTGGTTCTCCGACAAGATGGTTCTGCGCATGTACAACGCGCAGGAAGTCGATGAGACCACGGCGCCGCAGTTCTACCGGATGGTGCGCGACCTCGCCACGCGCGCCGGCCTGCCCATGCCCCGCGTGTACCTGATCGACGAAGCTGCACCGAACGCGTTCGCCACCGGCCGCAATCCCGAGCACGCTGCGGTCGCGGCGACCACGGGCATTCTGCGAGTGCTCTCCGAACGTGAAATGCGGGGAGTGATGGCGCACGAACTTGCTCACGTGAAGCACCGCGACATCCTGATCTCCACGATTTCGGCCACGATGGCGGGCGCCATCTCCGCGCTCGCGAATTTCGCGATGTTCTTCGGTGGCCGTGACGAGAACGGTCGGCCGGCAAACCCTATCGCGGGTATCGCCGTTGCATTGCTTGCACCGATTGCGGCCGGCCTTATCCAGATGGCCATTTCTCGCGCCCGTGAGTTCGAGGCCGACCGCGGCGGCGCGCAGATTTCGGGCGATCCGCAGGCGCTGGCTGTTGCGCTCGACAAGATTCATCGCTATGCGAGCGGCGTTCCGTTTGCCGCAGCCGAAGAGCATCCGGCCACGGCGCAAATGATGATCGTGAATCCGCTGCACGCCGGTGGTATCGCGAACCTCTTCTCGACGCACCCCTCCACCGAAGAGCGCATCGCGCGCCTTATGGAGATGGCGCGAACGGGCCGCTTCGACTAACCGGCAAGGGCGCCCCTGACGGCGCCCGTTATCGCGCGCCGGGCGCTTCCCACTCACGCCGGCCGCCTCAACAAAGAACGAGTGGCGCGTCACGTTACAATGCACCGTTTGCACACCGTGCACTGCGTGGCCGCCCTCGTTTTTCATGACATCCAAACCTTCCCGGCGTCCCCCCGCTGATCACAAGGCGCGTTCGCGTCCTTCAAGACCCACGCAATCGGGCCAGGGCCATCCGGCACGCCGCGCGCACGCGCCGCAATCCGGTCGGTCCCCGCAACATCGCGAGCCGCGTCTGTCCGCTCTGCACCTCGCTCCCGATTCGTTGGGTTTCGCACTCGACTGCGCCGCCCAGGCCGTGACCGCAGTACGTGGCGGCGCGGCACTTCCTGCCGCGCTTGCCGCCGTATCCGGATCGCTTCCCGCTTCCGCAGTCGGCCTCGCGCGCGGCGCGACGCAAGACATCGCCTATCGCACCATGCGGTGCCTCGCGACAGTCGATCGCGTGATCGCGTTGCGCGTCCACAAGGCGCCGCCCGCACACGTCACGAACATGCTGGCGTGCGCGCTGGCGCTGCTCTGCGACGAAAACGAGCCGCCTTCGTACGCCACCTTCACCGTCGTAGACCAGGCCGTGAATGCAGTCGGCGCGCGCCGCGAAGTCAACTTTGCGAAGGGGCTCGTGAATGCCGTGCTGCGCGGGTTCCTGCGTGAGCGCGACACGCTGCTCGCGCAGGTGCGTCAGGACGAAGTCGCACGCTGGAACTATCCGCAATGGTGGATCGATGCCACGCGCCGCGCGTGGCCCGACGCGTGGCAAGACATTCTCGCGGCCGGCAATGACCACGGCCCGCTCACGTTGCGCGTGAACGCACGCCGCTCGAACGTGGCGGATTATCTGGCCCTGCTGCGCGAGCAGCACATCGACGCGACGCAATCCGGCGAGCAGGCGGTGACGCTCGCCGTGCCTACGCCAGTCGATCGCATTCCCGGCTTTGCGAGCGGCGTCGTCTCCGTGCAGGATGCCGGCGCCCAACTGGCCGCGCGTTCGCTCGACGTGCGCGACGGCATGCGCGTGCTCGATGCCTGTGCGGCGCCTGGCGGCAAGACCGGTCATCTGCTGGAACTCGCTGACATCGACCTCGTTGCGCTCGAAAGTGACCCTGCCCGCGCGCCCCGTATCGCGGAAAACCTGCAACGCCTGGGGCTCGATGCCGACATTCGCGTGGGCGATGCCGGCGAGCCGTCGCAATGGCACGACGGCCAGCCGTTCGATCGCATTCTCGCCGACGTGCCGTGCTCCGCTTCGGGCATCGTGCGGCGGCATCCCGACATTCGGTGGCTGCGCCGCGCCTCGGACATCGAGGCCCTCGTCGCCGAACAACGCCGCATTTTGCAAGCGCTGTGGCCGCTCGTGAAAACGGGCGGCGAGCTGCTCTACGTCACCTGCTCGATCTTTCCCGAGGAGGGCGAGCTGCAGGCACGCTGGTTTGAAAGCTTCCACCAGGATGCGGTACGATTGGACGCGCCCGGGCAGCTGCTGCCCACCGCTCATCGCGCGTCCGCAGAGGCGCGGGGCGGTTCCGGCGCCGCCGCAGAGGCCAGCCGCGCCGCCGCGGTTTCAGAGCACAACGCGAATCACGACGGATTCTTCTACGCGCGCTTTCAGAAACGGTGACCATCAAACGCTTCTTTCCGCTCCGGCTCGCGGTCGTGCTGTGGATCACGCTGACCGTCTGCCTGACCGCAGCCGGGCCCGCGCGCGCCGATCAGATCGCCGTCCAGCGTGCGTCGCTTCAGGCGGACAACAACGGCTGGAGCCTCGACGCGCGTTTCGATTTCGAGCTCAACAGCAGCCTCGAAGATGCCGTCAACAAGGGCATTCCGCTCTACTTCACAACCGATTTCGAGCTGAGCCGGCCGCGCTGGTACTGGTTCGACGAGCAGCCGGTGAGCGTCTCGCAGAGCATCCGCCTGTCGTTTCAGCCGCTCACGCGCGAATACCGCGTGTCGAGCGGCGGCCTGCAACTCGGTTTTTCGTCGCTGAAGGAGGCGCTTGCGGTGATCAAGCACGTTACGTCGTGGCACGTGATCGACCGCAATCAGGTCCACGCGGACGAGACCTACAACGCGTCCGTGCGCATGCAGCTCGATATTGCGTTGATGCCCAAGCCGTTTCAGATCGACGCGGTGAACAACCGCGACTGGAATCTCGCTTCCGACTGGAAGCGCTTCACTTTCACGGTGAGCGATCGTGCTAAATAGAGTGCGCCGCGCCACCAGTGTCAGTAGCGTCGTCGTCAGGCTGCTTGTCCTGACGGTCGCCGTCACGGCCGTTTTGCTGCTCGTGCTGCTTGCGGCGGCGAGCGCCAACACCGAATTCTTCGACCGATACTACTCGTGGCTCTACGCGGCCAACATCGCCGTCGCGCTGATCTTCATGCTCGTGGTGACGGCCCTCGTGGTCGTGATCGTGTCGCGGCTCAGGAAGGGCAAGTTCGGCACGCGGCTGCTCGCCAAGCTGGCGTTCTTTTTCGCGCTGGTGGGCGTCGTGCCGGGCGGCATCATCTACGTGGTGTCGTATCAGTTCGTTTCGCGCAGCATCGAGTCGTGGTTCGACGTCAATGTCGAAACCGCGCTCACGTCGGGCCTCAACCTCGGGCGCGGCATGCTCGACGCGTCGCTCTCGGATCTGCAGACGAAGGGCCGTCTCATGGCCGAGCAGCTTGCGAGCGCCGACGCGGCCGGCACCACGCTCACGCTGCTGCGTCTGCGTGACCAGTTCAGCGTGCAGGACGCGACCATCGTCGAGCCCGTGCGCAGCATGTCGGGCGCCACGCCCGAGATGCACGTGGTGGCACAGGCGTCGGGCAATCTCTCGTCGCTCGTGCCCACCGATCTGCCCACGCCGCTGATGATCGACCAGGCGCGCGGCCGCGGCTTCGCTGCGATCGAAGGCGAAGTGGACGGCGATCCGCGCGAGCACGGCAGCAAGGGCGCGTTGCGACTGCGCGTGGTTCAGCGCATTCCGGACACCAACGCGTCGCTGCTGCAGCCCACCGAACGCTTCCTGCAACTCACGCAGCCGGTCCCGCCCACGCTCGCGCGCAACGCGGATGCCGTGCAGCGCGCCTACCGCGAATATCAGGAGAAGGCGCTCGGCCGGACGGGCTTGCGCAAGATGTATATCGGCACGCTCACGCTCGCGCTCTTCCTCGCCACCTTCATCGCGATGATGATTGCGCTTGCGCTCGGCAACCAGCTTGCGCGTCCGCTCTTCCTGCTCGCGCAAGGCACGAAGGAAGTGACCGAAGGCGACTACACGCCCAAGCGCGAGGTCAAGTCGCGCGACGAGCTGGGCTTCCTCACGCAGTCGTTCAACGCGATGACGCGGCAGCTTTCCGAAGCGCGCGCCGCGGTGGAAAAGAACCGCATAGCGCTCGAGCATTCGAAGGCGTATCTCGAAAGCATTCTCGCCAACCTGACGGCGGGCGTGTTCGTGTTCGACCGGCAGTTCCGCCTGACCACGGCGAATCCCGGCGCCGAGCGTATCTTCCGCCAGCCGTTCCAGGCGATGCTGGGCTCTTCGCTCGAGCGCATCGGCGTGCTGGCCGAGTTCGGCGCGATGGTGCGCAAGGCCTTTGCCGATCGCGAAGCGGCCGGCGACGGCCACGCCGATCGCGGACACTGGCAGCAGCAGTTTTCGGTGCAGGTGCCGGGCGAGACCGATCCGCTCACGCTGCTCGTGCGCGGCGCACGGCTCGTGTCCGAAACGGCGGCCGGCGACGCGATCGACGCCAATGGCAACGTGCAGACGGCAGGCTACGTGGTGGTGTTCGACGACATCTCCGACGTGATTTCCGCGCAGCGTTCCGTCGCCTGGGGCGAAGTGGCGCGGCGTCTTGCGCACGAGATCAAGAATCCGCTTACGCCCATCCAGCTTTCGGCCGAGCGCCTGCAGATGAAGCTCTCCGACAAGCTCGCGCCCGCCGACGCCGACGTGCTCAAGCGCGGCGCCACGACCATCGTCAATCAGGTCGCGGCGATGAAGCAGATGGTCGACAACTTCCGCGACTACGCCCGCACGCCGCCCGCCGTGCTCGCGAACCTCCAGCTCAACGATTTGGTGAGCGAAGTGCTGACGCTCTACGGCATCGAGGAAGGCAAGAGCGCGATTCACGTCGAGCTTGCCGCGCTGCCCGTGATTCGCGGCGACGCGACGCAGCTGCGCCAGGTGATCCATAACCTGCTGCAGAATGCACAGGACGCGGTGGCGGACGTCGAGCAGCCGCGTGTGCTGCTCGAAACGAGAACAGTAGAATATGGCGATCCCGACGCCGAAGGTAAGACGCGCGTCGCGGTGCGCCTGACCGTTTCCGACAACGGGCCCGGCTTTCCCGCGCGCATCCTGACGCGCGCATTCGAACCTTACGTGACGACCAAGGCCAAAGGGACAGGGCTGGGACTCGCGATGGTCAAGAAGATCGTCGACGAACACGGCGCGCGCATCGACATTCGCAACCGGCTGAGAGCGGGCGACGTGGTCGAGGGCGCCCAGATTTCGATTCTCTTTCTCCAGCTCGCGGACGATGCCGCCGCCCCCAGCACAGGGGAGAAGACGGCCCGCGCGGCCTCACAGGGAACGACAAAAGCAACAGTGCAGACAAGGGCAGCTTAAATGGCAACCATCCTGGTGGTAGATGACGAAATGGGTATCCGGGAATTGCTCTCGGAGATCCTGAGCGACGAGGGACACGTCGTCGAGGTGGCGGAAAACGCACAGGAAGCGCGCGACTTTCGCCTGCGTCAGGCGCCCGATCTCGTGCTGCTCGACATCTGGATGCCGGACACCGATGGCGTCACGCTGTTGAAGGAGTGGGCGGCCCAGGGGCAGCTCACCATGCCGGTGATCATGATGTCGGGGCACGCGACCATCGACACCGCCGTCGAGGCCACGAAGATCGGCGCGCTTAATTTCCTCGAAAAGCCGATCGCGCTGCAAAAGCTGCTGAAGGCGGTGGAGCAGGGACTTGCGCGCGGCACGGCGGCGCCGGTAGCGGCGGGCGCGGCGGCCAAGCCGCCTGCGTCGGCGGGAACGACGGCGATTGCGTCGGCTGCGGCGCTACCCATTCTCTCCGCGGACGGCGTGACGACCGGTGCGGCCGCGCTGCAAACCGCCTCGATTTCGTTCGACATTCCGCTGCGCGATGCGCGCGACGCCTTCGAGCGCGCGTATTTCGAGTACCACCTTGCGCGCGAGAACGGCAGCATGACGCGCGTGGCGGAAAAAACCGGCCTCGAACGCACGCACCTGTACCGTAAGCTCAAGCAGCTGGGCGTCGACCTCGGCAAGAACAAGGGGGAATGAACGGCGCGATGTGCGTCGGGCGGCTCGAAGCCTGGCAGCAGTGGGCCCGGAAATTTTCGGACGAGGGCTTGAGGTGCGCGTAGTGCTTTGCTATACTCTCGCTTCTTCGTTGGCCCGGTAGCTCAGTTGGTAGAGCAGCGGATTGAAAATCCGCGTGTCGGTGGTTCGATTCCGCCCCAGGCCACCAGAATTAAGTAAGCCCCAGGAAATCGTCAGATTCCTGGGGCTTTCGTTTTGGCCAGTGTCCAGGCGGGTAGGCCCGGCCGGCTCGCCGGTGGCGGTATGGGGCGCGTGATAATATAACGCGCTACATCGCGACCGAAGCAGCAAGACGGAAGCGCCAATCGCCATGCGTCGATTGCCCCGTTCGCGAGTTCCGATCAAGGCCCGCCGTTCCAGCAACGGCACGAGTGTGCAGCAGGCCGAACCCGCTGTCCGGCCCGTGCGCCGGGGCGACAGATTCTGACGATTGGCGGTATAAGCGCGTGCGCGCCCTGCAGCAGATGGCGCGACCTATACTGCCCGGGCCGCGGCACTGCCGCTTCGCGCTGCTTCGTCGCACGTAGGGTGCACACGAGGCGAGCGCGGCGCCCCCACTCAATACACGGAGCTTCACGGTGACTCGAACAGACGCTAAAAACAGCGCGCTTGTGCTGTTTTCGGGCGGCCAGGACTCGGCCACTTGCCTTGCATGGGCGCTCGACCGCTTTGAGACGGTAGAAACGCTGGGCTTCGACTACGGCCAGCGGCACCGCATCGAACTGGAGTGCCGCGAGAGCTTCCGCAACGCGATTGCCCAGCAGTTTCCGGCTTGGGGCGCTCGCCTGGGCGACGATCACATGATCGACCTCTCGGTGCTCGGCGCGATCAGCGAAACGGCGATGACGCGCGAGATCGAGATCGAAGCCTCCGCGAACGGGCTGCCGAACACGTTCGTGCCGGGCCGCAACCTCATGTTCATGACGATCGCGGCGGCGATTGCGTACCGGCGTGGATTGCAGGTGCTGGTCGGCGGAATGTGCGAAACGGATTTCTCGGGCTACCCGGATTGCCGCGACGACACCATGAAGGCGTTGCAGGTGGCGCTCAATCTCGGCATGGACAGCCGCTTCGTGCTGGAAACGCCGCTCATGTGGCTCGACAAGGCCGATACGTGGCGGCTTGCGCATGAGCTGGGCGGCGATGCGCTCGTGGAACTGATTCGCGTGGAAACGCACACGTGCTACGTCGGCGAACGGGCGGAACTGCATAGCTGGGGCTTTGGCTGCGGCGAATGCCCGGCATGCCGGCTGCGCAAACGCGGATACGAGGCGTGGCTCGCCGGCGAGAAGGTGACTTCGCCCGTGTGAGCCTGTGCCGCACACGCAGCGGCGACGCAAATCGAAGGCGTGATCCCACGCCAGGACGAACACAGACAGAAAGCAGCATGACGTACGCGGTCAAGGAAATCTTCTATACGTTGCAGGGCGAGGGCGCGAACGCCGGCCGTCCGGCCGTGTTCTGCCGGTTCGCCGGCTGCAACCTGTGGTCCGGCCGCGAGGAGGATCGCAGCGAAGCCGTGTGCCGTT
Source organism: Paraburkholderia kururiensis JCM 10599 = LMG 19447 (assembly GCF_003986935.1). Taxonomy (GTDB): domain Bacteria; phylum Pseudomonadota; class Gammaproteobacteria; order Burkholderiales; family Burkholderiaceae; genus Paraburkholderia; species Paraburkholderia kururiensis. The sequence continues at coordinate 92,104 of NZ_RJZE01000020.1, read as the reverse complement.
TCTGCGATACCGACTTCGTTGGCACCGACGGCGAGAACGGCGGCAAGTATCGCGACGCCGCCGACCTCGTCGCGAAAATCGCGTCGCTGTGGCCCGCAGGCGAAGCGCACCGCTTCGTCGTCTGCACGGGCGGCGAGCCGATGCTGCAGATCGACCCGCCGTTCGTCGATGCGCTGCACGAAGCGGGCTTTGAGATCGCCATCGAAACGAACGGCTCGCTGCCGGTGCTCGAGACGATCGACTGGATCTGCGTGAGCCCGAAGGCCGACGCGCCGCTCGTCGTGACGAAGGGCAACGAGCTGAAGGTTGTCGTGCCGCAGGACAACCAGCGCCTCGCCGACTACGAGAAGCTCGATTTCGATTACTTTCTCGTGCAGCCCATGGACGGCCCTTCGCGCGACATCAACACGAAGCTCGCCATCGACTGGTGCAAACGGCATCCGCGCTGGCGGCTGTCCATGCAGACTCACAAGTACCTGAACATTCCCTGATCCGCCGTGCTGACGATTACCCGAAAACTCGAATTCGATGCGGGCCACCGCATTCCCGACCACCGCAGCCAGTGCCGCAATCTGCACGGCCATCGCTATGTGCTCGAAATCACGCTGCAGGGCGATCTGGTGGAGACGGAAGGCGCGCCGGATCGCGGCATGGTGATGGACTTCGCGGACGTGAAGGCGCTCGCGAACCAGCATCTGGTGGACCGCTGGGACCATGCGTTCCTCGTCTTCGAGGGCGACACGCAGGTGCGCGGTTTCCTCGACTCGCTGCCCGGCCACAAGACCGTGGTGCTGGACCGCATTCCCACGGTCGAAAACCTCGCGGCCATCGCGTTCGACATCCTGTCGAACGTCTACGACGCCCACTACGGCGTGAATCTGCGTCTGGCGCGCGTGCGTCTCTACGAAACGCCGAATTGCTGGGCGGAAGTGACCCGCGACTAGTCAGCGCCGGCGAGCGAGGCCCACGATTCGGGCCTCCGGCGGGAGCTGACCCGCCCCGACGCGTGCCCGTTATTGTCACGGTATGATCGCTCCACAATCACATGGAGCGAGACGTGCCGGCCGCAATTTCCCAAGGCGTTCAGCCACACGCGCACACGCGCGACACGCGTCCATGCGGCGCGCGCAGCCTGGCTGAACGGCATCCGCCAGCCGGCGCCGTCGCTCTTTCGCAAGGAGCGCGGCGATGAGCACCTTCACGAATCCCCTCAAAGAGCGGCTCAAGGAGGCCGGGCCGCTGTACGGTCTGTGGCTTTCCATGGGCAGTGAAACGGCAGCCGAGGCGCTCGCGCACGCGGGCTTCGACTGGCTGCTGATCGACATGGAACACACGCCCAACGACAGCGTCGACGTGACCGCCCAGCTGCGGGCGATCGCCGCGGCACATCTGCCGAGCGAACCGGTGGTGCGCCTGCCGGCCAACGAGCCGTGGCTCGTCAAGCGCGTACTGGATGTCGGCGCGCGCACCGTGATGTTCCCGAACGTCGAATCGGCCGACCAGGCGGCGCATGCCGTTCGGCTCACGCAGTATCCGTCGCAGAGCACGCCCGATGGTCTGCGCGGTGTGGCTGGCGTCGTGCGCGCGGCGGCCTATGGCATGCGGCGCGACTATCTTCAGACGGCCAACGCGCAGATCGCGACCATCGTGCAGATCGAGTCGGCGCAGGGCTTGCAAGAGGTGGAACGCATTGCGGCCACGCCGGGCGTGGACTGCGTGTTCGTCGGACCGGCGGATCTGGCTGCGAGCCTTGGCCATCTGGGCGACTCGAAGCATCCCGATGTGCAGGCCGCCATGGCGAAGGTGGTTGCAGCGGCGCGTGCCGCGGGTATCGCGGCGGGCATTTTTGCACTGGACGTGGCCAGTGCGCGTCAGTACCGCGAAGCGGGCTTCAACTTCATCGCGCTCGCTGCGGACGTCATGTGGATGTTGCGGGCAACGCGCCAGGCGTTGCAGGAGGTACGGTCATGAAAACGCGTCGGCTAATCGCTGCGCTCGCGGCGGCGGGCGGGCTCTTTATGGGTGGCCCAGCCTTGGCGCTCGCGCAGCAGCAAGGTGGCGGCAAGAGCGATCCCCAGACTGAATCGGCGGTGGCCGACTACAACGCCGGAAACGTCGGCGCGGCGCTTGTGGAATTCCGTCAGGCGGCGCAGCGCGGCAACCGGCTCGCCGAATTCAATTACGCGATGATGCTGCTCAACGGCGAGGGCACGGCCGCCAACGTCGACGAGGGCAAGAAGTGGCTGCGCAAGGCCGCGGACGCCAACATGTCGCACGCGCAGTATGTCTACGGGAAGATGTACGACGACGGCGACTTCGTCGGCCGCGATCCGGCTGAGGCGCATCAGTGGTTTCTGAAGGCGGCGCAACAGGGCCATGTGCAGGCGGAACTCGCGCTCGCCAATCAGTTCCTGGACGGTCGCGGCACCTCGCGCGACAACCGCCAGGCGTTCTACTGGTACAAGAAGGCCGCCGAGGGCGGCGACATGACCGCGCAATACGTGGCCGGCTCCTTTTACGAACGTGGCGGCGACGGCGTGGCAAAGAACCTGAACGTGGCGCGCGCCTATTACGCGGCGGCTGCGGCGCAGGGCGATCCGGCGGCGCGCCTCAAGTACCAGCAGTTGAGTGCGCAGATTCAGAAGGCCGCGCCGACGCAATAAGAAATCAGCCGTGCGCTGCGTTGCGGCACCGCGCGGGCCGCAACCGCGCAGCGCTACCTAGCTCTGCATCAGCCGTTTTTGCCGCGCGACGCTCATGATGAGTCCGATCGCGATGCCGAGTGTCGTGAGCGCGGTGCCGCCGTAGCTCATGAAGGGCAGCGGCACGCCGACCACCGGCAGGATGCCGCTCACCATGCCGATGTTGACGAACGCGTAGGTGAAGAACGCCATCGTCAGCGACCCCGCCAGCAGTCGCCCGAACAGCGTTGCCCCATTGGCAGCGATGTAGAGCCCGCGCGCAATGAGCGCCATGTAGAGGGTGAGCAGCACGATGCCGCCCATCAGCCCGAATTCCTCGGAAAAGACGGCGAAGATGAAGTCGGTATGCTTTTCGGGGATGAACTCCAGATGCGCCTGCGTGCCCTTGAGCCAGCCCTTGCCGAGCGGTCCGCCCGAGCCGATCGCGATCACCGCCTGAATAGTGTGAAAGCCTTTACCGAGCGGGTCTGACGTGGGGTCGAGCAGCGTGCAGATGCGGTGCTTCTGGTAGTCGTGCATCAAGGGCCAGTTGACCTCGGGCTGGCAGATGCGATCCTGGAAGACCGCAATCGACCCCACCGCAATCACGCCCGCAATCAGCACGGGCACGATCAGCTTGAAGCTGAGCCCCGCGAAATAGATCACGAAAAAGCCCGCAGCGAACACGAGCACCGCGGTGCCCAGGTCAGGCTGCTTGGCGATCAGCGCGACCGGCAGCCCGAGAATCACGAAGCCCACCACGTAGTCGTACCAGCGGATCACGCCCTCGCGACGCTGGAAGTACCAGGCCAGCATGAGCGGAACGGCGATCTTGAGAATCTCCGACGGCTGGATCACCACGCCGACGTTGATCCAGCGCTTCGCGCCCTTGCGCGTGAGACCGAACATCGCGACCCCGACCAGCAGCGCGATGCCCACGGTGTAAAGCGGCACCGCGAAGCGCATCAGCGTAGTGGGGGGCACATTGGCGAGCGCCCACATCAGCACGAAGGTCAACAGGATGTTGCGAAGCTGGTCTTCCACGCGGCCCGGCACGTCCAGACTCGCGCTGTACAGCGTGACGATGCCCACGCACAGCAGCAGGAAGACAGTAAGCGCGAGCGGACGGTCGAAGCCCGCGAACATCCGCTTGATGCGGTCGAGCACGGCGTGCTTGTCGATTTGCATGAACTGCATGCTGCTCTCCTTACTCGTCGATGCCGCCGGTGGCGGGCGCGGGTGGCACGACGGTGTGGTCTGCTGCGTCGCCGCCGGTCTCGCGGCCAGGCGGCGGTGCGAGCACGGCGGAGGCGGTGTCGCCTGCGCCGCGGCGCGAGGGGCGCGGTCCGGTGCGGCGCGGTGCTTCGGCCCGGGTGGCCGGGGCCTGCGTGTCTTGCGCCGACGCCGCGCCCGGGGTACTCGCCCCGCGAGGTACAACTGGGCGGGCGGTGGGCATGGCTGTCCCCGCGCGCGGCACGGCACCTGGCGACGCTGTAGCGGGTGAGGAAATAGCGGGCGACGCAACTGACGCCGTGCCGGAAGCTGTAGCCGAAGATGCGCCCAAAGCAGCGGACGACGCACCGACCGCCCCCGACGCGCCCAGCGCCTCAGACGCCGCTTTTTCCTGCGCGGTCACCGGCATCGGCAGCGCCTTGAAGCCGGGCGCGATAGCGATGGGCCCAACGGCGCCCACCGCCGACGTCGCCGTATCCCCAATCGCGGGTGCCGAGCTTTCCTGTGCCGCGGACGCCGCCGCGGCCACCTCGGCGGCTTGCATGCCGGGTTTCTTGCGGTCCACCAGGTAGTAGTCCATGACGCGGCGGGCAATCGGCGCGGCCGATTCCGCGCCCCAGCCGCCGTTTTCCACGACCAGCGCGAGCGCGATCTTCGGATGGTCCACCGGCGCGAACGCGATGAAGAGCGCGTGGTCGCGCAGCTTTTCGGAAAGCCCGTGCGCCCGATAGTTGCTGCCCTGGAGCGAGAACACCTGCGCCGTGCCCGTCTTGCCGGCCGACTCGTACGGCGCGTTCGCGAAGACTTTGTACGCCGTGCCGGACGGATTCATCATCACGTTTTCCATGCCGCGCTTCACGACGTCGATGTCCGACTGCTTCACGTCGATGCGCCCGCTTTCGTGCGGCACGGTGAGATGTGTGTCGTGCGTGATGGGGTTTTCGATTTCCTTCACGAGGTGGGGCTTCATTACCACGCCGTTGTCGGCGAGCGTGGCGACCGCGTGCGCGAGTTGCAGGATCGTGAACGAGTTGTAGCCCTGCCCGATGCCGAGGCTGATCGTTTCACCCTCGTACCAGCGCTGCATTTCCGGCTTGCGGTACGCCTTTCGCTTCCACTCGGTGGAGGGCAGGATGCCGCGCGCTTCGCCCGGAATATCGATACCCGTGATCTGGCCGAAGCCCCACGGCTTCATGAAGTCGGCGATCGCGTTGACGCCCAGGTCGTGCGCGACCATGTAGAAATAGGTGTCGTTCGACACCATGATGGCGCGGTTCATGTCCACCCAGCCCTGGCCGCTGCGCACGTCGTTGCGGAACGTGTGGTTGCCGAACGTGTAGTAGCCGGGATCCTGGAAGCCCCACTGCGGCGTGCGTTTGTGCAGCGTGAGCGCGGCGAGCGCCATGAACGGCTTGTACGTGGAGCCGGGCGGATAGGTGCCGTGCAGTGGACGGTTCAGGAGCGGGTGGTCCGGCGAGTTGTTGAGTTCGTCCCAGGTCTGCTGGTCGATGCCGTCCACGAAAGAGTTCGGATCGAAGCTCGGCGCCGAGACGAACGCGAGCACATCACCCGTGGAAGGCTCGATGGCCACCAGCGCGCCGCGTTTGCCCGCGAACGCTTGCTCGGCCACTTCCTGCAGCCCGATGTCGAGCGAGAGCACGAGGTTGTTGCCCGGCGTCGCCTGCGTGCGCGAGAGCGTGCGCACAGGCCGCCCGCCCGCCGTCACCTCGACTTCCTCGAAGCCTGTCAGCCCATGCAGTTCGGTTTCGTAGCTCTCTTCGACGCCGATCTTGCCGATGTAGTCCGTGCCCTTGTAGTTGTTCGCGTCAAGGCGCGGGTCGTAGTGCTCGGGGTCGCCGTTGTTCTGCTCGCTCTGGTCGTCGATGCGCTCCTGGTCGCGCTGCGAGATCCGGCCGATGTAGCCGATCACGTGCGCCGCCGTGGGGCCGAGCGGATATTGGCGGAACAGGCGCGCGCGCACTTCGACGCCCGGAAAGCGGAAGCGCTGCGCGGTGAAGCGCGCCACTTCCTCGTCGGTGAGGCGCGTGCGGATGGGCAGGCTTTCGAAGTGCTTCGAGTCTTCCAGCAGCTTCTTGAAGCGGCGCCGGTCGCGCGCGTCGATCGTGATGACCGTGGAGAGCTGGTCGATCACGTTGTCCAGCGTGTCGTTGAGCTTGGATGGTGTGATTTCGAGCGTGTACGCCGAGTAGTTCTTCGCGAGCACCACGCCGTTGCGGTCGGTGATGATGCCGCGGTTCGGCACGATGGGCGCAACCGAAATGCGGTTCTCGTCGGCCTGCAGCGAATACTTGCTGTGGTGCCAGACCTGCAGGTACAGGAACCGCAGCACGATGAGCCCGAAACAGACGAACACGAACAGGCCCGCCGCCGTCACGCGCAGGCGGAACCTGAAGAGTTGCTGCTGGGTGTCCTTGAATTCGGTCATGCGTAAACCAAAGGGCCGCGCGGGAGGAGATCGCGACCCAGAAAGCGGTGTGGCCTGCCTAGATGGGCCGCGTGTCGTCCGGGTCTACCGGACGGCGCTGCGGCATCAGCAGCAGGATGCTGGCGAGCGGCCACAGCGCGGCTTCCACGAAGCCGTCGATCAAATAGCCCCAGCCGGGAAAGGCCGCGCCCATCAACAGGCGAATGATGAATGGCACCACCTGCGCGCCGACGAGGAGCGGCATTACGGCGAGCATCTGCCAGAGCGGCGAGACCCACAGCACGCGGCGATGAATCGTGATCGCGCCGTACGAGAGCAACGTGTAGGCGAGCGCGTGCTCGCCGAGCAGGCTCGCATTGTGCACGTCCATGAGCAGGCCGAGCAGGAATGCGGTGCCCATGCCCACCTTGCGGGGCTGGTGCACGTTCCAGAACAGCAGCACGAGCGCGACGAAGTCGGGCACGCCGATCAGCTTGCCCCACGGCATCAGGTTCAGCAGGAACGCCGCGGCGAGGCTGAAGACGATGAAGTACGGATTGACCGGCTGCAGGATGTATTGGGGGCGGTTCATGGCTTGCTCCCCTGCGCCGCGCGCGGCTGGCTGGCCGCACGGGCCGTGGCCGGCTTGCCGGCGGCAGCGGCGGGTGCTTTTGCTTCGGCGGCTTTCGGTTTCGTTTCGGCGGGCGGTGCTTTTGCGTCTGCTGCCTTGCCCGTGGTGGCGGCTTTGCTGTCCGGCTTTTCGGTGCCCTTATCGGCGCCCTTGGACGCGCCCTTATCGGTACCCTTGGCGCCTTTCTTCGCCTTCGCATCTTTTGCTGCGGACGCCGGCTCGGGTTCCGCGGGACGTGGCGGCGCGTCGGTCTGATAGCGCAGCACGAGCATCTGGCGCGCGCCGCGCACGGCGGCCACCGGCACGCAGATCACGCGGGCAAACGCGGTGTCGGCCTGCTTGTCCACGCGGATCACCCTGGCGACCGGCAGCCCTGGCGGATAGACGCCGTCGAGCCCGCTCGTCACGAGTTCGTCGCCGACCACCACGTCTGCGCTGATGGGCACGAAACGCAGATCGAGCGCGTCGCCCTTCGGCGTGCCGTAGATCACGCTGCGCAAGCCAGTGCGCAGCACCTGCACGGGCACGGCCTGGTCCTTGTCGGTGAGCAGCGAGACTTCGGATTGCAGCGGGAATACGCGGGTCACCTGGCCCACCACGCCGTCTTCGCTGACGACGGGTGCGCCGTTGTGAATGCCTTGCTGCGAGCCGCTGCCGATCACGATCTTCTGCGTGAACGGATCGGCAGTGTCGTACTGGATTTCGACCGGGATCGACTGCGTGCTGGCGTGCTGCGAAAGCTGTAGCAGCGCGCGCAGGTGCGCGTTTTCCACGCTGAGCGAGGCGGCAAGATTGGCCTCTTGCGCGAGCTTCAGATTCTTCGCGTGGAGCTGGGTGTTTTCGCTGCGTAATTGCGAACTGGTGACGGCGAGATCCGCCGCGCCCATGAAGAGGTCGCGCGGCACGAGCGCTGCGCGCTGCAGCGGATAAAGGCCCGCACCAAGAATGCCGCGCACGATTTCCAGCGTGTTGAACCGCGCGTCGGAGACGAGCAGCACGAGCGAAAGTACGACGAAAAAGATCAGCCGTACGAGAGCCGACGGGCCTTGCTTGAAGAGGGGCGGCGGACTGTATTCCATGGTCGGCGCCGGGGGCGTGAGCGGTTGGGCGTAACAGCGGCGCTGAAGTGCGCCATCAGCGGGCGGCGGCCCGGGGAACCCGGACGAGCCGCGCCGCTGGCATCAGACAGGAGCCCCGCTTCACTCGTACGAGAAGATGCTGCCGAGCTTGTCCATGCGCTCGAGGGCCATGCCCGAGCCGCGCACCACGCAGGTGAGCGGGTCTTCGGCCACGAGCACCGGCAGACCGGTTTCTTCGGCGAGCAGCCGGTCCAGGTCGCGCAGCAGGGCGCCGCCGCCCGTCAGCATCATGCCGCGCTCGGCGATGTCCGCGCCCAGTTCGGGCGGCGTCTGTTCGAGCGCGATCTTCACCGACGACACGATCTGGTTCAGCGGATCGGTGAGCGCCTCGAGAATTTCGTTGCTGGAGATGGTGAAGCTGCGCGGAATGCCTTCCGAGAGGTTGCGGCCCTTCACTTCCATTTCCTTGACTTCGGAGCCGGGGAAGGCCGAACCGATTTCCTTCTTGATGGCTTCGGCGGTCTGTTCGCCGATCAGCATGCCGTAGTTGCGGCGGATGTAGTTGACGATGGCTTCGTCGAACTTGTCGCCGCCCACGCGCACGGAGCCCTTGTAGACGATGCCGCCCAGCGAGATGACGCCCACTTCCGTGGTGCCGCCGCCAATGTCCACGACCATCGAGCCCGTGGCTTCCGACACCGGCAGGCCCGCGCCGATGGCAGCCGCCATCGGTTCTTCGATCAGGTAGACCTGCGAGGCGCCTGCACCGTGAGCCGCTTCCTTGATGGCGCGGCGTTCCACCTGGGTGGAACCGCACGGCACGCAGATGATGATGCGCGGCGACGGCGAGAACATGCGCGATTCGTGAGCCGTCTTGATGAACTGCTTGATCATCTGCTCGGTCACGGTGAAGTCGGCGATCACGCCGTCTTTCATCGGCCGGATGGCTTCGATGTTGCCCGGCACCTTGCCGAGCATCTGCTTGGCTTCGCGGCCCACTGCCTGGATCGTTTTCTTGCCGTTGGGACCGCCTTCCTGGCGGATGGAGACGACCGAGGGTTCGTCGAGGACGATTCCTTTACCACGCATGTAGATGAGCGTGTTGGCAGTGCCGAGGTCAATCGCCAGATCGTTGGAGAAGTAGCTGCGCAAAAAACCGAACATTCAAAATCCTGTCTCGCTGGGGCCGTGCCTCGCATCGCAAGGGTGGAGGGCGGCAGCGGATAATTAAACAGCTTCGCGTCGGCGGATGCGCCGCCATGGGGAGCACGAAGCTGCGGGGATGTCTACCGGAGGCTTGCCCGGCTTCCTGCGATCCCGCTGCGGTGTGACGCAGGTCGTTCGGGAAAGGGCGCAGGGCGGTCCGGGTTTGGGTCGAACGCGTAATGATACCTTATAATTTTGCCTGTTTTGCAGGATAAGGACGGTACTTTTTGCTGTCGCCGGCACGCCCTTTCGGGGCCGGTTCCTGCGTCGTAAGCCACTGTCGCGGCACCATTTTTTGGGCGCGGCGACCCACTGAATCTCTTCCGGTGACCGCATGTCCCTGACCCTCAACGATGTGAAGCGTATTGCGCACCTGGCGCGGCTCGAATTGCCCGACGCCGACGCGGAACACACGCTTGCCCAGCTCAACGAATTCTTCGGCCTCGTCGAGCAGATGCAGGCGGTGGACACCACAGGCATTGCGCCGCTCGCGCACCCGATCGAGCAGATCGAAGACGTTGCGCTGCGTCTGCGCGACGACGCCGTGACCGAGACCGTGCAGCGCGACGAGTACCAGCGCGTGGCCCCGGCGGTGCAGGATGGGCTCTACCTCGTGCCGAAGGTGCTCGAGTAACCGCAAAGGCCGCGGGGCGATACCGCGGCCTTGAGCCGCAGGCACCGCGGCGCATGGGGCGACCTTGTGATCGCGTTCCGCCCGATCCGTCGCTCCGCCTCTTTGGCCTTTTTGCATTCGGGACGCAACCTGCCGGCGGGCAGGCCAGCACCCCACCGGCGGCGCTTCAGCGCGCTGCCGCGCTCTCCAGGAACCACGCAATGCATGAAAAAAGCTTGACCGAACTGCGCGCCGCGCTTGCCGCGAAGGAATGTTCCGCGGTGGAGCTGGCGCAACTGTATCTGAAGCGGATCGAAGCGCAGCAGGGCCTGAACGCCTTCGTGCAGGTCGATCCGGACCTCACGCTCGCGCAAGCGAAAGCCGCCGACGCCCGTCTCGCGGCTGGCGACGCCGGTCCGCTCACGGGTGTGCCGGTTGCCCACAAGGACGTGTTCGTGACGCGCGGCTGGCGCTCCACCGCGGGCTCGAAGATGCTCGCGAACTACGTGAGCCCGTTCGACGCCACGGTCGTGGCGCGGCTGGAACGCGCGGGCATGGTCTGCGTCGGCAAGACCAACATGGACGAGTTCGCGATGGGCTCGTCGAACGAAAACTCCGCGTTCGGTGCCGTGCACAACCCGTGGGACGTGAAGGCCGTGCCGGGCGGTTCGTCGGGCGGCTCGGCAGCGGCGGTGGCCGCGCGTCTCGCGCCGGCTGCCACCGCGACGGACACGGGCGGCTCCATCCGTCAGCCCGCGTCGTTCTCGGGCGTGACGGGTATCAAGCCGACGTATGGCCGCGTGTCGCGCTACGGCATGATCGCCTTCGCTTCGTCGCTGGACCAGGCTGGCCCGATGGCGCGCAGCGCCGCCGATTGCGCCACGCTGCTCAACGCCATGGCCGGCTTCGACGAGCGCGATTCGACGAGCCTCGTGCGCGACGACGAAGACTACACGCGCTACCTCGGCAAGGCGTGGTCTGCCGACGCCGCCGACAATGCCGCTGCGAACAAGCCGCTTGCCGGCCTGCGCATCGGCCTGCCGAAGGAGTACTTCGGCGCGGGTCTTGCCGAAGACGTGCGCGCATCCGTGGACGCCGCGCTGCGCCAGTACGAGGCGCTCGGTGCAACGCTCGTGGAAGTGTCGCTGCCCAAGACCGAGCTTTCGATTCCCGTCTACTACGTGATCGCGCCGGCCGAGGCCTCCTCGAACCTGTCGCGCTTCGACGGCGTGCGCTACGGCCACCGCGCGGCCGAATATCGCGATCTGCTCGACATGTACAAGAAGTCGCGCGCCGAGGGCTTCGGCCCCGAGGTGAAGCGCCGCATCCTCGTGGGCACCTACGTGCTCTCGCACGGCTACTACGACGCCTACTACCTCCAGGCGCAGAAGATCCGCCGCATCATCGCGCAGGACTTCCAGGAAGCGTTCCGCCAGTGCGACGTCATCATGGGGCCGGTGGCGCCTTCGGTGGCGTGGGACATCGGCGCGAAGGGCGACGACCCCGTGCAGATGTACCTCGCGGACATCTACACGCTTTCGGTGAGCCTCGCGGGTCTGCCCGGCATGAGCGTGCCCTGCGGCTTCGGCGCGGGCGCGAACGGTCAGCGTCCGGTGGGCTTGCAGATCATCGGCAACTATTTCAACGAAGCCCGGATGCTGCAGGTCGCGGACGCGTTCCAGCGCGTGACCGACTGGCATCGCAAGGCACCGGGAGGAATCTGACATGCAGTGGGAAGTGGTGATCGGCCTCGAGACGCACGCGCAGCTCTCGACCGCCTCGAAGATTTTCTCCGGCGCATCCACGCAGTTCGGCGCAGCGCCGAACACGCAGGCGTGCCCCGTCGACCTCGCCTTGCCCGGCGTGCTGCCGGTCATGAACCGCGGCGCCGTGGAACGCGCCATCCGCTTCGGTCTCGCCATCGGCGCGACGGTGGCGCCGCGCAGCATTTTCGCGCGCAAGAACTACTTTTACCCGGATCTCCCGAAGGGCTATCAGATCAGCCAGTACGAGATTCCTGTCGTGCAGGGCGGCACCGTCACCATCCAGGTGCCCGCCAACGAGAAGACCGGCGCGGCCGCTTACGAGAAGACCATCAACCTCACGCGCGCTCACCTCGAAGAGGACGCCGGCAAGTCGCTGCACGAGGACTTCGCGGGCATGACCGGCATCGACCTGAACCGCGCCGGCACGCCGCTGCTCGAGATCGTCACCGAGCCGGAAATGCGCAGCGCCGTCGAGGCCGTCGCCTACGCGAAGGCGCTGCACGCGCTCGTGATGTGGCTCGGCATCTGCGACGGCAACATGCAGGAAGGGTCGTTCCGCTGCGACGCGAACGTGTCGGTGCGGCCGGTGGGTCAGAAGGAATTCGGCACGCGCGCGGAGATCAAGAACCTCAACTCGTTCCGCTTCCTCGAAGACGCCATCAACTACGAAGTGCGCCGCCAGATCGAGCTGATCGAAGACGGCGGCACCGTGGTGCAGGAAACACGGCTCTACGACCCGGACCGGCGCGAGACGCGCTCCATGCGCAGCAAGGAAGATGCGCACGACTACCGCTATTTCCCCGACCCCGACCTGATGCCGCTCGTGATCGACGCGGCCTGGGTGGAGCGCGTGAAGGGCGAGATGCCGGAGCTGCCGGCCGGCATGCAGCGGCGCTTCGTCGAGCAGTACGGCGTGACGCCGTACGACGCGGGCGTGCTCACGTCGAGCAAGGCGATGGCTGGGTACTTCGAGGCGGTGGTGGCGAAGGCGGGCGCTGGTCAGGACAAAACGCAGTCAAAGGTCGCGGCCAACTGGCTGATGGGCGAAGTGTCGTCGCAGTTGAACCGCGAAGGGCTCGATGTCGAGCAGAGTCCCGTCTCCGCGGCGCAACTCGCGCTGCTGCTGCAACGCATCGCGGACGGCACGATCTCGAACAAGATCGCCAAGGAAGTGTTCCTCGCCATGTGGGACGAGAAGGCCACGGACGAAGGCGCCGTGGACCGCATCATCGAGGCGAAGGGTCTCAAGCAGATCTCGGACACCGGCGCGCTCGAAGCGATCATCGACGAAGTGCTGGCCGCCAACCAGAAGTCGGTGGACGAGTACCGCGCGGGCAAGGAAAAGGCGTTCAACGCGCTGATCGGCCAGGCGATGAAGGCGACCAAGGGCAAGGCGAATCCGCAGCAGGTCAACGAATTGCTAAAGAAGAAGCTATCCTCGTAAGCCGGCCGGCGGCGGCGCACCTCAACGTGCCGCAATTCGCGTCATCGCGCGCCCACGCGCATGAACCGAACGGGGCGAACCAGCGGGTTTGCCCCGGCAGGCGCGCCGCAATGCGTTTGTCTTGACTGGAGCACTGGATGGCGAAAGCACCCGACCTCGACGATTTCCGCGTGCCGTTCTTCAGCGAAAGCAAGAAGGCGAAGAAGTTCGCGCTCGCAGATTTCGACCCGGCCGTGAAGCCGTTCTCGCGCGGATCGAAAGACGCCGACCGCGAGCGCCTCACCGAAGTCACGATGAAGCTCGACTCGCAGCAAGACCGGCTCTACGCGCAGCGTTACCAGCGCGTGCTGCTCGTGCTGCAAGGCATGGATACGAGCGGCAAAGACGGCACGATCCGCGCCGTGTTCCACGAGGTCGACCCGCTCGGCATTCGCATCGTGCCGTTCAAGGCGCCCACGCCCATCGAATCGGCGCACGACTTCCTCTGGCGCGTGCACGTCCACGCGCCCGCCGCGGGCGAGCTGGCCATCTTCAATCGCAGCCACTACGAAGACGTGCTCGTGCCCTACGTGCTGGGCCAGATCGACGACGTGGAGCGCGAACGGCGCTTTCGCCACATCCGCCAGTTCGAGTCGCTGCTGGCCGAGAGCGGCACCGCGATCATCAAATGCCTGCTGCACATTTCGAAGGAAGAGCAGCGCAAGCGCATCCAGGCGCGCATCGACGACCCCACCAAGCACTGGAAATTCGACGTCTCCGACCTCGCGGCCCGCAAGCTTTGGGACCCGTATCAGACCGCCTATGGCGAGGCGCTCGCGGCCACGTCCACCGAGATCGCGCCGTGGTACGTGATTCCCGCCGACTCGAAGACGCACCGCAACCTCATGGTGGCGGAACTGTTGCTGCGTCTGCTCGAATCGATGAACCTCGAATACCCGGCGGCGAAGGAATCGCTGAAGGGCCTGCAGGTGGAATAGGCACGATCCGCGTGCGCCGGCGCATGAGCGCGGCGCCGCGGCAACCCACTACAAAAAAGGAAAGACATGTTGCGTGTGATCACCGCCAATCTCAACGGCATTCGTTCCGCGGCGAAAAAAGGCTTCTTCGACTGGTTCGGCACCCAGGGCGCCGACGTGCTCTGCGTGCAGGAAATCAAGTGTTCGCAGGACGACATGACGCCCGAATTTCTCGCGCCGCACGACTTCACGGGCTACTTCCAGCACGCGGTGAAAAAGGGCTACAGCGGCGCGGGGCTCTATACGCGGCATGAGCCGGACGAAGTCGTGATCGGTTTCGGCAGCAAGGAGTTCGACCCGGAAGGCCGCTACGTGGAAGCGCGCTTCGGCAAGCTCTCCATCGTGTCCGTGTACGTGCCCTCGGGGTCGAGCGGCGACGAGCGCCAGCAGGCCAAGTACCGCTTCATGGACGAGTTCATGCCGCACCTCGCGGCGCTGCGTGCGGAGCGCGAGGTGATCGTGTGCGGCGACGTGAACATCGTCCACAAGGAAATCGACATCAAGAACTGGAAGAGCAACCAGAAGAATTCGGGCTGCCTGCCCGAAGAACGCGCGTGGCTCACGAAGCTCTTCGACGAAGTGGGTTACGTCGACGTGTTCCGCACGCTCGACCAGCGGCCCGAGCAGTACACGTGGTGGAGCAATCGCGGTCAGGCGTATGCGAAGAACGTGGGGTGGCGCATCGACTATCAGATCGCGACGCCCGGCATTGCCGGCAAGGCGAAGCGCACCTCGATCTTTCGCGACATCAAGTTCAGCGACCACGCACCGCTCACGGTCGACTACGACCACAAGCTGAAGGCGAAGGCTTAACGCCGCTGTTCAGCGGGCGCGCGCGGCGTGGTGCCAGCGTAGTCGGGCAGCGCGTCCACCGTGCTGCCCACCGCTTTCGCGTACAGCGGCAGCATGTCGGTGAGCCGCTTCATGATGTCCTTGCGGCGCGCAGTCGTGTACGGATGCACGTAGATGAACCCCTGCTCGCGGTCAGCGCGCGTCGCGACAGCGAGCTTGTCCCATAGCGTGACGGCGGCGCGCGGATCGTAGCCCGCGCGCGAGGCGATGTCGGCGCCGATCACGTCGGCTTCTGTTTCGTCGGCGCTTTCGTACTTCATTTCGAGCAACTGTGTACCGATGCCGAGCGGCGCCGCGCCGAGATCGGCAAGGCCAAACAGCTGCGGAATGCTGCCCGAGCCGAGTTGCGCGGCTTGCTGTTCGCCGAGGCGCTCGCGCGCATGTTCGCGCAGCGCGTGCGCGATCTCATGGGCCGTGAGCACGCCCAGTTCGTCGTCGTTGAGCCGCACGCGGTCCAGCATGCCGCCGTACACCACGACCTTGCCGCCCGGCAGACAGTACATGCGGACCGCCGGCGACTGGATCACCGCAACGTCCCACTTCCAGCCCTTCACGCGGTCGTTCCACTTCGAGGAGTAGGACGCGAGCCGCTCCACGATGGCGCGCACGCGTTTCACGCGCGCATCGGTGTCCGGGTACAGGCGGTTCTGGTGCTGCGCGCCGTAGACGATCTGCTGAAACTCTGCTGCCGCCTGCGCGTCGAGCATCGACGACGGAATCAGGTTGCGGAACGTGGCCATGTTCGGGCCGTAGCGCACCTCGCCCGAAGGGCTGAAGGGCGTCCCGCCTGGCGTGGAACTGGCGCTCGCGGCCGTTGCGGAAGCGGGGTTCAGCGCCAGCGCGCCGTGTGCCGTCGTGGATGCGGCGGAAGCCGGCGTAGCCGCAGGCGGATGGCCTGCTGTGTTCGATGCGGGCACCGTAGCAGGGGGCATGCTGGTCGCCGCGCTGGTGCCGCCAGTCGCTGTGTCGGTGCCGCTCGTGCCGGGGGTACTGCCCACGCCAGCCGCGCTGCCCGTGCCACCTGCGGACGCATCGGCGGCGCGTGCTGCGGGCAATAGCCCCGTGGCCGCTAGCGCCCCCACAATCAGCAACGCGCTCAGCCGGGACGATGCCGGCGACGACGCGCCGCGTCCGCAGTCCGTTGCCACAGTGGCTCGCGGCTTCACGAGCGCAGCCTCCACGGCGCGATGCGCACGAGCAGCAGCATGCCCGGCAGCGCAAGCGCGGTACACGCAAGGAAGTAATCGAACCAGCCGATTTGCGCGACCACGTAACCGCTCGCGGCCGACGCCAGCGTACGCGGCACCGAGGCGAGACTCGTGAAAAGCGCGAACTGCGTGGCCGTGTAGCGCGGGTCCGTGGTGCTCGCGATATAGGCGGTGAACGCGGCCATCGTGAGGCCCGTTGCGAAGGTTTCCAGACCGAACACGAGCGCGAGCGCGACGGACCGCGGATCGAGCTGCATCTGCGAACTCGCGCCGAACACGGAGAAGAGCTTGCCCGTGAGATGACTCGCGCCCACCGTGAAGTCGTAGAGCGCAGCGAGCACGGGCGAGCCGGGGCCCACCTGGGCGAGCCAGGCGAAGCCGAGCGTGGAGACCATCTGCAACGCGCCGAAGATCCAGAGCCCGCGCCCGATGCCGATCTTCACCAGCCACACGCCGCCGATAATGCCGCCCGCCAGGCTCGCGCCGAACGCCGTGGTCTTCGCGATCACGCCGATCTGCGTGCGAGAGAAGCCGATGTCGAGGAAGAACGACGTCGAGAGCGTGGTCGCCATCGTGTCGCCGAGCTTGTAGAGAAAGATGAACGCGAGCACAAAGAGCGCGCCGCGCCAGCCGTCGCGTTCAACGAACTCGCGAAACGGCAGGACGATGGCGTCGCGCAGGTTCCTGGGCGGCGTGCCGTGCACCGCGGGCTCGCTCACCACGAGCGTCATGATCATGCCGGGCAGCATGAACGCGGCGGTGACGGCGAACACCGTGGTCCACGGCAGATGGTCGGAGAGAATCAGCGCGAGCGAGCCCGGAATCAGCGCCGCAATCTTGTACGCGTTGACGTGCACCGCGTTGCCGAGGCCCTGCTGCGTGTCAGAGAGCAACTCGCGGCGGTAGGCGTCGATCACGATGTCCTGGCTCGCGCCGAAGAACGCGACGAGCGCGGTGAGCGCGGCCACGGTCCAGATCGAATCGCGCGGCGAGACGAAGCCGAGCGCCGCAATGGCGCCCGCCACGAGAATCTGCGTGAGCAGCATCCAGCCGCGCCGACGGCCCGGCCGCCAGCCCGGCAGACGCGGCACGTAGCGGTCCATGAGCGGCGCCCATACGAACTTCCACGTGTAGGGAAACTGGATCAGCGCGAAGAGGCCGATTTCCTTGAGGTTCACGCCTTCGGAACGCAGCCACGCCTGCACGAGGTAGACCAGCGTGAAGAGCGGCAAGCCCGACGTGAAGCCGAGAAACACGCAGATCAGCATGTGCGTGTTCAGATACGCACGCCACCCGGGATGTTCCTCGTGGGCAGTGAGTGCGGGTACCTCGTGCAGCGGATTCGGCATGTGGCAGCGGTGTGGAGCGTGGGTCAGCGGATGGAGCTGGATTCGCGCCGACCGGCCCCCGTCGCGGCGGCCCGGTCAGCTTTTCCTGACGCGATAGACCGCAAGACTACCACGCCAGTTCGCGCCCCAACGCACCGTCTGGCCGCCGTGCAGCACCACGCGGTCGAGAATTTCGATGCCCACTTCCGGCGCGAGCGCCTCGAAGTCCTTGATCGTGAGCACGCGCACGTTCGGCGTGTTGTGCCACTGGTACGGCAGCGATTTCGACACGGGCATGCGGCCGCGCAGCACCGAAAGCCGGTGCGGCCAGTAGCCGAAGTTCGGGAACGACACAATGCACTCTTTGCCCACGCGCACCGTCTCGCGCAGGATCGCGGCGGTCTGGTGGATGGTCTGCAGCGTCTGCGAGAGGATCGCGAAGTCGAAGCTGGCGTCTTCGAAGAGCCGCAGGCCGTCTTCCAGGTTCTGCTGGATCACGTTGATGCCGCTCTTCGTGGAGGCGAGCACGCCGGCGTCGTTGATCTCGATGCCGTAGCCGAACACCTCCAGTTCCTCGGTGAGCAGCGAGAGCAGCGAGCCGTCGCCGCAGCCGAGATCAAGCACCGTCGAGCGCGGTTCCACCCAGCGCGCGATGGCGCGGAAGTCCTCGCGCGTGGCGAGATTGTTGAATGCGGTCTGGTTCATACGCCAACCTCGGCGGCAATGCGTTCGTAATAGGCGCGCATCAGGTTGTGGTAGCGCGCGTCGTCGAGCAGGAAGGCGTCGTGGCCGTGCGGCGCGTCGATTTCGGCGTACGTGACCCGGCGCTTGTGATCGAGCAGCGCCTTCACGATTTCACGCGAGCGCGCGGGCGCGAAGCGCCAGTCGGTCGTGAAGCTCGCGATGAAGTACTTTGCCTTCGTATGGGCGAGCGCAGCGGTGAGATCGCCGTCGTAGGCCTTGGCGGGGTCGAAGTAGTCGAGCGCGCGCGTAATCAGCAGGTAGGTGTTCGCGTCGAAGTATTCGGCGAACTTGTCGCCCTGATAGCGCAGGTACGACTCCACTTCGAATTCCACGTCGAAGCTGAAGTTGTAGGCGTCGTGGGCGCCTTCGGCACGGCGCAGCGCGCGGCCGAATTTGGCGGCCATGTCGTCGTCGGAGAGGTACGTGATGTGGCCGATCATGCGTGCCACGCGCAGGCCGCGCTTGGGCTTCACGCCGTGCGCGTAGTAGTCGCCGCCGTGGAAGTCGGGGTCCGAGAGAATCGCGGAGCGCGCCACCTCGTTGAACGCGATGTTCTGTGCCGAGAGCTTGGGCGTGGACGCGACCACGATGCAATGGCCCACGCGGTCCGGGTACATCGTGCTCCACGCGAGCGCCTGCATGCCGCCGAGGCTTCCACCCATCACGGCCGCGAATTTTTCGATACCGAACGAGTCCGCCACGCGCACCTGCGCGTTGACCCAGTCTTCGACGGTGACGACAGGAAAGCGCGCCCCATACGGCCGGCCCGTGCCCGGGTCGATGCTCATGGGCCCCGTGGAGCCGAAGCACGAACCCAGGTTGTTCACGCCAATCACGAAGAAGCGGTTGGTGTCGAGCGGCTTGCCGGGGCCCACCATGTTGTCCCACCAGCCGACGTTCTTGGGGTCGTCGGCGTAGACGCCGGCGACGTGGTGCGAGGCGTTGAGCGCGTGGCAGACGAGCACGGCGTTGCTGCGCTCGGCATTGAGGGTGCCGTAGGTCTCGACCATGAGGTCGTAGCCGGCCAGCGAGCTACCGTTCTGCAGACGCAGCGGCTCGGCAAAATGCAGTTTTTGTGGAGCGACGATCCCGATGGATTCCATTCATTCCGCCTAGATGACAGGGCGGCTAAATGGTGTCTGCGGTGCGCGGGAAGAAGGAGAGTGCGCGGCTGACGACCTCTTTAGCCGCATTTATAGTGAACCGCTGGGACTGGCCCGGCTGGTTCGCGCGCCCGCAATCGAGTCAGCAAATCGGCGCGTGTTGGTGATGCCTTGGTGAACGCAGAGTATAGCGGAAAATGCGCGGCGGCCGGATGAAGCGCTCCGGTTGAACGCGAGGGTTCGGCGGCGCTTAGGCCTTTTATCCATGGCCGCCCACGGCCGCCCTCGACGCTACTGCAGGATGAGCCGCAATTGGGCGTCGGCCTGTTCGCCGGGCTCGCGCGCAAAGCCGCTCTTGGCGTAGCGGTGCCAGCGGCCGATCACGTAGCTCACGAGTAGACTCGCGCGCACCACCGGGTCGTAATCGGGCGGCAGCGGCACGGCGGCTGCCACAGCGTCGGCGTTGCTGTCAGCCGACGCTGCGGACGTGCTGGCGTCCGTCAGCCCCACCCGCAGGCATTGCTTCACCGATGCCTCGATGCGCTCAGTCATCTGGTTCACGCGCTCGGTGAGCCGTTCGTGCTCGCCCACCAGCGCCTCGCCTGTCAGAACGCGCGTCATGCCGGGATTCTTCGCGGCGAAGTTGAGCAACATGAGCCCGATGGCACGTGCCTGGAGCACGCCGTTCGGCTCTTTCGCGACGATCTGGTTGATGAGTCCGAAGATGGTCTGCTCGATGAACTCGATCAGGCCTTCGAACATCTGGGCCTTGCTCGCGAAATGGCGATACAGCGCCGCTTCCGATACACCGATGCGCGCCGCGAGTGCCGCCGTGGTGATCTTTTCGCTCTTGGGCGCTTCGAGCATGGTGGCGAGCGTTTGCAGAATGTGCACGCGACGCTCGCCGGGTTTCGGACGACTTGCCCGCTGGGGCGCCGACGGGGCGCCTGCTTCCGCGTCGCCGTCTGCGGTTGTCGCTCGTGGCGACGACGGCGCGGCGGAGCGCCCGGCGTCGAACGGATCTTCGTCTACGGCTGCGTCAGGTCTGGCGTTTGGCTGCATGAGTGTCGCCCCTTGAATCGCGCCCGGCCGGCGCCGGTGTGCAACGATTTTAACGAACGAATGCAGCGGTCGACATAATGCGGACGGCCAGTGCCGGGTAGCCGGGCCGGCACGCCGGGCGCGCGCGGCAGGGCGGGCAGGTGTCCCGTGATCCAGACCGTGCGGATGCCAAGGCGCCGGTAGCGCTTCAGGTGGCCGCGCGTGTCTTCGACGAGCGTCGCGTCGCGCAGCGGCACGTGGGCGTCGCGCATGGCTCGCCGCAGCATGGTGGCGTCGGGCTTGGCGCGCCAGCCGTGGCGGTCGCGCATGTGTTCGATGGCAATGACGCGCTCGAAGAGCCGCTCGATGCCGAGTTCCGCAAGCACGGCGCGCGCGTAGGCTTCGGGCGCGTTGGTGAGCACCATCTTGCGCCCCGGCAGCGCGGCGACGAGGCGCGCGATACCGCGCTCCGCGCGCAGCATCGAACGCAGGTCCGGGAACGTGTGAACGACCTTGAGGAAATGGTGCGGATCGACCGGATGGTGGCGCGTGAGGCCCAGCAGCGTGGCGCCGTAACGCTGCGTGTAGCCCGTGCGCAGCTGGTTCGCCTCGTCATGGGTGACTTCGAGCACATCCACGATGTACTGCGTCATCGCCCGGTTGATGGCCGGAAACACCGCATGCGAGGCCGCATGCAGCGTGTTGTCCAGATCGAAGAGCCACACCGGCGCGCCGCGCTGCGCACGAGGCCGCCGGCGTGGCGCGCGCACGAACGTGGACACGCTTTTTCCGTGGCTGCTCAATGCGAGCGGATCATCGTGCCGAAGGGCTGCTCGGTGAGAATTTCGAGCAGCACCGAGTGCTCGATGCGGCCATCGATGATGTGCACCGAATGCACGCCGCTCTTCGCGGCATCCAGCGCGGAGGCGATCTTCGGCAGCATGCCGCCCGAGATCGTGCCGTCTGCGAAAAGGGCGTCGATCTCGCGGGCGGAGAGGTCGGTGAGCAGATTGCCGGCCTTGTCCATGACGCCCGGGATGTTGGTCATCATCACGAGCTTCTCGGCGTTCAGCACCACGGCCAGCTTGCCGGCCACGAGGTCGGCGTTGATGTTGTACGAGAGGCCGTCTTCGCCGAAGCCGATGGGCGAGATCACGGGAATGAACGCGTCGTCCTGGAGCGCCTTCACCACGGCTGGGTTGATGGCTTCCACCTCGCCCACCTGGCCGATATCGACGTACTGACCCGGATTGTCGCGGTCCGGCATCATCAGCTTGCGGGCGTGGATGAGACCGCCGTCCTTGCCCGTGAGGCCCACTGCGTGGCCGCCGAAGTGGTTGATGAGCGTAACGATGTCCTGTTGCACTTCGCCGCCCAGCACCCATTCGACAACTTCCATCGTCTCTTCGTCCGTGACGCGCATGCCCTGGATGAAGGTGCCCTGCTTGCCGATCTTCTTGAGCGCCTGGTCGATCTGCGGGCCGCCGCCGTGCACGATGACCGGATTGATGCCCACCAGCTTCAGCAGGATCACGTCGCGCGCGAAGCCCTGCTTGAGCCGCTCTTCCGTCATGGCGTTGCCGCCGTATTTGATGACCACGGTCTTGCCGTGATACTGGCGAATGTAGGGCAGTGCCTCGGCCAGGATTTCGGCCTTGAGGGTTGGGGGAATCTGCGAGAGGTCGGCAGGTTCGGACATGGCAGCGGGCTCGGCGTGAAACGGTGAAAGAATCGACGGCGGTGGGAGAATCAACCGCGAATTGTACAGGACTGGCGCGCTGCAACAGGCATTTCCAGGCCGGCATTCGGGGACTGCCGAATGGGCAGCGCTGGGGGTAACACGAGGTTTTGCCCGGGTTTTAGTGGCGCGCTTGCGCGGTGCGCAAGAGATGTACTGGCGCCGTGCGGATGCCTGCCCGGCGGCAGCAACAGGAAGGTACAAACAGGTAGGTGCAGTATGCAGCCGGGGATGGTCGCGCGCAGTCGGGCGGCGCGACTCGTGGCATCATTTCCGAACCTTCCGTTTCGACCGCCTTCTTCCACGGGAAATCGCAATGAGCCAGTCCGCATCCACCTCCAGGGAGCCGGCGAGCGTGCGGTGCCCGCGCTGCGGCCGGGCGTTCGACTGCGGCCGCCACACCGACCCGTTCGACTGCTGGTGCCGGGCCATGCCGGCTGTGCAGGCTGACCGGCTTGTCCGAGGCATGCCGTGCCTGTGCCCCGAATGTCTCGCCGACGACCTCGCCAGCGCCGAGGCGAGGCGGCCCCACGATCCGCCCGGCCCCGCGGGCGCGTGAGACACCTCCGCAAGAACGGCCGCTCGCCTGCGCCGACAATGCACAGGTATTGACGTGGACGAAATAACCAGTCCGCGCCG
This sequence comes from Paraburkholderia kururiensis JCM 10599 = LMG 19447, assembly GCF_003986935.1. Classification (GTDB taxonomy): domain Bacteria; phylum Pseudomonadota; class Gammaproteobacteria; order Burkholderiales; family Burkholderiaceae; genus Paraburkholderia; species Paraburkholderia kururiensis. Next base: position 69,357 of record NZ_RJZE01000020.1, on the reverse strand, counting down.
CCGTGCTGCTAGCGGTTAAACTCCCCGGATGCATCGAATCACCATGACCGGCCGCGTCAATCTCGGCCATCTGTTCTGGCTGCGCAGCCTCGCCATCATCGGGCAACTCTGCACGATCGCGGCCGTGCAGGTCTTCTTCGGCGTGCACCTGCCCATTCCGGCCATGCTGCTCGTGATCGGGCTCGAGGTCATTTTCAACGGGCTCACCTGGCTGCGCGTCTCGCAGGAGCGCCCGGAATCCAATCTCGAACTGTTCGGCCAGATCTGGGTAGACCTGGGCGCGCTCTCGGCGCTGCTGTTCCTCTCCGGGGGCACCACGAATCCGTTCGTCTCGCTCTATCTGCCGTCGCTTGCCATTGCCGCTGCCGTGCTGCCCTGGCACCTGATGCTGTGGCTCGCCGCGTTCGCCGTGTCCTGCTACGCGGTGCTCGGGTTCGATTCCGTGCCGCTCAACATGGACAACCCCGCGAACCTGTTCGACTACTACCGCGCGGGCATGTGGGTCAACTTCATGGTGAGCGTGGGGCTGATCGCGTGGTTCGTGGCGCGTATGTCGGGCGCGTTGCGCCAGCGCGACGCGGCGCTGGGCGACGCCCAGCAAAGGCTGTTGCGTGACGAGCGGGCTGTGGCGCTCGGCGTGCAGGCCGCCACCGTCGCACACGAGATCGGCACGCCGCTCTCTACGATCGCCATGCTCACCGAGGAACTGCGCGACGCCGCCCGCACCGATCAAGGCCTTGCGCCCTACGCGGCCGACCTCGAACTGCTCGAAAAGCAGATGACGCTATGCACCTCGGCGCTGGCCCGGTTGCGCAGCCGGGCGTCGTCGGGCGGCAGCCGCCAGGCCGTGAGCGAATGGATGGGCCCGTTTGCGGAGCAGTGGCGGCTGCGCCATCCGCACGTGAAATTCGAGTTGATGGGCGAGCCGCCCGCCAGCCTCGCCGTGGACGACACGGTGGCCGTCGGCCAGATTCTGACCATCCTGCTCGATAACGCCGCGCGCGTGAGCCGCGATCACGTGACGCTGACCGCGCGCCCTGCCGGGCACGAAGATCTGGTCGAATTCGAGGTTTGCGACGCGGGCCCAGGCATCCCGCCGTCGTTGCGGGCGTCGCTCGGCACGGTGCCGGTGGATAGCACGCAGGGCGGTCACGGCGTGGGCCTGTATCTCGCGTTTTCGGCGGCGGCTCGGCTGGGCGGCTCGATCGAGCTGGCCGATGTCGCTCCCGCGGCTGCCTCGACTTCGTCGGCGGCGGCTGCTGCCGCGAGCGGCCGGGCGCCACGCGGTACGCGGGCGCTGTTGCGACTGCCCGCCACACACATCGTGGTTCCTACCCCGACCGGCGCGGACGCGGCCGGCGGCGTCGCCGGTTCTGCGGCGACATGATCCAGGTCATTTCATCGCGGCATGAAAGGCGCAGGATCAGGAACTGACCAGGCGCGGTGGCTGGTAAAGGACAAACGGCAAGGGCACCCGGCAAAGAGCAAAGAGCCGGAAAGGACCGAAGGGCCGGGCGGCCGCACCGCATAACACGGAGAAAAGACCAATGAGCGACATGAATTTCCTGGTGATCGACGACGACGAGGTGTTCTCGGGCATTCTGGCCCGCGGCCTCGCCCGGCGCGGCTTTACGGTGCAGCAGGCACACGACGGGGACGAGGCGATCCGGTTGGCGAATCAGCAGAAATTCGGCCAGATCACGGTGGACCTGCATCTCGGCAACGACTCCGGCTTGAGCCTCGTGGCGCCGCTGCGCGAGCTTCAGCCGGACGCGCGCATTCTCGTGCTGACGGGTTACGCGAGCATCGCCACCGCCGTTCAGGCAGTGAAGGACGGCGCGGACAACTACCTCGCCAAGCCGGCGAACGTGGAGACGATTCTCTCTGCGCTGCAGAGCGACGCGAGCGCGGTTCAGGCCGAAGAGGCGCTGGAACACCCCATGCCGCTTTCGGTGGCGCGGCTCGAATGGGAACACATTCAGCGTGTGCTGGCCGAGAACGGCGGCAATATCTCCGCGACGGCGCGGGCGCTCAACATGCATCGGCGCACGCTGCAGCGCAAGCTCGCGAAGCGTCCGGTGAAGCAGTGAGCGTTGGCGGCTCGAAGGCGATTGCAGAAATAAAAACGCCCGGCGCGTCAGGCGCCGGGCGTCTTCGTTTTGCTTAGGGCGCCTTGCAGGCGGCCTGGTTAGAGCACGTAGCGCGAGAGGTCTTCGTCCTGCGAGACTTCGTTCAATGCGCGGTCCACGTAAGCGGCGTCGATGGTCACGCTGGTACCCGCGTGGTTGCCGGCAGCAAACGAGATTTCCTCCAGCAGCTTTTCGATCACCGTATAGAGCCGGCGTGCACCGATGTTCTCGGTCTTCTCGTTCACGGCGTAGGCAATCTCGGCGAGGCGCCGGATGCCGTCTTCGGCGAAATCGAGCTGCACGTCTTCGGTGGCAAGCAGCGCCTGGTATTGCTTGACGAGGCTCGCGTCGGTGGCCACCAGAATGGCCTCGAAGTCCTTCACGGAAAGCGAGTCCAGCTCGACGCGAATCGGAAAGCGCCCCTGCAGTTCGGGGATCAGGTCGCTCGGCTTGGCCAGATGGAATGCGCCGCTCGCGATGAACAGAATGTGATCGGTCTTCACCATCCCGTACTTCGTGTTGATGGTGGTGCCTTCCACGAGCGGCAGCAGATCGCGCTGCACGCCCTGGCGCGACACTTCGCCGGCACCGGCTTCGTTGCGCGAGGTGATCTTGTCGATTTCGTCGAGGAACACGATGCCGTTCTGCTCGACGTTCTGCACGGCCTTCGTCTTCACCTCTTCTTCGTTGAGCATCTTGCCGGCTTCTTCGTCGGTCAGCACTTTCAGCGCCTCGCTCACCTTCAGCTTGCGGCGCGTTTTCTTGCCGCCGCCCAGGTTCGCGAACATCGAACGAATCTGCTCGGTCATGTCTTCCATGCCCGGCGGCCCCATGATGTCCATGCCGACCTGCGGCAACTCCACGTCGAGTTCGATTTCCTTGTCGTCGAGCTGGCCTTCGCGCAGGCGCTTGCGGAAGGTCTGGCGCGTGGTGCTGTCCGAGTCGCCGTGGCTGCTGTCACTCGTGGCGCCCGAGCCGAAGCCGACCGGCCGTGCCGGCGGCAACAGAATGTCGAGGATGCGGTCTTCGGCGAGATCTTGCGCCTTCGTGCGGACCTTGCGCATTTCCGCTTCGCGCGTCTGCTTGACGGAGATTTCGATCAGGTCACGCACGATGCTGTCGACGTCGCGACCCACGTAGCCCACTTCGGTGAACTTCGTGGCTTCGATCTTGATGAACGGTGCGTCTGCCAGCTTCGCGAGACGGCGCGCAATTTCGGTTTTACCGACGCCGGTCGGTCCGATCATCAAAATGTTCTTGGGCGTGATTTCCTGACGCAGCGGTTCGGCTACCTGCTGCCGGCGCCAGCGATTACGCAGTGCGACGGCGACGGCTTTCTTCGCGCGCGCCTGGCCGATGATGTGCTTGTCGAGTTCCGAGACGATCTCGGCAGGGGTCATGGTGCTCATCGTGGATCTGTCCTTGGCTCGTCCGTTATGTCCGTTACTCGATGGTTTCGATGACGCGATTGTGGTTCGTGTAGATGCACATGTCGCCGGCAATCTCCAGCGACTTCTCGACGATCTCGCGCGGCGACAGGTCGGTGTTGTCCACCAGCGCACGCGCGGCCGCCTGGGCGTAGGCGCCGCCCGAGCCGATGGCGCAGATGCCGCCTTCGGGGTCCAGCACGTCGCCGTTGCCGGTGATGACGAGCGTGGTCTGCGAATCCGCAGCGATCAGCATGGCTTCGAGGCGGCGCAGCATGCGGTCGGTACGCCAGTCTTTGGCGAGTTCCACCGCAGCGCGGGTGAGATTGCCCTGATGCTTTTCGAGCTTGGCTTCGAAGCGGTCGAGCAGCGAGAACGCGTCGGCGGTGCCGCCGGCGAAGCCGACCATCACCTTGCCGTTGTAGATGCGCCGGACCTTCTTCGCCCCGCCTTTCATGACGATGTTGCCGAGGGTGACCTGGCCGTCGCCGCCAAGCGCGACCTTGTCGCCGCGCCGCACGGAAACGATCGTCGTACCGTGAAATTGCTCCATGTGCGTTCCTTGTTGCAAAAACGGGTGGAGGCGGCAGCGGCAAGCGCTGCCGCCGGAATCCGGAGGCGGGCGGCGCGCATTCAGCGGCGCGCCGGTACACGCGTATTCGGTCTATTTTAGGGCGCGCCCGCGCATATCAAGGGCAGGCGAGGCGGGATGCCTCGCTTGCATCACGCGACGCCTCGGGTCGGCTATTAAGTGCCATATGCCAGGGCGGGGCGGCAGTGGGGCAGGTCGGCGTCAGCGAAGGAGCGTGCGAGAGGCAAGCGCTCGACGCGAGAGATAAGCGGCACCCCAAAGAAAAAGGCGCACGGCAAGCCGTGCGCCTCGTCATGAAGCTCATCTCTGCGCGCGGGTCTGACCGAGGCCAGGCCGCGCCGCAGCAATCAATCGCCGAACAGCTTCTGGCGCAGCTCGCGCCGCTCCTGCGCTTCGAGCGAGAGCGTGGCCGTGGGCCGTGCGAGCAGACGCGGAATGCCGATCGGCTCGCCGGTTTCTTCGCACCAGCCGTATTCGCCGGATTCGATGCGTGCAAGCGACTGCTGCACCTTCTTCAGCAGCTTGCGTTCGCGGTCGCGCGTGCGCAGCTCCAGCGCATGCTCTTCTTCGATGGTCGCGCGGTCGGCCGGGTCCGGCACGATCACGGTTTCGCGAAGATTCTCGGTTGTCTGGCCCGCATTGCGGAGAATTTCCGCCTGCAGCTGTTCAAGCCGGTTCTTGAAGAAAGCGAGCTGATCGTCGTTCATGTAATCCTTGTCGCTCATCTTCAGGATTTCGGCTTCGGTCAAGAGTCGTTTCGTCGTCATCTGGCTTGCTTCTTCAATGTGAGGCAAAACTGTTACACATGTTGCCCGCACTTTCGTGTTACCCGCAATGGCTTTCATGGCGCTCAACGAGTGCCGGCGAACACGGACGACAGGCTCTTTGTCGTGACGCCGAAGCGCCGATGCGGGGCCGAACTCCTCTGGAAACCGATCTACAGATGCTCCTGAGGCATTTTTCGTACCGGCGAGCGCCCTTTCGCGCCATTCGCCGGCTGGCCATCGGCATGCTCCGGATAAGGTTTCCCGGTGCCGTACTTGCCGTTTCTTACCCGTTGCTGCGCACGGTTGCGCGTCGTTGCGTCTACCGTCGAGGTGTTTGCCTCGCCCGCTCCTCGGTACCTCTTCAGGCACCCACCTTCGGCGCACGCTTCACAACCGGGCCAAGGTTCTCATTCTCTAGTGGGCACGTATTGTAACTGAATCACAATCTGCCGCCGCAAGCAGGGAAACCCGCGTAGCCGCACCCGCAATCCCGAAAATATAACCCGGCAACTGCGAAAAAGCGACGATTCGCGTTTGTGCTTCCATAACGGAGTCGGCCCGCATTTCTGAATGCGGGCCGACCCTTACTGGACCCCTACGCAAGGCCTCGCGGCCCACGCGAATCCACTGCTGCTCTCTGGCTGGCGCTCAGGCGAGACAGGCGTCGAGGCCGTCGGTAATCAGGTCTTGCGGCAGCTCGATACCGATGAACACCATCTTGTTCGTCTTCTTCTCCGCCGGCAGCCACTTCGAGGCGAGGTCGCTGCCCATCATCTGGTGCACGCCCTGGAACACGACCTTGCGGTCTACGCCCTTCATGTACAACACGCCCTTGTAGCGCAGCAGACGTTCGCCGTAGATCTGCAGGATGCCGCCGAGGAAGTCTTCCAGCCGGTTCGGATCGAACGGGCGGTCGCTACGGTAGACGAACGACTTGATCTTGTCGTCGTGATGCGCGTGATGGTGGTGATGGCCGTGATCGTGGCCTTCGTGATTGCAGTGGCCGTGATCGTGGTCGCAATCGGCGTGGTCATGATCGTGGTGCTCGTGGTCATGAGCATGATCGTGCTCGTCTTCGGCGAGGAAGTCCGGATCGATCTCGAGCTTCGCGTTCAGGTTGAAGCCGCGCAGGTCGAACACTTCCTTGATGTCCGCTTCGCCGAAATTGACGACACGAATGGACGCCTTCGGATTCATGTGGACGAGCCGGTGGCGCAGGTCAGTCAGCGCGTTTTCGTCGACGAGGTCGGACTTCGTGATGAAAAGGCGATCGGCGAAACCCACCTGACGCTGCACGACTTCGTGTTCGTCGAGCTGGTGGTTCGCGTGCTTTGCGTCCACGAGCGTGATGATAGCGTCGAGCAGGAATTCGTCGGCGATCTCGTTATCCATGAAGAACGTCTGCGCCACGGGGCCCGGATTGGCGAGGCCCGTGGTCTCGATCACGACGCGGTCGAAGTCGAGTTTGCCGTCGCGCTTCTTCGCCGCCAGATCGCCCAGCACGCGCGCGAGGTCGCCGCGAATCGTGCAGCAGATGCAGCCGTTGCTCATCTGGATGATCTGCTCGTTCGAGTCCTGCACGAGGATGTCGTTGTCGATGTTCTCCTCGCCGAACTCGTTTTCCACCACGGCGATCTTCATGCCGTGCTTCTCGTTCAGGATGCGCTTGAGCAGCGTGGTTTTGCCGCTGCCCAGAAAGCCGGTGAGGATGGTAACGGGAATCATGCTGGTCGCCTGTCAATGCGTGAATCGTGAATTAGGGTGGCCCGGGCGCCGTGGCACGGGCAATCGAATTGACTATTGAAACATATCTGCCTCCCAACCGCTTGCGGCGACCGGGCGCGTTGGCCGTACGGACGAGGCCGCCGCCAGCGCAAAAACAGCCTCCCAGATGGGGCCGCTCAGGCGATTTGCAACAGCAGTCCCTTCAGGTACTCGCCTTCCGGAAAGGCCGTGAGCAGCGGGTGATCGACGCCCGCGCCGAGCCGCTTGAGGATGCGCGCGTCCACGCGCGCGTCGGCGGCCGCGCCGGCAACGATCTTCTGGAACAGTTCCGAGTCGATTGCGCCCGAGCACGAGTAGGTGAACAGCAGGCCGCCCGGCCGCAGCAGCTTGAAGCCGCTGAGGTTGATGTCCTTGTACGCGCGTGCCGCCCGATCGACGTGCTCGCGCGACGGCGCGAACTTCGGCGGATCGAGCACGATCAGGTCGAAGCGCTGGCCGTCGTCGTAGAGGCTGCGCAGCGTGCGGAACGCGTCGGCGTCGAGCCACGTGGCGCGCGCCGCGTCGAAGCCGTTCGCCGTGACGTTCTGCTGGGCAAGCGCGAGCGCTTCGCCCGACGAATCGATGGACACCACGCGCGCCGCGCCGCCCTTGAGCGCCGCGAGCGAAAAGCCGCCCGTGTAGCAGAAGCAGTTCAGCACGTCGCGGCCTTGCGCGAAGGTCTGCACGAGCGCGCGGTTGTCGCGCTGGTCGATGTAGAAGCCGGTCTTGTGGCCGTTGCGCACATCCACGTGGTAGCGCACGCCGTTTTCGGTGACGACGAGCGTCTCGGGCGGCGCATCGCCCGCCAGCACGCCGGTTGTCTGCTCGAGCCCTTCCTTCTCGCGGATCGACACGTCCGAGCGCTCGTAGACGTTCGGGCAACCGGTCGCGCCCACGAGCGCCGCCACGATCGCGTCCTTCCAGGCTTCGACGCCCGCCGCCATGAACTGGCAGACGAGCTGGCCGCGCGCCTCGGCGTCGTCGGCGGTGTAGTAGTCGACGATCAGGCCCGGCAGGCCGTCCGCTTCGCCGAAGATCAGGCGCACCGCGCCCGTGTCGCGCACCATCTGCTGGCGGTGCGCCAGCGCGCGCTGCACGCGGCGCTTGAAGAAGGCGTGATCGATGGGTTCGGCTTCGTCGAAGCTCCACACGCGGGCGCGGATCTGCGACTGCGCGCTCCAGGCGGCGCGCGCGAGGAACCGGCCATCGTGAGCCCGCACGATGACGGTGGCGCCGGAAGCCGGCTTGCCGTCGACGCGGTCGATCGCATTCGCGTAGACCCACGGGTGGCGGCGCAGCAGCGACTTCTCTTTCGACGGTTTGAGCGTAACGGTATTCATGACGGATTCGGTTGGGTGATACAGGAGGCGCTAAAGGGCGGCAATAGGCGGCAATAGCGCGGTTACGCGAAGCGGCGGCGACGCACAGCGTGGGCATCGCGCCGCTGACACGGCGGCAGCGCAGCGATGGCGATGGCTTCAGGCGTCAGTCGCGTTTCTTCGCCCGCGGATGGGCCTGATCGTAGACGCGCGCGAGATGCTGGAAATCGAGCGACGTATAGACCTGGGTGGCGGTGATGCTCGCGTGTCCCAGCAGTTCCTGGACCGCGCGCAGATCGCCGCTCGACTGGAGCACGTGTGTGGCGAACGAGTGGCGCAGCACGTGCGGATGCACGTTGGCCGGAACGCCCGCGGCAATGGCGGCGCGCTTCACGCGTTCGCGCACTACGTTGGGCGACATCCGGTTGCCGCGCACCGAGAGGAACAGCGGCTGCGGGTCGGCCCTCACGAATTCGTGACGCACGGCGAGCCAGGCGTTGAGCGCGTCGAGCGCCTTGCGGCCCACGGGCACCACGCGACGCCGGTTGCCCTTGCCGAGCACTTCCACTTCGGCGGCGTCGAGCTTGAGCCAGCCTGCGGATTCGTGGCCGTCCGCCTTCGCGTACGTCACGTCGAGACCCACCAGCTCGGCGAGCCGCAATCCCGACGAGTAGAACAGTTCGAGCATGGCGTGGTCGCGCAGGCCTTCGGCAGTGCCGGGCGACGGCGCGTCCATCAGCGCGTTGGCGTCGTCGACGGAAAGCGCCTTCGGCAAGGTCTTCGCCCGCTTCGGCGCGCGCACCGTAGCCACCGGATTGGCGGGCAGCTCCACGTGCCCCGCGTACCAGCGGTAGAACGCGCGCCAGGCCGAAAGCCGGTGCGCGATGGAGCGCGCCGACAAGCCGCCCGCATGGGCGCGGGCCACGGCGCCGCGGATGTCCGTGGCCGTCAGGCTTTCCAGCGGCCGGCCGTTTGCCAGCCTCTTCAGTTCGTCGAGTTCGTGCGTGTAGCCGCGCAGCGTGTGCGCCGACAGCCGCCGCTCGTGCTCGAGGCTCGACAGGTAGGTGGCGGTGGGGTCGGTGGCGTTCACGTGACTGGACGAAGCGGGATCAGATTGGGTTCAGCGCGGCAGCAGGCGCGTCAGCGCGGCGCTCGCGAGGGCCCCGATCTGCGAAAGGAAGTCCGTCGCCATGCCTTCGTGGAAGCGGCGCGCGTCCGGCGAGCCCATCACGAGCAAGCCGAACGCCGGCGCCGCGGCGTCGGCCTGCGGGTCGCGCAGCGCGAGAATGGCGATCGATTCGATGCCGGTGCTGGTGCCGGTGCCCGATGACGCGGCCACGGCCGCATCGTTGCCGGCCGCTTCGGCGTGCGCCGAGCCGGCATTGGTCAAAGGCGAAGCCGTCACTGAAGCGGAGCCGGACGCAGCCGCCGCCGTGGACGCCGCCGACGCCGCGAGCCACTGCGCCGCCTCGAAACCGGTGTTCGCTCCGCAGTACGGCGCCGCGAGGCTGTTGGCGAAGATCCGCACTTCCTCGCCGGTGTGGCGCGCGAAATCGGCCTGTGCGTACTGCTCCGCCACGTCCCACACGCGCAGCGCGGCCTGCGGCACGTCGAACACGTCGCGCAGGTTGTCGGCGATGGTGCGGGGCAGCGCGTACGGGTCGCGCTCCGAAATCACGCGCGTGGTCCAGCGGTTGAACTTCGCGGCGATGCTGTCGTTCTCGTGGCCGTAGCGCAGCAGCTCGGCAAGGCGCCGTTCGAGCAGCTTGTTCTTGTCGCGCAGCATTTCCATCTGCCGCTCCTGCAGCGACACCGCGGCTTTGCCGTGCGGATTGCCGAGCCGGATCGTGGCTAGCAGTTCGGCGTGCTCGGTGAAGAAATCGGGATTGGCGAGCAGATAGTCGGCGACTTCGCGATCGTTCATGGTCTGGGCTTGGGAGAGGCGCGGCGGGCCGCGCGTCGGTCAATCGGTTGAATGAGTGGTTCGGATGCCGCCGCGCTTGCGCGCGGCGCCTGTCGTCTGCTTGCCGCCGGCATTTGCACCTTGCACGGCAGCTTATTCGGGCAGCGTGTCCAGGTCCAGTTCGCCTTCGAAAACGGTCGTCGCCGGTCCGGCCATGAAGAGCGGCGCGGTTTCGTCACGCGCGCCGTCCCACGAAATCGTCAGCACGCCGCCGTGCGTGTGCACCGTCACCGGCGTGTCGAGCAGCCCGCGCCGGATGCCGGCCGCCACCGCCGCGCAGGCCCCCGTGCCGCAGGCGAGCGTTTCGCCAGCGCCGCGCTCGTAGACGCGCAGGCGAATCTCGCGGCGCGACACGATCTGCATGAAGCCGGCGTTCACTTTCTGCGCGAAGCGCGCGTGCCGCTCGATTACGGGGCCGTCTTCGCCAACCGGGAACGCTTCGACGTCGTCCACCACCTGCACGGCATGCGGATTGCCCATCGACACCGCCGACACCCACCGCACCGTACCGTTCACCTCGAGTGGCCAGAGCGTGTCGCGGCCTTCGCGGCGGCCGTCCAGCCCGTTCGTGTCGAACGGCAGGCGGGCGGGCTCGAACACCGGCGTGCCCATGTCCACGACCACTTCGCCGTTCTCCTGCACGGTGAGGGCGATCACGCCGTTCTGCACCTGGACGCGGATGCTGCTGGCTTCGGTGAGCTTGCGTTCGCGCACGAAGCGCACGAAGCAGCGCGCGCCGTTGCCGCAATGCTCGACCTCGCCGCCGTCGCAATTGAAGATGCGGTATCTGAAATCGACGCCTTCGATCGTGGGTTTTTCCACCAGCAGCAGCTGGTCGGCGCCTACGCCGAAGTGCCGGTCGGCGAGCGCGCGCACGCGCGCCGGGCTCAGCGAGAGCGGCTGCGTGTAGCCGTCCAGCACGACGAAGTCGTTGCCTGCGCCGTGCATTTTGGTGAATTTCAGTTTCATCCCGCTATTGTAAGCGACGCGCCGGGCCCGCTTATGCCTTTACCGACGGCCTGCTCAATACACGCTCGGCTCGCCCGGCGGCCGCGTCTTGAAGCGCTTGTGAACCCAGTAGTACTGCTCGGGAATGCGTGGAATCTGCTCTTCGAGGAACGCGTTCATGCGGCGGGCGTCCGCGTCGTCGTCGCCGGTGGGGTAGTGGTCCCACGGCTTGAAGATCTTGAGCTTGTAGCCTTTGTAGTGGGGCAGCACTTCGCCGATGAACGGCACCACCTGCGCGTGTCCCACCTTGGCAAGGCGGCCCACTGCCGTGAGTGTGCAGGTGGGCACGCCGAAGAACGGCACGAACGTGGAGTTACGCGCGCCGTAGTCCATGTCGGCGCCGAGCATCACGGGTTTGCGCTCGCGCAGCCAGCGCAGCACGATGCGCGCGCTGTCGGCGCGGCTCGCCATGTCGGCGTCGAAACGGGCGCGCGCGGCCTTTGCTACTTCTTCGAGCAGCGGGTTCGACATCGGCTGATAGAGCGAGCCGCAGCGCCGGTGCAGCGAATAGTTCAGGAAGATCGAACCCGCTTCGATACCGACGAAGTGGAAGCCAAGAAAGAGCGTGGGCGGCAGGTCGGGGTCGCTCAGGTCCACTTCGCTTTCCACCTGAATGAGCTTTTCGAGCTTCTTTGCCGAGCCGAACCACTGGACGCTGCGTTCCAGATAGCTGCGAATGGCGTGCCGAAAATGCTTGCCCGCCACTTCCTTGCGGCGCTCGTCGCTCCATTCGGGAAAGCAGAGCTTGAGGTTGATGTGGACGATGCGCTTGCGGCGGCTGGGAATCTGGTAGAGGAGCCAGCCGAGGCCGTCGCCCAGACGCGCGACGAAACCGTATGGCAGGATCGCGAACAGCTTGAGGAGGCCGATGCCGAAATGGGTGCCGAGGCGGCCTAGCATGCGCGGGCTCCGGGCCGCGCCTCGAACCCGACGCACTTCAGAAAGACGGGGAAAAGGTCGTAATACAGCACGCGTGGTTACTCAGCGACAAATCAGGGAAGCCGCTATAATACGGGCTTCGCCGAGTTAATAGACAACTTGCGGGGCGAAACAGGCACGCGCGACAAACGCCGGCCTGGCAGCAAATCCGCTAAAGCGTCGCCGCTTCAGGCTCCCGAAGCTGGCTACGTGAAGATCAACCGTAACCAAGGAATTACAAGGAGTCTGCAACGTGTCAAACGACTTCCTCTTTACGTCTGAATCCGTTTCCGAAGGTCACCCGGACAAGGTCGCTGACCAGATCTCGGACGCCATTCTCGACGCCATCCTGACGCAGGACAAATATTCGCGGGTTGCAGCGGAAACGCTGTGCAACACGGGCCTCGTCGTGCTCGCCGGTGAAATCACCACGACGGCGAACGTCGATTACATCCAGATTGCGCGCGACACCATCAAGCGCATCGGCTACGACAACACCGACTACGGCATCGACTACCGCGGCTGCGCGGTGCTCGTCGCCTACGACAAGCAGTCGCCGGACATCGCCCAGGGCGTGGACCGCGCGCACGACAACAATCTCGACCAGGGCGCCGGCGACCAGGGCCTGATGTTCGGCTACGCGTGCGACGAAACGCCCGAACTGATGCCGCTGCCCATCCACCTGTCGCACCGCCTCGTGGAGCGCCAGGCCAACCTGCGCCGCGACGGCCGCCTGCCCTGGCTGCGTCCGGACGCGAAGTCGCAGGTCACGGTTCGCTACGTCGACAACAAGCCGTATGCGATCGACACCGTCGTGCTTTCCACGCAGCATGCGCCGGATATCGAACTGTCCACGCTGCGCGAAGCGGTGATCGAAGAGGTCATCAAGCCCACACTGCCGGCCGACCTCGTGAAGGGCGACATCAAGTTCCTCGTGAACCCGACTGGCCGCTTCGTGATTGGCGGCCCGCAGGGCGACTGCGGTCTCACCGGCCGCAAGATCATCGTCGATACGTACGGCGGCGCGGCACCGCACGGCGGCGGCGCGTTCTCGGGCAAAGACCCGTCGAAGGTGGACCGCTCGGCCGCGTACGCGGGTCGCTACGTTGCGAAGAACATCGTTGCCGCAGGCCTCGCATCGCGCTGCCTGATCCAGGTGTCGTACGCGATCGGCGTGGCGCAGCCCACCTCGGTGATGGTGAACACGTTTGGCACGGGCCGCGTGTCGGATGCAACCATCACGCAGCTCGTGCGCGAGCATTTCGACCTGCGTCCGAAGGGCATCATCCAGATGCTCGACCTGCTGCGTCCGGTCTATGAGAAGACGGCTGCTTATGGCCACTTCGGTCGCGAAGAGCCGGAGTTCTCGTGGGAGGCAACGGACAAGGCGCTGGCGCTCGCCGAAGCAGCGGGCACGGAGCCGGCTGTCGCGACCGCTTGAGCGGATAAAACCGCGCGGCGAAAGCCGCGTGGTGCATGAAGCAGTGAAGAGCCCCGTCCGGCGTCGAGCCGGGCGGGGTTTTTCTTTGGGCCTTTGTCTTGCGGTGCCGGTTTTAACGGCTTCGTTTTTTCACGGAGCGCAGTGGCCGCTATCGCGCTGCGAAGGCGAACCAGCCGTCGCTCGCAGCGGCCATGCGGCGCGGGCGACGGCTGTAGCTACCGCTCGCGGCGTGTTGGGACGACGAGTGCGACGGGCGCGGTGCGCTCAGCGAGCGCAGCGGCGTGTCCGGTCGATAGAGCAGCGTGCGCAGCGAGAAGTGGCGAGCGCCGGTGCGTACGCGCAGCACGGAAAAGAACGAATTGAACCAGGCGCGCATGCTGTCCACGGGACGCGTTTCGCGCAGTTGTCCCGCGAGGGCCCGGGTGCGCGCGGAGTGGTGTCGCAGGGCGCGCATCACGTGACGACGTGCGGGACGCGCGGCCTTCAGGGCCGCACGTTTGATGCGAGTGCTTAAGAAGGTATGCATGGTTTCAGCAAAATCGGACTTCGAAGTGCGCATCGCACGGTGCCGCGAAACGAGCAGCAAGCATGCCAATGAAAGCGCCGGTAGCGGCGCAGCACGATTCGAATAAACGGGGAAAGGTCCGCAGGCGCGGAACGCAGAGGGTGTAGTGAGCGCGGGCGGTCCACGGGACGCGGCGCAGGCGAATGAACGGTACGGCGGCAACGACTGACATGCGCGCAGGCTACACGCGAATCATGACGGTCGAAAGTCGGTGTTATCCCGGTTTGGACCGCACGTCGCACAGCGAGCGTGCGCGTTTTTGACGCAGACGATCGCGCCCTTTGCGGCCTGCCGGTGCGCCGGCCGCCCTGGTGCTGTGCGGCGCGCCACGCAGCAGTGGCGCGCGTCGGCTAGACCTCGGTCCGGCCCCTTGCGTACGTTTTACAATCGCGACATGACTCGTTGCCGCGGCGTTGCTCACTGAGTCGCTGCAACGGGCGCGTCGAGTCGAACCCAATAAACCGAAACAGCGGAAGTCCCATGTCAGCCCATTCGAAGAAGGAACAGGTGCAAGTGCTGCGCGAGCGCGGCTTCGTCGTAGTTCCGGGTCTCGTTTCGCCTGAACGTTGCGCGGAACTGAAGAGCATTGCGGAACAGCAGTTGATCGAAGCGGCCGCGCCGCTCGAATTCGAGGCCGACCTGCGCTACCCCGGCGCGCCGGACTCGCGCGAATCGCCCGGCGGTCACACCGTGCGGCGTCTGCTCGACGCGTACGGACGTCATCCGCGTTTTGCCGAGTGGGCCACGGCGCCCGAAATTCGCGGCTGGATGGAGCTTTACTTCGGCGAAGAACCCGTGCTGTCCCGCGCGCATCACAACTGCATGATGACCAAGCACCCAGCCTACGGCAGCCTGACCGGCTGGCATCGCGACGTGCGCTACTGGTCGTTCGAGCGCGACGATCTGGTGTCGGTGTGGCTCGCGCTCGGGCAAGAGACGGTCGACAACGGCGGGCTCTGGTTCGTGCCCGGTTCGCACAGCGCGACGTTCACGTCCGATCGCTTCGACGAGGCGAAATTCTTCCGCTCGGACCTGCCCGAGAACCAGGCGTTGATCCAGACCGCGATCTCGCCGCCGCTCTCGGCCGGCGACGTCGTGTTTTTCCACTGCAACACGCTGCATTCGGCGGGCAAGAATCTCACGGACCGGGTGAAGTTTTCGCTCGTCTTCACCTATCACGGCGCGAGCAACGTGCCGTTGCCGGGCACGCGTTCGGCGTCGAAGCCCGAAGTGCCGTTCTGATTTTTCGTTGCGGTTTTTCGGCATGAAGTGCGGGGCGGATAGCGCCGCTCCTCGCGAGGCCGCACCGGTAGACACGCGCTGCGCAAGACCTCCGCGCGGCGCTTCCCCAGGCGCTTGCCGGTAGCGGCCGCCCGCCTAGCGCTTCCTGCCCGACGAAGCCAGGCCCGTCAGTCCGGCCAGCAGCGCCACGGCGCCGCCCGCAATCAGAAAGATCGTCTTGTTGGTTGGCGCACCCGTGAAGAGGCGCGACATGTCGTTGCTCAGTGAGTGAAACGACTGTCCGCCGAAATACAGCAGCACGACGCCGCCGACGATCAACGCGATCGAAATCGCTTTTGCCATATGGGATACCTCGATGGTGAACGCGTGATGAATGCACGATGAATGCGTCGCCGCAGTGTAGGCGAGGCGCGTGGCGGCGTCCACGGTCGTCCCGCCTGATATCCCGCTATGTGGGCGCCTGCAGCGCGCCTGGCGATTGGCTAACATAGCTGTCCGCGTTTTTTACTCCCCGTCTTTCAAGGACCCTGGCAATGGCCTACGAAGCAGCTTCAGAACGCTATTCGGACATGCAGTACCGCGTATGCGGCAAGTCGGGACTCAAACTGCCGGCGCTCTCGCTCGGCCTGTGGCACAACTTCGGCGACACTACGCCCATTTCGACGCAGCGCGACATCCTGCGCACCGCGTTCGATCTCGGCATCACGCACTTCGATCTGGCGAATAACTACGGCCCGCCGTACGGCAGCGCGGAAACGAATTTCGGCCGCATCTTCAAGGACGACTTCCGGCCCTATCGCGACGAGTTGCTGATCTCGTCGAAGGCCGGCTGGGACATGTGGCCCGGTCCGTACGGCCAGGGCGGCGGCTCGCGCAAGTACGTGCTGGCAAGCCTCGATCAGAGCCTTGCTCGCATGGGCCTTGATTACGTGGACATCTTCTATTCGCATCGCTTCGACGCGGATACGCCGCTCGAGGAAACCGCTGGCGCACTCGCCACGGCGGTGCAGCAGGGCAAGGCGCTGTACGTGGGCATCTCGTCGTACTCCGCGGCGAAGACCCGCGAAATGGCGAAGCTGCTGGCCGAACACAAGGTGCCGCTGCTGATCCATCAACCGGCCTACAACCTGCTGAACCGTTGGGTCGAGCACGAACTGCTCGATACGCTCGACACGCTCGGCGTGGGCAGCATCGCGTTCACGCCGCTGGCTCAGGGGCTGCTCACCAACAAGTATCTGCACGGCGTGCCGCAGGACGCCCGCGTGAACCGGCCGGGCGGCGGCTCGCTGCAGCAGAGCCATCTCAACGAGGCGAACCTCGAACACGTGCGCAAGCTCAACGACATCGCACAACGCCGCGGCCAGAGCCTCGCGCAGATGGCGATTGCGTGGACGCTGCGCGGCGGGCGCGTGACGTCGGCGCTGATCGGTGCAAGCCGCGCCGAGCAAGTGCGCGAGAACGTCGCGGCGCTGAAGAACATCGAGTTCTCGAAAGAGGAGCTCGCGGAGATCGACCGTTACGCGGTAGAGGGCGGCGTGAATCTGTGGGAGAAGCCGTCAACCGATCAGCACGTCTGACGAAATTCGACGCGTCGTACCGGGTGCGTATGCCGCATCGGTCTGATGCGTTCGCCAACGCACACGAAGAAAGCCGCCGCAAGGCGGCTTTTTCAATGGAGTTCAAGTGAGCGGCAGATGCGCCGCGGCGGTCCGCGCGAGGGAACTCTTACCCTGTCTCTTACCACCCGTTACGATGCGAGCCGCGCCGCTCTT
The DNA here is from genome assembly GCF_003986935.1 of Paraburkholderia kururiensis JCM 10599 = LMG 19447. Classification (GTDB taxonomy): domain Bacteria; phylum Pseudomonadota; class Gammaproteobacteria; order Burkholderiales; family Burkholderiaceae; genus Paraburkholderia; species Paraburkholderia kururiensis. The sequence goes on along the minus strand of NZ_RJZE01000020.1, from coordinate 52,450 downwards.
CCGCTTCTTCTCGCTGTCATAAGCCGCTGCTAAGTTCGCCCGCAGCCGACAACCGAGGAGAAACGATGGACCTCCGTGCCGCCGCATCCGCGACGGGCCGCGAGCGGCCGCCTGTGCCGCGCGCCGCGATCGACGTCCGCACGAATGCCGCACTCGCCACGCTGGTGATGCTTGCCGCCGCCGTGCAACTCATCGGGCTGCCATGCGCGCTGCGCATCTGGGGACCCGCCGCGCTGATCGCCGTCGTGCCCGCGATGGTGCCCGTCATCCTCTTGACGCCCATGCACTGGGGCCTTGTTCACGAGGGCATTCACGGTCAGTTGACGAAGCGCCGCGGTCTCAACGAATGGCTGGCGCGCACGCTCTCCATCGCGCTTGCGCTGCCGTTCGACACCGTTCGCTTCGGTCACCTGATGCATCACCGCTTCACGCGCGAGCCTTACGACCGTCCCGACGTCCACGAAACCGGCGCGCCCCGCTGGCGCACCTGGCTCGCGTATTACGTGCGGCTGTTCGGCGGCCTCTACGTGGGCGAGCTCGTGGTGCCGCTGCTGGCCTTCCTGCCGCGCAAACTTTCGCGCACTGTCGTGCTGAGCGCGGTAGGCGAGGAAGGACCGGTCGGTCCCGAGGTGCAACGGCTCTTCGGCAACTTTGCCGCCGACCCGGCGCGGCGCTATCGCATGCGGCGCGACTGGCTGCTGTCGCTGGCCCTCTACGGCGCGTCGTTCTGGCTGTATGACGTGTGGTGGCCGGTGCTTGCCGCGACGATGTATCTGCGCGGGCTCTGGCTTTCGCTTGCCGACAACCTGCCGCACTACGGCGTGGGGTTGGGCGAGCCGGGGCGCGCCCGCAATTTCCGCGTGCCCGGCGGTTGGCCGGTGCTGCTGATGAACCATCACCTGCATCAGTGGCACCACCGCTACCCGACGCTGCCGTGGACGGCGCTGCCCGCTGTGGCCCGCGCATCCGGACACGATGCGTCCGACGCACACGCAAGCGGCGCGGATAGGGAAAACGCGGTGGGAGTGACGACGGAGGACGCAGTGAAAGCCGGCGCACGGAACCAATCGATCCATACCGACAACGCCGACACGCCCTATTTCCGCGCGGCGCTGCGCCAGCTACGTGGACCGAGGGGCGCACGCGTCCAGCTGGGCGTCGGTCCCGACCTGGCCGATGCGGAGCCATAACCCGCCGAGCCAGCAGCAACAGTCGCTACCGCCGCTACAGCACTAAGCATCGGTAACGATCAGGCGAACTTACCGGTGAGACGCCGCAACTGCGCGGCCGACCAAACAACCGCGCAGCGCGCAACGGCGCCGCGTCACCACGCGCCGCTACACGAGCGCAGGCAGCCCTTCGACGAGCACGATCGCGAACAGGACGCCAAGCAACGCACCGATCACCCGCAGCGCGTTGTGCCTCAACTGCGTGGCGCACGGCACGGCACCCAGAAAGAGGGCACCGGCAAGCGCCATCGGGATAAGCAGGATGAAGTCGCTGATCGTGAAGTAGTGCGTCATGCTCGTCTCCTTATCGTGTACTGGCAGCGGTGCTGCGGGCGCGTCTTCTGCGACGCGTCTGCTATTTCTCGTCCGGGCGGCCCGGCTGCCTGAATTCAGTATAGGAGACCGTAGGAACTGCGCTCGCGTGGAGCGGGGTGCCTGGCCGAGCAACGCGCGGCACCCGGAGCCCGCTGCGACGGGCCTCTTGGGGCACGTCGGCGTGCGCTGCGCGGCGTTTTGACCGTGTAGTACACACTTACGGGCGCCTTTCGTTTGATGCGATGCGAGTGGGGAAGTGAGGGCCAAAGCGAACGCACACGCGGCGAAACCGCGGCGTCAACCCAGGCCGCTGCCGCAGCCGCTACGCGGCCCCCACGCGCTCCCGTCCGCGCAACCACGTCGCGGCCACCATGCCCACCACGAGCAGCACGCCCACCAGCGCCGCGACGCCGTTCCAGCCGTAGGCTGTCCAGAACCGTCCGCCGTACGAGCCCACGATGCTCGAGCCCAGGTAGTACGTGAGCAGATAAAGCGCGGCGGCGTGGCCCTTGGCCTCTTTCGCGAGCCGTCCCACCCAGCCGCTCGCCACGGCGTGGCCCGCGAAGAAGCCGAACGTCACGCATGCAATGCCGGCCACGATCGCCGCGAGCGGATGCAGCATGGTGAGCAGCAGACCGGCAATCATGATGGCGATGCAGGCCATCAGCACCCGTCCGCGGCCGAAGCGATCCGCCATGCGGCCCGACAACGGCGACGCGATCACGCCTGTCAGATAGACCACGAAGATCGCGCCGATGGTGGTCTGGTTGAGCTGGTACGGCGGCGCGATGAGCCGGTAGCCGATGTAGTTGTAGAGCGTGACGAAACTACCCATCAGCACGAACGCCATGAAGAACAGCACGGGCAGACCCGGGCGCGCGAAGTGCTTCACGAGCGCGCTGCGGTGATGCGCGATGCCGAGCCCGCGGCGCGGCACGAAATGGCGCGACGGTGGGAGCAGCGAACGGAACGCGAGCGTCGAGAGAATGCCGAGCACGCCGATCGTCCCCACGGCCGCACGCCAGCCGAGCAGGTCCGCGACGATGCCCGTAATGACGCGTCCCGCCATGCCGCCAATCGCCGTGCCGCCCACGTAGAGCCCCATCGCGAGGCCCAGCCCGTTCGGGTTCACTTCTTCGGCAAGGTATGCCATGGCGACGGCGGGCACCCCGCCCAGCGCCAGCCCTTCGAGCGCACGCAGCACGAGCAGCTGATGCCACTGCGGCACGAACGCCACCGCGAGCGTGAGCACGGACGACGCCGTCAGCGACGCGGTCATGAGCCGATGGCGGCTCCATCCTTCGGAAACGAAGCCGGCCACGAACACGGCGAACGCAAGCGTCGCCGTGGAGAGCGAGAGCGCGAGGCTGCTTTGGGCGGGGCTTACGTCGAACGCCGTGGAGAACGCGGGCAGCAGCGGCTGCACGCAGTAGAGCAGCGAGAACGTGGCGTATCCCGCGAACAGCAGTGCGAGGCTCGCGTGCCAGTAGGCGCGCGTGCCGCGTTCGAGGAAGGGCTGCGCGGAGCCGGAGGTCGAGTCAACGGCGGCACGTGGATGTGGCGATGAAGCGCCCGAACCGGACGAAGCAGACGAAGCAGACGAGGCAGACGAAGCAGAGCGGTGGTCGGATTCCGGCGGGGCGGTCACAGCGGAAGCATCCAGAAGACAAACGAAGGCCCAACCATACACCGATCACGCGGATGCGTCCGTCAGCCCCGCAACCGTTGCGCGAAGCGCTGCCTCGCGAAGCGGCGGGAGTCGCGCGTTGCCCGTTACCCTTGCCTCGGCGCGCCGCTATCGCCGGTCTTGTTTGCGTTGCCCGCCTTGTCGGGATGCAGCAACTGGTCGCCCGTCGGCAGCGACGACGCTTCCCAGCCGCCGCCCAGCGCCTTGATGAGCGCCACGCTCGCGGCCATCCGGCGGCGCGCAATTGCTACCGCCTCGCGCTCGTTGGTGAGCGCCGTGGTCTGGGCGACCACCACGTCGAGATACGTGATCGCGCCGGCCGCGTAGCGGTTCGAGACGATCGTGAGTGTGCGTTCGGCTGCAGTCACGGCTTCGTCCTGCGCTTGCGCTTCTTCTTCCAGCACGCGCAGCGCCGCGAGGTTGTCTTCCACCTGGCCGAATGCGGTGAGCACCGTTTGCCGATACTGCGCGACGCTTTCGTCGTACTGCGCCAGGGCCTCTTCCTTCGCCGCCGCGCGGCTCCCGAAGTCGAGGATCGTGCCCGCGAGCGTGGGCCCGAGCGACCAGAAGCGCGCGGGCGCGACAAGCCACTGGCTGTAGTCCGTGGCTTCCAGGCCGCCCGTCACCGCGAGAATCAGGTTCGGGAAGAATGCCGCCGTGGCCACGCCCACCTGCGCGTTGGCGCTCACCACGCGCCGCTCGGCTGCTGCGATGTCGGGACGCCGTTCGAGCAGCGCCGACGGCACGCCGGCAGGCGCCACCACTGGCACCGCCGCGAGTGGCGCGACCGGCAGCGAGAACGCAGACGGTGACTCGCCCGCCAGTATCGCGATGGCGTGTTCGAGCTGCGCGCGCTGCACGCCGAGATCGATAGCCTGGGCCTGGGTGGTGCGCAACTGCGTCTGCGCCTGGCCCACATCGGCGTCGGTGGCGATGCCGCCCGCGTAGCGGTGCTGCGTGAGTTCGAGCGACTGACGGTAGGCCTTGATGGTGTCGTCGAGCAACTGGCGTTCGCGGTCGAGCCCGCGCAGTTCGAAGTAGTCCGTGGCGAGTTCGGCCTGGATGGAAAGCAGCAGGCCTTGCACGTCGGCGGCGCTGGCCTGCGCGTTCGCGCTCGCGCTTTCCACGCTGCGCGACACGCGGCCCCAGAGGTCGGGCTCCCACGACGCGTCTGCCTGCACGACGTAGTCGTTGAGCGCCATGCCCGCCGTCGATTTGAACCGCACGTTCTTCGAGGTGCGCGTGCGTGCGTAGTCGCCGCCTGCGGTGATCACCGGGAAGAACGCCGCGCGCTGCTGGGCGACGTTGGCGCGTGCCGCGCGAAAGTGCGCTTCGGCGGCTTTGAGATCCTGGTTCGCGGCGGCGGCCTTCGCTTCGAGGGCATCGAGTTGCGGGTCGCGGTAAACCTGCCACCATGCTCCGCGCGGCAGCGCGTCGGCGGGCTGCGCGGGTTGCCAACCGGTGCCTTCGAGTTCCTTGTAGCTGGCGGCGGTCGTGGCGGTTGGGCGCACGTAGTCGGGGCCCAGCGTGCAGGCGGCGAGCGTCGCGGCGAGAACGACGGCCAGCGCCGCGCGTGCAGCAGTTCGATCACGTTGACGAATCACCGTGTGCCGCTTGCGGCCACGCCCGTCTGCCCGGCGAACGCGCAGCCGCTTCATTGCGCCGCCTTCGTGGCATGCGCTGCGACGATGCGCACCGGCGCGCCATCCACGATCGAATCCTGCGGATTCACGATGACCTGTTCGTCGCCGCTGAGCCCTGACGCAATCGCGACGCGCGTGCCGAAGTCCGTACCGAGCGTGACCGTGACGAGCTTTACGTGCTGACCATGCTGGCCGTTATCGACGGTGGCCACTTTCACGCCGTCCGGCCGGAACAGCAGCGCGTTGCCCGGCACCGTGAACGGCGCAGCGCCTGCGCCGAGCGTGAAATGCACCTGTGCGTAGGCGCCGGGCAGCACCTCGCCGTTCGCGTTGTCCACGTCGACTTCGACGAGCATCGTGCGCTGCAGCGGATCCACGGCGCCCGCGGTGCGCACCACCTTGCCCGGATAGTGCTTCGACGCGGTTTCGGTCAATGTGAGAAAAGCGTTCTCGCCGGGCTTGATCTGCAGCGCGTAGGCCTGCGGCACGTTGACGTAGACGCGCAACCGGTCCGCCTGCGCGACGTGGAATAGCTCCTTCGCCGGGCCGCCCGAACTGCCTGCGTCGATCAGCGCGCCCACGTCCACGTTGCGCGCCGTCACGATGCCGTCGAACGGCGAGAGCACCTTCTGGAACGACTGCAGCTTTTCGAGCCGCGCCACGTTGAAACGCGCGGCGTCGAGCGTGCCTTTCTTCGCGAGCATGTCGCCCACTTTCTCGTCGGTCTCCTGCTTCGAGACAGACTTTGTTTGCAGCATGCCCATCCATCGGTCGGCCGTGCTCTTCGCGAGCGCGTAGTTGGCCTGGGCGTTCGCGAGGTCCGCGCGGGCGGCGCGCAACTGGTCGTCCACTTCGGGCGTATCGATCTCGGCGAGCAGTTGCCCCGCCTTGACGTGCGCGCCAAGGTCCGCGTACCACTTCTTGAGGTAGCCGTTCGTGCGCGCGTAGACCGGCGTATCGAGAAACGCCTGCACGTTGCCGGGCAGCACGAGATCGAGCCCCGCCGAAGACTTCTGCGGATGCACCACCTCCACGCTCAACTGGCTTGCATGCACGGCTTCGCGTTCCAGCGCGGCCTGTGCGTCGCGGCGCGACCAGATACCTTGCGCGGCGAGCGCGAGCACCACCAGCACAGCAACCACCACACCCCAGCGCACGCGGCGTGGAGGCGGGGTGCCCGAACTGTCAGCGCGGTTGCGTTCCATCCAGACTCCGAATCGAAAGAAATGAATCAGGCGAGGTTCAGGGTTTGTTCACCACGTGCGCGGCGGCGCGGCTGCGCCGCTCGCTCAGCCGCCGGTAAATCAGCGAGAACACCACCGGCACGAACACAAGCGTGGCGATGGTGCCCACCGCCAGCCCGCCGATCACGGCGCGGCCCAGCGGCGCGTTCTGCTCGCCGCCTTCGCCGAGGCCAATCGCCATCGGCACCATGCCGATCACCATCGCAAGCGCGGTCATCAACACCGGGCGAAAGCGCGTGAAGCCCGCTTCGATGGCGGCGCGCGTCGCATCGCCGTGTTCGCGCAACTGTTCGCGCGCAAAGCTCACCACCAGAATCGAATTCGCCGTCGCGATGCCGATACACATGATGGCGCCCGTGAGCGCCGGAATGGAGAGCGTGGTGTGCGTGAGGAACAGCATCCAGACGATGCCCGCCAGCGCGCCAGGCAGCGCCGTGATGATGATGAACGGATCGAGCCACGACTGGAAGTTCACCACGATGAGCAGATACACGAGCACGATCGCGAAGACGAGCCCTGCAAAAAGGCCCGAAAACGAGTCGTTCATCGTTTGCACCTGGCCGCGCAGCACCACCGTCGACGTGTGCGGCAGTTCGGACTTCGCTTCGCCGATGATCTTCGCGACGTCGTCGGAGACCGCGCCCAGGTCCCGGCCGTCGGCGCCGGCGTAGATGTCGATCGTCGTTTGCGCGTTGTAGTGCGTGAGCACCGCGTTGCCCGCTTCGCGGCGCATGGTGGCGAGCGAGCCCAGCACGTTGCTGCGTCCGTTCGCGGTGAGCGGAATGTTTTCGAGCGACTGCAGCGAGTTGATGGTGTACTGCGGCGCCTCGGTGATCACGTTGTAGCTCACGCCGTTCATCGGATTGAGCCAGAACGTGGGCGTGGTCTGCTGGCTGCCCGATAGCGTGATGAGCAGGTCGTTCGCCACGTCGCGCTGCGTGAAGCCGGCTTGCTGCGCGCGTGTGCGATCCACGTCGATGAAGATGCGCGGCAGGTCCGCAGGCTGCTGGATGCGCGCATCGACGAGGCCCGGCACGGTGCGCAACCGGTTCAGCAGGCGCGCGGCGAAGGCACGATTCGCGGCCACCTCGCGGCCCACGATCTGGATGTCGATGGGTGACGGCATGCCGAAGTTGAGCGTCTGGCTCACGATGTCGGCGGGAAGGAAGGCGAACTGCACGCCGGGGAACTCGTCGTTGAGCGTGCGGCGCAGCGTGCGGATGTAGCGTTCGGTCGGGCGATGACCGGGCGCGAGCGAGATCAGCACGTCCGCGTCCGAGGTGCCGATCACGCCCGTGTTGCTGTACGAGAGATTGATGCCCGAGATCGGCAGCCCGATGTTGTCGATGATCGAATGAAGCTCACGTGCGGGGATCAGCGAACGGATGCGGGTATCCACCAGATCGGTGAGCACCGCTGTTTCCTCCACGCGCGTGCCGGTCTTCGCGCGCAGATGCAGCGCGATCGTGCCGGCATCGACCTGCGGGAAGAAGTCGCGGCCCAGAAACGGCATGAGCAGCAGCGAGGCGCCGCAGCACGCAAGAAACACGATCACGAAGATGCCGGGCCGCGCCACGCGCGCGGTGAGAAACGTGCGGTAGCGCCCGCGCAGCGCGTCGAAGCCACGCTCGAACGCGAGATGCGTGCGTACGAACGGATTGCGTGTGGCGCGTGCGGCAGGATGCAGGTCGGCGGGCTTGTGGTGATTGCGCAGCAGATATTTCGCGAGCGTGGGCACGAGCGTGCGCGAGAAGAAGTACGACGCGAGCATCGCGAATACCACGGCTTCGGCGAGCGGAATGAACAGGTAGTGCGCGACGCCCGTGAGCAGAAACATCGGCACGAACACGATGCAGATGGAAAGCGTGGAAACGAGCGTGGGAATGGCGATCTGCTGCGCGCCGTCCAGGATCGCCTGCTCCAGATTCTTGCCTTGCTCGAGTTGCTGGCTCACGTTTTCGATGGCGACGGTCGCGTCGTCCACCAGAATGCCAACGGCAAGCGCAAGGCCGCCCAGCGTCATGATGTTGATGGTCTCGCCCAGGGCTGCGAGCGCGATCACGGAGGTGATCATCGAAAGCGGTATGGAGACGGCGATGATCAGCGTGGCGCGCCAGTTGCCCAGAAAGAGCAGGATCATGAGCGCGGTGAGGCACGCGGCGATCAACGCCTCGCGCAGCACGCCCTGCACGGAAGCGCGCACGAACAGCGACTGGTCCGCAACAGGATCGATGGAGAGCGACGCCGGCACCAGATTGTGCAGCACGGGCATCATGTTCTTGATGCGGTCCACGATGTCGAGCGTGGACGTGTTGCCGCTCTTGTTGATGGTGAGCAGCGACGCGCGCTGGCCGTTCACGCGCACGATGTTGGTCTGCGGCTGGAAGCCGTCGCGCACGTGCGCCACGTCGCGGATATAGACCGTGCCGTTCGCCGTGGTCCGCACCGGAATCGCGTTGAGGCCCGCCAGCGTGGCGGGGCTCGCGTTCATTTCCACCGAATACTCGGTAGAACCGATCTTTGCCGTGCCCGTGGGCAGGATCAGGTTTTGCGCACTGATCGCATTGACCACGTCCATGGGCGAAAGGTTGTGCTCCTGCAGCTTGCGCGAGTCGATGTCGACCATGATTTGCCGCTGCTTGCCGCCGTAGGGCAATGGAGCGGACGCGCCCGGTACCGTGGCGAGCTGCGTTTTAAGGAAGTTGTTGCCGAAATCGAAAAGCTCCTGCTCCGTGAGCGCCGGCGACGAGAGCGCAAGCCGCAGAATGGGCACCGTCGAGGCGTTGTAGCGCAGGATGAACGGCGGCGTGATGCCGGGCGGGAGCGAACGCAGCTGCGTTTGCGAAAGGGCGGTGACTTCGGCCAGCGCTTCCTGAATGTTCGCGTGCGGCTGGAAGAAGATCTTCACGACCGCGATGCCGTTGAGCGAAGTGGATTCCACATGCTCGATATCGTTCACAGCCACCGAGAGCCCGCGTTCGTAGTTGAGCACGATGCGCTTTTCCATCTCGTCGGCGGGCAGGCCGTTGTACGTCCAGATCACCGAAAGCACCGGGATGTCGATGTTCGGAAAGATGTCGACAGGTGTGCGCAGAATGGTGAGCGGCCCGACGATCATCAGCAGCAGGGCGAGCACGACGAACGTGTAGGGGCGCCTTAGCGCGAGTCGGACGATCCACATGGACGAGGGCGTTGTGTGCGGTGAAGCGTGGCTTGCATGACCGCGCGGCCGTTTTGCCTGCAACGTGCAATACACCTTTGCGCGGCGACGGCTTCGAGATGCGCGGCGTGACTGTAGCGCGTATTGATGGCGTTAAGCGTAGTTTTGAGGGGCGGCCGCGGCAAGGGGTATGATCCGTCGGTTTACCAAGCGTTACAGTTAGCGTTCCGTAAGTCGAAATACCCGAAATAGCGGGGTTTCGTCGCTATTTAAGCCCTTTACGGGAAGCGAAAAAACAGCAACCATGACGCTTGACCGGCCACGCGGATCGCGCAGGCAAGGCAGCCGGGTGCGCGCGCAACGTTCTGCGAGGCGGCGTTTTTTGTCACCACATTGACCGGCGTTTCATACGCGTGAAGCCGGCATCGAGAACGGGGAAACATCATGCAAGTCGGTTCTATTGTCCGCTCCGTCCATATCGCCGTGCCAGCAGGTGCGCGCGGCATCGTCATGCGCATTCTCGGCGACATGGCCATGGTGACCTGGTACGCCGGCGAGCCCGGCGCGTCGCTGCAACTCAACACCGAGCCGTTCTTTCTGGAAGACCTGATCGATACGGGCGAATTCGTGCGTCCCACGGGCGTGCAGGTGCACTGAGCGAAGCGCTTATCCCTGCTCGCCGCGCGCACACGCGGCACCTGCCTTTCGTCGCCCGCCTGCGTGCACTCAGGTGCACAATGCGGGGATGAACGACGACATCTTCTCCCCGAACGAGGGCGCGAGCGACGAGGCGCCCTACGCCCGGCTCACGCCCGAATGCGTGCTCGACGCGCTGGACGGCGTGCTCTCCACCGTCGGCCTGCGCACCGATGGCCGCATGCTGGCGCTCAACAGCTACGAGAACCGCGTCTATCAGATTGGCGTGGAAGACGGCCCGCCCGTCATCGCGAAGTTCTATCGTCCGAATCGTTGGTCCGACGAAGCGATACTCGAAGAACACGCGTTTGTGGCCGAACTCGCAGATCGCGAAATTCCCGCCGTGCCCGCGCGTTCCTTCAGCGGACGCACGCTGCACACCTTCGACGGTTTCCGCTTCGCTGTATTCGAACGTCGCGGCGGCCGCGCGCCGGATCTCGACCGACGCGAAACGCTCGAATGGCTGGGCCGTTTCATCGGACGCATTCACGCCGTGGGCGGCACGCAGGAATACCGGGCGCGTCCGTCGCTGGATATTCAGACGTATGGCTACGACTCGCGCGACTTCCTCGTTTCACACGGCTTCATACCCGCAAACGTGCGCGACGCGTGGGACGCGGCAGTCGCGCTCGCGCTCGAGGGCGTGGAGCACGCGTTCGAGCGCGCCGGCGCATACCGGCGCATCCGGCTGCACGGCGACTGCCATCCGAGCAACGTGCTGTGGACCGACGACGGTCCGCATTTCGTGGACTTCGACGACAGCCGCATGGGCCCCGCCGTCCAGGACCTGTGGATGCTGTTGCCAGGCGATCGCAGCGGCGCCTCGGGTGCGCTCACGGATCTCCTCGCGGGCTACGAAGACTTCTGCGAGTTCGATCAGCGCGAGCTGCATCTGATCGAAGCGCTGCGCACGCTGCGGCTGATTCACTACTCCGCGTGGCTCGCACGGCGCTGGCACGATCCGGCGTTCCCCGCAGCATTCCCGTGGTTCAACACGCAGCGCTACTGGGAAGAGCGCATCCTCGAAATGCGCGAACAGATTGGCGCGATGCAGGAAGGGCCGCTCTGGCCGGTCTGAGGCCTCTGAAATTCGCGCTTCATCCCGCTGTCCCGCTGTCTATTTCACCTCGCACGCCGCCTCGCATTCCAGCCGCGGCGTGCCGTCATTCGCGCAATCCGCCGACACGTAACGAGCCGAAACACCCGCCGGTTGAGAAATCGGTTGGCCCGTGTAATGATAGCGATTCTCAATTGAAAGGCGCCGCCAGCCTTCGTCACATCTCTCCTCTGTGACCGCCAGCCAGCCTGCAACCGACGACCGACGGCCGTTCCCGTCGGCCGTGCCGGTGGCTGCGCGACTGGGTCCTTGATCCGCCGTGCCGTCCGGTACGGTGGCTTCCCGTCTCGAACCCTCGTCTGCGGCTCCATGCCGCGAGAAACGCGTGGGCGGTCGCCACTATTCTTTGAATCCCGTTGTGCCTGCGCATGGAGCTTGATTTGAACGCGCCTGAATCTATCGATGTCCTCTCTCCCACGCTGGCCCCGCCGATCACGGCCAAACCGGCCGCCGCCGCAACGCTGCAGAGCACGAGCGGCCTCACACGCATCGGCGACGTTGAAGAGGTGGTGCGCCGCCAGCGTTCGCGGCGCGCGAACTTCATCAAATGGCTGCGCAACGTGCACGGCTGGATCGGACTGTGGGGCGCCGTGATCGGACTGATGTTCGGCGTGACGGGCTTTCTGCTCAACCATCGCGGCGGCCCGCTGAAGATATCGACGGGCGAGCCGAGCGTCGAGCAGGTGCAGGTCGCGCTGCCCGACACGCCGCCTCGCTCGCCGCAGGAAATGATGCGCTGGCTTCAGCGCGAACTGAAGATCGAGGGCAAGCCTGGCCGCGTTCGTCGCGAGCCCGCCCACCCTGTGGCCTGGGGCGGTCAGCGGACCGTGCAGCCGGAGTTCTGGCAAATGACCCTCGCGGCACCCGGCCACAGCGTGCAGGCCGAGTACTGGGTGGGCAACGGCTACGTCTCGGTGAAGAACACGAGCAACACGTTCTTCGCGACGCTCACGAACCTGCATCGCGGCGTGGGCGTCTCGATGGGCTGGGTGCTGCTCATGGACACCATCGCAGGTTCGCTGATCCTGCTCTCGCTCACGGGCGTGCTGCTCTGGACCGAACTGCACAAGAAACGCACCGTCGGCGTGGTGCTGGTGCTGGGTTCAGTGGCCGCGGCGCTCACGGCCGGATTGATGTGACGTGATGCGAGGCCGCGGCGCTACACCCTGCACGCCGCGCCCGCATTCGCGGCAATCTCGCGCGCAGCCTTCGCGCCTTCCACCTGCAACAGCGTAGGCAGCGAGACGCCGTTCTTCGCGGCTGTCACCTCGGCGAGAATCGACACCGCAATTTCCGGCGGCGTGCGGCTGCCGATGTAAATGCCCACCGGGCCATGCAGCCGCGCAAGCTGCGTTTCGCTCAGATCGAATTCTTTCAGGCGCTCACGCCGCGCCGCGTTGTTGCGGCGCGAGCCGAGCGCGCCGACGTAGAACGCCGGTGTCTTGAGCGCTTCCATTAACGCGAGGTCGTCCAGCTTCGGGTCGTGCGTGAGCGCAATCACCGCGCAGCGCTCGTCGAGCTTCATGTCGAGCACGGTGTCGTCGGGCATCGTGCGGACGATCTTCGTGCCCGGCACGTCCCACACGTCCGTGTATTCCTCGCGCGGGTCGCACACGGTCACCTGGTAGTCGAGGCCCACCGCGATCTGGCAGAGATAGCGCGAAAGTTGCCCCGCGCCGATCACGAGCATGCGGTAGCGCGGCCCGTGAATGGTGAGCAGGCGCGCGTCGTCGAAATCCACGCCGTCGGTGGCGAGTGCGGGGCCGAGCGTCGCCTTGCCCGTGGCCATATCGAGCGTGCGCGCCACGAGCCGCCCTTCCTCCACGGCCTGGCACAACTCGGCAATGCCGCTTGCTTTCGTGAGCGGCTCCAGCACGAGCTGGATCGTGCCGCCGCATGGCAGCCCGAAGCGATGCGCCTCTTCCGCGGTGATGCCGTACTTCACGCTCTCCGGATGCGTCTGTTCGATGCCGAGCTTGCGCACACGGTCGATCAAATCGTCTTCGATGCAGCCGCCCGACACCGAGCCCACCACGAGCCCGTCGTCGCGCACCGCGAGCATTGCGCCTTCGGGCCGCGGCGACGAGCCCCATGTTTTCACCACTGTGACGAGCAGCGCGCGATGTCCTTCTTCAAGCCAGCGTGCGCTGGATTTCAGGACCTCGAGATCCACGCTTTCCATGACTTTTTCCTCTTTGTTTCGCCGGTATCCGCTTCTGCTTGCGTCTGGGCGCCGGCCGCGCCTTCGAGCGATTCCGCCTCGGTTTCCGTGGCGCCGCTCGCGGTTTGCAGGGTGCCTTCCTGGTCGGCAGCGCCGTCCGTGACCTCGGACGCTGCCGGGCCGCCCACGTGTTCGCTGAAGCGCTTGAAGAACTCGCCCGCGATCTTGCGCGCCGCGCCGTCCACGAGCCGCGAGCCGATCTGCGCGAGCTTGCCGCCCACCTGCGCGTGCGCCGTGTATGAGAGCTTCGTCGCGGCGTCGCCCTCGGGTTCGAGCGTCACCTGCGCGCTGCCCTTGCCGAAGCCCGCCACGCCACCCTGACCTTCGAACACGATGGTGTAGGCACGCGGCGCGTCGATGTCGGTGAGCAGCATGCGTCCCTTGAAGTGCGCCTTCACGGGCCCGACGTGCGCCTGCATCGTGAGTGCGTACGCATTCTCGCCGTCGGGCTCGATGCTTTCGCAGCCCGGAATGGATTGGCGCAGGATGGCCGTGTCGTTGAGCGCTTCCCATGCGCGCTGCTGCGGTACCGGCAACGTGTAGCTTTCGGTCAGTTGCATTGCGTCGCTCCTCCGGTTGTTTTCGTGCGCGATGTCAGCGCCTGGGACCACGGTTCGCCGAGGCTGCGGGCAAACGCCTCAAGACTTTCGAGATTATGGATCGGATGGCAGGAATCGACATGGGGCGCGATCGCCTGCACGCCACGCGCCGTCGGCGAGAAATCGCGATAGCGCAGCAGCGGATTGAGCCACACCACGCGATGCGCGAAACGATGCAACCGCGCCATCTCGGCTTCGAGCACGTCGATGGCTTCGTAGTCGAGGCCGTCCGTGACGAGCAGCACCGTGGCCCGGCCCGCGAGCACGCGCCGGGCCCACCGTCGATTGAACTCCGCGAGCGCGGCGCCGATGCGCGTGCCGCCCGACCAGTCCGACACCTGCGCCGTGAGCGCGGCGATGGCCACGTCGGGATCGCGCTCGCGCAGCGCGCGCGTGGCGTGCGTGAGCCGCGTGCCGAACAGGAACACCTGAAGCCGCTCGCGCGACTGCAGAAGCGCGTGGCAGAAATAGAGCACCGCGCGCGAGTAGCTGCTCATCGAGCCGGAGATGTCGAGCAGCAACACGAGCGGCGGCTTGCGCTGCACGACGGCGCGGTACTTCCAGACCGTCCAGTCGCCGCCCGCGCGCACGGCGTGGCGGGCGCTCGCGCGCAGATCGGCGTGGCTGCCGCGCGACGCGGCCTTGAGCCGCCGCGTCGGCTCGGTGACAAGCGGCAGACGATGGCCGCGAATCAGATGCCGCAGCGCGCCCCATTCGTCGGCGGAGAGCGTGTCGAAATCGCGCTGGCGCAGACGTTCCTCGGCGCTGAACGTCACCTGTGCGTGCAGTTCGTGGCGCTCCTGCTCGCCAGGCGGCGGGTTCGCGCCCGCCGGCGGACGGCGTGCGGCGAGTGCGTCGGCGAGACGGTTGTTGCGCTTCGGCGGCGGCATGGCGCCTTGCACCTTCGGCAGCAGCAGCGCGCGCAGCTTGCCTTCCCAGTCGGGGTCGCGCCAGAAGAGATCGAACGCGGCGTCGAACAGTTCGCGTTCGTCGGGTGCCGAGACCAGCAGCGCCGCCAGCGCGGCACGCACGTCGTCGCGGCGGCCGATGTCGATCCAGCGCAGGGCATCGAGCGCGTCCACGGCGTGCGCCGGCGACATCGGCAGGCCCGCCGCACGCAGCACGCGCACGAAGTGCACGACGTTGCGCGCGATGGGTGTCATCGGCGACATCGGAGGCATCGCCGTCACGGGCTCATGGCGAGGCATTGCGCGATCTGCTGCGCGTCGAGCCGCGCGAGGTCGTCCTGATACTTGAGCAGCACGCCGAGCGTGTCCTGCACGGACTGCGGATCGAGCTCCGTCACGCTGAGCGCTGACAGCGCGCGACACCAGTCGATGGTCTCCGCGATGCCCGGTGCCTTGAAGAGGTCCATGCCGCGCAACTGGTGCACGAAATCGACGGCGCGGCGCTGCAAATCCGCCGACGTCTGCGGCGCACGCGCCGCCACGATGGCCAGTTCGCGCTCGCGGTCGGGGTAGCCGATCCATTGATAGAGACAGCGGCGCTTGAGCGCGTCGTGCACTTCTCGCGTGCGGTTCGACGTCATCACGACGAGCGGCGGCTGTTCCGCGCGCACGGTGCCGTACTCGGGAATGGACACCTGGAAGTCGGAGAGCAGTTCCAGCAGGAACGCCTCGAAGGGTTCGTCGGCGCGGTCGATTTCGTCGATGAGCAGCACGCGCCGCGCGCCCGGATGATGCTCGTCGGGCAGCAACGCTTGCAGCAGCGGGCGTTTGAGCAGGAATTCGCCGCGGTACAGCGTGTCGTTGTCGGGCCGCTCGCCCGCGGCTTCGGCGAGGCGCAGCGCCATGATCTGGCGCGGGTAGTCCCATTCGTAGAGCGCGCTCGCGGTGTCGAGCCCTTCGTAGCATTGCAGTCGCAAGAGCGTCGTGCCGAGCATGCCCGCCGCGGCCTTCGCGAGTTCCGTTTTGCCGACGCCCGGCTCGCCTTCGAGGAAGAGCGGCCGCTCCATGCGCAGCGCGAGATAGAGCGCGATGGCGAGTTCGCGGCTCGCCAGATAGCCTTGCGCCGCGAGCTGCGCGAGGGTGTCGTCGATTGAGGCGGGCTGCATGGTGCTCCTGGCGGGTGCTCGTTCGTTGCCGCTGCGGTTCCATACCGAACTCGCAGCGGCTCCACAGACGCGAGCGGCTACCCGTTGGCCTTCGCGACCGCGCGCGCGGCGAGCACCGGAATCAGATGCGCGCGGTACTCGGCGCTGCCGTGCAGGTCGTTGTTGAGGTCGTCGGCGGATACCGTCACGGCGCGTGCGGCTTCGGGCGTGAAGTTGGCGGCGAGCGCGGCTTCCAGGTCGGTGGCGCGGAACACCGAAGGCGCCGCGCCCGTCACCGCGACGCGCACCCCGCCCGCCGACTTCGCCACGAACACGCCCACCAGCGCGAAGTGCGACGCCGGGTTGAAGAACTTCTCGTAGGCGGCACGCTCGGGCACCGGAAATTCGACGGCGGTGATCAGCTCGTCGGTGTGGAGCGCGGTTTCGTACATGCCGAGGAAGAAGTCGTCCGCGGTGATGCGGCGGCGGTCCGTGACGACGGTTGCGCCGAGCGCGACGAGCCCGGCCGGATAGTCGGCTGCGGGATCGTTATTCGCAATCGATCCGCCGAGGGTGCCGAGCGCTCGCACCTGGCGGTCGCCGATGTTGCCCGCCAGGTCCGCGAGCGCTGGCAGCACGCGCCGTATCTCCGCATTCGCGGCGACGTCCGCGTGACACACGGCTGCGCCGACGGTCACGGTCTTCGCATCGGCGCGAAGCTCCTTGAGCGCCGGAATGCGCGTCACGTCGATGAGCGCCGCGGGCTGCGCGAGCCGCAGACGCATGGTGGGCAGCAGGCTCTGGCCGCCCGCGAGGAACTTCGCCTCGCTGTTGCCGGAGAGCGCGGCGACGGCGGCCTTCGCATCGGCGGCGCGCTGATAGTCGAACGAATACGAGTACATGTCGTCTTCTCCCTCAGCTGTGGGTCGCCGGACTTTGCGCCGCGCGGATCGCCGACCACACGCGGTGCGGCGTGGCGGGCATCTGGATGTCCTTCACGCCGAGCGGCGCGAGGGCGTCGACAATCGCGTTGATGATGGCCGGCGGCGAGCCGATGGCGCCCGCTTCGCCGCAGCCCTTCACGCCGAGCGGGTTGTGCGTGCACGGCGTGCCCTTGGCCGTTTCCACGTTGAACGAGGGCAGGTCGGAGGCGCGCGGCATCGCGTAGTCCATGTACGAGCCGGAAAGCAGCTGGCCGGTTTCGGTGTCGTAGACGCAGCGTTCCAGCAGCGCCTGGCCGATGCCCTGGCCCAGCCCGCCATGCACCTGGCCTTCGACGATCATCGGGTTGATGACGTTGCCGAAGTCGTCTACGGCCGTGAAGCGGTCGATGCGCGCCTCGCCCGTGTCCGGGTCCACTTCCAACTCGCAGACGTAGGCGCCCGAGGGATAGGTGAAGTTGGTCGGGTCGTAGAAGGCGCTTTCGTCGAGGCCCGGTTCCAGCGTTTCGAGCGGATAGTTGTGCGGCACGTAGGCGGCGAGCGAGATGTCGGTGAAGGTCTTCGTGCGGTCGGTGCCGCTCACGCGGAACACGCCGTCACGAAACTCGATGTCTTCCGCCGACGCTTCCAGCAGGTGCGCCGCGATCTTCTTCGCCTTCGCCTCGATCTTGTCGAGCGCCTTCATGATGGCCGAGCCGCCCACCGCGATGGAGCGCGAGCCATACGTGCCCATGCCGAACGGAATGCGGCCGGTGTCGCCGTGCACGATATCGATGTTGTCGATGGGCACGCCGAGGCGGTCGGAGACCACCTGCGCGAAGGTCGTTTCGTGACCCTGGCCGTGGCTGTGCGAGCCGGTGAACACGGTGACGGAGCCGGTGGGATGCACGCGGATTTCGCCCGCCTCGAAGAGACCGGCGCGTGCACCGAGCGCGCCCGCGATGTTCGATGGCGCGAGCCCGCAGGCCTCGATGTAGCACGAGTAGCCGAGCCCGCGCAGCTTGCCGCTCTGCTTCGACGCGTCGCGGCGGGCCGCGAAGCCTGCGACGTCCGCGAGTTCGAGCGCGCGGCCAAGGCACGCTTCGTAGTCGCCGGTGTCGTAGGTGAGCCCGACGGGCGTGGCGTACGGGAACGCGCGGATGAAGTTGCGGCGGCGCAGTTCGGCCGGATCGATCTTCATCTCGTGCGCAGCGGTTTCGACGAGACGCTCCACCACGTAGGTCGCTTCGGGGCGGCCGGCGCCGCGATAGGCGTCCACGGGCACGGTGTTCGTGAACACCGCTTTCACTTCGGCATAGATGGCGGGCGTGGTGTACTGGCCCGCCAGCAGCGTGGCGTAGAGGATGGTCGGCACGCTGGAGGCGAACGTCGAAAGGTACGCGCCCATGTTCGCCGTGGTGTGCACGCGCATGGCGAGGAACTTGCCGTTGGCGTCCAGCGCGAGTTCGGCCTTCGTCACGTGGTCGCGACCGTGGGCGTCGGAGATGAAGGACTCGGAGCGCTCGGCCGTCCACTTCACGGGCCGGCGAATTTTCTTCGAGGCCCAGGTGAGCGCCACGTCCTCGGCGTAGAGAAAGATCTTCGAGCCGAAGCCGCCGCCTACGTCGGGCGCCACCACGCGCACCTTCGATTCGGGCAGCGAGAGCACGAACGCCGCCATCAGCAGGCGCTCGACGTGCGGATTCTGGTTCGCCACGTAGACCGTGTAGCTGTCGTCCTGCGGCGAATAGCTCGCGTTGACGGCGCGCGGCTCGATGGCGTTCGGGATCAGCCGGTTATTGACGATTTCCAGCGTGGTGACGTGCGCGGCGCCGGCGAACGCGGCATCCGTCGCGGCCTTGTCGCCGTGGCCCCACGTGTAGCAGGTGTTGTCGGGCACGTCGTCGTGCACGAGCGGCTGGCCCGGGTCCGCCGCATGGGCCGTGTCGATCACGGCGGGCAGCATGTCGTACTCGACCTCGATGGTCTCGGCGGCGTCCTTCGCTTCTTTCACCGATTCCGCGATCACGAGCGCGACCTGGTCGCCGACGTGCCGCGCCTTCGTATGCGCGATCACGGGATGCGGCGGCTCGTGCATGGGCGAGCCGTCGATGCTGTGAATCAGCCAGCCGCACGGCAGGCCGCCCACGTTTTCCGCGGCGAGGTCCGCGCCGGTGAATACGGCGATCACGCCGGGCATGCTCTTCGCGGCGTCCGTGTTCACGCTCTGGATCGTGGCGTGCGCGTAAGGCGAGCGCACGAATACGGCGTATGCCTGCTGCGGCAGCACGATGTCGTCGGTGTACTGGCCGCTGCCGGTGAGGAAGCGATAGTCTTCCTTGCGCTTCACGGAGGCGCCGATCATCCGTTGCTGTTCGGGTGCGTTCATGGCGGGCTCCTTCACGCGCGCGGCGCATCCGCCTTCATGGCGGCGGCACCTTCCAGCACGGCTTTCACGATGTTGTGATAACCCGTGCAGCGGCACAGGTTGCCGTCCAGCTGACGGCGCACATCGGCTTCGGTGAGATCGGGATTCTGGGCAACCAGGGCCGCCGCGCTCATCACCATGCCCGGTGTGCAGAACCCGCACTGCAGGCCATGGCATTCGCGAAACGCGGCCTGCATGGGATGCAGCGTGCCGTTGGCGGCGAGCCCTTCGATGGTGGTGATGTCGGCGCCTTCGGCCTGCACGGCGAGCATGTTGCACGCCTTCACGGCGCGGCCGTTCAGATGGACGGTGCAGGCGCCGCATTGAGCGGTGTCGCAGCCGATGTGGGTGCCGGTCAGGCGCAGCTTGTCGCGTAGAAACTGGACCAGCAGCGTGTGAGGCTCGACCTCGGCGGTCACGGGCGCGCCGTTGACCGTCAGGCGGATACTGATCGCCATCGCTTGTCTCCTATGGGGGTAGAGACCTGCCTGGGCCCGCATTCACCTTCACTGCCCTGCCATATCGCCCGGCTGCCGCTTGTGTGGCCTGCGGCACACCTGCATAGAGGGTCCGACTGGGGTCCGGCTGGTTTGTGCTTTTACGGTGTTGCTCGCGGTGTTGCCGCGGTGTTGCTACGGATATCGCCTTCAGTGCCGCCCGGGAAGTAAAGCACAAATTCGGCCTTTGTGCTGCGGGGGTTTTACCGCTTGAGCGGTGCGTGCAGCCGGGTTGCCGGCCGCACGAAGGCCGATGCATGCACATGCATGGATGCAAAAAAACGGCACATCCGTTGCGGGATGTGCCGTTGGGTGTGCCATTGGATGTGTGCGGCGGCAAAGGCTGGCCGCGCGGTATCGGAGTGCGTGGACAGCGCTGCGTGCGCCTCGCTCCGTGTGCTTCGGTCAGTGCGCTTCGGTGGTATGCGCAAGACGCGAGTGATGACGCGAATAGCCGAAGTACACCACCATCCCGATCACGAGCCACACGAGGAACGCGGTCCAGGTGACGGGCTGCAGATTCACCATCAGGAAGAGGCACGACGCCACCGCCAGCACCGGCACCACCGGCACGCCGGGGCAGCGGAAGGCGCGGGGCAGATCGGGGTGCGTCTTGCGCAGCACCAGCACGGCGATGGAGACCATCGAAAAAGCCGCGAGCGTGCCGATGTTGATCAGCTCGGCCAGCACGTTGAGCGGCACGAGCGCGCCAATCAGGCCAAAGAAGATGCCGACGAGCCACGTGGTGAGGAACGGCGTCGCAAAGCGCGGATGCACGCGCGAGAGTGCGGCGGGCAGCAGGCCGTCGCGCGACATGGCGAAGATGACGCGGGTCTGGCCGTAACTCATCACGAGAATCACGGTGAGCATGCCGAGCACGGCGCCGAGATCGATGAAGCCCGCTACCCAGGTCTCACCGACCACCTGCAGCGCGTACGAAACCGGGTGCGAAATGTCGGCGAACTTCGCAGACGGCACGATGCCCGTTACGACCGCCGCCACCGCCACGTAGAGCACGGCGCAGACGGCGAGCGACGAGATGATGCCCACGGGCAGGTCGCGCTTCGGGTTCTTCACTTCCTCGGCCGCGGACGAGACGGAATCGAAGCCGATGAACGCGAAGAACATGACGGCCGCGGCACCGAACACGCCGTGCCAGCCGTTCGGCATGAACGGCGTCCAGTTGGCCGGCGTGACGTGGAACACGCCGACCGCGATGACGAGCAGCACGACGGTCACCTTGATCGCCACCATGATGTTGTTGATGCGCGTGGATTCGCGCACGCCTACAGAGAGCAGCGCGGTGATCGCCATCATCACGAGGAACGCGGGCAGGTTGAAGAGCGTGGTGACGCCCTTTACCGCGCCGGGCGCGGCGGTGAGCGCCGTGGGCAGCGCAATGCCGAAGCCTGAAAGCAGCGATTGCAGATAGCCGGACCAGCCCACCGAGACCGCCGAGGTCGCGAGCCCGTACTCGAGCATCAGGTCCCAGCCGATCACCCAGGCCGCAAGCTCGCCGAGCGTCGCGTACGAATAGGTGTAGATGGAGCCGGCGACGGGAATCGTGGATGCGAACTCGGCGTAGGCGAGCGCGGCGAAGCAGCAGGCAATGGCGGCGATCACGAAGGAGACCATCAGTGCGGGGCCGGCCTGGACCGCGCCGGTGCCGGTCAGCACGAAGATGCCCGTGCCGATGATGGCGCCGATGCCGAGAAACGTGAGGTCAAGGGCGCCGAGGGCCTTCTTGAGACCGGCGCCTTGCGCGCTGGCCAACATGTGTTCGACGTTTTTCCTGCGAAAGAGGGACATTGTCCGGGGGCTCCTGTGATGCCTGCCATGCCTCCCGCGCCGTCCAGCGTCCGGTGCGGAAGTACGCCAATAGTGCGTTTCCGGATGAGCGGAAACGACGGTGAAACCTTAAGGGGAAACTAAGGGGAAACCCGCAATTTTAGCCGATGTGAAAAGGCCGCCTTATCGGGCGCGGCGCCCGGGCCGGATGGGATCGAGTGAAAGTTGCCCCATGTTGGGGCGGCGAGAGCGCGAAGTCCGCGTCGCGGCAGGCGGGCGGAGCGGGCTTTTGCTTATTGGGGCAAATTGCCGCAATGAAGGCGCGGCGGCATGAGAAATCGGTCCCGCAGCCTCAGCCCGTCATTGCCGGGTTCAGGTCGATGAGGCGGTTGCTCATCACGTAGAACGTGAGTTCGGCGTTGTTGCTGAGCTTCATCTTTTCCAGCAGCCGCGTGCGGTAGACGCTCACCGTCTTGACCGACAGCGACAGGGCTTCGGCAATGTCCGTGAGGCGCTTGCCCGAAGCCAGCATGCAGAGCGTCTGGTACTCGCGGTCCGAGAGCTTTTCGTGCGGAAGCTGCTCGCCGTCGAACGAGACGTAGTCTGCCAGCGCTTCGGCCATCGCCGGGCTCACGTACTTGCGGCCCGCGGCGACCTGCTGGATGGCCGAGATCATCTGCGCGGCATCCACGGTCTTGGAGAGATAGCCCGCCGCGCCCGCCTTGAGCGCACGCACGGCGTACTGGTCTTCGCGATACATCGAGAACATCAGTACCGGCATGCGCGGCGCCTTGCGCTTGATCCGCTTCAGCACCTCGACGCCGTTTGTGTCGGGCAGGGAAATGTCGAGCAGGATCACGTCGTAGACCTGCTTGCCGATGGCGGCGAGCGCGTTCGCACCGGTTTCGGCCTCGGACACTTCGCGCGCCACGCGGCGGTCCAGCAGCAACTGGCGTACGCCTTGGCGCACCACGGCGTGATCGTCCACGAGCAGGATGCGCAGGCTCATGGCAGGACCTTCGCTCGCCGAACGGGCTGAACCGCTTGGGCTGATTGAGCCGATTGAGCCGCTTGAGCTGATTGAACCGCTTGAGCCGGTTCAACCGATTGATGGGCGCCGGCTTGCGCGGGGACAGCGCCCATCAATGCGTCCCAGGCGAAGCGGGCACGCAGGCGGGTGCCGTGCTTCGTGCGGCCGACGCTGGCATTGACGCCGGCGCTGGCGTCGGTGCGAGGGCGTTTCGCGACGATCTGCAACTTGCCGCCGAAGGCTTCGCAGCGCACCCGCATGCCGCCGACGCCGAAATGGCCGTCGAGCCCCGCGTCGTCGTCACGGTCGGCCGCCGAGCGGCAGCGCCGGGCGGCTCGTGGGGAGAGGCCGACGCCATCGTCGCTGACGATCAGCGTGAGATAGCGGCGGCTGGTTTCGATCTGGACGTCGGCGCCGGTGGCGTGCGCGTGGCGCGCCACGTTAGTGAGCGCTTCCTGTGCGACCCGGAAGACGGCCAGCGCAGAGGCAGGCGGAAGACGCGTGAGGCGCACGTCGGCGGCGCAGACGAAGCTGGTGCGAAGGCCGGTGCGCTGGGCGAAGCCGCCCGTCCATTGAGACAGTGCGCGCACGATGCCGGCGTCCAGCTGCGGCGCGTGAAGGCCCGCGAGCGCCTGCCGTACGGCATCGCCCGTTGCGTCAAGCGACCGGCGCACGAGGGCGAGCGCTTCCAGCGCGGCTTGCGGCACGTCGTTGGGAAGGCGGGTTTCGAGACTGGCGAGGGCGAAATGGGTGGCCGTGAGTTCGGCACCCACACTGTCGTGCAGTTCGCGGGCGAGCTGGCGGCGCGTGGCTTCGCCCACGGTAGCCAGTTCGGCCGCGAGTGCGTTCACGCGGGCCCGCAGGCGGGCGAGTTCGGACGCGCTACTGGGCTGTAGCGGCGCGGAGGCGGCCACGGACACGGCGAGCGAAGGCGGATCGGTCCGGGCGGGCGTACGTGTGTCTGCCGCCAGCGTGCCGCGCGCCGCACGCCTTGGGCGGGCGGACACGCTGCCGCTGATCGGTATGACGGTCGACGTATCCATGACTCTCCCTTGAGGAAGCGGTTCAGCCAGACGGTTTGCGTCGATTGACGAAGGCGCCGGAATGCATGTCGCGCTACGGCGCGGAACCAGAAAATTACCACGGCCGGGCGTAACGAAATTTACATTCAGTAACAACGCGGCGTGCAGTTCGGACGACCCCCGGGCACGCCCTGGCTGCGCCGCGATGATAGCTTAAAAAAATGTAAAAAGCAGTCCAGACAAGGCTTGGCGAGCGGTTTTTATACGACAGTCTGAGGTACGTCGACCCAATCCTTGTAGGAAGAATGCCGACATGAAAGGTAAAGGACAGGTGAGGAATTTGTAACGGCCAGACGCCCTGAGGGTGCGGCTATGTCGTGTCGACTCGCGTTTCTTCCAGACGAAAAAAAACCGGAGCCCAAGGCTCCGGTTTCGAGCACCCGCCGCTATCGAGGGGCAAGGCGTCATCTATTTGCATACCGCAGGAAGCGGCTCAGCCCACGAACGCTTTTTCCACCACGTAGTGGCCCGGGTCGTTGTTGCTGCCTTCCTTGAAGCCGAGGCCATCCAGCAGCTCGCGCGTGTCGCGCAGCATGTGCGGGCTGCCGCACAGCATGACGCGGTCGTTTTCCAGCGAAAACGACGGCACGTTCAGGTCTTCGAACAGCTTCTTCGTCTCGATGAGTTCGGTGATGCGGCCGCGGTTCTCGAACGTCTCGCGCGTGACCGTCGGGTAATAGACCAGCTTTTCGCGCACGACGTCGCCCAGGTACTCGTGGTTGCGCAGGTCTTCGGTGATGAATTCCTTGTACGCCAGTTCGTCCACGAAACGGCAGGTGTGCGTGAGCACCACCTTTTCGTAGCGGTCGTACACGTCAGGGTCTTTGATGATCGACATGAACGGCGCGAGCCCCGTGCCCGTGGAAAGCAGCCACAGCGTCTTGCCGGGCAGCAGGTTGTCGGCCATGAGCGTGCCGGTGGGCTTCTTGCCGATCAGCACCGAATCGCCCACCTTCAGGTGTTGCAGGCGCGAAGTGAGGGGGCCGTCCTGAACCTTGATGCTCAGGAATTCCAGGTGCTCTTCGTAGTTCGCGCTCGCCATGCTGTAGGCGCGGATCAGCGGCTTGCCATCGACTTCGAGGCCCACCATCGTGAACTGGCCGTTCTCGAAACGCAGGCCCGGGTCGCGCGTGCAGGTGAAGGTGAAGAGCGTGTCGGTCCAGTGATGGACGGAAAGAACGGTTTGCGTGGTCAGATTGCTCATGGTTCCAGGATGTGCAAAACAAGGGCCGCGGCGGCGGGCGCCAGCTGGCAGGCAAAGGCTGTGTGTGCTGCGCGAACCCGGTCCGGGAACGATGCGCAATCGGCTATTTTACCGCGCCTCGTGAGGGCGGGCGCCGCAGCGGCGGAACGCGGGACGGGTGTGGGGGTATGGCTCGCGCGCGGATGGTCGTGCGGCCCGGCAGACGATTTTCACGAAATGATACCAAACCGCTCCTGCGCCGCAGCATTGACCCTGCTGCGAGAGGAGGTGTTGGGATGTGCTCGCCAACGTGTTCAATGCCCTCAGCGGTTTGCGGCGAGCTTCACGCCCAGCCCGACGAGCGCGGCGCCGCACAGCGCATCCACGGGGCGGCGCAGGCGCCGGTAGCCGCGCTGCGTGCGCTCGGCTGCGAACATGAAGGCCACGCTGCTATACCAGCCGGCCGAGAGCGCCGAAATCAGCACGAGCACCACGCCGTAGAACCACAGCGGCGGATGCGGCGGGAACATCGCTGCAAATACGCTTGTCCAGAAGACGCACGACTTGGGGTTCGTCAGGCACGTAACGAGGCCGGTGCGCCAGGCGCGGAAATACGCGCGACGATTGGCCGCGGGCGGTATCTCGGTGGACGGCATGGTCTGCACGTCATCGTCGCGCCGCGCGCCGGAGCGAACCAGCTTGATGCCGAAGTAGACGAGATACAGCGCCCCGGCGATGCGGATGCCCCCATAAAGCCAGTCGATCTTTTGCAGCACCGCGGCTACGCCGAGCATGGCGAGCGCCGCCCAGATCGTGGAGGCCGTGCCCACACCCAGCGCCGATGCGGCGCCCAGGCCCCGCCGTCCGGCAAGCGAGAGCTGCGTGATCATGAAGAAGTTCGGGCCGGGGCTTGCCGCGGCGAACAGATAGACGACGGCGATTTGCAGCAGGATCGGCAGGTAGTGCATGGCGTGACCGGTGGACGCAGAACCAGAGCGACTAGGGCGAAGCGCCGATTCTAGCGCCCTGCTGCGCTCAGTCCAGCCGCAGTTTCGCGATGTACGGCAGATGATCGGAAAGCCACGACGTTTCAGCGGCGGGCTGGATCAGCTCGACCGGCTTCAAGCCGCGCACGAACATCTTGTCGAGCGCGAGCGCCGGTGAGAACGCCGGGAACGTGCGCGCCGGCTCGCCGAGCAGCGTTGCGACTTCGGAGAGGCCATGATCGGCGAAGAGCGGCACCGAGTCGTTGCGCCAGTCGTTGAAGTCGCCGGCCAGCACGAGCGGTCCTTCGGGCGCTTCGCGTGCGATCCAGTGGGCGATCCAGTGCATCTGGCGCAGCCGGGCCTGGCGCGTGAGCGCAAGGTGCGCGCACAGCAGCGTGACCGAGTGCCCGCCAAAGGTGGCTCGCGCGACCAGCAGCCCGCGCCGCTCGAAACGGTGGGCGGAGATGTCCCAGCGTCCGCCGGGGTCGAGCGGATGCGGCGAGAGAATTGCGTTGCCGTGCCGCCATGACGGTTTGAAGACGTTGGGCCCCAGCGCGATTTCGAGATCGAGCGCTTGCGCGAGTTCGGTGGCCTGGCAATGCCAGACGTCGTCGGCGGCGTCCGCCATGCGTTCGCCGAATCCCGCCGAAAGCACCGGCTGCGGCATGCGCCGCGCCATGGCTTCCTGGAGAAAGTAGGCGTCCGCATGAACGGACTGCACCCAGCGCTGCATCGCCTGCCACGCCGTGAAGCCGAGCGGCGAGCGGCCCTTGTGCAGGTTCCAGCTCACCGCGACGAAGTCCTTGCCTTGAGCCGCGCCGGGCAGGTGTTCGGGGTTTCGCATGCCGATGGTGTCCGTGTGGTTCGTTGTTGCTCTCACGGCTGGTTCACGAGGCTTGCCCGCACGCGGTATTCGAGCGCCGGGTCTTTCGGAAGGATCTGCCAGGTCGCCCATTGTCCGACCGGCACGCGCAGGCCCGGATGACTCGCCGCCACCTGGCGCGGCTGCGGCGGCAGCGCGCACCCTTCGGCCGTGCGTTGAGGGGTGTCTTCCTCGAGCACTTCCTGGGCGTCGATGGCGAGCGTCACTTCGTTCGCATTCGCGTCGACGGGCGAGACCGTGAGCGTGCGGGCGAGGTCGATGCTGCCTGCCGGCTGTTGCTTGCAGCCGACGTCATGGGTAACCACGTGATGATGCGTGTCGGTGCGCGCCTGGCCCACCGTCGTAGTGGCCTGGAAGGTGTCGATCTGCTGGCCGTCGCGCACGACCTGCAACTCCCATTGCACGGCCTGCTGCGCATCCGCGAGCAGCGGGGCGCCCAGTAAGGCGCCAAGCAGCAGGGCGGCGACGCTCGTTTTCCACATGATTCTTCTGGCTCCGTGCGCGGACCTGCGCGTTCGTCGCAGACGTTTTATACGTCTGGCTGTTCCGCCAATCCGCCTCCATTCGCAATCAACCATCTTACGCCCGATCCGCGCAGCGCCCCACGAGGCCGCCCGCAGGCGGCTGCGGCTGAATGCCGTGCGAGCGAGACGAACCGATCGAGCATAGGACCCTGGTGTGACAGCGCATCGGCTGAATGGGTTCAGCAACACACCATTGCCCGCAGCGCGTACGCAATCCGCGGACCCTGTTAGCAGCACAGCCGCGCGGCTGCTGGCTTGCACGCCAATATTGCATGGCTACACTGAACTGGAACGATGCTTGCCTAGGCCGTAAAACGGAAAGCAGAACGGGGTGAAACATGACGACGGCGGTGATCAAACAGGAAATTGCGGTGGCGTCGTTCAGCAAGGTCTACGACCTGGATCATGTCGAGACCGCGCTGAACGATCTCGGGGAGAGCGCGAACGACGCGCTGCGCACCACGTACGAAAAGATGCTCAAGATCGGCAATTTGCGTTTCTGCGTGAAGCCGAACCGCATGCCTTCCATAGACGACCTGATCGGTGCGCTGCCCAACTTCGCCGATCCGCTCGACGACGTGCGGCGGCAAGTGGCGCTGTGCCTCGAAACGGACGACCGGCTCGAACTGATGCCCATTCTGTTGCTGGGCGACCCGGGCATCGGCAAGACGCATTTCGCGAAGCAGCTCGCCCGGCTGCTCGGCACGTCATATCACTACGTCGCGATGAGTTCGCTCACGGCGGGGTGGATTCTTTCGGGCGCGTCGTCGCAGTGGAAGAATGCGAAGCCGGGCAAGGTGTTCGATGCGCTCGTGCACGGCAGCTACGCCAACCCCGTGATCGCCGTGGACGAGATCGACAAGGCGAGCGGTGATTCGCAATACGACCCGCTGGGCGCGCTCTACGCGCTGCTGGAGCACGACACGGCGCAAACCTTCATCGACGAATTCGCCGAGGTGCCGATCAACGCGGGCCACGTGATCTGGATTGCGACGGCCAACGACGAGCGCGCGATTCCCGAGCCGATTCTCAACCGCATGAACGTCTACGAGATCGCGCCGCCCGATCGCGACGGCGCGCGGCGCATCGCGCAGTCCATCTACGACGAAATCCGCAGCGCGCACAGTTGGGGCGAGCGCTTCCCGGCCGTGCTGGGCGACGGTCCGCTCGACGCGCTCGCGAAAGCGTCGCCGCGCGAGATGCGCCGGGCCATTCTCAACGCGTTCGGCACGGCACGCATCGACGGTCGGCACGAGGTTCAGGCGAGGGACGTGCGGCTCGATTACGGCTCACGGCGCAAATCCATCGGGTTTCAGGCCTAGCGATTGGCCGCCGCCGGACGTGATGCTCCATGGTGGTTCGATCGCGTTTTTGCGTAAAAACACCCCGCTTCACCGTAAAAAAGCCGCCCGAGGGCGGCTTTTTGCTTGCTTATGCCGGATCGTTCCCGAAAATGACGGGAATCGTATGCGTATTGTTGTTTTCTCAACAACGATGGCGTCGGCGCGCCGTCACAATGTTCCTCGAGCGCCTTGGGAGGCGGGCTTTCTTCGGGAAATCCCGGATACCGTACGCGTGCCGCGCCATGGCCGTCTGCGCGTTTCGAGGCGAATCTGGCGGGCCGTCGGCGCCTGCGGCACCGTCGTACAATTTTGACGATGCCGGCGCCAGCGGTGGAGACGGCCGGGCGGCGAACGCCATCGGCAGGGCGGCGCGAAGCACTCAACGAAAGCACGAACGAAGGCATGATGTGGGGACTCGCAGTCGCACCTTGCCTCCAAGTGGACGTGGGACATGGATCAGATCGAATGTGTGGTGATCGGCGCGGGCGTGGTCGGGCTGGCGATAGCCCGGGCGCTTGCGGCGCGGGGCCGCGAGGTGATCGTGCTCGAGGCGGCCGAAGCGATCGGCGTGGGCACCAGCTCGCGCAACAGCGAAGTGATTCACGCGGGCCTCTACTATCCGCGCGGCTCGCTCAAGGCGGCGTTGTGCGTGCGCGGCCGCGAAATGCTTTACGACTACTGCGCGGGGCACGGCGTGCCGCACCAGCGCTGCGGCAAGCTGCTCGTGGCGACGGCGCGCAATCAGGTGCCGCAGTTGGAAAGCATCCTCGCGCGCGGCAGGGAGAACGGCGTGTTCGACCTCGTGCGCATCAGCGGTGCCGAGGCCACGGCGCTCGAACCGGCGCTCGAATGCGTGGACGCGGTGTTCTCCCCGCAGACCGGCATCGTGGACAGCCATCAACTGATGCTCGCCTTGCAAGGCGACGCCGAGCACGACGGCGCCGTATTCGCGTTTCATGCGCCGGTGCAGGAAATCGAGGCGGCCAACGGACGCTTCGTCGTGCGGGTGGGCGGCAACGAACCCACGGAGATTGGCTGCGCGTGCGTGATCAACAGCGCGGGGCTGCACGCGAATGGGCTGGCCCGACGCATCCGCGGGCTCGACGCCCGCCAGGTGCCGCCGCTTTATCTCGCGCGCGGGAACTACTTCAGCATCTCGGGACGGGCGCCGTTCAGCCGGCTCATCTATCCCATGCCGAACGAGGCGGGGCTGGGTGTGCACCTCACACTGGACCTTGGCGGACAGGCGCGCTTCGGTCCGGACGTGGAGTGGGTGGACAGCATCAACTACGACGTCGATCCGCGCCGTGCCGAGTCGTTCTACGCGCAGATCCGCGCGTATTGGCCAGGGCTGCCCGATGGCGCATTGCAGCCGGCTTACGCCGGCATTCGGCCGAAGCTCTCCGGCCCGGGCGAGCCCGCGGCGGACTTCATGATCCAGGGCCCGGCCGCTCACGGCGTGCGTGGGCTCGTGAACCTGTTCGGTATCGAGTCGCCGGGGCTCACCGCGTCTCTGGCCATTGCCCAGCGCGTCTGCGAGGTGGTTGGCCGCGCTTGAACCGGCGGCTGCGGCATGTATCTGCGGTGCGCCTGCGACGCAGGGTCGCTTATCTCCATCATTCGGGACATTACGCGAGGCGGCTTCGTTGTTATGCTTGTCACGCGCCGTCGTCAGAACGGCGAGCAGGTGAGCCTTACCTGTCCCAATGACCTGGAGTGACTCCCCATGAAATCGTCCCGTCGTACTTTCCTTATCACTAGCATTGGTGTTGCATCTTCGTTGGCGTTGTCCCGTCAGGCGTTTGCCGACGCGCCGAAGGTGTCCGAATCCGATCCCACGGCTGTTGCGCTCGGCTACAAGAACGACGCGGCGCAGGTCGACAAGGCCAAGTACGCGAAGTACGCGGCCGGCCAGCAGTGCAACAACTGCCAGTTCTTCCAGGGCAAGCCGACTGATGCATGGGCGCCGTGTCCGATGTTCGGCGGCAAGCAGGTATCCGGTAAGGGCTGGTGCAGCGCATATACGAAGAAGGCCTGAACGCCGCGCGCTTCACATGCTGCGCCGAGGTCTGTTCGATGCGGCGCAGCATGACAAGGCATGGCCGGAAGCGATTTGAAATGCGGGGCGCCGCGCTCACCATCGCCCGCCGTCCCGTCCCGCCGTCTCCCCTTGTCGTCCTCGTCGTCCTTATGCGGCGGCATGCAAGATGCTTCAAACGCAGCTTGAAATCACCTTGACCGGTCTTTACACTCGCAGGGCATCGGCGAAGGCCGGTACGCAGCTATCGAGGGCTGCATAACGACATACCCTCCCTCGTGAAGGCCGGAGAACCGGATGGCACCAGCGTCGAGAAGCTTGAACACACGGGCAGTCGCGGCCGCCGTGATCGGCAATGCGCTCGAGTGGTATGACTTCACTGTGTACGGCTTTCTCAACGTCGTCATCGCGCAGCTGTTCTTTCCCGCCAGCAGCGAATACGCGTCGCTGCTTCTCACCACGGCAACGTTCGGCGTCGCGTTCGTGATGCGCCCCGTGGGCGGCATCGTGCTCGGTCTCTATGCCGACCGCGCGGGCCGCAAGGCCGCGCTCTCGCTCGTGATTCTGCTCATGACGCTCGGCATCCTGCTGCTCGCCATCGCACCGCCGTATTCGGCCATCGGCGTGGGCGCGCCGCTCATGATCGTGGTGGGCCGCATGCTGCAAGGCTTCTCGGCGGGCGGTGAGTTCGGCAGTTCGACTGCGTTGCTGATCGAAGCCGCACCGTTCTCGAAACGTGGTCTCTACGGCAGCTGGCAGATGGCGAGTCAGGCCGGCGCGTTGCTGCTGGGTGCCCTCGTAGGCGCGACGATCGCGCACGGCCTGCCGCCCGAGGCGCTTAAAGCATGGGGCTGGCGCGTGCCGTTCATCCTTGGGCTTTTGATCGGTCCTATCGGTTTCTACATTCGCCGACACCTCGCGGACTCCGAAGCATTCCTTCACGCGAAGCAGACCGCGCGCCGTGCCACCTTGCGCGAGGTCTTCGCGAGCCACAGCCGCGACGTGCTGTGCGGACTCGGCGCTGTCATCGCGCTTACGGTGACGGTTTATGTGCTCATCAGTTACCTGCCCACCTTCGCGGTGCGCGAGCTGAAGCTCTCGTACGCGGAGTCGTTCCACGCGGTGATTGCGGGCAACATCGTGCTCATGGTGCTCTCGCCCGTGATGGGCGCGTGGTCCGACCGCATCGGCCGCAAGGGGCTCTCGCTGTGGTCGCTCGTCGTCACGTTCGTATTGATGTATCCGCTCTTCTCGTGGCTTGCCGCCGCGCCTACTGTGTCGAAGCTGGTGCTCGTGCAGACGCTGCTTTCGATCACGCTCTCCGGCTACTACGGACCATTCGGCGCGCTGATTGCCGAGCTGTTTCCCGCTAACGTGCGCTCCACCAGTCTCTCGCTTGCCTACAACTTTGCCGTGATGTTGTTCGGCGGCTTCGGCCCGTTCATCGTGACGTGGTTGATCCAGACATTCGATTCGCCGCTTGCGCCCACGTGGTATGTGATGGGTGGCCTCGCGGTGTCCATTGTTGCGGTGGCCTGCGTGCCCGCACAGCGCCATGCCGATCTCGACGCGCGGCGCAAGCCGGCGTAACCGGGCGTCGTCAGCTATGAGCGCGAGTCGGCGCGCTGCCGCTTCGCACGCACACGTTCAGCTGCGCGCGTGCATCAACGGCGGCCGGCGATCGAACCAGGGGCGCGCCGCTTCGAGTTGTGCGGCGAGCCGGAATAGCGTGGCGTCGTCGCCTTCCCGCGCGGCGAATTGCACCCCGATGGGCAGGCCACGCGCGTTCCAGTAAAGCGGCACCGACATCGCCGGCTGACCGGTGAGATTGAACAACTCGGTGCAGCCCGCCCACGCGAATGCCTTGGCCGATGCTTCGGCGAGCAGGCGTTTCATGAGCGGCTCGACGGGCATGGCCGTGACCGCGCGCATCTGGATGCGCTCCATCTGCGTGGGTCGCATCTCGCCGATCTTGATGGGCGCTGACGCGAGCGTCGCGCACAGAATCACGTCGTAGCGCGTGAAGAGATCCGCCACCTTCGCGCTGACGCGGCGCTGTGTTTCGAGCGCGCCCGGCAGCGCGCCTTCACCGAGCTTGCGGCCTACGTGCGCCATCGCCCATGTCGCAATTTCGAAGTCGGTGCGGCGAGGCTTGCGGCCCGAGAGGCGATCCGCATGCAGCACGAATTCGTCGGCGACCACGGACCACAGCATCAGAAACGCGTGAGCGACAGAGGCGAAGTCGACGTCGGGTTCAACGGGATCGACATGATGACCGAGCGATTCGGCGAGCCTGGCGGCGTCGTCCAGCGCAGCGCGCGCATCGGCGGAGAGCGACGGCGCGAGCATGGGGTGCGAGATCAGCGCGATATGCAGCGGCTTGCACGGCTCGCGCGTGGCCGCGAGCAGCGTGCCAGGTGCGCCCGGCGGCAGTGCGGGGTTGCCGGTCACAAGATCGAGCAGCAGGGCGCTGTCGCGCACGCTGCGCGAGATGGCGTGATCCACACCAAGCTCGCCTGGCGGCGGCGCCTCGATGCGCGGTGCCTGCCGCGAACGCGAGGGCTTCAGTCCGAAGAGTCCGCAGCATGAAGCGGGAATACGGATCGAGCCGCCGCCATCGGATGCATGCGCAACCGGCACGACGCCGGCTGCCACGGCCGCCGCGGCACCGCCGCTCGATCCGCCCGGCGTGTGATCGAGGTTCCACGGATTGCGGCACGGACCAAACAGTTCGGGCTCCGTATAAGGCATTTGCCCGAGTTCAGAAGTACTCGTCTTCGCGAAAATGTTGAGCCCCGCCTGGCGAAAGCGCGCGACCACCGGCGCGTCTTGCGTGGGCACGAAGTAGCGATAGTGACGGCTGCCCATCGACATCGGCAGGCCCGCCACCGGCGCGCCCAGATCCTTGACCAGAAAAGGCACGCCCGCGAGCGGCCCTTCGGCGAGGCCCTGTGTGCCATCACCGTTGCTGAGCGCGCGCTTGCGGGCCGTCTCGTAGTCTTTGAGCACGATCGCGTTGATGGCCGTATTCACCGCTTCCACACGCGAGATCGCCGCGTCCAGCAGTTCGCGCGCGCTGACTTCGCGACGCTTCACGAGATCGGCAAGGCCGATTGCATCGTGGGCAAGGTAGTCGGACTCCATCGATCGGTTTCTCGCGTGCAGGGGTGATGGCGTGGAAGGCGCTTACATGCGCTCGCCGAGGAACGTCAGCGTGCGGCCATGCGCGAGCGCTGCGGCGTGCTGGTTGTACGACGCGCGCTCCGTGCAGTTGAAGCCGTGCTCGGCGCCGGGGTACAGGTGGAACTCCACGTTGTCGCGACCCGTGAAGCGCTCCTTCACCTGCCCCACGGCCTCGAGCGGAATGGAGTGATCGTGCTCGGCATAGTGGAACAGCATGGGCACCTTGATGTTCGGCGCTTCTTCCAGGCGGTTCTGGATGCCGCCGCCGTAGTACGACACCGCGGCATCCAGCGTGCCCTGGGCAGCGGCGAGATAGGCGAGGCGTCCGCCGAAGCAGTAGCCGATGGCGGCCACCTTGCCCGTCACCTCGGGCATGGCGCGCAACGCGGCCGCGGCCGCGCCGATGTCGGCGACGGCGAGATCGACGTTGGTCTTTTGCAGCAGTTCGATGCCGCGGTCGCGGTCCGCGCCCACGTAGGCCAGTTCCACACGCGGCTGCGTACGCCAGAAAATGTCGGGGGCGAGCGCGACGTAGCCGTCCTGCGCGTATTGTTCGGCGACGTCGCGAATATGGCCGTTGACGCCAAAGATTTCCTGAACGATGACGATGCCCGGGCCCTTGCCCGTCTTCGGCAGCGCCAGGTAGCCTTCGAAGCTTTCATTGCCGGTGGGGATGTCGATCCAGCGGGACGTAATGCTCACAGCGTTCTCCTTCAAGACGGTAACGGAGCGAGACGCCGCGATGCTTCCCGCCGCATACCGAAAGCGCTGCAAAGCCTGGCGAGGCCTTGCAAGGCACGGCTGGGCGCGACGCGGCGAATCGAACCAGGAAGTCAATATGGAGAGTCAGTTTGCCATAGGGGTGGACGGCGCTGCAGCAAGCCGCGCAGCGTGTCTCAAGATACGTCCTGCTGCACGTGGCGGTCTTGGCCGGTGGGCGATGGTTGGGTGATCGGCGGCCGCACGCTTACGATGCTTATTCGAACTATTAACGGTTATTAACCGCCATCACTTTAGTGCGGATGGACAAAACGTCACATTGGCGGACACGCACATTGAGCCAGCCTTGCGCAAACCTTTGCGAAGCCCTGCTCGCATGGCCGGGCCGGGGTATCCGCAGAGCCGCATGGGTGGCCGTTTTACAGGCACTGCAGTGCTTACATCGCATCTCGCGGTTCGGTTGACAGGACAAACGCTATTGGTAGTGTCACCACTTACCCAAAAAAATCCCCTAAATTAATTTGATCGCCTACACTTGCGCGCAAGTATGATTGGCCGCCTGTCACAAACCGGCGAATGTCATGCTAGCCAGGTGCATGAACGATGCATCCTGCGTGGTCGTCCCCAATAGAGCGACACGTGAAGGGAGCGGGGCACAGGGCGATTACGTAATTTGGGACCGAAACTGGAGACTTACATGAACATCAAGATTCAAAAGCTGTTGCCGATCAGCGCGGCCGCCATGCTGTTTGCGTCGATCGCAACGACCGCGGCAGCTGACCAGGTCGTGAAGATCGGTCACGTCGCTCCGCTGACGGGCGGCATTGCCCACCTCGGGAAAGACAACGAGAACGGCGCGCGTCTCGCGGTCGAAGAAATCAATGCCAAGGGTCTGACGATCGGCGGCCAGAAGGTCACGCTGGAACTCGACGCCCAGGACGACGCGGCTGACCCGCGTACGGCTACCCAGGTTGCCCAGAAGCTTGTCGACGACAAGGTCGTGGCGGTGGTCGGTCACCTGAACTCGGGTACCTCGATCCCGGCATCGAAGATCTATAGCGACGCGGGCATCGTCCAGATCTCGCCGTCGGCAACGAACCCCGCCTACACGCAGCAAGGCTTCAAGACCACGTACCGCGTGGTGGCTACGGACGCTCAGCAAGGCCCGGCACTCGCGAACTATGCCGCGAAGGGCCTGAAGGTGAAGAGCGTCGCGATCGTCGACGACTCCACGGCTTATGGCCAGGGTCTGGCGAACGAATTTGAGAAGACCGCGAAGGCACTGGGCCTGAAGGTCGTGTCGCACGACGCGACGAACGACAAGGCCGTGGACTTCCGCGCGATTCTGACGAAGATCAAGGGTGAGAACCCGGACGCGATCATGTACGGCGGCATGGACGCCACCGGCGGCCCGTTCGCCAAGCAGGCGAAGCAACTGGGCCTGCGCGCGAAGGTGCTCGCGGGTGACGGCGTGTGTACCGACAAGCTGTCGGACCTGGCTGGCGACGCAACCGACAACGTCGTGTGCTCGGAAGCCGGTATGGCGCTCGAGAAGATGGCAGGCGGCGCAGCGTTCCAGGCGAAGTATCAGAAGCGCTTCGGCCAGCCGATCCAGATCTACGCTCCGTTCACGTATGACGCGGTGTACATCATCGTCGACGCAATGAAGCGTGCGAACTCGACGGACCCGGCGAAGATCCTCGCCGCCATGCCGAGCACCGACTACAAGGGCGTGATTGGCGAAACCACGTTCGACTCGAAGGGCGACCTCAAGCACGGCGTGATCTCGCTGTACAACTACAAGGGCGGCAAGAAGACCCTGCTCGACGTCGTGAAGATGTAATGTCGCGGGCTGCACCGGGTGGCGCTTCGCGCTCACCGGTGCGGTTCATGTCGACAACGACAGGCTGAACGAGGCACGCGTGCATCATGCACGCGTGCCTTTTGTTTTGGTGGCTTGCACGCGAGGCGGATGCATCGATAACAAGCTGGAGGAGAGGGCCATGAGCCGTTCGTTCGATGACGACTGGCGCCGCTGGATTGCCGAAAACCTGTTGCTCGACGTGCCGCCGGAAACGCTTGCTGTGGCGCTCGCGTCGCATGGCTTCGCGCCGGCGGACGCCACGCACGAAGTGGACGCGGCGCTTGCGAGCCCGTATCTGCAGGGCGGCGCGCGGCTTCGTAATCGTTTGCGCAAGCGTGACTGGATGCTCTCGGTGTATCGCACGCTCGCGCGCATGCGTGCCGCGCCGCAGACGAACGCAGGCGCAGCCGACGCCGGCCTGAGCGCAACAGCAGTAGAGCGACGCGAACGGCTCTCGCGCGACGAATTCTTCGAGTCGTATTACTGCCAGAACCGGCCTGTGCTGATCGACGGCATGCTGGACGCGTGGCCCGCGCTTCGCAAATGGGGCTACGACTATTTCCGCGCGCGTTGCGGCGACGCCGAGGTGGAAGTGCAGTTCGGCCGCGAATCGGACGAGAACTACGAGATCAACCAGCCGAAGCACAAGCGGCTCATGCGCTTTCGCGACTACGTGGATCTCGTGGAGCAAAGCGGCGCCACCAACGATTTCTACATGACGGCGAACAACACGTCGCGCAACCGCGCGGCGCTGGCGGCGCTGTGGGATGACATTCCGCCCATCGACACCTACCTCGACGCAAGCTCGCCGGACAAAGGCTTCTTCTGGTTCGGCCCGGCCGGCACGAAGACGCCGTTCCACCACGACCTCACCAACAATTTCATGGCCCAGGTAATGGGCCGCAAGCTTGTCCGTCTGGTGCCGCTCGCCGATACGCCGTTCATGTACAACCATTTCCACTGCTTCTCGCAGGTGGACGGCAGTGCGATCGATACCGAACGCTTTCCGGCGATGAAGAACGCGCAGGTGGTGGAGTGCACGCTCGGGCCCGGCGAGCTGCTGTTTCTGCCGATCGGATGGTGGCATTACGTGGAAGGGCTCGACGTGTCCGTGACCATGACGTTCACCAACTTCCTGCGCCACAACGACTTCGCGAGCGCGTACGGCACTTATCACGAGCTTTGAGGCGGGCGGCCCGCGCGCAGACGTCGAAACGAGCGCGGAAATGAAAAAGCGGACCGGTTGCCCGGTCCGCTTTCCTCCCTGACGCTTTGGCTGCCGTCGTTATTTTTTCGCTGCGAGAGCGGGCACGGCAGCGGGCGCGCCCGAGCCGACGCCCGAGGTTGCGCCGCCGAGCGCACCCGTGAGTGCGCCCACGAGGCTCGTGACCGGCGCGAGGAGATTGCCGCTGCCCGTCGCGCCGGCACCTGCGCCGCCGCCAATCGACACACCGCTGCCGGACGGCCCGCCCGAGCTTCCCGAGCCGCTGCCTGGCCTCGTGACCGTGACGCCGCCTCCCACACCCGCGCTGATGTTGAGCGGAGCGCCGAGCGCGCCCGTCAGCGACGAGACGAGCGAGGTGATCGGTGCGAGCGGGTTGCCGCTGCCGGTTCCGCCT
Source organism: Paraburkholderia kururiensis JCM 10599 = LMG 19447 (assembly GCF_003986935.1). Classification (GTDB taxonomy): domain Bacteria; phylum Pseudomonadota; class Gammaproteobacteria; order Burkholderiales; family Burkholderiaceae; genus Paraburkholderia; species Paraburkholderia kururiensis. The sequence goes on along the minus strand of NZ_RJZE01000020.1, from coordinate 14,398 downwards.
GTTCCACCCGTTCCACCTGTTCCGCCCGGCAGGGCGCCGGTGAGAGAGCTTACGAGATCCGTGATGGGCGCAAGCGGATTGCTGCCTGTCGTGCCGCCGGCGGTGAAGAGCGAGCCTGCTGTCGTTACCGTGTCGCCGGTCTTGGTCAGCACGTTGCCGAGGCTCGGACCCACGGGATTGCTGGTCGCACTCCCGACCTGCTTGCCGGCGCTGTCGAGCCCGTGACCGAGCGTCGCGAGCAAGCCATAAAGCGGGGCGCCCAGACCTGTTGTGTCGCCTACTGCCTGGGTCGTTTGGCCGAGTGCGGTCGTGATCGGCGTGATGATCGTGCTCACAGACTGCGTGACCTGCTGAACCGGGCCGCCCGCCACGGTGGTACCCAACTGCGTGCCGACACCGCTCACCGCGTTGCCGACTTGCGAGAAGGCGCCGCCGAGCGGCGTCGTGAGCGGACTCAGCGGTGCCGCTGGGCCGGTGCCCAGACTGTTGACCAGTTGGCCCGTGCTGTTGACGGCCTGGCCGACGTCATAGATCAGGTTGCCGCTGCTCGCGAGCGAAGTGCCGAGCGGATCGGTGGAGTTGCCGAGCTGGCCGAGACCGTTGCCCACACCCTGGCCCAGCGCCGTGACGCCGTTGCCCAGGTTCGATACCGCGTTGCCGAGCGCGCCGGTCGTGCCTGAGCCGGCGCCGGGAACGGGCGTGAGGCCGATCTGGCTGCCAATCGTCGACACGGTTTGACCGGTCGACGTCACTACGTTGCTGGCGGCTTTGACGACCTGGCCGAGGAGGTTGTTGGTCGTTGGCGTCGGAGTTGGTGTTGGGGTTGGCGTTGGCGTTGGCGTTGGCGTTGGCGTCGGAGTTGGAGTCGGAGTTGGAGTCGGAGTTGGAGTCGGAGTTGGAGTTGGAGTCGGAGTTGGAGTCGGAGTTGGAGTCGGAGTTGGAGTCGGAGTTGGAGTTGGAGTCGGAGTTGGAGTCGGAGTTGGAGTCGGAGTTGGAGTCGGAGTTGGAGTCGGAGTCGGAGTCGGAGTCGGCGTACCACTCCCTCCGCCCGACCCCGACCCCGACCCCGACCCCGACCCCGACCCCGACCCCGACCCCGACCCCGACCCTGATCCACCGCTTGCCCCGCCTCCCAGTCCCGCCCCGGCCCCCGCGCCGGTGCTGCCGGAAATCGCCGGCTTGGCGGGCGTATCGAGTGTGGTGCCGCAGCCTGTCAGCGCGACCATCGACGACACGCACAACGCGATCGCCGTCAGCTTGAACGTCTGATTCATTTTTTTGCCCCCCGTATCGGAATTCGCGGGAGACAGATTGCAAGCGCTATGCCATCTGGAGCGGCCGATCGCCGAGAGCGCACAGGTCCAGCAAAATCAAGGCCCACGCGGTTTGAAACGAAGCGCAGGCAAAAGAGGCGCACCGTCGTGTGGGGCGGAACATCGGTGCGAGGGGGGCCGATGTAACGTAACGCGCGATGCGCTCGGCATAGCCCGCCGGCGCGTCAACGGGACGTCCCGCCTGCGCTGAATCGTCGGCTACAAGCGGGGGAAAAGCGGCGTGAAGAAACGCGCGTGAGAAAAACGCGCCGCCGCTCACACCTTGAGCCGCCGCAAAACCCGCGGCGCGACGGCGGCCACGAGCGCCGCGCATAGCGCCACCACGGAAAGCCCGATCGAAAGGTTCGTGATCTGCGCGACCCCGCCAATTACCACCGGCCCCAGCAGCAAACCGAAATAGGCGAGTCCGGCGACGTGTGCGAGACCCTCCGCCGCATGGATGCCATTCACCCGTGTCGACGCCGCGAACAGGACAGGCATCATGTTCGCGAGACCGAGGCCCATGAGCGTGAAGCCTGTCATCGCCGTGACCGGATAAGGCAGCAGCAGCGCACCGACCATTCCGACACAGGCGAGCGAGGCGCTCGCCATCACGAGTTGCGGTGCGCCGAAGCGGGCGCGCACGGCGTCGCCGGCGAAGCGCGCCGCCGCCATGCCGCCCGAGAACGCCGCATACGCCGCGCTTGCGACGGCCGGGCTCGACACCACGACGTCCCGCATGTAGACCGTGGCCCAGTCGTACATGGCGCCTTCGGCAACGAGCGCGATCAGGGCGATTGCACCGAGCATCCACAGCGCCGGCGAACGCCAGCGGTTCGCGCGCGGCGTCGCCGAATCGGGATGCTCGGCGTGCGGCACGTGAGGCAGCACCGCGGGACACGCGGCAATCAGCACGAGCGTCACGATCGCTGAGGCAAGCGCGAGGTGCAGCGCCGGCGCCATGCCGTGCGCGAGCAGCGCGCCGCCCACGGCGGCACCCGCCATGCCGCCCACGCTGAACATGCCGTGCAGCGACGACATGATGGGCCGGCCCATCGTCTTTTCCACGGCACTGGCTTCGGCGTTCATGGCGACGTCGAGCGTTGCCATGCCCACCCCGAATCCCGCGAGCACCGGCAGCAACAGCCAATACGTCGGCACGACGAGAATGAGCGCGCCGCACACGGCCATGGCGAGACCGCCCGCAAGACAGGCGCGCCGCGTGCCGACGCGCGCGATCCACGACGCGTTGGTCGCCATCGCGGCGATCGATCCGCCCGCCACGGCAAAGAGCGCATACGACAGATGCGCCGGGTCCAGATGAAAGCGGTCGCGCACGGTCGGCACGTGGACGCCCCAGGACGCGTACATCATCCCGGCAATGAAAAACAGTGCCATGGTCGCAATGCGAGCCCGATTACGCGCGGCGGCAGGAAGATTGCGATGCGCGGCAGGCAAGGCGGCGAAATCGGGTGATTGATCGGACACGGGAAAGATCTGGGAAGAGAAAAGGGAAAGCGGATCGAAAGCAGGACGATTCTAGCGAAGCTTTATTTCCCTGACGGCTGTGGGTGGAATGGCAACTGGTCGACCGATGTCATCTGCGTTCCCGCAAATGGCCGGTGCCCAACATGCATAATTCCGATAACGGCGGACCGGCGTTATTGGACCGCAGACAGTTCCACGAGGACGCGAACTTGAACATTCCCGCTCACGCTCCGTTGCATCTGCTGCATCAGGTGAATATCGGCACACTGGCTACCCATGCACGGCAGCCGCAAGGGTACCCCTATCCGACGGTTTTGCCGTTCGCACCGGATTCACGCCATCGTCCCACCATACTCGTGAGCGGTCTGGCCGAGCATACCCGCAACCTGCATGCCGATCCGCGCGCCGGTTTTCTCGTGGCGCACGCGGTGGACGGCGACGTGCTCGAAGGGCAGCGCGCCACGCTGCTCGGTGTGTTCGAGCCCGTCGAGCCGGCGCCGGCACTCGTGGCGCGCTACCTGCGCTATCACCCGGCCGCTGAACGCTATCTTGCGCTCGGCGATTTCACGTTCTGGACGATGAACATCGAGCGGCTGCGTTATATCGGCGGATTCGGCGCGATGGGCTGGCTGGACGGAAGCGAACTCGATGCGCTCGCGCCGCTCGCCCCTGAAGACGAAGCGGCACTCATCCATTTCTTCGAGCATCATCCGCGGCGCGCCGCGAACCTCGAACTGATGGGCGTCGACCGTTACGGGGCGGACCTGCGGATCGACGGCACCCGTACGCGCTTCGTCTTCGACGCGCCCAGGATGGATTCGACATCCTTGCATGGGGCGCTTGCCGACTGCGTGGAGCGCCACGCCATGTCCTGAGTTGCCGCTGCTTTGCCGCCGACCTTACCAATAAAGTAGGACTTTTTTCCGGCGCGGCATGACCATTTCGCCGCGAAACTCTCGTGCGATGAAATGTTTTTTTGTGAAGCTTGCATTTAATTATCACGAACGGCAATTCGTCCGATATTTTTTTGTAGATCAACGAAGTTTTTCGGGAAAATACGAAATTGCATCCCGCGAAAGCCGTTGCTACGGAACGGGAAACCCCCGGCAGTTGGTGAAAGAAAAATTAATAATAATGAGGCTTGGCATCTTTTCTGTTCTTTCCATTTTGTGTTAATCTCGCCTGCAAATTCCGAGGCATGATAACCTTCAAACGGCAAACCCGGCACAAGACTGGAAGCCATTTATCCAAACCACAAGGGAACCTATGTCTTCCTACAAGGAACTACTCGCGCAGCGAGAGAAGCTGGAAAAGCAGATCGAAGAAGCCAAAGCGCGGGAATATGCGGAAGTGCTCAACGAGATCAAGCAGAAAATGGCCGACTACGGCATTACGCTGGCTGAACTCGGCGGCGGCCGCGGTAAGCAGGCCAAGGCGGCAAGCCGTTCACGCGCAAGCGTAGCGCCGAAGTATCGCGACCCGGAAAGCGGTAGCACGTGGTCGGGTCGTGGCAAGCCGCCGCGCTGGATTGCGGGCCAAGATCGCGAAAAGTTCCTTATCTAGTAGTAAAACGGCCGCTCTTCACAGAGCGCGTCCCGTCTAAAGAAAGCCGCGCGCTCTGTTTAGGGCGCGCGGCTTTTCTATTTATGTTTCGGGACTGCATATTGCGACGTTCACGAAACCGGAACTGCCTGGAATGCGAATGCGTCGTGTTTGTATAACCAACTGATTCCAAAGGAGAAATTTAGGCTCTTCAACGGAATTTCACGATGACGCCGGTACAATGGCGCCACACGTCGAAATAAACCGGTCTCACGCTTCCCATCGCATCATGCCCAACGCCGCAACCGTCCAAATCGCGGAAAAGCAGGACGTCGCCCGCAAAAGTACGCTGGTTAGCGTCGCCCTCAACTCGGTCCTCGTGGTCCTGCAGATTGCCGTGGGCCTGTTCGCGCATTCCCAGGCGCTGGTCGCCGACGGCGTTCACTCGCTTGCCGATCTCATCTCCGATTTCGTTGTGCTGGTCGCGAACCGCCATAGCGGCGCACAGCCCGATGCCGACCACAACTACGGACACAGCCGCTACGAGACCGTCGCGTCGCTGTTTCTCGGGGCGCTGCTGATCGCGGTGGGTGTCGGCATGCTGTGGCGCGCCGGCACCCGGCTCGCGAACCTCGATGAAATTCCGCCCGTGCACCTGGTCGCGCTCGCCGTAGCGGTGCTCGTGCTCGTTTCGAAGGAAGCGCTTTTCCGCTACATGCTGCGCGAAGCCCAACGCGTGCGTTCGGCCATGCTCGTGGCCAATGCGTGGCACGCGCGCTCGGACGCGGCGTCGTCGCTGGTCGTGGCGATCGGCATTGTGGGCAGCGTGGCCGGCGTGCGGCTGCTCGACCCGATTGCGGCTGCCATCGTCGGTTTCATGGTGGCGCGCATGGGTTGGACGTTCGGCTGGGACGCGCTGCAGGATCTCTCGGACCGCGCACTCGACGAAACCGCCACCGAGGACATCCGCAAATTGCTGCTCGCCACGCCAGGCGTGCGCGACGTGCACGAACTGCGCACGCGCAAGATGGGCGATTCCGCGCTGGTGGATGCGCACATCCTGGTGGATCCGCTGATCTCGGTTTCTGAGGGGCACTACATTGCCGAGTCGGCCCGCGCGCGCGTGCTCACCGACCCGCGCGTGATCGACGCGCTCATTCACGTCGATCCCGAAAACGACGCTGTGGCGCGGCCGCCCGTGAACTTGCCGCCCCGCGAGCAGGTGCTCGCCCAGCTGGACGAGGCGCTCGGCGAACAGGGCGCGAAGGCCGGCCCGGTGAATCTGCACTACCTGAGCACGGGGCTCGACGTCGAAGTCACGTTACAGCGCGATGTCCGCGAGCATGACCCGGCCGACGCGAGGTTCATCGAGCGGCTCGATCTGGACGCATTGCGGCGCCGGCTGGGAGCACGCAGGCTCGACGTGCGTCTGTCCATGCAAGCCACGGCGACGGCTACCGGCAGCGCCGGCGCAGCAGCCGATGCCCGACGGCAAGACGCCAACGAAGGCCGAAAGCCGGTTCAATCTTCGGCTGAGAAGAAGGAGTCTGTGCCGCACGGCACGCGCTGAAGCGCGACGCCGTCACAACGGCAGTTGCGTATCGAACTTGATTTCCCGCAGCACGACGCTCGTGCGGACCTGGGCGACCGCTGGAATCTTGAAGATGCGTTCGTGGAGGAAGGTGTCGTAGGCCTTGATGTCGGGCGCCACGATTTTCAGGATGTAATCGGACTCGCCTGTGGTGCTGTAGCACTCGGTCACTTCGGGGCAGGTGGCGATTTCCCGCTCGAACTGTTCGACGCCGCCTTCCGTATGGCGCGTCAGATGAATATGCGCGAGTGCGCAGACGTGCAGGCCGAGTTTCTCGCGATCGAGCAGCGCGGTGTAACGCTGGATCACGCCCGACTGTTCCATGTCCTTGATGCGCCGCCAGCAGGGCGTGCTCGAGAGGCCCACCTGGTCCGAAATTTCCTGGACCGATCGGCGCGCATCGAGCTGAAGCAGGCGCAGGATTTTTTGAGAGAACGTATCGAGTGTCAACTGCGCCTCCGTTTGCGTCGCCGTGTCCCTGCATGTTAGAGGCGGGAAAAACGAAACGCAATCAAGGCGACCCCTGGTGAGCGAGATTTGCCTGGATTGGGCACCGGCACTCGGCGTTTTATTCTGTCGCGCCGGACGCCGTGGGCGCTGCGGGGCGGTCAATCTTTCCGCTTGCGTCCGCTTTGCCGCCCATTTCGGGCGCCTCGGGCACGGCGCCGCGGCGCAATTCGGCCAGCATGTTGCAGAAGAGCGCGCCTTGCTCGATAGCGTCGTCCAGTGCGACGTGCGTGTGCGGATGATCGTCGAACCAGTGCTTCGGGAAGCGCGGCTTGATGCACTTGCGATACGGCAGCCCGGTCATGGCGAACGCGAGCGTTTTGATGTCGAGCGCCGACCACGAGAACGGGCAGCGGCCGGCGAAACGCATCATGTACCAGAACATGAAGGTGAAATCGAAGCCCGCCGGCATGGCCACGAACACCGGCTTGCCCGGCAACGCCTCGACCCATTCCACATAGGCCGCGAGGGCCTCTTCCGGCTTGCGCAGGTTCGTGCGGCACGCGGCCCACGCTTCGGGCTGCGTTTCCCACCACGCGGCCTGCACAGGGTGCGGCGCCGCGCCCTCCAGCAACTCCAGATTGGCGGAGAACGTGGCGACGAGGCGCTTGTCCGCGGTGTAGGCGGCCGAGGCGAAGCTCAGCATCGAATGAGGCCCCGGGATGGGCCCGTCCGCTTCCACGTCCGTGCTGACGTAGATTTCCTCTGTGCTGCTCATTGGGCCACCCCGCCAATCGCGTGGTCCGCCACATATGGATTCGTGCGGCGCTCTTCACCGAACGTCGAGACAGGACCGTGGCCGGGCACGAACGTGACATCGTCGCCGAGCGGCCAGAGCTTCTCGCGGATGGAACGGATCAGGTCGGCGTGGTTGCCGCGGGGAAAATCCGTGCGACCAATCGATCCTGCGAACAGCACGTCGCCCACGATGGCGACACGATGCTTGCGGCTGAAAAACACCACATGCCCTGGCGTGTGTCCTGGGCAGTGATAGACCTCGAGCGTTTCGTCGCCGAACTGCACGGTATCGCCGTCGTGAAGCCAGCGGTTCGGCTCGAAAGCCTGCGCTGCGGGGAAGCCGAAACGCGTGCTCTGGTCGGGCAGCTTCTCGATCCAGAAACGCTCGTCTTCGTGCGGCCCTTCGATCGGCACGCCGTAATGATCGGCAAGCGTCTTCGCGCCCGCGCAGTGGTCGATGTGGCCGTGCGTGAGCAGCACCTTTTCGACCGTGACCTGCTGGCGCTCGACTTCGCGCTGGATGACATCCAGGTCGCCGCCCGGGTCCACCACGGCGGCGCGCCCCGTGGCTTCGCAGACAAGCAGCGAGCAGTTCTGCTGGAACGGGGTGACAGGGATCAGCGTGACTTTCATGGCGAACGTGGGAAGAGGCGTGGCCTATACGAACGATTCAGGAACGTGGCCGCAAAGATTCGGATTGTACCGGGGGCGACTGTCTGCCGCCTGGGCCGTATGTGTGAGCGGGGGAGAGTTGGCCATCAGGCCAGGCGCGTCGGCGAGTACTGCCGCGCAGGGCTGGGGACCGGCCATTGCGCACTTCCAGTAAGCCTTACGCACTCGCCTGCCGAAGGCGGTTACGGGCGGTTACAGAGTGCGGCGCAGCAATGAATCGTACGAACCCAATAGTAAAAAAATGTCACGTTTTTTGACCCGCGGGGATGACACCGAATCGTTTTGGGTATAATGCGGCCCATTACGCACGGAAGCCGTGCGCTCTCGTAGCGATGTGGACCCTTTTGAAAGGGCTTCCAGATCGCTGTCAAGCAAGTGCTGTCGCCGCGATTCTGCATCAACGCGATTAGCAAATCCGGCATCGACTTCGTTCGTTGCCACACGTCTTGTCCAGCCAGGCGTCGCGCGCCTGACAACGGCCTAGCTGCCGTGACGCTGGATGGGGCCTACGTCGCCGTTCCTGCGTGCCGCCGGTTGCGGGTGCGCCAGAGCGCTGTTCATTCGCGCTCGATGGCGACGTTTGGTGTCTGGTCAGGCTGCCGGGGACAGGTTGTGCCAGACGTGGAAGATAACTGAGCGGTTCGCGGCGAATACGCTGCATCCGGGCCTCGACGCGCTCTCGTCATGCGCGAGCGTCTTGTCGTGCCTGTGGCCGCCGAAGCCGCATCCAGCCATGTGTCCAACGCGTGGCGCGGCTTCGCACTAGTGATGGCAAATTTATGAAATCTGGACGATCTCGACAGTTCGGGAGTCTTGTCGCCTTTGCGATTCTGACCGGCTGTGCGATGCCTCCGGGCCCGGCAACTCAGGCGAACAACGGTACGCCGGTTCGCACCGACGCCCGCAACGGCACGCAATCCACGGCGCCGCAGAGCTTTGGCGCAGCGTTCGACCACAACATTGCGGCGTCCGACGCCAGTGCCGGCAAGAGCTCGCTCGCGGACGCCGAGCCGCTGACGGACGGTCCCAACGTCTCCAACTTCCGGCAGACGGGACGCGCGTCGTGGTACGGCCGCTTCTTCCATGGCCGCCGTACGGCGAGCGGCGAACGCTACGACATGCACGCGCTGACCGCCGCGCACCGCACGTTGCCGCTCGGGTCGTACGTGCGTGTGAGCCTGCCGGGGACGTCGAAGTTTGTGGTGGTGAAGATCAACGACCGCGGCCCGTACATGCGCGGCCGTGTGATCGATCTCTCCTTCGCGGCGGCGAAGGTGCTTGGCGTTCAGAACGCAGGCACGGCGCGCGTGCAGATCGAAGGGCTCACGCAGCAGGAAGCCCGGGAAGCTCGCGCCGAGATGCTGGCGGAAAACGCGCCTAACCGCTAATCCTTTCACGCCGGACGGCGATTGCCGACGACAGACGGGCCGCTTGTGCGGCCCGCTTCTTTTTCGCTGCGGCTCGATTCAACCGGTGTTGCTGCTCATTGCGCCGTGTCTTGCGACGGCGGGTGTTGTTGGTGATGTCCGCTAGAGCACGTTCCGCACGCGCCTCAGGCCCACTCGGGCCCAAAGCCGCCGCGCCGCGCGCCGCTAACCTTCCTTGAGTTCCAGCGCTCGCGCATACAGATCGTTGCGCGATGCACCTGTGAGCGCCGCGGCCACCTTCGCCGCGCCTTTCACCGGCAGTTCGTCCAGCAGCGTACGCAATAGCGCGTCATGATCCGCTGCACCGCCTGAAGGCTGCGCGGGCGCCCCTTCCACCACCAGAACGAATTCGCCGCGCTGCCGGTTCGGATCGGCGGCAAGCCACGCTGGCCCTTCGGCCAGGGTGCAGCAGTGAACGGCCTCATGTAACTTGGTCAACTCACGGGCGATCAGCAGCCTGCGCTCGCCCCCGAATGCATCGGCGAGTGCCTGGACGGTTTCGACCACACGGTGCGGCGCCTCGTAGAACACCATCGCGTGCGAATGTGACGCGAGCGATTGCAGCGCAGAGGTCCGTTGCTTCGCCTTGGTCGGCAGGAAGCCGAGAAACGTGAACGTTCCAGCCCAGTCGCCTGCCACCGAAAGCGCTGTGGCGAGTGCGCTTGCGCCCGGCAGCGGCACTACGGCAAAGCCCGCCGCACGTACTGCGTCGACCAGCTTGGCGCCGGGGTCTGAAATGCCTGGCGTGCCCGCGTCGGAGACGTACGCCACACGCTCGCCCGCGCGCAGGTGTTCGATAACGCGCTGCGCGGCCTCGCGCTCGTTGTGCTCATGCACAGCGAGCAACGGCTTCGAGATGCCATAGCGGGAAAGCAACTGCCCTGTGTTGCGCGTGTCTTCGGCGGCGATGCGGTCTACGAGTCCGAGCACGTGCAGCGCGCGCAGTGTGATGTCGGCCGTGTTGCCGATGGGCGTGGCCACCACGTACAGCGCGGCGGCGGGGTACTGCTGTGCTTGTGCGAGTTCGGAGAGAGGGATCATGAGTCAGAACACGCAGGCGAAGGGAACGAGGCCGACATTGTGCCATGCAGGGCATCAGCCACAGACCGCGCGCGCCGGCGAGAACGCGGGCCGCGACGACAACTTTTCGCGCAGGCATGAGTCGAAGAAGCTCGGTGCCACGTTCGAAACGCTTGCCCTCGATTTCCTGCGCCGCCAGCGACTGCGCTTCGTCGCACGCAACGTGACGTGCCGCGGCGGGGAAATCGATCTGGTGATGCGCGAGCCGGACGGCACGCTGGTGTTTGTCGAAGTGCGGGCGCGGGCATCGCGCCGGTATGGCGGCGCGGCGGCGAGCATCGGCTGGCAGAAGCGGCAGCGCATCGTGCATGCTGCACAGTTTTTTCTGGCGTTGCGGCAAGGCGCGACGTCGTGCTGCCGGTTCGACGTCGTGGCGTTCGAGGCAGGACGCCTGATCTGGATACGCGACGCGTTTCGTGCAGATGGCACCTGAAAACGGCGCTTTTCGCGGGCCCGAGTGCGATAAACTTGCGGACGCCTACGCGGCAAGTTCCCGCGACACCACGCAGTACCAGATAGAAACTCGATGTCAGTCGAACGTATTCAACAACTCTTTCGCGACAGCGCCGCTGTTCAACTCGAGGCACTGGAGGCGCTGGCCATGCCGATCGCCGCGGCTGTCGACACGATCTTCGCCGCGCTCGCGAATGGCAACAAGATCATCGCGTGCGGCGACGGCGGGTCGTCGGCGCAGGCGCGGTACTTCGCTGCCAGCTTGATCGACCGCTTCGAACGCGAGCGTCCGGGCCTGCCCGCAGTCGCGCTTTCCACCGACGCAAGCGCGCTCGCCACGATGGCGACCGAAGAGGCGCTGAACCAGCTCTTCGCGAAACAGTTGCGCGTACTCGGCCAGCCCGGCGACGTGCTGCTCGCGATCACGACGTCCGACGAGCCGGCCACCGTGCTCGCCGCCATCGACGACGCACACGAGCGCGAGATGATCGTCGTTGCGCTTACGGGCAGCGGCGGCGCGAAGGTCGTGGAAGCGCTCGCAGACACCGACATTCACATTGGCGTGCCGTCTGCGCGGGTCGCACGCGTGCACGAAGTTCACTTGCTGACCATTCATTGTCTGTGCGACGGCATCGACGCGATGCTGCTTGGCGAAGACTGACATTCGAGGAGAAGTAGTTGATGAGCGGACACCGCATCAGGAATACGTTGGCGAGAACCACTCTCGCGATCGGGCTCGCCACGGCGCTGGCGGCCGGTTTGCAAGGCTGCGTGCTCGCGCTCGCAGGGGCCGCGGGCGGTGGCGCGCTGGTTGCAACCGATCGGCGCACAGTCGGTACGCAAACCGAAGACCGCGAGATTCAGGTGAAGGCACTCTCGCAACTGAGCAACAACCTGCCGCAGGACTCGCACATCAACGTGGCCGTGTTCAATCGCCGCGTGCTGATTACGGGTGAGGTGCCCGACGATGCGTCGAAGCAGAAGGCCGAGACCATCGTGCGAGGCATCAACAACGTCAATTCGGTTGTCAACGAACTGGCGGTGCAGCCGGCCAGTTCGTTCTCGTCGCGCTCGAACGACGCTTACCTGGAAGGACGCGTGAAGACAGCGCTGATCGCAGAGAAGTACATCTCCGCGAACAACTTCAAGGTGGTGAGCGAGCGCGGCATCGTCTACCTGATGGGGCTCGTCACGCAGGAAGAGGGTGGCATTGCGGCCGCCGCGACGAGCCAGGTGCCGGGCGTCGTGCAGGTGGTGAAGGTGTACCAGTACATCCAGCCGCAGGAGGCTGCTGCACTGAACGCCGCAGCGTCGCAGTCCGGTGCCAGCGCGCCGGGTGCGGCGAGTGCCCCGGCAACCTCGAGCGATGCAACCACGGGTGCCGTGCCGGATTCGTCCGTGAGTGCCCGGCCGCTCGACCAGCAAGCACCTGCACCGGTGACGAATTCGTCCCCCGCTCAACCCGGGACTGTGACGGCGCCGAAATGATGGGCATCGCTGGTATGGGTTCGTGGAAACGCCTGGCTGGACTGTTGGGCGCAGGCGTAGTGCTCGGTTTATCGATGACGGTGACCGCTGCCCGTGCAGCCGACACGCCGGCTGGGCTCGTGGTGGCGCGTAGCAATGCATGCATGGGTTGCCACGCTGTGGACCGCAAACTGGTGGGGCCATCGTTCCAGCAGATCGCAGCGAAATACAAGGGCGACGCCGCGGCGCCGGCGAAGCTGGCGCAGAAGGTCAAGGACGGCGGCTCCGGCGTGTGGGGCGCCATTCCGATGCCTTCGCATCCGCGCATGAGCGACGCGGACATTCGGACTGTGGTGGCGTGGGTGTTGGCGGGGGCGCCGGAGAAGTGAGGGTCGTCTGGATGTTTGGCGGTGGTCCGCGGTTTCTCCGCCGCTTGTTTTGGGGGTCGCGTGCTACGCGTGGCCGCAGCGCTTGGCAAACCGCTAATCGCTTGTGCTAGAATCGCAGCTTCGTTGGGGCGGTAGCTCAGCTGGGAGAGCGTCGCGTTCGCAATGCGAAGGTCGGGAGTTCGATCCTCCTCCGCTCCACCAACGGAAACCGAAAAAAGCCTTGTTAATCAAGGCTTTTTTCATTTCAGGGCCGGATTGCCAGCACCACGTTGCACCACGGTAAAACACGCAAAAACACGGTGCATTTTCCCCAGATTTTCCCCGGCTTTTGGGGCTGAAAGCCCCTCCGGACGGCCCTCTCCGCGACCCGGTACCAGCTTTGGCGCGGCGCAGGCGCAATCTGGCGTGCGCTACAATCTCGCATCGGTTCCATCCCAGCGCTATGAAGACCACAGAAGAACGGCTCGAGGAAATCGCACAGGGTGCTGCGGTGCTCACGATCCCACAAATCGCCCAGGCCTTGGGGCAGTCGAACAAATGGGCCGACGCGTCGATTCGCAACCGCCTTGCACGAGGATCGTTCCCCATTCGTGGCCGCAAACTGGGCAAGGTGTGGGTTTTCTCGATCAAGCTGGTGGCCGACTGGATCGACGGCAAGGAGCCGGAGTCGGAGCCGGAGCCGGAGCCGCTTCCGCCTGCGCTACCGGTCCAGGTGCGCCAAGCTCGGTCGTCGGACAAAGCAGCGCGAACAGGACGGCCGACCAACGCCATGCGTGCGGAAAGGTTGAAGCGCATGGGCATGGCGTTCGCCGTTCAACTTGAGCATGCGCTCGACGACTGGTGGCGCGATCACCAACAGGCCGAGGCAGCGGATCTGCGAGCGGCGGCGGACGAAGCCTTGGCCAAAGCCGGTGTGACGGTACTGCCAAACCGGGAAAAAGGTCCGCGCGGTCCCCGAATCTAGGGCGCCGGCCTGGCGGCTCTTACAGGATGCGCAGCGATCGGGTCTTACCGATCTGTGGAGAGCGCTGCCGGATCAGGTCCGCGATGTACTCGGGGAGCAACGCGCGAGGGATGTTCGCTGGGACATCATCGACCAGTTGCGATGGCACGTTGACGATGTAATCGTCCGGTGCGCTGGCCAGGCTGTGTTCGTAACTGACGCGGTACTCCATGATTCGAGCTCTGAAGCTTTGACGGTGGATTCTACAGCGGCACATCGGTCGCGTGGCAGCGCCGCCAGCGGCCGTCAATGCAGAATGTCCACCAGCAACGGCTCCCGCCTGGCCAGCGCCGCCGCTTTAAACCCCGCCACTAGGTCCAGTTTCGCTCGCATGTCCGCTGCGTTGAGTTGGCCCGTCCGGAGTGCTTCCAGGATCACGGGAATCGCTTCGTTGACCTGTCGCGGCGATGGAAGCAAGACGATGTCTACGCTTTTGAGCGCCTGAACGACCGTCACAGGTCGGTTCGAAATCTCCCAAATCGCGTCACTGATCACGAGCCCCTTGAAGCCTGCCGCGCGCAAGTGTTGGGCGTAAACCGGATCGAGCACTGCGGGCAGGGGCGACACGCTCGGATAAATCCGGTTCGACAGCATGACAATCGTATGCGTCATTTGATGGCCGCATGGACAGAGCTGAAGCCTGTGTCCAAAGTGATGCCCGTTACTTCAAGTGGTGGGGACTACTTTGGACACACGGAATGCGCGATCATCGAACCGCAAGGGCCGAC
>NZ_RJZE01000002.1 GCF_003986935.1 Paraburkholderia kururiensis JCM 10599 = LMG 19447 | reverse complement strand
GCGTCTTGAACGCGCAGATCTGCGCAAAAAACGCCTTCGAAGGCTTGTCGAGACACAGGACTCAGCAGTCACGGCACCCGCCTCCCGATTCTCGCGTCGGTTCGCACGTCAACCGTGCAGCCAATGCACATTGTTCAGCCCGTCCTTAGCGGCTCTAAATCGTCGGCGGCCGTGCGGCGAGCGTATCGGCGACCACTCGACATGTTGAGTCCTTCTCCCCGTGCGTACCTCACTCATAAGAGCAGCGATGCTACCGCGCTCCACACACATTCCTCTAGGCGCGTCTCCCGTCTGACAAAAGTACGCCCCTGCGTGCCGGACGGAGGCACCGCCGTTGATATGAGTCAAGGCAGTGCGTGAGTCCACGCAGACAATCCCGTTTACGCCTCGCCAACGGTGCTCTCATGATCGGTAGCGAGAAACAAGAGGAGGAAAGGGGAGAACCCGTTACCCCCCGGGAACATTCCATCGGGGCCTTTGTACGCTGTTTCCGGGTGCATGCTTGTGCGGAAATGGCAGTTTTCGCATGCCAGGAGGGCGAATCATGTACAGATTCATTCGCACCGCGACTGTGAAGAACGCTGCGCTACTGCCATCGGCATTGGCTTTCGCATCGCAGGTCACGGCCCATCTCAACAAGACGTATTCGATCAATATGTGCTTTGGCGCCGAGCAGTTCGGTAGCCTATGCATCCACTGGCACTTCGATGCAGACAATCTCGACAAGATGCAGCAGGTAAACGAAAAGCTGATGACGGACCCCGACTACGCTGCGCTGCTCGAGAAATACAGCGACGTCTGGGCAGAAGGCGCCATGCACGACACACTCGTCCGGCTGGCCTGAGGCCGGAACCTGGAGCGCGATGTTGCACACCGTCGACCCCAAAGGGGGCCGACGCGCTCTCGCGTGTTACGCGCGAGGAGTGTCTTTCGGCGCGGCGGTCCGCTTCGCCGTAAGGTAAGCAACGATATCGTTCAGCGTGACGAGTCGCGCGTACTCGGACTCGGGAATATCCACCCCGAGCTGCTCGTGAAGTCCCATCAGAAAGTTGAGCCAATCCATCGAATCGAGATCGACCTGGTTGCGAAGAGGGCGATCGGCGCGCAGCTCCGACTCTTCCACTTCTGGCGCAATGGACTTCAGCGTTGCCAGCACGACGGCGCGCAGTTCCGTATCGTTCACCGATTCAACTCCTCTGGGTGCTGCAGCGCTTCGGCCAGTTCCATCAGGAAGAGGGCGCCGCAGTGGCCGTCCGACACGCGATGATCGGCGCTGAGGCTGGCCGTAACCGCGGGTACGACCTTGAGCCCGCCGTCTTCGGCCCACGGCCGCTCCACGATGCGACCAAACCCGATCAGGGCGACCTGGGGCGGATAGATGATGCCGAACACCTCAGTGGTTCCCCGGTCGCCGAGATTGGTCACCGTAATGGTTGGCTCCGAGAGTTCGGAGCTTTTCAACGAGCCCGCGCGACATCGCTTCGTGAGGTCCATCAGTTCGCGCATGATCTGCGTGAGCGGTTTGGCGTCCGCATCGAGTAGCGCGGGCGCGATCAGGCCACCCTGGCGCAGGGAGATCGCCACACCCACATGAACCCTGGGAGCCGCTTGAAACCCGCCCTGGCGATAGAAGCCATTGAGTTGAGGAAAGCGCTTCAGCGTGATGGCCACGGCCTTGAGCAGCAGCGCGGCGGGCAACAGCCGGTCGACGACGGAGCGCCCTGCGTTCTGCGCCGTCAGCCATGCGAGTGCCTTTGCGAGTGGAATCGTTTCGGACACGTAGTAGTGCGGGATCTCGCGTTTCGACCGCTCCATGGCGACTGCGATCGTCCTGCGCATTTCCGTGAGTCGATCGCCTGATGCGCCGGCGGGCATGGCGCGCGCCGCACTTGTCATTGCCCGCTCGACGTCGTCGAGCGTCACCGAGCCTTCGGCGCCCGTGCCGGTGACCGTGTCCAGGTCGATCTGATGTAGCTGCGCATGCCTGCGCGCCGCGGGAGAGATCTTGCGGCGGGGCACGGGCTGCGCGGCCAGCACCGAAAGCGCCGTTGCAGACGCCGGCGTGGCCCCGGGTCTGCGCGGGTGTCTGACAGCCGGTGTTGCTTCGCCAAGCTCCAGAAGAATGGCCATTGGCGTGCCCACAGGAATCTTGTCTCCGGGCTCGGCAATCAGTTCGTCAACGGTTCCTTCCTGCCAGCTTTCGACATCCACCGCCGCCTTGCTCGTATCGACGACAGCCACCACCTGGCCTTTCTTCACCGTGTCGCCGGGCTTCACCTTCCACTCGAGGAGCGTTCCTTCGTCCATGTCTGCGCCCATGGAAGGCAGCTTGAATTCGATCATGCTTTCTCTTTCCGGCGTGCCCCAGCGTTCACGAAAGCAACCGTTTCACCGCAGCGACGATCTTGTCGGCCTGAGGTAGCGCTGCCTCTTCCATATGACGGGCGTAGGGAATGGGGACGTCCTCCGAGCACACGCGCGCGACGGGTGCGTCGAGTTCGTAAAACGCCTGCTCGACGATACGCGTCACGACTTCGCTCGCCACGCTCGCGCTGCGCCAGCATTCGTCGACAATCACCGCACGCCGGCACTTCGCCACCGACGCCATGATCGTCGCGTCGTCTAGTGGACGCAGCACCCGCAGATCCACCACTTCGGCTTCGATGCCGTCGCCGGCCAGTGCCTCGGCGGCCTGCAACGCCTTATGCAGCGAGCCGCCGTAGGAGACGATCGCGACGTCCTTGCCTTCGCGCCGCACTTTTGCGCAACGGATGTCCACGGTCGTCACTTCGTCGGGCAGCTCTCCTTCCATGTTGTAGAGATTCGCGTGCTCGAAGATCAGCACCGGATCCGGGTCTGCCAGCGCAGGCGCCAGCATGTGGCGCGCGTCTTCGATAGTGGCGGGGGCGAGCGCCTTGATGCCGGGAATGCCGGCATACCAGCCTTCGAAGCTGTGCGAGTGCTGCGCCGCGACCTGGCGGCCCGCGCCCGTTGCCGTGCGCACGACGAGCGGCACCGAGAATTGCCCGCCGGACATGTGGTGGTACAGCGCGGCCGTATTGACGATCTGGTCGAGCGCAAGCAGGCTGAAGTTCACGGTCATGACTTCGACGATGGGCCGCAGGCCGCCCAGCGCCGCGCCAATGCCCGCGCCCGTGAAGGCCAGTTCGGAAAGCGGCGTGTCGCGGATGCGCTCGGGCCCGAATTCTTCGAGCAGGCCGGCCGATACCGCGTAGGTGCCGCCGTATCGACCCACGTCCTCGCCCATCAGGAACACGCGGGGATCGTTGGCAAGCGCTTCTCGCAACGCCTCGCGCAGCGCTTCGCGGTAGGTCAGGCGCCGGCTCATGTTCCGGCTCCCGTAGACGTGTACAGATCCTTCAGGAGGTCTTCGGTGCGCTCCCAGCTGC
Source organism: Paraburkholderia kururiensis JCM 10599 = LMG 19447 (assembly GCF_003986935.1). GTDB lineage: Bacteria > Pseudomonadota > Gammaproteobacteria > Burkholderiales > Burkholderiaceae > Paraburkholderia > Paraburkholderia kururiensis. The sequence continues at coordinate 419,332 of NZ_RJZE01000002.1, read as the reverse complement.
CGGCCTCCGCGAACGCGACGGCGCGCGCCACTTCGTCGCCCGCCTGTGCATCCAGCGCGAGGAACTCGTCTTCCGACAACTTGCCCCCGGCCTTCAGGCGCTGGGTGAAGGTGTGGATCGGACCGCGCGTTTTCCATTGCTCGACTTCCGCCTTCTGGCGATACAGCTCGGCGTCGTACATCGAATGCGCGCGGAAGCGGTAGGTTTGCAGCTCCAGGAACATCGGTCCCGCGCCGCTCCTGACGTAGGCCACGGCGTCCTTCGTAGCGTCGTGCACGGCCACGATGTCCATGCCGTCCGCGGCGCGCGCCGGCATCCTGTAGGACGCCGCCTTGTCGCACAGCCTTGTCTGCGACTCGCCGCGCTCGATTGCGGTGCCCATGGCATACAGGTTGTTCTCGCAGCAGAACAGCACCGGCAATTGCCACAGGGCGGCCAGATTCATCGATTCGTGAAATGCCCCTTCGGCGACCGCGCCGTCGCCGAAAAAGCAGGCGGTGACGCGCCGGCCGCCCTGCATCTTTTCCGCCAGCGCGAGGCCCACGGCGAGCGGCAGACCGCCGCCCACAATCGCGTTTCCGCCAAAGAGGCGCGCCTTCCGGTCGAACAGATGCATGGAGCCGCCGCGGCCGCGGGCACAGCCTTCCTGCTTGCCGTACATCTCCGCCATCAGCACGCCCATGTCCATGCCGCGAAGCAGGGCGTGGCCGTGCTCGCGATACGTGGCAACGATATTGTCTTCGGCCGTCAGCGCGTGCAGCGCGCCTACGCCGGTGGCTTCCTCGCCAATGTAGAGATGGAGAAAGCCCCGAATCTTGCCGGCACCGTAAAGTTCGGCGCATTTTTCTTCGAGCCGGCGCACGCGCAGCATGTCGCGCAGCAGCATCAGCGCGAAGACTTTGTCATAGGGCACCGGGCCGGATGGCGGCGGTGGTGCGGGATGGTCGACCGGACTCATGAGCCGGCCTCCAGTGTCGATGTGTCGCCTTCCGCCTGCCCCAGCTCGCGCGCTTTCAGCAGCCTGCGCATGATCTTGCCGCTGCGGGTATGGGGCAACTGCGCCACGAAGGCGATTTCCTTCGGCGCGACAGCCGCGCCCAGACGCTTGCGCGCATGCCCGAGCAGCGTCATGCGAAGCGTCTCGTCCGGCTCGAAGCCCCTGTTGAGCGATACGAATGCCTTGATCGTCTCGCCCACCACCGGGTCCGGTTTGCCGATGACGGCCGCTTCGGCAACGGCAGGGTGTTCCATCAACGCGCTCTCCACCTCGAATGGCCCGATGAGGTGACCCGCGGACTTGATGACGTCGTCGGCCCGCCCGACGAACCAGTAGTAACCGTCCGCATCGCGCAGCGCCAGATCGCCCGTCAGATACCAGTCGCCCGCAAAGCACTTGCGGTAGCGTTCCTCGTTGCCGAGGTAGCCGCGGAACATCGAGGGCCAGCCGCGTTTGAGCGCGAGCTCGCCTTGCGTGCCGGGCTCGCTGACGATCTGCACCGTGCCGTCGTCGCGACGCCGCACGATGGCGGCCTCCACGCCCGGCAGCGGCCGGCCCATCGAGCCGGGCTTGATATCGAAGGCGGGCGTGTTCGCGATCATGATGCCGCCCGTTTCCGTCTGCCACCAGTTGTCATGGATCGGCAGACCCAACACGTCTTTGCCCCACCAGACTGCCTCCGGGTTCAGCGGCTCGCCAACGCTCGCAACGAAGCGCAAGTGCGCGAACGTGTATCGCTTCGCGATGTCGGCGCCTGCGCGCATCAGCATGCGGATTGCCGTAGGCGCCGTGTACCAGACGCTGACTCCCTCGTCCTGGAGAATGCTGTACCAGCGCTCGGCATCGAACTCCTCGCGGTCCACGACGGAGGTCACGCCATGCAGCAGCGGCGCAATGACTCCGTAAGAGGTGCCCGTCACCCAACCCGGGTCGGCGGTGCACCAGTAGAGATCGTCGGGATGCAGGTCGAGCGCGTAGCGTCCGGTGACCCAGTGCGTGACGGCCGCGCCATGCACGTGCACGGCGCCTTTCGGAGTGCCTGTCGTGCCGCTGGTGAAATGCAGCAACGCCATGTCCTCAGCCGACGTTGCTTCGTACGTGCAGGTCTGAGCCGCGCTGGCCATCAACGTGGCGAAGTCGAGCGTGCCGGGTACAGCCGTGGTCCCGCCGTCGTCGGCCACCAGCAGCACGTGTTTCAGACCCGGCATGCTGTCGCGCCATTGGGCTATTTTTCGCGCGAAAAGCGTATCGGTGGTCACGAGCACGGATGCTGCGCCTAGATTCACACGCGTCGCGATCGGTTCGGGTCCGAACGCGGAAAAGAGGGGGGAGACCACCGCGCCATTCTTCAGACTCCCGAGCAGCGCAATGTAGAGTTCCGGTATGCGTGCCGCGAGGATGAAGACGCGATCTCCCTTGCCGATGCCGAGGCAGCGCAGCGCGTTGCAGAAGCGGTTGGTGAGCGCTGCAAGCTCGCCGTAGCTGATGGAGCGGGCGGCCGCGCCGCGTGCGAGAAAGCGCAACGCCGGCTTGTCTCGCAAGCCCGCAACACAGTGGCGATCGACAGCCTGAAACGCGATGTTGATTCCGCCGCCGGGTTCTTTGGCCAGTTCCCGGGCTGCGGCATCCCACGAGAAGCGACGCTGCTCGGCGTCGTAATCGCTGAAGTTCGGCACAACCTGCAGGTCGGCGCGCGTCTTGCGGATGACCGGTGATGCGTTCATTCATGCCTTCCTGCTATGAAGCGCTCGCAGCGCTGAGGCGGCGGAGGGATTCCTGACGCTGCGCTTGCGCGTTGTCCAGACAAGGCGGGCAAAGGACCACTCCAAAGACTGACTAAAGGCGAACTAAGAGTCGACGGAAGGCGGCCAGCCTCGCGTCTACACTGTAGTGACGTGGCCTGATGGACTCTTGACTTGTATCAAGCGTGACGTGCCGTTCTCAGGGCGCAGTGAAGGATATGTTCTCTACTTACCTGCTAGCGCGTTCCCTGTTTCCGTGTCTCCATATAGTCGTATGCGCGAGGACGAAACGATGGAAGACTCCACCAGCAATGCTTTGTCCAGCGACGTCCTGCTGACGGACCTGTACGAACTCACCATGTTGCAGGCCTGGTTCGACAGCGGCATGAACGACATGGCCACCTTCGAGTTCTTCGTGCGCGAGTTTCCCGTGCAGCGGAATTTTCTGCTGGCGGCCGGGCTGGAACAGGTGCTCGACCATCTCGAGCATCTGCGTTTTGGCAGCGAAGATATTCGCCAGCTCGAGCAAACGGGACGTTTTAGATCCGCGTTTCTCGCCTCGCTCGAAAACTTGCGGTTCACCGGTTCGGTTCATGCCATGCCGGAAGGCACCGTGTTCTTTCCCGACGAACCGATCCTGCGCATTACGGCGCCGATACGTGAAGCGCAACTTGCGGAAAGCCGTGTGATGAATCTGCTTCATTACCAGACGGTCGTGGCGAGCAAAGCCGTGCGCTCGGTGCTGGGGGCACCCGGGCGACTGCTTGTCGACTTCGGCCTGCGGCGAGCACACGGCGCTGAAGCCGGGCTGCTGTCTGCGCGCGCAAGCTGGCTGGCGGGCTTTTCAGGCACGGCCACCGTGCGTGCGGGCATCGCGTACGGCATTCCCATGTACGGCACGATGGCCCATTCGTATGTGCAGGCGCACGGGGGCGAAGCGCAGGCATTCGAGCATTTCGCGCGCTCCCAGCCGGACAACGCCGTGCTGCTGATCGATACGTACGACACGGAGAAGGCGGCACATACGGTAGTTGAAGTGGCGCGCAGGCTTGCGCGCGACGGTGTGACGATCAAGGGCGTGAGAATTGACAGCGGCGATCTCGGTGCTCATGCGCGGCGTGTGCGCGCGATTCTCGATCAGGGCGGCCTCAAGCAGGTCACGATTTTCGCGAGTGGCAATCTGGATGAGTTCAGGCTGCGCGATCTGGTTCGAGGACATGCGCCCATCGATGGATTCGGCATTGGTACACGCATGAACACGTCCGCGGATGCGCCTTATCTCGATTGCGCTTACAAGCTGGTCGAGTACGCCGGCACGCCGCGCCGCAAGCGCTCCGAACGAAAGGCGACATGGCCCGGGCGCAAGCAGGTATACCGGCGCTACGGGGCCGACGGGCGAATCGAAGGCGATTGCCTCGCGCTCGAGGGCGAGCCGCAGAGCGGCACGCCGCTGCTGCAACCGGTGATGATCGATGGCGTACGCACCGCGTCGCCATCGCAGGCCGCAAGCCGGGCCCATGCCGCGCAGCAACTTGGCACGTTGCCGCCAGAGTTGCTGGCGCTGGAGCCGGCGGGGCCGTTCCCGGTGGACATCTCCGCGCCACTCGCAGCGCTGGTGTGCCATGTCGACGCGAAGACCTGTTGCACAGGTAAGCCATGGTGAGAAAGACCAGGGCAGCGCCGCGTGCCGATGTAGGCGCCATGTGCGTCCTCTGCCACGCTGCGATCCAACGGATTGCGACTCAGGATGCCGCGGGCCGCAAGTTCATCGCCGAGGGCCTGGATACACCAAGACGGCCATCACCTGCAGGCCCGAGGCATTCGGCAATCGCCTGCTTGGCTGGGGCGTGGCGATGGAGATTGGCCTGCTCCTCTTGATCAATTACTCGCGCTGGGCACACGAACTGCTGGGGACAAAGGGACTCGATGCGGGCACCTGGCTGTTTCTCACACCGTTTGGCGGTCTTATGCTGGTTCTGGAGGAACTGCGCAAGTGGATTGTTCGCAGAAGGGAAACGGGTGCAAGGCACCGGGGCGCGGCGACACACCAGCGCGACGCTCCGGCGATTCCTGATCGTGATCAGACACGTTCCGATGCGGAGCACCATAATTGATTTTCGCCGATGAACGCCTGATGGCAAGCAGCGACGCAGCGACTCGCTTTGGCAGGCGCTGCAAGCCTCCTGGCGGTGACGTGTATCAATTCGCGGGGCGGCTCGCCACCCACCCTGAATTTCTTCAGGCATATGGGACGAAGGGGCCCGACGGCAAGCCGGTCATGCAAGTGCGCGAACTCACGGTCGAAATTCCGGTGGATGGAAGGCCGTAGTCGGACGCCGGGAGATGTTCGTCCCGGCGATACTCGCGCGTTTAGCGAAGCACGTCGCTCGCGGGCACGTAGGGGCGTCCGAGTGCGGTTGCCACCGCGTCATGGGTGACGTGGCCCTCGCAGACGTTCAAGCCGGCCCGCAGATGTGCGTCGTCCGCCATGGCGCGTTTCCATCCCTTGTCTGCGAGCGCGATCGCGTGGCCGAGTGTCGCGTTGGTCAGCGCGAACGTCGAGGTCCGGGGCACGGCACCAGGCATGTTCGCTACGCAGTAGTGGATGACACCATCGACGACATAGGTGGGTTGGGCATGCGTGGTCGCGCGCGACGTTTCAAAACATCCGCCCTGGTCGACCGCGACGTCCACGACGACGGCTCCTTTCTTCATGCGCCCGATGGTGTCCCGCGTGACGAGCCGCGGCGCTGCGGCGCCCGGGATCAATACCGCGCCGATTACCGCGTCGGCGCTCAGCACAGACCTTTCGATGGCGTGCGCGCTGGAACTGAGCGTGGTGATGCGATTGCCGAATATCAGGTCGAGCTGCCGTAGCCGCTCAACGTTCCGGTCGAGGATCGTGACCCGCGCGCCCAGACCGACCGCTATCTGAAGCGCGTGCGTGCCCACCACGCCGGCGCCGATGATCACCACGTGCCCGGGCGCGACGCCCGGCACGCCGGCGAGCAGCAATCCCATGCCACCGTGCGGCTTTTCCAGATTGGCGGCGGCAACCTGAATCGACATGCGCCCGGCGACTTCGCTCATCGGTGCCAGCAGGGGCAATCCGCCGCCGGGGTCCGTGATGGTCTCGTAAGCGACGCAGACCGCGCCAGACGCAATCAGGGCGTCGGCCTGCTCGCGATCGGGCGCGAGATGCAGGTAGGCGTAGAGAATCTGGCCCGGCCGCAACATGGCCCGCGGTTCCTTTACCTTGATGATCATTTCCGAGCGCGCATAAAGGTCGCGGGCATCGTTGCAGATCGCGGCTCCCGCGACCACGTAGGCTTCGTCCGGCAGGCCCACGGCCGCTCCGGCCCGCGTCTGCACCAGCACCTGATGGCCGCGGCCGACCAGTTCCTGCGCACCTGCCGGTGTCAGACCGACGCGGTACTCCTGTGACTTGATTTCCTTCGGGACGCCGATCAACATACCGCACCTCCGCAGACTGGCCGATCGAATTCTCGTTCCGGCACGGCGCCGGTACATGACCTGCATCAATTAACCGCTGCGGTGAACCCATACGTTTGTGCGGCGCATCGTCGAGATGGTATGGACTCGCCCCAAGCCGTCGGGAATTCCCGCCGTGAAATCATTCGGCAACGCCGCGAAGGCATGACCTGCCCCCGGTTTTAGTCCGAACTGCAGTTAGAGTCCGAGGTTAAAAACTGCTGCTTGGCGTCGTACGCCCGGGCGAACTGCACGGGCGTCAGATAGTCGAGTGAACTATGAGGCCGCTCGGTGTTGTACTCGATACGCCATTCCTCAATCAGCCGCCTGGCGTGGCGCATTGAGACGAACCAGTGCTCGTTCAGGCATTCATCGCGGAACCGCCCGTTGAAGCTCTCGATATAGGCATTCTCCACCGGCTTGCCAGGCCGGATGAACGACAGCGTGACACCGGCTTCGTAGGCCCATGCATCCAGCACCTTACCAGCGAACTGCGGCCCGTTGTCGACCGTGATGGATGCGGGTAAGCCTCGCATCTCCCTGAGCCGCTCGAGCACTTGCTGCACGCGTAGGCCCGGCAATGAAGTATCGACCTCGATGGCCAGGCACTCGCGTGTGTAGTCGTCGACCACGTTCAGGCATCGAAACCGCCGACCATAGAGAAGTCCATCGACCAGCTCTGATTCGGGCCTGTTGGTACCGGAAGCGGCGTGCGCTCGACAGCCGCAATACGCTTGCGTCGCCGCTTAGGCACACTCAGTCCCGCCTTGCTGTACAGGCGCCAGATGCGCTTGTGGTTGGCCAGGCAGCCATCCCGCTGCAACAGCACGTGAATCCGGCGATAGCCGTAACGGCGCTTCTGCGCAGCGATGGCCATCATCCGGCCAGTCAGCGCTTCGTCGTCAACCCGGCGGCGTGATTCGTAGTGAAACAGCGAGCGCGAAATCCCCACCAGCCCGCAGGCCCGGGTAACACCCATGGCGCGTTCGGTCATCAATATCCGGACCGCTTCGCGCCTGGCCTGCGGGCTTGCTACTTTCGGGCCAGCAGGTCCTTCAGCGCGGCGTTGTCGAGCATTGATTCGGCCAACAGGCGCTTGAGCTTGTTGTTCTCCTGCTCCAGTTCCTTCAGGCGCTGCGCTTCGGAGACCGTCATCCCGCCGAACTTCGCTTTCCAGTTGTAGTAGGTCGCTTCCGATATGCCGTACTTGCGGCACAGCTCCGCCGGCTTCAGGCCAGCCTCGGCTTCCTTCAAGATGCCGATGATTTGTTCTTCGGTGAATCGCTTTTTCATTGCCGTTCCTCTCTGGAACGGACTCTACACCGTCACCGTACTAAACGCGGGGAGCAGGTCATATCGAGGCTAGCATGTGACCGCGATGACGCACTGAACTAGTTGTGCTTCGTTCGGCTCGTGCGGAATATCGTCCAACGCGGACGGAATCGCGCTCGGCAAGCATCTTCTTCAGCCGCGCATTCTCTTGCTTGAGTTGCTTGAGCCGCTTCACATCGGCGTCTTCCAGGCCGCCGAAATGCTGCCGCCAGTTGTAAATGGTTTGCTCGCTGATCCCGTGCTTCTTCGCGGCCTCAGCGACCGGCGCCTTGTCCGCCTCGCGCAGGATGGTGACCATCTGTTCGTCGGTAAACCGGCTCGTCTTCATGACTTCCTTTTCTCCGTTGGAATGAGCGCTTGCCCAACTTCAGATAGAGCTGAACTGCTCGAATGCGGTCTTCGTACGAGTACACGGACTACCTCCAGATAGTCCAGGATTTTGTCCGCACCCCCGTGGGTCCGGCTTCCGTGCAAATCAACAGTGGCCCAGCAGTCGAAAAATGACGCCGAAGGTGCGCGTCTTCGTGGATTTTGTGCACGCCCATTTTGGCAAGCATCTAGTCACCGAAATGGATGATCGGAAGCGACGAAGGATCCGGTGGTCAACTTGAATGCTTCCAGCATCACCGGAGCGCTGCGAACAGCCACGATCGGTTAGCACTTCAAATACAATGCATGAGTTTTCGGCACGTACGCCGGTTTCGCGATTCGACGCCTATGTCAAGAAGACCGTCTCCTGAACAGCGACGTGAGCTTGGTGCGTTTCTTTCGAGCCGCCGCGGTCGCCTGCAGCCCGCCGCCTTCGGTCTGCCCGAGGGGCCTCGCCGCACGCCTGGTCTGCGTCGCGAAGAAGTCGCCGTGCTCGCGGGCGTCAGCGTCAGTTGGTACACCTGGCTCGAGCAGGGGCGCGATATCCAGCCGTCGGCCGATGCGCTGCGCAGAATCGCCCGCGTGCTTGGGCTCGATCCTGTCGAATCAGCGCACCTCTTCGCCCTGTCGTCCCGTGAGCTTCCCCAGATCGCGACCGGAAGCGGCGTGAGCGAGGGCCTTGAACTGCTTGTTCAATCGATCAATGTGCCCGCTTACGTGCGCAACACGCGGCTCGACATCCTCGCCTGGAACGATGCCATCGCCGATCTGTTCGTCGACTATGGCTCGCTGCAACCGCACGAGCGCAATACGCTTCGCCTGCTTTTTCTTTACAAGCCCTACCGCACGCTGATTCTCGACTGGGAGCAGATGTCGCGAGGCATGATTTCGAACTTTCGGGCCGCGCGGGCCCAGGCGCAGGACAAGGCGCCGTTCGACCGCCTCATTGACGAGCTTTCGACATTGAGCCCCGAGTTTCGTGCGTGGTGGCAAGACACCGACGTGAAAGGCTTCGACGAAGGCGAGAAGCGGCTTCGCCATCCGGCAGGCGGCCACGTCGAGTTCACCTACGTGGCGCTGACTCCCGCGGGGAGACCGGATCTGTCGCTCGTGACCTACATCCCGAGACACGCTGCCGGGGACCCCGACTCATAGGATCACAAGACGCCTTATTCGCGCGATCCGATTTGCCTACAGTGACGCCAGTGCAGTGATTTCCACTGTCCTTACGGCCACGGAGGCAAACATGTCTAACCCGAACACCCCCTTCATCGATAGCGCGATCTCGCGCAACCCTGCAACCGGCGAACTGGTCGCCACCTATGCGTTCCAGACCCCCGACGAGGTCGAACGCATGCTCGAGGCCAACGCTGCGGCCTACCGGCTCTGGCGCGCCACGCCGATGACGGAGCGCGTGGCGGCTTACCGCCGGCTGTCCGCGACGCTGCGTGACCGGTCCGAAGCGCTCGCCTCGCTGATTACCGCGGAAATGGGCAAGACGCTTGCCGCCGCGCGCGCGGAGGTCGAAAAGTGTGCCGCCACGATCGACTGGATCGCCGAACACGGTCCCGCCATTCTTGCGGACGAGCCCGCGCCGGTGGAGGGCGATGACCAGGTCTACGTGTCCTTTCTTCCCATCGGTTCCATCCTCGCGGTCATGCCGTGGAACTTTCCGTTCTGGCAGGTCATTCGTGCCGCCGCACCGATCATGCTGTCGGGCAATGGCTTCATCCTGAAGCACGCGCCCAATGTGATGGGATCGGCGTACGCGTTGCAGGACGTCTACGAGGCAGCCGGATTTCCGGTCGGGTTGTTCGCGAACCTGAACGCCGACAACGAGACGGTCGCTCACGTGATCGAAGATCCGCGCGTGGCGGCGGTCACGTTGACGGGCAGCATGCGCGCGGGCGCGGCCGTCGCGTCCATCGCCGGGAAGGCGCTCAAGAAGAGCCTGCTGGAACTCGGCGGTGCCGACGCATTCATCGTGTTGGCCGACGCGAACATTGACCTCGCCGTCAAAGCCGCGATCGAAGCGCGTTTCCAGAACGCCGGTCAGGTCTGTCTCGCTGCCAAGCGCTTCATTGTCGAAAGGCCCATCGCGGAAGAATTCACACGCAAATTCGTCGCGGCCGCGAGGCAAATCAAGGTGGGCGATCCACTCGATCCATCGACGACGATGGGGCCGATGGCGCGCGCCGACCTGCGCGACGAGCTGCACCGGCAAGTACAACGCACACTCGACGCGGGAGCGACGCTGCTCCTCGGCGGCAAGAAAATCGAAGGGATCGGCAACTTCTACGAGCCGACGGTCCTCGCAAATGTCGCCCCTGGCATGGCCGTGTTCGACGAGGAGACCTTCGGGCCGGTCGCCCCGATCACGATCGCGGACGACGTCGAGCAGGCCATCGAACTTGCCAATGCCAGCGACTACGGCCTGGGCGGAAGCCTCTGGACGGGCGACGTCGCGCGCGCGCAGCGAATCGCGCGTCGGCTGGAAACGGGCGGGGTGTTCATCAACGGCTTTTCTGCTTCGAACCCGCGTATTCCCGTGGGCGGGGTGAAGAAGAGCGGCTACGGGCGCGAACTGTCGCATTTCGGTCTGCGCGAATTCACCAACGCCCAGGCAGTCTGGGCCAAAACGGTGGATTGATTCACCGCCGCTTTGGTTAGCCCATTCATTGTCGAAGTCAGCAAGGGATCGAAATCATGAATACGCTCTCTACAAGTCCGATACTGCAGCCGGTCACCTTCGGCCGCCTGCAGCTGAAAAACCGCATCGTCATGGCGCCGATGACGAGGAGCCGCGCGGACGATGCCGGCGTGCAGCCCGACTATGCAGCCGATTACTATGCGCAGCGCGCCGGTGCCGGCTTGATCGTCACCGAGGCGACCAACATTTCGGCGCAGGCGCGCGGCTATCCGCGCACGCCGGGCATCTGGACCGACGAACAGGTGGCGGCATGGACGCGTATCACTGCGGCGGTGCATCGCCGTGAGGGGCGCATCTTCCTGCAACTCTGGCACACGGGCATGATGTCGCACCCTGACATGCAGGGTGGTGCGCTGCCGGTCGCACCGAGCGCAATCCGTCCAAAAGGCCAGATCCGCGTACACGACGGCATGAAGGATTTCGTGCTCCCCGTGCGCTGGAAAGCGACGAGATTCCGGCCATCGTCGAGGATTATCGCCGGGCGGCCGCGAACGCCAAGGCGGCCCGCTTCGACGGTGTTGAGGTGCATTCAGCCAACAACTACCTGCTGGAACAGTTTGTCCGCGACAGCACGAACCATCGCACCGATGAATATGGCGGCCCGGTCGAAAACCGGTTGCGTTTCCCGCTGGCAGTCGTTCGCGCGGTCATCGACGTCTGGGGTGCGGACCGCGTCGGCATCCGCATTTCACCCATCACGACTGCCCCAGGTGAAACACCGCCCGACAGCAATCCGATGGAGACGTTTGGCCGTTACCTGGACGAGCTCTCGAAGCTTGGCCTGCTCTATGTCCATGCCATCGAAGGTCAGACGCAGACAAGCCGGGCCACCGGCGGCGTGGATTTCGTCGCGCTCCGAAAGCGTTTTGGCGGTTTCTACATCGCCAATAATCAATACACGCTCGACGTCGCGCAGCGTACCCTGGCCCAGGGCGGCGCTGATCTTTTCAGCATCGGCCGCCCGTTCATAGCCAACCCGGACTTGATTAATCGGCTCCGGACCGGCGCGCCGCTTGCCGAAGCGCCAAAGGAATACTGGTATGGCGGCGACTCGACAGGGTATTCCGACTGGCCGGCGATGGATGGGCAAATCGCGATGCCCGAAAAATAGAACTGGCCATCACAGCATCAAAACCGTTCGGCCATTTGCCGAACATGGCGCCAGGTGCCGCTGCCCGTCGTTGCGGCACCTAGCCAACAAATTTGTCGGCCAGGTCCCACCCAGCCGCGTCCAGCACCAGGAAAACCTCGATCTGGCGGCCGAAGAATTCACCGCGCGACAGCGCGAGTGCGCTCAATGGGCGCGGCGACGAGATAAATCGAATTCGCGCGTACGTCCTGACACACATGGAAATATGAGTGATATCTCAAGGCGGACACCGAGGAAGAAGCGCGCCTGTCCCGGATGTACGAAAGTCCGGGCATTCCGTCGACAGCCGTTCTTGCCGTATTGGCACAGCGGTACGAAACGAAGATGGACCGACCGAAAGTGTTCGGCTTCTGGAACGGTCATGTTGGCGAGGCAGACCGTGCGACGCTAAAACTTGCCATCGATTCGAAGACGCTCCCCGGCGAAATTGAGGTGGCATTGCCACGCCCGCGCGAGGTTGCCGCAGGCCTTCGCAGCTACGCCGACGTGGCGGAGATCGTCGGTGAAATCGTATCGACCTACTCGCCGGTCTATGTGTCTGTCTCATCGCGGGAGTATTTTCCGCACGAGGTGTTTGATGACAAGCCCGGCGTCGGGTGGATGCTCTATCTGCCGAAAGTCGTGCGACGTTTGATGCGACAGGAAGGCCTGGCCGCTGCATCGACCAGCCCACATCGCTATGGCTCCTATCGTGGAGAAATCACTCCCGCTCCGGAGAATCTCATCAATCGTGATTTCCGTGCAGCCGCCCCGAATCAGAAATGGCTCACTGACATCACCGAATTCCAGATCCCTGCCGGCAAGGTGCATCTGTCGCCGGTAATAGACTGCTTCGACGGGTTCGTTGTGAACCGGTCAATCGGCACACGGCCAGATGCTGAACTCGTCAATGCCATGCCAGGTTTTTATCCGTCCCCGATTCCACGTCAGTGTTTTGCGAATCCCACTCTCGAAGTTCTCCTGAGGCCGCCAACCGAGTTCGTCGATGATCTTGCCCGCGTCGATCGCGTAGCGCCAGTCGTGTCCGGGCCGATCGGTCACGAACTGGATCAGCCCCGCATGCGGCGCGCCATCCGGCCGGTGCTCGTCCATCAGCGCACAGATCAGTCGCACGATATCGATGTTTCGCCATTCGTTGCAGCCGCCGACGTTGTAGGTCTCGCCTGGGGCGCCGCGGCGCACGACCGTGTCGATGGCGCGGCAATGGTCGTCGACGAACAGCCAGTCGCGGATGTTCGAGCCGTCGCCGTACACCGGGATGCGCGTGCCTTCGATACAACTGCGGATGACCGTTGGGACAAATTTTTCGTCGTGCTGGAGCGGGCCGTAGTTGTTCGAGCAGTTGGTCGTCGTGACCGGCAATCCGTACGTGTGCCAGTAGGCGCGCACCAGATGATCGGAGCCGGCCTTGCTGGCCGAATACGGCGAATTGGGCGCGTAGCGGGTCGTTTCGGAAAACGACGGATCGTTGGGCCCGAGCGTGCCGTAGACCTCGTCGGTGCCGATGTGATGAAAGCGTCGTTGCGCCCGCACGGTGGCGGCGTCAAGACGCTGCTCGCCGAACCAGTACTGCCGCGCGGCTTCGAGCAGGGTCGCGGTGCCCACGACGTTGGTGCGGACGAACTCGCCGGGCCCTGCGATCGAGCGGTCCACGTGACTCTCGGCGGCGAAATGGACGACCGTGTCGATTGCGTGCTCGCGCAACAAAGCATCGACCAGTTGCCTGTCGCAGATGTCGCCGACCACGAGCCGGTGCCGGTCCTCGTCCGGCAGGTCGGCAAGGTTGTCGAGCCTGCCGGCGTAGGTCAGCAGATCGAGCGTGACGATCTTCACGTGTGGATCGGTCGCCAGCAGGTGGCGGACGAAATTGGCGCCGATGAAGCCGGCGCCGCCGGTGACGAGCACGTGCTGCGGACGATGGTTCATGAGGTTCGCTTCCAGATGTCGAGCGTTTCGCTCAAACCCGCCATCCACGGCGGGGCTTCGATGCCGAAGCGCTCGCGCAGCCGCGTGCAGTCGAGCGACGAATTGGCCGGCCGCGGCGCCGGCAGCGGATACGCCGAGCTCAGGATGGGCTGAACGAGCGGCGTGCGCGCGAGCAGCCCGGCACGCTGCGCGGCGGTGAAGATCGTTTGCGCGAACCCATGCCAGGTCGTGACGGGCGTGCCGCACAAATGGTAGGTGCCAGAGGCAAGCGGCTCGCCTGCGAGATGGCGCGCGGCGATCGACAGCAAGGCGTCGGCGATGGCGCCCGCATAGGTCGGGCCGCCGTACTGGTCGGCGACGACGCGCGCCACGTCGCGCTCCTGGCCAATGCGCAGCATGGTGCGCACGAAGTTGCCGCCGTACGCGCCGAATACCCACGCGACCCGCACGATCAGATGCCGGTCCGGCAGATGCGCGCGCACCGCCTGTTCGCCGGCCCATTTGCTCATGCCGTAGACGCCGAGCGGCGCTACCTCCGCAGTTTCCGCATAGGCGCCCGGTGCACGGCCGTCGAACACGTAGTCGGTCGACAGATGAAACAGGGCAATCCCGGCTTCGGCACAGGCCGCAGCGAGCGTCGCTGGGCCGTCGTGGTTCGCGCGCCAGGCGGCCTCCGGTTCGCTTTCGGCGCGATCCACCGCCGTCCAGGCGGCCGCGTTGATGACCACACTCGCGCGATGCGCGGCCAGCGCGGCGCGCACCGCGTCCATATCGGCGATATCGAGCTGCGCGCGCGACAGCCCGACCAACGCATGCTGCCCGGCACGCCGCACGAGCTCCTGGCCCACCTGGCCGCCCGCGCCCGTCACGAGGATGGTCACAGGGATCGTCACGGGGATCGTCACAGGGATCGTCACGACAGGCTCCGGTAGTGCGGCAGCGAGTCGGGCGCGCGTTCGGCGAGGCGCGGGTGCAGGCGGTCTTTGTCGGACAGTTGCGGCGCGATGTCGTCGAACACGGGCCAGTCGATGCCGAGATCGGGGTCGTCCCAGCGTATTCCGGCGTCCGAGGCGGCGTCGTAGTACTGCGTGCACTTGTAGGCGAAGTCCGCGTCGTCCGAGAGCACGCAGAAGCCGTGCGCGAAGCCCGGCGGAATCCAGAGCTGCCGGTGCGACTCGTCGTCGAGGCGAGTGCCGAACCACGCGCCGAAATGCGGCGAGTCGCGGCGGATGTCGACGGCCACGTCATAGACGGCGCCGCGCGCGGCGCGCACCAGCTTGCCCTGCGGATTGACGCGCTGGTAGTGCAGGCCGCGCAGCACGCCGCGCCGCGAGCGCGACTGGTTGTCCTGCACGAACGTCGCGTCGATGCCCGCTTCGCGCAGCCAGCTCTCGCGGAAGCTTTCGACAAAAAAGCCGCGCTCGTCGCCGAACACGCGCGGTTCGAACAGCAGCACGCCCGGCAATGGCGTTTCGACGATCTTCATGCGACAACCTCCTTGCGCAGCACCTCCAGCAGATACTGGCCGTAGCCGTTCTTCGCGAGCCGGTGGGCCTGCGCTTCGAGTTGGTCCGCGCCGATCCAGCCCAGCCGGTAGGCAATCTCTTCGGGGCAGGCAATTTGCAGCCCCTGCCGCGCCTGCATCACCTGAATGAAGTTGGCGGCGTCGAGCAACGATTCGTGTGTACCGGTATCGAGCCACGCATAGCCGCGACCCAGAATCTCCACATCGAGCGCGCCCCGTTCGAGGTAGGCGCGGTTCAGGTCGGTGATCTCCAGCTCGCCACGCGCGGAAGGCCGGACGGCCTTCGCCAGTTCGACGACATCGTTGTCGTAGAAATAGAGTCCCGTCACCGCGTAGTTCGATTTCGGCTGCTTCGGTTTTTCCTCGAGGTCGATCGCGCGTCCGGTCTCGTCGAACGACACGACACCGTAGCGCTCGGGGTCGCGCACGTAGTAGCCGAACACGGTCGCGCCCGTGGTTTTCGCGGCGGCGCGTTGCAGCAGCGACGACAGTGCGGGCCCGTGATAGATGTTGTCGCCGAGTACGAGGGTCGCCGCGTCGTGCCCGATGAACGGCGCGCCGATCACGAACGCCTGGGCGAGGCCGTCCGGACGCGGCTGCTCGGCGTACGAGAAACGCATGCCCCACTGGGCGCCGTCGCCGAGCAGTTGCTGGAACGCGCCGAGATCGCGCGGCGTGGAGATGATCAGCACTTCGCGGATGCCCGACAGCATGATCGTGCTGAGCGGGTAGTAGATCATCGGTTTGTCGTAGACGGGCATCAGCTGCTTCGATACCGAATGCGTCAGCGGATGCAGTCGGGTGCCGGAGCCGCCCGCCAGAATGAGGCCTTTTCGGCCAGTCGCTGTGATCATGCTGTCCTCGCTGCCAGTAGAAGAACGTTGAGCGGGCGCCGATGGTCCGGCGTTCAGCCGGGCTTGATGGCCCGGACCACAACCGCGAAGCCGCCCGCGTAGGCTGCCGCGATGATCGCGAAGCCGGCGGCGGTGGCGCGGCCGGCATCGGCGAAGCTATGCAGTACGACCGACGCGATGGCCACGCCGACGAGCGAGCCGATCTGCCGGCTCGCGTTGAGCGAGGCGGCGGCGAGGTTGGCATCCTCGGGACGCGCGGCCTGCATGACGACCAGGTTCATGGCCGGTATCGCGAGGCCGGCGCCGAAGTTGGCGACGCCGATGCACAGCGCGATCGCGCCGTACGGCAACGCGTCGATGCCGAGCAGCGCGGCGCTGCCGAGCGTCGCGAGCGCAAGGCCCGCGAGCAGCGCGCCGCGCGAGCCGAGCCGCGCGCTGACGCGGGCGGTGGCGAGGTTGCCGATACCGAACATCGCCATCAGCGGAAACAGCTGGAAACCCGTCACGAGCGGGCTCGACCCGCGTTGCTGCTGCAGGTAGAGGCTGATCAGAAAGATTTCGGCGAGGATGCCGAAGTTGATGGCGAGGCCGAGCACACTGCCCGCCACGAAGCGCCGCTCGCCGAGCAGCGCGGCCGACAGGATGCGGTAGCGGGCAAACCGCTCGCGCAGCACGAACGCGGCGGTGGCGGCGACCGTCGTTATCGCGCCGGCGACGATGGCGGGCGAGGTCCAGCCGAGGCTCGGCCCCTGGATCAGCGTCAGGCTCAACGCGGCGAGCGCAACAGCCGCGAGCAGATGGCCCGTGCCGTTGAGCGGCCCGGCATGGCGCGGCGAACGGGCCACGTAGCGCTGGGTCAGCCACAAGCCCGCGACCCCGACCGGCAGGTTGACCCAGAAGATGCCGCGCCAGCCAATCGCGTCCACCAGCACGCCGCCGACACACGGCCCGAGGGCCATCGCGGCCGACACCAGCGCGCCCCAGATGCCGATCATGCGGGTGCGCAGCGGGCCGGGCGGGAACGCGAGCGTCAACAGGCTCAACGAACTCGGCATGAAGAGCGCGGCGCCCACGCCTTGCAGCAGGCGCGCGGCGATCAGCATGGCGGGTGTCGCCGCGAGCGCGCACAGCGCCGAGGCGGCGACGAACAGCGCGAGACCGAGCAGATAGATGGTCTTCGAGCCGTAACGGTTCGCCAGCGCGCCGCCCAACAGCAGCATCGCGGCGAAGCTGAGCGTGTAGGCGTCGACGACCCAGACGAGCGTCGTCAACGACATCGCGAGGCTGTTCTGCATTGCCTTCAGCGCGACGTTCACGATGGTCACGTCGAGCATCGCCATCACGAAGCCGCACGCAACGGCCACCATGACCGTCGCAGGGCGCGCCTGTGGTGCCGTGGCCGCCGCGGTCGGGCCGCTGGTGCCCGAGGTAGCCGGATTCATGCGGCTCTCCCGCCGAGGTAGAGCCGCCGCATGTCGTCGCTGTCGAGCAGTTCGGCGGCCGGACCTTCGAGCGCCACGCGCCCCATCGTCAGCACGATGCCGCGATCGGCAATGCGCAGCGCCTCGATCGCGTTCTGCTCCACCATCAGCACGGCGATGTGTTCGGTGTCGCGCATGCGGACAATCGCGTCGAATACTTCGTCCACCATCTTTGGCGACAGGCCGGCCGACGGTTCGTCGAGCAGCAGCATCGCGGGCCGCGGCACGAGCGCCCGTGCGAGCGACACGATCTGCCGCTCGCCACCCGAGAGCGCCGCGGCCGGCGCACGGTAACGGCGCCGCAGCACCGGGTATTGCTCGCACAGCTCCTCGATGCGGGCCTCGCGCGGAAACGACGACATGCCCTGGCCGCCCAGCATCAGGTTCTCGCGTACGGTCAGTGCGCCGAATACGTTGTCGGTCTGCGGTACGTAGCCGATGCCGTGGTGGCGAACCTTGCGATACACCGGCTCGCGCGCGAGGTCGCGGCCCTGCATCGTCACCGTGCCCGAGCGGGGCAGCACGAATCCGGCAATGGCCTTGAGCAGCGTGGACTTGCCGCAGCCGTTCGGACCGAGGATCGACACGATCTCCACGGCGCCGACACGCAGCGACACGCCATGCAGGATGTCGATGCCCTTGGTGTAGCCGGCAACGAGCTGGTCGACTTCGATCATGACGCCTCCAGCGGCCGGCGGCCGGCGCGCGCACGGCCGAGATACGCATCGAGCACGCGGCGGTTGCGCTCCAGTTCGACCGGCTTGCAGTTGGCGATGGCCGCGCCGCGATCGAGCACGATGCAGCGGTCGCACAGTTCGCGGATGAAATGCATGTCGTGTTCGATCACGACGAGCGTCACGCCGAGCCCGTGGATGCGCCGCAGTTCCGCGACGAGTTCGCCGCGCAGATTCGGATGAACGCCGGCCGTCGGTTCGTCGAGCAGCAGCAGCTTCGGCGCGGTCATCATGGCGCAGGCAATGCCGAGCAGCTTCTTCTGGCCGCCGGAGATCGATGCCGCGGGCAGGTGTGCCACGGCGGCGAGCTTGAGTTCGTCGAGCAGCGCGGCGGCACGGGCGCGCGTTTCGCGTTCGAGTGCGCGCAGCGAGGGGCCGCGCAGCAGCGCCGCGGCGAGTCCGTGGCGCGCCGACGAGGCAGCCATCGTCAGTTCGAGTACGGACATTCGGGCCGGCATGGACGGCAGCTGGAAGGTACGGCGAATGCCGAGTTGCGCGATGCGCTGCGGCGCGAAGCGGTCGATGCGGCGGCCGTCGAAGCGGATCTCGCCGCTTGCGAGCGGCGCGAAACCGGTCACGGCATTCAGCACCGTGCTCTTGCCGGAGCCGTTCGGGCCCAGCAGGCCCACAATCTCGCCGCTGCCGACCGAGAGCGTGAGTCCCGACAGCACGGTGTTGCCGCCATAGCGGATGGCGATGCCATCCAGCTCGAGAAGGGCGCTCATAGGTGAGTCTCCAGACGTTCGGGCAGCAGGCCGCGCGGCCGCCACATCAGACAGGCGAGCAGCATGAGCCCGACGAGGCCGAGCCGCACCGCGCCCGCGAGGTCGCTGCCCACGCCGAACCAGTCTTTCAGGAAAGGTGCGAAGGAATACACGGCCTGAACCAGCACCGCGCCCACCAGCACGCCGGCTTGGCTGCCCAGACCGCCCACCATCACGATGGTCCAGAGCGCGAAGGTTTCGGACGACAGCATCGTGTCCGGCCCGACGTAGCTGATGTACCAGGTGAGCAGCGCACCGGCCAGCGCGGCGGGCAGGGCGGCCGCGACACTCGCGCGCGTCTTCAGCGAAAGCGGGTCGTAGCCGAAGCAGACGGCGAGCGCCGGCTCTTCGCGCATGACCTTCAGCGCGCGGCCGAAGCGGCTGCGCACGATGCGGCGATAGGCGGCGTACACGAGCGCAAGGCAGCCGGCCGCCACGCCGAGGAACGCAAGGTCGGACCAGGGCGCGACGAGGCCGCCGAACAGCGGCGCGATGCCGCCGATGCCCTGCGCGCCGCCCGTCAGCCACGTTTCGTTGAGCGCGACGGTGCGCAGGATCTCCGCAATCGCCAGCGTTGCGATGCCCCAGTAGTCCGACGACAACTGGCGGCCTAGACGCGCAATCGCGACGGCCAGCGCGGCCGCCGCTGCGAGCGCGAGTGCCAACGCGGCGGGCAGCGTCCAGCCGAGCTGCGAGGCGATGCCGGCTGCGTACGCCCCGAGCCCGGCGAACGCGACGAAGCCGAAGTTGACCATGCCCGCGTAGCCCGCCTGCAGGTTGAGTCCGAGCGCCATCATCGCGGACAGGCAGGCCGAGGTCAGCAGATGGACGAGGAAGCTAGACACGCCGCACCTCCCTGTCGAAGATGCCGTACGGCCGGAACATGAGCGCGACGAGCAGAATCAGGAACGACACCGCGCTCACATAGGCCACGGGGAATGCCAGCTGCGGATAGCCCGTCAGCGCACCGAAATCGACGTTGAGCATTAGCGTTTCGGCGAGCGCGATCAGCAGCGCGCCAGCCGCTGCGCCGAGCGGATTGCCCAGACCGCCGAGGATCGCGGCCGAAAACACCGGAATGAGCAGCCCGTTGCCGAGGTTCACGTGCACGCTCTCGGTGAGGCCGAGCATCGTGCCGCCCAGCGCGGCGAGCACCCCGCTCGCGAAGGTGATGACGTTGGTGACGCGCTGGGCGTCGATACCGGTTGCGAGTGCGAGCGGACCATTCGACGCGAGTGCGCGCATCGAGCGCCCCAGATCGGTTCGGTACAGCAGCGCGGAGAACAAGAGCAGCGTGAGGGTGCCGCACGCAATCGAGTCCAGTTGCGCGCGCGACACGGCGATGCCGCCGATCAAGAGGGGCGGCGTCAGGTCCTGCGCGTACTGGAGCGGTCGCGAACCTGCCGTACCCAGCACGAGTGCGATGGCGATCAGCGACACCGCGAGCGAACCGATCATCGCGACCGCGCTGCCCGAACGCAGCAGTCGGGCGAATACGAAAACATTGAGCAGAACCGCGAGGCAGCCTACCAGCGTGCACGACACGGCGGTGGCCAGAACGAGCGGCAGTCCGGCGCGTTCGCAGCCGAGCGAGACGAACGCGCCCAACATCGCGTACTGCACGTGCGCGATGTTGGGAAAGCGGATCAGCGAATAGAGCGTGGACAGTCCGATCGAAACCAGCAGGAGGTCGGAGGTGCGGATCAGGACGTCGAGCAGGAATGGCAGCATGGCATTCTCCGTGAACGGCTGACGATGACGCTCACTGCGCGACGACGGCCTGTCTGAAGACCACCTTCTCGTAGGGCTGGACCGCGCGCTGGCCGTCGCTGTCGAACGCAATGTCTCCTGTCACGCCGTCGTAGCCCTTGCCGAGCGCGTCCATCGCCGCGCGAATCTTCGCCGGGTCCGCCGAATGCGCGCTGTTGATAGCCGCGGCGGCGAGCATCGTGGCGTCGTAGGCATAGCTGCCGAATGCCGAACGCGGCGCCTCCTTGTAGGCGGCCTGGTAGGCGTCGGCATACGACTTTGCGTTCGCTCCGCCCGCCGCAACTTCCAGACCGATCTGGCCTTGCGCGATCTGCGGCGTGGTATCGCTCGTGCACATGGTCAGATAGATGCCGTACCACGGCGCTTTGTTGAGTTGCATCTCGTAGGCCTGGCGATTCAGCGTGGCCGCTTCCTGGCCGTAGGCGCTGTAGACGTAGGCGTCGGGTTTCGCGCGTGCCGCCTGTTCCAGTTCGCGGCGATAGGTGGACTGCCCCTCGGTATAGAGCACGAGCGACACGACGGTGCCGCCGAGCGCCTCGAAGCGCTTCTTGAACTCGCTCGCAAGACCTTGCCCGTAACCGTTGTTCGGCGCGATGAACGCGACGTGGTGCAACTTGCGCGCGTACACGTCCTGTGCGGCGAAGCGCGCCGAGAGGTCGTCGAGTCCGATCACGCTGAACGAGCCCGCACCGATCTTGCGAATCTGCTGGCTCGACGAGCCGATGTTGACGTGCACCTCACCCTGTCTGACGAGGAACTGGCCGATGGGAATCGTCACCGACGACGAGAACTCGCCCAGCACGACGGGCACATGATCGACGGTAGCGAGCTTGCGCGTGGCGTCGAGTGCGGTATTGGCGGTGCCGCCTGAGTCCTCGATCTTGACCTGCAGTTTCTGGCCCAGCACGCCGCCCTGGGCATTGATCTTCGCGACAGCGAGTTCGATGCCGCGCCGCTGATCCTCGCCGATCGACGCGCTCGATCCCGTCAACGGCAACACAGCCCCAAGGCTGACATCGGCCCATGCGTTCGCCGCACACAGACACCACGCAGCGACGACTCCGGCACTCCAGCGATACAGCTTCATCGTGTTTCTCCTGATGGGTGATTGGACGTTTTGATATACAAAAGTGTGTACAGAATTGCTGATCAAAAATAGTTGTGCGATAAATTTTTGGTGGAATTTGGCGGGCTTGGGTCGAGCCGCGAATAGAACATGAAATGCCCATAAAAAGCGCACTTTATGCACGAAGAAGCATTCATGGATGCACCAATTCGAGTGGTCCGCTCAAGATTGGCGCACACGTCGGTTTTATTGAAAATGTGTATACACCGCTGAATTGTCGATGCTACGATCGACCTCAACTTGCGTAGGTCAACGAGAGGCGACTCAATGGAAATCAAGCGTTATGGAACGGGCGAGCGGATGAGCCAGATGGTGGTGGCGGGCGGATTCGCCTTCATCGCGGGGCAGGTGGCAGACGATACGTCGCTCGACGTCGCCGGCCAGACCCAACAGATTCTCGACAAGCTCGACCGCCTGCTGGAAGAGGCGAAACTCGACAAGCGCCACATCGTGTCCGCCAGCATCTGGCTCGCGGACCATCGCAGCTTCGCCGACATGAACCGGATCTGGGACGCGTGGGTGCCGAAGGGCGATGCGCCGGCGCGCGCATGCGTTGAGTCGAAGCTGGCTTTCCCGCAGTACACGGTGGAGATCGCGGCGATTGCGGCGTTCTAGATTCGGACTGGCTGAACTCGGCGGAGTATCGGGATGAAAACGGTTGTGCTGGGCGGCGGGATCGTGGGCGTGACGACAGCTTATTTTCTGGCGAAGGCGGGCGACGAGGTGGTGGTCCTCGACCGCCGCGATGGCGTCGCGCTCGAAACCAGTTTCGCGAATGCCGGCCTCATCGCGCCGGGGCACTCGTACACCTGGGCGTCGCCGCGCGCGCCGAAGATTCTGCTCAAGTCGCTGTTTACGGAAGGCCAGGCGCTGCGGCTCAAACCGAAGGCCGACTGGCGGATGTGGGCGTGGTGCTGGCTGTTCCTGCAGAACTGCACGGCTGAACGTTCGCGCCGTAATACGTCGATCAAGGTGCGGCTTTGCCGCTATGCGCAGCAGCAGCTCCAGCAGGCGACGCAGGAAGAAAGGCTGGCTTACGACCGGATCAGCGGCGGGCTGCTGTACCTGTATCGCGATCCCGCGTCGTTCGAACGCGGCGTGTCGAACATGGCGATCCTCGCCGACAACGGACTGCCGCTCGAAACGCTCGACCGGCAGGCGGTGATGGCGCGCGAGCCGGCACTGCGCGCGGGCGGCGGCGACATTGCCGGCGCGATCTACTGCCCCACCGACGAAAGCGGCGACGCGCATCTGTTTACCCGCGCGCTCGAACAGCGTTGCCGTGAACTCGGCGTCGACTTTCGCTTCGGCACCGCGATCGACGGCATCAGCGCGAGCGGGGATGCCGTGGACTACGTGCAGACGTCCGCAGGGCGGGTCACGGCCGACCGCTACGTGCTCGCGCTGGGCTCGTATTCGCCGTTGCTGGCTCGCGGACTCGGCTACCGGCTGCCGGTTTATCCCGTCAAAGGCTATTCGGTCACGCTGCCGATCGAGGCGTCGCACGAAGCGCCCACGCTGGGCGGCGTCGAGGAGAACCAGCTCGTCGCGTGGGCGCGCTTCGGTCAGCGGCTGCGCCTCACCGCGACAGCGGAGTTTTGCGGTTACGACACAGCGCACACGCCTGCCGATTTCACTCACATGCTCGGGACCGCGCGAGCGTTGTTCCCGAACGGCGCCGATTACGCGCGGCCTTCTTACTGGGCCGGATTGCGGCCGATGACGCCGGAGGGTACGCCGCTGATCGGCGCCACGCGACATCGCAATCTGTTTCTCAACACGGGGCACGGGCACATGGGCTGGACCATGTCCTGCGGCACCGCGAAGATCCTCGCCGACGTGATGAGCGGGCGGCAGCCGGACATCGATATCTCAGGGATGACACTACAGTGAGCGAACTTCTCTCGAATCGCGTCGAGCGCAGCCAGAGTCCCTATGCGCGTTTCGGCTTCTCGCTGGACGACGGTATCGCGCGGCGCGCCGCAATCGGCCTTGTCGTGCTCGCGACCGATCACACGATCGAATACGAATGGCGCCGGATGCTCGCGCTCGAAGGCGTTGCGTTCTACGAAAGCCGCGTCGCCAACTCGGCGGAAATCACGGCGGCCACGCTCGGGCAGATGGACGGCCGGATTCGCGCGGGCGTGGAGCTGATCCGGCCCGGCGAGCACCTCGATGTCGTTGCCTTCGGCTGCACGTCGGCATCGATGGTGCTCGGCGAAGAACGCGTCTTCGAGCGCATCCATGAGGCGCGCCCGGACGTGGCCTGCACGACGCCCATTACCGCGGCGCGGGTGGCGCTCGACGCGCTCGGTGCGCGAGGGGTGGCCCTCCTCACGCCCTACGAGCGGCCCATCAACGAAGCGATGGCGCGCTACCTGCGGGAGCGCGGCGTCGACGTGGTGCGGATAGGATCGTTCGAACATCGCGACGACAACGAGGTCGCGAGAATCGACCGCGCGTCCATCGAGCACGCGGTATTCGAGCTGGCGAGCGATCCCGCCGTCGACGCGGTGTTCGTATCGTGCACGAGCCTTCGGCTTGCCGACGCCATTGCAGGCTTCGAGGCGCGGCTCGACAAGCCGGTTTTGTCGAGCAATCATGCGTTGGCCTGGCATGCGCTGCGGCTGGCAGGCGTGACCGATTCGTTGCCGCAGTTCGGCAGACTGTTCACGGTCTGAAGCGTGCGCGCAACCGCGCCATGCGGCTACACGTGCCGCACGTGTCACGTGTAGCCACGCGAGAGTTGGCCTGAAGGCTGGAAGGGTAGTGATAATGAGCGGTGACAGATTGAACCAGGAGACAACATGACAGCGGATTCCGTGATTGCGCGGAACGTGCGTCCCGGCGGGCGGGACTCCGTTGCGCCGAAGCGCACGGGCATGACGGTCAACGAGATTTACGAGCAGTTGAAGCAGATGGCGGTGCTGTACAAGATCCGGCCGGGCGAGCGCGTCAACGAACTCGAGCTGGCGGAGCGCCTCGACGTGAGCCGTACGCCGATTCGCGAGGCACTCAACCGGCTGGTGGCCGAGAACCTGCTGGCGTTCGTGCCGAACCGGGGATTTTTCATCCGCGAACTGGGCGAGAAGGACGTGTTCGATCTCTTTGAATTGCGGCGTTCGATTGAATCGACGGCGGTCATGCTCGCGTGCGAGCGGGCTTCCGATGGCGACATCAAGACGCTGCGCCGCTTCTGGAAGCAGGTCATGAAGACCGCGGAGCGCATGCCGTCGGACGAGCTTGTCGTGAATGACGAGCTGTTCCACCTCGAGCTGGCGGCGATGTCCGGCAACGCAGAGATTGGCAGGGTGCTGCAGGGAATCAATGCCCGGATCCACTACGTCCGTTGGGTCGACGTCGATCAGCGCCGCAACGAGGCGTTCACCGAGCATCTGCAGATTCTGGATGCACTGGCGGAGCGCGATACCGCGCGCTGCGTGGCGTTGACGGATACCCACATCCGCTGGCGCATGGAAGAGATCACGCGCGTGGTTCACGCAAGCGTCGTGAAGCTGTACGCAAAATAACGGCGGCCACGGTAGGTGCTGTTCGTGGCAAGAAGGGACAGCAGCAATTGAAAGGAGGAAGCCGCCGCCCGCAGGCGAGGGCGGCGAACCATCATTCTTTTGCGATGAGGCGTCGTCATGAAACATGGCACGTTGATTACGCTGTACAAGCCGAGCGCTGAACAAACCGATCATCTGTTGCGCTTGCCCGCCTTAAGCCCCGTGGTCGTTGCGGTGGACAACTCCCCGCAGACCGATCCGGTCCTGCATGCGCGCCTTGCCGCCAACGGCATCGACGTCATCGCCAATCACAATCGCGGCGGCATCGCGGGCGCGTTCAACGCCGGTGCCGAATTTTTGATTGGACGCGGCTGCGACGTGTTCTTCATCTTCGATCAGGATTCGACGATCCCCGACGATTACTTTGCGCGAATGCTGGAAGGATGCGCGGCCGTCGGCGACAGGCGCTTTCTGGTCGGGCCGCGCATCTTCAACCTGAATGTCCGGCGCGACCTGCCGCTCTTCACCGTGCGGCGCTGGTCAGCGCAGATCGCGCCGATTCGGGACGGCGCGCATGGGTTGCAACCGTGCTCGGTCATCATCTCGTCCGGCACGGCGATTTCGCTCGAAGCGTATCGCGCGCTGGGCCGGTTCCGGGAAGACTTCTTCATCGACCATGTCGATGCGGAGTACTGCATGCGCGCCCAGGCGCACGGGGTGCCGGTATGCGTGAACGCGGACGTGTCGCTGCCGCACGAGCTTGGCAAACCGGTGCCGGCGCAGCACTGGCCGCGCGTCGAGATATTCGACCAAAGCGCGTTGCGGCACTACTACGCGGCCCGTAACTGCATCCTGGTCGCGCGCGATTACTGGCGCCGCTACCCCGCACTGTTGCTCATCAACCTGATCACGCTCAAGCATATTGCCTTCGTGCTGCTGCACGCACGGGAAAAGCGCATGAAGCTGCAGGCCATCTTGTGCGGCGTGGCGGATGGCCTGCGCGGGAAGTACGGCCGCGTCTGACGGCGAGGCGATTTTTCATTCGCCATGTGTCGCATGGCAAAACAGGGTGATGGACTTCATTAATCGTTATGTAATCCTTAATTAAAGGAAGAGGAAGCGAGATGAATCGTACAACGCCGATCAAGCGCCGCTACGCAGGCGCCTTCTCCGTTGCGCCAACCATTTTCACAGAGGAGGGCGCGCTCGATCTGGACGGGCAGAAGCGCTGCGTCGATTTCATCATCGACGCGGGTGCGGACGGCCTCTGCATTCTCGCGAACTACTCGGAACAGTTTTCGCTGACCGACGAAGAGCGCACGCTGCTGACAACCACGATCCTCGACCATGTTGCGGGTCGCGTGCCGGTGATCGTCACGACCACGCACTTCAGTCCGGCTATCTGTGCCGCGCGTAGCCGTGCGGCGCAGGCGGCTGGCGCCGCGATGGTGATGATCATGCCGCCGTATCACGGCGCGACGATTCGTTGCGGCGAGGCGGCGATCGAACACTTCTTCGAGGAGGTGGCGCACGCCATCGACATTCCGATCATGTACCAGGACGCGCCGATGAGCGGCACATCGGTATCGGCTGCGTTTCTTGCGCGGCTGGCACACAAGATCGACAACTTGCGCTACTTCAAGATCGAGGTGCCGCAATCGGCCGCGAAGTTGCGCGAGTTGATCGAGCTGGGCGGTGACGCCATCGAAGGACCGTGGGACGGCGAGGAGGCCATCACCTTGCTGGCCGACCTCGATGCGGGCGCGACGGGCAGTATCCTCGGCGGTGGCTATCCGGACGGCCTGCAGCCGATCCTGAAGGCCTATCTGGCGGGCAATCGCGATGAAGCGGCGGCGGGCTACGCACGCTGGCTGCCGCTTATCAACTACGAGAACCGCCAATGCGGACTGATTGCCTGCAAGGCTCTGATGAAGGAAGGCGGGGTGATCGCGTCGGACGCTGTGCGCCGGCCGCTCGTGCCGCTGCATCCGGCGACACGTGCCGGACTGATCGAGATTGCCCGGCGGCTCGACGCACAGGTCCTGCGCTGGGCTCACTGAGCAGAGCCGGCGCCCGTGCCTTTTCTCGTGCCCCGGGGAAGTCGACCTATGAGCATGTCAACGATCCGTGTGGCCGGGAACGGCTCGACGGTGACATCCCACCGTACCTTGACGTTTCGCCGCGCGATATCGTGCAGGCGAGCCGCTTGCCTGGGGCACCTATCATTTGTGCGGCACGCCCGTCACGACCCGGCATGGATTCGCACAAGCGATCTTCGCCGCCGCGCACCGTGCCGGGCTTCTCGCGTGCACGCCGCTCGGTCAATCATCCTGACCTCGGCGTATCCACGGCCGGCGCCGCGGCCGGCCAATTCGTCGCTCAACACCTGGAAGAGAACTCATGAATCATCGTCCGCAGCACGTGCTCGTCACCCGCGGCAATCGTCGGAAGCCAACTGGGTTCCTCTATACCTTGTGAAGTATTGGCGTTTGTGCCCTCAACGGTGTGGGCAACGAACTGAGGACAACGCGCGGCAGCGACGTTTCGCCGCCGCCGCCAGCTATCAGGCGTTATCCGGCGAACCGCCTTCGCAGACGAGGCGATAGATCGCTGGATGCGACCCTGGCTTCTGTCGTTGTGGACACGGCCGCTCGTGGCGTATCGAATCGGTCTGCTCCCGTCTGGTATCACCTGATCGACCCGTGCCCGCTTTCCTGCGGTTGCGTTGAGTACGACGCCGGGCGCCATGCATAGGGCTCACTGCTATGAGCCTCGCCTCAATTAGCGTCGACGAGGACGAATTTCGGTTTCCTTTCTGTATTAACGCAGCTCTCGTTTGCGCGGCAGATACGTTTTTACCTATAAAGGGACAGCTTTAGCATAATGCGATGTAAAAATAAAATCGCTTCTCCAGATGTTGGGATGCCATAAAGAATGTCGCGGCGCGAAACCCATCTGCCGCGACTCAATGAAATTGACGACCTGTGAAGGTAAAAGCACGGCGCACCTGCGCACGCGTTTCATCACGGTACGCCACTTCGCCATTCGCGCGAATAATCCCGATCCACTATGGCCGCGAGGTCACGCGACTTACTACCGCGGCCCGATGCTAGCACTCGCGACCACAGTGGCTACCAGACAGGCTCTCAGGAAGATGCCGCCGTGGGTGCGGACCCCCGTACAGCAGGCTGCCGAGGCCCGCCAGCCAACCGTTTGAGCTTTGTTGAGCATTCCCCTGCGTGGTTTTTCCGGGATATCGCCGCGCAATAAAAAGATAATCGCAAACGTTTGCGTATTTAAAGCGTCGAACGCCAATCGTTTGCGTCGCGGTAATTCATTGCTACTTTTTAACGATTGCAAGATGTGTAAGCGGTATATCCCTCTATTTAAGAAAATCGTTTAACGATCCTTTACATTCGCTTTTTTTAATTTCCCTATATTCCGCACTCGTGCAGGGACGTGATTTTCACGGATAAGCGGTCCAGTCCGTCGAATCCTTCAGCCGTCGTTCGAAGCACCGGCGTCCCGTGCTTCGAACATAGACGTAAAACAATCCCAAAAAGGCATACGCGGAAAATGAAAAAAGAGCGCTTACCCCACGAGGCGTCGCACTGTGGCGCCAATTTGCGCAGGAATCGGCATCAACTTTCCTGCATCACGCTGAACCCCCGTCCGAAGGCGACGACGCTCGCGGTTCTCGGCTATATCGCCCTCATTCCTGCGCTCGCTCACGCGAACTGCACGACGTCGGGCACGACGACCACTTGCGACACGACCTCGCCGTCGCCATGGACGACGATGATCGGCGCGGGCCCGACGGAAGCATCGGGTTCCCAGGTGACGGTGGGCCCCAATGCGCAGGTCGTCGTTGGCAACAGCAGCGCCATCGCGCTGTCGGACAGCGCGAACATCGTCGTGCAGTCCGGCGCACTGGTGCAGGGTAATGCGACGAACACCACCGGCACGTACGGCACGGGCGGCAATACGATCGATTTCCGGAACAACAGCACGCTGACGGTGGAGCAGGGAGCGACGGTGCTCGCCAACGGCACAGAGAGCGACGCGGAGGCCGTGAATCCGGAGGGCACCGGCAATACGATCATCAACAACGGGACCATTCGCGGCGTCAATTCGGCGGCCATCTGGTTTCAGAACACGTCGGGCACCAATACGGTCATCAACAACGCCACGGGTATCATTCAGGCCCCGGGCAACGTGATGGGGGCGTCGGGCAACGGCGCTGTGGTGTTCAGCAACCTCGGCAAGGTGGTGGGCAACCTGGTTTTTGCAGGCGGCAACGACACGCTCAACATGTACACCGGATCGAGCGTATCGGGCACCATCAACGGCGGAGGCGGCAGCAATCTGCTGACGCTCAACGGCACGGGCACCGACACGCTGCCCACGACGATCACCAACTTCCAGACGCTGCAAAAGAAGGACAGCGGTACCTGGACGATCACGAATCCGATCGGCAGCATGGGCGTCACCTCCGCCGAGGTCCAGCAAGGCACGCTGGTTCTGACCGGCAACAACGCGAGCTATACCGGTTCGATGCTAGTGGATCAGGCGGGCACGTTGCGGGCGAGTGCGCAGAGTCTGCCGGGCGCGGTGACGGACAACGGCCTCGTGCAGTTTCAGCAGGACACGGCGGGCAGCTACACCGGCCTCGTGAGCGGTTCGGGTGCCGTGGAAAAAGACGGGGCGGGCACGCTGACGCTGGCGCCCACCGCCGCCGGCGGCAACACCTATACCGGCGGCACGGTCCTCAGGCAGGGCGTGCTCTCGGTCGCGGCGGACAGCGCGCTCGGCGGTACGTCGGGTGGCGTGACCTTCGACGGCGGTACCCTGCAGTTCGGCGGCGCGTTCGACCTTGCCGGCACGCGCGCCGTCTCCGTCACCTCGAACGGCGGCACGATCGACACACAGGCCTTCGACTCGACGATCAACCAGAGCATCAGCGGTTCGGGCGCGCTCGACAAAACCGGGTCGGGAACACTGACGTTGAACGGCGCGGTGGTCGGTCCGATCGCCGCCGAGGTTCAGCAGGGCACGCTCGTGCTGAACGGCGACGGGTCGCAGTTCACGGGAAGCGTGACGGTGGACCCGCCGGGCGTGTTGCAGGCCAGCGCGCAAAGCCTGCCGCCCACGGTAACCGACAACGGACTCGTGCAGTTCGAGCAAGGTGTGGACGGCGTCTACACGGGCGCCATCGGCGGCTCGGGCGTGGTCGAGAAAGACGGGACGGGCACGCTGACGCTTGCGCCCTCCGCCGCCGGCGGCAATACGTACACGGGCGGCACCGTGCTGAAAGCGGGCACGGTCTCCGTGGCGGCGGACAGCGCGCTCGGCGGTACGTCGGGTGGCGTGACCTTCGACGGCGGCGCGCTGCAACTGGGCAGCAGCTTCGATCTGGCCAGCACGCGAGCGGTATCGATCACGTCGAACGGCGGCACGATCGATACGCAGGGCTTCCAGTCGACCATCGCGCAAAACATCACGGGCGCGGGCGCTCTGGCGAAGCTCGGCACAGGCACGCTCGTGCTCGATGGCGTCAACACCTATTCGGGTGGGACCTCAGTGGCGGCCGGCACGCTCGTGGTGGGCGATGCGTCGAGCGCGGGGGCGTCGGTTGCGGGGGCGTCGGTTGCGGGGCCGGTGGCCGTTGCAACGGGCGCTGTGCTCGGCGGCTACGGCACCGTCAATGGCGACGTGACGAACAACGGGACAATCGCGGTGGCCAATGCGTTGCCGTCGGCCGCAGCCGACGCGCAGGGCAGCTTCACGATCAACGGCCAACTGGCGAACGCGGGCCTCGTGCAACTCGGCAGCGGTTCTCAGGCCGGCAACACGCTGAACGTCAACAGCTACGTCGGGCAAAACGGCGTCATCGCGCTCAACACCGTTCTCGCCGCGGACAATGCGGTTTCGGACAAGCTCGTCATCAACGGCGGCACGGCAACGGGGGCGACCACGCTAAAGGTGACGAACGTGGGCGGCCAGGGCGCGCCGATCGTGTCGAACGGCATCGAGGTCGTTGCGGCCACCAACGGTGCGACCACCGATACGAGCGCGTTTACGCTCGCGGGCGGCACGGTCAAGGGCGGCGCGTACGAATACTATCTGGCGAAGGGCGGTGTGAGCGCGGGCACGTCGCAGAACTGGTACTTGCGCAACACGGTGCCCGCCGCGAGCAGCGCAGCGGTGACAAACGCGAACGGTAGCGGCGCGTCCACCGTGGGCGCGGCAGCGGGCACGCCGGCTTTGCCGGCAGCGAATGCCCATGCGGTCACGCTTTACCGCCCCGAGGTCGCGCTTTACGCGCAGGTTCCGGACGTCATGCGCCAACTCGACTGGATGCAGATCGACGAGTTCCATCTGCGCCAGGGCGACCAGATGCTGCTGAACGAAAAGGGCAGCCTGCCAGCAGGATGGGGCCGTGTCTGGGGCGCGCATAGCGTGCTGTCGGAAGGCGGCGATGTGAGTCCGCAATTCGACGGCTCGATGGGCGGCGTGCAGGTGGGCCACGACATCTATGCGGACGGCACGCAAGGCGGCCATCGCAACCACTACGGCTTCTATCTCGGCATGGCGCGCGCAACGGGCGATGTCAGCGGGTTTGCGGTGGGCGCGCCGGGCGCCGGCGTCGGACATCTCGCGGTCAACGCATACAGCCTCGCCGGCTATTGGACACACATCGGGCCGGGCGGCTGGTATACGGATACGGTCATTTCCGGCAGCGCGCTCACGGCGGATACGACATCGAGCGACAACATCCGTTCGGGCACTCACGGTACTGCCGTCACGGCCTCAATCGAAGGCGGTTTGCCGCTGTCCATCGGGCATGGACTCACGGTGGAGCCGCAGGCGCAGCTGGTCTACCAGCATCTGTCGATCCGCGATCTGAACGACGGCGCCTCCAGCGTGGGGTTCAGCAGCGGCAATAGCGTGCTGGCAAGATTCGGCGTGCGATTCGAGGGCACGTGGGACGCGCTTGGCGCCGCATGGCAGCCCTATATGGGGTTCAACGTGTTGCACGCGTTCGCGAGCAGCGACCACCAGACCTATGACGGCGGAACGTCAGTCGCAACGCCGGTCAACCAGACAACGGTCCGGATCGACGTCGGCGTGGTCACGAAGTTTTCGAAGCACGGCAGTGCGTATGCGGCTGTCAACTGGGGCACGAATCTGGACGGCGAGCACGTCCGGACTGTTGGAGGAAATGTCGGCGCGCGTTGGTCGTGGTGATTCTCAAGCGGCGATGAACACCGCCGCCTTCCGCGCCATCCGCGGGGGCGGCGGTGTCGCTGAGGCGCGCTGAAGTCGCTCAAAGCGAGCGGCGCCCTGCGCTGCCGTCCGGGATCGATTCGCGTGCTCGACCGCACCACTATCGAAGCAGCTGAGTGTGGATGCCATGTCGTGCTCGAAAGGGAGTAGGACCGTATCACGAAGCCTACGAGAAGAGCAGCTGGATCAGGATCGGCACCGCGAGCAGCGCGATCACAACCACACAGTGAAGCCCGTTCCAGCCGAGA
Organism: Paraburkholderia kururiensis JCM 10599 = LMG 19447; assembly: GCF_003986935.1. Classification (GTDB taxonomy): domain Bacteria; phylum Pseudomonadota; class Gammaproteobacteria; order Burkholderiales; family Burkholderiaceae; genus Paraburkholderia; species Paraburkholderia kururiensis. Next base: position 386,316 of record NZ_RJZE01000002.1, on the reverse strand, counting down.
AAGCGCTCACGGTTAACCGCCAACCATGCGCCAGCGCAATTTCCTTGCATATCGCGAGCCCAAGACCGGCACCTTCGTGCCTGGCATCGGGCGCACGCCAGAATCGCTTGAACAGAAAGGGAAGATGATCCTCGCGTATGCCGGGCCCTTCGTCACTGATTCCGATCGACGCCGCGTCGATCGTTAACAGCACGATGCCATTCGCGGGCGACGCATGAATGGCGTTTTCGACGATGTTCTTGAGGAGGATGAAGAGCGCGCCTTTGTCGGCCCAAATAGCGGGTAGTGCGGCACGTTCTTCGATACGCAGGCTCACCTGCTTGTCATCCGCTTTACGGGCGAGATACCCAATCACTTCGTGCGCCACGTCGGCGGTGTTGACTTCGCCGAAGGTGAAATTCTGGGCATCGCTGACTTCGGCGAGATGCAGCAGTTGCCGGACCTGTCGCGACATCAGATCGATCTCGCGGAACAACAGGTCTTTTTCCATGATCTCGGATTGCAGCTCGATCTGGCCGCGGATCAGGGTGAGCGGCGTTTGAAGCTCATGCGCCGCAGTCGCAAGGAATTGCTGCTGGACCGTAAAGCCGTTCTCCAGTCGTTCAAGCGCTTCGTTGAATGCATTGATCAACGGCTTGATCTCGCTCGGAATGCCGCGAGCCGAAAGACGCGTCTTCAGATTGCGCGGCGTAATCTGCGCTGCTGCATCGGACGCGTCACGCAGCGGCTTGAGCACCCTGCGAATCGTGAAGGGCAGTGCCAGCCCGAAGATGACGACGGCGACCAGCAGGATGATTCTCACCAGGGCCGGAATCGGCTTGACTTTCAGACTGACGAGCGCCTTGATGAAACGTACGCTCGTCGCGGTCTGCACGTAGTACACGGAGCGGCCTCGCGCGACCTGCTGCGTCGCCACGGAGAACCGCTGCCCCCCGATCGTCGCGTGCACGATCTTGCTTGCGTCCACGGAAAGGTCGTCGGCAAGCCAGGGGCCAGCGCTTTTGTCTCTGTCCGAAGCCAGCAGGATGTGTCCTTGGTCATCCAATACCCGGTATTTGAGTTCGGTGGACGCCACCCGGAACAGCCAGCCCTCGCGCTCCGGAAGTCTGACGGAAACAGGAACGCCCCCGTTGTCGAAGTTGATTGCGTCAACCACGGTACGGACGTTTTCCACCAGTTCCCGTCGACCTAGCGTCTGCTCCGGATAGCGATCGAACACATAGATCACGAGCGCAGCCAGGGCTGTCAGGCTGGTGGCCAGTGCCACGACGGTTGTCACCCATAACCGCGCAGACAGACTTCGAATCCAGTGATCGAGCACGACGCTCCTTTGCTGAAAGCGGTATGGGTCTGGGCGGCCGGATGACGGGACACGTCACGCATTTCCGTCAATCTCGACCGCCCGATGGGTGGAACGAAGAACGCCCCGGTTATACGCGCTCATCGTCGGGGGCTTCCTGAAGGGTGAAGCCCGTGCCGCGAAGATTCACGAGTCGCACCGTTGCGTTGATTGCGGCCAGCTTCTTGCGCAACCGGTGCACGGTCACCTCCAGTGCATTCGGTGTGACTGCTTCACCGAGTCCCCATGCAGCATGCTCGAGCGCCGCATGCCGAACCGTCCGGCCGCCCGCCTCGATGAGGCACGACATGATCTGCAGTTCTGCCGGCGCGAGCAGAACGGACGATGCGCCACACCGCATCTCGCGTTGCCGAGGGTCCACCGTAACGCCCCGGAACGACATGACCAACGCCGTCAGCAACGCCGGGCGGCGCATCAGCGTACGCACTCGCGCAACCAGCTCGCTCATGGCAAACGGCTTGGTCAGGTAGTCGTCGGCGCCGCTTTCAAGACCCTCCACACGATCGTGCAGGGCATCGCGAGCGGTCAGCATAAGACACGGTGTCATCTGGTGCGCCTTGCGCAGCGTGCGCAGGAAGGTGAGCCCATCGCCATCAGGCAGGCCACGATCCACGATCAACACCGCGTAGTCTGCCCGGCGCATGCCGTAGGCCGCCTCGGACACCGTGTGGAACAGGTCCGCCTCGATGCCCACGCCGGCGAGAGCCTGTCTCACCATGTCGGCGAGACGTTCGTGGTCTTCCACAATTGCGACTCGCGCCATGGAATTGAACTCACTTGAACTGGTAAATGTAGCCGAGCCTGATATCTGGAATGAACCGCTTGCCGACCAGCGGACTGTCCGTGATGCCGCTGCCGAGGTGCGATACGCCCACGTCCAGCACGAAGCGCTGGTGCTTCGTGACGTTGTAATCGACGCGTGTTCCGAGCGACGTGCGCCAGGTTGCCGTGCCCGTGTAAGCCGGACGTCCGGGGCGCGTTTCGGAAGGGCGCACGCCGTAATAGTAATTCACGTATTTTCCGCTTAGCCACTCGATGCCCACGTGCGGTGTAAGCGAAAAATCGCCGACATCGAAGGACTTGCTGTAATCCAGAGCGGCCTTCTCGCCCTTGTTTCCGCCCAGCAGATAATTGCCGGACAGCGTGCCGAACGCGGTGTGCCATGCGAGCGCCGGACCGTACCAGAAAGCGCCGTTCCGATCCTCCATGCCATTCAGGACCGGAGCATCCGATTGCTTGTAGCCATCGCCCAGCGAATACTTTCCGCGAAGTGCAACGCTCACGCCATGCCAGGTGCCGACTTTCAGGTCAAGCGTGGTGCCAAGGAGATGCACCCACTTGTCGTCGAAGTAAACCAACGGCAACGGTTCAACTTTCGTCCCGTATCCCTTGTATGGCGATTGCCCGACACCCACTCCCGCACCCAGGCCCCAGCGCGTCACGTTCGTCGCATTGTTCAGGATCGTAAGTCCCGAGCTTGCCGCATCGGCCTGGTCGAGACCCTCTCCTTCGGCCCACGCCGTCTTCGAAAGGAGCGCAAGCAAGGCGGTGGCGAGGATGACGGGCCGAACCGGCAGATGGTTTTTTTTCACGATTGCTTCCAGGGAGTCAGCTGACAAGGGCGGACTGACTTTATGGGAGCTCGACTTACCAATCACTTACCGGTTAATTGGCGGCCAACTGTGTTCACAGATAGCGCGCGTCTGCGCGCTGACTTCAATGGACGTGGCGTGACACCGGCCGCGGGCCACGCTGTTGCTGGAGGATCAGGCGGCTGTCCGATTGCACCGACACCGCACCCCGCCGATACAAAACGGTTGCAACCTGGCGTCGCTGGACGCAAGCTTTCGACCTGCTCGATTCCATTTCGAAAGGAGTGACAAGATGGCGCTTCACGTAATTGCTTCCCTGTTCCTGAAGCCGGAGCACGCGCAGGCCGGCGAAGCCGAGTTGCGCAGCATGGTGGTCAAGACGCGTGCCGAACCGGGCAACCAGCGCTACGACCTGTTCCGCGAACAGGACGGTTCACCACACCTGCACCTGTACGAGATCTACGACGACCAGGCAGCGTTCGATGCACACGTGGCCAGTCCGCACTTCAGGGAGTTCCGTACGAAGTCGGCCGACTGGTTCGCGGCGCCACCGGTCATCAGGGTGTTGTCCGCAATCGACGTGGCCGGGTAAATAAGCTGAGTCGCCGTCGCGGCCTGCTCTCGCACTGGGGGCGCGCGGATGCCGTCACGCATGAGGGCATCCGCGACGTTCGTCGCCTGTGGGTCGGGCCGCCGTCATGTCGAAGTACGCCAGCGCAGTCTGGAGGCGGGGAGGTGGGTTCGATCTTCGTGCTCACCCGTTCGAGCGTCCGGCTTCCTGCAATGGCATCGAATGCGTCATGCCGGATCCAGATTATCGAGAAGACGCATTTCTCACGTGTTGCCGGACTGCTGGGCCAGAAGTGACGAAGTGCGGGGCACACGTGGACAGCCCTGAAAGTCGTCATCTGAATCGATGCGTTGCATGTTCTCGCTTTTAATACCGACGTTCATTACCAGCCATAGAACCGCGGCCAGGTTTCGATCTGTCCGTCAGCACGTACGGCATGATAGGCGGGATGTTGCGCGCCGGTGGCGCACGCATGGTTGGGCAGGACTCGCAGACGTGTTCCGATGGGGAACCGCTGATCGATTTCGTGATCGGGTGCGCCGCATCGCGAGACGATGCCATGCTCCTGGTTCGCGCCGCTCATCAGGTATCCGTCCAGTACGCTGCCGTTTTCATGACAGACGAGTCCGTAGCCGAAATCCCGCTTCTGGCGCTGCGTGCCGCGGTCGCGGCTCATTGCCATCCAGCCCGCGTCGACGATGGCCCAGCCTTTCTCTTTCTGGTGGCCAATCACAGTGGTCAATACGCTCAACGCGATCTCGGAGGTCTCGTTCACGCCCACGTTGTGCATGACGAGATCGAACATGACATAAACGCCTGCCCGAACCTCGGTGACACCTTCAAGATGCTCAGCAGTCAGCGCGGTGGGTGTCGAGCCGATGCTGACCACGTCGCATCGCAGTCCGGCGGCCCGCAGACGATCGGCGGCGCGCACGCAACCCGAACGCTCCTGTTCGGCGATGCGGACGAGGTCGTCATGTGCATCGTAGTCATAGCTGGATCCTGCATGGGCCAGCACGCCACCTAGATGCATGCCGCCGTTGCTGAGTGTTGTTGCTACATCAAGGAGTGTGTCGTCATCAGGCACGATGCCTGAGCGATGGCCGTCCACGTCGATTTCGATCCAGACCTCGAAGGCTTCTTCGTGTTCGCGACCGAAAGCGACGATCGCTTCGGCACAGGCGACGCTATCGGCGACGATCTTCAGGTCGCAGCCTTGCCGGCGTAGCGCCAGTGCTTGCTGGAGTTTCGTCGGGGCGATGCCGACGGCGTAGACGATGTCGCGAATGCCGCTTGCAAAGAACTGTTCGGCTTCCTTGAGTGTGGACACGGTGATACCCCGCGCACCGGCGTTCATTTGCGCCTGAACCACCTGTTCGCATTTGGTTGTCTTGACGTGCGGCCGGAACCTTACGCCGAGCGCATTCATGCGCTGCTGCATCCGCTCAATGTTGTGCTGCATGCGCGCGACATCGATCAATGCGGCCGGGGTGTTCAACGACTCCAGATTCATGTGCGACTCCTGGCTATTCTTCGCGCGATCGACGTCGGATGCAGGTATCGCGCCTAGGCAGAAGCCACTATAGGAGTTTGTCGAGAAGTTGTGCTTAACGACTGATAAACCAGCCATTAAGCGTCCGTGAATGTCGATGTGTCGAAGACGATGCTGCGTCAGAGGCGCGAGATTCGAGCGTTTCGCTATCGCATGGAGTGGTCGGGGCCCGTTCGGCATGCCGGATAGTCGTCGCTTTTCGACCAGGAACAACGATGGGACAGGTGCCGGATCGGCCTCTCATTAATTAGCGTTTAACCCTCGCTTGTCCGAAAATTAACCACACGAACACGCTTGCGCCGCACAATTGCGCGCATCAACGATGAGCCGTGCCGTCGACAGGAGAAAAAGTGACCACAGCATTCATATTGCACCGTGCCGACGGAGCGCCTTGTTCGACCGTGTTCCGCAGACAGGCATTCGGTGGGAACGACCCATTCGCGCAGCATCGGGAGATCGCATGGGAGGGGCCCGACTCGATGGTCGCAGGTCGTATCGACTTCGTTGGCGAGGTTGACGTACCGAGCTTTCCGCACATTGAAACCATCGTGGTCGTGGAAGGCGAACTCACGCTGGAAGCGGCCGGAATGGCACCGTTAGTGCTCGGCCCACAGGAGGGCGCCGTTATCGGAGGCGGGACCGCACTTCGGGTGAGTGCCGGGTCCCGAGCACGCTTCGTATTCTGCGCGGCCGATTGCCAGAGCCCTACGCGACGCGGCCTTTTTCCCTTGCGCGCCGACGCCGACTTCAAGCCGTCTTCATCGCTGCCCGCGGAGCTGCTGCTGGGCGCGGCCCCCCAATGCCGCAGCGACAACGTCTTCACCGAGGAGGGCGCAGAGTACCGCGCCGGTACGTGGGATTCGACGCCTTACCATCGAATTGTTCGCGCGCATCCCGTGAACGAGTTCATGCAGCTTCTGGCCGGCAGCGTGCGGTTCGCTGCCCCTGATGGCAGTGTGCTGTCGCTCGGCACGGGCGACGCGCTCTTTGTGCCTCGCGGTACGTCGATGGGATGGGAAAGCAGCGATCACGTGGCGAAGTTTTACGTTGTCCAAACTGTCCGCGCTTCAATCGAACGAGATTAAATCATGTCGCCTCCGCTGCGCCACATACAGACTTCGCCCACGCTGCCAGCCGCCGCCGACGTGGTTGTGATCGGCGGCGGCGTGATCGGGGTCTTTGCTGCCTACTACCTGGCTCAACGCGGGGTTTCAGTCGCCCTGGTAGAGAAGGGGAGGATTGGAGCCGAGCAGTCAAGCCGCAACTGGGGCTGGTGCCGGCAGCAGAACCGTGACGCTCGCGAATTGCCGATGGCCAGCAAGAGTCTCGATCTGTGGGAGCGATTCGCTCGCGAATCGGGCGAAGATACCGGCTTTCGCCGCTGCGGGCTGCTGTATCTCAGCAATGACGACGCCGAGTTGTCCCGTTGGGCCAGTTGGGGCGACTTTGCAAAGACCGCTGGGGTGACCACCTACATGCTCGATAGCCAGCAGGCCACCCAGCGGGGCGGCGCGACTGGCCGAGTCTGGAAAGGCGGTGTTTTCTCGCCCAGCGACGGCACCGCCGACCCCGGCAAGGCCGCGCCGGCCGTGGCCGTTGCACTCATGAAGCTTGGGGGCAGCGTCACCCAACAGTGCGCGGCCCGAGGCATCGAGCTGGAGGGCGGGCGGGTTGCCGGTGTTGTCACCGAAGCCGGTGTCATCAAGACGAAGACGGTTGTGCTCGCGGGTGGCGCGTGGGCGTCGTCGTTCTGCCGCCAGCTCGGCATTCGTTTTCCTCAGGCGTCGATTCGCCAGTCCATCCTCAGTGTGTCGCCTGTAGAAGGTCGCGTGCCGGATGCGCTATTCACCTCAGGCGTATCGATTACCCGCCGCAGCGATGGAGGCTACGCGCTGGCCATCAGCGGGCGGGCACGCGTGGATATGACGCCTCAGTTGCTGCGGTTCGCTCCGCATTTCGTGCCCATGTTTGCGAGGCGCTGGCGCAACCTTCTGCCGGGAGGGCTGGAAGGTATTCGCGGCGGTCATGAAATGCTGAAGCGGTGGCGGCTCGACGTACCAACACCCATGGAGCGCGTGCGCATTCTGGACCCGAAGCCTGATCGGGCGACAGTGGCCGAAACGCACCGCCGCGCGGTCGACCTTCTGCCTGAGCTTCGCGAGGCCAGAATCACGCATGCCTGGGCCGGTTTCGTCGACAGCACGCCGGACGGCGTGCCAGGAATTGGAGAGGTGCCAGGCGTACCGGGACTCATCCTGGCAGCGGGCTTTTCGGGGCACGGCTTCGGAATAAGCCCTGGCGCCGGCCATCTGATCGCGGATCTCGCAACGGGCACTGAACCGATTGTGGACCCCGTACCGTATCGGCCCAGCCGGTTCGCCAATTCCGCATGGGGCAAGGTGGCTGATTTCTAGCGCGAAGGTCGACGGTAGGCGTTCGCCGCGAATGCCGGCTCAACAGCAGGAAGGCGGGTCGGCGGGTTGGCGGGCAATGTTCCGTGCCGGGTCAATTCCGCCAGGGCACCGGGTGGAACGCCTGCTTCGCGGCCTCCAGAAATACCCGCTGACGGACGGTCAAGCCCTGACGCGTGGGCGTAAGCGCCATGATCGGTGCGGGTTCAAGGCGCCACGCGGGCAAGACCCGCTTCAGTTTTCCCTCTGCGACTAGCCGTGCGCAGTCCCATTCGGATCGCGCGACAACGCCAAGGCCGTCAACGGCCCAGTCGCGAACCACGGTGCCGTCGTTCGACGACAATGCGCCGTTCAACCGAACCGTGACGGCTTTGCTTACGCGTTTGCCCGCAGCATCGTGCTGAGTGAAACGCAGACGGGTCACGTCTTCGTCGTTCTCCCGTAAGGTCAGATATGCGTGCCGTGCGAGTTCGGACGGATGCTTGAGTTTCGACAGGCTACGCGCAAGCGCGGGGCTCGCGCAAAGGAAGCGGTCGTTCGGGGCCAGGAAATGGCCTACCCAGGAAGACCCTTTGATGTGGCCGATGGAAACGACTACGTCCGCACCCGACGCGGCGGAGAGCGGACTTTCGACGAGGATCAGCGAGATCGCCAGATTCGGATGCGAGCGATACAGGTCTCGAACGAGCGGCCCGACATATTCCCTGCCGAACCCGAACGGTGCCACCACGCGTAAATGCCCGCTTACTCCGCCCGATTCTCCCGAAACGCGGGACGGAATGGACTCGATTCGCTCCAGGATGTCGATCGCTTCCTGAACCAGGCGGTGGCCTTCGTCGGTGAGGGAGATGCCTCTGGCCGCGCGCGTCGCGAGGTTCACGCCCACACGTTCTTCGATGCGCTGAAGACGTACGGTGACCGCGGGCGGCGTCAGGTTCAATAACCTTGCCGCGGCCGCAAGCGATTGCGATACGCCGAGCGCACGGAGCAACTGCATGTCTTCCAGCTGGAGCATTAAGGGTCCGTTAACGGTCAATTCATTGGAGATTAAACACGACAAAAATATTTTTTTCTATAGTGGGTCGCATTCACGTGGCCATCTCTGTGGGCAGCGTGCTTTCTACGTGGAGCGGTCGTCATGGATCAGCATGAAAACGGTGCGCAGTGGCCCCAGACAATGAATCCCGCTGGGCTGGCAACGCCGGGTGGCCACTACAGTCACGTTTCGGTCGCGAATGGTCTGGTCTTTGTGTCGGGACAACTTCCCATCGATGCTGCCGGCCGAAGGCTCACGGACGCGTCTTTTGAAGCTCAGGCCGACCAGGCTTTGGCAAACCTGGCTTGCGCACTTGCCGGTGCAGGCAGCGATGTCAGGAAACTTGCCCAGGTTCGTGTCTACATCGTCGACATCGAGCATTGGGCGAGTTTCAACCAGATCTATGCACGCTGGGCGGGCGATGCGCGGCCCGCTCGCGCCGTGGTGCCGGTTCCTGCATTGCACTTCGGTCTGAAGATCGAAATCGAAGCGGTCGCGGCGATATAGGGCGGGGCGGTTCGATTCGTGACGGAACGAATATATTTGGCAGGACAGATCAAATGAAACGGGAATCCATTGCGAGCGTTCCGTCTTCCACGGCGGGTATTCGGTATCGAACGTTTACCCCGGCCGATGTGCCCGCGGCCCACGCGCTTTCCATGGCGCTTGCCTGGCCATACAGGCAGGAAGACTGGCAATTCTCCGCTGAGACTTCGACGGGATTCGTTGCTGAAGAAAAGGGTGTCGTCATTGGCACGGCGATGTGCTGGAAGTTCGGCGCGGACCGGGCCTCTCTCGGGCACGTGATCGTGTCGTCCCGGCACCAGGGCCGGGGCGTCGGCCGCGAGCTGATGAAGGCGGTGCTCGACGAGTTGGGGCCGCGCGTCACCTTCCTCCATGCGACGCTGGCTGGTCGCCCCCTCTACGAAAAGCTTGGCTTCAGCGAGTGCGGATGGTTGGATCAATGTCAGGGGAGCGTCGACAAGGCTGTTCCAGTCGCGTTGCTGGATGGCGAGCGGCTGCGTGCGGGGACTTCTGCCGACTTCCCTTACCTCGTCGAACTGGCCTCGCGCGCGTGCGGTCTGGAGCGTCGTTCGCTCTTGATGGCATTGCTCCAGCGCGGCGAAAGCGTGTTGCTTGAACGCGATGGCGAGATCGTCGGATTCTCGGTGCTGCGCCGTTTTGGCCGGGGGCATGTGATCGGCCCTGTGGTTGCGCTGCGTTCACAAGACGATGCACGCGCAAAGGCGTTGATCGGCCATTGGCTGACCGCACGCGAGGGCGAGTTCATTCGCATCGACGTCCCTGTTGAAACAGGTTTGACCGGCTGGCTAAGCGAGCAGGGATTGAAGCGAGTGGACACCTGTCCGAAGATGGTTCTGAACGCGTCTGCCACTGAACACCGTGGAGCGCCCGACCCGGTCTGCCGGCTGTATGCGCTGGTGAGTCAGGCCATGCTTTAGGTTTGCGCTGCGAACGGCGGCTCCGAAGCCACGAATTTGCCGCCGACTTTTAAGCACCGCTTTTGTTGCCCGTGCGCATGGTTCGGGGTTTGAGCACCAATGCGCCTGCTTTGGAGTGTGTGATGCATCTGGGTTCTTACTGGCTGGATACCTCCGAGCCCTTCGCCGGCAGCACGCCCGAGATCGCCGGTGGAGAATGCGACGTCGTCGTGGTGGGCGGTGGAATCACGGGCTCGGCAGCTGCACTGGCGCTGGCAAAGAAAGGTGCGCGCGTCATTGTGTGTGAAGCAGGAACCGTGGGACAGGCTGCGTCGGGCCGCAATGGCGGCATGTGCAACAACGGCTTTGCGCAGGACTACGCGTCGCTCTCGCAGCGCATTGGCACCGAACTGGCCAACCGGTTGTATCGCGCGTTCGACGCCGGTGTCGATACGGTCGAGCGGCTGGTTCGGGAAGAGTCGATCGATTGCGATTTCGTGCGCAGAGGAAAACTCAAGCTCGCAGCGAAGCCCGAGCATTACGACAAGCTGGTGCGAAGTCAGGCATTGCTCGCCGCGGGCGTCGACCCGGATACGCGCGTCGTGACGAAGGCCGAGCTTCGTAGCGAGATCGGTTCGAACCGGTATCACGGCGGATTGATCCTGGAGAAGAGCGCGGGGATGCACGTGGGGCGTTATGTTCGCGGTCTCGCGAAGGCTGCGCAGGCACGTGGCGCACACATCCTTGAACACGCGCCGGTGCTAGGTTTGCAGCGCGAAGCTCGCGGCGCATACGTGGCGCGAACGCCGCATGGAACGATCCGCGCGTCACAGGTGTTGCTCGCAAGCGGCATCTCGCAGGTGGGACCATTCGGCTGGATTCGGCGCAGGATCGTGCCGGTCGGCGCTTTCATCATCGTCACCGAGCCGTTGTCGCAAGAGCTGCTCGACCGGTTGCTGCCAACTCGCCGGATGGCGACCGATACCAAAAACTTCGTCAACTTTTTTCGTGTCACGCCCGACAACCGGATGCTGTTTGGTGGTCGCGCGCGTTTCGCGACGTCGAACCCTGCGTCCGACGAAAAGAGCGGACTGATTTTGCGCGCTCAAATGGCCACGGTGTTTCCGGAACTGGCAAACGTGCGCGTGGACTATTGCTGGGGCGGCATGGTCGATATGACGGCCGACCGCCTGCCGCGCGCGGGGCAGAAAGACGGCATCTACTATTCGATGGGATACAGCGGCCACGGTACGCACATGGCCACGCTGATGGGTACGCTCATGGCGGAAATCATGGATGGGCGCGCCGACCTCAATCCGTGGAACGACTTCGCCTGGCCTGCTATTCCCGGTCATTTCGGCAAGCCATGGTTTTTACCGCTGGTGGGTGCCTGGTACCGGCTCAAGGACACATTGCAATGAATTCACCTGTTCGTCACCTGATGCAAGCTGGAAGGCTGGATCGGTTCTACATCGACGGGGAATGGACGGTGCCCGACGGCACCGACCGAATCGCCGTGGTTTGCCCGTCTACCGAAGACACGGTCTGCGAGCTCGCTGCTGGAAACGAACGCGATGTGGACCGGGCAGTACGCGCCGCGCGCAGGGCCTTCGCTTCGTGGTCCGTAACGTCGCCGCAACAGCGTGCGGCCTTGCTCGACCGCGTTCATGCCTTGGTACTCGAACGTGCGGAGTTGTTTGCCACGGCACTGGCCACGGAAATGGGCGCGCCGATCAGTTATGCCCGTGGCGCGCACGTACCATTTGCGGCCGAACACATTCGGGTCGCGCGCGACAATCTGGCAAATTACCCGTTCCGAACGCAGCGAGGAACGACCGCGATCGTGCGCGAGCCCATCGGCGTGTGTGCGCTGATTACGCCATGGAACTGGCCCATTTATCAGATCACAGCGAAAGTGGGCCCGGCGCTCGCGGCGGGGTGCACCGTGGTCCTGAAACCCAGTGAACTCTCGCCGCTCAGCGCCCTGCTCTTTGCAGAGGTGATTGCGGACGCGGGCGTTCCCGCGGGCGTATTCAATGTGGTGAACGGAACGGGCGCGGTAGTGGGCACATCGCTTTCGTCTCATCCGAAGGTCGACATGGTTTCGATCACCGGTTCGACACGTGCTGGTGTGCTGGTTGCGCAAGCGGCGGCACCCACCATCAAGCGCGTGGCGCAGGAGCTCGGCGGCAAGTCGCCGAACGTTGTGCTGCCCGATACCGATCTGTCGCGCGCCATCGCGCCTGGCGTTGCCGCCGCGTTCCGCAACATGGGCCAGTCGTGCAGCGCACCCACGCGGCTCATCGTGCCGCGCGGCGCGCTGAAGCGCGTCGAGGAACTGGCCGTCGCAGCCACACGGCAGATGATTGTCGGCGACCCGTTCGTCGAGGCGACCACGCACGGACCGCTGGCCAATCGCGCGCAGTTTGACCGCGTGCGCCAGATGATCGAAGCGGGTATCGACGAAGAAGCGACGCTGATTACGGGCGGCCCCGGAAGACCCGCAGGATTCGGCCGAGGCTTGTATGCGCAGCCCACGATCTTTTCCGACGTGCGCACCGATATGACCATCGCCCAGCAGGAGATATTTGGTCCTGTACTCGCCATCCTTCCTTACGATACCGTCGAAGAAGCGATCGCCATCGCGAACGACACGGTGTACGGGCTCGGCGCGCATGTGCAAGGCACGGACAAGGCACTCGTGCGTTCGGTGGCTGCGCGCATCCAGTCGGGCCAGGTGCATCTGAACTATCCGGCATGGGACCCGCAGGCGCCGTTTGGCGGCTACAAGCAATCGGGGAACGGTCGCGAGTATGGGATCGAAGGTATGGAGGAGTACATGGAGGTGAAGTCGATCGTCGGGTTCTACGATTAAAGCGGCGCCCACGCCTCGCGCGATCACAGTACAGAATTGAAGTCATTTGCTTGCTAAAGGTGCCGAGATGGTGCCGAGATTGGAACCCTCCGTGATTCCCGAGACTTCGTTGAAAACGCATCACGCGCACTGGGCGAAATTGCGACGTGACCTGCATGCCCATCCCGAGTTGCGATTCGAAGAGCACCGAACCGCCGACGTGGTTGCCCGCGAGCTCGAAGCCTTGGGCTATGCCGTGTCGCGCGGGCTGGGCGGTACCGGTGTGGTCGCGAGCCTGCCTGGCGCGTCGGCCGAGTGGGGAATCGTGCTGCGCGCCGATCTGGATGCATTGCCGATACGGGAGGCCAACGATTTCTCGCATGCATCGTGCGCGGATGGCGTCATGCATGCTTGCGGGCACGATGGGCACACAGTGATGCTGCTGGGTGCGGCGCGCATCCTGAAGGAACTGCCGCAGTTGCCTGGCACCGTTCACTTCGTGTTCCAGCCGGGCGAAGAGGGCGGGGCCGGCGCGCGCAAGATGATCGATGACGGGTTATTCGAACAATGCCCAACGCAAGCGGTGTTTGGCATGCACAACTGGCCCGGTTTGCCGGCGGGACATTTCGGTTTGCGCACGGGTCCCATCATGGCTGCCGGCTCCAGATTCAGGATCACGATAACGGGCAAGGGGGCGCATGCGGCGCAGCCGCATCTGGGCCTTGATCCCATCCCGCTCGCCTGCTCGATGGTGCTGCAGTGCCAGACCATTGCCGCGCGGCACAAGGACCCTGCGGATCCTGCTGTTATTTCCGTCTGCATGTTCCATGCGGGCGATACGGACAACGTCATTCCGGACAGTGCCGAGCTGCGGGGTACGATCCGCACGTTGTCGTCGGGGCTGCAGCAGCAATTGCAGCGAGACATCGAGCGCATGTGCGAAGGGCTGGCTTCGGCCTATGGCGCGCAGGTCGAGGCTACTTTTTTTCAGTACTATCCCGCGACGATCAACACGCCGAACGAGACGGCGTTGTGCGAAGCGGTGATTCGGCAGACGTTTGGAGAGGCCTGTCTTGATAGCGACGTCCCGCCGAACATGACCTCCGAAGACTTCGGTTTCATGCTGGAAGAGCGGCCCGGCGCGTACGTGCTGATCGGTAATGCCCCGACGGGAATGGCTGCGCCCGGCCTGCATCACCCGAAATACGATTTCAACGATGACATCATTCCCGTAGGCGTCCGGTATTGGGTTGCATTGGCGCAGCGTTATTTCGCTATGGCGCAGGGGAAGGGCGTGCAGCGGCCGGAATTTTCCAATTAAGACCGGGACGGAAATTGGGCTAGCCTCACTAAGCGGCCCAAGAAGCGACCCAGGCGACCTTTGCGCAACCCCAACTTCGCCGCCATTCCAACAAGTTACGCTTTGTTTCAAAGTGCAAAAGTTGCGGCTTTCGCGGCAACGTATTCTTCCGGCACCACTCACAAAACAACAGGTGTTGCCATGAATGACTGGAGGAAGACACTGCTTGCTGCTGCTTTTGCATCGGCGGCATTAGCCGCGTGCGGCGGAGGGGGTGGAGGGGGAGGTGGCACGCCGACCGGTACCGTCAACGTTCAGATGACCGATGCGCCTTCGTGCGGCTTCGATCACGTCTATGTGACGGTCAGCCAGGTGCGTATCAATGCGAGTTCGAGCGCGGGCGACAACGACAGCGGATGGACCAACATTACGCTTGCCACTCCGGAGAAGATCGATCTTCTCTCGCTCACCAACGGGACGATGGCCACACTTGGGCAGGCGTCGCTTCCTGCCGGGCAATACCAGCAGGTGCGCCTCGTGCTGACCCAGAACCAGGGTAATACGGTGGCCAATTCGGTCGTGGTTTCAGGCACGACCAACGAACAACCGCTGGCCACGCCGAGTGCGACGCAGAGCGGCCTCAAGATCATCCGGCCGTTTGACGTGGCCGCGAACGCGACGGTCGATCTCGTTCTCGACTTCAACGCCTGCAAGTCGGTCGTCCAACAGGGCAACGGTTCCTACACGCTGAAGCCCGTGATTACGGCGACGCCCACCAACGTGGCCGGCATCATCGATGGCTATGTCGCGCCGGCCGAGGCGGGCGCCACGGTGTACGCGGAGCAGAGCGGCAAGATGATCAGCGGAACGGTTGCGGACAGCACGGGGCATTTCGTTTTCTCCACGCTCGTGCAGAGCTCCACGAACGGCAATTACGACATCGTCATTGCGCAGCCCAACGAGACGACGGGCATCATCACGTCGGTACCGGTCGTGGTCGGGGCAACGACGCACGTGTCGACTTCGTCGGCGCCCGTCACGTTGCCGGCCTCTACGATGAATACGGTGAGCGGCACAGTGACGGCATCCGCGGATGCGAGCCTGCGTGCGCTGCAGAAAACGTCGTCGGGCACCTATGAGATTGCATCGGCCAACGCCAATCTCGATACGGGCGCCTATACGACGAGCTTGCCGGTCGCGGCCCCGATGGTGGCGGCCTATACGGGCACGCTGCCGGTCGCGTTCGCTGCGGCTGCGTCGTCGGCCGGTCAGTACACGATAGAGGCCGATGCGGCGTCGGGCGCGACGCAGTCCACGGCGGTCAGCATCACGAGCGGCAGTCAATCAGGCATCAACTTCACTTTCTGACAAACAAGGCGTAACGGAGGGGCATGCCCCTCCTCGCGGGGATTCCATGAAAAAACTCATCGCAGTCGCCGCCGTGGCGACGGGCATGTTGGCAGGTTGCGCGGTGTACGTGCCGGACGCACCCGGCGTAGTCGTTCACCCGCAAGGCGGCCCAGGTAACGGATTCTGTCCACCGGGGCAGGCCAAGAAGGGCAACTGCTAGAGAAGTAAGGCAGAAAAACGAAGGGCGCCGCTGGCGCCCTTCGTTTTTGCGTCGCTGGGACGCTCAGGCTTTGTAACCGATAGTAAGTTATGCGTACGCAATATGTGCCGAGGTGCGGTGCGTCATGCAGTTCCGCGCGGCTCGATCACGCCTCGGGGAATTGCATTGGACAACACAATAATGTGCGCCGCGGCCCCATGCTGTCCGTTCTCCGACGCAAGCGTGGCGAATGACTGCACCGAGCGCCCTTCACGGGAACACGCATTGCGAGGATCACGCCACACTGTGCTCGGGACCCAACGATGGACAACGTGCGCGAACCAGAAACCGCCGACACGGCGAACCCGTTCTGGCTGAAGAGGCTGGGCCCCGGCCTGATCACCGGGGCGGCGGACGACGACCCGAGCGGTATCGGCACCTACACGCAGGCGGGTGCGCAATTTGGCTTCAGTCTGCTATGGACCGTGCTGCTCACCTATCCGCTGATGGTGGCAATCCAGATGATCAGTGCACGGATCGGGCGGGTGACCGGCAGGGGGCTCGCATCGAACATCCGGCAGTTCACGCCGCGCTGGGTCGCGGTGCTTCTCGTGTTGCTGCTCGTGGCGGCGAACACGATCAACATCGCGGCGGACCTCGCGGCGATGGGAACGTCGGTGCGTCTGGTGACGGGCGGTCCGCAGCAGCTCTATGTGGTCGTGATCGGCGTGGTTTCCGTCGTGCTGCAGGTTTTCGTGCCCTACGAGCGGTATGCGCAGATACTCAAGTGGCTCACGCTGGTGCTCTTCTCGTACGTTGCCGTGGCACTCGTCGTGCCTATCGATTGGCGCGAGGTGGCGGTGGCCATCGTCCATCCGCAGGCAACGCTCTCCGCGGATTACCTGACCGCCGTGGTCGCCGTATTCGGCACGACGATCAGCCCGTATCTGTTCTTCTGGCAGGCGTCGCAGGAGGTCGAGGAGATGCGTGCGGCCCCGGGCGACGCGCCACTCAAGCACGTGCCGCAACAGGCCGCCGCCCAGTTTGCGAGGATCAGCGCGGACACCTGGACCGGCATGGCCGTCTCGAACGGTATCGCGTTCTTCATCATGCTCACGGCGGCGTCCACCCTGCACAGCCATCACGTCGAGATCAAGACATCGGCCGACGCTGCTCGCGCGCTTGCACCGATCGCCGGCAAATGGGCGTCGCACGTTTTTGCGCTGGGCATTCTGGGCACGGGGCTGCTTGCGCTTCCGGTGCTCGCCGGGTCGGCTGCGTACGGGATGGCCGGCGTGTTCCGCTGGCGCAGCAGCCTTGCGCTGCGCCTCGTGCTCGCGCGCGAGTTCTACGCGGTGATTGCGGTCGCGATTCTGGGCGGCGCCGCCATGACCTTCTTCCACTTCGATCCGGTGAAGGCGCTCTACTGGAGCGCCGTGATCAACGGTGTCGCTGCCGTGCCGGTCGTGATCGTGGTGATGCTGATGGGCACGAACACCCGCGTGATGCGCGAGTTTGCGGTGACGGGATGGCTCAAGACCGCTGGCTGGGCGGTGGCCGGCATCATGGCGATCGCTGCGGCGGGTACGCTGCTTCCGGGTTAGACACCGCGCCGCGCGCTTCGCTATCGGCGTAAACGGTAGCTATGCCGCTGCAACGCCGCGCATGTTGTTACTTCGAGCCGGCTGCGATGCGCTCGCTGAGGAACCGCGGGAACCCGTTCTGCGTGGCGACGATCTTTCTGGCGCAATCGTCGTAGTCGGAGCCCATGGCGCGGTTCGGGCCGTACATGCCGCGGCATTGCGCGTAGAGCGTGATGGTGGCGCCGCCACTATGCGGCACGCGCGTCGCGGAAAAGGTGGCCTTGCCCGATCCGCCGGGCACGTCGGTATCGATGGTTTCGCTGCTGGTGCTGACGATTGACGTGGCCGAGCGCTGTGCGATGTAGTCGCGCGTCAGCGCCCAGGCCTTGTCGCACTGCGATGCGTCGCGGCATGAGACCGTTGCGGCCCGTTGCGCCGCTTCCAGCGCATCTTCGGTGCGATTGAAATCGCGCTCGCGCTGCGTGTCCTTGTCGGCCGACGACATGCAGCCGGCAAGCGCGAATGCAATGGATGCCGCGAGCGCGGCGGCGATGATGGTCCTCACGGATCGAACTCCCCAGTCTGGTTCGACCGCGATTATAGAGCGCGAGGGGAGGGTGCCGCGATTGGCGCCCGGTGCAGGATGCACGAATGGATACGGCCGCTCGCGTCCTTGCGGATTCGAGCGGCCCGAACTGCGTACTCAACTACATGCTGAACTGCGTGCTGCCTTGCTTGCTACAACCGGTACTACAGACTGCAACTGCTTCGTGCAACAACAGCGTCAAATACGTGAAACGGACTGCCACAACAAACCGCCACAACAAACCGCCACAACAAACCGCCACAACAAACCGCCACAACAAACCGCCACAACGAACCGCCACAACGAACCGCACCCCACGGACAACAACCCATCACAACGAACCGCGACTACGCAAACTCACAACAACGAACTACCGCTACGCAAATCCACCACAACGAACTGCCACTGCACAAACTCACTCCAACGAGAAGCCACTGCACAAACTCACTGCGTGTTACTGCAACTTCAAGACTGCACGTGCTGCAACTGATATCAACGGTACTGGTTCACAACACCACCGGAGGGGAGCCGGGGATGGAGCCGATGTCGCGCTCCATGGAAAACAGTGTAGGCGCTGCGCACGCAATCCAATTGGTCGAAAGGGGCAAGGTATGGCGGCTAATTTGGGCAATTGATCGAAGCCGGGTGCAACGGCGCAAGTCCTGGCGTACCTGGCGTACCTGGCGTACCCGAGTCCCGGCACAGCACAACATCCCCACAGCGGGCCGCAGGGCGGTCCGAACCTTTAGCCGCTATCGCATCAGTGCACTCAAACCTCGGCCGTCAGCCATCCCTGACTGGCAATGCGGTTTCTGCCGAGGCGCTTCGCCCGATACAGCGCCGCATCGGCTGCGCCCACCAGCATGCGGACGGTGACCTCTGCGCCGCCCCTTGCGGCCGCCACGCCGACACTCACCGTCACCGTTTGCCGGTTGCTCGCCGCGTGCGGAATGCGCTGCAGCTCGACGCCGCAGCGAATGCGTTCGGCCGTCTCGAGAGCGTCATCAGGATCGCTTTCACCGAGGATGATCGCGAACTCTTCGCCGCCGTAACGCGCCGCCATACCGGTGTGCGGCACTGCGGCTGCAATGGCGCTCGCCACGGCCCGCAGGCAGTCGTCTCCGGCCTGATGGCCGTAGGCGTCGTTGTAGGCCTTGAACTCGTCGATGTCGACGAGCAGTAGCACGACGCCCGCACTCGCATTCGCCGCGTCGGCCGAAAGCAGGCTGCGCTTGAGCTCGATGTCGAAGTGGCGCCGGTTATAGAGCCCCGAGAGGCCGTCGACATAGGCAAGACGTTTGAGCTCGATCTGCTCGGCATCGCGCCGCTGGTCTTCGAGTGTGCTGGCGTTGATGTCGCGCATGGTGAACGCGAGCGCGTCGAACGGGCGGTGCGGGGGCGTGAACGCCGGCGAAAGCAGGCTCTGCATCCAGATATGCGAGCCATTGGCGTGCCGCGCGCGGTAGCGGATCGCGACTTCGCCGCGGTCGCACTGCACGGCTTCGATTGCGGACTCCACAGCGGGGCGGTCCGCCGGATGAACGAGGCCGAGCACGCCTGTGCCCATGAGCGCAGCCGGCAGGTAGCCGAGCTTCGACTGAACGCGCGGCGATACGTAGGTCACGGTGCCGTTCAGCGAGAGTTGCATGACTACGTCGTCGGCGTTTTCGGCCAGCGCGCGGTAGCGCTGTTCGCTTTCACGCAGCAGATCGAGCAGCTTGCGGCGTTGCGCCTGGAGTGCGTTGATAGGAAACGCGATACCCAGGGCCGCGAGCACGAAGAGCTGCAGCGCGAGGATGCGGGCGTGATTCGACTCGTGATGAGGCTCGATCCACAGCGCGCCCTGGCCGTGGATCGTGAAAGCCATCGCAATCGCAATCAACAGCAGCACGCCGACGAACACCGCGGCGAGTTCGGCCTCGAATGCGAGCACGGCCACGGGCGGCAGCGCCCAGTACGTGAGGCGCCAGGTGCCCTGACTAAAGACGGCAAGCGCAACCACGGCGAGCAACGCGAGCAACGCAAGCGTGCGATTGCGCCGTTCCGAGCGCCAGAGCGCGCGCAATTCGCCGGAGAAGAACACAAGCGCCGCGGGTGTGAAGATCGTCATCCCGAGGGCGTCGGCGACGACCCAGTCGCGAAACGAGGAGAACGGATGGGCGCCGAACCGCGCGTGAAGCAGCGACACCGCAACGGCCCCGGATGCGACCGGCGCGAGCGCGACGGCGCCTGCCACGAAGCGCAGGCAGCGACGCGGCCGCGCCAGTTCGGCGGTGCACGCAACGCGCGGTGCGAAGAGCAGTGCGATGACGACCTCGACGATATCGGCCGCCATGAACGAAGAAGACACGTAGAGGGAGTCGCCCCGCGCCAGGTTGGCGCCGAGAAAACCCAGCGCGCCGCCCAGCAGCACATGGAGCCGGCACGGTTCGCGAGCCGCGAGCGCCTGCGCGAGCAGTACGCCGTTGGCCACCCAGATCGGCAGCACTTCGCCCGACATGGCCCTTGCTGCGCCGCTGCCGAGGCAAATCAGAAAGACGAGTACGGCGGCCAGCGCGAATGCGCCGAGGCGTGTGTCCCGTGCGGGCGGCAAAGACGCGGCAGCGGACCGCGCATCGTCCGCAGCGTCGGGCGGCGCGAGTGGCGCAGTGGCCGCGGCGACGTCTGCGAAATCGTATTGCGCATCGGCGACTCGCCGGAGTTCATGCAGCATGCCTGCTCCCGATTCAGCGGTCGCCCTCTGTTTGTCCATATTCTGTGCACGCTTTAACCGATGTATACGGCATGCGCCGCCGGTTATTTAGGCTGATGAATACGCAATCGCGAATACGACAAGGTGCCGGGGAAGTTTCGAATGGGACTTGAGACGCGTGGCCGGACGATCGTCTTTACCTTGTTTGCCGTGCGCGCAGTGAGGGCATGACGGCACTTTTACCGCTTGCTCGAACCGCTTGCCCTGCGCGGTTGTGCGGGCGATATGCACGCCGCGTGCAACGTCGCGCGGCCAGCTGGTTTTGCTTGAGAATGAGGTTGTCTCGCCTGTACGATATGGTGCAGGTGAGGTGCAGGTGAGGTGCAGGCGGGGTGCGGGTCGGGGCGCAGGTCGGCCAAAAAAAATTCTGGCGAGTTCTCATCGTGGAAACCCTTGAACGTGAACCCGGCGTTTCGCCGGATGGACGCACTGTGGTCTTTTTCCTGTCGAGTCGAGGTCGCGACATCGAATGCGCCATTACGCGCGACGCACTCGAACAGCATTTCTGGGTACAGCCGGGCGACAGCGAATTGCGCGTTCTCAAGGCATTTACCGATGGTCGCAAACGCATCGTCGCCGTCGCCGAGCGCAAGGTGCTCACGCATCCCGGCGAGCGGGTCGTGCTGACCGTCGCCGACTTCGGCGTGCGCAAATAGCCCGCTCGATCCTCTACTGCGATTCGAGCGCGTCACAGCGCGCCTGGGCGGTCTCGTCCGGGTACTGGTCGCGATACGCGTCGAAGATCTCTGCGCACAGTTGCGCAAGCGCCGCCACGTTGACGGCCTGATCCGCATGCTCGACTTCCCTCGCGCCCAGTATGTCGTCGAGGACCGGAGCAAGACGGCGCAGTCGATGAAAAGTCGCGTCGTCGAGTTTCATGGTGGACCTCCGGTAGGTGGCGCCGGACGGTGGCAAGACATGCTGTGCTGCTGTGCCCGCCGGCGAGCCTTGGTGTTCGCGTGATGCATGAGCGGCACGTTCCAGCCGTACACCGTGGAACGGCACCGAGATGGCCGGCATGGTTGCCATCCATCCTCGCGGGAACCCGCCAGGCCGGTTTCGGCGGCAGCCCCCGGTGATTCGGCGTGTCGCAACGTGCGCTCGTCAAATGGCGGCTGTCGCGCCGCACAACGAAGTCTCTACGTCTTCGACTTCGAATTCGGACCCCATTTTTGAGTCATGCGGGTGGCGGCTCTGCGGCACATAATGCAGACCGGCTGCACGGAAGCGTCCATCAAAACCCCCGCTTGAAGGGCCTCGAAGCTACGTTGAGCATACCCTGGATTGTGCGCTGCACACATACTTAATAATTGTTAAGAGGCGGGTAGAGGGTATACGCTTAGGTGACTTCCCGACGAGACGCTTATGGGTACGCCTTCTCTTCTGGACCGCAATGGACTGTTAGCCTCCTGGCACCGGCTCGGTGCGGATGCGGGCTGGACTGCACCAAGCGGGCATGAACGGTATGAAGTCGACGAGGCCGGTGAAGCGGTGATCCATTCCCCGCCGTCCGCGCGGCGGCAGATCGTGCTCACGGACGCCTATTGCCAGCTCACCGAACAGATCGGCCATCTCGCCGTGATGTCGGCTGCGGTGACCACGCCCTCGTATGGCATACGAATCGCCGACGTCGTCTGGATGCCGTGCGAGAAATGGGAAACGTTCGACCGGGACGCGCCCGTGCCGTTCGTTCCCGACCTGTGCGTCGAAGTGCTGCTCGATCGCGACCGGCGCGACGACGTGGAACGCCGCGTGGCCGCCTATTTCGAGGGCGGCTGCAGCGAGGTGATTCTCGTGGATGCACGCGGCCAGGTGCAATTCTGGGGCGCGAGCGGACGCCGGCAGGCGTCGGTATTCGGCATCGTGCTCGCGTTCGATCCTCTGTATTTCGAGCTCGCCCACGGGGCGACGGCGGAGCCTCACAGCCGCGACGCCCGCTTCGGCCGCTGAAGCCTCGGTGTGGTGGCGTGGCGGCTATGTGCTAGCCGTCGCGTGCGGCTTGCCGCTACGCCGGCTGCCGCACACGCTGCGGCATCGTTCCGCACCGGGTCAGTTTCTCTGCAAGGGCAGGCCGGTCCCGCTCAAGATTCCCCACCATCTGCCGACACTCAGACAGACAACGAGGCATTCGCCACGCGCCGCATCGTGCGCGCCGCAAGGGGACGAAAACGACAATGAGCAACGGCTTCTCCGCCGACGCGGCACACTGGCTCGCAGCCCTGCCGGCAGATTTCCTCGCTTCGCTGGCGACGGCAGGCGCCGTGCTCGGTGTCGCAATGGCGATCGAGGCACGCGTTCCGCATGCGCAGGCGGCCTCTGCAAAGCATGCGTGGTTCAACGTCCGCTACATGATCGCCATGCTCGCGGCGCTTGCCTTGTTGCGACCGTTCGCGCTTGGTGTTTCCCTGGCGCTTACGCGGGCGCTCGGCGGCGGATGGGTGACGTTCCGCGAGGGCGTGGTGGGCTGGTGCGAAGCCTTTGCTGCCGTGCTGTTGATGACGGATCTGCTCGAATACCTGTTTCATCGCGCACAGCACCGGTTCGCGGTGCTGTGGCGCATGCACGAACTGCATCACAGCGCGCCGCATTACGACGTCACGCTCGGCTACCGGCACTTCTGGCTGGAGCCGGTCATCAAGACCGCGCTGCTGTATCCGCTTGTCGGAATCGTATTCAAGGCGCCCACGAGCGTGGGGATGGCGGTGGGCATGGTGTTTCTCGTGAACCACCACGTGGCGCACCTGAATCTGCGGTTCTCTCCGCGGCGGTTCGGTCTCGTCGTGAGCCATCCGCAGTATCACCGGCTGCACCATTCGCGGCATGCTGCCGACTACAACCGCAATTTCTGCGACCTGCTGCCGCTGTGGGACATGGTGTTCGGCACGCTGCGCCGGCCGCGGCCTGACGAATTCGTCGAGATCGGTCTGGATTCGCTCGCGGCGCCACAGAGCATCGCTGATGCGTTGCTGTGGCCCTGGCGCCGCGAGTCATATGCGTCGCGTGCCTTATGTGATTCAGGCGAGGCAGGCGATTCAGTCGATTCAGCGGCATCGGCTGTGCCCGCCGTTGCCGCGCTGCTGGAGCGCCGTTAGCCGCGCTCGCCGGTATCGGGACTGACCTGTGCCGCGCCTTCGAGGAAGCGCCGCGTCGCTTCGAACGACTGCAGCATCTGGTCGGGCCATGGCGTCTGCAGCATGACGGCCTGGTGGTTTTCGAACGCGGCCGAGAGGAGTTTCGCGAGTTCCGGCGAGCGCAGGTGCCGGAGCAGCACGCTGACCGCGATGGCGGTCGCCTGGCTCGCGCCGGCTGTTTGCAGTTCGGAAGTAGTGAGTGCGGCGAGCTGTTTGTTGATGTCCATACGATTGCCTTCAGGTTTCGCTGCGCCGATCAGCCGGCGCAGCGGCCCGATTTTGCCACGGACGGTGGCCCCGGACCGGCAGGGCGGCGGCTCGTGCGTGCCGTGGCCGTGGCCCGGGTCCGTGCCCCGATGCGCCGCGACGGCCGCTCACGATGGCACGCGGCAGCGCTCAATGCCGCCCGTGTCGCCAATGCCGGCGCACGTCGATCAGCCCGAGCCCCAGTTTCTTGCGCCGCCACTGCTCCAGACGGTAGTGTCCCGCGACGAAGATCGCGGCCATGGCGAGCGCGCACGATCCCACGACGATAGCCGTCGTTTCGTTCATTGCAGCCCTCCGTAGACGGTTTAGCGTACGCGCCGTTACTGGAGATACTGCCCGCCGTTGATGGCGATGTTCGCGCCCGTCACGAACCCGGCCTCGCGCGAGCACAGATAGGCGACGAGCGCCGCGACTTCGTCTGGGTCGCCCAACCTGCCCACCGGAATCTGCGGGATGATCTTCGTTTCGCGGATTTCTTCGGGCACGGCCATCACCATCTTCGTCGCGATGAAGCCGGGCGACACGGTGTTCACCGTGACGCCTTTCTTCGCCACTTCGAGCGCGAGTGCCTTCGTGAAGCCGTGCATGCCGGCCTTCGCGGCCGCATAGTTGGTCTGCCCGAAGCCGCCCTTGCTGCCGATGATCGAGGAAATGTTGACGATGCGCCCCCAGCCGCGCTCCACCATGCCGTCGCATACCGGCTTGGTCATGTTGAACACGGAGTCCAGGTTGGTGCGCAGCACGGCGTCCCAGTTGACCTTGTCGAGCTTCTTGAAGCTCGCATCCCGGGTGATGCCGGCATTGTTGATCAGGATGTCCACCGGTCCCACTTCGCTCTGGATCTGCGCGACGCAGCGCGTGCAGGAGTCGAAGTCGGCCACGTCCACCGGATAGGCGCGGAACTGTCGGCCTTGCGTCTCCATGCGGGCGAGCCAGCCGGAGGCGTCGGTGTTGCTGGGGGAGCAGGTGACGACCACGGCGTAGCCCGCGTCGTGAAGCCGGATGCTGATCGCTTCGCCAATACCGCCCATGCCGCCCGTCACTACGGCGATCTGCTTTGCCATCGGTTTTTCCTCAAAAACGGCTGCACCGGGAGCAGGCGCTCGCGGCACGGCCTTGGGTCAATACGAAATTCGCATCGGCGCGAGCGAGGCGCCGGTGCCCCGATATGCAATCAGCTTGAAATAAGGAATCCTGCCTTTGCAGGACGAAACCAGCAGCACGGGCGTGAGCGCCCGTGCTTCGTTTAGCGCTTTGCCGTGCCGGCGGCGGCTTGCTCGGCGCTGCGCCGCGCGGCCTTCGAGGCGGCGGTGGTGAGTGCTTCGAGATTGCTTTCGGTGACCTGCATGGCCTGCTTGCTGGCTTTTTGCAGCGTGTCGTAGAGCGTGGAGGTGGTGCCGATGGCCGACTTCCATGCCGCGATGGCCGCCTCGGACCCGGCCGGCGCGCTCTTGCCGGCTTCTTCCACGAACGCCTGGAAGCGTCCGTTATAGCGCTCGTATTGCCCCTCGGCGATCTGCGCGAGCGAGCCCTGAGTGGCCGACGCGATGTCGAACACATGGCGGCCGTAGGCCATGACCTTCTCGGTGAGCGGCGCGACGAGCGCGGCTTGCAGCGCGACCCATTCCTGCGGGTTGGCCGAGCACTCGACCGCCTTGAGCGCATTGCCTTGCGCTTCGGCGAGATTCGACTTCGCCGCCTGCAGGTTCAGCGCAGCGAGCTTTTCCATGCCTTCGAAGAGCGTGTTCGCAAACGCGAAGAACGCGTCGGCATTAGCTTTCTGTGCGGTAACGATCTGGTCCTGACCCGGTAGAGCCATGATGAAACTCCTCTAGAGCCGGTGCCACGCGAGCCGTTGACGATAGCGGCGCGCAGGGCGACGGCGGGTGGCGATGTCGGAACGCCGATGCACGGCATGCATGGACGTCACGAGCGATGAAAGCTGATCGAACTTCGTGTACAGCAAGGCGGTGGCGCCGAGTCAGGGCGGCGCCGCCGCGCGCGAACGCTGTGCCTTTCAATGCGAGCGGTCGAACGCCTTGAGAAAGGAGTCGCCGTCGCTCGTCAAGCGGGCGCGACGTTGGCCGCAGGCCAATTCTTCGAGCGAGACGAGCTGCCGTTCGAGCAGCGCGTCCAGTTCGGCGCGGCTGAAATCGACCTGGTCCGGCGCCTCTTTAACCAGCATCAAAGTGGCAAATTCATGTGGACTCAGCATTGCGTCTCCAGTCTCAAGCGTGCCGGGTTGGCCGGGTTTGTCGGGTTTGTCGGGTTTGTCTTTTCCCAGGCAGGAATTACCTGAAAGCCAATGGGCGAGGAAAAATCGGGTAATTCCGGTAAATCGGCGTATCTCGGCAACGGGAGTGCCATGATAACCGCACAATTTTAGAATGCAATATCGGCGGTACATTTTCTTGCACCCGGACAAAACGCCGCCGTATTAATCGAACGGGCGTACGCGCGCGCGGGCAGACCCTGTCGGGCCGAGCGTGGTGCGTCGAGTAGTTATGTATGATGAATTCAATTCAAATCGAATAATAGCACTTTATTGCCCAGAAAATGCTGCCGAATGGGTTTTAATGTAGGGCTGAATTGAGTAACTTTTATTACACGGGTGCGGAGTTCGTCTCTGATCGGTTATGCATATCCGAATGGGCGGGCATTCGCCCGCCGACGGAATTTATGCTCACCTTTTCGTAATCGCAACGGGAAGCGGCAACGCGACCGCTCAGGCGCGCTTCAGGGCTGCAGCGTGGCGCCCGTAGCGCCCGTAGCGCGACTCGCTTTGACGGACCACGTCTGCACACGCCACCACGCGGGCAGCAGCGCGCGCACGTCGGCACGTGCAAAGCGGTCGTCAAGCAGATACACCACGCCGCGATCTTCCGGCGTGCGGATCACGCGGCCTGCTGCCTGTACTACTTTGCGAAGACCGGGAATGAGATACGCATAGTCGAAGCCGGCGCCATAGAGCTGTTGCATGCGCTCGCGCATCTGCTCGTTGACGTCGTTCACCTGCGGCAGGCCCAGCGTCGCGATGAAGGTGCCGATGAGCCGCGTGCCGGGCAGATCGATGCCCTCGCCGAAGGCGCCGCCGAGTACCGCGAAGCCTACGCCGCAGCCGTCAGGCACGACGCGCGCGATAAAGGCCTGTTGCGCCGCTTCGTCCATCGTGCGCGACTGCTGCCAGACCGGCACATGCGGATAGCGCGACGCGAAGGCGTGGGCAGCGCGTTCCAGGTAGTCGTAGCTGCTGAAGAAGCACAGGTAATTGCCGGGCTGCCGCGCGAACTGGTCGCCCACCCGGTCCGCAATGGCGGCAAGCGACCCCTCGCGGTCGCGATAGCGCGTCGAAATGCCATGCGTCACGTAGACGTCGAGCTGCGCCGCGCTGAATGGCGAGCCGATATCGATGCTCACGGTCTCGTCAGGCAGGCCGAGCATGTCGGCGTAGTAGCCCGAGGGCGCGAGCGTGCCCGAGAACAGCGCGACACAATGCGCCTGCGCCATGCGCGGCCGCAGCGCGCCGGCCGGCACCACGTTGCGCACGCACAGCGTGGAGCGCTTGCTGCGCGCGCCGCGCACCGGGTGCGGCGGGGCGAGCGTGATGTCGAAGAGCGAGTGCTTGTCGAAGCGCTCGGCGAGGCGGGCGAAATGCAGGGCGTCGAAGTAGAACCGTTCGAGTTCGGCGTCGTGCGGCTGCGGATGGTCCGCGAAGTAATCGCCGATCGTGGCGCAGGCCTGCTCGAGCGCGGCGATGAATTCGGCTGGCAACGTGTCGCCTGCGCGATACGACTCGTGCTGGTCGGCGTGCAGCGCGTTCCAGCGCCGATGCACGCGCATGAGCGCGCTCGCGAGCGGCTTGGGTGCGCCACGCCGCACGGCGTCGAGCCGGGTCTGCGCGAGTTCGGCCGAGTACATGCTGCGTGCGCGGTCGGGCAGGTTGTGCGCCTCGTCGACGAGCACGCCGACGCGCCAGCCGTTCTGCGCGCCCAGCATGGGTAGCAGGGCGCTCACGTCGAAGTAGTAGTTGTAGTCGCCCACCACGACGTCGCTCCAGCGCACCAGCTCCTGGCTCAGGTAGTACGGACATACGTCATGGTCCAGCGCCACCGCGCGCAGCGCGGCGCGGTCGAGCCGGCCTGCGGCGACAGCGGCGCTGCGCGCGGCGGGCAGGCGGTCGTAGAAGCCGCGCGCAAGCGGACACGACTCGCCGTGGCAAGCCTTGTCGGGATGCTCGCAGGATTTCTCGCGCGCTACGAGTTCGACGATGCGCAACGGCAGGGCCGCGGTTGCGGCGCCGGCAGAGCCTTCGACCTGCGCCTGCGCGAGCTTTTCCAGCGTATCGAGCGCCACCTGTCGCCCCGAACTCTTCGCGGTGAGGAAGTAGATCTTGTCGAGTCCCGCGCGCGGACACGCCTTCAGAAGCGGAAACAGCGTGCCGATGGTCTTGCCGATGCCCGTGGGCGCCTGGGCGAGCAGGCTGCGCCCGCTCACCGCGGCGCGATAGACCGACTCCGCGAGCGTGCGCTGGCCGCTGCGAAAGTCGTCGAAAGGCAGGCGCAGCGCCGTGAGCGCGGCGTCGCGCGCGGCACGATGCGCCATCTCTTCGCGGGCCCATGCGAGAAAGCGGCCGCAGTGGTCGTCGAAATGCGCCTTGAGGGCGGCCGCGGTGGCGGTCTCGGTCAGCACGGTTTCCCGCTGCGAGCCGATGTCGTAATAGACGAGTGCCAGTTCGATGGCATCGAGCCCGAGTTTCTCGCACAGCAGCCAGCCGTAGATGCGTACCTGCGCCCAATGCAGCGCGCGATGGTTTTCGCGCATCGCATTCAGGTCGCCGCGATAGGTCTTGATCTCTTCGACGCGCCGGGCCAGCGGATCGTAGCCGTCGGCGCGTCCGCGCACGGTGAGTTCGCCCCACGTGCCGGACACAGCGACCTCGGTCTCGTAATGCGCGGGGCGGCGGCCGGCGACGGCGAGATGGCCGGCGCGTCCTTCGTCCGCGGTGGGCGACGGCGTGAAGCGCAGGTCGAGGTCGCCGCGCTTGGCGGTGTACTCGCACAGCGCGCGCACGGCGACGGTCCAGTTCACGCAGTTCACGGCAGCGGCTCGCTGGCAGCCGCAGCGCTGCCGGGCGCGGCTTCGGCCGCGGTCTGTGCCGCTTCTTCCCAACGCACGTGCAGCACCGACACCGGCATGCCATGCGCGGCGCAGTATTCGAGCCAGCGCAGCTGGTTGTCCTGCAGACGGTCGCCAGGCCCTTTCACTTCGATCAGCGCGTAGCGCCGCTCGGCAGGCCAGAAGCGTACGAGATCGGGCAGGCCCGAACGGTTCGTCTTCAGATCGGCGAGCAGCCGTTCGAACCATAGCCGCAGATGGGCCGCCGGAAAGCAGTGCAGCGCGAGGTCGAGCAGGTCGGGCGTCAGCATGCTCCACGCGACAAAGGGCGACTGCATGCCGGCTTTCGCCGCAAAGTTGGCCGTGATGGTCTGCACGTACTCGCCCGTTTCGAGTTCGGCGAGACAGGCGGCGAAGAGCGCCGCGCGCCGGGCGACGAAGTCGGGTGCGTGCAGATCGGCCGGGCCGCGCTGGAACGGGTGGAAGAACGCGCCCGGCAGCGGCGCGAAGACGGCACGCCAGCACAGCAGGCCGAAGAGCGCGTTGATGAGCGTGTTCTCGACGTAGAAGGCCGGCGCGTCGGCCGAGGAAAGTTGCTCGCAGGCAATGTCTTCGACGCGCGTCGGCTGCTCCGGCGCCGGCACCTGTAGCTCGTCGCGTACGACGGACGAGCCGAAGCCGCCATCGTGCCGGCGCAAGCGGTTGCGTTGCAGGCGCGCGAGCGTGCGGGCGTTGCGCTGGGCTTCCTCTTCGCTCTCGGGGGCTGTGGCGATCTGCTGGGCGAGAACCAGCGCATCGCTGCGGCGGCCCAGCGCTTCGAGCACGCGCACGCGCCGGTAGCGGGCGCCCGGATAGCGGCAACGCTCGTAGACGTGCAGCGCCAGATCCCATTGACGGTAGCGCTCGCTCTGCTGGCCGATGGCGAAGAGCAGCTTCTCGCGACGCGTCTGGAGCCAGGGGTTATGGCTCGCGCAGCCTTCGGCGGCTTCGATCAGTGCCATGAGCGCGTGGGGCTCGTCCGCGCTTTCGAGCGCGTCGCGCAAAGCGTCGAGCGCGAGATAGACCTCGACGTCGGCACGCTCCTGAAACGCTCGGGACGTGCTGTCGAACGGCACTGTCTCGTAGCGCAGCACGCCCAGGTCGGCGAGCACGAATTCCGACCAGTCTTGATGAAGGTTGCCGAAGAAGAGCAACCGCAGGCGCTCGCAAAGCGGCGCGACGGCGAGATGAAAGACGTGATCGTCCGCGCTGGGGCGCCAATGGCGGTAGGGGCGGCAGGTGCGGCAGGTGCCGTGTGCGGTATCGGTGCGAGGCGTGTCGCTGCCCGCATCGGATAGCACGTTGGCCACCAGAGCTTCGACCAGCGCAGTCTTCGTCATGCGCCCATGCCCTGGCGGCAGCCACGCGGTGGGCAGATCCCGACTCAGGTCCGCTACGGCCGTCACAACAGACGGTAATTCGCCGCGCGTGAGCAGCGCGGCGAGTTCGTCGACAGCAAGCAGCGGGTCCGAATCGATCCAGCCGAGCGCGACGAGCGGTTGCGCGGCCGCCATGGGGCAGCCAATCTCGTCGTAGCGCAGCCGGCTCGTGCGAAAGAGCGGACCCCGGCGCATGAGCATGCGCGTGAGAAGCGCCTGGGAAGGCTGCGCGAGCGTGGAGAAGCGGTCGATGAAGTGCCGCTCCTCGACGCCGAGCAGGTCGGCTGAGCGCGCACCGATCCACGCGAGCGCCCGCTGGAAATTGGCCAGGTAATAGAAGGAGACGGAGAAGGAGGAGGTATCCGGGACAAACGGAGCCGGGAGGGTCGAGCGCACGTTGCGACAACTGTATGGATATACAGCTATGATAGCAGCCGTCGCGCGCGAGGCGGCGTGCAGCGGTACCCATGGAGAACGGCATGAAACTGATCGACATCGACGGGCTGCAGCGCACGGCGCTCGCATTCGCCGAGGCGCGCGGCTGGCGCAAGTTTCACAACCCCAAGAACCTGGCGATGGCGCTTTCCGTCGAGGTGGCGGAACTCGTCGAGATCTTTCAATGGAAGACGCCGGAGGAGTCCGCGGCTGTGATGGAAAGCGGCGAACGCGAGCACGTCGAGCAGGAACTGGCCGACATCGCGATCTATCTGTCCGAGCTCGTGAGCGTACTGGGCGTGGATCTCGATGCCGCCGTGCGCGCCAAGTTCGAACTCAATGCGCGCAAGTATCCGGCTGCGGACGGCACGAGCGACGTTTGAGGCCGAGGTCGATACGTCAGGCAGTCGCCTCGCGGGGCATGGGGCCGGTGGCGCATGGGCTCGGGGCGAGCGCCCGGGCGGCGCTGCCTTCGCCTGCGGCGCCTTGCGGGGACGCGTGCAGGTGCTGCCGGCCACGCCTCGTCGGCTACAATTGCGGCTCCCTGAAACGGAACAGCAATGAAAATTCGCACTCTTTGCGTCGCCGGCCTCGCGACCGTTGTCGCGCTCACAGCCGGATGCGTCGCCCTCTACACGAACCCTGGCCAATGCGAAACGGTCATGCGTGAACGGCTTGCCGAAACGCCGCTGGGCGCGATGTCGGTGACGCACACCTCGGTGGCGTACCGCGGCTCGCGTGTGGTCGTGGAAGGCGAGTTGCCGCGGCCGGCTTCGGCGGCTGTGGCAGCGTCGGCGGCTGTGGCTTCGGCAGCCGATTCCGCGGATGAGGGGAAAGAGGCGGACGCTGCCGACGCAGCCGCTGCTTCGGGCGTTTCCGCTACACGAGGCGAGGTGGCGCGCGCGTCGGGGACGTCGGGCGCATCCAACGACGTGGCACGCGCGGCGTCGCCGGTGGGCGCCGCGAGCGCGCCCGAGGCCGCGAGTGCGCCTGCCTCCGGCTTCAAGGCCTGGTTTGCACGCTTGAAGCACAAGCCCGGCAAACCCATCGCCGCGGAGTGCACGTTCAACGAATCGGGACTGACGTCGTTCCGCTGGCTCGCGCCGCCCGAACTCGCGAAGACCACGGCGGACGAAGACTGACCGGCTGTTCGCCGTCCGGGGGTTTCATCCATCGATGAGTGCGCCGTGAGCGGCGACGCATCTCACTTGCCTCGCGGCCATCTGCCGTACCTTGCGCGCCGGCGCCCCCCGCGATTGACCGCTGCCTGCAAGCCCCGGTGCTACGATCGTTTCGTGGTGACGAAGGAGGGCGACATGGACGGCTACGTGACACACCAGATCGAAGGCGCATCGGTCGACATCGACGTGATGCCCGTAAAACCACACGGATTCTGCGCGCGTTTTCGCATTTTTCGCGACGCGACAGACGCGCCTGCGTGGCATCAGGTGCATGTTTCGGGCAGCGTGTTCGATACGGCGCAGGCGGCCGAAGAAGCGGCTTTGTCGACGGCGCTCGAGCAGGTTCTTGCGCGCGGCTCATAAGCGGGCAGGCGCGAGTTGCCGCGCTTGGCCCGCAACGCCTTGCTTGCGTGCTGCGCGTTGCACGGGCTGGTTGCTTCGCCGTCGGGCACGCGTTCGGAGCCCTGAGCAAAACGCCCGGCGTAGCCGGTTTTTGCCATTCGCCGTTGCGCACCGGTAGAATGGCAGGTTGATCCACGGGTAGAGGCCGTGGTGTAGCCGAAGGATTACCCCGAACATGACTGATTTCTATCAACGTCTTGCCACACGGACGGCCGCTCTGTTGATGGCAGGCGGGCTGGTCGCCGGCTGCAGCTCGCCGACGCCGGGTGCTATCGATTACCGCAGCGACACGAGAGCCAAGCAGTCCACGCTTGCCGTGCCGCCCAACATGCTGGAGGAAACCGCCGACCAGCGCTCGCTGCCCCCGCAAGGTGGCGCAACCACGCTCTCGCAACTGGAGCAGGTGCAAAAGGCGGCGCCCCAATCCGGCACCGTGTCGGTCGTACCGGCCGTCTCGGGCATGCATCTGCAGCGCGACGGCACAGAAAGCTGGCTCGTCGTCGACAACAAGACGCCCGACCAGCTCTGGCCGCAGATCCGCCGCTTCTGGCAGGAGCAGGGTTTCCTGCTCGTGGTCGATCAGCGCGACAAGCGCGTGATGGAAACGGACTGGAACGAAACCCATCCGCAGATCAACGAAGGGTTCATCCGCAACACGCTTTCGAAGGCCATGGGCAATTCGTACGTGACCGCGGAGCGCAACAAGTACCGCACACGTCTCGAACAGGCGCCCGGCGGCGGCACCTACGTCTTCGTCAGCCAGAAAGGCCTGCATGAAGCGCTCGCCGGCCCGAACAACGAAACGAGCAAGTGGGTCGAGAAGCCCAACGATCCAGGCCTCGAAGTGGAATATCTGAAGCGGCTCATGGCGTCGCTGCAACTTGCCGACTCGCGTTCTGCCTCGGGCGACACGCAAGGCGCGCCGATCGCGACACAGGTGCCGGCGCCTGCATCGGGTGCGGCGAAGTCCGCAGCGGCCGCAACCGCTGCGCAGAACGCCGCGCTCGCCGCGCAACAGCCGCTGCCGGAAGAGTCCACCAAGGCGACGTCCGCACAATACACGGCGACGGAACTCACGCTGGGCGAGCCGTATGACCGGGCGTGGCTGCGTGTGGGCCTTGCGCTCGATCGCAGCAACTTCACCGTGGACGACCGCGACCGTAATCGCGGCCTGTACTTCATCCGCTACGTCGATCCGAAGGACATGAGCTCGGCCGAGCAGGGCTTCTGGAGCCAGGTGTTCCATGGCCGCAAGGAGAAGGTCGCGAAGCAGTACCGCATCAACGTGCGGGCGGTGACCGAGAACCAGACGCGCGTGGCCGTGGTGGACGACCAGGGCAATGTGGACACGTCCAAGCCCGCGAAGCAGATCATGAGCCTCGTGGTCGATCAGTTGCACTGATCGAAGATATCCGGAGTGATTGTCCGGCGCGCTCGTGCCGGACGCCCTCAGGAAAATCGAAACCCGCCTTGCTGCCGCAGGCGGGTTTTTTTGCGCCTGCGTTTCGTTCGGAGCGCGTGAGCGCCAGAAGGCTGGGCACCCGTCGTGTAACGTGACGTTACCCCGTAACGCGCTAGCGGCGCCCGTCGCCGCGTTTGCCGCCGCAACACCTCTTGCCGCTGCCGATTCGCTTCTCAATCAAGCACTTGGCGGCCATCTCCGGACACGTTTTCCCGCTGGCATACAAGCTGCTTTTCAGGTTGCGCAAGCGTCTCGCGCCCCCGCGCAACCTTGTGCCCGATGACGTTACATGAAAGAAGCGGTGTCGATGTGCGAGTGCGTGCGCATAAGCGCGCCACGAATCGACCGCGTTGCGTGTACCGGCCCGCGAACCGGCGCGCTACCCGACGACGACCTGTGCGAATCACCTGGAGCGCGTTCGCGCGAGGTCTCGATGGCCCCGTCGCCTATCCTCGTAGGGCGACGGTTTTGCCCGCACTCCGATGGAGTGCGGGCTATTTTTTTACCCGAGATCGGGTCAGACGGACGGACGCATCGAATTCTTCGAAGACCAGGTGGGTGCCGTCGCTCGTCACCCCCGCGTTTCCCCCCGGCCCACTGCTCTCGACTCGCGCGGCTGCAATCCCGGAATGCGCCGGATCGCCCCCGTCGCGAGGGCCGTGCCCGCCAGAATCACGCCGCAGCCTGCCAGCATGCCGGCCGATACGTGCTCGTCCAGAAAGAGCGCGCCCCACAGAATGCCGAACACTGGAATGACGAACGTGACGGTCATGGCCCGCGCCGGTCCCGCTGTCGCGATCAGATGAAAGTACATGATGTACGCGATGCCGGTGCACGCCACGCCGAGCGTGATCACAGCGCCCCAGGCGTCGAGCGGAATCGGCGCCGAGGGCCATGATGCGATGGCCGGCGGCAGAAGCAGAACCGTGGCGCCCGTCATGGTGCCCGTGGCGACAGTGAGGGCGTCCACGCCTGCCAGATACTTCTTCGTATAGTTGGCCGCGATGCCGTAGAGCAGCGTCGCGCCGAGCGCTGCAGCGGCGGCAAGCGCCGTGGCGAACGGCGACGCTGCCGATGCTGCGGGGCCCGCATGCGGCGTCGCGATCTGATCCCACACCAGCATGAGCACGCCCGCGAAACCCAACGCCATACCGATGCTGCGCAGTGCGCCGAGCCGGTCTTTGAGCCACAGAAACGCGACGAGCGCGCCCCACAGCGGCGTGGTCGCATTGATGACCGAGGTCACGCCGGCCGAGAGCGTGAACTCGGCATACGAGAAGAGGCAGAACGGCGCCGCTGAATTGAGCACGCCGACCACAATGAGCGGCAAGGCACGCTGGCGCAGCGTGGCCAATGCTTCGCGCGCGGGGCGCCGGGCGAACAGCACGACGAGAAGGAACAACGCGCCGATACCCACGCGCACGGCAACGAGCGGTGCCACGCCGAAACCGGTTACGCCGACGCGAATGAAGAGGAAGGAGGCGCCCCACAATGCGGCGAGAATGACGAGCTGGAAGACGTTCTTGATATTCATGAGGGGTGCGGCGCGCACGGTTGAGTCGCGACGTGCGACGCATGGTATCACCGCGCATGTGGCCGACGTTTCACGCCGCAATGAAACGGCAAGATTCGGGAGAGCGCATGAGGGCAAGCGAGCCGATGAGGCAGAGCACGCGAGACAGCCGCAGCAAAACCGCAGCAGGGGAGCCGCCGCTGCGTGCACGCCCGGATCGGCATCGGCACGCAGCGAGCCCGGGAGACACGAAGTTCAACCAGACGAAAGTGTCACAAAGAGCGGGCAAAACTTCCGCTGCCCGCTATCCGTCGCCCGCTATCCGTCGCCTGCCGCGGCGCGAGCGGCCGCAGCGATGGAAATCAATGCGGAATCATCCCCGGCACGACGTTCTGCTGAATCCACACGAGAATGCCGAGCAGGATGGTGAGCAGGATCGAATGCTTGAACGTCTTTGCAAAGACGTGGCCTTCCTGGCCTTTGAGATTGGTAGTCGCCACACCCGTCGAGATGTTCTGCGGCGAGATCATCTTGCCCATCACGCCACCCGACGAGTTGGTCGCCGCCATCAGCACCGGATGCAGGTTGAGCTGCCGCGCGGCCACCACCTGCAGGTTGCCGAAGAGCGCATTGCCCGAGGTATCGCTGCCCGAGAGGAACACCGCCACCCAGCCGAGAAACGCGGAGACGAGTGGAAAGAACGCTCCCACCGACGCCACGCCGAGACCGAGCGTGTAGTTGAGCCCCGAGTAGTTCATGAGATACGCGAGCCCCACGATCGTCGCCACCGTGAAGATGGCGATACGGGTCTGCACCCAGGTATCGACGATGGCGCAGCCGAACTCGCGCGGCTTCAGCCCCACGACGAAGGCCGTGATGATCGCGGCCACCAGAATCGCGGTGCCGGTGGCGAGCGGCTGGAAGTCCCACACCGCGCCGTACGGTGCGTTGTAGAGCGTGATGTAGACGGCCTTGTCGAGTCCTGGCCACGGAATCTTGACGTCGCCGATCGCGAAGATCTTCGCCACCGTCCACACGATCACGACCGCCGACACGATGAGCCACGGGTACCAGCCCGCCATGCCACTGATGTCGCCGCGCACTTCCTTCTCGCGGTCGACGTTGATGGCGAAGTGCGGATCCGGCGCCGGCTTCCAGACCCGCACGAACGCGATGGTGAGGATCAGCGAGACGAGCGAGGAGAGCACGTCGGTGAGGCTATAGCTGATGTAGTTCGAGGTGACGAACTGCGTGAGCGCGAACGAAAGGCCCGAGACCAGCAGCACGGGCCACACGCGCAGCATGTTGCGAAAGCCCGCGTACACCGCGATCACGTAGAACGGCAACAACAGCGCGAAGAACGGCAACTGGCGGCCGACCATTTTGCCGAGCGTGTCGGCGGGAAGATGGGTGACCGCACCCAGCACCGTAATTGGCACGCCGAGCGCGCCGAACGCGACCGGCGCGGTGTTGAAGATGAGCGTGAACGTGAGCGCTTCGAGCGTCGGGAAGCCGAGCAGGATCAGCAGCGAACTCGTGATCGCGACCGGCGTGCCGAAGCCCGAAATGCCTTCAAACAGCGCGCCGAACGAAAAGCCCACCACGACGAGCACGACGCGCCGGTCGTTCGGCATGTTGTCGAGCAGCCACATGCGGAACGCCGCGAAGCGTCCCGAGCGCTGCGCGATGTTGTAGAGCAGGATCGCGGCGAAGACGATCCACATGACCGGCCAGATCGCGAACACGGCGCCGGCCGCCACGGCATTGAACGCAAGTCCCACGGGGAACTGCCAGCCGAAGATGGCGACGACCAGCCCCACGATGAGCCCGGCCAGTGACGCCTGCCAGGCCGGCCGCCTCGCCCAGCCGAGCAGCACGAGCACGACGATGATGGGTAGCGCGGCCACGATGAAAGACGGCAACAGGGCGTTGCCGATAGGGGTGAGCAATTGATGAAACATCACGTCTCCTTCGTTGTTGTTCGAATCGTCGCGAACACCGCGCGGGTTGGGCGCGACGGGACTGGAGCAGGACGGATGGCGTCCCCGGCATCCGCGCGC
Organism: Paraburkholderia kururiensis JCM 10599 = LMG 19447; assembly: GCF_003986935.1. Taxonomy (GTDB): domain Bacteria; phylum Pseudomonadota; class Gammaproteobacteria; order Burkholderiales; family Burkholderiaceae; genus Paraburkholderia; species Paraburkholderia kururiensis. Next base: position 348,744 of record NZ_RJZE01000002.1, on the reverse strand, counting down.
TCATGCGCGGCGTGTGTGGACGTCTTTTAAGGCGGCGTTTCAATGGCCATACGCAGCATAGGAAACGGGCGTGCCGCGTCAAGCAGGGAAACTACGGGAGGCTGGGTTATAGATGCGCGGCGAGGTCAATGATGGCGCCCGCCATGGCCGCCGTGCCAGCCGCCGCCATGCCAGTAGCCGAAATTGAACGATACCGACGGGCCCCATCCGTACCCGCCCCAGGGGTAAGGGTAGTAAGCCGGATATACGGGCCACGACGGATAGACCGGCACGGGCGCGACCACGACAGGCGGTGGCGCGTACAGCGGAGCGGGATACTGCGCGTCAGGTGGAACGTCAGACGGAGAAACGGTCTGCGCCGACGTGACGGGTGCCAGGGAAGACGACGCGGCCGAAGGCGCCGACGATGCCGAAGGCACGGTCGGCACCTCGCGCTGCGTAGCCGCGGTTGGCACCGGCGGCGCGTAATAGTACGCGGGGTAGTACGGGTAATAGTAGTAGCAGCCGGACAGCGCAAGCAGTGCGCCGGCACTGGCTATGCGGGCCGCAGCGGGGAACAGCTTCATGATGAGGCGCTCCTTCTCGATGCTTCTTGCCGCATTCCGTCAGGACGATGGCGCTGCCGCTGATCAACCTGATCAACGCGGGTCGCGCGGCCGGGCCTGCTACGCGCGGCGCATACGTGGCGTGTGTCGAACAGATCGAGCATACGTCGCCGTCGGCACGTCGCCTATTGCAAAGCCGTAACGCCCTGTTTCACATCATTTCAGCTGCGCGACCCTAATAAAAACGCGGCGCACCCCGTGTTCGGGTGTGCGCCGCGCGAATCTCCCTGATTGGTGCCGCCGCTGATGATCGTTGTGTTATTCAGCCTCTGATGCTGCCGGACACTCCTGCGTGCGTTACTTGCCCACCTGGTTGCCGATGATGCCGCCTACGGCCGCGCCGCCCAACGTCGAGAGCGCATTGCCGCCGATGGCCGCGCCCGCCACACCGCCTACACCTGCACCGATGGCCGTATCGCGCTGCCGCGTCGTCATGTTGTCGCAAGCCGAGAGGCTCGCCACGAGAGCCACAACCGCCGCCAGCACACCAAGCCGTGCACCCGGATGCCGAACCGCTTTCATGATCGCTACTCCTTCTTGTTGAAAGACGCGGTGCCGGCGGGCAGGCCCGCCCGGCACCTGATAAAACGATCTTATCTAGGAGGGCCGTATCAGGGTGTGTACGCTTGTCAGCAGATTGTCGGATCGGTAAATAAATGTTTCGGGCGGTGGCGCTGCAGCGCAATTTCGCTGCAGCGCACACCGCCCGAATTGGCCTGCACCAAGGCCTGCACCCAAGACCTGCGCCGCCGTCCTGCCGTGCCATGCTGCAGGGCGCAAGCTCGAACACGCAGACGGCGCAGGGCAAAGCCCGCGCTTACGTCATTGCCGCCGGTAGATTTCGGCGCCTTGCTTGACGAACTCGACGGCCTTCACTTCCATGCCTTTCTTCAGCGCTTCGTCGTCGCTCAGGCCTTCTTTTGCAGCGTATTCGCGCACGTCCTGCGTGATCTTCATCGAGCAGAAGTGCGGGCCGCACATCGAGCAGAAGTGTGCCACCTTCGCCGAGTCCTTCGGCAGCGTTTCGTCGTGGAACTGGCGTGCCTTGTCCGGGTCGAGGCCCAGGTTGAACTGGTCTTCCCAGCGGAACTCGAAGCGGGCCTTCGAAAGCGCGTTGTCGCGCACCTGCGCGCCGGGGTGTCCCTTCGCGAGATCCGCCGCGTGCGCCGCGAGCTTGTACGTGATGATGCCTTCCTTGACGTCGTTCTTGTCGGGCAGGCCGAGGTGCTCTTTGGGCGTCACGTAGCAGAGCATCGCCGTGCCGAACCAGCCGATCATCGCCGCGCCGATGCCCGACGTAATGTGGTCGTAACCGGGCGCGATGTCGGTGGTGAGCGGCCCGAGCGTGTAGAACGGCGCCTCGTCGCACCAGTCGAGCTGCAGGTCCATGTTCTCCTTGATGAGCTGCATGGGCACGTGTCCCGGGCCCTCGATCATGGTCTGCACGTCATGCTTCCACGCGATCTGCGTGAGCTCGCCGAGCGTCTTGAGTTCGGCCAGTTGCGCTTCGTCGTTGGCGTCGTAGATGGAGCCGGGACGCAGGCCGTCACCCAGCGAGAAGCTCACGTCGTACGCCTTCATGATTTCGCAGATCTCTTCGAAGTGCTCGTACAGGAAGCTTTCGCGATGATGCGCGAGACACCACTTGGCCATGATCGAGCCGCCGCGCGACACGATGCCGGTCATGCGCCTGGCCGTCATCGGCACGTAAGGCAGGCGCACGCCGGCGTGGATCGTGAAGTAGTCCACGCCTTGCTCGGCCTGCTCGATCAATGTGTCGCGGAAAATTTCCCACGTGAGTTCTTCTGCTTTGCCGTGAACCTTTTCGAGCGCCTGATAGATCGGCACCGTACCGATGGGCACCGGGCTGTTGCGAATGATCCATTCGCGCGTTTCATGAATGTGCTTGCCGGTGGAGAGATCCATGACCGTGTCGCCGCCCCAGCGGATGGCCCACGTCATCTTGTCCACTTCCTCGCCGATCGACGACGTCACCGCCGAGTTGCCGATGTTCGCGTTGATCTTCACGAGGAAGTTGCGGCCGATGATCATCGGCTCCGTTTCCGGGTGATTGATGTTCGCCGGGATGATGGCGCGGCCGCGCGCCACTTCCTCGCGCACGAAGTCGGGCGTGATCTCTTTCGGCGCATTCACACCGAACGCCGTGGCGCCGAACGCCTGGCCCGGATGCTGACGGCCCATCATCGCGGCGAGTTTTTCGCCGTTCGGGCCGCTCGCACGCAGGCTTTCCAGATATTCGGCGCGGCGCTGGTTCTCGCGGATCGCGATGTACTCCATTTCCGGCGTGACGATGCCCTGGCGCGCGTAGTGCATCTGCGTGACGTTGCGGCCGGCTTTTGCGCGACGCGGCGTGCGGTGCAGGCCCGGAAAGCGCAGTTCGGCGGTGGCGGCGTCGGCGGCACGCTCGCGGCCGTAGGCGCTCGAGAGGCCCGGCAGCGCTTCTGTGTCGCCGCGTGCTTCGATCCAGCGCTGGCGCAGCGCGGGCAGACCCGCGCGGATGTCGATGCGCGCTTCGGGGTCGGTGTAGGGGCCGGAGGTGTCGTAAACGTAGACGGGTGGATTCTTCTCGCCGCCGAACGCCGTTGGCGTGTCGGCCTGGGTGATTTCGCGCATCGGGACGCGGATGTCGGGCTGCGAGCCGGTCACGTAGACCTTGCGCGAGTTCGGCAGCGGTTCGACGGCGGCGGCGTCCACACGCGCGTCAGCGGAAAGGAATTTTGGGTTCGCGTTCATGCATCTCTCCTGATGTGGGTTCGCTACGCAGGAGACGAAATGAACGTGGACGGATTTCGCGAGAAGAGGTGGCCCGAAAGCCGATGAAACCGAGGCGAAACCCGGACGCTTCCCTGCGCTGGCATTATCCAGATCAGGTTCAAAGGGTATTTCTCACCCGCGGCAGGCATCGCCGAAGCGACGCCGACGCAGGACCCCCGCGCAAGCAGCCGTCAAGATACACCGGGCGGTTGCAGCTTGGCAACCCGTTCCGCACCCCGCCTTGTACCGGTCTTGTATAGGCATCTGGACCCGCTGTCAGACCTTTTCGGCGCACCAGAGGCAGCGCTGCGCCGCGGCAATTTCACGACGCGGTGTCGTTGGCCGCCTCGGGCTGATACAGGATCTTGTCGACCTTCATCGCCTTCTGCACGCCGCCCGGCGTCGTGAAGTGAATGTGCTCGCCACGTTTCGCACCAAGCAGCGCGTGGCCCGCAGGCGAAAACACGTTGAGCCGTCCGTGCGCCACGTCGGCCTGCGGTGGGTAGACGACGGTCCACGTCATGGATTCGCCCGTCTGTTCGTCGAGCAGCACGACCTGCGATCCGATCGTCACCACATTACGCGCAATCTCGTGCGCATCCACGATGGCCGCATGCTCCAGCAACTCATCGAGCAGTGGTTGACGTTGATGCGCGAGCGCGGGCTCGGCCGCAAATTTCGTCAGGCGGGCCACTTCGAGCTCGGTCAGATAGCAGATCTTTTTCTTCTTCACAGCGGTTCTCCTGTTCGATCCAGAAAAGAAAAGCTTGCGGATGCGACTGGCCCGGAGCCCGACCGGCCGGCTCCATAAGCTTGAGGGAGGGCTGGTTCAGATCGGGCGCCGGGCGGTGGAGAGCGGCGCGGTGGCAAGACCGGCAAGGCACGCTCGCGCGAACGTACGGCGAGCGCGTGTGCTCGCCACGCCCGTTCGGCGGTGGCGACGCATGAGACTCGGCATTCGGGTGCGGGGCGCGGGCATGGGAGAAACAGGCGTTAGCGCAAGCGCGTGTCGCGCGAGGCATTGAGCAGATGGAACGAATTCATCATAGCACCGCGTCCGTATACCGGCTCGTGGCTGCAATCGGCATTGCGTTTGCGTCGGCACAAAAAATTTCGCTGGCGCTGTCATAAGTGGCTCACACCGCCGACCAACGTGCAATTTCCTCGATCGGAGCCGGTGATGCAGACCAGATACGGATGGATGAGCACGCGGTGCATACGGGCGTTGGCGCTCTCGCTCGTATGGGCGGTGAGCGGCGCGGCGCAGGCTGCGTCGGTCTGCACGGCGCGCAGCCCGGCGCATCGTGTCGCGCTCGTCGAGCTCTACAGCAGCGAAGGTTGCAGCAGTTGCCCGCCCGCGGACCATTGGCTGAGCCAGTGGAAAGACGGCGGCACGGCGAGCGGGGTGGTGCCGCTCGCGCTGCACGTCGATTACTGGAACAGCCTCGGGTGGACCGATCGCTTTTCGCGGCACAGTTTTACGGAACGCCAACAAGGTCTCGCCGAGCGCGCCGGCGGTCATCTCGTCTACACGCCCGAAGTGTTCGTTTCGGGACGCGAGTTGCGCAACTGGTCGCATGCCGCGAGTTTCGATGCACGCGTCGCGCAGGTGCGCTCTGAACCGGCCGCAGCCGACATCACGATTGCGCTCGAACCGGCTGGTGCTGATTCGGCTTCCTCAGTAATGGGCGTAATGGGCGCGGCAGCGTCGACGCAACCGACGCATGTCGTGGTCGATGCGCAATTCACGGCTCACGGCGCACGCGAGCGTGGTCCGCTCGAAGCCTACGTCGCCGTCTACGAGAACGCGCTCACGACGCAGGTGCGTGCCGGCGAGAACAGCGGTGCGACCCTGCATCACGATCGTGTGGTGCGCCAATGGATCGGCCCTGTCGTGCTGGATGCGGGACATGCGCACATCGAGCGCGAGATCGCCTTGCCGGCCGATGCCCAGGACGCGCTCAAAGCCTCGCGTGGGTCGTTCGGCGTCGTCGCCTTCGTCGAAAATGCGGCGAGCGGTGACGTCCTCCAGGCAGCCGACCTGCCTGCGTGCCACTGACCGGATTTTTCCTGGAGATCGATATGGCCACCCCTGAAACGAGCGCTCGCGATGTGCATCGCGACGCGCCCACCGAGAAACGAACGCATCCTTCCGGCGGCGTCATTCATCCGCTTTGGCTGCGTCTCACGCACTGGCTCAACGCGCTGGCCGCGCTCGTGATGATGTTTTCCGGCTGGCGCATCTATAACGCGTCGCCGGTGTTCGCGGGCTTCAGTTTTCCGAATGCCGTCACGCTCGGCGGCTGGTTGGGCGGTGCGCTGCTGTGGCACTTCGCGGCGATGTGGCTGCTTGTTTTCAATGGACTCGTCTATCTCGCGCTGAACCTCGCCACAGGCCGTTTCGCACGAAAGTACCTGCCGCTCACGCCGCGCGCCGTGCTGCGCGACCTGGTGGGTGCGCTCACCGGCAAGCTTTCGCACGCCGACCTGAGCTACTACAACGCCGTACAGAAGGCCGCGTATGTGTTCGTGATAGCCGATCTGATCGTGCTCGTGCTGTCCGGGCTCGCCGTCTGGAAATCGGTGCAGTTCCCGCTGCTGCGTGACTTGATGGGCGGCTACGACAATGCACGCGTCGTGCATTTCGTTGCGATGTCGTTGATGGCTGCATTCGTCGCCGTGCATCTCGTGATGGTGGCGCTCGTTCCGCGCTCGCTCGTTGCGATGCTGCGCGGACGTTAAGGAGAAACGTCATGAGCATGGAAAGCAAAAAAACGGTAGCGAGGCTCGACCGCGAGTCGATCCTCATCGACGCGCGCCGCGAACTCGCCATGCCGGCACGACGCGCGTTCGGCAAGCAGTTGATGAGCCTTGGCGGCCTCGTGATGCTGACCGGCTGCAACGTCACGGACGAAGATTCGGTGAATCGCTTTCTGCGCGCAGTCTCGCGTCTGAATGACCGCGCGCAGGCCGCGATCTTCGATCCGAACCAGCTCGCTCCCACTTACACCGAAGCGCAGATCACGCGGCCGTTTCCGTTCAACGCCTACTACGGCATCGACGAAGTGCCTCACGTCGACGCGTCCGCCTACCGTCTCACGGTGAGCGGCCTCGCTACCGGCCAGCGCGTGTGGACGCTGCCCGAACTCTACGCGCTGCCGCACGTCGAGCAGATTACGCGGCACATCTGCGTGGAGGGCTGGAGCGCGATCGGACGCTGGGGCGGCACGCCGTTTCGCGAGTTCTTGCGGCGCGCAGGCGCGGACACCACGGCGAAGTACGTCGGCTTCAAGTGCGCCGACGACTACTACGAAAGCATCGATATGCCGACGGCGCTGCATCCCCAGACTCTGCTCACGTTCGACTACGACGGCGAGCGTCTACCTGCCAAATACGGATTCCCGATGAAATTGAGAATGCCGACCAAGCTCGGCTACAAGAATCCCAAGCACATCGTGGAAATCTTTGTCACCAACACGTTCCCTGGCGGCTACTGGGTCGATCAGGGCTACAACTGGTTCGGAGGCTCCTGACGCGCGCGGGCGGCCACACCTGATCGGTCAAAGGCGGCCCCGGACGGCAGATGCTTCAGAAGACCCGGCAACGCATGGTGCGTGGCCGGATAGACACACCTCATCACAACCCATGGAGTGATCAACATGAAGACGCTGAAGAAAATGACGATGGCAGTCCTGACGATTTCGCTGATGACGGCGGGTGGTGTGGCATTCGCCCAGGAAGCGAGCGGCGCGATGTCTCACGACGCCATGTCCCACGACACCATGTCTCATGACTCGATGTCGAAAGACAACATGAAGCACGACAAGATGGCAAAGAGCGACAAGATGAAAAAGGGTGACGCGATGAAGCACGAAGCGTCGGGCGCGATGAGCAACTAACGAAGGGAAGGGGTACACCTGTCCCATTGACTGGGATAACGCGTTGTTATGCAAAAGCCGGGTTTACCCGGCTTTTTAATTTGCTCTGAAAAACCGGTAAGACATTGCCGATGCGGCAGTGGAAATGATGCGCTTCAGGTGCAATTTTTTACCGGGTTAAGGTATTTGAATAAGGTGTAATTTCTGAAATAGTGGTTTGTAATTAACTAGAAAGGTGATGTTAATGTTTTCCGCCGGAACCGTGCCAGTTAAGGCTGTAGCGGCGGCTTTCATGCACGCCACATTAATTGTGACAACGGGGCGTCCAGCCTTTCGAGGGATTACTCTAAAAACAGTATGTTCTCATCAAAAAAAGTTTGACCACCTATTTTGAAGTGACTATCTTTGCACCCCATCCAGTCCGGCGCGCAACTTTCGGTAAGGTTCTGGATCGTAGCGAGCCCTCCCGCAATCGCTGTCGGCCGCTATAGCTTCCTTCTCGCGCGTCGGGCTTCATTGCAGTCGATTAGTACCACTATCTAGTACAGAAGGTGCGGTGCTTACGGAAATGTGCGGTTCACGCAGGGAGGTGTGAAGGTGGTCTCGAAAGTCGAAGGGCAGTTTCCGGTTGCGGCGGGCCGGCTGGCAGGGCAGGGGCGCCCACGCCAGTTCGGTCGCAAGCAGCAAAGTCCCGCGCGCCGCTTCGGCGGTATCGCAGCTGTCATCCTTCTGCACGTCTTGCTTGTCTACGCGCTCCTCAACGGCCTTGCGACCAAGGTCGTGCATGTCATCCAGCATCCCATCGAAACAAAAATCATCGAGCCGGTCAAGCCGCCGCCTCCGCCGCCGCTGCCCGTCGTGCAGTTGCCGCCGCCGAAGTTCGCGCCGCCTCCGCCGCCATTCGTGCCGCCGCCCGAAGTGCCTGTGCAGGCGCCGCCTCAGCCCACCATCACCCATCAGGCCACGCCGGTGCAGTCCGCGCCGGCCGTTGCTCCGCCAGCCCCGCCCGCGCCCGTGGCGCCCGCCAAGCCGGTGAGTCATGAGATTGGCGTGGTGTGTCCGAACTCGGATCAGGTGCGTGCTTCCATGACGTACCCGAAGGAGGCGCAGGAAAACAACATCACGGGTGACGTCCTGATCGAATTCGTTGTGGACCCCGAAGGGCACATCACGAACGAGCGTGTCGCGCAGTCCGCAGATCCGGTACTCGATCGCGCTGCGTTCAACACGGTGAGGCGCTTCAACTGCATTTCTCAAGGCCAGGCTGTCCGTGTACAGGTTCCGTTCTCGTTCAACTTGAACTGAACACGCCGCACGTGCGGTACCGGTAGCGATTGATTAACGACACAGGTTGTACAGGTTCAACGGACAAAGTGGAGTAGATATGAACAAGCGTACTCTCGCCGCTCTGGCGGCAGGCATCGTGATCGCAGCAGGCGCGGTGGATACCTTCGTGGCGCCGCAGGCAGCGTGGGCTCAGGCGAGCGATGCGACGGCGACGGCAACGGCACAGGCTGCGCCTCAAACGGCGGCGCCCGCTGCCGATCAGCCGGCGCCGCCGCCCGCACCGGCCAGCACCGAAGCGCTCGAGAATCCCTATGGTCTCGGTGCACTCTGGAAAAACGGCGACTTCGTTGCGCGCTTCGTGCTCGGTCTGCTCGTGGTGATGTCGATGGGTAGCTGGTACATCATGATCACCAAATTCTTCGAACAGTTCCGCGCCAACCGCCGCGCCAAGGTGGCCGACGAGCAACTGTGGAGCGCGCCGTCGCTGGCAGAAGGCGCGAAGCAACTCGAGGAATCGTCGCCGTTCCGCTTCATCGCCGAAACCGCGATCGAAGCCGGCGAACATCACGACGAAGCGTTGCTCGAAGCAGTGGATCGCAATACATGGATCGATGCATCGGTCGAGCGCGCCATTACCAATGTGTCGAACCGCCTGCAGGACGGTCTCGCGTTTCTCGGCACGGTGGGCTCCACGGCGCCGTTTGTGGGTCTCTTCGGCACGGTGTGGGGCATCTATCACGCACTGACCGCCATCGGTATTGCCGGCCAGGCTTCTATCGACAAGGTGGCGGGCCCCGTGGGCGAAGCGCTCATCATGACGGCCATCGGTCTCGCGGTTGCCGTGCCCGCGGTGCTCGGCTACAACTTCCTCGTTCGTCGCAACAAGTCAGTGATGGAACGCGTGCGTGCCTTCGGCGCGCAACTCCATACCGTGGTGCTGGCAGGCGGCAAGCGCCAGGTGCGTGTGGCAAGCAAGGCGCAGCTCGTCGAACAGGCGGGGTAATCAACCATGGCCATGACCGTTGGAGACGCAGAGAGCGACGAAGTCATCTCCAATATCAACACCACGCCGCTCGTGGACGTGATGCTGGTACTCCTGATCATCTTTCTGATCACGATTCCGGTCGTCACGCACACGGTGCCCCTGCAATTGCCGAAGGAGCGTATCCAGCCGCTGCAAACGCAGCCGAAGAGTATCGAGATCGCGGTGAACCGCGATGGCGATTTCTTCTGGAACGAAACGCACGTGGACGCGCAGACGCTGCTGGATCGCCTGAAGACCGTGTCCGTGCAGACGCCGCAGCCCGAAGTGCACGTGCGCGGCGATCAGAGCACGCGCTACGAGTTCATCGGCCGCGTGATTACGGCGTGCGAGCGCGCGGGTATCGCGAAGGTTTCATTTATCACTGAGCCGCCTGCGCGCGGCGGCTAGGAGTCGACGATGGGGATGAACGTACCTTCGGGCGGTGGCAGCGAACCGGAAGTGATGGTCGACATCAACACCACACCGCTCATCGACGTGATGCTGGTGTTGCTGATCATGCTGATCATCACCATTCCGATCCAGATGCACGCCGTGAAGATGGATCTGCCGGTCGGCAATCCGCCGCCTCCGCCAAAGCAGCCCGAAGTCGTGCAGATCGATATCGATTTCGACGGCACGACGACGTGGAACGGCACGCTGGTGCCCGACCGCGCGGCGCTCGAAGCACGGCTCGCACAGGTGGCCGCCGAGCCGGACCAGGCCGAGATTCATCTGCGACCGAACCGGCTCGTGCCGTACAAGGACGTGGCCGCCGTGATGGCTGCGGCACAGCGCGTGGGTGCGACGAAGATCGGGTTGATCGGCAACGAGCAATACATGCAGTAGGTGTGCCGGGTCGCAACCGAAAAGCACATCTAAGCAACTCGCAATCGAAAGGAAGGCAGGGCACCGATGATTCATCAATGGTTCAGGGTGGCGCTCGTGCGCCGGGCTGTAGTCGCGGCCGTCTTCGGTGGTGTGTGCACAATCGCGGCACTGCCGTCGGCACAGGCTGCGGACACATTGCGTCCTGACGTGGCGAAGCCGCTCAATGCCGCGCAGGACCTGTACCGCGCACACAAGTACAAGGACGCGCTGGCGAAGATCGCCCAGGCAGCCGCTGTGCCGGACAAAACGCCCTACGAGAACTACATGGTCCTCGAGATGCGGGGCGCTGCGGCGATGGCCGCAGGCGACGATGCGACGGCGGCGCAGGCCTACGAGTCGCTGCTCGGCTCCGGCCGGCTCAGCGCCGAAGACGAACAGCGCACCACAGCCGCGCTCGCCGGCATCTACTTCCAGCAGAAGAACTACGCACGCGCCATCGCCACGGCGCAGCGCTACCAGAAGGCAGGTGGTGCGGACCCGCAGATGCGCACACTGCTCGTGCAATCCTGGTACCTCTCGGGCGACTGCGCAAACGTGGTCACGTCGCTCAAGTCGAGCGTCGATGCACAGACGCGCGCAGGACACACGCCTGACGAAGCCCAGCTGCAACTGCTCGGCACTTGCGCACAACGCGTGAAAGACGACACGTCGTACCGTGCCGCGCTCGAAAAGCTCGTCGCGTATTACCCGAAGCAGTCCTACTGGGACGACCTGTTTCATGCCATACGCGCGAAACCCGGCTATTCGTCGCGCCTCGATATCGACACCTACCGGCTGCGTCGCGCCACCGGTGCGCTCAACACTGCCGAAGACTACATGGAGATGACGCAGCTCGCGATCGTGGCGGGAACGACTGCCGAAGGCAAACAGGTAATCGACCAGGGTTTCACATCAGGGGTGCTGGGTCGCGGGCCGGATGCCGAACGCGAAAAACGCCTGCAGGCGCTTGCTGCGAAGCGCGCGCAAGGGCCGGCTGATAGCGCCAATCCCGTGGCACCTGTAGATGCCGGTTTCAACCTCGTGTTCGCGGGTCAGGCAAAGCAGGGCATCGACCAGATGGAAGACGCCATCAAGAAGGGTGGTCTCGATCATCCGGATCAGGCGCAGCTTCATCTGGGCGAGGCGTATTACATCGCCGGCGAGAAGGCGCGTGCGGTGCAGGCATTCCGGGCAGTGAAGGGCACGGACGGCTCCGCGGACCTCGCACGGTTGTGGCTGCTCGTGGCCGCCAGGTGATCGCAGCAAGCGGGATGCTTGCGTTGCCGTATGCAATGACGGAGGTGACTGCGGTCACTGCAGTGACCGCAGTGACGAAGGGGAGGTGAAGGCGTCGGGAATCGATTGCTGCATACGCAAGTCTGGATCGGCACGAGCCTCGATGAGGGGATTGTTCGTGGTTTTAAACGCGGCTCATGTTCGCTTTTAAAGCCTCAGCAAACCATGCATTGCGGCACGCCGATAAACGAAAGCCCTTAGCCTTCAAAACATGATTTGCTTTTATCAAACAAATTTTGACTACGGGATTGTGTCTTGCTATGGTTTCGCCACTCGATAACAAGGCACGCGCCGCAGTACATGCTGTGGCGATAGGCAGCAAGATTCGCGCGCTGCGTCACCGGCTCAGATACACGCTGGCGGAAACAGCGGAAGCGGCGGGCATTTCGAAGCCGTTTCTCTCGCAGGTCGAACGAGGGCATGCTACGCCGTCCATCACATCGCTGGTCGGCATTGCGGAAGCGCTGGGTGTGAACGTGCAGTACTTTGTCGAGACACCGAACGAAGCACGGTCGGTATGTCGCGGCGAAGAGTTGAAGTTCTTCGGGTTCGCCGATTCCGCGAATCTTTTTGGACGCCTGACGAATCTGTCGGACGACCGCAAGCTGGAGGCCATCCTGGTCAGGATGCCGGCGGGACAGCAGCCTTCCGAAGTAACCACGCATGCGGGAGAAGAGTTCCTGTATGTGATCCGCGGACAGCTCTCTCTCACGCTGGAAGGTACGACATTCGGATTGCAGGCCGGTGACAGCGCGCACTACGCGTCCACGGTGCCGCATGGGTGGACGAATACGGCAGCTGAAGAAACGGTGCTGGTCTGGGTGGGTACACCCAAATTGTTCTAGTCGTACGCAATAACCCGTCGTTCCGTACGAGTTTTATTGCACTCGTGACTTAGGATTACTGAATTGTAAGCGTTGATTGCCGTGCTCACGTCATACGTAGAGCGCGTGGCCGGGTATTACCTGTTTTCGGCTTTGGCGCATTGGGACCACGCACATGGCAATAGCGCGATGAGAGGTGATGGACCGGCTTTGAAGCGCGAAGTTCTTTGCAGTACTTGTTTTGGGATGTCTGGATGAAGACGGGTGACCGGGCCTGCGAAGCTTGAATTCGGCGAGCCAAGAGGACGGATAGACCGGTTTGGGATAACAACTTGACCTTACTGACAGGGTAAAGAAGGGGAATATGAAGCTAACTGTTCTAGGATCGGCCATCCGAAAGATACTATGGGCCGAAATGGCGTTGACGGCGGTGCTCGGCACGTCTGCCTTCGCCCAAACTCCGCCGGCCACCACGGGGTCGTCCACCGGTTCATCCACTGCGGTGCCCACCGCCGATACGCAACCCGCAGCCGCCGCGCCTGCTGCTGCATCGGGTGCAGCAACGGCTGAAGCACCGGCCGTCAAGAAGCTGCAGAAGTTCGAGGTGACAGGCTCGCTGATCCGCTCGGCGGACAAGCAAAGCAACCTCGAAGTGCAGACCATCACTGCGAAAGACATCCAGCAGAGCGGCTACACCACCGTAGCCGACTTCCTGCGTGGCACCGCGGCGAACTCGGCAAGCAGCTGGTCGCAGAGCACGATGAACAGCGCGGCGCCGGGCGGCGCGGGCATCGCGCTGCGGGGTCTCAGCGAAAAGTACACGCTGGTGCTCGTCGACGGTCAACGCGTGGCGAACTACGCGCAGGCGGTCAACTTCACCGACACGTTCTTCGACGTCAACTCGATTCCGGTCAACATCGTCGACCACATCGACGTCGTGAAAACGGGCGCGGTTTCCGTGTATGGCTCGGACGCCATCGCGGGCGTGGTCAACATCGTCACGAAGAAGAACTTCCAGGGACTGCAGATCGACGGCCAGCTCGGCAAGGCGCAGCATCCCGGCGACGGGCAGGGCAGCTTCAGCGTGTTGGGTGGCTTCGGCGACCTCAATTCCGATCGCTTCAACGTGACGGCGGCCGCAAGCTACTACCGCGATAGCGGTTCGACGCTTGCCGATCGCGACATGACGAAGAACCAGGACTTCACGCAATACCCCGGCGGTCTTGCCGCACCGCTCGGCCCCAACCAGCAGTCGTACTGGGGTCCTGCCGGTTCCACTACCGCACTTTCGCCGTGCCCCCCGGGCAGCAGCGCGGCGAATACGGGCGGCGCATCGTGTACCTACAACACGGCTGCCGGCACCTCGCTGATTCCGGCGATTACGCGCCTCAACGCGAAGGTGCGCGCCACCTTCAAGATCGACGACACAACAGAAGCCTATGCAGGCTTCTGGGCAAGCCGCGACGAAACGGTTCAATTGGCAGGCCCGGCGGCACTCTCGAGCACGTCGAACTTCTTCACGCCCTCCACGGGCAGCGTGTCGCAGCTTTCGCGCACGGTGCCGGCCTCGAACCCGTTTAATCCGTTCGGTGTGCCGACGCCGATCAACCTGACGTTCCCGAACAACGTCGGCGCAGTGGATACGGTTTCGACGTACTGGATGGCGTCCACGGGCGTGAAGGGCTCGTTCGACACGGCGAAGTTCGGCTCGTGGGACTGGTCTCTCGATTACGGCCACTCGCAGAGCACGGTCGACTCCACATACACGAACCGCCTCAATGTGGCCGGCGTCGAGAACATGCTCGCCAACGGCACGTACAACTTCTCGAATCCGGCTGCGACGCCGAACGGCCTGAACGGCGTATTCAGCGACGACAACCAGCAGGCCATTTCGAAGCTCGATAGCGTCACGGCGAAGACGTCGACCACGAACCTGTTCACGCTGCCCACCGGCAACGTCGGATTCGGCGTGGGTACGGAATTCCGTCACGAGTCGTCGCTCATCAATCCGCAGACGCTCGCCGGGCAGGGCATCACCGCGCCGGCGAACGTGCAGACCGTGGACGCTTCGCGCAACGTGGCGGCAGCGTTCTATCAGATCGACATTCCGATCCTGCACAACCTCACGTTCACGCACGCGGGCCGCTATGACCACTACAGCGACTTCGGCGGTGCGTTCTCGCCCAGCTTCGCGCTGCGCTTCCAGCCGGTGCGCATGCTGACGACCTACGCGTCGTACAGCCGCGGCTTCCGCGCACCGACGGCGGTGGAAAACTCGCAGGCCGTTTATCTGGGCCACCAGAACCTCGTGGACCCGAACGACCCGAGCGGCGTGCCCACCAAGCACTTCACGACGGAGCAGACCACCGGCAACCCGAATCTGCAGCCTGAGCACACGAAGAACTACAACATCGGCTTCGAGCTTTCGCCGGATGCGACCACCGACATCGGCGCCGCGTTCTACAAGGTGCACATCGACAGCGTGATCGGCACCGCCGATCCGAACGCCGTGCTCGACCAGAACGATCCGTCGAAGGTCATTCGCAATCCTGACGGTACGGTCCGCTACATCGTGCAGCCGTTCGTGAACCTGGGCTCGCTCGACACCGACGGCTTCGACATGAACTTCCGCAAGGCGGTTCGCACGTCGCTGGGTACCTTCACGCTGGCCGGCGACTGGGCCTACGTGTGGCACTTCAAGCTCAACACGCCGGGTGCTCCGACGCAGGACTTCGCGGGCAACAACCTGGCGCTGCTGCAGCCGTTCGGCGCGAGCAACCCACGCTGGAAGGGCAACACGAGCCTGAGCTGGGACTACCACATGTTCACCACGACGCTCACGTGGCAATACACGGGCCCGTACACGAACGCAGTGGCGGCGGAGTTCGGCGATGGCGGCACGCTTTCGGTGGCGTCGTACAGCCAGTTCAACCTGATGGCGACGTACCGCGGCATCAAGCACTGGACGATCTACGGCGGCATCACGAACCTGTTCGACCGCAAGCCGCCGTTCGACGTGGAATGGCAAGCCGTGCCGGACATCACGGGCTACGATCAGTCGCTGTACACGAACCTCGGCCGCTTCTTCCAGGTGGGCGCGACGTACCGCTTCTGATGCTCTGACGGCATCTGCCGATGGACACGCTGCTTCCCGCCCGAGGAAAAATGGGTGGGAAGCAGCGGATCGAGTGACCCATGACGAAACTCCCGATGTATCGCGTACTTCGCACGATGCTGCGCACGATGTTCCTCCGGCCAGGCGCTGTCGCACTCGGCGCGCTCCTCGTCGCACACGGGCTGCCTGCCGAAGCCAGCCCGTTCCTTGCTCAGTTTGGCAATCCGAAATACCCGCCCGACTTCACGCACTTCGACTACGCCGACCCGAACGCGCCGTCGAACGGCACGCTGAATTTCCAGAACTACAACGATCTGCAAAGCTACGACTCGCTCAATCCGTTCCTCGTCACGGGCGCGGCCGCCCCGGACATCCAGAACCTGATGTTCGACACGCTGATGCAGCGCAGCTGGGACGAACTTGCCTCCGAATACCCGCTCATTGCTGACGACGTGGAAGTGGCGGCGGACGGGCGTTCGGCCACCTTCCACATCAACCCCGCGGCACGCTTTTCGAATGGCGACCCCATCACCGCAGCGGACGTGAAGTATTCGCTCGACACCCTGAAAAGCCCGCAGGCTTCGCCGCTCTTTTCATCGCAGTTCGCTGAGATCAAACGCGCAAGCGTCGTGGACCGCCTGACCGTACGGTTCGACTTCGCCGATGCGTCGAGCGCGGCGCCGCTCATCGCGGGCGACCTGCCCATCTTCTCGCCGAAGTGGGGCATGCGTGCCGACGGCACGCGCCCCCCGTTCGATCAGATCTCGAACGTCCCGCCCATTGCGAGCGGCGCGTATCTGATCGAGCAGCGCCGCAACGACAAGCAGATCACCTACCGCCGCAACCCGCACTACTGGGCCGCGAATCTGCCCACGCGGCGCGGCATGTACCGCTTCGAGCGCATCAACTTCCGGCTCTATCTCGACCAGTACACCAAGCTCGAAGCGTTCAAGGCCGGCAACGACGACACCGACGTCGAATACAGCGCCACGCAATGGGCGCGCAAATACGTCGGCAAGAATTTCAAGTCGGGGCTGCTCGCGAAGGGCCTCTTCCCCGATGGCCCGCCGCAGATGCAAGGCTTCCTCATCAACACGCGCAAGCCGCAGTTTCAGGACGTGCGCGTGCGCGCGGCGCTCACGCTCGCGTTCGACTACGACTGGATGAACCGCCTGATGTTCTACGGCCAGTATGTGCGCACGAACAGCTTCTTCGAAGACACGCCGTTCGGTGCCACGGGCATGCCGGGGCCAAAGGAACTCGCGTTGCTCGAACCCTTCCGCAAGGACCTGCCACCCGCCGTGTTCGGGCCGATGGTGCGCCAACCCAGCACGCTGCCACCGGGTTCGCTGCGCGCCAACCTGCGCCGCGCGCGCGAACTGCTCGCCGAAGCGGGCTGGCACTACAAGGACGGCGCGCTGCGCGATGCGAACGGCACGCCGATGACGATCGAGATTATGGACAATCAGCCCGGCATGGACCGGCTCATCATTCCGTACACCCAGGCGTTGCAGACGCTCGGCATCAACGCATATCTGCACGAGATCGACGCGGCGCTTTATCAACGCCGGCTCGACAACTTCGAGTACGACATGACCACGTTCATCTATCCGCCGGTCACGATTCCGGGCGTCGAACTGCTGCGCCGTTTCGGCAGCAAGGCCGCAGGCGAGGTCGGATCGGAGAACTACCCCGGCATCCGTTCGCCCGCCGTCGACGCCCTCGTGCACGCAGCGGTCAGCGCCACGACGCTCGACGATCTGGAAACAGCCACGCGCGCGCTGGACCGCGTGCTCATCAACGAGTACTACCTCGTGCCGCAGTACTACATGCCGAACGCGCGCATCGGCTACAAGACGACGCTGGGCTTTCCTGCCGTGGTGCCGAAGTCGTATCAGTACGAGGACTGGGTGATCGACTACTGGTACTGCAAGCCGCAAGGCGCGGCCCAACCCGGCACCACGGCCGCAGCGCATTGAGGACCACCATGCTCGCCTACATCATTCGACGTCTGTTGCTTATGGTGCCCACGCTGATCGGCGTAGTGACGCTCACGTTCGTCGTGACGCAGTTCGTGCCGGGCGGCCCCGTCGAGCAGGTCGTGAACCAGTTGCGTCACGGCGCGCATCACGGTGAAGGCGGCAGCGGGGGCGGCGGCTATCACGGCAGCCAGGGCGTGAGCCCGGAGCAGATCGAACAGATCCGCAAGCAGTTCGGTTTCGACAAGCCGCCGCTCACGCGCTACCTCATGATGCTGAAGAGCTATGCGACGTTCGACCTCGGGCAGTCGTATTTCCAGCATCAAAGCGTGTGGAGCGTGATCCGCTCGAAGTTGCCCGTCTCCATCACGCTGGGGCTTTGGACCGTGATTCTGACCTACGCGGTGTCGGTGCCGCTCGGCATTGCGAAGGCCGTGCGCAACGGGTCGCGCTTCGATACCGTGACCAGTGTGCTGGTGCTGGTGGGCTACGCGATCCCGGGCTTCGTGCTGGGCGTGCTGCTGCTCATGCTGTTCGGCGGTGGTACGTTCTGGCAGGTCTTTCCCATGCGCGGCATTACTTCGGATAACTTCGAAAGCCTTTCCGCGTTCGGCAAGCTGCTCGACTATCTCTGGCATATCGTGTTGCCCGTCACCGCGGCCGTGGTGGGCAACTTCGCGATCGTCACCATTCTCACGAAGAACACGTTCCTTGAAGAGATCGGGCGACAGTACGTGCTCACGGCACGGGCGAAGGGCGCGCCCGAACGCGACGTGCTCTGGAAGCACGTGCTGCGCAACGCCGCCATTCCGCTGCTCACGGGCCTGCCCGCCGCGTTCGTGGGCGCCTTCCTGAACGGCAACCTGCTGATCGAGACGCTCTTTTCGCTCGACGGCATGGGCCAGCTTTCGTACGACTCCGTGATTCGCCGCGACTACCCGGTGGTGCTGGGCTCGCTCTTTCTCTTCACGCTGATCGGTCTCATCACCAAACTCATTGCTGACGCCTGCTATGTCATCGTCGACCCCCGCATCCAGTTCGAACGGATGGACCGCTGAGGCGGACGCGGCCTTGCCGGCCGCGTCGCTTTCGCCGCCTCCGCACATGCCGCAGTCACCCTCGCCGTGGCGGCGCACGTGGCTGCGCTTCCGTAGCCAGCGGCTCGGCTACTGGAGCCTCGTGATCTTCGTCACGCTGTTCGCCATCAGCCTCGTGGGCGAGTTGATCGCCAACGACCGGCCGCTCGTGGTGCGCTACGAAGGGCACTACTACTTTCCGATCGTGAAGGATTACCCGGAAACGCAGTTCGGCGGCGACTTTCCCGCGCGCGCGAACTACCTCGACCCGTACATCCGCTCGCGCATTACGTCGAACGGCAATTTCGCGATTTATCCGCCCAACCACAACCACTACGACACGATCGACTACTTCGCAGTGCGCCCGTTTCCGGCGCCGCCGTCGTCATCGAACTGGCTCGGCACCGACCAGTTCGGCCGCGACGTGCTCTCGCGCCTGCTATACGGCTTTCGCGTCTCGGTACTGATGGCGCTCGCGCTCACTGCGTCGGGCATCTTCTTCGGCGTACTGACGGGCGCGCTTCAGGGCTTCTACGGCGGTCGCACCGATCTGATCGGTCAGCGCCTGATCGAGATCTGGAGTTCCATGCCCGACCTCTATCTGCTCATCATCTTCGCGTCCATCTTCCAGCCCACGCTGTGGCTGCTTTTCATCCTGCTTTCGCTGTTCGGCTGGCTCGTGCTTTCCGACTACGTGCGCGCCGAATTCCTGCGCAACCGCTCGCTCGATTACGTGAAGGCCGCGCGCACCATGGGCCTCTCGAACCGCGAGATCATCTGGCGTCACATCCTGCCCAACAGCCTCACGCCCGTCATCACGTTCCTGCCGTTTCGCATGAGCGCCGCCATTCTCTCGCTCACGAGCCTCGATTTTCTGGGCCTGGGCGTGCCGCCGCCCACACCGAGCCTGGGCGAGCTGCTTCAGGAGGGCAAGAACAACCTCGACGCATGGTGGATTTCCATTTCGGCATTTGCGGCGCTCGTCGTCACGCTGCTGCTGCTCACCTTCATGGGCGACGCGCTGCGTAATGCACTGGACACCCGCGCGCGCGGCTCGGCATTCGGAGGCGCAAAGTGACGCAGATGCCAACCTTGCCCCGCCAGCTGCTCGAAATCGAAAACCTCTCCGTCGCTTTCGGCGAGCGCACCGTGGTGCGCGACCTCAACCTTTCCATTGCGCGCGGCGAACGCGTGGCGCTGGTGGGCGAATCGGGGTCGGGCAAGAGCGTGACGGCGCTTTCCATCCTGCGGCTCGTGCAGCATGCGATGTACACCGGGCGCATTCTGCTCGATGGCGAAGACCTGCTGCGCAAGACGGAACAGCAGATGCGCGGCCTGCGCGGCGCCGACGTCGCGATGGTCTTCCAGGAGCCGATGACGGCGCTCAATCCGCTCTTCACCATCGGCAAGCAGATTGCCGAGAGCTTGCGGCTGCACGAAGGTCTGCGCCCGAACGCGGCGCGCGCGCGCGGCATCGAGTTGCTTCGGCGCACAGGTATTCCAGAGCCCGAACGACGCATCGACAGCTTTCCGCATCAGCTTTCCGGCGGCCAGCGCCAGCGCGCGATGATCGCGATGGCGCTGGCGTGCCGTCCGCGTCTGCTGCTCGCCGACGAGCCCACCACGGCGCTCGACGTCACCGTGCGCCAGCAGATCGTCGATCTCCTGATCGGCCTGCAGGAACAGGAAGCAGCCGAACGCGGCATGGCCGTGCTGCTCATCACGCACGACCTCAATCTCGTGCGCCGCTTCGCGCAGCGCGTGGCGGTGATGGAGAAGGGCGTGCTCGTGGAAACCAACACCACCGATGCGCTGTTCGCGAATCCGCAGCATCCCTACACGAAGCGGCTGCTCGACAGCGAACCGCGCCGGCAGGTCGGGGCGGTGCCTCACGACGCAGCGGCCGTGCTCGACGTGAAGCAACTGGCGGTGGACTACCGCACGCACGCGAAGGGCTGGCGTTCGCTCTTCGGCAGCGCGTCGTTTCGTGCGCTGCACGAGGTGGATCTGACCCTGCGCCGCGGCGAGACGCTGGGCGTGGTGGGCGAATCGGGTTCCGGTAAATCGACGCTTGCGTCCACCGTGCTCGGTTTGCAGCGCGCGGCGTCGGGCCAGATTCTGATCGACGGCAAACCGTGGTCGAGCCTGCGCACGCCGCAGGCGCGCCGTGCGCTCAGTGCGCAGATGCAGGTCGTGTTTCAGGACCCGTTCGGTTCGCTCTCGCCGCGCATGACGGTCGAGCAGATCGTGGGCGAGGGCTTGCGCGTGCATCGTCGGGAAATTGCACCGCAGGATCGCCGCGCGCGCGTGACCGCATTGCTCGAAGAAGTCGGGTTGCCCGCCGACGCGCTGCTGCGTTATCCGCACGAATTCTCGGGCGGCCAGCGCCAGCGCATCGCGATTGCCCGCGCGCTCGCGGTCGAGCCCGAACTGCTCGTGCTCGACGAACCCACCAGCGCGCTCGACGTATCGGTGCAGCAGCAGGTATTGAATCTGCTCACGCGCCTGCAAAAGAAATACGGGCTCAGCTATCTCTTCATCACGCACGATCTCGCGGTCATGCGCGCGATGGCGCATCGCGTCATCGTGATGAAGGCTGGACGAATCGTGGAAGCGGGCGATACGCTTGAGGTCCTGCGCGCTCCCGCGCATCCCTACACCCGGTCGCTGCTCGCCGCCTCCATGCAGGCGCCGCCGGCAGATATTCGCGAGGAACTGGCATGACGGAAGAAAGCTGGACGCACGCGGCGAAGTCGCTTTCGAGCAAGGCGGACTTCTGGTCGTTGCGCGTGGTGGACGAGCGCACGGAAACCCACGCGGTGCGCAACGATGTCGTGCAACCGCTGCGCATGTCGCGCGACCGCGGCGCGATGCTCACGGCGTGGTCCGGCGCGGGCGCGGGCTACGCGGCCACGGCGGACCTCTCGGCGGCGGGCTTGCAGGCCGCGCTCGATAGCGCGCTCGCCCGCGCACGCGCGGCACAGGCCTTCGCGCTTGTCGATCAACGCAGCGTGCCCCGGCCCTCGGCGAGCGGCAGCTACGCGTCGCCGAACGTTCAGGCACCGCTGCCGGGCCGCCGCGAATGGATCGAGCGGCTGGCGCGCGAGTGCGCCGCCGCGCAGATCGACAGCCGCATCGTGGAGCGCACCGCGAGCGTCGAAATCACGCAGACCGAGCAGGTCTATCTGACGAGCGACGGCGTGCGCATCGAACAGCACTTTCGCTTCGTCATGCCGCACTTGAGCGTAGCGGCACATGCGAACGGTGACACGCAGATGCGTTCGCTCGGTGGTCACCACAGCGGGCTCGCGCAGGGCGGCCTGGAGGTACTGGCGCGGCGCGGTTTCGACGGCGCGGGCGTGCGCGTGGCCGACGAAGCGCTGCAACTGCTCGCCGCGCCGAACTGCCCGTCGGGCACGCGCGACCTGCTGCTCATGCCCGACCAGATGATGCTGCAGATTCACGAGTCGATCGGCCATCCGCTGGAGCTGGACCGCATTCTGGGCGACGAGCGCAATTTCGCGGGCTGGAGCTTCGTGAAGCCGGAGATGTTCGGTACCTATCAATACGGCTCGGAACTGCTCAACGTCACGTTCGACCCGCAGCCGCCAGAAGAAGCCGCGTCCTACGCATTCGACGACGACGGCAGCGAGGCGAGCCGCCAGTATCTGATCCGCAACGGCGTGCTGGAGCGGCCGCTGGGCGGTGCACTTTCGCAGCAGCGCGCCCATCTGCCGGGTGTGGCGAACTCGCGGGCGTCGAGCTGGAACCGGCCGCCTATCGATCGCATGGCGAACCTCAACATCGAGCCCGGCACGAGTTCGCTTGCCGAGATGATTGCGGGTATCGAGCACGGCATTCTGATGTCGTCGAACACGTCCTGGTCCATCGACGATCATCGCAACAAGTTCCAGTTCGGCTGCGAGTTCGGGCAACTGATCGAAAACGGCCGGCTCACGCAGGTCGTGAAGCAGCCGAATTACCGCGGTATTTCCGCGAGCTTCTGGCGCAGCCTCGTGGCCGTGGGCGACGAATCGACGTGGGAGGTCTACGGCACGCCGTATTGCGGCAAGGGCGAACCGGCGCAGATCATTCGCGTGGGGCACGCGTCGCCCGCATGCGTGTTCCGCAACGTCGACGTATTCGGAGGCGTCTGATGGCCGAGACTTATTTCTCTAGCGACGTTGCGGCGCTCGGCTGGCAGCGGCACTTCGCGTTGCTCGCGGACGAGATCGGCCGCATGCGCCGCACCGGCGAAACCACGCTCGTCTGGTTCTCGGGTGAACACTCCGAATTCATCCGCTTCAATGCGGGCAAGGTGCGGCAGATCGGCAGCGTGTCGCAGGGCACGCTGACGCTGCGGCTGATCGACGGCATGCGCCAGGCCTATGCGAGCTTCACGGCGAGCGGCGACGCCGCCGCGGACTTGCGCGAAGCCGCGGCCACCGTCGCGATGTTGCGCGAGAGCCTGCGCGATGCCTCCGACGACCCGCACGTGCTCTTCGACACCACGCCATGGACCCAGGAGACGAAGCGCAGCGGCTCGCTGCCCGAACCCGACGCACTCGTGCGTCTCGTGGAGCAGTGCGCACGTCAACTCGATTTCGTCGGCTTCTACGCGGGTGGTACCGTGGCGCGCGGCTTTGCGTCGTCGGCGGGCAGCCGCGGCTGGTACGAGGTGGAGAACTTCGACTTCAGCTGGTCGCTGTACGGCCCGGGCGGCCGCGCGATCAAGACCGTCTACTCGGGCGAGTCGTGGGACGACGCCGTGTTCGCACGCAAGATGGAAGAGGCGGCGCAACGGCTGCCCGTGCTCGCCGAGGCGCCGCGCGTGCTCGCGCCGGGGCGCTATCGCGCCTACCTTGCGCCCGCGGCGTTGGGCGAACTGCTCGGCACCACGGGGTGGAACGGCTTTTCGGCGCGTCAGCAGCAGACGGCGCAAAGCGCGCTGTATCGGTTGCATCGCGGCGAAGTCGCGTTCGATGCACGCGTCACGATGACCGAAGACCTGAGCCTCGGCATCACGCCCGCCTTCAACGCGGACGGCTATTTGCGCGAGAGCGTGCCGCTCGTCACCGGTGGCCGCAGCGTAGGGCAGTTGACGAACGCGCGCAGCGCCCGCGAATACGGGCTCGTGCCGAACGGGGCGCACGAGGGCGAGGTGCCCACCTCGCTTTCGATGCAAGGCGGCGACCTGGCGGCGGCCGACGTACTCACGGCGCTCGATACGGGCCTCTACATCGGCAACCTCTGGTACGTGAATTTCTCGGACCGCCTGAACGGCCGGCTCACGGGCATGACGCGCTTCGCGACGTTCTGGGTGGAAGGCGGGCGCATCGTGGCGCCGGTGGAGGCGATGCGCTTCGACGACAGCCTGTACCGGCTGCTGGGCAGCGAACTGGAGCGGCTCGACGCCGAGCCGCAACTGCTGCTCTCGGACCACACCTACGGCGAACGCGAGACGGGCGGCATGAAGCTGCCGGGCGTGCTGGCGAAGTCGTTCGAGCTGACGCTTTGAATGGAAGATGGATCGCACGTTGCCTCGGGCAGGCGAACGGGGCACGTATGAAAAAAGGACGGAGACGACAGGTGCACACAACACGTGAGCCTCGCACATGAAGACCACGACGCGCGCGTTGCCCGAAGGGCTCACGCTGCGGCCGTTGAGCGAGGCGGATGCGCCGCAATTCCACGCGCTGCATGCCAACCCCACTGTGTTTCATCACGGCAGCATTCGCCTTGCCGTCGACACGGTGGAATCCACGCGAGAGTGGATCGCGACCTTCACGCCGCCCTCGGTCGCGATCGTCGCCGTGGTGGGCGATACGCTCGTGGGCTGCGCCGAACTGTATGCCGGCCGGCTGCGCCGCGCGCACTCGGCGTCCCTCGGCATCAGCGTTCATCCTGCCTGGCACCGGCGCGGCATCGGCTCGCGTCTCATGGCCGAACTGCTCGACGTCGCCGACAACTGGCTGGGCCTGCGGCGCGTCGAACTCCAGCTTTACGCCGACAACGCGCCGGCGCTCGGCCTCTATCGGGCACATGGTTTCGAGATCGAGGCGCGCTATCGCGGCCATGTGCTGCGCGACGGCGTGCTCGTCGATACGCTCCTCATGGCGCGGCTGCGCGACGCCATGCCTTTCATGGACGCCGCCCCGCGCGCGGCGGAAATCGGATGAGCCAGCCGATGGAAGAACGCGAGGAAGAACGCGATACGCTCATGCCGGACACCCTGGACAGCGCGCACGTGCCGCGAGGCCGCATCGTCGTGCGCGCCACGCAGTCCACCGACCTCGACGCCCTCGCGGCGCTCTTCAATCTGCCCGGCGTGCGTCGCGGCACGCTGGCCATGCCCTTTCTCGCCACCCGAACGCTTGTCGAGCGCGAAGCGAAGCGCACGCGCGGGAGCGTTCAGGCGGTGAGCTTCTGCGCCACGCTCGACTCGCGCGTGATCGGCACGGTGGACGTCATTCCGCAGCCGCCCAGGCGCGCGCATTGCGCCGAAATCGGCATCGCCGTGCACGACGCGCACGCGGGCTGCGGCGTGGGCACCGCGCTGCTGGCGGCGGCTATTACTTGCGCCGACCAGTCGCTCGGGCTGCGCCGCCTCGAACTCAGGGTGTTCGTGGACAACGCCGCAGCCATCGCGCTGTACCGCAAGTTCGGCTTCGTGGAGGAAGGGCGCTCGCGCGGCTATGCGATGCGCGACGGCGTGCTGGCCGATGCGCTGCACATGGCGCGCTATGCCGAAGCGCCGCCGTTCGCTTCGCCCGTCGCTTCGCCTGTCGCTTCGCCCCCACTGAACTGAGCCAGGAGCCATCGCCTTTGCCATCGTTCTTTATCGATCGTCCCGTCTTCGCCTGGATCGTCGCGCTCGCGTTCATCGTGGCGGGCGTGCTCGTGGTGCCGCTGCTGCCGGTCGCGCAGTATCCGCGGCTCGCACCGCCGCGCATCGTGATCGGCGCGACGTATCCGGGCGCGTCGGCGGAAGTGATCGACAGCAACGTGGCGAGCGTGATCGAAGAAGGGCTGGACGGCATCGACGGCCTGCTGCACTACGAGACCACGAGCGACGCGCTCGGCAATCTCGAAATCGACGTCACGTTCGCGCCCGGGTCGAACCCCGACATCGCGATGGTCAACGTGCAGAACCGGCTCAAGCAGGTGGAGCCGCGTCTGCCGCAGCAGGTCGTGCAGCAGGGCATCGTGGTGGACAAGGCGGCCAACACGTTCCTCATGCTCGTCACGCTCACGTCGACAGACGGCACCCGCAATTCGGCCGAGCTCGGCAACTACATGAGCCGCTACGTGCTGCGCGAACTGAAGCGCGCGCCCGGCGTGGGCTCGGCCGAACTATGGGATTCCGACGAGGCCATGCGCATCTGGCTCGACCCCATGAAGCTGCGCGAGTACGACCTCTCGCCCGCCGACGTGACCGCGGCCATTCGCGCGCAGAACGCGGCGGTAACGGCAGGTGCGATCGGCGATGCGCCTGCGGTGACCGGACAGACGCTGACGGCATCGGTCTCGGTAAAGGGCCAGTTGCAGACGCCCGCGGACTTCGCGGCCATCGTGCTCAAGGCGCTGCCGGGCGGCGCGACGGTGCGCCTTGGCGACGTGGCGCGCGTCGAGATGGGGCGCGACAGCTACACGTTCTGGTCGCGTCTCGATGGACACGCCGCGGCCACGGTCGGCATCCAGCTTGCGCCCACGGGCAATGCGCTCGAAACGTCGAATGCGATTCGCGCGAAGCTCGAGCAGATTTCGAAGACGCTGCCGCCGGGCGTGGCCGTGGCCATTCCCTTCGATACGGCGCACTTCGTGAAGATCGCCATCAGCGAGGTGATCATCACGCTGACCGAAGCCGTGGTGCTCGTGTTCTGCGTGATGTGGCTCTTCCTGCGCGACCTGCGCTACACGCTCGTGCCCACCGTGGTGATTCCGGTCGCGCTGATGGGCGCGTTCCTCGCCATGTACGCGTTCGGCCTCTCGATCAACGTCTTCACGCTGTTCGGGCTGGTGCTCGCGATCGGCATTCTGGTGGACGACGCGATCGTGGTGGTGGAGAACATCGACCGCATCATGCACGAGGAAGGGTTGCCGCCACGCGAGGCCACGCGGCGCGCGATGGCGCAGATCGGCGGCGCGATCGTGGGCGTGACGGCCGTGCTCACGGCCGTGTTTGTGCCGATGGCGTTCTTCCCGGGCAGCGTGGGCGGCATCTATCGGCAGTTCGCGATTGCGATGATCGCGGCTATTCTCGTGTCGGCGTTTATGGCGCTGTCGCTCACGCCCGCGCTGTGCGCGAATCTGCTGAAGGCGCCCGAGCCGCGCAAGGCCGGCGCGCGTGAAACCGGCATCACGGCACGCTTTGCCGCGGGCGTGGAGCGCGCCTCGGACCGCTATCGCAGGCTCGTCGTGCGCCTGCTGCGGCGTGCGGGGCCGGTCTTCGCGGTGCAGGTGGCGCTCGCCGTGGTGTGCGCGCTGCTTTATACGCGCATGCCGGGCGGCTTCCTGCCCACCGAAGACAGCGGCCAGCTTCAGGTCATGGTGCAGATGCCTGAAGGCGCGACCCAGGCGCGCACGCTCGCCACGCTCGAACGCGTGGAGGCGGTGCTGCGCCGCGAGCGCGCCGTGGGACACGTGACGAGCGTGGTGGGCTGGAGCTTCCAGGGCAGCGGCCAGAACGTGGGCATGGCGTTCGTGGAACTCACGGACTGGGCGAAGCGCAGCGTGGACGCGCAGACGCTGCGCGACACGCTCAACGCGCAGTTTGCGACGTTCCCCGAGGGCAGCGTGGTGGCGCAGTTGCCGCCTTCGGTGCCGGGGCTCGGTCATGCCGAGGGCTTCTCGTTCCATCTGGAAGACCGCGGCGGCGTGGGCATGGACGCGCTCGAAGCGGGCCGCGAGCGGCTGCTCGAGATGGCGCGCCACAGCCCGGTGCTCGCCGACGTCCACTCCGACACGCTGCCCGACGCCTCGCGCATCGTGCTCGAAATCGACCGTGCGAAGGCCTACGCGATGGGCGTGCCGTTCGACGCCATTGCGGACGTGCTGGGCAACACGTTCGGCATGACCTATATCGACGACTTTCCCGCCAACGGCCGCATGCAGCGCGTGATGGTGGGCGCGCAGGCGTCGGCGCGCATGCGCGATCAGGACCTGTTGAGCCTTTCGGTGCGCAATGCGTCGGGGCAGATGGTGCCGTTCTCGGCGTTCGCCGCGCTTCACTGGACGCGCGGCCCCACCATGCTCACGCGCTACAACGGCTACCCCGAACTCGACGTGTCGGGCCATGCGGCGCCGGGCTACAGCTCGGGCGCGGCGATGGCCGAGATGGAACGCCTCGCGGCTACGCTGCCCACCGGCATTGCCTGGGACTGGGCCGAAGCGGCGCAGGCCGAAACCGAGGCCGCGCGGCAGACGCCGCTCCTGATCGGCCTTTCGCTCGTCGCGGTGTTCATGGCGCTCGCGGCGCTCTACGAAAGCTGGACCGTGCCGCTCGCGGTGCTGATGGTCGTGCCGCTGGGCGTAACGGGCGCGATCTGCGCGATGCTCGTGCGCGGGCTGCCCGACGACGTCTACTTCAAGATCGGCATGGTCACGGTGATCGGACTCTCGGGCAAGAACGCGATCCTGATCGTGCAGTTCGCGCGCGAACTCTGCGCGCGCGGCGTGCCGCTGGGCCGCGCCATCGTCGATGCCTGCGCGATGCGTTTCCGGCCCATCCTGATGACCTCGGCGGCGTTCCTGCTCGGCGTGGTGCCGCTCGTCATTTCGAGCGGCGCGGGCGCGGAGAGCCGGCATTCCATCGGCACGGGCGTGTTCGGCGGGATCATCGGCGCCACGTTGCTCGGGCTCGTGTTCACGCCGGTGGCGTTCTGCGTGGTGATGCAGATGACGCGGATGAGACGTGCACGCCGCGCAGGGCGTGCGGGCCGTTCAGATCGTGCGGCTGCGTCCACCGAAAGGGCAGCGGGCCTTGCTCGGTATGCGGAGACCGCAACGCAGCCGCATGCGGAGTCGTACGATGCGCCAAGAGGCAGACCGAGGGACGACCTCAGAGACGACCCGAGAGACGCTCTTCGAGACGAACTCAGAGGCGACCTCGGAGACGGCGAGGCCGAGCCTTCGTAAATGACCCCGCGATAGCCAGGCGGGCCCGAATTCGCGCGCTTGCACGTTACATTTCAATAACGGCCGTGCGCCGCGCTTATTGCATAATGCGCGAGTGCGCGGCGGCCCGCGCTTGCGCGGCTGCTGCGTAGCCTGGGTGCTTCGCCTGGGTGCATCGCTTGGGTGCATCACCTGGTTCGTAGCGCGCCAGCGGGTCCGTTTCCTTGCGCACCCGGCGCCGCGCCGGTTTCCTTCCACACGTCCGACAAGCACTTCCCGTTCTACCGCCATGCCGTTCAGCCCAGCCTGCCGTGCGCCATTCGCCGCCGCGCGTGTTCATTGCGCGATCTTTTCAGTGCAGGCGTTGGCGCCGCTGCGCCGGCTGGCTCGACCGGCCCGGCTGACGCAAGCCGCCCCGGTCCTGCGGGCGAATTGACCATGTCCTTTCGCCTGCCCACGCGCCTGCCCACCGGTTTTTCCTCGCGCTTCGCGCTTCGTCTGCCCGCCACGCGCGGCGGACGCGTCGCGCTCGCGCTGATGGTCGTCTATATCGTCTGGGGTTCGACCTACCTTGCCGTGCACGTCGCGCTCGGTTCGTTTCCGCCGTTGCTGATGTCGGGCTTGCGCAATCTGTTCGCGGGCATCGGACTCTTCGTGTTCGCGATGCGGCGCAACCCCGCGCTGCCCGATCTCGTCGAGGTCCGCAACGCCGGGATGGTCGGCACCATGCTCGTGGGGTTTTCGAGCGGCCTGCTGGCCTTCGGCATGCGCACCGTGGGCACCGGCACCGCGGCCGTGATGGTGGCGACCGTGCCGCTCTTCGCCACGGTGATCGCGGCCATCGCGGGGCGGGCCATCGCGAAGGGCGAATGGATTGCCGTGGGGCTCGGGCTCGTGGGCATTGCGATTCTGAGCAGCGGCAGCGAGACCTCGGGCACCGCGGGCGGCAGCCTCGCCATTCTGTGCGGCGCGCTCTTCTGGGCCGGCGGCGCGCATCTGGCAAGCCGCCTCAAGCTACCCTCGGATCTCTTTCTCTCCACCGCCTTGCAGATCGGCCTGGGCGGCGCGATGTCCACCATCGTCGCGCTCGTGACGGGCGAGCGGATGCTTGAGATCCACTTTCTTCCGATCCTCGCGTTCGTCTATCTCATGCTGGTGGGCACGATGACCGCTTATGTCGCGTACGGTTACCTGATCCGGCACACGAGCCCCATCGTGGCGAGCAGCTGCATGTACGTGAATCCCATCGTGGCGGTGGCGCTGGGCGCCGTGCTGCTGGGCGAACCGGTCACGCGGTCCACCATCGTCGCGACGGTGGTGATTCTCGTGAGCGTCGGGATGTCGTTCGTGTTCGACCGCAAGCGCGCGCAGCAGTAGGGCGCTTCGAAGGCGGCCCTCCAGGGGCAAGCCCCCGAGATAAACCTCCGAGGCAAACCTCCGAGGCAAACCTCCGAGGCAAACCTCAAAGCCGCGCCGCAAGCTCCGCGCCTTCGCGAATTGCGCGCTTCGCATCGAGTTCCGCGGCGAGCGCAGCGCCGCCGATCAGGTGATAGCGCGTGCCGTCCTGAGCGGCCGTAGCGGGGTAGAGTTCGCGCAGCGACTCCTGGCCCGCGCAGATCACCACCGTGTCCACCTCGAGCCACTGCTCCTCGCCGCCGCGCGCAATCTTGAGTCCTTGCGCACCGATCTCGAGATACGCGACCCCGCCCAGCATCTGCACGCCGTTGCGCGCGAGCACCGCGCGGTGCACCCAGCCCGACGTTTTGCCGAGACCCGCGCCGGGCTTGCCCGTCTTGCGCTGAAGCAGCCACAGTTCGCGCGGCGGGTCGGCGCGGCGCGGCGGCTTGAGCCCGCCGCGTTCGCGTACCTCGGCGTCCACGCCCCATTCGTCGAACCAGTCGTCGCGCGGCTGCGGCAGCGGCTCGCCCGCGCGATGCAGCAGGAACGCGGCCACGTCGAAGCCGATGCCGCCCGCGCCGATCAACGCGGCACGGCGCCCCACCGGCGCGCCGTTCAACACGTCCAGGTAGGAGAGCACGTGGGGCGCGTCGATGCCCGGAATCTGCGGACGGCGCGGCACGATGCCGGTCGCGACAATCACGTCGTCGAAGCCGGCCGCCGCGAGCGCCGGCGCATTCACGCGCGTGCCGAGCCGCACCTCGACGCCGTGCCGCGCAAGCTGGTTTTCGAAATAGCGGATCGTTTCCCTGAACTCTTCCTTGCCCGGAATGCGCATGGCCAGATTGAACTGTCCGCCGATCATGGGCTGTGCCTCGAACAGCGTCACGCGATGGCCGCGCGACGCCGCCACCGTGGCCGCCGACAGACCGGCCGGCCCGGCGCCCACCACGGCAACTGCACGCGCGCGCTCGCCCGAGCCAAGCGGCCGATAAACGAGTTCGGTCTCGCGGCCCGCGCGTGGATTCACGAGGCAGGTGGCGCGTTCGTTACGGAACGTGTGATCGAGGCAGGCCTGATTGCAGGCGATGCAGGTGTTGATCTCGGCGGCGCGGTCGGCCGCGGCTTTGGCGACGAACTCGGGGTCGGCGAGCAGCGGACGCGCGAGCGAGACGAGATCGCCCGTGCCCTCGGCGATCAGGCGTTCGGCAAGCTCGGGCGTGTTGATGCGGTTCGACACCACCACGGGCACGGAGACGGCCGCCTTGAGCTTCGCCGCGAGCGGCGCGAACGCCGCGCGCGGCACCGAGGTCACGATGGTCGGCACACGCGCCTCGTGCCAGCCGATGCCGGTGTTGAAGAGCGTGACGCCCGCCGCTTCCAGCGCTTTCGCCACGCGTACCGTTTCGTCCCAGGTGTTGCCGCCGTCCACGAGATCGAGCACGGAAAGCCGGTACATCACGATGAAGCGCGGCCCGCACGCGGCGCGCACGGCGGCCACGATCTCGCAGGCAAGACGCATGCGGTTTTCGATGCTGCCGCCGTAATGGTCGGTGCGTCGGTTCGTACGCGGACAGAGAAACTGGTTCAGCAGATAGCCCTCGCTGCCCATGATCTCCACGCCGTCGTAGCCCGCGCGCTGCGCGAGCCGGGCGCAGCGCGCGTAGGCGCGCACCGTGCGCGCGATGCCGGCAACGCTCAGCGCGCGCGGCTTGAACGGCGAAATGGGCGACTTCACCGCCGAGGCCGACACGACGAGCGGTTGATATCCATAGCGTCCCGCGTGAAGAATCTGCAGCGCGATCTTGCCGCCTTCCTCATGGACGGCGCGCGTGAGCTGGCGGTGGTTGTGCAGGTCGAGCGAGGAATTGAGCGTGCCGCCGAACGGCAGCAGCCAGCCTTCGCGATTGGGCGAGATGCCGCCCGTCACGATGAGCCCTACGCCGCCGCGCGCACGTTCGCGAAAGTAGGCGGCGAGTTTCGGG
This sequence comes from Paraburkholderia kururiensis JCM 10599 = LMG 19447, assembly GCF_003986935.1. GTDB lineage: Bacteria > Pseudomonadota > Gammaproteobacteria > Burkholderiales > Burkholderiaceae > Paraburkholderia > Paraburkholderia kururiensis. The sequence continues at coordinate 316,519 of NZ_RJZE01000002.1, read as the reverse complement.
TAATGCCAGAAGCGGTCTTCCATGCCGGTATGCATGGAGCCCATCACGACGCGATTTCTGAGCGTGGTGAAGCCGAGGTCGAGTTCGCTGAGCAGATGCGGGTAGGGCGAGGGCATGCGGGTCACGCGCAAAGGGGAGGACGCGCATGACGATACACGCCGCTGGCGGGGGCGCCGTCGAAGGAAGGTTCTAACGGGAGGTGCGGGGACTCGTCAGGCCGGGGACGGCAGCCGGCCGCAAGCCGGCCGCCTCGATTGGCCATGAGCTTCGACGAAGCGCTGAAATGCAGCGCTTCGGGCCCGCGAGCGGAGCAACGAGCGGGTAAGCGAGCAGACCCAGCGAGCAGACCCACGAGCGGGTAATACGCCGACCGCAAACGGCGCAGCAAGGCCGCCGCAAGCGGGCCGCCACGCAAGCATGCCAGCGCGGCGAGGCCTGCTGCGGCCCGCGGCCGTGCTGCTACTCGTGCTGTTCCGCTGAATTGGTAATGGCGTGCCCGCCCTTGGAGATGTCCTGTCCGGCGCCCGCCACGGTGTTGCAGGCGGCGAGTGCCGTCGAGCAGGCGAGCACGAGCCAGGCGATGAGTCGAGTCGTCATACCGGTTTTCTCCCTTTCTGTTTGAAACCTTCAGCGCAGCCGCAAACGGTATGCCCGCGTGCACGCCGCAGCGCAGCAGCGTGCCGGGAACGCTGGTTGCTGCGGTGGCTTCGGTGTTCGCGACGCCGCGCCTGCTTGCGCTTTCGCTCGGCGCAAACGCAGGCGCGCAAAGACCGGACACCGGAAAGAGAAACGGCCGAAGAGAACTTCAACGCGACATCACTGCGCGCATGGGCGCATGGACGTTGTGGCCCGCGGCACCGCGCGACGAGGCAACGAGGCAACGAGGCAACGACACGCGGACCCGCCCGCCCCAGCAAGCCGCCGACGCGCGCAGCCAACCGGAGGAAAAGGTCATGCTTCATTACGCCATCGTGTTCTTCGTGATCGCCATCATCGCCGCCGTGTTCGGCTTTACCGGCATCGCGGCCGGCGCAGCGGAGATCGCGAAGATACTTTTTTACATCTTCCTTGTCGTCTTTGTCGTCACGCTGCTGCTGGGCGTGGTCAGGCATTGACGCGGCAAAACCCACTCAACCCTAACCGTAACGAGGAGCGGCCAGAATGTCGAAATCCACAGACCCGTTCGTGCTCGACCTGAAGAAGATCCGCGAGCAGGCGCGCCAGCACATGGACGAGGGGCCCGTCACATCGAGCTACACCGCGAATCGCGAAGTCGTGCTGAAGCTGCTCAACGACGCGCTCGCCACCGAGCTTGTCTGCACGCTGCGCTACAAGCGTCACTACTTCATGGCGAAGGGCATTCATTCCGAAGCGGTGGCAGAGGAATTCGCGCAGCACGCGTCGGAAGAGCAGGAGCACGCGGACCGGCTTGCGGAGCGCATCGTGCAGCTAGGCGGCGCGCCCGACTTCGCACCGGACGGGCTCGCCACGCGCGCGCATTCGGAGTACAAGCCGGGCACGGACCTCACGGACATGATTCGCGAGAACCTGGTGGCCGAGCGCATCGCGATCGACACCTATCGCGAGATCATTCGCTATCTGGGCGACAGCGATACGACGACGCGGCGCATCTTCGAGGAGATTCTCGCGGTGGAAGAAGAGCACGCCGACGACATGGCCGACCTGCTCGACCAGCGCGGTTGAGGGTTCGCGGCGGCGGTCGGCAGCGGCGCGGTGGCAACGGCGGTCGGCAGTGGCGGATGGCGGCGCGGTGGTCGGTGGTCGGTGGTCGGCACGAGGCCAGGGCCACGCGCGCCGCCGCGTTTGCGTACGCGCTACGGCATGGCGTGCGCGCATGCGTGGCTCGCTACGCCGAGCGCGCCTGCGAGCCTATGCATGCTGCTGCGCATACGGCAGCCCTACCGTCACGACGCCGCAAGCGCCTTCTCATGGCGCGCCGCATGCGCCCACGCAGCGAGCCCCGCAAACACGAGGCCGGCGATGCATACGCCGGTCCAGCCCGAGAGGCGCCACGCGGTCGTGCCCACCACCGAGCCGATGGCGCCGCCAATGAAGTACGTCACCATGTAGACCGTGTTCACGCGGCTGCGCGCCTCGGGCTTGAGCGCATAGATGCGCGACTGGTTCGAGATCTGCGCGGCCTGCACACCGACGTCGAGCACGATCACGCCCACCACGAGCCCCGCGATGCTCGCGCCCGAAAACGCGAAGATCACGAACGACAGCGCAACGAGCCCAATGGCGAGCGTGATGATGGCGCGCGGCCCGCGCTTGTCCGCGAACTTGCCCGCGCGGGGCGCCGCGAGCGCGCCCGCCGCCCCCACGATGCCGAAGAGGCCCGCGGCCTGCGGCCCGAGATGAAACGGCGGCCCCGCAAGCAGCAGCGTGAGTACGGGCCAGAACAGGCTGAACGCCGCGAACAGCGCCGCGCCCGTGAGCGAAGCCTGTCGCAGGCCCGGCAGCTCGACTGCGAGATGCCACATCGAGGCGAGCAGCTTGCCGTAGCCGAGCGTGGAGGTGGGTTGGCTGCGCGGCAGCCGCATCATGATGACGGCGGCAAGCACGACGAGCGCGACGATCGATGCGCCGAACACCGCGCGCCAGCCGAAGTATTCGGCGATGAAGCCGGCCGCCGTGCGCGCAAGCAGAATGCCGAGCAAAAGCCCGCTCATCACCGTGCCCACGGCATGGCCGCGTGCGGCGGGAGGCGCGATCTCCGCGGCGAACGGCACCGCCTGCTGCGCGATGGTGGCGAGTATGCCGATGGCGAGGCTTGCGCCCGCCAGCACGGCGAGCGTCGAGGCCGTAGCCGCCACGAGCAGCGCGACGCAGATGCCGGCGATCTGCAGCAGGATCAGCCGCCTGCGGTCGAACCGGTCGCCTAGCGGCGCGAGCAGCAGCATGCCCGCCGCGTAGCCCAGTTGCGTGGCCGACGGTACCGCGCCGATCCACGAGGCGTCCTGCGGGAACGACTGGCGGAAGTCGTCGAGCAACGGCTGGTTGAAATAGATGTTCGCGACCGCCACGCCGGCAATGGTGGCCAGCAGGAACAGCAGCGCGGGAAGCGAACGCCCGGCGGCGGGCGAATCGGTAGCGGGTGTGGACATGGCAGCGAAGGGTGGAGCGAGCGGGGTGGCGAGCGTGATGGCTACGCGCGACAGCAAAGCGTCGCGACGAGCCGGTCCGGCGCCCGCGTTCGGTCAACGGCCATCCTTTCGGGTGGCAGCGGCGTATCGGGTAGAACGAGGGGCCTGAACTACGGGGATGAACCCCGGGCCTGAACCACGCGCCCGACGGCACGACGTTGAACGCACTGCAGCAAACGGACAACGTCGAGCGGCCGATCATACCGGAGCACCGCCGATCGTGCAGGCGCGCCCGCACCCCGTGCCGGCCGCGTTTTCGGGGCGTTTCTTCCAGCCCGCTTTTTTCCGGCGCGTTCGGGCGCGTTCCGGGGCACCCCGGGGCGCGCATTGCGCCCCATCGGCTTGTCGCGTGGCGGCCGAACCCCTCAGTCGATCAACTTCCCCGACGGCTCGAAGAACGGATACGGCCCTTCGGCTTCGTCCACGTACGCGTGATGCGTGACGAGGCCCGCCGCCGCGTCGTAGCGGTGCAGCGCGTAGGCGGGTGGCTCGAGCACGAAGGCCGAGGGCGCGTCGTCGCGCAGATCGAGCGCAACCTGATGCGCGGGCGACGGCACGGCGCACGCAATCGTGCCGCCGAAGCGCACGAACATGGGCCGATGCACGTGGCCGCACAGCACGCGCTCCACGTTCGGGTAGCGGGCGAGCAGGGCGGCGAGCCGCGCCGACGCGTCGGGCGCGAGGCGCAGGCGGTCCATATGGCTCACGCCGCAGGCGAACGGCGGGTGATGGAGCGCAACCACCACGGGCTTTGCCGCGGCTGCGGCGAGTTCGCGTTCCAGCCACGCGAGCCGCGCGTCGCAGAGCGTGCCGGGGCTCTGGCCGGGCAGCATCGAATCGAGCGCGATCACGCGCAGCGGGCCGACGTCCACGGTGTACTGCACGAATTCGCCGCCTGTTGCGAGTTCGGGCCGATCCGCGAACACCTCGCGCAGCGCCGCGCGGTCGTCGTGGTTGCCGACAAGCAGATACCACGGCAGTTCGAGCGTATCGAGCAGCGAGCGCAGATGCCGGTATTCCTCGGTCGTGCCGAGATCGACAAGGTCGCCGGTCACGAGCACCGCGTCGGGCCGCGGCACGAGCGCATTGAGGCGGGCAATGCAGCGCGCGAGGCTCGCGGCGGTATCCACGCGGCGATACGCGAGCGCGCCGGGCCGCTTGATGTGCAGGTCGCTGATCTGGGCGAGCAGCATGGTGATTTCTCCCGGTGGGTGCAGCGGTTGATCGGGTGGTATTGGAGCCTTCGAGCGAGCGCTTTGAGGTAACCGCGCAGGTGGCCGTTCTCAGGCGAGCGCGATCAGCGCATGGTCCGCCAGCGAAAGACCGACCGGCGTGCCGCGCGCCAGTTCGATGCGGCCGGCCACGTCCACCACGAGCGCGTCGGGCGCGGCGCCCGCTACCGTGAGGCGCGTGCGCTCGCCCAGAAACGCTGCGTGCTCGATGGTGCCGCGCAGATGCGCGTGGGCCGGGTCGGCGAGGTACGCGTCTTCGGGCCGGAAGAACAGCTCGCCTGTCTGGGCCGACGGCGCACCGCCGCCTGCAACGTGCGCCGCGAGTGCGCCGGGCACCGGCACGGCGCCGCCGCTCGTCGCGAACTGGCCGTCGCGCCATACGCCGGCAAGGCGGTTGAGCGTGCCGACGAACTGCGCGACCGTGCGGTTCGCGGGCCGATAGTAGATGTCGCGCGGCGTGCCGATCTGCTCGATGCGCCCCGCGCTCATCACGACGATGCGGTCGCCCAGTTCCATTGCTTCGGCCTGGTCGTGCGTCACGTAGACGGTCGTGATGCCGAGGCGGCGCAGCAGCGCGTTCATCTCGCTGCGCAAGGCGTCGCGCAGGCGGGCGTCGAGCGCGGTGAGCGGTTCGTCGAGCAGCAGCACGCGCGGCTGCATGGCGAGCGCGCGGGCCAGTGCCACGCGCTGACGCTGGCCGCCCGAAAGCTGGCTGATGGGCTTCTCGGCGTGCGCTTCGAGCCGCATCATCGCGAGCAGTTCGTCCACGCGTTCGCGCGTCGCTGCCGCCGGCACGCGCTGAATGCGCAGCCCGTAGCCGATGTTGCCGCGCACCGTGAGGTTGGGAAACAGCGCGTAGCTCTGGAACACCATGCCCACCTTGCGCTTTTCGATGGGCAGCGCCGTGACGTCCTCGTCGCCGAATGCGACGGTGCCGCCCGCGTCCGGCGTTTCGAGACCGGCAATCATGCGCAGCGTCGTGGTTTTGCCGCAGCCCGACGGGCCGAGCAGTACGAGCGTTTCGCCTGCGCCGATGGCGAGGTCGAGCGGCTCGAGCACGCGCGTGCCGCGAAAGGTCTTCGCGCAGCGCGTGAGCGTGATCGGGATGGAGTCCAGTTTCATTGCGGGGTTCCTTGGGCAACGGGTGCGGCTGGTGCGGCTTGTGCGGGTTCAGCGGTGTCGTCGTCGGCGTCGCCCGGTGTGGCTGCGTTGCGCTTGCTGGTCCGAACGTTGCGCACGTGCCGCATGCCGGTTGCGTCCACACCGAGCCACTGCATCGCGACGAGCAGCGGCATGGTCATGATGAAAAAGAGAATCGTGTAGGCGCTGCCCACCTCGATACGCAGCGACGCGTAAGTGTCCGCAAGACCCACGGGCAGCGTTTTCGTCTCTGGCGTGTGCAGCATCCACGTGAGATTGAATTCGCCGATGGAGAGCGTGAGCACGGCAAGCGCGCCCGCCACGATGCCCGGCCGCGCGTTGGGCAGCACGATCGTGAAGAAGCGCTGGAAGAAGCTGGCGCCAAGGCTCGCCGCGCCTTCTTCGAGCGTGCGCAGGTCCGACGCGGCGCACACGGCGGCAACGGCGCGCACCATGAACGGCAGCGTGAACACCACGTGCCCCACCACGATGAAAGCCACGCTCATGCGAAACATCGTGAAGCCGCCATACACGACGAGCAACGCGAGCGCGGACGCGAGCCCCGGCAGCGCGATGGGCAGCACGAGCAGTTCCTCGACCACGCGCGAGAACCGCGTGCGGCTGCGCGCGAGCGCGTAGCCGGCGGGCACGCCCGTGACGAGCGTGACGGCGAGCGTGGCCGCGGCCACTTCGAGCGAGAGAAACACGGACGCGTGATATTGCGTCCACACCTCGACGAGCCAGCGCAGCGTGAGACCGCTCGCCACGCCCTGAAAGTAGTTCACGGTGAGGCCCGCAAGAACGGACATCACGATGGGCACGATCAGGAAGGCGCAGAGCAGCAGCGTGACGGCCCACTGTCCGCAGACGAGCCACGCGCGCGACGACGGCAGGCGTGCGGCGCGGCGGCGCGTGGAAGGCGGCGTCGTGGGCGCGGGCGGTGTGGCTGGCGAGGTCGGTCTGGCGGGCGAATGTGCCGAAGCCGTCGAAAGAGAAGAAGGCATGGAGGACATGGCGGAAGCGAGCGGGTTCGTCGGCATGGCGGCGAGGCCTTGGGGCAACTCTGAGGCGCTCATGCGGTGGCCGCCACGGCGGAGCCCGTCGCGCTGCGCGCGCAGGCCAGCACCGCCCACGTGACGAGGCCGAGCACGATGGAAAGCCCCGCAGCCGTCACCATGTTCGCGTTGAGCGTGAACTCGGTATAGATAGTCATGGGCAGTACGTCGATGTCGGTGGCGAGCGTGAACGCCGTGCCGAATGCGCCCATCGCGGTCGCGAAGCACACAGCGCCTGCTGCGATTAAACCCGGCGAAAGCGCGGGCAGCACGACGTCACGCATGATCTGCCACGGTGAGGCGCCGAGCGATCGCGCGGCTTCTTCGAGCGAAGCGTCGAGCTTGGTTGCCGAGGCCATCACGGTCACGATCACGCGCGGAATCGAGAAATACAGGTAGCCGACGAAGAGCCCGGCCATCGAATAGGCGAACACCCAGCGCTCGCCCGTGAGCTTGAGCGCGAGTGCGCCGATCAGCCCCTGACGGCCCGCCAGCATGATCACCATGAAGCCCACGACGACGCCGGGAAACGCGAGCGGGAACGTGAGCAGCGCGACGAGCGTGCGCTTGCCTGCGAATTCGCGGCGCGCGAGCAGCAGCCCGGCAATGACGGAGAGTACGAGCGTCGCTGCTGTTACCGCGGCCGAGAGCACGATCGTCGCTGCGAGGCTCTTCATGTAGCGCGCGTTCGTGAGCAGCGCTGCGTACGTCGAAAAGAAGTGATGGTCCGCGCTGACCTGCACGAGCGCCACCATCGGCAGCAGCCAGAACGCGATGAACACCGCGAGCGCGGGGGCAATGAGCGCGATGCGCCAGCGTAGCGGGAACGTAATGTCGTGCATGCGGTTGCCGTTGAATGCGTGTGTTGAACTTGATGTGACGTGGTGTGACCTGGGGTGACTTCGGCGGCTTCGGGTAGCGACCGGCCCCGCAGCGTCTCGCGCATCGCGTGATGCGCGTGCCGTTGTGAGGCCGGTCGAGACCGGGGCGAGACCGGGTTGCGACCGGACCACGACCAGGCGGCGATCAATGCATGATCTGCAGATAGCGTTCGCCGAAGCTCTGCTGCTTCTCGGCCATCTTCGCGAAGTCGACGGGCTTCGCGCGGGCATAGTCGCTTGCGGGCAGGAACTTCGCGGCCGTTTCCGCCGACATTGCGCTCGCGCGCACAGGACGCAGATACGCGTTGGCCCAGAGCTTCTGGCCTTCGTCGGAGAGCACGAAATCCAGCACCTTCCTGCCGTTCGCCTCATGCGGCGCACCCTTCACGAGACTCATCACATAGGGCACGGCGATCGTGCCTTCGCGCGGAATCACGAACTCCACGTTGGCGTGGTCCTTGTATTTCGCGCGATACGCGTCGAAGTCGTAGTCGAGCAGAATCGGAATCTCGCCCGAGAGCACGCGCGCGTAAGCGGTCTGCTTCGGCACGATGGGCGCATTGGCCTTGAGCTTGCGGAACCAGTCGAGGCCGGGCTCGAAGTTGTCGAGCGTGCCGCCCAACGCCTGGTTCACGGCCACCGCGCCTGCGTAGCCCACGAACGCGCTCGACGGATCGAGGTAGCCGATCATGCCTTTGTATTCAGGCTTGAGCAGGTCGGCCCACGAGCGCGGCACGGGCTTGCCTTCCAGTGCGTCCTTGTTGACGAAGAAGCCGAGCGTGCCCGAGTGGATGGCGAACCAGTAGCCCTGCGGGTCTTTGAGGCCGGTGGGAATGTCGTCCCAATGCGCGGGACGGTACGGCTGGATCACGCCCTTGTCCTTCGCCTGGAAAGCCGAGGAGACGCCGAGATAGACCACGTCCGCGACGGGGCTCTTCTGCTCGGCCATCAATTGCGCGATGGCCTGGCCGGAGTTCTTGTTGTCGAACGGCACGCGAATGCCGGTCTTTTCCTGAATGGCCTTGATCTGGCTGGCCCAGTCGGCCCACTCGGGCGGGCAGTTGTAGCAGATCGCGGTTTCTTCGGCATGCGCCGCTTGCGGCGCGACGAGCGCGAAGGCCGAGGCGAACGTGGCCGCGGCGGCGAAGAGCAGGGCCGCGCCTTTTCGGGCGGCGCGGCCAAGCGGATGAGCGGAAGCGAAACGACGGGTCACTGCGGGTCTCCTTCGAAACGTGGTGCGAGAGGACGAGGGTGAAGCGATTAATCGATTGTTTAGGGATACGTCGAAGTTGTTGCGCGCTTGCTCGCGGGCTTCGCAGTACGCATGCTCCGTGAGCGGCGCGCCGGTTCGGCGACGTGTCGCGCGGTGCGTTGCGTGATGTTTCGCGGTGCGCTCTGTCGCGTGGGCAGCGCCATCGTCGGCGGCGCATCCAGCGTCGTGCGCGCCGCGCCGAATGCCGTCAGTTCAGCGCTTGCGCAGGCCGTTTGCGCGGTTCGGCGTCGCTGCTTGCAATGGCCGCGATCGTCGCGCCTTCGCGCAAGGTGTGCGGCAGCGTCAGCGTGAGCGACGCGTCGGTATAGGTGTCGTCGAGGCGCGCAATCAGGCGCTGCCATGCGGCGCAGCCAATCTCGCGGTTCGGCGTGCAGATGCTCGCGAGCGGCGGCGAGAGCAGTTCGCCCATTGCGAGGCCGTCGAAGCCCAGAATCGACATATCGTCCGGCACCTCGAAACGCGCGCGGCGCAGGCCGCGCATCACCACCATCGCGAGCAGGTCGTTGCTGCAGAAGAGGGCAGTGGGGCGCGCCGCGCCGTTGGCCGGGCTCGTCAGATGCGCGAGCACCGAGGGCGCGAGTTCATCGGCGTTGAAATCGATTTCTAGCGCGGGCGTCGGCGTGAGTCCCGCTTGCTCCATGGCTTGCGCGTAGCCCGTGTAGCGCAGCCGTGCGCGGTCCGAAGCCGCGAGCGTGCCGGCCAACATCAGGATGCGGCGGTGCCCGTGCGCGATCAGCATGCGCACGCCGTCGTACGCGGCGAGACGGTTGTCCACCGAGACCGAGGGCCGGCGCACCGTGTCGTTATGCATGAGCACGTAGCGCGGACCGTTGCGGTCGAGTTCGTCGAGCAGCGGGTGCGTGTCCGCGTCGGCTACTGTGAGGATGAGGCCGTCTACGCGCTGCGCGCGCAGGGTCTCGATGGCGTGACGCTCGCGGTCCGCGTCGTATTGCGTGGTCATGAGCATGAGCCGGTAGCCTTGTGCAGAGGCCAGTTCGTCGATGCCTTGCAGGCATTCGGCGAATACCGGGTTCGCGAGCGTGGGCAGCACGACGCCCACGAGCCGCGTGCGCTCGCCGCGCAACTGGCGCCCGAGCGGGCTGGGCCGGAAGTTGAGCGCCGCAATCGCCTCGCGCACCTTTTCGAGCGTGACGGGGTTCACCGTGTGCGGCGCGTTGATGGCGCGCGAGACGGTAGCGATGGAAAAGCCCGCGTGCGCGGCGACGTCCTTGATGGTGGGGTTCATGCTGTTCGCCGATGGATGTAAACGTTTTCGACGAGCGCATTATCAGCAGCGTGTGTGACGGCGCGATGACGGTTTTGGGCCGTCGTTCGAGCCAATGGTAGAATCGCGTCCGCCCTGCCGGGGTGATGAAATTGGTAAACATAGCGGACTTAAAAAATTGAGTGCCCGGCCGGAAACGGCCGGTGTAGAACCCCTCAAATTCGGCGAACCCCCTGGCGCGAACGTACGCACATCGCATGCAACATCGCGTGTGCGCCGCCGAGGCAACGCCGAGCCAAGCCCGCCCGCGTAGCAACAACGCGAGGTGTGGAAGGTGTAGAGACTAGACGGGGGGCGCCTAAGGCCGTGCGCCGGTCAGCCCTTGCGGGCGACGGCGCGCGAGCGATGGCGAAGGCATAGTCCAGCGCACGAACGTTGGCGGAAAGCGCGAAGCTTTTCGCCGACGGCGTCGAAAGGCGTGGTGTGAAGAAAATCCGCCGCTTAACGGCTTGCCGGTTCGAGTCCGGTCCCCGGCACCAGAATATCTTCCGACAAGTTCCGCACAAGTCCACGGACTCGCTGCGGCACAAGGCCTTCCGGCCTTTTCTGTTTCGACACGTTGCGGGTTGGTGGATGTGTGTGCGTTGGCAATGGGCGGTGTTTTGGGTGGTATCAACCTGGATCTCTGTCATCTCGATCGGGAGATACCACCATGCCGCTCACTGACTGAACGCGCGCAAGACCCACGTGCCAATTGGTCAGCACGATAAGACTTCGGCACGGTTCAATCGTGGCGGCGGCGCAAGTCCTTTCTATCAGGACGGTGACTGCTGAGAGATCTGCAACCACGACATCCAGAGTTCGGCTGGCCGACAACTCAGGCCGGTGTTCCGGTTGCAGTGTCGGGCGCGGCTTGTGGCACTGCAGCGTCAATGGACTTGGCAGACTTCACGGTTCTTGCCACGCGAGCTTTTCGAACGACCGGTGATTTAGCGCTCGCGCTCTTCTTCGAAGCCGTTTTGCGCGCCGGCGCTGTCGCCTTCCTCGTAGCAACCTTCCTGGCCGGTGCTTTCTTCGCTGCCGTCTTCTTCGTTACCGTTCTGCTGGCGGGCGTGGCCTTTTCGGCTTTCGCTTTTCGCGGGGTCGCGGGCGCTTCGACCTTTTCGATCAAAAACTTCGTGCGGTCCCTGGCGTTCGCCATCCACGCCGGCGCACGACCACGTCCGCTCCAGGTGGCTCCGGTCTTCGGGTCTTGATACATCGCGGGCTGGGGGCCGCGTACATAGTTTCCGGCTTTCGCTACTTTCTTCGTCGTAGGCGCCGCCCCTGTGGGAGTGCCTGAAATCAAGAATTTGTTGCGGTCTTTCGCAGCGGCAATCCAGGCCGGTGCCCGCCCGTGACCGGTCCACGTTGCACCGGTTTTGGGGTCGCGGTACTTCGGCGCGCCTGCGGCGTGCTTCGAAATGTTTGCCTGTTTCGTTGCCTGTTTTCCAGGCTTGTGACCGCGCCGCTTGCCGACATGTGCCTCGATCTCGGCAGTGGTTATGCCGTGCTTCGTCATGAGTTCACGGATTTTGTCGAGAACGACCGTAGATTGCTTTGCAACCAGTTCCTGTGCTTGTGCCTGCAATTGCGCGATTCGTGCCTGGATGCTTTCGAGCGTGGCCATTAGACCTCCTTATCCATGTTCAAGTATGGGACTATGCCATATTGCGTGGCATTCCCACCAGAACGACCACTTTGGTTTTGGTGCGCATTATCGTTTTGGCAGTGTTCTGGCAATGTTGCCCTATACGAATACAGCCCATACGGTTAGTGATGTGAAGATCAATGTGTACAAAGCCGGTGCGCGGTGGGGGTGAGCGGTGCGACTCAGTGCCACTTGTCGAAACAGACGTATCTGTATGGCCAGGCGATTTATCGGCGCATTGTTTATCCTCGCGGGCGCGATCATGGGCCTACGCGCCTCAATGAACTCATTCCCGGTTGGAGCGAACGGGGCGGACCGCTGAAGGGGCCCGTCATATCCTCCTTTCTGAAACTGACTCGTGGGCCGTGCCGAAGCGAATGAGGCGGCGAAGCGCGTGAAACTGGCCTCCGGTGTGCTCGGACTCGACATGTCGACAATCCTGCCGGTCATCGACACAGCCCGTGCGCCACTACGGCAGTGAATGTAGAGGTTGCGCACTTTATCGGCGGGCCATTCGTCCGACCGGCACCGTGGGTGGACCGACAAGAGACAAGGCGCCGGACTTTCGTTCTCTGCGTGCCGTGTCCGTCTTGTTCCACCATTTCTTGGGACAGATCTCCGACGTGTCGCAGGCATCGCCCTGAATTCAGGATGGCTGATCAAGTCCTTCGTCCGGATAGGTCTCTTCCTGATCCCGCATAAATGCCTGGAATTTTTGGCCGTTAGTGAGGCAACGAGCCGCGCATGCCTACCCAGAGCTTTGGCGCGCTCAACTTCTTCGTCCTCCTGCTCAACGCCTCCGTCATCATGATCAAGAACATAAGTATTCGCGTACGTCTCGCGCTGGCAATGAGTTTTCTCGGTGCATTGCTCGTTGTCGGTGGCCTCATGGGTGTTGTCGGTGTGTCCATGAGCAACAACGATATGAGCGATCTGTATTCCAGCCGGCTCGCCTCTTCGGAGGCGCTGGGGCAGGCCAACGTAGCGCTTTCGAGAACCCGTCTCTGGCTGTATCGCATTGCGCTCGATCCCACGGGGCCGGACGTGGCCCAGCAAACGCAGATGTCCCGCGATCTGCTCGCGGCATCGAAGAAAGCGTGGGACGTGTATCGCGCGCTGCCGCCTTCCAGCGCTGACGAAGCGCAGCGCGCGGCCGATGCGAACACGAAGTTCGATGCTCTCGTCGAGAACGGCCTTGAGCCGATGTTCAGCGCGATTGCCACGGGCGATCCCGCGAAGATCGTCGACGTCTGGCGCCAGATGCCGCCGTCGCTCTTCATCGATGTGTCAGACAGCATGGATGCGCTCGATCGCATCCAGGTGAATGCGGCGCGAGCCACGTTTGATGCCGCGCAGGCGCGCTTTCACGGGTTCGTCGAAGTCGCCGTTGCAGGCATTCTGATCGCGCTCGCCGCGGCGGCGCTCGCATGGTGGTCGCTGCAGAGGTCGATCAGCACGCCGCTTGCGCAGGCACTCGGTCATTTCAGCGCGATTGCGAACGGCGATCTGACGACGCACGTGGAGGTCCATTCACGCGACGAGATGGGGCAGTTGATGAGCGGCCTGCAGGCGATGCAGGCGAAGCTCGTTCAAACGATCGGCGTGGTGCGCAACGGTGTACGGTCCATCGGCACCGCCACGCATGAGATCTCGGCCGGCAACGTGGATCTGTCGCGACGGACTGAAGATCAAGCCGCGTCGCTGGAAGAAACCGCTGCGTCAATGGAGGAACTCACTTCGACGGTTCGCCAGAACGCGGACAACGCGAAGCAGGCCAATCAGGTGGTATGCAGTACGGCCTTGCTGACGGAGCGGGGCAACGAGGCGACGCTCGAAGCGGTGCAAACGATGCGCGGCCTGTCCGAGTCGTCCGGCAAGATGTCCGAAATCATCGGCGTGATAGAAGGCATCGCGTTTCAGACCAACATCCTGTCGCTGAACGCCGCGGTGGAAGCGGCACGCGCAGGCGAACAGGGACGCGGGTTTGCGGTGGTGGCGAGCGAAGTGCGCTCGCTGGCTCAACGCAGCGCGGCCGCCTCGAGAGAGATCAAGGACCTGATTACGGATTCGCTCGATCGCGTGGAAACCGGCGCGAGGCAGGTCCATCGCGCAACGGAAACGATGACGGAGATTCTGGCTTCGGTTCGAAGCGTGAGCGACCTGATGGGCGAGATTGCGGCGGCGTCGCACGAGCAGTCGAAGGGTATCGAACAGGTCAATCAGGCGGTGGCGCAAATGGACCGGGCCACCCAGCAGAACGCGGCGCTTGTTGAAGAGGCGTCAGCGGCGGCGCGGTCGCTGGAAGAGCAGGCGGGGCAGTTGGACGCCGCCATCGCGGTATTTCGTGTCGATCGTGCGTAGACGCTCGAAGCAAGCGTAGCGGCCGGATTCTGGTCTACGATGGCGATTGATCTGCACTGCGAGGCGACGGGAGGTCATGGTGAGCGAACCGAACCTGAGCGATATCTATCGCGATTACCTCGATTGCCTGAATCGTCGGGATTGGGCATCGCTTGGCCGGTTCGTGGCCGACGACGTCATTCACAACGGTCGGCGCATCGGCTTGTCCGGCTATCGCGACATGCTGGAACGGGATGTGCATGAGATCCCGGACCTTCGTTTTGTCGTCGAACTCCTGGTGACGCAGCCGCCTGTCGTCGCGAGTCGTCTGGCGTTCGACTGCAGACCCCGGCATCGTTTCCTCGGGTTACCCATCGACGGCAGGCGCATCTCTTTCGCAGAGAACGTGTTTTATACGTTCCGTGACGGGAAGATCGCGCAGGTATGGTCGGTGATCGACAAGACGGCCATCGAGACGCAACTGTAATTGCGGGCGCGGTGGGCGGCATTTCCCCAAACCTTTCAGACAGCCTGCGAGCGCAGCGGCGGCATAACCTCCTCCCGAAAATCCCGTAAGACTCGCGGGCAACAATTTCTCGTACCATACCTGGATCGAAACGGTGTAACGCTCCAGCAAGGTACGACTATGTCCAATTGCCCCAACACCCCTCATGAGTTCGAGGACGGCGTGGCGGTCAGCGTTGCCATCGTCGGGCGGGACGAGCGCGGCGAGCTTGTTGTCACGGCATGCAATGACCCTTTCTTGCAGATGATTGGCGCAGCGCTGCCGGACACGCAGACATTTCCTGTGCCATTCGATTCGCTGAGTACCGACGGCAAGTGGCAAGCGTTGCGCGAGACGCTGGAAACCTGCCTGAGGTCCGACGCAGCGCCGCAAAAGCAGGCGTGCGAGTTTCACGACGTCCACGACGGCGCCCTGCGTTGGCGCCTCTCGTTCAAACCATTTGCACATTCTCATGGCGGCGCAGCGGCGCGCGAAATACTCGTCACGGGCGTGAGGGCCGCGCCGACCTCGCCGCTCGCACGCGAAATGGAGGCCAGCGCTTCGCGTTACCGGGCAGTAGTCGATTCGGCTTACGACGCGATTGTCGCGATCGACCAGCAGCACAGCATCACGCTCTTCAATCGCGCGGCAGAGAACCTGTTCGGCTATACGGCGGCCGAGGTGCTCGGGCAACCCATCGAAATGCTGTTGCCCGAAAGGTTTCGCGCGGGCCACTCGCAACGCGTACGGCAGTTTGCGAACACCGTGCAGATGAGCGAGCGGCAGGTCACGCCCCCGCGCATGGACGGCAGCAACAGTGTGTACGGACGGCATCGGAATGGCTCCGTCATTCCGGTCGAAATCGCGATCTCCAAGATCGATGTGAACGGCGTAACCGAGTTCACGGCAGTCGTGCGCGACATCACGGATCGTGCCCAACTCATGGAACAACTGAAGAAGCAGGCGGGTACCGATGCATTGACGGGCCTGCCGAACCGCCGCGAGTTTCTGGATTTCGTCGATAAGGCGCTCGGCGCCGACGACGTTCTGTCAGCGTTCATTCTCGACATCGACTTCTTCAAGAAGATCAACGACAGCTATGGTCACGATGCCGGCGACGAGGTCCTGCGCGTGCTCGCGAAAGTGGGGCTTTCGGTGATGCAGGATTCCAATGTATTCGCGCGCTGGGGCGGCGAGGAATTCGTCGCGGCGCTGCCGGGCGCGGATGCGAACGTCGCGCATAAGGTGGCGGAACAACTGCGTCTGCGTATCGAGCAGCACGATTTCGAGCATGCGTGGCGTCTCGAGGCGATTCCGTTTACCGTGAGCATCGGCGTCGTCACGCGCGAAGCAGGCGAGCGCGACGTCGATGCGCTGATGAAACGCGCGGACCGGGCACTCTACCGCGCCAAGCAATTGGGCCGTAATCGCGTCGAGGTGGGTTAGGCGTACTTCCCGGGCCCGGTGGCGGCATGCGCCTGTGTTCGCGAGAGGCCAACATTGAAAGGAGACATGCGATGTCGATTCAAAAGATCACGCCGTTTCTCTGGTACTCATCCGAAGCCGAAGAGGCCGCCGCTTTCTACGCGGGTATTTTTCCGGACTCGCGCGTGAATCGCGTCACGTCGGTGCAGGGCACCGCGTCCACCAAGGTGGTCGAGTTCGTTCTCTTCGGGCAGCCCTTCATCGCCATGAGCCACGAACGGCGCGAGGCTTTCAATCACGCGATATCGTTGATGATCAGTTGCGGCGATCAAGCGGAGCTGGACCGCTACTGGGGCGCGCTTATGGACGGCGGCACGGCCGACGGCTGCGGCTGGCTGAGGGACCGCTTCGGCGTATCGTGGCAGATCGTTCCGGACGACCTTATCGCGATGATCGCGGATCCGGATCCGGTCAAGGCGGGGCGGGTCGCCGCAACCATGATGCAGATGACGAAGTTCGACGTCGCGGCGCTGAAGGCGGCGTATGCGGGGACGCAGTCATAGAAGGCTCGCGCCCGGCATCTGTGCGCAACCCGCGTGCGGCGCCGCGGATTCATCAGCAGGAAACGGGCCGACGCCGGCAGGGCAGCGCGAAAGAAATAGCATTTGCGTACCAGAAGCGACCGGGCGTGCGCAACACAAGATAAGCACACGGGTATTATGGTCGGCACAAACGCCACGTCGACGCACACTTCCACTCTCGGAAAACGCCGAGAGGCTTTCCATGATTCCGATGCCGACCGTCCGCATTGATTGCTGGGCAGACTATGTGTGCCCTTTCTGTTATTTGCAGATGAGTGTGCTCGACCGGTTCATCGAAGAGTCGCGCGTGCCGTTCGTGCTCGAATGGCACGCGTTCGAACTGCGCCCCGAGCCCATTGCGCTGATCGAACCCGACGGCGAGTACATCACCAACATCTGGCTCAATGCGGTTTATCCGCTCGCGGCCGAACGTAACGTGAAAGTTCAGTTGCCGCCCGTTGCGCCGCGCAGCCGTCTTGCGTTCGAAACGGCTTTCTTCAGTCGCACGGTGGGACGCTTCAACGCCGTGCATCGTGCGCTGTTCAAGGCCTATTTCGAGCATGGCCGCGATATCGGCCGTGCGGACGTGCTGCTCGATATTGCCGCCGAATGTGGTGTCGATCGCGCGGCGCTGGCTGCATCGCTCGCCGCGCAGCGCTTCAAGACGGCGATCGAGGACGACGAAGCCAGGGCGGGCCGCCTCGGCGTAACCGGACTGCCGTTCGTGATGCTTTCGCACACCAGCGACGAGGCACGAACACGGCCACCGGTCGTGGTGCGCGGCGTCGCGCCCGTGGAACACCTGACCGCCGCGCTGGACCGGCTGCTTGCCGACATGCCGTCGGCAGACCTTCGGTTGTTGGCGAGAAAGAAGAGGGCTGCGTCATGATGGGGCGATCCGCTGCGGTCTTCGTCGCGCCATCGTTCGTCACGGTTCAGGTGCGTGCGGTCCAGGTGAGTGCCGGCGGCGACGGACCCGACGACAGAGGACAGAACGCCGCGTCTGCGCTCTTCTTCGACCTCGCTACGCGCACCGTTCGTGCCTACGTGCTCGACGACTGCGGCCACACGCACCCGACAGGCGCCCTGCGACGCGTTCGCGGCGGCCTGTCCCCTGCGCATCTACAGCTTGCCAAGACCATGCTGTCGGTGCGCGATCACGACAGCGTCACGCTCGCGGCGCTCGGCGAAGCGTGCGGGCTCTCGCCTAGTCACTTTGCGCGGGAGTTCAAGCAGTCGACAGGCTTG
This sequence comes from Paraburkholderia kururiensis JCM 10599 = LMG 19447, assembly GCF_003986935.1. Classification (GTDB taxonomy): domain Bacteria; phylum Pseudomonadota; class Gammaproteobacteria; order Burkholderiales; family Burkholderiaceae; genus Paraburkholderia; species Paraburkholderia kururiensis. The sequence goes on along the minus strand of NZ_RJZE01000002.1, from coordinate 298,757 downwards.
CCGCCGCATCGGTGGGCGCTCAAAAACAAGGTCGCGCTCGCAAAGGACCTGCTGCGGCAAGGCGGCCTTGCGTTGCCGGCCATTGCGCTCGCATGCGGCTTTGTGGACCAGTCCCATCTGGGGCGATGGTTCAAGCGCTTGACGGGCATCAGTCCGCGGGCCTGGCAGCGCCTCCATCTCGATAGCGTCGCGACACCGGCGCGCGCGGTCGCGCCTGGCGGGCAAGTGCTCTGAAGGTGGACAGGTCGGTTGCCATTCGGGCGTGAAGCCGTCTGCCGAAAACTCCGGCTTAGAGGCCGGAAACGCGGGTCGCACAAGGTGAAAGCCCGCGCGCGCCGGCCACAGGAAATAGCATCATTCCCGTACCAAACCGCGCCGAAACCCGCTTCTGCACCGACCTCGCAACCGCTAGCATAGTGACCAGCCCATCCGGGTTTCGAGTCAGTCGTACAGCCTGCGTTGTGTAGCCTGTTATCCAGCCGCGTATCCAGCTTGGCATCCAGCCTGGTTTGGCACGCCGCCCGCGCCGCGCGCCGGCGTCACGCGTCCATCCTGCTTCCTGAAAAATCCGCTTTGCGAGGTCACTGTGAACGTTCGTGCCTTTTCGACGATGAGCCCCGAGGACCTACGGGACATTCGCGCGCTGTTCCTGCGACAGGCGGCGGCTGAAACGGCCCACGACATCGAGGTCATGGACTCGATCCTCGCGCGCCCGCCTGCCGGCCAGTCCGACCCCGTGAACTTCGTCGCGCGCGCCTACACCTTCTGGGGGCGCGAGGCTGTTCTTGATCACTTCCGCGCGGTTTTCGCCGGCACGTGGCAATTCGAACCGGACGAGGAGGCCATGCGCGTGATTCCGCTCGGGCCGGACACAGCCCACCTCTACGCCCCCACGCGCATCACGGCCGGCGCCTCAGGCCAACCAGCGGCCACGTTCCAGTTTCTCGTCAACGAAATCGCGATCCGCACAGCAGACGGCTGGCGCATCTCGGCGATTGTTCCCGTGCCGACGAAGTAGCTGGAACCCGTCGTTTCTCTTGCCGTCGCCGCGCACCATGCGGCGACGTGGTCTTTCCCGAACGAGGCTGCTGACCCGCTGCTGCATCGGGTCAGCGGCTCGTTTCACCCGATGAAGCAAGGAGGCGTGACCGTGGTCCAACGTCTAAACGTGGAATTCGAAGCAGAAGGCGGCATCACGCTGCGGGCGTGGCTGTTCGTGCCCGCGGGCAATGGCACGCGCTTGCCTGCCATCTCCATGGCCCACGGGTATGCGGGCACGCGAGAGCACGGCATAGAGCGCTTTGCGCGTGCGTTCGCGCAAGCGGGTTTCATCGTGCTGCTTCACGACCATCGCGGCTTTGGCGCGAGCGAAGGCGAGCCGCGGCAAGACATCGACCCGTGGCGGCAGATTGGCGACTGGCGTCGCGCGCTGTCGTTTCTGGAATCGTACGAGGGCGTGGATGCGGCGCGCATCGGTCTGTGGGGCACGAGTTACGCCGGCGGCCATGCCATCGTGTTGGGCGCGACGGATCGGCGCTTACGCTGCGTGGTGGCGCAGGTGCCCACCATCAGCGGCTACGAGCAGGGGCTGCGGCGCGTGGCACCGGAATTCGTTGCGTCGATGGAGGAGACCTTTGCGAACGACGAGCGCGGCGAGGCCCGCGGCGAGGCGCCCATGCGCCAGGCCGTCGTGAGCGACGATCCGGCCGTGCCCGCGGCGTACCGCACGCAGGACGCGCTCGCGTTCTACCAGCAGCCCGTTCCCGACGGCACCTGGGACAATTCCGTAACCGTGCGCTCCACGCGTGCCGCTCGCATGTACGAGCCGGGCGTGTGGGTTTCGCGCGTCTCGCCGACGCCGCTGCTGATGGTCGTCGCCTCGCACGACACCATCACCGCCACCGATCTGGCGCTCGCCGCGTACGAGAAAGCATTGCAGCCCAAGCGGCTTGCGATGATTCCGGGCGGACACTTCGACGCGTACCAGCAGTATTTCCCCGAAGCGAGCCGTGCGGCTGTCGAATGGTTCCGCGAGCATCTCTCATCACCACAGGGTTGAACATGGCTCATCTCTTGCTCGACATCTCGAACCAGGTCGCGACGATCCGCCTCGACAATCCGCCGCAGAACCGTCTTGCCGAGCAGATGATCGGCGAACTGGACGATGCGTTGACGACCATCGGCCAGAGCGACGCGCGTGCCGTGCTGCTTCGCGCAGCAGGCCCCGACTTCAGCTTCGGTGGCGACATTCTTCCGTGGGAGGGCATGTCCCGCGCCGCGTTGCGCTCGCTCTTCGAGCGCTACATGAACGCGTTCAATCGCTTCGAGCGACTGCCGTTGCCTGTCGTCGCCGCCGTGCAGGGGCTCTGCTTCGGCGGCGGTCTGGAACTCGCGTTACGCGCGGATGTGGTCTTCGCCGCGGAGTCCGCACGCCTGGGTCATCCCGAACAGACCTTGGGCATCGCCACGATGCTGGGCGGCATCTATCGCGTTGCGGAGCGAGCGGGGCGCTTTCGCGCCGCGCAATGGGCGTTCACGTCGGAGCCGGTACCGGCTGCCACGATGGAGCGCTTCGGGGTGGTGAATTGCGTGGTGCCCGATGCGCAACTGCTGGAGCAAGCCGAGGCTTTCGCGTTGAAGATGGCTCGAGGCCCGACACGCGCGCACGCTGCCCACAAGGCGTTGCTTCGTACGTGGGCCGTGGGCGGTATCGATGCCGCAGATGAGGCGCTCTTCGATATCGCGATGCCGCTCTTCGACACGGAGGACGCGACGGCAGGGCTCGCATCCGCGATCAAGGCCGCGCGCGCCGGCCAACCCCGGCCCGCCATGGAATACAAAGGCCGCTAGTTCGTTATTGCACACACCGCAACCCACCAGGAAGGAAGACGCACGATGACGATGAACAGACGTAGCTTCTCGGCGGCACTCATTGCAGGCGCCGCCGCCTCGCTCATATCCTCGCGCGGCATGGCCGCCATGCCGGCTCCTGCGAAGGCGCGCAATGTCGTGCTCGTGCATGGGCTCTTTGCTGACGGGTCGTGCTGGTCGGACGTGATCCCGCGATTGCAGGCCGCGGGTCTCAATGTCACCTCCGTTCAAAACCCGCTGACCACGCTGCCCGAAGCCGTTGCCTCGGCCCAGCGCGTGCTGGACCGGCAGGATGGTCCCACGGTGCTGGTCGGGCATTCGTTCTCGGGCATGATCGTGACGCAAGCCGGCGTGCATCCCAACGTCTCGGCGCTTGTCTACGTGGCCGCGCGTGCGCCGGATGCGGGCGAGGACTACACGGCGCTGGCCCGGACCTATCCGACGCCGCCGGCCTCCGCTGGAATCGTCTTCGACGGCGACGAAGGGCGCCTGACCGAGGCAGCCTTCCTGCGCGACTTCGCGGGCGACCTGCCTGAAGCGAAGGCCAAGCTGCTCTTTGCAGTGCAGGAGCCGTTCCACAAGGCATTGCTCACCGGCAAGACGACGCAGGCGGCGTGGCGGTCGAAACCGAGCTTCTACGCGGTTTCCACGGAAGACCGCACGATCAATCCCGACCTCGAACGCTTCATGGCCAAGCGCATGGGCGCTAAAACCATCGAATTGAAGTCGAGCCATCTCTCGCTGATCTCCCATCCTGAGGAGATCTCGCAGCTCATTCTCGAAGCGGCGGGGCAGCGCGGTTGAGATGGTTCTGCGCGAAGCGGTGGGCCCATTGTTGGGGGCCACCGCTTCGGTCAGCCTTTTTTCAAGGCCGCGCGAACGAACGACACGAACTGCGAGGTCACGGGGTTGTGCGCTCCGCTGGCCCATACCAGCCCCACGCGCCACGTTGCATGCTTGCCGCGCAGCGGCACAACGGTGGCGTCCCGCAACAGGTGCTCGGCCCGCGACGGAATGAACGCGACACCCACGCCCGCAGCGACCGACGCGAGAACGGACTGCACATCGTCGGCCTGCTGCGTGACGTTCGGCACGAACCGATGTTCGCGACACCAGTTTTCGATTTGCGCTGCGAGCCCGGGGCCGCGTGTGCGCCGCAAGGCCACGAAGCCCATTTCGTTCAGCTTCCCGAAGTCGGACGGAAGACGCACGCGCGCAAGGCTGGGCGGCAACGCCAGCGCGAGCCGCTCGTCGACGACGTTCAGGGAAGAAAGGCCCTCGGTACGGGAGAGGCGCATGAAGCCCACGTCCAGCTTGCCCGCCTGAATGCGGCCGATTTGCTCGTCGGAGGACAGGTCGCTCAGCGCGACCGCGATACCCGGACGCCGCTGGCGAAAGTCCGCGATGATCTGCGGCGCAAGCGTCAGCACGGACAGGCAGATGCCCACCCGCAAGTGTCCGCGCGTGCCGCTGCTGGCTTCGCGCGCACGCCCGAGTATTTCATCGGCGTCGTAGACGAGTGCCTTCGCGTCGGGCAGGAAGCCCTCGCCGAAGCGCGTCAACGCAGCGCCGTGCCGCCCGCGTTCGAAGAGCTTTCCGCCCACGCTCGCTTCCAGCGCGTTCACCTGCTTGCTCAAGGCAGGCTGGCTCATATGCAGGGCGTCGGCCGCGCGTCCGAAATGCCGTAGCTCGGCGACCGTCAAAAACGCTCTCAGTAGCTTGAGTTCCATTCCGGCACGTTATCGTATCGATCGAATCATTCATTTTACTGATCGATGCGTGGCGTGTTCAATACGGACATGCCCTTTTACGAGCGACGCCTCATGGCTTCCAAAGAGATCTGCGACTGCCTGCACGAGGCAGCGCGAACCGACGCAGCCGGCAACGACTCGGCGTCTCAGGCCGAACCGTTGCCGGGCGCTTCTTCCAGTCGCAACGCGCGCGTGCGTCGGCCACGCTTCGACATGACGCCCCCGGAAGACGCGACGTCCGGGCAGGGTGGGGCGATAGCAGTAAGTTTCGCCGTTGTCTCGCGCAAACGCTGGCCGCTATGACGGCGAAGCACCCTCACGCGGCCATGCGTGCCTCGGCGATACGCTGCGGCGCTTCCGGACGCGCATACAGACGTTCCAGGTAGGCCTGCAACTGCGGGAACGTATCGATCAGATGCAGTTCGTTGGCCCAGTCGATCAGATACGCGGTCACGCAGTCGGCCACCGAGAGCGCGTTGCCGACGATGAATTGGCGCCCATCGAGATGCCTGTCGAGAATCGCGGCCATCGTCTTGAAGTCTTCGCGCGCGAGTTCGATATCGGCGGGGGAACGTTTCTCGGGCGGATAAAGCAAGGTGTGACGCGTGATTCGCCAGAGCGGCTGCTCGAGTTCGGTCACTGCAAACAGCGTCCAGCGATACGCCTGTGCGCGCTCGCGCAGGTCGTCGGGCATCAGCCCTTTCTCGGGATACTTGTCCGCGAGATACAGAACGATTGCTGCGGATTCCGGAATGATCTGGTCGCCGTCGATCAGAACCGGTACCTTTCCCGCAGGATTGATGCGCAGGAATTCGGGCCGCTTGTGCTCGCCTTCGCGCAGATTCACCGACACGAATTCAAAGTCGGCATCGACTTCCTTGAGGCCCCAAAGCGCGCGCTGCGAGCGCGTTCCAGCAAATCCGTAAAGTCTCATCATCTTCCTCCAAAAAACCGCCGTCGCTCGTGAACAAGCGGCTGTATCGATGTTTTTACATACCGCGAGACAGCGCCTTTCACATGTGAGGGATAGGTAGAACGGGCATCACGTCGATCGACTCACCCGGGAAAACGGTGAAATGCGGATGGCCCTCGAACATTCTGGCCGCCTCGTCATGCGAAGTACTCCGTACGACTGTAAACGCGGCGAGCGCGTTGGTCACATCCTTGATGCCCTGTTCGCTCACGTTCTTTGTTTTGCCAAGTGGACCACCCATCTCGACAATGGCTGCCTTGTGCTTGTCGACCCACGCGCCCCATGCGGCGATGCCTTCCCGTTCCCTGGCGCGCCGTTCTTCTTCGGAAAGCGCCAGCCATGTCTTCATGCGCGGATTGTCCTTGCTGCCGAGGAAAACGGCGAGAAACAACGTTTGATCGCTCATGCCTCCTCCTTCTGTTGACGGGCGCAACGGGATGTTGCGGCCCGGCGTTGACAATATAGGTTGATATCAACATAATTGCAACATGGCACACGCGAAAAAGCTTCCGAAGTCTCTTCCTTTCGAAACCACGCTGATGGTGCGCGACTGCTGCCTGTGTCTGCACATGCAGCGGGCAGCACGCAATCTTGCGCGCCTGTTCGACGAGGCGTTGCGCCCGTTCGATCTCACGAACGGGCAGTTCTCGCTTCTGATGTCGCTCAATCGGCCTCAGCCGCCGGCAATGAAAGACGTGGCGTCGCTGCTGGCAATGGATCGCACTACGCTAACGGCTGCGCTCAAGCCGCTGGAGCGGCGCGAACTGGTCGTCATCGAGCAGGACGCGCAGGACAGGCGCAGCCGTCGGCTTCGCTTGACGCCGGCGGGCGAGCAATTGCTCGCCCGCGCGTTCCCGGTGTGGCAGCAGACGCACACCGAAATCGAGAAGCCGTTCGCGCAAGGCGAGGTGGACAGGCTGCGCAATCACCTGCGGTCGCTTTCGTAACGGCAAGCGACGAAGAGGACGTTCACTGCGCCGCGAGCGCCGTTGCGATGGCATCGGCTCCGGCGGGCAGGCGCATCGGCGCGGCGGGATCGGTCACGGCGGTCCACACGGCTGCGGCGACGTCCTCGGCATACGTGACCGGCGTGCTCGTGTCGCGTATCGAGGCGAAGACGCCTTGCGTGAACGCGGCGTACGGCTCGGGCACATCTTCGCTCATCAGGCGGCGGGCGTTGTTGCCGAAGCTCGTGCTGGGCGAGCGTCCGGGCAGCACGAGCCGCACGCGCACATCGAAGGGCGCCAGCTCCAGCGCGAGCGATTCGGTGAACGCATTCACGGCCGCCTTGCTGCCCGTGTAGACCGAGAGCAGCGGCAACGGCTTCAGCGTCACGGTCGACGTCACGTTCACCACCACACCCGCACGCCGCTGCCGGAACTGTGGCAGCACGGCCTGCGTCATCGCAATGGTGCCGAGCGTGTTGGTCTCGTAGACGGTGCGGGCGTGGTTCAGATCGATTCCTTCCAGCGGTCCCGCCATGCCGACGCCGGCGTTGTTGACGAGCGCGTCGATCGGCCCGGCCGCTTCGATGCAACGCCGGATGCTCTCGATATCGGTTACGTCGAGCGGCAGCACGCGAAGCCGCTCCGACGCCGGCAGCAAGTCCTCTCGCGGCGTGCGCATCGTTGCGATAACGCGCCAGCCCTTGTCGAGGAAAAGCCGCGCGGTCTCAAGTCCGAAACCGGACGAGCAGCCGGTGATAAGAACGGTGGAAACAGGGGACATCGGGAACTCCATCGGTTGGCAATGCCTGTACGATAGCGGCCCGATTTCGGACGAACTATACTTCGAGATCCATTTCTTTGTTGAGATCGTCCAGAATGGTCGACCCCCTCGCCGAAGTCGTGTCGTTGTTGCAGCCAGGCGCGCCGTTCTCGAAACTCGTCGTGGCCTCCGCCACGTGGGCTGTGCGCCGCAGCGAGACCGGTCGTCCGTTTTATCTCGCCGTGCTCGAAGGCGGCTGCCGTCTGACCATAGACGGAGCGACAGGCAGCGAAACGATCACGCTCAACGAAGGCGACTTCGCCTTGCTTCCCGCCGCGCGCCGCTTCGCGACATCCAGCCTTAATGGGCCGCCGCCTGACGAAGGTGACGCCGTTGCTTCGCCCATCACGCCGATTCCCGGCGGCGCGCGCGTGGGCAATCCCGATGAGCCCGTCAACGTGCGCATGCTCGTGGGCCACTGCGTGTTCGGCTCGCCGGACTCTGCGCTGCTGGTTTCGCTTCTGCCGCAATGGGTGCACGTGCGCGGGGCGTCGCGCCTTTCCACGCTGGTTCAACTGGTGGGTGACGAATCGCGCGCAGACCGCCCGGCGCGCGAAATCGTGATGGCCCGGTTGCTCGAAGTGCTGCTGATCGAGGCGCTGCGCTCGACCGCGAGCACGGCGGCGTCACCTGGCCTCGTGCGCGGACTTGCCGATGCAAAGCTCGCGCTCGCGCTACGGCGCATGCACGAAGATCCCGCGCAGCCTTGGACCATCGCTCAACTGGCGCGCGAGGCCGCGATGTCGCGCTCGGCGTTCTTCGAACGCTTCAGCCGCGCGGTGGGTGTGGCGCCCATGGAATACCTGCTCACGTGGCGCATGGCGCTCGCGAAGCGGCTGCTGCGGCAACGGGACCGGTCGATTGCGGAGATCGCCGCCCATGTGGGCTATGGATCGGTGAGTGCCTTCGGCGTGGCGTTCACGCGGCACGTCGGCATGCCGCCCGGCCGCTATGCGCGAAGCGAGGTGGACGACGTGCCGGCCTGAGGCGGGCGCACGCGACGGTTATCGGGACGACCACGCCAGCAGCCGGATGCCGGCCACTCCGAACACGACCGCGAGGCATCCTTCCAGCACGCGGCGCGTCCTCACGTAAGCCGCTCTGGCCGTCGCGGTGGAAAACACGAGCGCATACGTGCTGAACACCACCATGCCGATCACCGCGCAGCCCGGCACCACGGCGTCGTGGGCAGGCCCCACGTGATTCGACGAGAGCGCGACGATCGACACCCAGACGAGAATCGCCTTCGGGTTCGTGAGATGCAGCAGCGCGCCTTTCGTGTAGAGCCGCTTCAGCGGCTCGGCCTGCGCGTCGCGCGGCGTGGCAGCGGGCTGTGCGGCGAGCGCAGTGCGCGCCGACTTGAAGGCGAGCCAGAGCAGATACACGCCGCCGAAAACCTTCACTGCGACGATGAATTGCGACCACGCAATCAGCGCGGCCGAGATGCCGGCTGTGGCCACCGTCGCCCAGAACATCGATCCGGAAATCACGCCCAGTGCGAAGGCGAGGGCGGCTTTGCGGCCATGATGCGCGGCAATGGACATGATCGCGAGATTGCTGGGCCCGGGGCTCGCGACGCCGACGAAATACGCCGTATAGGCGAGCAGCAGGTTGGCCGAAAAGAGCGTGTTGCCTGACATGGGGATCGGATCTCTTCGAATGAACAGCGTGATGCGACGTGGCCTGATATCGACGACGAACTACGCGATGCCCGCGCGCGGCGTCATCGGGATTTCCCGGCCGCCACTGCCAGCATGGCCTCGCCCAACTCTGTGTGGCCGCCTGCCTTGAGCGCCTCGCCCGCACCACGGACATCTTCCGCTTCCTTGTTCTGGCCGATCTTGCTCTTGCCCACGAGGCGCGTGATATCGATCTGCAGCCCGACAATCGACTTCAGCATGGTGTCGATATAGTCCGCCGGCGCATCGCCCATCTTCCAGGGCGCCGGTTGCGCCGCCTCGTGCGTGCGCGTGAGCCGGCCGACGAGTCCGCGCAGGAACCGTTCGTCGTCGAGCACCGTTATGCGTCCGTACGCGTGGACGACCCTGTAGTTCCACGTCGGCACCTGCTTGTGATGCACCTGCTTGCTCGGGTACCAGTTGGGCGAGATGTAGGCGTCGCCCGCGTGGAACATGACGAGCACCTCGTCGCCGTTCGCCACGTCCTGCCAGACCGGATTCGCTCTCGCCACGTGTGCGCGCAGCACGCCGAGCGGACCTTCGGCGGCAGCCAGCTCGAAGGGCAGGTGATTGGCGTCCAGCCCGCCTTTGCCGTGCGTAACGAGCGTGCCGAACGGATGTTGCGCGATGCGCGCATGCAGAACCTCGGTGCGAGGTTCGTCGAAATGGGCGGGTACGTACATGGCTCTTCCACGGATTGGGCTGCGGGATCGCAGGCGGCAATCCCGAGGCAATTCCGATTGTGGCGGCAAACCGGTTCGTCTCACAGAGCCAGTTTTGCCCGTTTCGACAGGGCCAGCCGCGCGCCTGCCCGCGGCACGTCCCTTGCTGCTTCGCGGCGCTTGCGGCGTATTCACTTTCAAACCTTTTACTTTCCGATTCATTGACTACAATCGTCGGACAGCCATAACAACGGGCATTGCCACCGATGCTGAGAAGAACCGCTGTTGCCATCCTGCTGTGCGTTTTCCCTTGGGGCTTCGTCTTCGGGCAGGGGACGTCTGCCGAGCGTGCGCCCGACACCCTGCAGGCGCGCGTGCTCGCGTGTGCGGCCTGTCATGGCAAAGAGGGCGAGGGTACCGATAACGATTACTTCCCGCGGCTTGCCGGCAAGCCGGCCGGCTATCTCTACAATCAGCTGACAGCGTTTCGCGATGGCCGCCGGCAATATCCGCCGATGAACTATCTGCTGGCGTATCTGCCCGACGCATATCTCAAAACCATCGCCGATTACTTCGCGCGCCAGCGTCCGCCATACCCGCCTGCTTCGACGCCGGCCGTGAGCCCGCAGCTACTGCGGCGCGGCCAGCAACTCGTGAAAGAGGGCGACCGCACGCGCAACATTCCGGCCTGCGCCGCCTGTCACGGCGCCGCGCTCACGGGCATGGACCCGGCCATTCCCGGCCTGCTCGGTCTGCATGCGCAATACATCAGCGCCCAGCTTGGCGCATGGCGCTACGGCACACGTAGCTCGATTGCGCCGGACTGCATGCACGACGTCGCCTCGCGTCTCGGCAACGACGACATCACGGCGGTTGCTGCCTGGCTCGCCGCATCGCCCGGGCCGGCGAATCCGGCGCCCGCGCCTGCGCGAAGCCTGAAGCTGCCCATCGCCTGCGGAAGCGAACCCCAATGACGGAGCCCACGGTGCGCATCCTGTTCTTTCCGTCCCCCCGGGTCTTGGGGTCCTTCCGGTCCTTTCCGGTTCGCCGCGTGGCGAAGACGCTGGCCGTTCGCCTCGGCGCCGCGCTCGCGCTGGGTGTCTGCGTGGGTTTCGGTGTGATAGCCAGCACGCCGCTCGCATTGGCGCAGGGCGGCTCCAGCCAGGCCGATGTCATCAAGCGCGGCGAATATCTGGCCCGTGCGGGCGACTGCATCGCCTGCCATACGAAGCCGAGCGACAAGCTCTTCGCGGGCGGCCGCGCCATGCCCACGCCGTTCGGCACGCTCTATTCGCCGAACATCACGCCCGACGACGAAACCGGCATCGGCCAATGGAGCGCCGACGAGTTCTATTCGATGATGCACACCGGCCGTTCGCGCGACGGCTCGCTGCTCTATCCCGCGATGCCCTACGCGGCCTATACGAAGGTCACGCGCGAAGACAGCGACGCGATCTTCGCGTATCTCAAGTCCGTGCCGCCCGTGAAGCAGCCGAACCGTCCGCACGAGATGCGCTTTCCCTACAACAACCGGCAATTGCTGCTCGGCTGGCGCACGCTGTATTTCCGCGAGGGCGAGTACAAGGCCGATCCTGCGAAGTCGGTGGAATGGAATCGAGGCGCGTATCTCGTGCAGGGCCTCGGGCACTGTTCCATGTGCCATACGGCGATCAACGCGCTGGGCGGCAGTTCGGAGTCGAAGGCCTTCGAAGGCGGGCTGATTCCCATGCAGGACTGGTACGCGCCGTCGCTCACGTCGAACCGCGAAGCGGGCCTCGGCGAATGGAGCATCGACGAGATCGCGGACCTGCTGCAAAAGGGCGTGTCGCGGCGCGGCGCTGTGTACGGTCCGATGGCCGAAGTGGTGTACGACAGCCTGCAATACCTTTCCGACGACGACGTGCGCGCCATGGCTGTCTATCTGAAGTCGCTGCCGCAGCACGGCGGCGAGGGCGCGGCTGCGGCAACTTCGGCGATGTCGCGCGACGAGCGCGATCTGCTCTTCAAGCTCGGCAGCAAGATCTACGACGCGCAGTGCGCCACCTGCCACGGCAAGAACGGCGAGGGCAAGCTGCCTGACTTCCCGCCGCTCGCGAATAACCAGTCCATCCAGATGACCTCGGCCGTGAATCCGATCCGCATGGTGCTCAACGGGGGTTACGCGCCGGGCACGGCGAAGAACCCGATGCCCTACGGCATGCCGCCGTTCGCCCAGTCGCTGTCCGACGACGAGGTAGCGGCGGTCGTCACGTTCATCCGCACGGCGTGGGGCAACCACGGCACGCCGGTGTCGGCCAAAGATGCCAATGCGCTGCGTTCGGCGCCGCTGTACTGAGGGGAAGCCATGAGCGAGTCGACTGGCGAACGAGTACCACCGGGGGCGGGCGGCCCGCGTCCCGCCGACGACGAAGGGCGCGTGGCCGACATCGTGCGCGCCGGCCCGAAAGGCGCCGTGGCGCTCGCCGGCATTGCGACGGCCATCGTGATTGCGCTCTGGTTCGCGTTCTACTTCCTCGTGTTCCTGCCTCGCGGCGTTATCCAGTAAACCTGCGCCCATGTCGAACGTCCCGAACACTCCAAACAGTCCGCTGCCGGGCCACGCCGACGGCCACGATGGCCACGATGGCCACGAGGTCGCGGCCCGCACCGAACGGCGCTGGGCCATCTTCGCGGTGGCCATTCTGCTGCTGCTCGTGGCGATGGTGGTCTTCACCGGCCTGCACTGGGCGATGATGCCGCCCTCGCGCGTCGAAACCATCGACCCCACCACGCTGCACGTCTCCGGCGAATTCGTGGAGAGCAATCTCGGCACGGCGCGCGAGGCGGACGGCTCGGTTACGGTCCGCATCGTCGCGCAGCAGTACTCGTTCACGCCGCAATGCATCCTCGTTCCCGCGCGTACGCCTGTGACGTTCCGCGCCACGAGCGCCGACGTCGTGCACGGTTTCCTGATTGCGGACACGAACATCAACTCGATGGTGGAGCCCGGCTACGTCGCGACGTTTCGCACCACGTTCAACGAACCGGCGGACCATCTGATGCCGTGCCACGAGTATTGCGGCACGGGCCACGAAGGCATGTGGGCACATGTGAAGGTGATCGATGCCGCCCAGTTCGACACACTCGCGGCCGGCGCGCGGAGGCTCAGCTGTGTTAAATAACCGACGACTCGTGCTCGCGCATTTCTGGTTTGCTTTCGCGACCTTCGGGGTGGCGTTGCTGCTGGGCGCCTGGCAGATGTACGTGCGCAGTCCGCTGCATGCATGGCTTTCGGCGCCGGAGCTGTACTACCGCTCGGTGACCGCGCACGGGTCCGTGATGGCCTACGTGTTTCCGACGCTGATCGCCATGGGCTTCGGCTACGCGATCACCGAACTTTCGCTCGAGCAAAGGCTCGTCGGCCGGCGCTGGGCGTGGGCGGGCTGGTGGCTCGTGGTGGTGGGCTCGATTGTGGCGATGGTGCCGGTGTCGCTCGGCCGTGCCTCGGTGCTCTACACGTTCTATCCGCCGATGATCGGCAGCCCCTTCTACTACATCGGCGTGGTGCTCGTGGTGGTGGGCTCGTGGATCTGGGTGGCGCTCATGTCCGTGAACCTGCATGTCTGGAAGAAGGCGAATCCGGGCAAGCCCGTGCCGCTGCCCATGTTCGCGAACGTCGCGGGCTCGTATCTCTGGGCCTGGACGGCGGTGGGCGCCGCCATCGAAATCCTGTTCCAGATTCTGCCCGTCGCGCTGGGCCTCACGTCCACCATCGACTCGGGTCTCGCGCGCGTGTTCTTTTCGTGGACGCTGCACGCCATCGTCTACTTCTGGCTCATGCCGGCCTATATCGCGTACTACACGCTCGTGCCGCGCGCCGTGGGCGGGCGGCTCTACAGCGACGAGATGGCGCGCATCTCGTTCATCCTGTTTCTCGTGGTGGCCATGCCGATCGGCATTCACCATCTCTTTGCCGATCCGCAGGTGGGCTCGGGCTTCAAGTTCCTGCAGTCGGTGTTCACCGCGCTCGTTGCGGTGCCCACGCTGCTCACCGTCTTCACGATCTGCGCCTCCGTGGAAATTGCGGGGCGGCTGCGCGGCGGCAAGGGTGTGTTCGGCTGGATACGCGCGCTGCCCTGGCACGAACCGATGATGCTGGCCGTGGCGTTCTCGTTCGTGATGCTGGGCTTTGGCGGGGCCGGCGGCCTCATCAACATGAGCTACCAGCTCGACTCGACCATTCACAACACGCAGTGGATCACGGGGCACTTCCACCTGATCTTCGGCGGCGCCATCGTCATCATGTACTTCGCGATTGCCTATGAACTGTGGCCGCAGTTGACGGGCCGTGCGCTCGCGAGCGTGCGCTTGATGCGCTGGCAGCTGTGGCTCTGGTTCATCGGCATGATGGTCACGACGTTCCCGTGGCATTACGCGGGCATTCTGGGCATGCCGCGCCGTATGGCGTTCTTCGACTACAGCAATCCCGCGATTGCGCCCGAGGCCATCACCGTCGTGATCTCGTTCTTCGGCGCGCTGATTCTGGTGGCCTCGGCGGTGCTGTTTTTCATCGTGCTCGCGCGGGGGCATCAGGGTGCCCCCGCGCCCGCGCGCAAGTTCGAGTTCAGCGTGGCCGTGCATCCGCCGCGCACGCTGCCGGTCGCGCTCAACAGCTTCGGGCTCTGGATCGCACTGATGATCGGCCTCACCGTGGTCAACTACGGCTATCCGATTGCGCAGCTGATGGTGCTGAAGCAGACCTCGGTGCCGGCCGTCTGGATGGGAGCGCAGCGATGAGCACGCCGCGGCCTCCCGAAGCGCGCCTCTTCTCGCTGCGCAACCCGTGGTTCACCGTGAGCGTGGGGCTCACGCTCGCGATTGCCGTCGTCTCCATCCTGATCGGGTTCGTGTGGCTGCCCTCGGCGCAGAAAGACCCGCAGTTCACGGGGCTCTGGAACGCGATCTGCAGCGCGGCCGGCGTGCCGCAGAAGTGGCTCGTCGAGCAGCCGGTGGTGTCGTCCGTGAAGACGAGCACGGCGGTGCTCACGCCGCAGACCTTCGCGGGCACGGATGCGCTTTCCATCGGGCGCGGCGCCACGCTCTCCCTGCGCTGCACGATGTGCCACGGCCCGCAGGGGCTCAGCTTTGCGAACTCGCCGAATCTGGCGGGCCAGTACGAGAGTGTGGTCTACAAGCAGTTGAAGGACTTCCAGAGCGGCGCGCGCGTGAACGCGGTGATGAGCCCGATGGCCGCCAATCTCAGCGATCAGGACATGAAGGACCTGGCGGCCTATTACGCGTCGCTGCCGCGCATGAACACCAGCACGGGCACGGCGGCCGCGCTGCCCATGCCCGCCATCGTCGCGACCGGCTCGCCCATGCGCAACATCGCGCCCTGTGCTTCGTGCCACGGCCCGGCGGACAACAAGCCGGGTGCGCCGTGGCTGGAAGGCGAGCCGCTCGTCTATATCCGCGCGCAATTGCTGGCATTCGCCGCGGGCGACCGTCACAACGACACGAGCGAGCAGATGCGCAACGTGGCGCGGCAGATGACGCGCGACGAGATCGAGGCGGCGGCGCGTTTTTATGCGGGGCAGCAGCCCTGAGCCGCAGCCTCGCGTGCCGTCAGGCAACGAGCCCGATATCTGCGGCTACGATGAGCTGTTCGATGTCGAGCAGGATCAGCATGCGCTCGCCGTCATCGCCCGCGACCGTGGCGAGATCCGTGATGAAGCTCGCATCCACCGACGCCCCGAAGGCCGGAGCCGGGCGACGGTTGCCGGGACCGAGTTCCAGCACGTCGCTTACCGCATCCACCACCACGCCCACCGTGCGGGCCGCCACGTTGAGCACGATGACGACCGTCGAGTCGTCGTAGTCCGCGCGTTCCAGCGCGAACTTCAGCCGCAGATCGACGATCGGCACGATCACGCCGCGCAGGTTGATTACGCCCTTCACGAACGGCGGTGCATTGGCGATGCGCGTGGGCTCGTCGTAGGAGCGAATTTCCTGCACGCGCAGGATGTCGATGCCGTACTCCTCGTTGCCGAGCCGGAACGTGACGAATTCCTGGGCGCCGGCTTCGGCCTCGGCAACTTCGCCGCGAGCGCGTGCGGGCAGCGCGGGTTCGACTACTGCATTCATGGTGTTCTCCTGAAGTGAAGCGGCACGGGGTGGATTAAAAGGTTTCCCAGTCGCGGCCCGTATCCGCGCTCGCGAGCGCCGGTGCAGCGGTGGGCCTGGCAGCCGGGGCAGGTTTCGATACCGCGGGTGGCGTGACGCGCGCACGGGTCGCCGCCGGCTTGCGCGCGGCGGGGCTTGCAGCGGTGCTTGCGGCTGATGCGTGCGTGGCCGAAGCGGTTCGACTGTGCCGGATGTCGTCACCCGAACTCAGCCGGAAGAACGATACGGCTTCGGTCAGTTGATGTCCCTGGTCTTCGAGCGACTTCGACGCCGCCGCCGCTTCCTCCACGAGCGCCGCGTTCTGCTGTGTGACTTCGTCCATCTGCGTGATCGCGATGTTGACCTGCTCGATGCCGCGGCTCTGTTCGGTGGAGGCCGCCGCGATCTCGCCCATGATGTCGGTCACGCGCGCCACGGCCTGGGTGACTTCGACCATGGTGCTGCCCGCGTCGTCGGCAAGACGGGACCCTTCCTGGATTTTCTGCACGGAGGCGGCAATCAGATCCTTGATTTCCTTCGCCGCGCTCGAGGAGCGTTGCGCAAGGCTGCGCACTTCGCTGGCCACCACGGCGAAGCCGCGGCCCTGCTCGCCGGCGCGCGCCGCTTCCACGGCGGCGTTGAGTGCGAGGATGTTGGTCTGGAACGCGATGCCTTCGATGATGCCGGTGATCTCCGCAATCTTCGACGAGCTGTGGCTGATGTCGGTCATGGTCTCCACGACCTGGCCCACCACGGTGCTGCCTTTGTGCGCGACCTCGGACGCATTGCCGGCCAGTGTGCTCGCCTGCTGCGCGTTCTCTGCGTTCTGACGCACGGTGGAGGTGAGTTCTTCCATGCTCGAAGCCGTTTCCTGCAGCGAAGACGCCTGCTGTTCCGTACGCGATGACAAATCCTGGTTGCCCGAAGCAATTTCGCTCGATCCGGTGGCGATGCTGTCGGCGGCGGTGCGGACCTGGGCGATCAATCGTACGAGGCTCGCCTGCATCTCGCCCATCGAGGCGAGCACACTGCCCTTCGGCGCACTTTGGGCACCCTGAACCGGGCTCAGGTCGCCGGCCGCGACGCGGCGGGTGACGTCGCCGAGATCGCCCGGCTCCGCGCCGAGTGCGCGCGTGAGCGAGCGTGTGATCAGCAATGCGGCGATGACGGCGGCGGCAACGGCGGCGAGGCTGATGCCGACGAGGAGGTTGCGCTGGCTGGCGTACTGTTCGGCCGACTCCTGCTTTTGCTGCGCGGCGCGAGCGCGCGCGAAGTTTCCGTAGGCGTCGGCAGCGGCGATGAGCTGGGCGAGCAGCGGGCGGCATTGGTTGTCGATCATCGTGACAGCCTGATCGCGCCGATTGTGCAGGGCGGCGTCGACGATCGCGAGCGCGACGGGACCGTACTGCGTTTCGATGCGGTCGATCTCGGCCACGAGGCTGCGCGCTTTTTCGGTCGCGCGAGCGTTGTTCGTCACCGCGTCCTTCAATTGGCGGAGCCGCGTCTGCACGTCCTCATGTGCCTGGGTGACCGCTGCCTTTTCGATGTCGATGTCGGCGGGCGTCGTCACGAGCACGAGATTGCGCACGGCGATCGCACGCCGATCCACTGCGGTGCGAACCTGCTCAACCAGTTGGGCGCGCGCACTGGCGCCGCTCACGTATTCGGCGAAGCGCTCGTTGGCGCTACCGAGCGCGTTCAGGGCAAGCCCCGAAACCAGCAGCACAAGGCCGGCCAGCAGGCCGAAGGTTAAGGTGAGCCTGGCGCGCACCGTCATTTGTCTGAAGTTCATGCGGTTTCCTCCGTGATTCGTATTGACCGATCTTTTGTTATGTCGTCCGAGGCGGGCGTTGCTGAACTGCGATGCATGCGCAAATCGTTTGCATCAGGGTTTGCACGAGGCTAATGGCCCGACATTCAATGAGCGTTGCCCGGCGGCTTTGCGTGCGGTTTTTTTTACACAGTGCGCGACGTGAGGAAAAAACCACGCAATGCGAAGATCGGAAGAAAGCTTAATGGAGCGTTTCCTGATCAGGCGAGAAGCGCCCAAACCCTTTTCCATCAAGGCCTGGAGAGGCTGCTTGAGGCATATCAAAAGGTCCGCGGAAGGGAACAGCTACGGTGAAGCGGCATTGGGCGCGAGCACATTGCTCTTATTGCCTGTCGAGCTATTCAGTTAATGACTGTGTGGTCGTTACTACACAGAAGACTTCAACAACGTACAAGCGACCATTTCCCATGAGCA
Source organism: Paraburkholderia kururiensis JCM 10599 = LMG 19447 (assembly GCF_003986935.1). GTDB lineage: Bacteria > Pseudomonadota > Gammaproteobacteria > Burkholderiales > Burkholderiaceae > Paraburkholderia > Paraburkholderia kururiensis. The sequence continues at coordinate 280,668 of NZ_RJZE01000002.1, read as the reverse complement.
TACTGACCGTGCCATGCGCGAGCCCCCGCCTGGAGGAGGGTAACGCCGACCGCACACGCGACGCGCACGCGTCTGAAGCACGCCGGCAGGCGACGCTCGATTCTCTGAAAATACTTCATACATTGCCTGAGGACGCCTACGAACGGATCGTGCGGCGGGTGAGCGAATACTTCGATACGCCGGGTTGCCTGATTTCGTTTGCGACGCACAACCAGCAGTGGTTCAAGGCGAAGGTGGGTGTGACGATCGAAACGGCACCGCGCGAATCGTCTTTCTGCCAGGCGGCGCTCGAAACGGACGGCGTCTATGTGGTGCACGATGCCACGAAAAACCCGCGCTTTGCCGAACACCCGTTCGTCGTGGGTGAACCGGGAATCCGTTTCTATGCAGGCGTGGCGCTCGTGTTCGGCGAAGCGCAACGCATCGGCACGCTGTGCGTCATCGATACGAGGCCGCGCGTGTTCGGCCCGGCCGAAGCCGCGGCGCTCGAAGATTTGGCCGCGCTCGTGGTGGACGAGCTTCGTTTGCGCGCGCAGACGCTGCGTCTCGAAGCGGAACTGCAGCGCCAGCGTGAGGCGGAACAGGCCGCGCTCGCCTCGCAGAAAGCGCGTGCCGATTTCCTCGCCATGGTGACGCACGAGGTGCGCGCACCGCTCAACGCCATCGCGGGCGCCGTGTCGCTGATGTGCCAGCCGGGCGGCGCGGAGCCCGACGCATTCGCCGCCGAGGCGCTGCGCGATTCGACCGAGCACCTCATGCGCCTGCTCAACGAAGTGCTGGATCTCGCGAAGCTCGAAGCAACCGGCTTCACGTTCAACTACGAGCCCTTCGATCTGCGGCGCGAACTGCGCTGCGCCGTGGCGAGCGTGAAGGGGCAAACGTCGGCGAAGACGGTGAATCTCGAACTCGACATCGACGCGAGCGTGCCCGCAGCCGTGATGGGTGACCGCACGCGCATCGCGCAGGTCCTGATGAACCTGCTTTCCAACGCCATCAAGTTCACGGCGCAGGGCACCGTGACCGTGTCGGCCAGCACGCGCGCGCGTGACGATCAGGGCATCGATCTCGTCATCTCGGTCGCGGATACGGGCATCGGCATGGACACGTGTGTCGCCCACAAACTGTTCGGCAACTTCGAGCAGGTCGGCGCCGACGTGCGCACCCGCTATGGCGGCACGGGGCTGGGGCTTGCCATCTGCCGCAAGCTCGTTGCCGGCATGGGCGGCAAGATCGACGTGACGAGCGCGCCGGGTGCGGGCAGCACGTTCACCTGCACGATTCCCTCGGTGGCCGCGAACGACGCGGTGTCCACCCGTCGCACCCTGTCCACCCCGGCATGCACGTTCAGCCGCAGCGACCAGCTCGTGCTGATTGCCGATGACGACGACGTGAGCCGCAAGATCGGCCAGGCTCTGCTGAAGCGGCTCGGCTATCGCGTGGAAGCGGTATCGAACGGCCGCGATGCACTCGCCGCGCTGCGCACGAAGCCGTTCGACCTCGCCGTGCTCGACATCAACATGCCCGATCTCGACGGCGTCTCGCTTGCGCGCGAATTGCAGGCGCAGACCGAATTCGGCTCGCCGGTGCCGCTCGTGGCGCTCACGGGCGACGCGAGACCGCTCGACGATCCGCGCACCGCTGTCTTCGACGATTACCTCCTCAAGCCCGTGAGCCCCGAAGCGCTCGACCGTGCGATCGTCAACGTGCTCTCGCGCCGCGACTGTGCCGCGGCGCCGGCCTGCCTCGAGTCGAAAGCGTGATTGCGCCTGCCTCCTGCGCCGGCGAGGCTGTCGCCGCGAAGCCTTACCGACGCTGCATCGGATGGATCGGCACGACGGCGCTCGCCATGGGCGGCAGCAATCAGAGCCTGTTTCTGATCGCCGCGCTGTTCGCGGGCCAGGGCGATATTCCCGGGCAGGGCAGCGCCGCGGTCCCCTTGCTGATCGTGGGGCTGCTGCTCAGCTACGCGGCGCTGCCCGGCTGGATCGAACTCGTGATGATGTCGCCCCGGCGCGTGGGCGGCATTGCCGCGGCCTGCACCGAAGCATTCGCGCCGTATGGCCGCATTCTCTCGACACTCACGGGCACCTGCTACTGGTGGGGCTGGGTGCCCACGTGCGGGTTGACCGCGATTCTCTCGGCCACGGCGATCCACGAGTGGTACCTGCCCGACATTGCAGTGCCCGTGCTCGCCTGTTCGCTGGTCCTGTTGTTCACCGCCGTGAATCTGCTGGGCATTCGCTGGGTCACGCGGCTCGCGGTGCCCATCGCGACCTGTTCGGCCTTGCTCGCTTTCGTGTCGGCGCTTGCGCCGGTGCTCACGGGCGCAACCGACTGGCATCGCGCCGTCGACTTCCATCTCACCACGCCGTTTGCCGGCTGGTTCGGCAACGTCACGTCGTTGATGGCGGGGCTTTATCTGATCGGCTTCGCGGCGCCGGCTTTCGAAGCCGCGGCGTGCCACGTGGCCGAAACGCGCGACGCCGGGAAGAACGTGCCGCGCGCCATGAAGGCGAGCGCCGCGATGGCCTCCGTCTACTTCGTCGTGCTGCCGCTCGTGTGGCTCGGCACGCTGGGGCCGCAGCCGCTCGGCGGCGATCTGGGCCAGGTGCTCGGGCCCACGTTTGCGCCCGTGTTCGGGGCGCTGGCTAAATCGGCGGCCATCTGGTTCATGATGTTCAACATGTTCCACGGCACGATGCAGCCGCTCGCGGGCGCCGCACGCACGCTTTCGCAACTGGCCGACGACGGACTCGCGCCGCGCTTTCTCTCGACGCGCAATCGCAACGACGTGCCGGTCAACGCGACGCTCGTCACCGCGGGCTTCGCGATTGCGTTCCTGCTGATCGGCGATCCGATCTGGCTCGTGGCTGCGGCCAACTTCACGTACCTCATCGGCATCGCCGCGCCGAGCGTGGCCGTGTGGCTGCTTCGCCGCGACGCGCCGCACGCCGTGCGCGTCTATCGTGCGCCGCGCTACACCATCGGTCTGGGTCTCGCGGCGGCCTGCGTTTGGGCGGTGGCGACCGTGCTCGGCTTCGAGCAGTTCGGCTTGCCGACGGTCGTGTTCGGTCTTGCGATGGCGTATTCGGGCGCCGCCGCCTATGCGTGGCGACGGTGGGAAGACCGCCGGCGCGCGGGCCTGCCGGGCATTGCGCCGACGCTGCACCTGCGGCTCACGGGCGCGATGCTGCTCGTGCTCGCGCTGGACGGTGCCGGCTACATGCAGGCCGTGACACTCCTGCCCGCCACCCATCTGCACTGGCGCACCGTGCTCGAAGACATCTTCGTGATGGTGGCGATGCTCACCATCACGGTGGGCATCGTATTGCCCGGGGTGATCTCGCACTCGGCCGAGGAAATCAGCAAGGCCGCGAAAAAGCTGGCGACCGGTACGCTGCGCGATTTTTCCGCGGCCATGAGCGCGCTGGGACGCGGCGACCTGGATGCGGCGCACGCGGCCATCGACATCCACCGCGTGTACGTGCGTTCGCGCGACGAGATGGGCGAAATGGCCCACAGCTTCAACGCGATGCAGACGGAAGTGGCCAATGCGGCGGTGAGTCTCGTGGACGCGCGCGAAGGGCTGCGCAATGCTCGCGAACGTCTGACGGTGGCGAACCAATCGCTGCGGCAGAAGATTGTCGAACAGCAGCAGCTGGCCGAAGAACTGATGGCGGCGAAAACCGTCGCGGAAGTGGCGAACGCGGCGAAGAACCAGTTTCTCGCACGCATGAGCCACGAACTGCGCACGCCGCTCAACGGCGTGGTGGGCGCGGCCGATCTGCTGCTCGATCTCAACCAGACCGGCGAGCAGTACGCGCTGCTCATGAGCATTCGCGAGTCGGGTACGGCGCTCAAGAGCGTGATCGACCAGATTCTCGACGTGGCGGAGATCGGCGCGAACACGCTCAATATTCGGCGCGAGGCGTTCGACCCGATGGCGCTGCTCGACGCCGTCGCGGCGCACTATCGCCGGCAAGCCGAGGCGAAGGGCCTCACGCTGTTGCACCAGAGCTTCGGGCAAGCGTGCCGCGTGCTCTCCGACCCCGACCGCGTCGGGCAGATCGTGGCGAATCTGCTGTCGAATGCCATCAAGTTCACGGCAGAGGGCGGCGTGATGTTATCCACCGCGTTGTCCACCGCGCTGGCTGCCCGCGGCGTGGATGGCGCGGATGCCGCGGATGGCGTGGTGCTCACCATCGTCGTGAAAGATACGGGGCCGGGCATTGCGCACGGCGCGCGCGAGACGATTTTCGCGTCGTTCGCGCAGGCCGACGAAACGCGCACGCGCGAGCACGACGGCGCGGGCGTGGGCCTCTTCCTCGTACGCGAACTCGTCAAACGGCTGGACGGACAGATTCATCTCGACAGCGAGCCCGGCCGGGGGACCACCTTTACCGTCGTGCTGCCGTTCACGCTGGCCCAACATTCCTCTGCAGCCTCCACTCACGCACACGTGCCGTCCGCTGCACGCGACGAAGGCGCCCCCATGACATCCCACAATGATCCGCATGCGAGGGCCTTGCCGGCGCGCACGACGGTGCACGACGCGCCGCGTATCCTGCTGGCCGAAGACAACCCGACGAACCAGGCCGTGGCCATGGCTTCGCTGCGCCGGCTCGGGCTGGCCGCGCAACTGGCGGGCGACGGCGAAGAGGCGGTGCGGCTCTTCGGACAGCACCGCTTCGACCTCGTCCTCATGGACTGCCACATGCCGAAGATGGACGGCATTGCGGCGACCGCGGCCATCCGCACGCTCGAAGCCGCGCGCGGCACGGCCAGCGTGCCCATCATCGCGATCACGGCCGACATGACCTCGGCCAACGTCGTGCAATGTCGCTCCGTGGGCGTGACGGCGATCATGGCCAAGCCGTTCACGTTCGCGGACTTTTCCACGGTCGTGAAGGCGCATCTGAAGGACGGCGATCTGTCCGCTGCCGCGGGGACCCTGGCGGCCCCGGCGGCCATCTGCGAAGCGGTCCGCGCGGCGGCGGCCATCGACCATGCCTGCATCGACGCCTTGCGCGAACTCGCGGACGAAGACGGCCCCGACGTCGCGCTGGACATCGTCTCCACCTACCTCGACACGGCGTCGCAACAGGTGAGCGCATTACGCACGGCGCTGGAGGGGGGCGTCTGGATGGAAGTGGCGCGGCTCTCCCACACCCTTATGTCGAGCAGCGCCTACGTCGGCGCCATGGGCTTTTCGCGGCTCATGAAGGAGACCGGGCAGCAGGCGCGGGAGGGTCGGCCCGACGACCGGGACGCGGCCTCCGCCCATATCGGAGCCGTCTACACGTGCGTTCATGCGAGCCTTGCCGACCTTCTCGTTCATGGGGGCGCACATGATTGACGCGCCGACAGCCGGCAGTGAGTGGGCCGTGCTCATCATCGAAGACGATCCCGTGCAGCGCGGCACCATGCAAGCCATGGTGCGCAAGCTCGGCATGCGCTGTCTGACGGCGGCCACCCTGAGCGAGGCACGCACGCATCTGCAGAACGACGACGTGCGCATGGTGCTGCTCGATCTGCGTCTGCAGGACGGAACGAGCCTCGACGTGTTGCACTCGCTCGGCAACGATTCGGTGCCGCGCACCGTGATTCTCGCCAGCGGCTGCGACGAGCGCACGCGCAATGCGGTTTCGCGTATCGCCGAGGCGCGCGGCGTCCACGTGGCGGGTTCGCTGTGCAAGCCGATTTGCGAAGACCGCCTCGCCGCGCTGCTGCGCGCCGGGCGCGATGCCGCTGCCGTGGCGCAGCCCATCGACGACGCGCCCTGCCATTCCGACGATGTGCTGTCCGCGCTGACCGCCGGGCGCATCGTGCCGTACTTCCAGCCCCAGGTGTCGCTCAGCACGGGCCGGGTGGTGGGTGTCGAAGCGCTCGCGCGCTGGCAGTCGGACGAGCACGGCACTATTGGGCCTGAACGGTTCGTGTCCGTCATCGAAAGCATGGGGCAGGCGCGTGCGTTCACGGCGCTCATGCTGAAGGCGTCCCTTGCCGCGTGCGCGCGCTGGCGCGGCCGTTTTCCGGAGGTGAGCGTCGCGGTGAACGTGTCGCCTTCGGTGGTCGATGCGACGTTTGGCGATCTCGTCAGAGGCTGCCTGCTCGAGTCTGCGGTGCCGCCGTCGTCGCTCGTGCTCGAACTGACCGAGGGCAGCGCGCTCAGCGATTCCATTGCCGTGGGCAACGTGCTCACGGGCCTGCGCATCGACGGCGTGGGTTTGTCCATCGACGATTTCGGCACTGGCTATTCGTCAATGCTTTCGCTGCTGCGAATTCCGTTCAACGAAATGAAGCTGGACCGCGCGTTCGTGGGCAGCGCGTTGCACGACATGGACAGCGCGCGGATTCTCAGTGCGTTGATTACCCTGAGCCGCGAAATGGGTGTGACGACGGTGGCAGAGGGTATCGAGTCTGCCGACGTGCGCGACCGGCTGGCCGCCTACGGATGCTCGACGGGGCAGGGCTGGCTCTGGTCGGCGGCGCTGGACGAAGCGGCGCTGCATGCATGGCTCGACAACGCGGCGCAGTCGCCGGGCGCTGTAGCTGCCGCTGTCACGGCGACGGGGCGGCCGGAAGCATTGCATTGAAAGGAGATGCCAGATGAGAACTACCACTGCGGCCAGCACCACGCGCCACGCCACCACGAGGGCCACGGTGGAGACCGCTCCCATCGTGGACGCCGCTGATGCAGACCCGGCGGCGTACGGCGTCACGGGCGACACGCTAGGCCGGGTCGAAGCGGGGTGCGCTGCGGCCGGCATCGCGTCATGGCAGGCGCTCGTTGCGGCGGCCCGGCGCGGCACGGTCTTCAATGTCGCGTTCGCGGATCGGCGCCCCGCGGAATTCGTGCGCGAATTTTCGGCGCTCGTGCGAGCAAGCGGCTTGAAGTTTCGCGCGGACAGTTCGCTCGATCTGTTTCTCGGCGCGCCCACGTCTCTCGAACGCATGATCGATGGCGGCAGGAAGCCGCACGTCGTCGCGCTCGCGTCGCTCGGCGAAGTGGCGCAAGACGAGAGCGGCAGCGTGGCGCTCTCGGGCGCGCGCCGCTCGGCGGGCATCAGCTATGAACGCCGGCCACGGCCGCGTCCGCTCGCCGGCAAGTCGGTGATGGTGCTGGACGACGACGCCGTTTCGCGCAAGGTGCTCGCCGCGGCGCTCGAACGCGCGGGCTGCACGGTATCGGCGGTGGGCGAAGCGGAAGCGGCCTTCGCCCTGCTGAAAGAGACGCGCCCCGACGTGGTGGTGCTCGACATCGTGCTGGGCGGCACGCTGGACGGTTTCGACTTCTGCCGCGCGATGCGCTCGAACCCGCAATACGCGAACATTCCCGCGATCTTCGTGACGGGCCACACCGAAGCGCAATACCGCGATCGCGCCGCGGCGGTGCAGGCGTCGGCCTATTTCGACAAGCCCGTGAAGGCGAACCGCCTGTGTGCGGCCGTCACGCAGCTTTCGCAGGGCGGGCACGTCGAGATCGAATAGCCGTCCGGCGTTTCGGTTTCACCGTTTTTCGCGAGGAAAACGCGTGCCGCAATCGCGCGTTGCCAACTCTTCGGCAACGCGCGCGAAGGTCGACATTCAGAGATGGGCACCTCGCGTCTTGCAGCCGGCAGGCGTGGCGGGCGAGCGGGGTGCGGCAACGCGAAAAGAACAGCATCAGGCGATCTGCCTGCGCGGCAGAAGCGAAGGAGACGCAATGCGCAACAATCTTCCCGTCACGGGCTCGGAGTACGACTATCCGGCGTCGAGCATGCTGGTGTCGGCCACGAATCTTTCCAGTCACATCGAGTACTGCAATCCGGCCTTCATCGAGGTCTCGGGCTTTTCACGCGAGGAACTGATCGGCCAGCCGCACAACGTGATCCGGCATCCGGACATGCCGCCGCAGGCATTCGAAGACATGTGGGCGACCATCAAGGCCGGCCGCTCCTGGACGGCGCTCGTGAAGAACCGCCGCAAGAACGGCGACCATTACTGGGTGCGGGCCAACGTTACGCCGATCGTGCGGCACGGCGAAACGGTCGGCTATCTCAGTGTGCGTACACGACCCGAGCGTGCCGAGATTCGCGAAGCCGAGGCGCTTTATGCGCGTCTGCGCAGCGGCCATGCGAAGGGCGTGTGTCTGCGCGGTGGCCGCGTCGTGCATGTGGGCGCGCTCCATGCGCTCGACTTGTGGCGCGATGCGGGACTGCCTGCGCATATCTTCATGACGGGCGCAGTGGGCATGGCTGCCGTCGCATCGCTGTTCGCCTTCGCAGACCGGTTGTCGGGCGCGACGCTCGTGAGCGCCGCGCTCGCGATGGTCGCGGCCGGCACGTGGCTGCCGGCCTGCTTCGTGGCGAGGCGCGCGCAACGCCGCATTGCCGAAGTGGACCACATCGCGGCGCGCATGGCCGCGGGCGACCTCACGGTGGATGTGCCGGCCACCTCGGGCACGTGCACCAGCCAGACGTTGCGGGGACTCGCGCAGTTGCGCGTGAGCCTGGTTGCGATCGTCTCCGACGTGCGCACGCAGATCGAACAGATGAAGGTGGCTTCGCAGGAAATCGCCGGGGGCAACATGGATCTGTCGCGGCGTACCGAGGTGCAGGCGGCGTCGCTGGAGGAAACCGCGGCTTCGCTCGAGGAACTCACGGCCACCGTCAAGAGCAATTCCCACGCGGCGACCCAGGCGAACAGCATCGTGGAAAGCGCGCAGACCGCGACGCGCGGCGGGTGCGATGCGATCCGGCAGACGGAGTCCACCATGCAGGGCATCTCGCGTTCGTCCGACCAGATCCGCGCGATCGTCACGACGATCGACAGCATCGCGTTCCAGACCAACATCCTCGCGCTCAACGCGGCGGTGGAAGCGGCCCGTGCGGGCGAAACGGGCAAGGGCTTTGCCGTGGTGGCGGGCGAAGTGCGCGGACTCGCGCAACGCTGCGCAACGGCGGCGCGCGAAATCAAGGAGATCGTGGATACCAACGCGACCGTCGCACAGGCGGCGGGCGAGAGCGTTGCCGGGGCCGCGGGCCGCATGGTCGAAATCGAATCGAACATGCAGCGCGTGTATGCGATCGTCCAGGAAATCGCGAATGCCAGTGTCGAACAGTCTCAGGGCATCGACAGCATCAACAACTCGGTGGTGCAGCTGGACGATGCGACCCAGCAGAACGCGGCACTCGTCGAAGAGGGTGCCGCTACGGCCGAAAGCCTCACCAATCAGGCGAACGTACTGGACGAGGCGGTGCGCCTCTTTACCTTGCCGAACCAGGTGGCGGTGCGCTCGCGGTAGTCCCTTTTTAGTCCGCTTTTAGTCCCTTTTCGTCCGCGCCTTCGCGCCTGTGGGCGAGACGGCGTCGACGAACCATAAGGCGTCGGCGCGGCGGCCGGGCGTCCACACCCGAATGCGGCGCGACGGACGAAGCCGCTGCACGTCACGGTGCAGTGCGATAATGCGCAGCATTTTTCGCCATCGCCGGACGTCCACCTGATGCCTCACGTCAGCCGTTTTCCTGCCTTGTTGGTACGAGCCGTTCTTGCGTGTCTGCTGGTTTCTGCAAGCCTCGCGCAAGCCCACCCCCACGTGTGGGTTGCCTACACGGCGAGCATCCGCATGAGCGGCACCTCCATCGTGGCGCTCGACGAACGCTGGCGCTTTACGGAAGGCTTTCCGGTTCAACTCGTCGGTGTCGGGCAGATGCCGGCGCAGGGCCTGCTCGACGCAGCGCTGACGAAGCGCTTCCACGACGAGGCATTCGTGTCGCTCGCCCATGCTTCGTACTTCACCCATCTTTTCGTCGACGGTAGCGCGCAGGCCTTTGGCGCGCCTACCGGCTTCCAGGTGTCGGTGGAGGACGGCAAGGTTACCTACGCGTTCCGGCTGCCGCTTGCTGCGCCTGTGGACGTGCGCGGCAAGAACGTGGAACTGGGCGTGTGGGACCCGTCTTACTACGTCGACTACGAGATGGATTCGGGCGAGGCAGTGTCGCTCGGGACTGGGGCCTCCAGTGCCTGCTCGATCCGGTCTTTCGTCGACAAGGCACATCCCATCTTCAATGGCTTCGTATTGCCTCACGCGAGCGCCATCGCATGCTAGTCGATCTGCCTCGGGTTCTGCGTGGTGCGTGCGCCCGTCGCGCGGCCGCTTTCGGCCGGACGCTGCGCGGCAGCGTGCACGGTCGCGGACGCGCGGCGCTTACCTCCCTGCTTGCCATGACCGTGTTGTGCGTGACCTGCATCCACGCGCATGCCGAAGCGCTGGACGTCTTCGGCCAACCGACGGGCGCGGCTTCCACCACCGCAGTCACCCCCGCGGCGTCCGACAGCGTAACGGCCGCCCCGTCGTGGTGGTACAGCGACGTGCCCGATTTCGTGCGGGCTGGCGTCGGCGACTGGCTGCGCTTGCAGGCGGCCTGGAACGGCCGCATCGAAGGGTTCATGGCTCAGTGGTCGCACGGCGCTTCGCTGGCCGCCTGGGCGACGCTCGTCGTCGTCTCGTTCGGTTACGGCGCGCTACACGCGCTGGGTCCGGGCCACGGCAAGCTCGTGGTCGGCACCTGGCTCGGATCTCGTCGCGCGCGCGTCGCGGACGCCGTGCTACTGAGCGCGTGGACGGCCACGGTGCAGGCGTTCTGCGCGATCGGGCTGGTGCTGGGCGCCGCGTGGTTCACGCACGCAGGTCTCATGAGCGTGATGCCGCGCGCCGCGTCGATGGAGACGGTGAGCTACCTGTTGCTCTGCGTGACGAGCGCCTGGGCCATCAGGTCGCGTGGCGCGCGTAACCAATGCTGTGACGAAGCGCCGGTCGTCAGGCTCGCGCGCGACGAAAGCGCGGGCGAGGCGCAGACGGCGTCAGACGCCGTCGACGTGAGGGGCGGCGACGAAGCTGTCGGGGGCGCGTATCTGCGAACCCGGTTGACTCGCGTAGCGCAAGAGAGGCCTCGCCTCGCAGCAGGCGCGAGCCCCGCCCTTGTCCGCGCAACCGCCGACACCCGTCCGCTTCCGAAAGAACGGGCGCGTTCGCGAATCAGACAGATCGCGACGCTCGGGCTCGCGGCCGGCATGCGGCCGTGTATCGGCGCGATCTTCGCGCTGGTGACGTCGATGGCGAATGGCGCGCTTGCCGCCGGCGTCGTTGCGACCTTCGCGATGGCAACGGGCGTCGCGACGACGGTCGCCATGATCGGTCTTGGCAGCGTCGGGGCGAACCGGACGCTTGCCCGGCTCGCATTGCGTTACCGCATACGTTCGGCGAGAGCAGGGCGCGTGGTGGCGATCGGTGCGATCGCCCTGATTCTCGTGGTCTCTGCGTTGCAACTGGCGCTGTTGCTGAGCGGCGTCAGCGCCAACTCTCTCTCGTAACGCGTGGGCGGCGCGAGGGCGCCTAGCTGCGTGCCCGTCCAATCCTGAAGACGCCGACTACCTCGCGCAGTGCGGTGGCCTGCTGCGCCATCGACTGCGCGGCGGCCGACGCCTGCTCCACGAGCGCGGCGTTCTGCTGCGTGACCGAGTCCATCTGGCCCACCGCGACGTTGACCTGCTCGATGCCGGTTCCCTGCTCGTCGGAGGCGGAGGCGATCTCGCCCATGATGTCGGTCACTCGCCGCACGGACTGCACGATATCGGTCATGGTCGTGCCGGCTCTTTCGACCTGCTCGGAGCCCTGCGCCACGCTTTCCACCGAACTCGTGATGAGATCCTTGATCTCTTTCGCCGCGCTCGCGCTGCGTTGCGCCAGCGTGCGCACTTCGCCCGCCACCACGGCGAACCCGCGACCCTGTTCTCCTGCGCGCGCGGCCTCCACGGCTGCGTTGAGCGCAAGGATGTTGGTCTGGAAAGCAATGCCTTCGATGACAGTAATGATTTCGGCAACCTTGCCCGAGCTGCTCGAGATCGCACGCATGGATTCCACGACCTGGTTCACGACTTCGCCGCCGCGCATGGCGACATCACGGGCGTTGCCGGCAAGCGCGTTGGCCTGCTTCGCGTTCTCCGTGTTCTGACGCACCGTGGCGGTCAACTGCTCCATGCTGGCCGCCGTTTCCTGAAGCGAGGCCGCCTGCTCTTCGGTGCGCTGCGAGAGGTCCAGATTGCCCTGTGCGATTTCGCCCGCTGACGTCGTGATGGCTTGCGCCGAGGTCTGGATTTCGGAAACGATGCCGCTCAATTGCCGGCGCATCGATTCGAGCGACGCCATCAGGCTGTTTCGGTCGTTGGGCGCCACCGGCACCGGCAGCTCGAGATTGCCCTCGGCAATGCGGCCTGCCACGGTGGCGGCGTCGGCAGGTTCACCACCCAACGCTCGCGTGATGCTGCGCGTAATGAAGAAGCCGAGCGCGACCGAGAGGATGACCGTCATGGTGCCGGCCGCGGCGAGCGTCAGCTTGGTCGACGTCGTCATGCTGGCCACTTCGCTCGAACGCTGATCGAGCAGCGACTGCTCGGCCTGATTGAGTTCAGCGGACACGGCACGATAGCGGTCCATGAACTGTTTGTCGTTGCCCTGCTTGAAGTAGTCGGTCAACACGTTGGCGGGCTGCGTGCCGGCGTTGACGTCACGCCGCATGGCGATCAGCTTCTCGTCGATTTCCGCCACCTTCTGATGCATCTCGCGCAGCGTGTCGAGGCGCTGCTGCTGGGCCGCATTGTCCGCAGTCAGGCCGCGGACCAGCTCGAGCGACGTCGCGAACTGCGCGCGTCCGGTCTTGTACGGCTCCAGAAAGCGGTCCTCGCCCGAGGCGACGAAGCCGCGCACACCGGTCTCCATGTTCACCATGTTGGTGAGCATGTCGTCATTTGCGCGCAGAACCTGATAGCTGTGAATGTTCCAGCCATTCGCCTGATTGAGCTTCAGAAAATTGAATATCGAGATCGCGCTGCCAATCAACGAAATGACGACGACGATACCGAACGCTACGCCAAGCTTTTGGCCCACAGTCATTGATTTCATGCTTTCTTCCTTACGTGTATTGATATGCGTTATGTCGGCAGATAACCCGATTTACTGAAATTCGCAAATTGCGGTGTCAGGATTTTTTTAACCAGCGCGGCTCACATTTCTTTCTTCGCAAATCAGAAGTGTTCCCGGTCGTGCGCGGTGTCCCCGGCTTGAGGTGCAGCGGCGAGCGTGGACGCGGGATGCACGCGTGCGCTTTGGCACTGCGGCGCGGCTCGAGCGCGCCATCATTTTTTTGAAGTCCATGTTTGCAATCCCCGTGCTCTTTTATTGAACTGTTTTCTGCATCTGTTGTTGCGCGTGGCGCCGGTTAGACTGCGCGGCGCACACGCTTGCCGCTTCAAGGCATGCATCGATCGCCGGAACACGTTTGCTAGAACGCTCCCGACTCTACCGACCGCGCGAAAGCCAGTGCGCTGCCAAGAAGCCCTTCTTCTCCCACGATGGCCGCGCGTATGCGTGCGTCGATGGGGAAGGTTTCCCAGAACGCAGCCGCTTCACTGTCGTGTGCAACGTGGAGCAGCGACAGCGCTCCGGTCAGTCGCGCCTGCCGCACCAGCCGTTCGTCTTCGGGATGGCGATGGCCGATGTACGAAGCCATGACGGACCCGCGTTGTGCCGCCAGTTGCGCGAGCGGATCGTCCTCCGGCCGCAACCGGTTGAGGTAGAGGAGCAGGGCGCACCAGTGGATCAGGACGTCGATGCCCACGATCGTGAGCGCGGCCTCGATGGAATCCACGACATGGCGTGCCGCTCCGGGCACGGTCGGGGCCGCGGAGGCGAGGCGCAGCAACTGCGCGAGGAGCGGCGGCGTGTCGGCGACCGCCAGGGCAACGCGCGAGTGCGGCGCATTGCCGAGTACCAGTTCGATCACCCGCAATACCGGAGCCGCACACGGCGACACGTTGCGGGCCCTGAGGGTCTCGGGCCTGCAGAAGAAATATCCCTGAAACAACGACGCGCCGGCATCTCTCGCCGCGCAGAAGTCATCCCAGGTCTCGACTTTTTCGGCGAGGACCGTCTTGCCGGCATCCGCCAGCGTGTGGCACAGCAAAGCCCGGTCGTCGCGCTCGATGAAGGGCCAGTCGAGTTTCATGATGTCGACCTGCGCAAGGATGGGCGCAGCCTTCGGCAACGGGCCTCTTACGTCGTCGAGCGCGATTCTGAAGCCGTTGCGGCGCAGTCTCGCGCATACCGCAATGAGTTCGGCGGTGTGCGCGCAGCTTTCCAGCACCTCGAGCACGAAGCGGCGAGGCGGCAACAGGCGCAGGTACGGCGAGCGCAACACCTCTTCGGTGCAGTTGAGAAACGAGTCTTTGCCCGCCACCGTTTCCTCGAGACCGAGTCCCGTCATGGACGTGGCGAGCACGGAGAGCGTGCTGGCCACCGCGTCCACGATGACGGCGTGATTCTCGAAGCCGCTGCGGAACAGCAGCTCATAGCCGACCACCCGGCATTGCGCATCGACTATGGGCTGCCTCGCCAGGAATGAATAGGCAGGTTTCTCGCACTCGCGGGACACACACGGCTCCTTTGCGCCTGTCGGCGTTCGTATTGCTTGACGGGGGCGGCGCTTGGGACGACGCGGCAACCACGGTATGACTAAGTATCGACCGTGGTGGTCGTTACTTTAATTTTTTCCATTTTTTACCTGCGCAGTGGCGTTGGGATGAGCGCGAAAATGATCCCATAAAAAAGGGCCGGCGTGTAGGCCGGCCCAAAAAAGCCTGTCTGACCGGGGTGTCAGCAGGAGTGTGCAACGGAGTGGAGCATAACATGAAAGATTTTTGCAAACTTTCAAATTTGCCGAATTTGTTGTTTTTCTGTTTCGTTTCTCATTGATTCAGTATTATTACGGCCACACGAATCAAGGAGCTGCGCGCTCATGAACGAATCGATCCTGACCACGAGTGCGGCTGCGCGTCTGCTGGGCGTTTCCATCCGCACGGTGCAGACGTGGATAGAGCAGGGGATCGTGGCGTCGTGGAAGACGCCGGGCGGTCATCGGCGCGTGCGTCGGGAGGACGTGCTCGCGCTGCGCGAACGTCTGGTCGCGCGCGAATCGTCCACGTCGGTTCCCGTGCTCGTGATCGGCAGCGACGAGCTGGCGCGCAAGTGCCGCGCCGCGCTGGCATCCTTGCCGGGCGTGAGCGTCACGACCGAGCACGACGCGCTCTCCGGCCTGGTGGCGGCCGGGCGTCTCACGCCGGCGCTGATCGTCGTGGAACTGGGCCGCTCCGACTGGGAGCGGCTTGGTCTCGTGCGGCGCCTCGTCACGTCGCAACTGCTCGCGCACAGTCGCATCGCGGTCGTCTCCGAGGCATCGGCCGAGCAGGTGCGCATCGATCTGGGTGCCGAGCGGCGTATCCAGGTGCTGGCAACGGACTTCGAGCCGGAAGTCCTGACGGAGGGATTGTTCCTGGCCGCTCAGAACAAGCCGGCTGACGTGCAGCCTCTTTATCCTGTGCCGCCCGACGAGACTGCCCGCTTGCACGCCGTTGCCCGCACGCTGCTCGTGGATACGGCGGACGAGCCCGACTTCGACGCCATAGCAAGAATGACCGCCGGCCTGTTCGACGTGCCCATCTGCCTCGTTACGCTGCTGACACCCGACCGGCAGTGGTTCAAGGCGCGCTACGGACTGACGGTGCCCGAAACGCCGCGGGCCTGGGCGTTCTGCAACTACACGATCCTGCAAAAGGACGTATTTGTGGTCGAGGACGCGACCGCCGACAGCCGCTTCAAGTCCAATCCGCTCGTCACGGCGGAACCCACCATCCGGTTTTACGCGGGTGCGCCGCTCTACGATTACGAGGGCTATGCGCTGGGCGCGCTCTGTGTGATCGACCGCAAGCCGCGGGTACCCGAGCCGTCCCGGCTGCAGACGTTGCAGATTCTTGCGTCGCTCCTGTCGGACCGCATCAATCTGCGCACGCGCACGCGTCAGATCCGCTGGTCGGGCAGGGACTGAGGCCGCCGCGCGAATCAGACGGGGGGCGGCCGTGACGCAGGTCGACGTGTTGCACCGTGCTGCGCAACGGTCGGGTTGGCTCGCCTGCTTCACGCTTTCCGTCCGGCCATCAAACTGAAAATTCAATGAACGCCGCCTGCAGTGTCTGAATTTCCCGCTCCGCGTTGGCGAGCAGTTGCGATAGCGAGCGCCCGGTCTTCCCGACGTTGCCGAGCAGTTCTTCCATCGTTGTGCCAAGCGTTTTGCCGGGCGGTCCGCTTGCCGCCTCTGCATCGGGCAGTTCCCGCAGGCAGGCAATGGCGCGTTCGAGCA
This sequence comes from Paraburkholderia kururiensis JCM 10599 = LMG 19447, assembly GCF_003986935.1. Lineage (GTDB taxonomy): Bacteria > Pseudomonadota > Gammaproteobacteria > Burkholderiales > Burkholderiaceae > Paraburkholderia > Paraburkholderia kururiensis. The sequence goes on along the minus strand of NZ_RJZE01000002.1, from coordinate 264,436 downwards.
CGCGCTGCATATCGGCCGCCACGCACCGCGCGGTTCCCAGATGGCACGGCGACGTCAGCACGAACGTCGTTTCGATCAATTCGGCGACGTCCGTCATCTGCGGCTGCCTTCTCGCAGCGGCGCGTGCCGATTCGCACACGGCCCTGCGCAGCGACGCGATTTCATCGTGCTTCGTTTCGATCGCGGCGATCATCGTGCGAAGCGAATCCGCAAGCGTGCGGAACCGGGCCATCTGTGCCGACTTCCAGTCGGCGGTGCCGCCATGCGGCGCGTGCTGCGTGCCTGTCTTCATGTCTCGTTGGTCGCACGCATGTGCGTCTCTCCTGCTAGATGTCGTTCGCGGCGTCGTCTTCCGGACTGGGCTTCACGTGCTCGTCGGCGCTTGCGAAGCAGGCGTCGGGAAAGGACTCGCTCGAGGCGAGACCCCAGGCGAGATCCCAGGCGTGACCCCAGGCGAGACCCAAGGCCCTACCTGATTTGTCGGTCCACTTTTTCGTTGCTGAAGGTGCGCCGTTCCGCAACGACGGCTTCGTGTGTGCGGATACGCAAGAGAGGCCAGCGGGGCGTCGGCCGAAGTGGCGGAGAAACGGCGCGCCGCTTCAGGCGATGGAGAGCGGCGTGGCCAGGCCGGCGGTCAGTCTGGCGAAGGTCCGCGAGGGAGGGCGCAGCGCGCGCAAGCGAGCGTAAGCCGGTATAAGCAGACACAAGCAGGCGACCTGTGTGCGCCATTCATCGCCGCGCGAGAATGTGGAGCGACCGTGGCTCGCGTCGACGTTGCCGCTCGCGTCGCCTGTTCTGTTGCCCGTTACCTTGCGGAATCAGGCGGCGTGGCTACGTCCGGGTTCGATGCCCGCTCCACGAGCGCTTCACGCACCGCCGCGATCACGCTGGCCCAGTCGCCGAGCGCCGGTTGCCGGAAGAGCCGCGCGCTCGCGTACCAGGGGCTGTCGTTGCGTTCGAGCAGCCAGCGCCAGCAGGTGTCGAAGCGGTTCATGATCCACACCGGTTTGCCCATCGCACCGGCCAGGTGGGCCACGGCCGTGTCCACCGTAATCACGAGATCGAGGTTGTCGACCAGCGCGGCGGTATCCGCGAAGTCGGCGAGTTCGTTCGTGTAATCGACGATGCGTGCGGCGAGGTCCGGCGCAGCGGTCAGCTGTTGCGCGGGCGGGCCTTTTTGCAGACTGTAGAACTGCACGCCGGGTACGTCGAAGAGCGGCTTCAACTGGTCGAGTGCAATCGAGCGGCGTGCGTCGGTTTTTCTGAGTTCGGCGACGTGCGCGCGGTGGCCGCCTGCCCATACGAGGCCCACTTTCAGCGGGCGGGCGTGGTGGTGTGCGTCGTTGCCGCCGTCGTGGCTCTTGAGCCGCTCGGCCCAACGTTGCGCGTCTTGCTCATCGGCATGCAGGTATGGCGTAGGCGCCGGAATACTCGCGAGATTCGTGCCGAACGCGAGCGGCAGGCTCAACAGCGGCGCGTGGCAGTCGATGGGCGGCAGCGGTTGATCTTCGGGCTCGCCTTCGTCCACCCATTGCGTCACGCCCTCGAGCCCGGCGAGCAACCGCTTCAGTTCCGCCGGCACTTCGAAGACCACCTGCGCGCCGGCCGCCGCTGCCAGCGACGCGTAGCGGCAAAACTGCAGCGTATCGCCGAGTCCCTGTTCGGCGTGCAGCAGAATCGTCTTGCCTTGCAGCGGGAACTGGCCAAGCCAGAGCGGCGCGTCGAAGTGGCGCTGCGAGGCCTGGATACGGTGACGCTGCCAGCGCCACTCGTATTCGCGCCAGCCTTCGTCGAAGCGGCCCATTTGCAGCAGGCACAGCGCGCGGTTCCAGTGCGCCTCCGCGAAATTCGGGTTGATCGCGAGCGCGCGTTCGTACGACTGCAGCGCCTCGTCGTGGCGCTTGAGGTCAACGAGCGTGAGGCCCAGGTTGTTCCAGGCGTCTGCGAAGGCGGGCGAGAGTTCGAGCGCGCGCAGGTAGCAGGACTGCGCTTCGTCGGGCCGGTTCAGATCGCTCAGTGCATTGGCCCGGTTGCTCCAGGCGTCGGCGTAGGCGGGCTGCAACGCGATGGCCTGATCGCAGCTGGCGAGGGCATCCGCGGGACGGGCCAGATCGCGCAGCACGCAGGCGCGGTTGTTCCAGGCCTGTGCAAAGCCGGGCTGCAACGCGAGCGCGCGCTCGAAGCTCGCAAGCGCCTCGGCGGGGCGATCGAGCCCGGCGAGCGCGTTGCCGCGGTTGTTCAGCGCATCGACGAAATCGGGCTGCAAGGCGAGCGCGCGATTGGCGCTCGCGAGCCCTTCGCTGAAGCGCCGCTGGACGTTGTACGCGTAGGCGAGATTCGAATGAAGCGGCGCCTGCATGCCGTTGATGGAGACCGCCTTTTTCAGCAGCGCGATGCCTTCGTCCAGACGCCCGGACTGGAGCAGCAGCGCGCCCAGCAACTGCATGGCGTCGAAGTGCTTCGGGCGCTGCGCGAGGATGTCGCGATACAGTTCCTCGGCTTCCGCGTGGGCGCCGTTCTGTTGCAGGGCCACGGCTTCGTGCAGCAGGGTATCGATCTGGCGTGGCGGACGGGCGGTCTTGCTCATGGGCGAGGGCGGACGGTTGCGGAAGGCGGTGGGACCTGGATTGCTACGTGAGTGGCTCGACGGGTGGCTGCATCGCGCGGCCGATGGGGACAGAGCGCGACGCAGGACACACGATAGCGGGCGCGGGAACGGCTGCGATTATCGCCGAAATGGTTCGGGGCGCTGTCGGCAGGCGCGCTGTAGCCGTTCTGCACCCGCTTCTGCACCTTTATTTGCTGCGTGGCAGAATAGCCCCCATTCCTCTTTGCGACTCGAATCGACATGACGAACCTCTCTTCGGGCGTCCCGGCCGTGGGACCCGTGCGCGCCATCGTGACCGGCCACACGCGCGGGCTTGGCTCCGCGCTCACGACGCAGCTGTTGCAGCGGAACATCGACGTGCTCGGCGTGTCGCGCAGCCGTCATCCGCTTGCGGGCAAGCTCGCGAGCGAGCCGGCAGGCGGCCGCTTCGTCGAAACGGAGCTGGATCTTTCCGACACGGCGCGCCTCGAGGCGTGGCTGTCCGGCGACGCGCTCGCGCGCTTCGTCGAAGGCGCGGACCTCGTGCTGCTCTTCAACAATGCGGGCGTCGTGGAGCCGATCGGGCCGCTCGATACGCAGGACGTGGCAGCGGTGGCGCGCGCGGTGAGCCTGAACGTGGCGGCGCCGTTGATGCTGTCGAGCGCACTTGCGTCGATTGCGTCGAGCACGGGCGGCGCGATGGCTTGCCGCATCGTGCACGTGTCGAGCGGCGCGGCGCGCAATGCCTACGCGGGCTGGAGCGTGTACTGCGCGACCAAGGCCGCGCTTGACCACCATGCGCGCGCCGTCGCGCAGGACGCCAACGCTGCGCTGCGCATTTGCAGCCTCGCGCCCGGCGTGGTGGACACCGGCATGCAGGCCACCATCCGCGCAAGCAGCGCCGAGCGCTTTCCGATGATCGAGCGCTTCGAGCAACTGAAGGCGAGCGGCGCTCTCTCTACACCGGATGCGGCGGCAGCGAAGCTGATCGACTACGCGCTGAGCGACGCGTTCGGCTCGGCGCCCATCGCGGACGTGCGCGATCTGCCGTCGGCCTAGTTTCGCTCGCGGTTGGGCCGCAGTTCGACCGCAGGCGATCCAGACTCGCTCGCGGTTCGCTTTACTCACGTGCGGGGTATGTACCTGCGCGCACCTGTGCGCACCCGCGTGAACCCGCGTGAACCCGCGCGAACCCGTGGCCGAATAACCGCACTTGCCGTAGTGCTGCCTTGTCTCGTTTCAACAGCCGCTGCTACACTTCGCGTTCTTCCCGCAGTTCCCCCAACTTCATGAAAAGGAGGCGTCAGATGATGAACACAACGCTCGCAGCCGTCCTTTTCATGGGCACGGCAGTCCGACCACGACGATAGGTCGCGGCGCTCGCCCGGCCCGCTCCTGAAGTTCCAGAAGGTCAGGAAAGCGGCCGCGCATTTTCCGAAGATTTTCCGCAATTCAGCATGGCTGACGCGTAGGCCGATGTGGGTCAATTGCACCTGCATCGCGCCCGCATCGTGTTCGCCGTGCCTTTCGATCTTCCGTTGACTCGATTGGACCGGGGCGCCGCGCGCCTCGGCATACCCATATGACTCGAAAAAAACTGGATCTGGGTGGCCGCGCCTTCAGAAGCGTGCTCGGCTTTACCTTCGCGCAGTGGCGTCTGCAGCCGCGGCGCGCGGGGCTGCTCGTGGCGCTGGCGCTCGTCACCGCGCTCGCGGACGTGCTCACGCCCATGTTCTCCGGCCGGCTCGTCGATGCGCTCGCGGCGGGCGCGCACGCCGGTTCGCACGGCAGACTGCACGCGGCGAATGAAGCGCTCGTCGCCTTCGCGGCGCTCGTCGGCATGGGCCTCGGTGCGGCGCTGTTGCGCTACGTGACGTTCTTCAACCTCACGTCGCTCACGCTCAGGATGATGAGCGACATCGCCGCGCGCGCATTCCATCGCGTGCAGCGCTTTTCCACCGACTGGCACGCGAACAGCTTCGCCGGCTCGACGGTGCGCAAGATCACGCGCGGCATCTGGGCGCTCGACGTGCTCAACGACACGCTGCTGCTCGGGCTGCTGCCGTCCGTCGTCATGCTGGTGGGCGCGACCGTCGTGCTCGGTCTGCACTGGCCCGTGATGGGGCTCGTGGTGGGCGTGGGCGCTGTCGTCTACATCGCGGTGACCGCGTTTCTTTCGCTCGCTGTGGTGGCGCCCGCGGCGCGCCTCGGCAATGCGTGGGACACGCGCATGGGCGGCGCGCTCGCCGACGCCATCACCTGCAACGCTGTCGTGAAAGCATTCGGCGCCGAGCTGCGCGAGGAAATGCGGCTCTCGCGCATCATCGGCAAGTGGCGCGACCGCACGCGGCGCACCTGGCTGCGCGGCACGGCGAACGGCGGCGTGCAGAACGTCATGCTCGCGGCGCTGCAGGCGGCCATGCTCGGCACGGCGCTCGTGCTGTGGATGCGCGGCCACGCCGGCGTGGGCGACATCGCGTTCGCGCTCACCATGTTCCTCGTGCTGCAAGGCTATCTGCGCGACGTCGGGATGCTCGTGCGTAATCTGCAGCGCTCGGTCAACGACATGGAAGAGCTGGTCGCACTGGAGAGTCAGCCGCTCGGGGTCGTTGACCGGCCGGGCGCGGGCAGGCTCGTGGTGGAGCGCGGCGAGATCCGCTTCGAGCACGTCACGTTCCGCTACGGCGCACTCGCGAGCCCGCTTTACTCGGACTTTTCGGTGCGCATCGCGCCGGGCGAACGCGTAGGGCTGATCGGCCACTCGGGTTCGGGCAAGACGACGTTCATCAAGCTGATCCAGCGGCTCTACGACGTGGACGGCGGTCGCATCACGATCGACGGCCAGGACATCGCCGCTGTCCAGCAGACGTCGCTGCGCGCGCAGATTGCCATCGTGCAGCAGGAGCCGCTGCTGTTTCACCGCTCGCTTGCCGACAACATCGCGTACGGGCGGCCGGGCGCGACGCAGGCCGAGATCGAGCGGGCCGCGCGGCTCGCGCATGCGCACGAGTTCATCGTCGCGTTGCCCGACGGCTACGCGACGCTCGTGGGCGAGCGCGGCGTGAAGCTCTCGGGCGGCGAGCGCCAGCGGGTGGCGATCGCGCGCGCTTTCCTGGCCGACGCGCCGGTGCTGATCTTCGACGAAGCCACGTCGAGCCTCGACAGCGAAAGCGAGGCGTTGATCCAGGAAGCGATGGAGCGCCTGATGGTGGGTCGCACGACCATCGTGGTCGCGCACCGGCTCTCCACGGTGCGCGCGCTGGACCGGCTGCTCGTGCTGGAGCGCGGGCGCGTGGTGGAGGAGGGCAGCCACGACACGTTGATTCGGGCGGCGGGCGGCGTGTATCGGCGGCTCTTCGAGCGTCAGGCGCTGGAATTGACGAAGGGGCTGGAGGCGCGGCGCGACCGGCTGGAAGCTCAGCCGGAAACGGCGGGTTGAGCGGGGCGCCGGCGGCGTAGGGAACGCCGGTATGGGCGGCGCGCTGCCGTGCCGTTGCGCGTTGTCATGGCGGTGCGGTCTAATACACCTCCGCCGTGCCACCCAACCGACGTTTAAACCCACGGCGCTCAAACTCCCAACAAGCGAGGCTCGGAATGCAACTGATCGGCATGATGGATTCTCCCTACGTGCGCCGCGTCGCCGTTTCGCTCGCCGTGCTCGGCATACCGTTCGAGCATCGCAGCGTCTCGGTGTTCAGGCACTTCGACGAGTTCGCGCGCGTCAATCCCGTCGTGAAGGCGCCGACGCTCGTCGAGGACGACGGCACGCTGCTGATCGATTCGAGCCTGATCCTTGACCACCTCGATCACAAGGTGCCCGCTGCGCGCCGGCTCATGCCCGAGGACCCGCAGGCGCGGCTCGCCGCGCTGCGCGTGATCGGCTTCGCGCTCGCCGCGATGGAAAAGACGATCCAGATCGTCTACGAGCGCAACCTGCGTCCTGCAGAACGCCAGCACGAACCGTGGGTGGAGCGCGTGCAGAAGCAGATGCACGCCGCGTACGACGTGCTCGAACCGCTCGTGGCGGCTTGCGGCAACGGCGCGTGGCTCGCCGGCGACCGGCTGATGCAGCCCGACATCACGGTGGCCGTGGCGTGGCGGTTCACGCAGTTCATCCTGCCGGGCGCCGTGGACGCGGGGCGCTATCCTGCGCTCGCGGCGTTTTCGGCGCGCGCGGAAGCGCTGCCGGAGTTTGTTGGGGCGCCACTGGAGTAAGGCGCGGGTCGGGCGTGGGGGCTTGTCACGGCTCGGCCTGCCGCGGGCCATCCGGGTCCCGGCTCGGCCTGCTGCAGCTTGCTTGACGCGACCCAGCCTGTTGCGAAAAGCTCTTCGTGGGCCGGTCCTCCCAACTTCCGGGCTGTCGCGGCCAGGCCCCCCTCGCGGTTCCTCCCTCTCCCCGATTGTTTGCTTTTCGCGACAAGTGACTTCGCGGCTGGCCGATTTATCCGCAGTCTGCGCGTCCCTACAATGCTTCCATCGAAAAGCGGTATCTGCCCTGGGCGGGCGCCGCGCAGTGCAGTGCACCGGGAGCAGATCATGCGGGACTTCATCGAAAGACAGCTTTACCAGCCGGCCGTCGTATTGCCGATGGTGAGCCTCATGCAGATGATGGTCTCGACCGATTTCAACCTGAGCCAGGTCGGCTTCATGGTTGCGACCCAGGGCGCCCGCGCCGCGCTGCAACGCTCGCGCGAACTGTTCGGCGCGGAGCACTGCCACGCCTGAGTGCATCGTCTTCCCACGGTGGAGCGGCTGCCCATGTCGTTTCACCGATACCCTGTGAGCCGCCGCGAGGCGGCTCTTTTTTTTGCTTCTCTCTATGTGTTTCGCACGTCGTATTGGCTGCGGACTTGCCGTGTACACCGGCCGCGTGGGTTTTCGCAGCGGGGCGTAACATGGGCGACGCGATGGGCGACGCGCACGGCCCGGGCCGCGTGCCCCGGGCCGTGCGATCCATTCCGAGGAGACGCGAACATGGCGGACAGAGCGAAGCATTTCGATGCAATCGTGATCGGCACCGGGCAGGGCGGCGCGCCGCTCGCGGTCGAACTCGGCAAGAGCGGGCGCAAGACGGCCGTGATTGAGCGGGCCGCATTCGGCGGGACCTGTGTGAATGTTGGCTGCACGCCCACGAAGACTTATGTGGCGAGCGCGCGCGCCGCGCATGTCGTACGGCACGCCGCCGATTACGGCGTGCACGTGGCGGGTCCTGTCACCGTCGATCTTGCCGAAGTCAAGGCGCGCAAAGACCGCGTGATCGGCCAGTCGCGCAGCGGCGTGGAGAAGTGGCTGCGAGAAGCCCCGAATGTCTCCGTCTTCACGGGCCATGCGCGCTTCACGGGCCCGCATTCGGTGAGCGTGGATGAAGGCATGGACGACAGCGGCGGCGACGCCGTGCACGCGCTCGAAGCCGCCGAAATCTTCATCAACACGGGCACGCGCGCGGCGGTGCCGCAGGTCGAAGGCATCGAGCGCGTGCGCTATCACACCAACGCTTCGCTGCTCGACGTGAGCGTGCTGCCCGAGCATCTCGCGATCGTGGGCGGCAGCTACGTGGCGCTCGAATTCGCGCAGATGTTCCGCCGCTTCGGCAGCCGCGTAACGGTGATCGTGCGCGGCGCTCGCGTGCTCGCTCGCGAGGACGAGGATTTCGCGCGCGGTGTGCAGGAGGTGCTCGCGCGCGAGGGCGTCGAGTTCCGCTTCGGCGTGGAGCCGCAGCGACTCGAACCCGCGGGCGCGAACGGTGAAGCCGTGCGCATCGCGCTCGGCGGGCAGACGCTCGAAGCATCGCATCTGCTTTTCGCGACCGGACGCATTCCGAATACCGACGACCTCGGCCTCGACGCCGCCGGCATCACGGTGAACGCGCACGGCATCGTGCCCGTCGATGGCCAGTTGCGCACCAACGTGCAAGGCGTCTGGGCCATTGGCGATATCAACGGACGCGGCGCCTTCACGCATACCTCCTACGACGACTTCGAGATTGTCCGCGCCAATCTGCTGGGCGCGAACGACGGCGAGGCGCGCAGCGTGGACGACCGCATTCCCGCCTACGCGGTGTTCGTCGATCCGCCGCTTGCGCGCGTGGGGCGTTCCGAAGCCGAGGTGCGCGCGAGCGGCAAGCCCGCGCTGATCGCGACCATGCCGATGTCGCGCGTGGGCCGCGCGCGCGAACGCTGTGAGACCGACGGTTTCATGAAGGTGCTCGTGGACCGCGAGACGCGGCAGATTCTGGGTGCGGGGATATTCGGTATCGAGGGCGACGAGGCGATTCACACCTTCATCGATACGATGACGGCGCGCGCGCCCTACACCACGCTCATGCGCGCCATGCACATTCACCCGACCGTGAGCGAACTTATACCCACGCTGCTGGGCGCACTCGAGCCGCTTGCCTGAGAACCGGGATGCAAGCCGACGTAACAGTGAACAATGAACAGTGAACAGTGAACGTGACAGCCGACGTGAGGACCGCCATGCAGCCCGACATGCCCCGCGCCCGAAAGCCCGAATCGGGCAATCTGTTCGACTTCGCTTCGCTTGGGGCGCTCGCGGCGCTTGCAGCTACGCCGTCCGACGAGGAACGCTTCGACACCCTCGTGGACGATCGCGAGGTGACGATCGAGCGCATCGTTTCCACGGGGCAGGCGAGTCCGCCCGGCTTCTGGTACGACAATCCGCGTGACGAATGGGTCGTACTGCTCTCGGGCGGCGCGGCGCTCGAATTCGAAGGCGAGCCGTCGATCCGTACGCTGCGTCCCGGCGACTACCTGCGCATTCCGGCGCATTGCCGGCATCGCGTGGTCTATACGGACTTCGAAGCGCCGGATTTGCCCACCGTATGGCTCGCCGTGCACTTCATCGCGCACGGCGCGGCGGAGTGAGTGCGCGGTGAGTGCGCGGTGAGCCTGTCCCGGCTTCATCGGCGATAATCGTCCGCTCCCTTCACTCATCGCGGATCGCGACGATGCTCGCTCTCAAACTCGCGCTCGTTCCGGCCTTTCTCGTTTCGCTGGCCTTGGCCGCACGCGTCTGGGGGCCCGCCGTGGCGGGCTGGCTCGCGGGCTTGCCGGTGGTGGCCGGGCCCATCGTGCTGCTGCTCGTGCTCGAACGCGGTCCGGTATTCGGCGCGCGTGCCTGCGCGGCATCCGTTGCAGCGATTGCCGCATCCGAAGCGTTCAATTTTGCCTATGCCTGGACCTGCCGCCGTCCGGGCTGGGAGACCCGTTGGCCCCTCGCGCTTGCTGCGGGCCTTGCGGCGTGGCTCGTCGTGGCCGCGCTGCTCGTGCATCTGCCGGACGGCGCCGCGTGGACGTTGGGCGCGGCGGGCGTGGCCGTGACCGTATCGCAGACGTGGCTGCCGCGTGCGCAAGGCACCGTGCCGGCTGCGCGCATAACCCGCACCGATCTCGTACTGCGCATGGCGATGGGTGCCGCGTTGACGCTCGCGGTGACGCAACTGTCGGCATCGCTCGGTGCGGCGTGGAGCGGCGTGCTTTCGGTGTTTCCACTGCTCGGCAGCGTGCTTGCCGTGTCGGCGCAGCGCGCGCACGGCGCGGATTTCGTCGCGCGCCTGATGCGCGGCATGGTGGTCGGGCGGGCGTCGTTCGCGGCGTTCTTCATCGTGGCCGCGGCGCTGCTCCCGCATGCCGGCACGCTGCCGGCGTTCGGTTGCGCGGCGCTCGTGTCGGTGCTGGTGCAGGGTATGACGAAGCGCTGGCTGGGTCACGGAGGCCGGGTGGCGCGCACGCCGCCTGATCTGCATCGTTCGTCCGTGCCTTGAAACCATGGCTTCGACCCGAAACGCGCGCGTCCATCGCATTGGCCTGATCTCCGACACGCACAACCTCGTGCGTCCCGAAGCGCTGCGGCATCTGCAGGGCTGCGACGCGATCGTGCACGCGGGCGACATCTGCGACCCCGCGGTGCTCGAGGCGCTCGCCGGCATCGCGCCCGTCACCGCCGTGCGCGGGAACAACGACGTGGGCGCATGGGCGGAGCCGTTGCCGCTGCACACCACGCTGACGGTGCAGCAGCGGACGATTCTCGTGGTCCACGACATCGCCGATCTGCGCGCGGCGCGCGAGGCGCTAGGCGAGCGCGCCATCGACGTCGTCGTCACCGGTCATTCGCACAAGCCCGTGATCGAAACGCGCGACGGCGTGCTGTTCGTGAACCCCGGCAGCGCCGGGCCGCGACGCTTCAGGCTGCCGGTATCGGCAGGGATGCTCGTGATCGAGGCAGGCCGCGTGTCCGCGACGCTCGCGCGGCTCGTCGAGTAGCGCGTGCGTGGACGGTGAGCCGGATTGGCGTCGAGGGCGCCAATGGTGGTGACTCGAACGCTGGTGGTTCAGACGTCGCCGGCTAAAACGCGACGGCTCCAATACGACGACCCAAACGCGACGACCCAAACGCGACGACCCAAACGCGACGACCCAAACGCGACCGCCCCCAGCGCGACCGCCCCCAGCGCGACCGCCCCCAGCGCGACCGCCCCGAGAACCCGCCTCACAGTCACAAGGCCTTCAGACCCGCACCGCCACCGCGTAGTCTTCCTCGTCGTCCAGCTCCTCGGCCACGCGGTGTCCTCGCAGTACCGCGTGTGCTTCGGCCGGCGAGGCCACGCAGGGCGCGGAGCCGGGCAGCGGCTTGCGCGCCGTTTCGCGCAGCGCCGCCACGGCCGCCATGCCGATCACCGAGGCGCCCATCAGATAGTAGGCGGGCATCATCAGGTTGCCCGTCGTGTCCACAAGCCACGCCGTGACGAGCGGCGTCGTGCCGCCGAACAGCGACACGGACACGTTGAAGCCGATGGCGAGCGCGCCGTAGCGGATGGAGGTCGGAAAGAGCGCGGGTAAGGCGGCGGGCATCGCGCCCGTGAAGCACGAGAGCAGGGTGCCGAGTATCAGCAGACCGCCGAAGACCGGCAGCATCTCGCCCGTGCGGATCATGAACAGTGCGGGAACGGAGAGCACGAAGAGCCCGATGCAGCCCGCGAGCATCACGGGCTTGCGGCCGAGCGTGTCGGAGAGGCGGCCGGCAGCAAGCGTCATCGGCATCATCAGCACCATGACGATCAGCACGAGAAAGAGGCCGTGCGTCTCGTTGAAGTGCAGCGTCGCCGAAAGGTAGCTCGGCAGGTACGAGAGCGCCATGTAGTCCGTCACGTTGAAGATCAGCACGAGTCCCACGCACAGCAGCAGCGGGCGCCACTGCTGCACGAGGATCTGGCGGAACGTGGGCTGCAGCTGAGCCTTGTCGGCGGCCTCGCGCGTTTCGCGCGCTTCGACCTCGCGCCGGAACGCGGGCGTTTCTTCGAGCTTCATGCGGATGTAGAGGCCCACCAGCCCGAGCGGCCCGGCGATCAGGAACGGCACGCGCCAGCCCCACGAAAGCAGGGCGCGTTCGGAAAGCGTCGCGGTGAGCAGCGCCACGGTGCCCGCGCCCAGCACGTAGCCGATCAGCGTGCCGAACTCGAGGAAGCTGCCCATGAAGCCGCGGCGCTTGTCCGTCGAATATTCGGCGATGAAGGTCGCGGCGCCGCCGTATTCGCCGCCCGTCGAGAAGCCTTGCACGAGGCGCGCCACGAGCAGCAGCACGGGCGCGAGAATGCCGATCGTCGCGTAGTCAGGAATCAGGCCGATCGCGAACGTGCCGCAGGCCATCATGATCATCGTCATCGCGAGCACGCGCTGGCGTCCGATGCGATCGCCGAGCGGGCCGAACACCATGCCGCCGACGGGCCGCACGAGGAACGCGGCCGCGAAGGTGCCGAACGTCGCAATCAATTGCGCCGAGGCGCTGCTGGACGGGAAAAACACTTTGCCGAGCGTGACGGCGATGTAGCTGTACACGCCGAAATCGAACCACTCCATTGCGTTGCCGAGCGCCATGGCGCCGACCGCGCGTTTGAGCAGACTGTGATCGACGACGGTGATGTCGTCCACGGTGAGACGCGTGGTGCTGCTGTTGCCGCTTTCTGCGTTTCGTTCTGCGTTTCGCCAGAAGCCGTTGGTGGATGCGGTCAAGGTCTTGAACTCCTGTGACTGCGGCCGAGCGCGTGAGCGGTCCGCCACGGTTGCCGGAAAAGTGCAGTTTCGCGAGAAGTGCCGCGCGCGGGCCGAACGGTTTTGCGGCAGGCGACGCGCCGCGGCGTGCCGTCACGGCGCGCGTGTGGCCCGTTCAGCGAACGGAAAAACGATGCCTCATGAAGCCGGACCTGGTGGCCGGGGCCGCGTGCGGATCGTCGCGAAATTGCACTCGTCGAAGGTGCTGGTTTCGCATCAGGGCGGCTCGATGCCGCTCAGTGGAGCGATGCGAAAACAGACGCTTGATGGCGCCGCCGGGCTCGTCAGGTGACGGAGGCTGGCTTGCGCCGTTGAAAGAACAGTTCAACCGGCTCGACGGGAAGTGCACGCATGTGCGACGGAACCCGTAGGCGTATTGAACGCGAATGAAGGTGAATTGCTGTTGAAAACGGGGTGCATGTTAGCACGATGACAGAAGATCGTGCAAACCGGCCGGCCGTGGCGCGTACCGGGAGGCAGGCTTGCGCGGTCCAGCGGACGCTGGACCGCAGCGCGATGAACACCGCGGTGGGGTCCGCGAGGGAGCCCCGCGAGTGGGCCCCATTAAGGCGGCAGGGAGGAAGACGATCAGGCGCGGTGAGGCGGCTCTGCGACCCGCCTCAAACGCGAACGACACCGCTCGCCGCGCCGAAACCCTCAGCCCTGCGTAGGCGGTACGTAGCCCGACGCCTGGTCCGCGCCTTCGCCGAAGAAGAACTTCTCCGTCTGCTTCATGAGGTACTGGCGCGCGCGCGGGTCGGCCATGTTGAGACGGTTCTCGTTGATGAGCATCGTCTGCTGCTTGAGCCACGCCTGCCACGCTTCCTTCGAAATGCTTTCGTAGATGCGCTTGCCGAGTTCGCCCGGCAGCGGCGGGAAATCGAGGCCTTCGGCTTCCTTGCCGAGCTTCGCGCATTGAACCATACGAGCCATGCTGTGCTTCTCCTTCCTGAGATTCGAATGATCGCGGGTGAGGTCTCGCGATGTCGTGTTGGATCGGGTTGATCGGTATAGGGGCCGCGCCACGGTGTGTTCGAGGCGGCCCGGTTTCTGTTTTCTGTTGCCTCGCTGCGCAAGGCGAGGCGGGAAGGCACACTATTGCACGCTGTTCCAGCCGCGCCGTCCCGGCGCCGCTCAGAGCTGCTTCATCAGCACGAGCGACTTGCGCTGCCAGTTGTAGAGCCGGCGCCGGTCTTCGGGCAGGTCGTCCACGGACGCCTTCACGAAGCCGCGCTTCAGGAACCAGTGCTCCGTGCGCGTGGTGAGCACGAAAATGCGCGTGAGGCCGCGTGCCCTCGCGCGCTGCTCGATACGCTTCAGGAGCCGCTCGCCGTCGCCTGCGCCTTGAGCCTCCGGCGAAACCGTGAGGCACGCCATTTCGCCGATGCGCTCCTGCGGATATGGGTACAGCGCGGCGCAGCCGAACAGCACGCCGTCGTGCTCGATGACCGAGAAGTGGTCGATGTCGCGTTCGATCTGGTGCCGCCCGCGCCGCACCAGCGTGCCGTCTGTCTCGAGCGGTTCGATCAGTGTGAGGATGCCGCCCACGTCGTCCGGCGACGCCTCGCGCAGGCTCTCCAGGTTCTCGTACGAGATCATCGTGCCCACGCCGTCGTGCAGGAACAGTTCGAGCAGGATGCTGCCGTCGAGCGAGTACGGAATGATGTGGGCGCGCGCCACGCCGCCGCGGCAGGCGCGAATGGCGTGTTTCAGATAGAACCCGGCGTCGCCCGACACCGCGCCGCTTTCCAGCAGGCGGTAGGCGTCGTCGAGCGACATTTCGCGGATCAGTCCGCCGTCTTCGTCGTAGAGGCCCGGCGTTTCGGTGAGAAACACCATCTTGTCGGCGCGCAGCGCGATGGCCGCGGCGGACGCCACGTCTTCCATCGACAGATTGAACGCCTCGCCCGTGGGCGAGAAGCCGAGCGGCGAGAGCAGCACGAGCTTGCGGCTCGCGAGCGAGTGACGGATGGAGTCGGCATCGATCTTGCGCACGAGGCCCGTGTGCTGAAAATCGACGCCGTCGAGAATGCCGACGGGCCGCGCGGTCACGAAATTGCCCGACACCACGCTGATGTGCGCGTGCGCCATCGGCGTGTTCGGCAGGCCCTGGCTGATGGCGGCCTCGATATCGAGGCGCACTTCGCCGGCGGCTTCCTTCGCGGATTCGAGTGCGCGCGCATTGGTGATGCGCATGCCGTGCGAGAACTCGGACTCCACGCCGTGCAGGCTCATCTGCTCTTCGACCTGCGGGCGCGAACCGTGCACGAGCACGATCTGGATACCCATGGCCTGCAAGAGCGCGATGTCGGAAACGAGCGCGTTGAGCAGGTTCTGATGCACGACCTCGCCGCCAAAACCCACGACGAACGTCTTGTTGTTGAAGCGGTGGATGTAGGGCGCGACCGATCGCATCCACTCGACGAACTGCGCGTGATGGAGGGCGGTTTCAGGGTCGCCGGAAGCGGCCGGCGCGCCTGCGGACGTGGGGATGAGGTCGGTTTGTGAATTCATGCCGGGATTATAATGCGCCCCCATGTCGAATGTACCCAAAAGTCCGGCGCCGGCGCGCTCGTCCGCAGCACGGGACGCCGCCCGTGAAGGCGCAAACGAAGCCCCACCCAAAGCAGCACACGAAGCCGGCCGTGAGACGAAGGCGCGCCGGCCGGTCGCGCCCAATCCTGTTCCGCCTATCACGTTTCCCGAAGCGCTGCCGGTGTCCGGCCGGCGCGAGGAAATCGCGCGCGCCATCGCGGCTCACCAGGTGGTGATCGTGAGCGGCGAGACGGGCTCGGGCAAGACGACCCAGTTGCCGAAGATCTGCCTCGAACTCGGACGCGGGCGCGGCGCCGGCGGCGCGGGGCTGATCGGCCATACGCAGCCGCGGCGGATCGCGGCCTCGGCCACCGCGCGGCGCATTGCCGAGGAACTCGGCACGCCGTTCGGCGAGGTGGTGGGCTACAAGGTGCGCTTCACGGACAACCTCGCGCCGGGCGCGTCGGTCAAGCTCATGACCGACGGCATTCTGCTCGCCGAAACGCAGACCGACCCGCTTCTGAAGGCGTACGACACGCTGATCATCGACGAAGCACACGAGCGCAGTCTCAACATCGACTTCCTGCTCGGCTATCTGAAAGAGATCCTGCCGCGCCGGCCGGACCTCAAGCTGATCGTCACGTCGGCGACCATTGACGCCGAGCGTTTCGCGCGCCACTTCGGCAGCGAAGCGCGGCCCGCGCCCGTGATCGAAGTGAGCGGGCGGCTCTATCCCGTCGAGATGCGCTACCGCCCGGTGGTCGGGGCGAGCCCTGCGGTGAAGGCCGCCGAAGGGACGGCGGGCCGCGGGCGCGCACGGCCGGCTCAGGACGGCGCGGATCACGCAGGAGGCCCAGGCGGCGCACGCCGCGGCGAGCGCGGTGGCAGAGGCGGCGCAGGCGAGGCGTCCGAACGCGACCTCATGGAGGCCATCGTCGATGCCGTCGACGAACTCTGTCGCGAAGGCCCCGGCGACGTGCTCGTGTTCCTGCCCGGCGAGCGCGAGATCCGCGAGGCCGCCGAGTCGCTGCGCAAGCACCATCCGCCGCACACCGAAATCCTGCCGCTTTTCGCGCGTCTTTCCGCAGCCGAGCAGGAGCGCGTGTTCCGGCCGTCGAACGCGCGGCGCATCGTGCTCGCCACCAACGTCGCCGAAACCTCGCTCACGGTGCCGGGCATCCGCTACGTGGTGGACACGGGCCTCGCGCGTGTCAAGCGCTACTCGTATCGCAACAAGGTGGAGCAACTCCAGGTGGAGCCGGTCTCGCAGGCCGCCGCGAACCAGCGCGCGGGCCGCTGCGGCCGCGTGGCCGACGGCGTGTGCATCCGCCTCTTTGATCAGACCGACTTCGAGGCGCGGCCGCGCTTCACGGACCCGGAGATCCTGCGCTCGTCGCTCGCGGCCGTGATTCTGCGCATGAAGGCGCTGCACCTGACGGCGATCGAAACGTTTCCATTCATCGAACCGCCGCCGGGCCGCGCCATCGCGGACGGCTACCAGTTGCTCAACGAACTGGGCGCCGTGGACGACGACAACGCGCTCACGCCGCTTGGCCGCGAACTCGCGCGGCTGCCGCTCGACCCGCGCGTGGGCCGCATGATTCTCGCCGCGCGCGACCAGCAGGCGCTGCGCGAGGTGCTCGTGATCGCAAGCGCGCTCTCGGTGCAGGACCCGCGCGACCGGCCGCTCGAAGCGCAGGAGCAGGCCGACGAAGCGCATCGCCGCTTCGCCGACGAACGCTCGGAATTCCTGCAGTGGCTCAAGATCTGGGCGTGGTTCGAGGAAGCGGTCACGCACAAGAAGTCCAACCGTCAGCTGATGGACGCCTGCCGCGCGAACTTCCTCTCGCAAATGCGCCTGCGCGAATGGCGCGACGTGCACTCGCAACTGCTCACGGTGGTGCGCGAGCACGGCTGGCGGCTCAACGAGGCCGACGCCACCTTCGAGCAGATCCATCTCGCGCTGCTCACCGGGCTGCTCGGCAACATCGGCCTGAAGGCCGAGGACGAGCCGTACTACCTCGGCGCGCGCAGCATCAAGTTCCACCTGTGGCCCGGCTCCGCGCTCGTGAAGAAGGCGGGGCGCTGGGTGATGGCCGCCGAACTCGTGGAAACGAGCCGGCTCTATGCACGCACCATCGCGAAGATCGAGCCCGAGTGGGTGGAGCGCGTGGGCGCGCATCTGCTGCGCAAATCGCTTTCCGAGCCGCATTGGGAAAAGCGCGCGGCGCAGGTGACGGCCTTCGAGCGAGCGGTGCTCTACGGGCTACCCATCTATCAGCGGCGGCGCGTGAGCTTCGGCCGGCAGGACCCGGCCCGCGCACGCGAGCTGTTCATTCGCGGCGCGCTGGTGGAAGGCGAGTTCGAGACGAAGCTGCCGTTCTTCGCGCACAACCGCAAGCTGCTTGCCGACATCGAACAGCTCGAGCACAAGTCGCGCCGCCAGGACGTGCTGGTGGACGACGAACTGATCTTCGCGTTCTACGACAAGGTGGTGCCGAAGGGCATCTACACCGGCGCGGCGTTCGAACGCTGGTATCGCGACGAGGCGAAGAAGCACGGCGGCAGTGGTGAAGAGGCGCGCCTGCTCTACCTCTCTCGCGACGACCTGATGCGCCACGAGGCAGCCGGCGTCACGACCGACCTGTTCCCGAAGCGCATGACGATGGCCGGCGTGCCGATGACGCTCGGCTACCACTTCGAGCCGGGCTCGCCGCGCGACGGCGTGACGCTCACGGTGCCGCTGCACGCGCTCAATCAGGTGGATGCGCGCCGCTGCGAGTGGCTCGTGCCGGGCATGGTGAAGGAGAAGGTGCAGTTGCTGCTGAAGTCGCTGCCGCAGAAGCTGCGCCGCCATTGCGTGCCGCTGCCCGAGTACGCCGCGGCGTTCGCGGATCGCCACGCGAGCGAGCGTTTCGGTGCGGGCGGCCTGCTCGATGCGCTGATCGCGGACGTGCGCGGGGAGAAGCAGATCGCGCTGAAACTCGCCGACTTCAAGCTGGAGACGCTGCCCGCGCACCTGTTCATGAACTTCAAGGTGATCGACGAGCACGGGCGCCAGCTCGCGATGGGCCGCAATCTCGCGCAACTGCGCGCCGAGCTGGGTGCCCAGGCGCAGCAGCAGTTCCAGCGGATCGTCGCCGATGCGGCTGCGGCCGGGCAGGGCGCGGCAACGGTGCCGGGGTCGGGGCCTGCTCTTGGTCCAGGCCCAGGTCCTGATACGGCGGCGCGGCCTGGCACGCCGGCGAGTGCACGGCCTCACGCAACGGGCGAGGGCACGCGGCAGGGGCATCAGAGGGGCGGCATGGGCGCGTCGCCCTCGGCCCGCGCCACGCCGGGCAATGTCGCGTCCGGCGCGGCAGCATCGTTCGCGGACACCGCATCGCCCGCCACCGCGCTCTACGAAAACCTGACCACCTGGAATTTCGGCAAGCTGCCGGAACTGCTCGAAATCCGCCGCGGCGGACAGACGCTGTTCGGCTACCCGGCGCTCGTGGATCGCGGCACGCATTGCGACGTCGAGGTGTTCGACTCGCCCGACGAGGCGGCGCGCATCCATCGCGCGGGCCTGCGGCGCCTCTTCGCGCTGCAGTTGCGCGAGCCGATCCGCTATCTGGAGAAGAACCTGCCGGGGCTGCGGGAAATGGCGATGCAGTTCATGTCGCGCGCCACGCAAGAGGAGTTGCGCGACCAACTGATCGACATGGCGCTCGACCGTGCGTGTCTCCAGGACCCGCTACCCGACGACGACACGAGCTTCCACGCGCGCCGCGACGAGGGCCGCAGCCGGCTCACGCTGCTTGCGCAGGAAATTGCGCGCCTTGTCGGGCAGATTCTGGCGGAATACGCCGCCGTGACGAAAAAGCTCGCGCAGGCGAAGGCCTTCGGCAATGCCTCGTCGGACATGCAGGCGCAACTCGATGCGCTCGTGACGAAGCGCTTCATCGTCGAGACGCCCTACGTGCAGCTCACGCACTTTCCGCGCTACCTCAAGGGCATCGCGCTACGTATCGACAAGCTGCGCGCCGATCCGGCCCGCGATACGCGCCAGTACGCCGAGTTCCAGCCGCTCTGGCAGCACTATCAGCGCGCGCTCTCGCAGCGCGGCGGCGTGGCCGACCCGCGGCTCGCCGAATTCCGCTGGCTGCTCGAAGAGCTGCGTATTTCGCTTTTCGCCCAGGAACTGCGCACGCCGATGCCGGTTTCCGTGAAGCGACTTCACAAGGTGTGGGAGTCGATGCAGCGCTGAGCGAAGCCGCGGCCGCCCGGCGAGGCTTCCAGGTAATCGCCGGGGGCCTCGCCGTGGTTTCGTCTTGCTCACACGACTTCGCGACGAACGGTGCCTTCGGCAAGTCAACCGCCGGCGCGCGCAAACGTTCTACAATCACGCCACCCCTCCGGACGGTTTCCCTTCATGCGTAATTTCTTCCTTTCCCGCGCCGCGCGTCGTTTCGCGGCGTGCGTGGCGCTGGCTGCGGGCGCCGCAGGTATTGCCCCGACGCTCGCCCACGCCAATAACATCATCGTGCTCAATTCCGGCGAAGCGACGCTCAGTCTGATCGACGAAGCGACGCACCAGGTGGTGGGCACGGTGCCCACCGGCAAGGAACCGCACCACCTGATGACCACGCCCGACAATGCGTCGCTGATCGTGGCGAATTCGGTCTCGAACAACCTGATGTTTGTCGATCCGAAAACCGGCAAGACGCAGCGCTGGCTCGAAAACATCGAAGATCCGTATCAGCTCGGCTTTTCGCCCGACCGTAAGTGGTTCGTCACCACGGGCCTGCGGCTCGACCGCATCGACATTTACGGTTATGACGGCCACAACTTCACGCTGGCCAAGCGGTTGCCGCTCGCCGTGATGCCGAGCCACATGGCGTTCACGAACGACAGCAAAACGGTGTTCATCACGTTGCAGGTGTCGGGCGAACTCGCGGCCATCGACCTGCCCACGCAGACGGTGAAATGGAAGATGAAGGTCGGCAAGGTGCCGGCGGGCCTCTGGATGACGCCCGGCGACAAGTACCTGCTCGTCGGCATGACGGGCGCCGACTACGTGGCCGTGGTCGACTGGCGCAATCAGAAGGTGGTGAAGACCATCGTGACGGGCAACGGCGCGCACAACTTCCGCTCGCTCGACGACGGCCGCCACGTCGCCGTGTCGAACCGCGTGGCGAGCACGATCAGCATCATCGACGAAGAGACGCTCACCAACACGGGCGACATCACGGGCCTTCTGCCCGGTCCCGATGACATGGAGCTTTCGGCCGACAAGCGCTACCTCTGGGTCACGTTCCGCTTCGCGAAGCACGTGGGCGTGATCGACCTCACCACTCACAAGCTCGTGCAGACGATCCTCGTGGGCCGCTCGCCGCACGGCATCTACTTCTTCGACCGGGCGCCCGTGACGGCACCGAATGGGGCCTGAGGGAACCTGATGCCGCTTGAGGCGGCGTGAGGCGGCGTGAGGCGGCATGAGGCGGCATGAGGCGGCATGAGGCGGCGTCGGGCGCCGCACGCGGCTCCGGCCCTGCAAGCGGCAGTCAGCAGCGGAGCCCGGTAGCGGACGTCGGCGAAGAAACCAGCAGAACCCAGCGGAACTCGACCGGGCGGAATGCGTCCCAGCGGCGTCCCGCTGAGCGAAAACGGAAACCATGTTTCACCTGATCACTTCTTCCCTCGACAGCTTCATCTCGGCCATCCAGACGCTGCTGTATGTCGACGTCGTGCAGCCGCTGCTGTTCCGCTTCAACCTCATGGACTACGACGAGGACACGTACGATAGCCTTTACTGGGTGATCGTCGGCGTGCTCGAGGTGCTCGCGATGTACGCGGTGCTGCGTCCGCTCGAAGCGCTGCGTCCGGCCGAGAAGTGGGAGAACCGCAAGGGCGTGGGTGTGGACGTGATCTACACGTGGATCGTGCGGCTCGGCGTGATGAACCTCTTTTTCTTCTTCACGCTGCAGCCGCTTTTCGACCATCTCCAGGCGTGGCTGCGGCTGCACAACATCTCGAACATCGACTTCGACAACCTCTGGCCGGGCGTCACGACCCAGCCGCTCGTCACGTTCGCGATCTATCTCGTGGTGCTCGACTTCGCGGGCTACTGGTATCACCGCTGGGAACACCGCTTCGGCATATGGTGGGAACTGCACGCGGTGCATCACAGCCAGCGCAAGATGTCGCTCTGGTGCGACGACCGCAACCACCTGCTCGACGACCTGCTCCAGGCCTGTTTCTTCGCGCTGATCGCGCTCGCCATCGGCGTGCCGCCCGTGCAGTTCGTGGTGCTGGTGGCGCTGACCAATTTCGCGCAGAGCGTGCAGCACGCCAATATCCGCGTCGATTTCGGGCGGGTGCTGGAACGCGTGATCGTGAGTCCGTCGTTCCACCGGCGCCATCACGCCATCGGTTACGGCCACGAGGGGCTCACGTATGGCTGCAACTTCGGCGTGCTGTTCCCGTGGTGGGACATGCTGTTCGGCAGCGCGTCGTGGAACCGCGCGATCGAGCCCACGGGCATTCGCGATCAGCTTGAAGGCGAGCGCTACGGCGACGGCTTCTTCGAGCAGCACTGGCTCGCTTTCGTGCGCATTGCGCGACGGCTGGCGCCGAAGCGCGCATCGTCGGGGGACGGCGCGGCCGTTTGAGCGCGCCTCGACCAGCGGGGCGCCGCCGGTGCGCCATCCTGGGCGGACGGCCGCACGTCGGCGGACCGACCTCGGCGTGGTTTATCCTCTCTGCTGTTCTCCCTTTCCCATTCTCCCTACGCGCCGGGTTTGCCCCACCGGCCTCCTGTCCGCATGAATGATCTGCTGCGTTCCTTCGGCCGCGCGCTTTCCAGCGTTTTCCATCCCGTCATGCTGGTGCTCACGTTCGTGCCGTTCGCGGTGGCGGCCGTGGTCTGGGGCACGGTGCTCTATCTGTTCTGGCAGCCGCTCATCGACGCCACGCGCGTCTGGCTCGAAAGCTGGTCGTTCACGTCCACGCTCTACGATCTGTTCAACTGGCTGGGCTTTGCGTCGCTCCACACGGTGGTGGCGCCGTTCATCGTGATCGCCATGGCGATACCGCTCATCGTGCTCACCGTGCTGCTCCTGATCGCGACGCTTTCCATGCCGGCCGTGATCCGCCATC
The DNA here is from genome assembly GCF_003986935.1 of Paraburkholderia kururiensis JCM 10599 = LMG 19447. GTDB lineage: Bacteria > Pseudomonadota > Gammaproteobacteria > Burkholderiales > Burkholderiaceae > Paraburkholderia > Paraburkholderia kururiensis. The sequence continues at coordinate 242,107 of NZ_RJZE01000002.1, read as the reverse complement.
TGTCGCGGCGCCAGTTCGCGAACCTCGAAATGCGCCGCGGCGGCACCTGGTTCGGCAGCCTCGCGTATTCGCTGTGGACCACGGTCGTGTGCATCGTGTTGCTCGTCGTGACGCTGCCGCTGTGGCTCGTGCCGCCGTTCTTCGCGTTGATTCCGCCGCTCCTGTGGGGCTGGCTCACCTATCGCGTCATGACCTACGACGCCCTCGCGCTGCACGCGAGCCGCGACGAGCGCCGCGCGCTGGTGCGCCGCTACCGGCTGCCGCTGCTTTCCATCGGCATTGCGAGCGGGCTGCTCGGCTCGGTGCCCACGCTGCTGTGGGTCTGGTCGGCGTGGCTTATCGTGTTCTTTCCCGTCGTCACGGCGGTGACCATCTGGATCTATTCGTTCATCCTCGTGTTCACTGCGCTGTGGTTCGGCTACTACTGCCTGCGCGCGCTGCAACACATGCGCGCCGAAGAGCCTGGCGGTGGCAGCGCCCCGGTCGCGGTTTCCTGACGCGGGCCTTTCTCCCCTTCATCGAGAGGCGGCAATGGCATTTGGTTTGATCATCATCGGCGACGAGATTCTGTCGGGCCGGCGCAGCGACAAGCACCTGCCGAAAGTCATCGAACTCCTGAGCGCGCGCGGGCTTTCGCTCGCGTGGGCGCAATACGTGGGCGACGAGCGCGAGCGCATCACCGAGACGCTGCGACGCAGTTTCGCTTCGGGTGACATCGTGTTTTCGACGGGCGGCATCGGCGCGACGCCGGACGACCACACACGCCAGTGCGCGGCCGCAGCGCTCGGCGTGCCGCTCGAACTGCATCCCGAGGCGAAGGCGCTGATCCAGGAGCGCATCCGCGATATGCACAGTGGCCCCGGCCCGATCGACCTCGACTCGCCGGAAAACCGCCATCGGCTGAACATGGGCACTTTTCCGCGCGGCGCGTCGATCATTCCGAACGGCTACAACAAGATTCCGGGCTTTTCGGTGGGCGACCATCACTTCGTGCCGGGCTTTCCCGTCATGGCGTGGCCGATGATCGAGTGGGTGCTGGACACGAAGTACGCGCATCTGCATCACGCCACGCCGCATGCGGAGAAGTCGTTGATCGTGTTCGAGTTGCCCGAATCCACGCTGACGCCGCTCATGGAGCAGATCGAGCATGATTTCCCGGGCGTGCGCGTGTTCAGCCTGCCCAGCGTGGGCGACGCGACGCGCGGCGGCATCTACGCGCGCCGGCACATCGATCTGGGCGTGAAGGGCGAGCCCGAGGCCGTCGCGGCAGCGTTCGTGAAGCTGCGCGAAGGCGTGCATCAGCTGGGCGGGGACATCGTCGAGCCGCCCGCAGAAAACGGGAAGGCGGCCGATTGACTGACAGGCGGCCGGAAGCGGATTAAGCGCCCATCAGGCGCCGGTCAGGTGGCAATCGTGTGCCAGTCAGGCGCCGATCCACGGCAACCCCCGGAAGCACCAGCCCGACACCGTCTTGCGATGTCCCTGGCCGTCCTTGTCGCCTTCAAATCCTTCCAGCAGATCGAAAGCCTGCGTATAGCCGGACTTGGCGGCCTCGATGGCGGCGAGCTTCGAGCGCGCGGCGCTGCGGCAGAGGAACAGCACGGGCGTGTCGGGCGCAACTGAAGCGCGAAGCTGGTCGAGGAATTCGGGATTGGGGATGCCGCCGGGGTAGCGGGTCCATTCGATGTGCGCGTACTGGCCGTCGCCAATCACGGGCCGGCCTACCCAGTCCAGCTCGGCGCGCGTACGCACGTCGACGAGCCGGGCGCGGGAATCGAGCTGCAGAAGCTCGAACGCTTCAGCGGGCGACAGCGCGCCCGCGTAGGGCAGCTGGTTTGCGACACGGCGCTTCTCGGCCTCTCTGTACAACTGTTCGAGCGTGCTCATGACGGCCAGTCTCCTCGTATCGGGATCAAAAAAGCATTCTAGCGCGGGGGCGCGGCGCGAGACATCGGGCTTGCCCGGGCGCAGCAGCAACCCTCACAACGAACCGTGGACGCGACCCGATGACGCAGATTCGACGACCACGGCTATCGGCGGTCAGCGCCTCGCGCAAAGGGGCGCCCAATGAAGGTGCAAAAAGGCCGCGATGCACCATAATTGAACGGAGACGGGTGGATGGCAGGTGGAATGCACTTTATTGGTGCGATGAGGTGTGCTGACCGGCACACCGTGCCTCGTCACTGCGCCTGAATTCCCCGCGACAGCGCGCGCCGGGCGGGGCGGGGTGCCAGGCTGGCGCACGTATGGCATGGAAGCTGCTTATAATCGCCCCGATCGATCGGCCACCGGGGTCGCGCCGTTCCGCGAAAAACGCGGTGGACGTGTCAAGGCCGGTCCGCTAGATTGGGGCGGCGGCGAAACCCGCCGAATTCGTTAATCAGGAGATAGGTTATGAGTAAATCCGTGGCCGACGTCATGCAACTCGTCAAGGACGAAGACGTCAAGTTTGTCGACTTCCGTTTCACCGATACGCGCGGCAAGGAGCAGCACGTGTCCGTGCCGGTGTCGGCATTCGACGAGGACAAGTTCGAAAGCGGCCATGCGTTTGACGGTTCGTCGATTGCCGGCTGGAAGGGCATTGAGGCTTCGGACATGCTGCTCGTGCCTGATGCCGATACGGCGTTCATCGACCCGTTCTACGAAGAATCCACGCTCGTCTTGACCTGCGACGTGATCGAACCGGCCGACGGCAAGGGCTACGAGCGCGACCCGCGTTCGCTCGCGAAGCGCGCCGAAGCGTACCTGAAGAGCACGGGCCTGGGCGACACCGCCTTCTTCGGTCCGGAACCCGAATTCTTCATTTTCGACTCGGTCCAGTGGAACACGGACATGTCGGGCTGCTTCGTGAAGATCGGCTCGGAAGAAGCGCCGTGGTCGTCGTCGAAGGAATTCGAAGGCGGCAACACGGGCCACCGTCCGGGCGTGAAGGGCGGCTACTTCCCGGTCGCGCCGGTCGATTCGTTCCAGGACATCCGCTCGGAAATGTGTTTGTTGCTCGAGCAGATCGGCGTGCCGGTCGAAGTGCACCACCACGAAGTGGCGGGCCAGGGCCAGAACGAAATCGGCACCAAGTTCTCGACGCTCGTGCAGCGCGCGGACTGGACGCAGAAGCTCAAGTACATCGTGCAGAACGTGGCGCACACGTACGGCAAGACGGCGACGTTCATGCCGAAGCCCGTGGTGGGCGACAACGGCTCGGGCATGCACGTGCACCAGTCGATCTGGAAGGACGGTCAGAACCTGTTCGCAGGCAACGGCTACGCCGGCCTGTCGGAATTCGCGCTGTTCTACATCGGCGGCATCATCAAGCACGCTCGCGCGCTGAACGCCATCACGAACCCGACGACGAACTCGTACAAGCGTCTCGTGCCGCACTTCGAAGCACCGGTGAAGCTCGCCTACTCGGCGCGTAACCGCTCGGCCTCGATCCGCATTCCGCACGTGTCGAACCCGAAGGGCCGCCGTATCGAAACGCGCTTCCCGGACCCGATGGCCAACCCGTACTTCGCGTTCTCGGCGCTGATGATGGCCGGCCTCGACGGCGTGCAGAACAAGATTCACCCGGGCGAAGCCGCGGACAAGAACCTGTACGACCTGCCGCCGGAAGAAGACGCAAAGATCCCGACCGTGTGCGCGGGCCTCGACCAGGCGCTCGAAGCACTCGACAAGGATCGCGAGTTCCTGACGCGCGGTGGCGTGTTCACGGATTCGATGCTGGATGCGTACCTGGAACTGAAGGAAGGCGAGTTGCAACGCTTGCGCATGACCACGCACCCGATCGAATTCGAGATGTACTACTCGCTGTAAGCGGCAATGGCGCTTCGCTTGCCAGCAGCAGCGGCAGCGAAGCGTCTGTCCGACGTTCACGATGGGTTACGAAGGGACGGCGGTGCCGTCCCTTTTTCGTTGGACGCGGCGGGTCAGACGCTCATCGGCGCACCGCTCGCGACCCGGCAGACAGATGACTACCCTCATCAGCGCATTGCCTCCTCGCGGCCAGACTGAAACATGGTTCTGAAGAATCTGATCAAGGCAAGAAAAGGGCACGCCGAAGCCCTGTCGGAAGATACGCAGCTCGTCGAGTCGGGGCTCCTGCCCGGCTTCGAAGCACTGCCTACGGTGGTGCTCGTGCTCGACAAGCGCACGCTGCGCGTCGCTTTCGCAAATCCCTCGGCCGAGGCGATGCTCGATCTCTCGCGCCGTCAGCTCACGCAGATGGCGTGGCCCGACATCTTTTCGAATGCGGACGAGCTGATCGCCACCATTGCGTCCATCGCCGAACACAAGTTCCACGCGACGCATCTCGACGCGGTGCTCGAACGCGCCGGTCACGAGCCGCTGCACGTGCATGCGATCGTGGGCTTTCTGGAAAGCGCGCCAGACTACGTGCTGCTCGAACTCTTCGAAAACGAGCGGCATCTGCGCACCGACCGCGAAGAGCGCATTCACGACCTCACTTCGGTCAACAAGCAGTTGATCCGCAATCTCGCGCACGAGATCAAGAATCCGCTCGGCGGCATTCGCGGCGCGGCGCAGTTGCTCGAATTCGAGCTGGGCGCGCGCGAGCGCGACGAACTGCGCGAGTACACGCAAGTGGTGATCAAGGAATCGGACCGCCTGCAGACGCTCGTGGACCGGCTGCTCGAACCGCACCGTCATCCGCACATCGTGGGCGACGTCAACATTCACGAAGTGTGCGAGCGCGTGCGCGCCGTGATTCTCGCGGAGTTTCCGCGCGGCCTCACGATCGAGCGCGACTATGACGTGAGCGTGCCCGACCTGCGCGGCGACAAGGAGCAGTTGATCCAGGCCGTGCTCAACATCGTGCGCAATGCGGCCGAAGCGCTGCGCGAACGCATCTCGCAGGGCGACGCGCGCATCGAGCTGCGCACGCGCGTGGCGCGCAAGGTGACCGTCGCCAAGCGCCTGTGCAAGCTGGCACTGGACTTGCATATCATCGACAACGGTCCTGGCATTCCCGAAGAGATTCGCGACCGCATCTTCTATCCGCTCGTGTCGGGGCGCGAAGACGGCAGCGGTCTCGGTCTCACGCTCGCGCAGACCTTCGTGCAGCAGCATGAAGGTCTGATCGAAGTGGAGAGCCGGCCGGGCCACACCGAGTTTCAGATCCTGCTGCCGCTCGACTACTGATACCGCAAGCATCCCAAGACTTCTACGGACCCTATGAAGCCGATCTGGATAGTAGACGACGACCAATCGATACGCTGGGTGCTCGAAAAGGCCCTCGCGCGCGAGAACTTCGCGACACGCAGCTTTGCGAACGTGCGCGAAGCCGCGAGCGCGCTCGACCACGACAGCCCGCAGGTGCTGGTGTCGGACATCCGCATGCCCGGCGGCTCCGGGCTCGAATTGCTGCAGACCGTGCGCGAGCGCGTGCCGGGGCTGCCCGTCATCATCATGACGGCGTTCTCGGATCTCGATAGCGCCGTGGCCGCCTTCCAGGGCGGCGCGTTCGAATACCTCGCGAAGCCGTTCGACGTCGACAAGGCCGTGGAGCTGATCCGCCGCGCCGTGGACGAGAGCGTGCGCGGCGAACACCCCTACGACGAGCGCGTAGCCGAAGCGCCCGAAATGCTGGGCCAGGCGCCCGCGATGCAGGACATGTTCCGCGCCATCGGGCGGCTCTCCCATTCGGCGGCCACTGTGCTCATCACCGGCGAATCCGGCACCGGCAAGGAACTCGTGGCGCGTGCGCTGCACCGGCATAGTCCGCGCGCAAGCGGTCCGTTCATCGCGCTCAACACGGCGGCGATTCCGAAAGACCTGCTCGAGTCGGAACTGTTCGGCCACGAGCGCGGCGCGTTCACGGGCGCGCAGGCCATGCGCCAGGGGCGCTTCGAGCAGGCCGAGAACGGCACGCTCTTTCTCGACGAAATCGGCGACATGCCGTTCGATCTGCAGACGCGCCTGCTGCGTGTGCTTTCGGACGGGCAGTTCTATCGCGTGGGCGGCCACAATCCGTTGCGCGCCAACGTGCGCGTGATTGCCGCCACGCACCAGAACCTGGAGTCGCGCGTGCGCCAGGGGCTGTTCCGCGAAGACCTGTATCACCGGCTCAATGTGATTCGCCTGCGTTTGCCGGCGCTGCGCGAGCGCAGCGAGGACATTCCGCTGCTCACGCGCCACTTCCTGCAAAAGAGCGCGCGTGAACTCGGCGTGGAACCCAAGCGCGTGTCCGACGAGGCGCTCGCGTATCTGTCGTCGCTGCCGTTTCCAGGCAACGTGCGGCAACTCGAAAATCTCGCGAACTGGCTCACGGTGATGGCGCCGGCGCAGACCATCGAGATCAAGGACCTGCCGCCCGATCTCGTGCCGGCTCAGGCCGGCTCGCCCGAACTGACCATGGCCGGCGCCGCGATCGCGGAAGGGACGGCTGGCGCAGTGGCCGGCGTCGCGCCGAACGGCACGGTTCAACCGGCGCTTGCCGCGGCCGTGCCCACCGGCATGCCGGCACCGCCGCCCGTGAGCGCATGGGAAAGCGGACTGCGCACGGAAGTGGCACGTCTGCTGCGCGAAAACTCGGCCGACGTGATGGACGAGCTCTCGCGCCGCTTCGAGGCGGCGGTGATCCGCGAGGCCCTCGACTTCACGCGCGGCCGCAAGGTCGAAGCGGCCGAGCGGCTTGGCATTGGCCGCAACACGATTACGCGCAAGATCCAGGAGCTCAACCTGGAGTAGCGGCGCCCGCGGGCATAATCGACGCTGTCGAATACATTCAGCCGATCATGCCCGCATCTTCTTCCCGGCGCGGCCGGGGTTCTCCGGCTAGCAGCACGCGCACCGCGCGTGTTTCCCCGTGGCCTCGCCAGCCCGATCCCTTTCGTTTTCTCGAAGACCTCGACGACTCCGCCGCGCTCGCCTGGGTGAACGAGCAGAACGCGCGCACGCATGCCGCCTGGCAAACCGGCGCCTCGTTCGAGGCGCTCGCTGCGCGCCTCGCACAGGCTTATCTGCCGCGCGAGCGGCCCGTCATTCCCACGCGCTGGAAAGATTGGGCCTACGACCTCTGGGAAGACGACGCACACCCGAAGGGACTGTGGCGACGCACCTCGTGGGCGAGCTGGCGCAACCGCGCACCGCAATGGCAGACGCTGCTCGATTTCGATGCACTGGGCGCCGAAGAGGGCGTGCCGTGGGTGTGCGCGGACATCGAGATTCTCTATCCCGACGGCGACCGCGCGTTGATTGCGCTCTCGCCGGGCGGGGCGGACGCCACCGTCGTGCGCGAGTTCGACATCGAGCGGCGCAGGTTCGTCGAGGGTGGCTTCGCGATCGAAAGCGAGGGCAAGCATACGGTGACGTGGATCGACCGCGATTCGGTCTACGTCGGTTGGGATCGTGGGGACCGTGCGCGCGGTGCGCTCACGCGTTCGGGGTACCCGCGCGAAGTGCGCCGGTGGCAGCGCGGCTCGCCGCTCGCCGAGGCGCCTGTCGTGTTTCGCGGCGCGTTCGACGACGTGAGCGTGGAGGCCGACTACGATCCTGTCGAACACCGTCACGAGGTGGTACGCGGCGTGGACTTCTTCGACTCGCATACGTTCTGGCTCGACGCGAGCGGAACCTGGCAGCGTTACGAGGTGCCTGCGCACGTCGCTGTGGGCGCGTGGCAGGGGTGGCTGCTGCTCGAACCGCGGCTCGACTGGCACTGCGAGGGCGCGCTGTATGCCGGCGGATCGCTGCTGGCGATCCGCGAGGACGCGTTTCTCTCAGGCCGGCGTGACTTCGTCTCGCTCTTCACGCCGACGCCCGTGACCTCCGCATGCGAATGGACGCACACGCGCCACTATCTGATCGTGTCCTGGCTCGACGACGTGCGTAGCCGCACCATGCTGTGGCTTGCCTCGCAAGATGGCGAGAGCGGGGCGTGGACGTGGCAGTCGCGGCCGTTTGCGGCGAGCGCGGCGAGCGCGGCGAGCGGCACCGCGCAGGTCGATATCTCGCCCGTGGAAGAGACGCTCGACGACGAAGTCTATGTAGACGTCGACGATTATCTGCAGCCGCCCGAGTACGGGCTCGCGGACCTCGCCGCGAATGATCTCGCGAACTGGGAGCGCATCGACCGCTGGCCCACGCAGTTCGACGCTACGCCGCTCGTCGTGAAGCACGGACACGCCGTGTCGAAAGACGGCACGCGCGTGCCGTACACGATCATTGGACCGCGCGGCGTGCTCGAAGGCGACACGCCATCGCCGCAGCCTTGCCTGCTCACCGGCTATGGCGGCTTTGCGATTCCGTTCACGCCGCACTATCTCGTGGGGCCCGGCATCGGCTGGCTGGAACGCGGCGGCGTCTACGCGATCGCCCATATTCGCGGCGGCGGCGAGTATGGCCCTGCCTGGCACACGGCCGCGCAACGCACGCGTCGTCAACGTTCGTTCGACGATTTCATCGCCGTCGCGCAACAGCTGGTCGCAGACGGCGTGACGACACCGAAACAGCTCGGCATTCAGGGCGACAGCAATGGCGGGCTGCTCGTCGGCGCGTGCATGGTGCAGCGGCCGGAGTTGTTCGGCGCGGTGGTGTGCGAGGTGCCGCTGCTCGACATGCAGCGCTATCACCGGCTGCACGCGGGCGCTTCATGGCTCGACGAGTACGGCGATCCCGACGAGCCAGCCGAGGCGCGCGCGCTCGCGGCCATCTCGCCGTATCACAACGTGAAGGCCGGTGTGGCGTATCCGCCGGTGCTCTTCACGACCTCGGCCAGCGACGACCGCGTACATCCGGCGCACGCGCGCAAGATGGCGGCGCGCATGCAGGCGCAGGGGCACGCAGGCGTGTGGTACCTGGAAAGCACGGCAGGAGGACACGGTTCGGGCAGCGACGCACTCGAACGCGCGCACTACGACGCGTTGGTGTTCGGCTTCCTGTGGGGGACGCTCGCGCTCCCCAACGATGACGGGACCGGGGCAGCGAACAGATGAGGAAAAGATGAAGTAAGCGAAGGCGGGGCGGCAGCCTCACGACCCGCGCCGCTCGCCAAGGCCAGGCTGCCACGCCGACGCTCAGCCGATCTGCGCAAACACGGGCGCATGATCCGAAGGCTGCTCCCATTTGCGCGGCGTCTTGTCCACGTCACACAGTGTGCAGTTGAGCGCAAGCTCTTTCGAGAGCAGCACGTGATCGATGCGCAGACCCGCGTTGCGCCGGAACGCGAGCATGCGGTAGTCCCACCACGTGAAGCTCTTTTCAGGCTGATCGAAGAGCCGGAACGCATCGACGAGGCCCAGCGCGACGAGGCGCTCGAATTGCGCGCGCTCTTCGGGCGAAACGAGGTTCTGCCCTTCCCAGGCTTTGGGGTCGTGCACGTCGCGGTCTTCGGGCGCGATGTTGTAGTCGCCCAGCAGCGCGAGCTTCGAATGCCGGGTCATTTCGCCTGCGATCCAGTCGTGCAACGCGTTGAGCCAACGCAGCTTGTAGGCGAATTTGTCGGTGCCGGGCGCCTGGCCGTTCGGAAAGTACGCCGAGATCACACGCACGCCTTCCACGGTGGCGCAGATCACGCGCTGCTGCTCGTCTTCGAAGCCGGGAATGTTGCGCACGACGCTGGCCTCGTCCACGGCGATTCCGTCGCGCACGATAATGCCCACGCCGTTATAGGTCTTCTGGCCGGCGAACCAGCTCTTGTAGCCTCTGGCCTCGAGTTCGGCACGCGGAAACTTCTCGTTGGGCAGCTTCAGTTCCTGGAGGCAGAGCACGTCGGTCTGGCTCAGTTCGAGCCAGTCGATCACATGTTGCTGACGAACCTTCAGGGAGTTGACGTTCCACGTAGCGATTTTCATTGGACGCGAGCGCTGCAAAATGAGGTAGGACATTATGCATGAACGGCGGCGCAGTCCTGTCACCGCTACCTGCACGATGCGGTGAACGTCGAAGAGGTGCCGCCGCATGTGAGGTGTTTGACGCGGGCGGCACGAGTGGCTATAATTCAATTCTTCTGACGGACGCGGGGTGGAGCAGTCTGGCAGCTCGTCGGGCTCATAACCCGAAGGTCGTAGGTTCAAATCCTACCCCCGCAACCAGTACCGCAGAATGCGCAGCATGTTGAAGTTGCCGCGCCACGGTGCAGAGCGAAAGCGTCAGAAGACAGATCAACAAAAAGCCCGCTTCAAGCGGGCTTTTTGTTTTGTTGCGTCGCTGTGCTGCGGCTCGATACCGGGAGATCGAAACGGCAAGCGGCGCGTCACGCAACTACGATCGCCGGCCTCACGTGCGGTCTCATCCCCCACTTCGCCCTGCATCGCGCTTTGTTCTTCGCTTTCCCTCCTGCCGCTTCGTTCCATCCTCTTTGCCGACTGGCACTTCGTATCCGTTCATGCCGTTGAAGCGCTCGATCAAAAAATCGATGAACGCTCGCGCCCGCGCCGACTGGTTGCGCTTGTTCGGGTAGTACACGAACAGGTCCGCGGACGGCTGCACAAACTCGGGCAACACGATGCGCAGCCGGCCGCTCGCCACGTACTTAGCGAGATCCCACTCCGAACGCACGAGAATGCCGTGCCCGTCCAACGCCCAGCCGAGCACGATGTCGCCGTCGTTGCTCGAGAGCGTGCCGTGCACTTTTACCGCGTGGCTTTCGCCGTGGCGCTCGAAGCGCCACACGCTGTACGCGTTGTCGTTTTGCCGGTGCACGATGCAGGTGTGGTTCGCGAGGTCGGCAAGATTCTCCGGCGCGCCGTGCTGTTCCAGATAGCGCGGTGACGCACACAGAAAGCGGCGATTCGACATGACGCGGCGCGCAATGAGCCGCTGGTCCGGCAGCGAGCCAAAGCGGATGGCCAGATCGATGCCGCTTTCCACGAGATCGACAGGCCGGTCCGTCACGTCCAGTTGCACTTCCACATGCGGATACCGCTTCGCGAATTCGGAGACGATCGGCGCGATCGTCGTGCGCCCGAAGCCGAGCGTCGCGTTCACGCGCAGCAATCCTTTGGGGACCGAATGGCTCGAACTCACCGCGTCTTCCATCTCGCGCAGCGCGGCAAGGATGCGCGTGGCGTGATGCAGGTAGGTCTCGCCCTCGGGCGTGAGGCTCACGTGGCGCGTGGTGCGGTTCACGAGCCGCACGCCAAGGCGGGCTTCGAGCTGTGAGAGCCGCTTGGTGGCCGCGGGCGGGGTCAGATTGAGTTCGCGTGCCGTGGCGGCCAGGTTGCCGTGGCGTGCCAGCAGCACGAAGAACTCCAGGTTGGACGCAATGTCGGTCTTCACTGAAAGTTAATGAAGTAATGAGTTTCGGTGAATCATAACGGCGGTCACGGCGAATAATCTAGCGGCTCCCAACGCTGCCGCACGGGCGGCGCGAAGCACGGAGACACCATGAGAATCGTCGAAATACGCGAAAAAACCGTTCCCATCAGTTCGTCCATCCGCAACGCCTACATCGATTTCAGCAAGATGACGCTGAGCCTCGTGGCCGTGGTGACGGACGTCGTTCGCAACGGCAAGCCGGTGATCGGCTACGGCTTCAACTCGAACGGCCGCTACGGGCAGGGCACGCTGATGCGCGAGCGCTTCATTCCGCGCGTGCTGGAAGCCGATGCGGCCTCGCTCGTCGACGACACGGGCGACAACCTCGATCCCCACAAGATCTGGGCGACGATGTTCACGAACGAAAAGCCGGGCGGTCATGGCGAGCGCTCCGTCGCGATGGGCACCATCGACATGGCGGTCTGGGACGCCGTGGCGAAGATCGAAGGCAAGCCGCTCTTCCAGCTGCTCGCGGACCGCTACGGCAACGGCCAGCCGGATCGCAAGGTGTTCGTCTACGCGGCGGGCGGCTACTACTATCCGGGCCAGGACCACAGCAAGCTCAAGGACGAGATGCGCAGCTACCTCGACCGCGGCTACACGGTGGTGAAGAAAAAGATTGGCGGCGCCTCGCTCGACGAGGACCTGCGCCGCATCGACTCGATTCTGAGCGTGCTCGGCGACGGCCAGAAGCTCGCCGTGGACGCCAACGGGCGCTTCGATCTGGATACCGCGATCCAGTACGCGAAGGCGCTCTCGCAATACGACCTGTTCTGGTACGAGGAGCCGGGCGATCCGCTCGATTTCGAGTTGCAGGCCACGCTGCGCAACTACTACGACAAGCCGATGGCCACCGGCGAAGACCTGTTTTCGATGCAGGACGCGCGCAACCTGATCCGTTACGGCGGCATGCGCGCCGACCGCGACTGGCTGCAGTTCGACTGCGCACTGGCCTATGGCCTTGTCGAGTATCTGCGCACGCTCGACATGCTGCATCAGCACGGCTGGTCGCGCGCCCGCTGCATTCCGCACGGCGGCCATCAGATGTCGCTCAACATTGCGGCCGGTTTGGAACTTGGCGGCAACGAGTCGTATCCGGATTTGTTCCAGCCGTACGGCGGCTTCCCCGACGGCGTGAAGGTGGAGAACGGCTATATCACGATGCCGGATCTGCCCGGCATCGGCTTCGAAGGCAAGGCGGATCTGTACGCCGAGATGCGCAAGCTGGCCGAGTAGTCGCCGCTCTGACACGGGAAAAAACCAAGGAAGACAGAGAACAGGCGGGCAGGGCGCCGCGCTCGACAGATCGGGCGCGGCGCCGCAAACAGATCCGCCGTTCGTGGAACTCGCCACGCACAGGAGACAGTCATGCGGGTTGCAACCATTCGGAAGTATCTTTCGAGGCTTTACGTTCAGGTGCTGATCGGCATCGTCGCGGGGGTGGCCGTGGGCCACTTCTTCCCCGATGTCGGCACGCAGGTCAAGCCGCTCGGCGATCTGTTCATCCGGCTGATCCGGATGCTGCTCGCGCCGATCATCTTTGCCTCGGTAGTGGTGGGCATTGCCCGCATGACGGACATTCACGCCGCGGGGCGCGTGGGCATGAAGGCGATCGTCTACTTCGAGATTGCGTCGACGTTCGCGCTCGGCATCGGTCTCGTCGTCGTCAACGTCGTGCAGCCGGGCCGCGGCATGAACGTCGATCCCGCACACATCGACAGCGCGGCCATCGCGAGCTATACGCACGCCGCCCATCAGCACGGCATGCTCGACTTCTTCATGAGCATCGTGCCCAACAGCGTGGTGGGCGCCTTCGCCAACGGCGAGATGCTGCCCGTCATCTTCTTTTCGGTGCTGCTCGCTGTGTCGCTTGCGCGACTGGGCCCGCGCGCCGCGCCCTTCGTCGACATGCTCGACATGTTCCTGCAGGCGATGTTCGGCGTGGTGCGCATCGTCATGTGGGTCGCGCCCATCGGCGCGTTCGGCGGCATGGCCTTCACGGTGGGGAAGTACGGCATCGGCACGCTTGCCTCGTTCGGCGAATTGATGCTGTGCCTCTACGTCACCTCGATCGCGTTCGTCGTGATCGTGCTGGGCCTCGCCATGCGGCTGTGCGGGCTGTCGTTATGGAAGTTCCTGCGCTACATCAAGGACGAGATTTTCGTGACCTTCGGCACCGCCTCCACGGAAGCGGTGTTGCCGCAGATGCTCATCAAGCTCGAAAAGCTCGGCTGCGCGCGGCCGGTGGTGGGCATGGTGCTGCCCACGGGCTACACCTTCAACGCCGATGGCACCGCGATCTACCTCACGATGGCGGCCATCTTCGTCGCGCAGGCCATGAACATTCACCTGAGCCTCGGGGACCAGCTGCTCGTGCTGGCCGTGCTGCTGCTGACCTCGAAGGGTTCGGCGGGCGTAGCGGGCGCGGGGTTCGTCGCGCTGGCGGCGACGCTTGCCTCGATGCGCAGCATTCCCGTCTCGGGCCTTGTGCTGCTGCTCGGCGTGGACCGCTTCCTCAACGAGGCGCGCGCCGTGACGAACCTGATCGGCAACGGCGTGGCCACGGTGGTCGTGGCGCGCTGGGAGAAGGCGATCGACATGAACCGCGCCCGCGCCGTGCTCGATCGCGGCGCGTTGGAGGCCGATGAGTTAGAGGCCGATGAGCCGGGGCGGCCGCTCGTGGGAGCGGAAGCCGAAGGCTGAAGTCCGGCGCGCCAGGGGCGTGGGCGCGGGCCATTCGCTCCGAGGCGATGGCGTGCCGGGCGTGGCACGGGCGACCGCGAGGCCGATTTCATGTCGCACTGCACGCTTGAAAAGCATACTGTGTTTTTGTACAGTACTGTCACCTCGAACGTGACGGATGCCGCCTGATCCATGCCGCCCGCGCCGGCTGACTCCCCCGCCCGCAAGATCATTCACTGCGATTGCGACTGCTTCTACGCGTCGGTCGAAATGCGCGACGACCCCTCGTTGCGCGGGCGGCCGCTCGCCGTGGGCGGCCGCCCCGACCAGCGCGGCGTGATTGCCACCTGCAATTACGAGGCGCGGCGCTTCGGCGTGCATTCGGCCATGTCGTCGGCGCTTGCCATGCGCAAGTGTCCGGACCTGCTGATCCTGCCGTCGGCCATGGAGAAGTACCGCATCGCGTCGCGTCAGATCATGGCCATTTACTACGACTACACGGCCGACGTCGAACCGCTTTCGCTCGACGAAGCCTACCTCGACGTCTCCCAATCCGACCGCTGCAAGGGCAGCGCGACGCTCATCGCCAGGGAGATTCGCGAGCGTGTGCGCGAGACGGTGGGCGTCACCGTGTCGGCGGGCGTGGCGCCCAGCAAGTTCATCGCGAAGATCGCTTCGGACTGGAACAAGCCGGACGGGCTTTTCGTGGTGCGTCCGCACGAGGTGGATGCCTTCGTCGCCGCGTTGCCGGTGCGCAAGATTCACGGTGTCGGCAAGGTGACGGCGGCGAAGCTCGAAAAGCTGGGCCTCACTACCTGCGCGCAACTGCGCGAGTGGCCGCTCGTGGATCTGCACCGGCACTTCGGCGTGTTCGGCCAGCGGCTTTACGAACTGGCGCGCGGCATCGACGAGCGCCCCGTCCGCGCGGACCGCGAGCGCAAGTCCGTGAGCGTCGAGACCACCTATGTGACCGATCTCCAGACGCTCGACGAATGCGCGGCCGAATTGCGGCGCCTCACGGCGCAACTGGATGCGCGCATCGAGCGGGCCGGTGCCGCTGCGGCCGTGCGCAAGCTGTTCGTGAAGATCCGCTTCGCCGATTTTCAGCGCACCACGGTGGAGTGCGTTGGCGAGGCGACGCATCTGCCTACGCTGCTCGCGCTGCTCGAGAAGGGCTTCGCTCGACGCAATCAGCCGGTGCGGCTGCTGGGCGTGGGCGTACGGCTGGAAGAGGACGACGCGGCGCTGCGCGGACAGTTCACGCTGTTCGATGAAGACGGCGAGGATGTGCCGCTGGCCCACGCCGAGGAAGCCGACGACGAAGGCGACGACGAAGCCGGCATCGAGGTCGACCAGCAGGCCGGCATCGACGAAGAGGCGCAAGGGCACGAGGATGATCGGCGCGCGTGATGCGGTGCGGCTGATGCCGTGACGACTGCTTCGCGGCGGAGGGCAGCGCGCTTGTTGCGTTGGGCCGTGCGAGGCCTGGCCGTGTCGCTTGCAGCCTTGTAGCCTTGCAACCTCGTCGCATCGAGTTGCGTCCTCGCGGAATCCGTGCGGGTCGCGAACCGTTGCCCCTTATCGGTTATCAACCATCAGCCAGGCGCTGCCGGCAATATCGTCGCCCCTGGCAGCGTCACGCGCTCCAGCAGCTTCATCGGCCCCCATCTTTTCACCACATCCAACTGCTGCGCGTCGCGCACGAACAGCGATCCCGCGAAGCCCAGCGCGTTGACCGATACGCCCTCCACGCATTCCGCGGCGCGCGGCACGACCAGCATCCAGCGGCGTGTGGCGAGCAGGTTGTACGGCCCCGATTGCAACTGCTCTCCCGTCGTCTCGATGCCGCTCATGCCTGCCGCCGCCAGCAGCGCGCGATAGGCGCTTTCGAGCCTGCGCGCGGCTTCGTCGCGAAATGCATTGTCGGCGGGCAGGTCGAGCCGGCAGAACGCGTGGCAAAACGGCAGTGCCGGCACCGATTGCGGTACCCCGCAGGCGGGCGGCACGTCGCGCCAGGCCGCTTCCATCGGCACGCTGCCGCCTGGGCCGCCATCAGACGCGAGCGGCACCATCTGCAGATGCTTGTGCGGCTGACTTGCGCCCGCGGCAGGGCCACCGTTGTAGAAGCCGAGCCCGTCAAACTCCGCCATGCAGGCCGCGAGCGCCGTGAAGTCGGCGAGGTCGAGCCATGCTTCCTGGCGTTCGAAGGCGCGCGTCACGATCAGCAGATGGTGATCGATGACGTTGAACTTGTTGAGCAGCGCGACGTGCGTGGGCGAAACGCTCGCGACGAACAGGTCGGGATCGTAGGGCAGGAAGGGGTTGCAAGGCGTGTGCGCTGCTGTGCGCACTGAAACTTGCGCCTCGCGAGCGCGCGCCTTGAGCGCGAGGCTCGACACCTGACGCACGACGAAGCGTACGCCGTGATCTTCAATCGAAGTCTCGGTGGTCTCGATGGGGCGCAGCGCCTCGCATCGCAGCGCGTGCTCCGTTTGCCGCAGCAGAGCCGGCCAGAGCGTGCCGGGTTGCAGTTCGAGTGTGTCCATGGCGATGCATGTTAGTACAACGCGGACGTCGGTCGGAAAGCGCCCACGTGCCGACGTAGTCGCGCCTTCACATCGACATGCCGGACTTCCCGCACACTTTCTGTCGCCGATAAAATCGACGGACACTCAGGAGCCGCTCATGGACCTCATCATCCGCCGCGCCGTGTTGCCCGGCATGTTCGCGTCGCATCAGAACGCCCACGGCGAAGCTGGGACCGTCGATATCGGTATCGAGGGCAGCCGCATTGCCGCCGTGGAGCCGCGGCTTGCCGCCACGGCGCGCGAAGAGATCGACGCTTCGGGTTCGCTCGTGAGCCCGCCGTTCGTGGACGCGCATTTCCACATGGATGCCACGCTCTCGTACGGCCTGCCGCGCGTGAACGCGTCCGGTACGCTGCTGGAGGGCATCGCGCTGTGGGGAGAGTTGAAGCCTCAACTGACGCAGGAAGCGCTCGTCGAACGCGCGCTCGAATACTGCGACTGGGCCGTGGCGCGCGGGCTGCTGGCTATTCGCAGCCACGTGGACGTCTGCGACAGCCGGTTGCTCGCCGTCGAGGCGTTGCTCGAAGTGAAGCGGCGCGTGGCGCCGTATCTGGACCTGCAACTCGTGGCCTTTCCGCAGGACGGTCTCTTGCGCAGTCCCGGCGCGTTCGACAATCTCAAGCGCGCCATCGCGATGGGGGTGGACGTGGTAGGTGGCATTCCGCATTTCGAGCGCACGATGGCCGACGGCTCGGAATCCGTGCGACTTCTGTGCGAGTTCGCGGCGGACCAGGGCCTGCGCGTAGACATGCACTGCGACGAGTCCGACGATCCGCTCTCGCGTCACATCGAAACGCTCGCGGCGCAGACGCATCGACTCGGCCTGCATGGCCGCGTGGCGGGCTCGCATCTCACGTCGATGCATTCCATGGACAACTACTACGTGAGCAAACTGCTGCCGCTCATGCGCGAGGCGGGCGTGGCCGCCATCGCGAATCCGCTCATCAACATCACGCTGCAGGGGCGCTCCGACACCTACCCGAAGCGGCGCGGCATGACGCGCGTGCCGGAACTCGCCGCGGCGGGCATCGAGGTGGCATTCGGCCACGACTGCGTGATGGACCCGTGGTACAGCCTCGGCTCCGGCGACATGCTCGAAGTGGCGCACATGGGCCTGCACGTCGCGCAGATGACGGGCCTGGACGCCATGCGCGCGGCGTTCGACATGGTCACCGTGAATCCGGCGCGCATCCTGGGGCTCGAAGGGTATGGCATTGCGCCGGGCTGTGAGGCGAACTGCGTGGTGCTCGACGCGCGTGATCCTGTCGAAGCGATCCGTCTGCGTGCGACGCGGCTCTCCGTGGTCAGGCGCGGCAAGGTGGTGAGCCGCATGCCCGCTGCGCGCGCGGCGCTTTCTCTCGAAGGACGGCCGCACGAGATCGATTTCCGGCTGCATCGCTGAGGTTGCTTTCGATCGCCTCACCGGGCTCACACGAGGCACCTACGAGGCACCTACGAGGCACACACAAGGCACACACAAGGCACACACAAGGCACACACAAGGCACATACAAAACAAAGCGCGCGGCGGAAGGTACCCGCTGCGCGCTTTTTTTTGCTTACCTGCTTGTCTGCCGCAGTCGCAAAATGCCGCGGCTGAGACCCGCAGACCTCAGTGCGACACCGTCTCCGTCATGCCGTTGTGGCGCAGCAGGGCGTCGATGGTCGGCTCCCGGCCGCGGAACGCCTTGAACGATTCCATCGCCGGCCGACTGCCGCCCACTTCCAGAATCTCGCGGCGATAGCGCGTGCCGGTGGCCGCGTCGAGCACGCTGCCGCTTGCGCTCTGTGCGGCTTCCTCGAATGCGGCGTACGCATCGGCCGACAGCACTTCGGCCCACTTGTAGCTGTAGTAGCCCGCCGCGTAGCCGCCCGCGAAGATGTGGCTGAACGTGTTGGGCCAGCGCGAGAAGGGCGCCTGCGCGATGACGTGGAAGCGCTCGTTGATCTCGCGGGCGAGGTCGTTGGCGCTCTTCGCGCCGGCCGCGTCGAAGTCGACGTGTAGCGCCATGTCGAACATCGAGAACACGATCTGCCGCAGTGTGCCGAGCCCGCTCTGGAAGTTCTTCGCTGCGAGCATCTTGTCGAACAGCTCGCGCGGCAGCGGCGCGGCGGTATCGACGTGCTGCGTCATGTCGGAGAGCACGTCCCACTCCCAGCAGAAGTTCTCCATGAATTGCGACGGCAGCTCGACCGCATCCCACTCCACGCCGTTGATGCCCGACACGCCCAGCTCGTCCACGCGCGTGAGCATGTGATGCAGCCCGTGGCCGAATTCGTGGAAGAGCGTGATGACTTCGTCGTGCGTGAAGCACGCGGGCCTGCCACCCACCGGCGCCGAGAAGTTGCAGGTGAGGTACGCGACAGGCGTCTGCACGTCGTTGTGGCCGCGGCGGCGGCGGGTGCGCGCGTCGTCCATCCATGCGCCGCCGCGCTTGCCTTCGCGCGCGTAGAGGTCGAGATAGAACTGCGCGACGAGCGTGCCGTCCGGGTTCTCGACGCGGAAAAAGCGCACGTCCGGATGCCAGACGGCGGCTTCGTCGCGGCGAATCTTCACGCCGAAGAGCGTTTCGGTGACCTTGAAGAGACCCTTGAGCACGACGTCTTCCGGAAAGTACTGCTTGACCTCGTTTTCCGAGAACGAATAGCGCTTCTGGCGCAGACGTTCGCCGGCGAACGCGACGTCCCAGGGTTCGAGCGCCGTGAGACCCAGCTCGGTGGCGGCGAACTCGCGCAGCTCCTTCCAGTCGCGTTCGCCGTGCGGACGCGCGCGCTTCGCGAGGTCTTCGAGGAAGCTCATGACCTGCTCGGGCGAGTCCGCCATCTTCGGCGCGAGCGACACCTCGGCGAAGTTGCGGTAACCGAGCATCTTCGCTTCTTCGGCACGCAGGGCCAGTTGTTCGGCGATGTTCTCGGTGTTGTCCCATTCGGGCTTGCCGCCGCCGTACACGGGCCCGAGTTCCGAGGCGCGTGTCACGTAGGCGCGATACATCGTCTCGCGCATCGCACGGTTCTCGGCGTACTGCATGACCGGGAAGTACGAAGGAAAGTGCAGCGTGAATTTCCAGCCGCTCTTGCCTTCCTTTTCGGCGGCTTCGCGGGCGGCGGCGACAGCGTCTTCAGGCAGGCCGGCAAGCTGCGATTCCTCGGTCGCGATGTACGCGTAAGCGTTGGTGGAATCGAGCACGTGGTCCGAAAAGGCCTTCGAAAGCGCAGCCTGGCGTTCCTGCAGTTCGGCGAAACGCGGCTTTTGGTCTTCGGGCAGTTCTGCGCCGGACAGGCGGAAGTCGCGCAGCGCGTTGTCCAGAATCTTGCGGCGCTCGCCGGAAAGCAGCGCGAAATCGCCGCTTGCGGCAAGGGCCTTGTACTTCTCGTAGAGCGCGAGGTTTTGCCCGACGCTCGACCAGAACTCGGTCACGCGCGGCAGGTTTTCGCCGTAGACGGCGCGCAGTTCGGGCGTATCGGCCACGGCATTGAGGTGGCCGATCACGCCCCAGGCGCGCGACAGCGGTTCGGTGGCGCGCTCCACCGGTTCCACGACGTCGACCCACGACGCGGGCGTGGCCGGCAGGCTCGCGCGCTCCACGGCGGCGTTCGCGTTGGCGAGCAGCACGTCGAGCGCGGGCGTGACGTGCTCGGGGCGGATGTCGCCGAAGCGCGGCAGATCGGAGAAGTCGAGAAGCGGATTCTTTTGTGTCGATGAGGTAGTGGACATGGTGCTTCCTGTCTGTCGCGGTGGGTTGCGGTGTCTGGGCAAAGGGATCACGGGCGCGGGCTCGCGTGCGGCTCGCCCGAAGCCGCGGCGGCGTGTTTCGGTCCGCCCTGTGCGTCCGGATACCGACATTATTGGGGCGCGGCGCGCTCTTTCCAACCCGCTCGCCGGGCTCTGTGCACGGTAGCAGAAGTTGCCGGGCCATGCTCGGGCGAGGCGCCCGCGCAGCTTGAGCCAGGGCACGGAACCGGCAAGAGGCGGACGAAGGGCGCCCGTCACGCCGTGCGGCAATCGGTATCGGATCGTGGGTGAGCGAACAGTTTTTCGCCGGGACGCGGCCCATCATGCAGGCTCGCCGCGGTGTCGGCTGCGAAGGCGCTGCCCACTTATTCGCGTGATCCTTCGCGTGACTCTTCGCGTGACTCTTCGCGTGACCCCGAGGGATCGCCAATCGATCCGCGCTTTCGCTGCGCCTGTTCGCATTTCCACTATCGCCGACGTCCGCCTACGGATGCTGCCGCCATGACCTTGCTTTCGCATGCCCTTGCACGCGGGACCCCGCCCGGCACACTGCGCCGCGGCAACAATTTCGATCTCGTGCGCCTCTTGGCCGCCGTCGCGGTGGTGTACTGCCATTCGTTTCTGATGCAGCCGGGCGACAGCGCGATTGACCCGGCCACCGCCACCCTTGGCTTCGACTCGTTCGGCGCGCTCGGCGTCTATGCGTTTTTCCTGATGAGCGGCATGCTCGTGACCGCGAGCTTCGTGCGGCAGCGCTCGGTCATCCGCTTCGTCGCGCTGCGCGTGGCGCGAATCTGGCCGGCGGTGGCCGTGGGTTCGCTGGTGGTCGTGCTGGTGCTCGGCCCGCTCTTCACGACACTGCCGTTGTCCACCTACTTCGGTTCGCGCGCGACGTGGATCAACCTCGACAATTTCAGGACCATCGTGCTGAAGGAGGGCTGGGTGCTGCCCGGCGTGTTCGAACACAACCGCTTCGCGCACGACATCTGCGCGCCGCTCTGGACGCTGCCCATCGAGGTGCGCTGTTATCTGATCGTTCTGGTGACAGGCACGCTCGGCTTGCTGACTTCACGGCGCGGCACGCTGGTGGCGTTGGCAATCGGACTGCTGGGGTTCGTGCTGCGCATCCACGTTCATCCGTTTCACATCGGCATGCGCGACTTTTCGGTGAAGGCGGGCGGCTATTCGTTCTGGCCGGAGCTGTTCTTCATGTTCGGCATGCTGCTCTACGCGTGGCGTGCCGCGGTGCGGCTCGACGGACGGGTCGCGCTGGGGCTCGTGGCGCTCTACCTCGCGCTGCATCATTCGGAGGCCGCGCAGCCGCTGTTCTATCTCGCCTTCGTCTACGGCGTGCTCTGGATGGCGACCACGCCCATGTTGCGCCGCCTCGTGCCGCGCAACGACTACTCGTACGGCATCTACATCTACGGGTTCGTGGTGCAGCAGTGCGTGGCCAATCTCGCGCCGCATCTCGATCATCTGACGGCCGTGCTGATCGCCGCGCCGTTCATTCTGGCGTGCGCGGCGCTCTCGTGGCACGGCGTGGAGCGTCCGGCGCTCAGGTGGGTGCGGGCGCGCACGGAGCGCGCCGTACGACGCCGCGCCGTGCTGGAATCGATGACCGGCGAAGGCGAGGCTGAAGAACTGACCGCGTGGGGCGAAGCGGGCGAGTTACCCGACGACGCCGCCCCGGGAATGGTGGGAGATGCGCCGGCGCGCTGAGGTCAACCCGCGGCAGCCCGCTCGGCCGCTTCGATCGTGTTGACGAGCAGCATC
This sequence comes from Paraburkholderia kururiensis JCM 10599 = LMG 19447, assembly GCF_003986935.1. GTDB lineage: Bacteria > Pseudomonadota > Gammaproteobacteria > Burkholderiales > Burkholderiaceae > Paraburkholderia > Paraburkholderia kururiensis. Next base: position 220,061 of record NZ_RJZE01000002.1, on the reverse strand, counting down.
GTGATCGTCATCGGCCCCACGCCGCCCGGCACCGGCGTGATATGGCCCGCCACTTCCTTCACGCCCGCGAAATCAACGTCGCCGCGCAGCTTGCCGGCGTCGTCGCGGTTCATGCCTACGTCGATCACCGTGGCGCCCGGCTTCACCATGTCGGCGGTGAGAATGTTGCGCTTGCCGACGGCAGCGACCACCACGTCGGCCTCGCGCGTGTGCGCAGCCAGATCGCGGGTCTTGCTGTGGCAGATGGTGACCGTGGCGCCGGCTTCGAGCAGCAGCAGCGCCATCGGCTTGCCGACGATGTTCGAGCGGCCGATCACGACGGCGTTCGCGCCCGCGAGCGCAATGCCGTAAGCCTCGAACATCTTCATCACGCCATACGGCGTGCACGGACGAAAGAGCGGCTTGCCCGTCATCAGTGCACCGGCGTTCGCGACGTGAAAGCCGTCGACGTCCTTTTCCGGCGCGATTGCCTCGATCACCTTGTGGCTGTCGATGTGCGCGGGCAGCGGCAGCTGCACGAGAATGCCGTGGATCTTCGGGTCGCGATTGAGTTCGTCGATGCGCGCGAGCAGTTCCGCTTCGCTGAACGTGGCGGGATAGCGGTCGTAGGACGAGAAGATGCCGTTGTCTTCGCAGGCCTTCACCTTGTTGCGTACATAGACTTCGCTCGCCGGATTGTCGCCCACGAGTATGACCGCGAGGCCAGGCTGATGGCCGCGGGCGGTGAGCGCGGCGGCGCGTTGGGCTACGTCGGCGCGCAGCGTCTTGGAAAGGGCGAGTCCGTCGATCAGGGTGGCTGTCATGGTCGGTCGAAAGGGGCAGTTCGGAATGCGGGCGGCGCGTGTGAACGCTGCCATGCGGCGGCGCGGACGGGACACGTTTGGCGCGCATGGCCATGAACCTGTCGGTTCAGGGACAGCACGTGCCTTTTTGTGCTGCTGCGCGGCAGGCCGCTTTGAAGTCCGGAATTATACCTTTGCCGCCTGGCGTTCCTGCCGGGGAAAGGCAGCGAGCCTCGCGAAGTTCAGAGGCGGGCGGAGGGATGAAGGGAGCGGAGAGATGAAGCGAGCGGAGCGAAAACCACACATTGCGCCCGAACTGGCATTGCGCCCGAACTGGCACCGGGGGCGATAGCCCGGCATGCCGTCCGGTGCGGCGCTCCATGAGACGCCCGGTGGACCGGCATGCGGGACTTCGGCGCTCGCGCCTGCGCTTACTGCGCCTGCTGCGGCTTGTTCGACAACGCCAGACGCAGCAGGTCGGCCACCGTGTTCACGTTGAGCTTTTCCATGATGTTGGCGCGGTGCGCTTCCACTGTCTTGATGCTGATGCCCAGATCGTCGGCAATCTGCTTGTTGAGCCGGCCCGCGATGATGCGCTCGAGCACCTGATGCTCGCGCGCCGTGAGCTTGCCGAGCCGCTCGGCGGCCGCGCGCTGTTGCTGCACGCTCGAGCTTTCGCTGCGCGCCTTTTCCAGCATGCGCTCAACGAGCTTGCGCAGTTCGGCTTCGTCGAACGGCTTCTCGATGAAGTCCATCGCGCCCTTCTTCATGGTGGACACGGCCATCGGCACGTCGCCGTGGCCCGTCACGAAGATGATGGGCAGCGAGGCGTTTTCGGCGATCAGGCGCTCCTGGAGTTCGAGCCCGCTCATGCCCGACATCCGCACGTCCAGAATCAGGCACGCGATCTGTCCCGCCTGGTGCGCCGGCTGGTAGGCCTCCAGAAACTGTTCGGCCGAGACGAAGCACTGCACGCGGTATCCGTTCGCTTCCAGGAGCCAGCGCAGCGAGTCTCTTACGGCCTCGTCGTCGTCGACGACAAACACGGTTTCCTGGGTGGTGACTGGGCTGTTCATAGCTCTCCCGTAACGGTTTGGGGTGTCGGCACTTCGGACCCGCCGTGACTCGGGCCGTCAGGTTCGCCTATAGGCAGACTGCAGTGGAATGTGGCGCCCGTGACGTGACCGTCGCTTTCGACGTTGTTCACGACCCAGAGGCGCCCGCGATGGGATTCGATGATTGAGCGGCAGATGTTGAGGCCCATGCCCATGCCGTCGGACTTCGTGCTGTAGAACGGTTCGAAGAGCCGCTCGGCGGTGGCTTCGTCCACGCCCGGGCCCTGGTCGACCACGCTGATACAGACAAAGCCGCCGTCGAGCCTGACGACCACGCGGATCACCGGGTCCACGGCGTTCGGGCGCGCCTCGGCCATGGCTTCGGCGGCGTTCTTGAGTAGGTTGACGAGCACCTGTTCGATCAGCACCGGGTCGACGTAGATGACCGGCATGCGCGAGCGGATGTCCGTGACGATGCGGATGCGCCGTTTGCGCGCTTCGATTTCGGCGAGGCCCACAGCGTCGGCGACGATGTCCGAGACGCGGGTGGCCTGGCGTTTCGGTTCGCTGCGCTTCACGAATTCGCGGATGCGCTTGATGATCATGCCGGCGCGCACAGCCTGCTGGGCGGTCTTTTCGAGCACGGGCAACAGATTGTCAGGAGTAGTGCGCCCAGATTTAACCAGCGCAACGGTTCCGGAGCAATAGTTGTTGATCGCCGCGAGCGGCTGGTTGAGTTCGTGCGCGAGCGACGACGCCATTTCGCCCATCGTCATCAGACGGCTCGTGAACTGGAGTTTTTCGTCCTGCTGGCGCGCGAGTTCCTGGGCCTGCTTGCGCGTGGTGATGTCGGTGGCGATCTGCATCTGCGCGAGATGGCCGTCCACCCACTGGATGTACTGGCGCCGCACCTCGAACCACTTCTGGATGCTCTGCACGTAGACTTCCTGCGCGTCCGCCGTGCTTTCCGTGAGCGCCGCCGCGGGCAGGCCGGCGTAGGTGTCCACCATGTCGATCGAGTCAGAGGACGCCTGCGCGCTGTCGAAGCCGCCGCCCGCAAGCTCCAGGTGCCCGTCCGGACGGATGCCGAAGAGGTGCCGGTAGTAGCGGTTGGCGAACAGGAGTTCGGCTTCGTCGGCGGCCAGCACCGACACGGCGGCGTCGAGGCTTTCCAGCACCGTGGTGAAGCGCTCGTGCGCGGCGGCCAGTTCTTCGCGGGCGCGTTTGGGCTCGGTGATGTCCGTCATCGACGACATCCAGCCGGTCTGCCGGCCCGAACTGTCGATGAGCGGCGACACGTAGAGCCGCGCGTGAAAGAGTGAGCCGTCCTTGCGGCGCACGCGCAGCTCGAAGCCCGAGCTCGGTGCCTTGCCGCGCAGCGTCATGTCGAGCTGGCGCTGCATTTCCGGATACGCGTCTCGCGGCCAGTATGGAAACGGCGCCGTCTTGCCGACGAGGTCGCTTTCGTCCCAGCCCGTCATGCGGCAGAACGCGGGGTTCACGTGCGTGATGCGGCCGTGCATGTCGAGCACGCGCATGCCGATCAGCACCGAGTTTTCCATCGCGCGGCGGAAGAACGCTTCGGCATAGAGCGCCTGCTGCGCTTCGAAGCGCTGGCGCGTGTGCTTCCAGAGACTCCAGAGGCTCCAGAGCACGAAGCACGACAGACCCGCCACCAGCCACACCAGCGTGTTGTTGGTGAAGTTGGTCATCTGCGGGTATGCGTACACCCGCACTGAGACGCCCTGGCCCGGCGGATCGAGCGGCAGGTCGTAGAACTGGTCGCGCGGCAGCCGTGGGCGGGTCGACGTGGTGGCGAGCTCGCGGTTGTTGACGTCGATGATCGAGATCTTGTACTTGGCCGAAAGCTCGGGCGGGATGTCGTGCTTCAGGATGCCTTCGATCGAGAACACCGCGGCAATCGAGCCGAGGAAGTCGCGGTCGCGGTACACCGGCGTCTGCAGTGTGATGTAGCCGTTGCCGAGGTCGTCGTAGATGAGCGGCGAGTACACCTGGCGGCGCGTGCTGCGCGCTTCGCCGAAGGCGGCCTTCACGGCCTCGTCCATCTGGTTGTCGTTGGGGCGCGCGAGCCGCTGGCCGAGCACGGGCAGCGCCGTATCCGGCCAGCGCGGCGTCTGCGCGCTCGTGTACCAGTTCATGTAGAGGATCTCGGGATGCCCCTGCATGATGTCCGTGGTCGACACCTGAAACGAATGCGGATCGGCATGGCCCGCGGCGAGGTCGCGGGCAAGCGCCTGGAGCTGCTCCTGGGCGCCTGTCATCGAGAGGCGGATCTGCTGCTGCGCCCAGGCGACGTTGCGATACAGCGTGTCTTCCTGCTGTTGCTGCTCCCGGCGGTTGAGGCTCCACAAAATGAGGCTCATGACGATCAGAAACACGAGGATCGACAGGAGCGGCGTGAGCAGATAGGAATTGGACCACCACGGTCCGTGGTGCCAGCGGGTCGGCGAAGGCTCGCTCCGGTTGCCGGGCGGCCGCGCCGAGCGTGCGAAAAGCCGATCGGTCAACATGGCAGGATTGTAGCTCAGCGCATGTCACCTAAATGACGTGAAAAACGCAGCAAATCAAGGGCAATTCGGCGCAGACTGGCCGACGTAACGACGTCGGACCAGCAAATCTGGCGTGCGCTGCAGCAATTTTCCGCATTGTGAGAAACGATCTCGCGATCCAAAATTTTTGTTGCGCGGGCCCGAACGCAGTCATTACAATCGCCCGAAGCTGCGCGGCGGGGCTTGCGCCCGCGTCGTCCACTCATCAGCGACCGTTACATTCAGGAGACGAGCATGTCCGCTGTACCCGACGAAGTCCTCAAATATGTTGCCGCCGACAAGGACGACGATCCCCAGGAAACCGCAGAGTGGCTCGACGCGCTCGATGGCGTGATCTCCGCGGTCGGCCCCGACCGCGCCCACTACCTGATCGAGAAGCAGATCGAATTCGCCCGCGTACACGGCGAACACCTGCCGTTCTCGGCCAACACCCCGTACATCAACACGATTCCGGTCGCGCGCCAGGCCAAGAACCCCGGCGACCAGGACATCGAACATCGCATCCGCTCGTACACCCGCTGGAACGCCATTGCCATGGTGCTGCGCGCCGGCAAACACACCAACGTGGGCGGCCACATCGCGTCGTTCGCCTCGGCGGCCACGCTCTATGACGTCGGCTTCAACCATTTCTGGCACGCACCCTCCGTCGAGCACGGCGGCGACCTGGTGTTCGTGCAGGGCCACTCGTCGCCGGGCGTCTACTCGCGCGCGTTCCTGCTTGGCCGTCTCACCGAAAAGCAGCTCGACAACTTCCGCCAGGAAGTGGGCGGCGAGGGCATCTCGTCGTACCCGCACCCGTGGCTGATGCCGGACTTCTGGCAGTTCCCGACCGTGTCGATGGGTCTGGGCCCGATCATGGCGATCTACCAGGCCCGCTTCATGAAGTACCTGCAGGCGCGCGGCATCGCGAAGACCGAAGGCCGCAAGGTCTGGGCGTTCCTCGGCGACGGCGAGACGGACGAGCCGGAATCGCTCGGCGCGATCGGCATGGCCGGCCGCGAACGCCTCGACAATCTCGTGTTCGTGATCAACTGCAACCTGCAGCGCCTCGACGGCCCGGTGCGCGGTAACGGCAAGATCATCCAGGAACTCGAAAGCGAGTTCCGCGGCGCGGGCTGGAACGTGATCAAGGTGATCTGGGGCAGCCGCTGGGACGCGCTCTTCGCGCGCGACAAGACCGGCGCGCTGATGCGCCGCATGATGGAAGTCGTGGACGGCGAATACCAGACGTACAAGTCCGAGTCCGGCGCCTACGTGCGCGAGCACTTCTTCAACACTTCGGAGCTGAAGGCGCTGGTCGCCGACTGGTCCGACGACGATATCTGGAATCTGAACCGCGGCGGCCACGATCCGCACAAGATCTACGCGGCGTTCCACGAGGCGACCCAGACGAAGGGGCAGCCTACCGTGATCCTGGCCAAGACCATCAAGGGCTACGGCATGGGCGAGGCCGGCCAGGCCATGAACATCACCCACCAGCAGAAGAAGATGCAGGTGGACCAGCTCAAGAAGTTCCGCGACCAGTTCCGCCTGCCGATCAGCGACGAACAGATCGTCGACGTGCCTTACCTCACGTTCGAGGAAGGCTCGAAGGAACTCGAGTACATGCGCTCGCACCGCCAGACGCTGGGCGGCTATCTGCCCGCGCGCCGCGAGAAGGCCGAATCGCTGCCGGTGCCGGCGCTCGAAGCGTTCGAGCCGCTCTTGAAGGGCACGGGCGAAGGTCGCGAAATCTCCACGACGATGGCGTTCGTGCGGATTCTCAACATCCTTCTGAAGGACAAGGCGCTCGGCAAGCGCGTGGTGCCCATCGTGCCGGACGAGTCGCGCACGTTCGGCATGGAAGGGCTCTTCCGCCAGATCGGCATCTGGAACCAGGACGGCCAGAAGTACGTGCCGGAAGATTCCGACCAGCTGATGTTCTACAAGGAATCGGAAACCGGTCAGATCCTCCAGGAAGGCATCAACGAAGCCGGCGGCATGGCCGACTGGATCGCTGCCGCGACGTCGTACTCGACGCACGGCGAGATCATGGTGCCGTTCTACATCTTCTATTCGATGTTCGGCTTCCAGCGTATCGGCGACCTCGCCTGGGCGGCCGGCGATATGCGTTCGCGCGGCTTCCTGCTGGGCGGCACCGCTGGCCGCACGACGCTCAACGGCGAAGGCCTGCAGCACGAAGACGGGCACTCGCTGCTGTGGGCGGCGTCGGTGCCGAACTGCGTGAGCTACGACCCGACCTTCGGCTACGAGCTTGCCGTCATCATTCAAGACGGCCTGCGCCGCATGGTGCAGGAGCAGCAGGACGTGTACTACTACGTCACGGTGATGAACGAGAACTACGAGCACCCGGCCATTCCGCAGAGCGCGAGCCTGCAGGACGTGGCAGCGGACATCGTCAAGGGCATGTACGCGTTTCGCAAGGCCGAAGCCGACAGCAAGGCGCCGCGCGTGCAGCTGATGGGTGCGGGCACCATCTTCAATGAAGTGATCGCCGCGGCTGACCTGCTCAAGAACGACTGGGGCGTTGCCGCCGACCTCTGGAGCGTGCCGAGCTTCACGGAACTGGCCCGCGAAGGTCACGACATCGAGCGCTGGAACCTGCTGCATCCCACCGAGCCGCGCCGCGTCTCGCACGTCGAGAAGCTGCTCAAGGACACGCAGGGTCCGGTGATTGCTTCGACCGACTACGTGCGTGCGCTCGCCGACCAGATTCGCGGGCTCGTGCCGCGCCGCTACGTGGTGCTCGGCACCGACGGCTTTGGCCGTTCGGACACTCGCGAAAAGCTGCGCCACTTCTTCGAGGTGGACCGCTACTGGGTCACAGTCGCCGCGCTCAACGCGCTGGCCGACGAAGGCACGATCGATCGCAAGCTGGTCGCCGAGGCCATCGCGAAGTACGCGCTCGATCCCGCCAAACCCAACCCGATGACCGTCTAAAGCCATCACCCCCCGCGTGCCACGACGCGCGCCGCTTCCCGCGACCGGTTCGCGGCCCGGCGGCGCGCGCGGCCCAGGAGACACCAACAATGAGTCAATCGATTGAAGTAAAGGTGCCGGATATCGGCGATTACAAGGACGTGCCTGTAATCGAGATTCTGGTGAAGGCGGGCGATACCGTCGAGAAGGAACAGTCGCTCGTGACGCTCGAGTCGGACAAGGCGACCATGGACGTGCCGAGCCCGGCCTCCGGCACCGTCAAGGACGTGCGGGTGAAGGTGGGCGATGCCGTGTCCGAAGGCTCGCTCATCGTCGTGCTGGAAGGCGGCGATGGCGCGGCCGCCGCGCCGAAGGCGAACGGCGCCGCAGCGCCGGCGCCCGCAGCAGCGGCGCCTCAGGCGGCTCCCGCTCAAGCGGCGGCCGCTGCACGTGCTGCCGCTGCACCGGCGGCAACGGGCGGTGTGCAGGAAGTGAAGGTGCCCGATATCGGCGACTACAAGGACGTGCCGGTCATCGAGGTCGCCGTGAAGGTGGGCGATCGCGTGGAGAAGGAGCAGTCGCTCGTCACGCTCGAATCGGACAAGGCCACCATGGACGTGCCGAGCCCTGCGGCCGGCGTCGTCAAGGAACTCAAGGTCAAGGTGGGCGATGCGGTGTCCGAAGGCACGCTGATCCTGCTGCTCGAAGCCGAAGGCGCGGCGGCGGCTCCGCAAGCTGCGCCGGCTGCGGCGAAGGCGCCGGTCGAGGCGCCCTCGGATGCGCCGCAGGTGCCGCAACGCGCGCCGGTCGCGCAACCGTCGGCGCTCGCGCAGGCTCCGTTGATTCCCGCGGGCGAAGGCGGCGCGCGGCAGGCAAGCCATGCGTCGCCGTCCGTGCGCAAGTTCGCGCGCGAACTGGGCGTCGATGTCTCGCAGGTGCGCGGCACGGGTCCGAAGGGCCGCATCACCCAGGAAGACGTCACGGCCTTCGTGAAGGGTGTGATGACCGGCCAGCGCGCGCCGGCGGCAGCCGGTGCGCCGGCAGCGGCAGCCGGTGCGCCGGCAGCGGCAGGCGGCGGCGAGCTGAATCTGCTGCCGTGGCCGAAGATCGATTTCGCGAAGTTCGGCCCGATCGATCCGAAGCCGCTCTCGCGCATCAAGAAGATTTCCGGCGCGAACCTGCACCGCAACTGGGTCATGATTCCGCACGTCACGAACAACGACGAGGCGGACATCACCGAGCTCGAGGCGCTGCGCGTCCAGCTGAACAAGGAAAACGAGAAGGCGGGCGTGAAGTTCACCATGCTCGCGTTCGTGATCAAGGCCTGCGTCGCGGCACTCAAGAAGTTCCCGACCTTCAATGCGAGCCTCGACGGCGACAACCTCGTCTTCAAGCAGTACTACCACGTCGGTTTTGCTGCCGACACGCCGAACGGTCTCGTCGTGCCCGTGATCCGCGACGCGGACAAGAAGGGCCTCGTCGATATCGCGAAGGAAATGAGCGAGCTCTCGAAGCTGGCGCGCGAAGGCAAGCTCAAGCCCGACCAGATGCAGGGCGGCTGCTTCTCGATCTCGTCGCTGGGCGGCATTGGCGGCACGAACTTCACGCCGATCATCAATGCGCCCGAAGTCGCCATCCTGGGACTCTCGCGCAGCGCGATGAAGCCGGTGTGGGACGGCAAGCAGTTCGTGCCGCGCCTCACGCTGCCGCTTTCGCTGTCGTACGACCACCGCGTGATCGACGGCGCCGAGGCAGCGCGCTTCAACGCGTATCTGGCATCCATCCTGGCCGATTTCCGGCGTGTGATTCTCTGATCGTCCGGCGGGGCGCCGTTGGGCCAGGGCGAGCGGGGGTCGTGTTGCGCGACCCGCTCGTCCCCCCAGGTTGCCCGGCTTGCTGATGCGCCTGCCGCTGTGTCGCGGGCCCATTGCCTGCCGTTCAACGGCATGACGGCCGCGGCTCCAGGCCTCGTGCTGTATGTTGCACAAGCGGTTTCGCACAGCGGTTTCGCACAGCGGTTTCGCGCGGCGCACCGCCACCACGATCTGCAAAAAGAAGGGGACGTGAATGAGTCTCGTCGAAGTGAAAGTGCCGGATATCGGCGATTTCAAGGATGTCGACGTCATCGAAGTCAACATCAAGCCCGGTGACGTCATCGAGAAGGAGCAGTCATTGCTCACGCTCGAGTCGGACAAGGCGTCCATGGAAGTGCCCAGCGACGTCGCGGGTACGGTCAAGGAAGTGCGTATCAAGCCGGGCGATAAGGTGTCCCAGGGCACCGTGGTCGCACTCGTGGAAGCAGGCGCCGCGGCAACTGCGGCACCGGCCGCTCCCGCACCGGCTGCGGCGCCTGCTCCGGCCGCCGCTACCCCGCCGGCAGCACCGAAGGTCGCTGCCGCCGTGCAGGCAGGCAGCTACAGCGGCAATGCCGACATCGAATGCGACATGCTCGTGCTGGGCGCGGGCCCCGGCGGCTATTCGGCCGCGTTCCGCGCGGCGGACCTCGGCATGAAGACGGTGCTGGTGGAGCGCTATTCGACGCTTGGCGGCGTGTGTCTGAACGTGGGCTGCATTCCCTCGAAGGCGCTGCTGCACACGGCGCTCGTGATGGACGAAGCCGAAGCGCTGGCCGGTCACGGCATCACGTTCGGCAAGCCGCAGATCGACCTCGACAAGCTGCGCGCGTTCAAGGCCGGCGTCGTGAAGAAGCTCACGGGTGGCCTTGCCGGCATGGCGAAGGCGCGCAAGGTCGAAGTGGTGACCGGCGTCGGCACGTTCGTCGATCCGAACCATATGGAAGTGCAGGGCGAGGCCGGCAAGAAAGTGGTCCGCTTCAAGCAGGCGATCATCGCGGCGGGCTCGCAGGCCGTGAAGCTGCCGTTTCTGCCCGACGATCCGCGTGTCGTCGACTCCACGGGCGCGCTTGAACTGCCGCAGATTCCGCAACGCATGCTCGTGATCGGCGGCGGCATCATCGGTCTCGAAATGGCGACGGTCTATTCGACGCTCGGCGCGCAGATCGATGTGGTCGAAATGCTCGACGGCTTGATGATGGGCGCGGACCGCGATCTCGTGCGCGTCTGGGAGAAGTACAGCGGCAAGCGTTTCGCCAAGCTGATGCTGAAGACGAAAACCACGAAGGCCGAGGCGAAGCCCGACGGCATCTACGTGTCGTTCGAGGGCGAGGCGGCGCCGGACGGTCCGCAGCGCTACGACCTCGTGCTGGTGGCGGTGGGGCGCAGCCCGAACGGCAAGAGGATCGGTGCGGAGAAAGCGGGCGTCGCGGTGACCGATCGCGGCTTCATCGAAGTCGACAAGCAGATGCGCACCAACGTGCCGCACATCTTCGCAATCGGCGACGTCGTCGGTCAGCCGATGCTCGCGCACAAGGCCGTGCACGAAGGTCACGTCGCGGCGGAAGCGGCGCACGGCGAGAAAGCGTACTTCGACGCACTGCAGATTCCGTCGGTGGCTTACACGGATCCGGAAGTGGCGTGGGCGGGCAAGACCGAAGACCAGTGCAAGGCCGAGGGCATCAAGTACGGCAAGGCCGTGTTCCCGTGGGCCGCGTCGGGCCGCGCAATCGCCAATGGTCGCGACGAGGGTTTCACCAAGCTGATCTTCGACGAAGAGACGCATCGCGTGATTGGCGGCGGCATTGTCGGTCTGAATGCGGGCGACCTCATCAGCGAGGTGTGCCTCGCAATCGAGATGGGCGCGGATGCGACGGACATCGGCAGGACGATCCATCCGCACCCGACGCTCGGCGAGTCCATCGGCATGGCGGCGGAGCTGTACGAAGGCGTCTGTACCGACCTGCCTCCGCAGAAAAAGAAGTAAGCGCGTTAGGTGCCGGCGCGAGGCCGGGCTCACTAATCCGTGAGCCCGCGTTTCCCAGGATGCGGTTCCCAGTTCGAACGCGGCTTTCCACGCAGTTCGGACGCCCCTGGAACGCAGGCAAATGAAAACGGCGCACCCCGCAAAGGGTGCGCCGTTCCTGTTTCAGCGGGCTTCCGGCAGGCCGACAGCGCTTACCGCGTTGCCTGAGCGGCTCAGGCGTCGCCACGCTCCGCGCGCACACGCCTGTTCCCATCTGTTCCTTAGACAGCCTTCTTGGCCGATGCCGAGCGCGAAGCTTGCGCGGCAGCCTTCGACGCAGCGGCCGTAGCGGCGTTGAAGTTGCTTTCGGCGATCTCGACGGCCTGCTTGGTAGCCTTGTGAACCGTTTCGTACGTCGTGTTCGCGGCGGTGATGGCCGACTTGATCACGGCGACGGCGGTTTCCGAACCGGCCGGAGCGTTCTTGGCGACGTTGTCGACGAGCGATTGGACCTTGCGGTTCTGGTCTTCGTACTGCGCTTCGGCGACACGTGCGAATTCGGCTTGCGTGGCCGAGGCGATTTCATACAGATGACGGCCGTACGACAGCACCTTTTCGGCTACCGGCTGCGTGAGGCTGGCTTGCAGTGCGAGCAGTTCCTGCGCGTCTTTTGCCGACAGCACGCGCTGGGCGTTTTCCTGGCCTTCCGCGATGGTCGACTTCACGACCTGGAGGTTCAGCTCGACGAGTTTCTCCATGCCCTCGAACGCCTTGCCGGTCAGGCCGAAGAGGGTTTCGAGGTTGGCCTTCTGCGCAGCGACGATTTGCTCGGGGGTCAGCAGATTCATGTTTTCGCTCCTGGGAACGGCCTGTCTGGCGCAGACCGTGTTGATAAGTGGCAAGACGGTGGGACTCCGCTGCGTCGCGTGTTCCATTTGTGCGTCGCAACATTGAACGTGATTTTAGGATACGTGCACCAAAAGTCAAGCGCTTTTTGTGCGGCGCACAACATCAATAAATTCTCGATAAAACAGTTGGTTATGCCGGGCGCATGTCACTTCGGCGGGCTGGTGCGCAGTCCGGCTTGCACCAGTCGGGTGCGCGTGCATTCGCAATAGTCTGCCGTTGGCCCACGCGGGCGACGTGCGCAGCACCCAGCATTCCGAACGTCGACATCGACCCCCCTGGGATATATCCGTAGGGCATCAGGTAAACCGAATGGGTCGCGGAACGTTAAAGTTAAATTACGGTCGAACGCGCGGTCTGTGCGGCACGACCGTGACAGTCGAAAGGCGAATGCCACAAGAACTGTCCGCATTTTCGACACGCTCGTCCCGAGCGACCAGGCGACGCGCCACGAGGCGGCGCTCGCCAGAGCGATCGTATTTCCCCTGATCAAGAACATCCTCGAGTCTGCCGTTAATCCGGGAAAGTCTCTCATCGGAAGGTGAGAGGGCGCCGGACGCGCCGGGGAACGCTGCGCGATTGATTGCTTTTCTGCATCAATCGGGTGGTCTTTATTGTGCTTATCAATAGGACCTTACGATTCGGTTTAAGGTGCACTGATAAGTGCTTAATATTGCTAATTTTTCGTGGTTTTACTACACTGGCGGAAAAATCCTGCCGCTCCTTCCAGAACACCAATGAAAACCGACTTGCTTTCGTCGCTAAAAGTGATCCACGGCGCGGCACTCAGCACCGCACTGTCGGTGGCTGCTTCCGTGGTCATTGGCGCGGCTTTCGCCGTGCCCGCTGACGCTTTCGCAGCGTCGAGCACCGCTCCTTCCCAATCGCACCAGGGCAAATCGGCGAAAAAGCCGGGCGCAAGCCATAAAACCGTGGCCCGGTCCTCGAAGGTCGTAGCCAAATCGGCCGCGGCGACTGCGGACGTCGCTCGTCCGGTCGCGAAGAAACGGCGCGTCACGTACACGATGGGCCGCCATCACGGCGTGCGCCGCGTCGCGTTCGAACCGCGTACGCCGTCAGCCGGCCAGGCGTTCGGCCTCCACGAAACGCCCGACGCGCTCATGCTGCGTTCGAGCGTCGCGTACGTGGTGGACCAGAACACGATGGAGCCGCTCTTCGACAAGAATTCGACCGCCGTCGTGCCTATCGCCTCGATCACGAAGCTGATGACCGCGATGGTCGTGCTCGACTCGAAAGAGTCGCTCGCGGAGCAGATCGAAGTCACCGACGAGGACCGCGACTACGAGAAGAACACGGGCTCGCGCCTGGCCGTGGGGTCGGTGCTCTCGCGCGAAGACATGCTGCACATTGCGCTGATGGCGTCCGAAAACCGCGCGGCAGCCGCGCTGTCGCGTTACTACCCGGGCGGCCGTCCTGCCTTTATCGCCGCGATGAACGCGAAGGCGAAGCAACTCGGCATGACGGATACGCACTTCGAGAACTCGACGGGCCTGACGAGCCTCAACGTCTCGAGCGCCCGCGATCTCGTGAAGATGGTGAACGCCGCGTACCAGTATCCGCTGATCCGCCGGTTCTCGACCGATCGCAGCTATGAGGTGTACACGGGCCGTCGTTCGCTCGCCTACAACAGCACGAACGCGCTGGTGCGCGGCGCGAATTCGACGTGGGACATCGGCCTGCAGAAGACCGGCTTCATCAACGAAGCAGGCGAGTGCCTCGTGATGCAGGCGACCATCCACGGCCGCCCGATGATCATGGTGCTGCTCGATTCGTCGGGCAAGTATTCGCGCTTCGCCGACGCCACGCGTCTGCGCACGTGGCTCGACAATGGCGGCGATCAGCCGCACATCACGAGCGCGGACGCAGGCGGCGCCGGCACCTGATCGACGTCTCTGCCTGCCGGCGCGTATAACCGTGCCGGTCGCTGCAACAAAAAGCCCGCTTCATCAAGCGGGCTTTTTTCATGGCCGCTGCGACATATTGTGTGACACGTATGTCGCAGCGGCCGAGGTTCTACGAGCTTGGGTGCTTACGCCGCTTGCGAACTGCCGTGCGTACTCGCCTCGGCTGCCTCGGGATGGTAGCCGAGCGCTTCCGAAATGCTCAGCGCCGTGCGGCTCAGATGGGCGAGCCACGAGTCCTGCAGCCGGTCGGCCGGTGCGGAGAGCGACAGGCCGGCCACCAGCTTGCCCGTATCGTCGTAGATGCCCGCGGCGATGCATCGCACCCCGAGCTCCAGTTCCTCGTTGTCGCGTGCGCATGCCTGCTGGCGCACATGCATGAGCTCGCGTTCGAGCCGGGCGAGGTCCGTGATGCTGTTCTGCGTGTGGCCCGAGAGGCCCGTGCGTGTGGCATAGGCGCGCACACGGCTGGCCTCGTCGGCGGCGAGGAACAGCTTGCCGACGGAAGTGAGGTGCAATGGCGCGCGGCCGCCGATGGCGCGCACCACCTGCATGCCGGAGCGCTCGGAATAGGCGCGTTCGATGTAGACGATCTCGTCGCCCTGGCGCACGGACAGGTTCACGGTCTGGCCCGTGAGGCGATGCAGCTCGCGCATGGGTTGCAGCGCAGCATCGCGCACGGAGAGGCGCGCCTTGACGAGATTGCCGAGTTCGAGCAGCCGCATGCCGAGCCGGTACGTGCCCGGATCGGACCGGTCCACAAGCCGGCACGTCACCATGTCGTTGAGAATGCGGTGGGCGGTGGAGGGGTGAAGTTCGGTGCGCTGCGCTAGCTCTTTCAGGCTCACAGGGTCGCTGTGCGCGGCCAGTGCATCGAGCAGGCGCATCATGCGTTCGATCACCTGGATCGAAGTCTTGGGATCCGGATTGGTGTCGCTCATTGGAACCAGGGCGGTTGACGCGTCAAACAACGAAGCCACGATTGTATCTCGTATAGTGAAAAAATGGGCGTATCCCGGGCGTTCGGGGTGTTCGGGGTGAATTTTCCGCTGCGACGCGGCATGCGCCGGGGGTTTTTCAGGTCGCGCGCGAACGTTGGTCGTCGACGCCAAAAGCCGCATAATCGAGGGCGTTTTTTCTGAGGAGCGCCCATGCGAGTCGGATTGTTCGTCACCTGCCTGATCGACCTGATGCGTCCCGAGATCGGTTTTTCGGTCATCAAGCTGCTCGAGCAGGCGGGCTACGAAGTGGTCGTGCCGCCGGCCCAGACGTGTTGCGGTCAGCCTGCCTACAATTCCGGCGAACGCGGCGTGGCCCGCGACCTCGCCGAGAAGATGCTGCGCGAGTTCGAGCAGTTCGATTACGTCGTGGTGCCCTCGGGCTCGTGCGGCGGCATGATCCGCGTGCATTACGGCGACCTGCTGCGCGACGACCCGGAACTCATGAGCCGTTACGGGCGGCTGCGCGGCCGCGTATTCGAACTTACGGACTTTCTCGTCAACGTCGCGAAGGTGCAGCTGCAGCCGGGCGCGTTCAAGGGGCCCGTCACCTACCACGATTCGTGTTCCGGGCTGCGCGAGCTCGGCGTCAAGGCGCAGCCGCGCGCGCTGCTTGCGCAGCAGGGCGTCGAAGTGGTCGAGATGAAAGACTGCGAGCACTGCTGCGGCTTTGGCGGCACGTTTGCCGTGAAGTACGGCGATATCTCGACCGCGATCGTCGACGAGAAGTGCGCCAACGTGCACGCGAGCGGCACAAGCACCGTGGTGCTGGGCGACCTCGGCTGCATGCTGAACATCGAAGGCCGGCTGCGCCGCACGGGCGACACGTCGACGCGCGTGCTGCACATCGCACAGGTGCTGGCGGGCGACGCCGGCAAAGACTAAGGGGCACGCATGCAAGTCCAGTCGATGCAGTTCAAGGCGCGGGCGGGGCAGAAACTCGCTGACGTTCGCCTGCAGCAGAACCTCACGAAGCTCTCGACGAAGTTCGTGTCGGCGCGTGCCGTGGCCATGACCGATATCGACTTTCCCGCCACGCGGGCCGCGCTCAAAGAGCGCCGCAACCGCGCGCTGGAGAATCTCGACGTCTGGATCGAGACCTTCGAGCGCGAGGCCGCGCGCCGCGGCGTGACCGTCCTCTATGCCGAGACGACGCGGGACGCGGCGCAACTCGTGGCCGACATCGCCCGCCGGCACGACGTGAAGAAGGTGATCAAGACGAAGTCGATGGTCTCGGAGGAAATGCGCCTCAACGAGGTGCTGGGCCAGATGGGCGTGCAGTCCATCGAGACCGATCTCGGCGAGTACATCCTTCAGATCAATCACAACGAGCCGCCCAGCCACATCATTGCGCCCGTCGTGCACAAGGATAAGGAAGAGATCGCCGACCTGTTCGCGAAGACCCACGAGCGGCCTCGCCTGACCGAGATTCCGCAGATGACGCGCGAGGCGCGCGAGGTGCTGCGCCCGCATTTCCTCTCGGCGGACATGGGCGTGACGGGCGGCAACTTCCTGATCGCGGAGACGGGTTCGGTCGCGCTCGTGACCAACGAGGGCAACGAGGGCATGTGTACTGTCATGCCGCGCGTGCACGTGGCGGTGACCGGTATCGAAAAAATCCTGCCGACGCTCGAAGACCTCGCCACTGCAATGCGGTTGTTGCCGCGCTCGGCGACCGGGCAGGCGATCTCGAACTATTTCTCCGTGCTGACGGGCCCGTGTGGCGCGGACGACCAGGACGGCCCCGAGCACATGTACGTCGTGCTCGTGGACGGCGGTCGCACGGGGCTCATCGGCGGCGACTTCCAGGAGATGCTGCGCTGTATTCGCTGCGGCGCCTGCATGAACCATTGCCCCGTGTACCAGAAGGTGGGCGGGCACGCCTACGGCTGGGTCTATCCTGGGCCGATGGGGTCGGTGCTCACGCCGAGCTACGTGGGCCTCGACAAGGCGCTCGACCTGCCGCAGGCGGCGACGCTCTGCGGCGAGTGCAACAGCGTGTGTCCGGTGGGCATCCCGCTCTCCGACCTGCTCCGCAAGCTGCGCGAGAAGCAGGTGGAGCGGCATCTGCGTCCGTGGCGCGAGCGGGCGGGGCTGGCTGTCTGGGGCTGGCTCGCGTTGCATCCCGAGGCGTATTCGCTCTTCACGCGGCTTGCCGTTCGCGTGCTGGAAAAACTGGGCGGCAAGAACCGGGCGATCGCGCGCCTGCCGCTAGCCGGCGGATGGACGGATACGCGCGACATGCCGGCGCCTGTCGGGCGGACCTTCCGCGAACTCTACGCGGCGCAGCGCAGCCACGTCGGGTAGGGCGAAGCGGCGGTTCGAAACTGCGGTTCTGTCGGCCCGTGCCTCAACGTGGCGCGGACGTTGTCGCGCGTTCTGTCAAAGAGTTCCGCCGCTTCGCGAGCACTGTTTATCCCGAGACAACAGAGTGTTCACTTCGGGCGGGTTTTTCCCGATTGCCGGCGCTCTTATCATTTCGACTGCCGCCCGTGCGTGCCGCGGGCCACCCGTCGAGAGAGCGCATCATGAGAAAGAAAATATCGCTTTACTGGCCACTGGCCATCGCTACGCCGCTGCTCATAGCCGTCGCTGCCGCCAGTCTGGCGAGCCTCTATGGACCACGCGATTCCGCCTCGCATGCCCCGCAACTGCCGTTGGGCAACGACCAGTTCGCCGCCGAACTCGCGCGTACGGTGTCGTACGGCCTTGTCGACAGCGAGGCGCCTGTGGCTGCGAAGACGACCGAACGGGCGGGCGCGGCCCTGGGTTCGTCGCAGGCACTCTGAGTTCGTGGCCGGCTTGTCTTTCGTTACGCCGTTGTCCTCCGCGCGGTCGCTCCGGTCCGGCGCGTGAGGCTGCGGGCGCGATCGAGCGGGCCTTTGTATAATCGCCGCTCAGCTTTTTTTCGCCGCTCGCTCGCGCCGCTTTTTCCGATGAATACGGTCTCGATCTGTTTCGTCTGCCTCGGGAACATCTGTCGTTCCCCGACCGCGGAGGGCGTGATGCGGCATCTGGTGAACGAGGCGGGGTTCAAGGAGCGCATCCATATCGACTCGGCCGGCACGGGCGACTGGCATATCGGCGAAGCGCCGGACCCACGCGCCCAGCATGCAGCCGGCGCACGCGGCTACGATCTCTCGGCGCTGCGCGGCCGCCAGGTCGGGCGTGCGGATTTCGAGCGGTTCGACTTCCTACTCGCCATGGACGAGGCGAACGTGGCGGCGCTGCACAGCGTGTGCCCGCCGGCGTTGCGCCACAAGATTCGGCTGCTGATGGAATTTGCGTCGCCCGGTGCGGCGCGCGAAGTATCCGACCCGTATTTCGGCGGGGCGGAGGGTTTCGAAGCCGTCCTGGATCAGTGCGAGGCGGCCTGCGCCGGCCTGTTGGCCGTGCTGCGCGAGCGTCTTGCGGCGTGACGCAAGACGGGCAGTTGCAGTTTTGTTCCTTTTTTGCCCCTTTCGGGGCGTTCCGATAACCCGAATCATGTCATGGATACTTGACTAAAAGAGTCATGTATTTATACTTGACGAAAATTGTCGAGAATTGCGGTTCCCCATACATCATGAGACTCACCACGAAAGGCCGTTTCGCCGTCACGGCGATGATCGACCTGGCGTTGCGCCAGGAGCAGGGCCCGGTGACGCTGGCCGGTATCAGCCAGCGCCAGCACATCTCGCTGTCCTATCTCGAACAGCTGTTCGGCAAGCTGCGCCGTCATGAAATCGTCGAGTCCGTGCGCGGACCGGGCGGCGGCTACAATCTTGCCCGCCGTGCCGAGGACGTGACGGTCGCCGACATCATCATCGCGGTCGACGAGCCGCTCGATGCCACCCAGTGCGGCGGCAAGGGCACGTGCGACGGCACGAAGCAGGTCGACGGCCACTGCATGACCCACGAGTTGTGGTCCACGCTGAACCAGAAAATGGTCGAGTACCTCGACTCGGTGTCGCTCAAGGATCTCGTCGACCAGCAGCGGGCGCGCGAAGGCGCGGCCGCGGCGGTGCTGCGCGATCGCCGCACCGAAGCCAAAGCGGTCGAGCCCGTGCGGGCCACGCCGAAGGGACCGAACTCCATCTTCAACATGGCCAGTTCCTGAGCCTCGCTGCGCGTCTCGCGCAAAGCGGCTGGCGTGTCGATTCCGCCAGTTTTGCCGCGAGGCGCCGCGGGCTGGAGCATGCAAGCAACACACCGATTTCCCGGAGCGATAGATGAATAACGATATTCCCCACTTGCCCATCTACATGGACTACAGCGCGACGACGCCGGTCGATCCGCGCGTGGTGGACAAGATGATCCCGTATCTGCGCGAGCAGTTCGGCAACCCCGCCTCGCGCAGCCACGCGTATGGCTGGGACGCCGAGCACGCCGTCGAGGAAGCGCGCGAGAATGTCGCGGCGCTCGTGAATGCCGATCCGCGCGAAATCATCTGGACTTCGGGCGCGACGGAGTCGGACAACCTCGCCATCAAGGGCGCGGCGCACTTCTACAAGAGCAAGGGCAAGCACATCGTCACGGTGAAGACCGAGCACAAGGCCGTGCTCGACACCTGCCGCGAACTCGAACGCGAAGGGTTCGAAGTCACGTATCTGGACGTGAAAGACGACGGCCTGATCGACCTCGACGTATTCAAGGCTGCCCTGCGTCCCGACACGATCCTCGTTTCCGTCATGCACGTGAACAACGAAATCGGCGTGATTCAGGACATCGCGACGATCGGCGAGATCTGTCGCGAGAAGGGCATCATTTTTCACGTGGACGCCGCGCAGGCCACGGGCAAGGTCGAAATCGACCTGCAGAAACTGAAGGTCGACCTGATGTCGTTTTCTGCGCACAAGACCTATGGCCCGAAGGGCATCGGCGCGCTCTACGTGCGCCGCAAGCCGCGCGTGCGCATCGAGGCGCAGATGCACGGCGGCGGCCACGAGCGCGGCATGCGCTCGGGTACGTTGGCCACGCACCAGATCGTCGGCATGGGCGAGGCGTTCCGCATTGCCCGCGAAGAAATGGCAACGGAAAACGAGCGCATCCGTATGTTGCGCGACCGCCTGTTCGCCGGCCTTTCGCAGATCGAGGAAGTCTATGTGAACGGCGACATGGAGCAGCGTGTCCCGCACAACCTGAACATCAGCTTCAACTTCGTGGAAGGCGAGTCGCTGATCATGGCGGTGAAGGACGTGGCGGTGTCGTCCGGGTCGGCGTGCACGTCGGCGTCGCTGGAACCGTCGTACGTGCTGCGCGCGCTTGGCCGCAACGACGAACTGGCGCACAGCTCCATTCGCTTCACAGTAGGCCGCTTCACGACGGAGCAGGAAGTCGACTACGTGATCAATCTGCTGAAGAACAAGATCGCCAAGCTGCGCGAGCTGTCGCCGCTTTGGGAAATGCACCAGGACGGCATCGACCTGTCCACCATCCAGTGGGCCGCGCACTGAGCGCGCCGATTTCGGCGGCGACAGGCGAGAGACTCGAAACGAATCAAGGAGTGAATCATGGCATATAGCGACAAGGTTCTGGATCATTACGAAAACCCGCGCAACGTCGGTTCGTTCGCGAAAGACGACGATGCGGTGGGCACCGGCATGGTGGGCGCTCCGGCCTGCGGCGACGTGATGAAGCTGCAGATTCGCGTGGGTGCGGACGGCGTGATCGAAGACGCGAAGTTCAAGACGTACGGCTGTGGCTCGGCGATCGCGTCGAGTTCGCTCGTGACGGAATGGGTGAAGGGCAAGACGCTCGACGAGGCGCTCTCGATCAAGAACACGCACATCGCCGAAGAACTCGCGCTGCCGCCGGTGAAGATCCACTGCTCGATTCTCGCGGAAGACGCGATCAAGGCCGCGGTGGCGGACTACCGTCAGCGTCATGGCGCGCAGACGCCCGCCACGGCCGAAGCCGCGGACGCCGAAGCGAAGCACGCAGCGGCTTGAGTGGCAAGCGAGCCGCTGCGAAGCGGCAAGCAAGAGCGGTAACCAGGCGGCAACTGAGCAGCAAAACAGCCTGTCCGGCTGACGGGCAGGGCCAGTGGCAAGTGGTTTAACGAACGGATGCAGGCAGGGTTGCGCGGCGGCGCTGATGCTGGAAACGTTCCGGAGCATTCCGGGGCGCAGCAAGGCGGCGCTTCGTGCGACGAAGACGCTATGGCTATTACGTTGACGGAAAAGGCGGCACAACACGTGCAGAAGTATCTGTCCCGGCGCGGCAAAGGCATCGGGCTGCGGCTCGGCGTGCGTACGACGGGCTGTTCGGGTCTTGCGTACAAGCTCGAGTATGTCGACGAGCTGTCGGCGGAGGACCAGGTGTTCGAGAGCAACGGCGTGAAGGTCATAGTGGACCCGAAAAGCCTGGCCTATATCGACGGCACCGAGCTCGACTTCGCACGCGAGGGCCTGAACGAAGGCTTCAAGTTCAACAACCCGAACGTGAAGGACGAGTGCGGCTGCGGCGAGTCGTTCCGCGTATAAGCGGGCGCACGCACAAGAAAGGCGGCACGGGCCGCCTTTTTTTGATTCGCGTCCGGCATGCCGCCGGATAGCCGGCCTTTTCACGACGTTGTTTCCACCCACCTGTTCCTTTTGAGCATGGCCTCGCTGACCGATAGCCACTTCGCCCTGTTCGGCCTGCCCGAGCAATTCGCCATCGAGACGAACGCGCTCGACGAGGCCTATCGCACCGTGCAGTCGCAGGTGCATCCGGACCGCTTCGCGGCGGCCGGCGACGCGCAAAAGCGCATTGCGATGCAATGGGCGACGCGCGCCAACGAGGCCTACCAGACGCTGCGCAACCCGCTGCGTCGCGCGACGTACCTGCTGCATCTGCGCGGCATCGACGTCGGCGCCGAGAACAACACGGCGATGGAGCCGGCCTTTCTGATGCAGCAGATGGAATGGCGCGAGAGCATCGAAGACGCGGCCGCGGCGAAAAACGTCGGTGCGCTGGACGCGCTCCTGGCCGAACTGCGCGACGAAGAGCGTGCCCGCCTCGACAAGCTCGCGGCGCTGCTCGACAGCGGCGCCAACCAGGCGGCGGGCGAAGCGGTGCGTCAGCTCATGTTCATCGAGCGCGTGGCGGCGGACATCGATACGCAGATCGAGCGGCTCGAAGGCTAAGCGCGCGGCCACGACACGAACACACCTACATTGACGGGCCACGCGGCCCGTGAGAGATCAGAGACACACATCACAGATGGCCCTACTGCAAATCTCCGAACCCGGCATGGCGCCCGCGCCGCACCAGCGGCGGCTCGCCGTCGGCATCGACCTCGGCACCACGAACTCGCTCGTCGCGGCCGTGCGCAACGGCCTGCCCGACGTGCTGCCCGACGAGGAGGGCCACGTGCTGCTGCCGTCGGTCGTGCGTTACCTGGAAAAGGGCGGACGCCGCATCGGCCGCGTGGCGAAGGCGGAGGCGGTGCTCGATCCGCGCAATACGATCGTGTCCGTGAAGCGCTTCATGGGGCGCGGCAAGCATGAAGTGGAGGGCGCCGAAAACGCGCCCTACGATTTCGTGGACGCGCCCGGCATGGTGCAGATCCGTACCGTGGACGGCGTGAAGAGCCCGGTGGAAGTGTCCGCGGAAATTCTGGCGACGCTGCGGCAACGCGCGGAAGACACGCTCGGCGACGAACTGGTGGGTGCGGTGATCACGGTCCCCGCGTATTTCGACGACGCCCAGCGCCAGGCCACCAAGGACGCCGCGCGTCTTGCCGGCCTCAACGTGCTGCGCCTGCTCAACGAACCCACCGCGGCGGCGATTGCCTACGGTCTCGACAACGGCGCCGAAGGCCTCTACGCCGTGTACGACCTGGGCGGCGGCACGTTCGACCTCTCGATCCTGAAGCTCACGAAGGGCGTGTTCGAGGTGCTGGCGGCGGGCGGCGACTCGGCGCTCGGCGGCGACGATTTCGATCACGCGTTGTTCCGCCAAGTGCTCGGCGAAGCGGGGCTCGACGCGAAGACGCTTGAGCCCGAAGACGTGCGCCTGCTGCTCGACCACGTGCGCGTGGCGAAGGAAGCGCTCTCGGCCGCGCCTACGGCGAGGATCGAGGCGACGCTCGCCAACGGCACGAAGCTCGACCTCACTGTGGACGAAGCGACCTTCGAAACGCTCACGCGCGACCTCGTACAGCGCACGCTTGGTCCGACGAGAAAGGCCCTGCGTGACGCAAAGGTGACGCCCGCCGACATCAAGGGCGTGGTGCTTGTCGGCGGCGCGACGCGCATGCCGGTGATCCGCCGTGCGGTAGAAGCGTTCTTCGGGCAGCCGCCGCTCACGAATCTCGATCCGGACCAGGTGGTGGCGCTCGGCGCGGCGATCCAGGCCGATCTGCTCGCCGGCAATCGCGGCGAAGACGACTGGCTGCTGCTCGATGTGATTCCGCTGTCGCTCGGCATCGAAACAATGGGTGGCCTCGCCGAGAAGATCATCCCGCGCAACTCCACCATTCCGGTGGCGCGCGCGCAGGATTTCACGACGTTCAAGGACGGTCAGACCGCCATGGCGATCCACGTGGTGCAGGGCGAGCGCGAACTCGTGTCCGACTGCCGCTCGCTTGCGCGTTTCGAGTTGCGCGGCATTCCGCCGATGGCCGCCGGCGCCGCGCGCATCCGCGTGACGTTCCAGGTGGACGCGGACGGCCTGCTGTCCGTGTTCGCGCGCGAACAGTTGTCGGGCGTGGAGGCGTCGGTCGTGGTGAAGCCCTCGTACGGCCTTGCCGACGACGACATCGCGAAGATGCTCGAAGACAGCTACACGTCGGCCGAGATCGACATGCGGGCACGCGCGCTGCGCGAAGCGCAGGTCGAGGCGCAGCGCCTGATCGAAGCAACCGGCGCGGCGCTCGCAGCCGACGGCGAACTGCTCGATGCCGCCGAGCGTGCGGAGCTGGACCGCCTCGTGGCCGGCTTGCGCGAGGTCGCGGCAGGCGAAGATGCCGATGCCATCGAGGCCGCGACCCAAGCGCTCTCCGAAGGCACCGACGAATTCGCCGCGCGCCGCATGGACAAGGGCATCAAGCGCGCGCTGGCCGGGCGTCGGCTCGACGAGATCGGGTGAGCGGGGCCTTTCGTCATATCGCTTTCGGGTCGCAACGCTCGCTTCATCGCGGCGGTCGCGGCTCGTACGCTTTCGACGTCCACGAAGTCCACTCGGCGCTGCGCGCAAGGGGGCCCGAGAGGCGCCCGCAATGCGGCTGTGTACGTGCGACAAGCCCGCGCGACAAGCCCGCGCCGTCAGCGATTTCCCGATGCTGCGCCGCGCGCGCCCCAGGTAAAATGATGCGGAACCCGATCGTCGACGACCGGTGGCCGCGCCCGAACCGCTAATCAAACGGAATTGGTCATGCCTCAAATCGTTGTGCTGCCCCACGTCGAACTGTGCCCGGATGGCGCCGTCATCGAAGCTACGCCTGGCAAGAGCATCTGCGATACGCTGCTCGACGCCGGCATCGAGATCGAGCACGCGTGCGAGAAGTCCTGCGCGTGCACGACCTGCCATGTCGTCGTGCGCGAAGGTTTCGAAGCGCTCACGCCGTCCGAGGAAGACGAGGATGACCTGCTCGACAAGGCATGGGGCCTCGAACCCACTTCGCGTCTGTCGTGCCAGGCGATCGTGCCGCAGAGCGAGGACCTCGTGATCGAGATCCCGCGCTATTCGATCAACCACGCGAAAGAGAACCACTGACAGGAGCGAGCCGCCATGAAATGGACCGACACGCAAGACATTGCGATGGCCCTCACGGACACCCATCCGCAGGTCGATCCGCAGTACGTGCGTTTTACGGATCTGCACCGCTGGGTGACCGAACTCGAGGGCTTTGACGACGACCCGAACCGGTCGAACGAAAAGATTCTGGAGGCGATTCAGGCGGCGTGGATCGAAGACGCCGACTACTGACGGGAAGTGGATCGTTCGCGCGATCAGGAAACGAAAAAGGCGATTCGCACATTTTGCGAATCGCCTTTTTCGTATCGGGACATCGGAGCGTTGCCAGCGAGCGCCGGGGCCGCCAGCGAGGCGCTCTCGCAGTGAGTCAGTAAGCCACCAGCGTGCCGTTCTCGATGCGTACGCGCTGGCCTTGCTGGAACGGCGGCGCCTGGTGATACGTGAAGTAGCGGGTCTTGCCGTTCTCCATGTGCACGCGCACCGAGTAGCTGGTGGTGCTGCGCAGATGCTTTTCCACCGAATTGCCGGCGAGACCGCCACCCAGCGCGCCGAGCAGCGTCATGGCCGTGCGTCCGTTGCCCGAACCGAACTGGTTGCCGACCACGCCGCCCGCAACGGCACCGCCTACTGCGCCGATACCGGTTCCGTGGCCTTCGGTGCGTACGGCCGAGATCGCTTCCACGGTGCCGCAACTCTGGCAGTACGCGGGCTGTGCCGGTTCACGCTGCGCGTAGGGCTGTTGCTGGGCATATGTCTGCGGTTGCTGTCCCGGTGCGGCTTGTTGCGCGTACTGAGCTTCCTGGCCCGGCGCGGGCTGAGCAGGGGCCCGTTGAACCGGCACCGGTTGCTGCGTCTGCGTGGGTTGTTGCGTTTGGGCGTACGTGTTGGGGTTCGCCGGCTGCGAAGAATCGACCACGGGCTGCGACGCAATGGCCGCGGACTGAACCTGATTGTTCTCGGCGCTGCCGCTCGTGGCCTTCGGGAACAGGCCGGTAATGGCTGCGGTGGCGGCGAGGCTTGCCACGATGACAGCGCCCGCGGCGACGGCAATGAGCGGATGAAGGCGGCGCGTCTGTGTGGGTTGAACGTTGGTCGGGTTATTCATTTATGGCCTCCGTCGTGACAGAGTCGGTGTTTATCAGACCAAGTGTCGCCCACTTCGATCCATCCGACTTTTTCACTTTGTAACCAAATCCGGCGGGCAGCCGGCGAGGAGAGGCGAGGCTACGCTCCGGTCCGGCAAAACCGCGTCGGTGCGGCCTTTGGCCGCTGCACCGCCACGCGGCACGGAAACGGGATCGAATCCATTTACCGATAGTTACAAGCATCGGGAAAAGCCAGGAACGTATGCTGCATGCGCCACGCGCGGTGAGGGGGAGCGCAAACAAAAAGCGCCGGGCGATATGCCCAGCGCTTTCTCAGATCAACCCACCGGCGGTTTCGCCGCAATACGCCGACGGCGCCACTCTGCGATCAGTCTTCGCGACGCAGGTGCGGGAAGAGGATCACGTCGCGGATGCTCGGGCTGTCCGTGAGCAGCATGACGAGCCGGTCGATGCCGATGCCGCAGCCACCGGTCGGCGGCATGCCGTATTCCAGGGCGCGGATGTAGTCGGCGTCGTAGTACATCGCTTCCTCGTCGCCGGCGTCCTTCTGCTCGACCTGCTTCTTGAAGCGTGCAGCCTGGTCTTCCGGATCGTTGAGTTCCGAGAAGCCGTTCGCGATTTCGCGCCCCGTGATGAACAGCTCGAAACGCTCGGTGATGCCCGGCACTTTGTCCGACGCGCGTGCGAGCGGCGAGACTTCCACCGGGTAGTCGATGATGTAGGTGGGCTCCCACAACTGCGATTCCGCGGTTTCTTCGAAGAGCGCGAGTTGCAGCGCGCCGAGTCCCGAGTTCAGGAACTTGGGTTCGGTGGTGTCCACGCCGAACTTCTTCAGTTCGGTGCGCAGGAACGCTTCATCGCCCAGTTGGGCCGGCGTGTAGTCCGGCGCGTACTTCTGGATGGCCTGCGTGATCGTGAGCCGATGGAACGGCTTGCCGAGATCCAGCTCACGGCCCTGGTAGACGAGGGTGGCCGTGCCGAGCGAATCGATGGCGGCCTGGCGGATCAGCCGCTCGGTGAAGTCCATGAGCCACGTGTAGTCGGTGTACGCGGCGTAGAACTCCATCATCGTGAATTCCGGGTTGTGGCGCGGCGAGACGCCCTCGTTGCGGAAATTCCGGTTGATCTCGAACACGCGCTCGAAGCCGCCCACGATCAGCCGCTTCAGATACAGCTCCGGCGCGATGCGCATGAACATTTCCATGTCGAGCGCGTTGTGGTGCGTGATGAACGGCTTGGCCGCCGCGCCGCCCGGAATGGGGTGCAGCATCGGCGTTTCCACTTCCATGAATTCGGCGTCGGACATGAAGCGGCGAATCGACGAGATCGCCTTCGTGCGCGCCACAAAGGTCTTGCGTGCCTCGGGCGTCACGATCAGGTCGACGTAGCGCTGGCGGTAGCGCATTTCTTGGTCTGCGAGGCCGTGGAACTTGTCCGGCAGCGGACGCAGCGCCTTCGAGAGCAGGCGCAGTTCCGTGCAGCGCACCGAAAGCTCGCCCTTGTTGGTGCGAAACAGC
The DNA here is from genome assembly GCF_003986935.1 of Paraburkholderia kururiensis JCM 10599 = LMG 19447. Classification (GTDB taxonomy): domain Bacteria; phylum Pseudomonadota; class Gammaproteobacteria; order Burkholderiales; family Burkholderiaceae; genus Paraburkholderia; species Paraburkholderia kururiensis. The sequence goes on along the minus strand of NZ_RJZE01000002.1, from coordinate 192,804 downwards.
ACGCCGCGCGCCGCGACGATGTCGCCCAGGTCCCACTTCTTGAACGCGTCGTAGGTGGCTTCGCCCACGTCGGCGGGCGTGATGAAGAACTGGATCTGGCCCGAGCCGTCTTGCACCGTCGCGAAGCTCGCCTTGCCCATCACGCGCTTGAGCATCATGCGGCCGGCCACGGCCACGTCGAGCGCTTCGGCTTCGAGCGTTTCCTTGGTGGCCTCGGCGTAGGCCGACTGCAGTGCCGCGGCCTGGTGGGTGGGACGGAAGTCGTTGGGGTAGGCGACGCCTTGCTCGCGCAGCGCGCGCAGCTTTTCGCGGCGCTCGGCCATGATCTGGTTGTCGTCCAGTTCGGGGGCGGCGTTCGGCTGGGTGGGTTCGGTCATGATCGGTTGATGTTCGGTAGCGGGCCGGCGCGGCTTATACGCCCTGCTTGAGGCTCGCGCTGATGAAGTCGTCGAGGTCGCCGTCGAGCACCGCTTTCGTGTTGCTCATTTCGACGTTGGTGCGCAGGTCCTTCACGCGGCTCTGGTCGAGCACGTAGGAGCGAATCTGATGGCCCCAGCCCACGTCCGACTTGCTCGATTCGAGCTTGTCCTGCTCGGCCTGGCGCTTGCGCAGTTCAGCCTCGTAGAGGCGCGACTTCAGCATGGCCATTGCTTCGGCGCGGTTGCGGTGCTGCGAGCGGTCGTTCTGGCACTGCACGACGATGCCGGTCGGAATGTGCGTGATCCGCACGGCCGAGTCGGTCTTGTTGATGTGCTGACCGCCCGCGCCCGACGCGCGGAACGTGTCGATGCGCAGATCGGCCGGATTGATGTCGATTTCGAACGACTCGTCCACCTCGGGATACACGAACACCGACGAGAACGAGGTGTGGCGCCCGCCCGACGAATCGAACGGCGACTTGCGCACGAGGCGGTGAATGCCGGTTTCGGTGCGCAAAAAGCCGTAGGCGTATTCGCCTTCTACCTTGATGGTCGCGCTCTTGATGCCGGCCACGTCGCCTTCGGACTCTTCGAGCACTTCGGCCTTGAAGCCCTTGCGTTCGCAGTAGCGCAGGTACTGGCGCAGCAGCATCGACGCCCAGTCGCACGCTTCGGTGCCGCCGGCGCCGGCCTGGATGTCGATGAAGGCGTTGTTCGGGTCCGCGGGGTTCGCGAACATGCGGCGGAATTCGAGGTCGGCGACGCGCTTCTCGATGGCGGCCGCGTCGGCTTCGCAGGCGACGAGCGTGTCTTCGTCGTTTTCCTCGCGGCCCATCTCGAACAGTTCCTGCGTGTCACGCAGGTCGTTGCTGATGCCGGTGAGGGAGGTGACCACGCCTTCGAGCAGCTTCTTTTCCTTGCCGAGTGCCTGGGCGTGCTTCGCATCGTCCCAGACGTTCGGGTCTTCGAGTTCCTTGTCGACTTCGGCTAGACGCGCAGATTTGGCGTCGTAGTCAAAGATACCCCCGAAGCTCGTCTGCGCGACGGCGCAGGTCGGCGAGAGAGCTTTCGATCGCGTTCAGACGTTCCGCTTCCATGTCGGTCCTGATTTGATGCTGTAAAAACGTGAAATTATAGCCGATCGCGCGGTCACGCCGCCGCGTGTTCCACGATCAGCTGCACCCGCGAAACGCCGTTCCAGGTGTCGGAGGCGAGCCGGTAGGCGAGCATGGCGCGCGCCGGCAGCAAGTCGGTGTGGTTGAACCAGATCGCGTTGTAGCGCTGGCGGCCGCGCAGCAGTTGCAGTTTGAGATGCCGGTCCTTCACGAGCGCCTGCGAGACCACGTCGAATTCGCCCGAAAAGACCGGCGCAGGGAAGCCCTGGCCCCAGACCGCGGCATCGAGCATCTCGACGAATTGCGGCGTGAAGTACGCGTCTTCGAGTTCGCCGTCGGTCTCCACGATGCGCGCGAGCGCGTCGTCGGACAGCCATTCGCGCCCCACGGACTCGAACGCGGCGGTGAAGCGCGCCACGTCGGCACAGGCGATCGTGAGGCCGGCCGCCATGGCGTGGCCGCCGAACTTCAGGATCAGCCCCGGCTCGCGCTTCGAGACGAGGTCGAGCGCATCACGCAGATGAAAGCCCGCAATCGAGCGGCCCGAGCCGCGCGCGAGCACGCCAGTCTCGTCGGCGGGCGCGAACGTGAATACGGGGCGATGGAAACGTTCCTTGAGCCGCCCCGCGACGATGCCGATCACCCCTTGATGCCAGGCGGGGTTGAAGAGCGTGATGGTGGCGGCGCCTGCGGGGTCGACGAGCGCGAGGTCGTCGAGCGCCTGTTGCTGCATGCCGGCCTCGATCTCGCGGCGCTCGCGGTTCATCGCGTCGAGCTGCTGCGCGAGTTGCCAGGCGCGGCCCACGTCGTCGGTGGTGAGGCATTCGATGCCGAGCGACATGTCCGAGAGACGTCCCGCCGCGTTCAGCCGCGGGCCGAGCGCGAAACCGAGGTCGAAGCCCGAAGCGCTGCGCGCGTCGCGTCCCGCGGCCCGAAAGAGCGCGGCGATGCCCGGCTGCATGCGGCCGTTGCGGATGCGCTGCAGGCCTTGCGCGACGAGCACGCGGTTGTTCGCGTCGAGCTTCACGACGTCGGCCACGGTGCCGAGCGCCACGAGATCGAGCAGGCCGTCGAGCCGCGGCTCGGCGCGTGCGTCATTAAAGGCGCCGCGCCGGCGCAGTTCCGCGCGCACGGCGAGCAGCACGTAGAACATCACGCCCACGCCTGCAATGCATTTGCTCGGAAAGCCGCAGCCCGGCTGGTTCGGGTTGACGATGGCGCGTGCGGCGGGCAGCGTGTCGCCGGGCAGGTGATGGTCGGTGACCAGTACGTCGATGCCGAGCGCGTTGGCCGCCTCCACGCCCTCGACGCTCGCAATGCCGTTGTCCACGGTGATGAGCAGATCGGGCTTGCCGCCCGGCCGGGTTGCCGCGAGTGCGACGATCTCCGGCGTGAGCCCGTAGCCGTACTCGAAGCGGTTCGGCACGAGGTAGTCCACCTCGCCGCCGAACATGCGCAGGCCGCGCACCGCGACGGCGCAGGCGGTGGCGCCGTCGCAGTCGTAGTCGGCCACCACGAGCATGCGGCGTTTTGCTTCGATGGCATCGGCCAACAGCGCGGCGGCTTTGTCGCAGCCGCTCAGCATGGCGGGTGGCGTGAGGCGCGCGAGGCCGGTTTCGATCTCGCCCGGTTCGCACACGCCGCGCGAGGCGTAGAGGCGCGCGAGCACGGGATGCAGGCCGTGCCGGATCAGGACTTCAACGTCAGCCATGGACGCTGCGCGGGTAACGATTCGGGTCATGCTGTTCGGTGCGTGCTGCTGCGGTTGTGGCGGTGGTGGTGGTTGTGGCAGTTGTTCGGGCGTCGGCGCAGGGCGGCCGGCCGGAGCGGATGCCTGAGCGGATGCCGAAGCGCCGCGCTCATTCGATGAAAAGCGACGCGAAGATGCGCCGGCGCCAGAATTTGCGCAGGTCGCCGCGCGTGACGGCGAGCGTGACCGAGCCCGTGTCGCCGCACAGCGTGAGTTCGAGCGCGCGCAGTTCGCCCTTTTGCAGCGCGGCGAGGGCGGGCGCGAACCAGTCGCGTTCGAGCGCCGCGAATGCCGCGTTCCAGCGTGCCCAGTCCTGTTCGACGAACGGTACGGAGAACGGATCGAGTTCGACGAGCGTTGCGCCGTCGTCCGGGCGCGGTTGCGCTTCGCGCAACGCCGCGAACGCCACGAACGTCGCGGGCGGTGTGTCGTGCGGCGTTTGTGCCGCGAGTGCGAGGCCACGCGTAGCGACCGCATCCGAGTACACGCGAGCGAACGGGCTCGTGACGGGTTGCGCCGCGCCCTGGCCGTGGAACCAGATCGAATTGACGGCCGGCAGGCCGCGCGCCTCGCGCGCCTCGTTCACGGGATGCTCGAACCAGGCCATCTGGATCTCGTTCTGCAGCTTCATCCAGAGGCGCGAGCGTTCCCCGGTATGGGCCTCATGCGGCAGCCAGATTTCGATGTTGCGGCCGCTCGCGCGCAGCGGCGAGGCGCCCGCGAGCGTGCCGAACGCGTCGCTCGAGAGGTACCAGCGTCTTGGCGTCGGCGCCTCCATGCGTACGCCCAGTTCTTCGATGAGCGGCCGCGCGAGGTCGTGGAGCACGGCGGCTTCTTCGTCGGTCAGTTCGAGCGCGGCCGGATCGACCAGCACGAGATGGTCGTGCGCAATGCGCACGTGCACGGGTTCCACGCATGCCCACGTGGCATCGCCCGGCTTGCCGCCGTCGGCGCGCAGCATGTACGGCGCGAGCGGCGCTTCGTCCGCCGCCGCGGCGCCGGCGGGCACCGCGCCGAAGCGGCGTGCCACCCAGCGCTCGTGCGGCAGCGTGCGCTGAAAGTCTTCGCCGATCACACGCTCCACGAGCGTCGCACGCGCCACCAACTGGTCGAGCGCGGGGTGGGCGAGATGGGCAAGCGCGGTGGAAGCGTCGGCTGCGGAGGGCAGCGCGAAAGGCAGGAGCAGGTGCAGACGGTGGAGGGGTTCGACGTGCATGATGGTGCGCATTGTATGGCAAACTTCGCGGTTGATTTGATCGCCACGGCGCGCCGGGACGGCTGCGGGACGGAACCATCGGCCGCCATCCGCGCCCAACTCGACAATGGGCTGACTGGGCTGACGATGCGCGGCCGGCTCGCCACACGTTGCAAGATGGTCCGCACTGCGTCCGCCCGGCGCGTCGCAGCGCAGTTGCACGACAGGCATCACCACAGGAATCACCACAGGAATCACGCGCCGGGGGCGCAAACAAGGATTCGCTTGAAACTTCCCTACGAATATCAGATCGGCCTGCGCTACACGCGCGCAGGCAAACGCACGACCGGCAACGGCTTCATCTCGTTCATCGCGCTCGTTTCCATGTCGGGCATCGCGCTCGGCGTGGCGGCGCTCATCGTGGTGCTCTCGGTGATGAACGGCTTTCAGCGCGAAGTGCGCGACCGCATGCTCTCGGTGCTTGCGCACGTCGAAATTTTTTCGCCGACGGGATCGATGCCCGACTGGCAGCTCACTGCGAAAGAGGCGCGGCAGAACCCCTCGGTGATCGGCGCGGCGCCGTATGTGGATGCCCAGGCGCTTCTGACGCGCGGCGATACCGTGAGCGGCGTGGCGCTGCGCGGCGTGGAGCCGTCGCTGGAGCCGGAAGTCTCCGATATCGGTAAGGAAATGAAGGCGGGGCAACTGACCGATCTCACGCCGGGCAGCTTCGACATCGTGCTGGGCGCGGATCTCGCGGCCAACCTCGGCGTGCAGATGGGCGACAAGATCACGCTTGTCGCGCCCGAAGGCTCCATGACGCCCGCGGGCATCCTGCCGCGCCTCAAGCAGTTCACCGTGGCGGGCGTGTTCGAGTCGGGCCACTACGAATACGACAGCACGCTTGCGCTCGTGAACATCCGCGACGCTCAAGCGCTTTACCGGCTGCCGGCGCCCACCGGCGTGCGGCTGCGCCTGAAGGACATGCAGCGCGCGCCCGAGGTCGCGCACCAACTGGCGCGCACGCTTTCGGGCGACCTCTACATCCGTGACTGGACACAGCAGAACAAGACCTGGTTCTCGGCCGTGCAGATCGAAAAGCGCATGATGTTCATCATCCTCACGCTGATCATCGCGGTGGCCGCGTTCAATCTCGTCTCGTCGCTCGTGATGACGGTCACCAACAAGCAGGCCGACATCGCGATTCTGCGTACGCTCGGCGCGCAGCCGGGCTCCATCATGAAAATCTTCGTCGTGCAGGGCGTGACCATCGGCTTCGTCGGCACGGCAACGGGCGTCGCGCTGGGCTGCCTCATCGCCTGGAGCATCCCGTGGCTCGTGCCGATGATCGAACACCTGCTCGGCGTGCAGTTCCTGCCGCCGTCCGTCTACTTCATCAGCGAGCTGCCTTCCGAGCTGGTTGCCTCCGACGTGATTCGCATCGGCGGCATTGCCTTCCTGCTCTCGGCGCTCGCTACGCTCTATCCCAGCTGGCGCGGCGCGAAGGTTCGCCCGGCGGAGGCGCTGCGCTATGAATGATCTCTCTCTTGCTGCCGCGAAGGCCGCAGGCCCGGCCGGCCACTCGCCTTACGTGCTCGAAGCGAGCGGCATCTCGAAGTCGTTCGTGCAGGGCGGCCTCGACGTGTCGGTGCTCACAGACGCGGAACTCGTCGTGAAGCGCGGCGAGAAGCTCGCCATCGTGGGCGCCTCGGGGTCGGGCAAGAGCACGCTGCTGCACGTGCTGGGCGGGCTCGACGAACCCAGCGCGGGCGCCGTGTCCGTGCTCGGCAAGCCGTTCACGCAGCTTTCCGAGCGCGAGCGCAACGATCTGCGCAACCGCGCGCTCGGCTTCGTCTATCAGTTTCACCACCTGCTGCCCGAGTTTTCCGCGCTCGATAACGTCGCGATGCCGTTGCGCATTCGCCGCATGGCGACCGAGGACGCGCGCCGCGAAGCGCTCGCGATGCTCGAGCGCGTAGGGCTGGGACATCGGGCGAAGCACCGGCCGGGCGAGCTGTCGGGCGGCGAACGGCAGCGCGTGGCGATTGCGCGGGCGCTGGTGACGAAGCCCGCCTGCGTGCTCGCCGACGAGCCTACCGGCAACCTCGACGGCACCACCGCCGACACGGTGTTCAACCTGATGCTCGAGCTTTCCGAAACGCTCGAAACGAGTTTCGTGATCGTCACGCACGATCCCGACCTGGCCGGCCGTTGCGACCGCATCCTGCGGCTGCGCGACGGCACGCTGCACGAGGAGCCGTTGGCGCATCACGGCTGAACCTGCGGCGCGTTTCGATGGTTCGATCGCAGGATCGCCGGATCGAGCAGCGGACGCGCCGCAAGCCGGGCCCGCGCCTTGCGGCGGCCCGTCGCGAGGAGGGCATTGCCATGTGGATCGATACGCACTGTCATCTCGACGCGGCCGAGTTCGACGAAGACCGCGAGACGGTGGCGCGCGCGGCGCGGCAAGCGGGCGTGGGCCGCATCGTGATTCCGGCCGTGGGGCGCGAGAATTTTGCGACCGTGCGCGAGCTTGCGCATCGCGTGGAAGGCGGCACCTACGCGCTCGGCATTCATCCGCTCTTTACGCCGCACGCGGACGAAGCGGACCTCGACCGGCTGCGCATGGAAATCGAGGCAAGCATGGACGACGAGCGCTTCGTCGGCATCGGCGAAATCGGGCTCGATTTTTTCGTGCCCGGGCTCGACGAGGCGCGCCAGCAGCACTTCTACCAGGCGCAACTCGAACTGGCGCGCGCGTTCGATCTGCCCGTGATCTGCCACGTGCGCAAATCGCAGGACCAGGTGCTGAAGGGGCTCCGACGGCACGGCGTGCATCGCGGCATCGCGCATGCGTTCAACGGCAGCTTCCAGCAGGCGCAGGCTTATCTCGATCACGGCATCCACCTCGGCTTCGGCGGCAATCTGACGTTCGAGCGCGCGCTGCAGATCAGGCGGCTCGCGCAGCAACTGCCGCTCGATGCGATCGTTGTCGAGACCGATGCACCCGACATTGCGCCCTCATGGATCTATCGCGGCCGCAACACGCCGGATCAGGTCTCGCGCATCGGCGCGGTGCTGGCCGAACTGCGCGGCATGAGTGAGGACGCACTCGCCCTCGGCACAACGGCTAACGCGCACGCCGCGCTGCCGCGGCTCGCGCTTTCGTCTTCATAATCGTTTCCTGTTAGAGGTGGCCTCGCGCGGCTCGCCTTCGTCTTCGTTTGGCTTTTGCGCAACGAAGGGCGAGGCGGCTGCGCGGTTGGTTTTCGATGCGCTCGAAGCAACGCGTGGCCGGATGTCGTACCGTCCGGGCGGCGTTCGTGCCGATACGGCTTCGCATCGGAATGGGCCGCGCTGGATCGGGAGACGGCATGCGGGCAGTGTGGTGCGGGTTTGCGTTAGGCGTGGTGGGGTTGCAGCAGCAGGCGGCGTTGCCGGGCGTGCGCGTTGTCATGGCGTGGTTGCTGGTTGCAGCGATGTCGGTGGGCGCGGCGGCTGCGGTGTTGCGAGGCGGCCGCAGGCGATTCGTTCGTGCTGGTGGCTGGTGCGCCATCTGGATAGCCGCGGCCTGCATCGGATTCGTCTATGCGGCATGGCGCGCCGAGACGCGGCTCGCGTACGAGCTGCCCAAGACGTGGGAAGGGCGCGACATCGACGTGCAGGGCTATATCGAGAACCTGCCCGCCGTGGATGCCAACGGTGTGCGCTTTCAGTTCGCAGTGGAATCCGCGGTGCTCGTGGGCGCGGCGACCGAAGCGACCGAAGTGGCCGAAGCGCAGCATCTTGCCGCGCCCAAACGCTTTGCGCGGCGCCTGCAGCTTTCGTGGATCGCACGTGACGCGCCGGTGCCGACGCTGGAACCCGGGCAGCGCTGGCGTCTCACGGTGCGGCTGAAACGTCCGCATGGCACGGCGAACTTCGGCGTGCGCGACGCGGAAGCTGCGCTCATTGCGCGCAACGTGCGAGCCACGGGCTACGTGAGCGCCACGCAGAACGCGCAGCGCCTCGCCGGCGACGAACGCGGCGTGGGCATCGCGCTTGAACGCGCACGCATGGCGCTGCGCGAGCGCATCGTCGCAGCACTGGGCGACGCGCCGCATCGCGGCATCGTGGTTGCGCTGGCGAACGGGGCCCAGGATCTCATCGGCGACGACGACTGGCGGCTGATGCGGCGCACCGGCACGAGCCATCTGGTGGCGGTGTCCGGTCTGCATATCGGTCTGGTGGCCGGCATGGTGGGCTGGCTCGTTGCTGCCTTGTGGCGGCGCTCGTGTTTCGTCGGACGCGACTGGCCGCTGATCGTGCCTGCTCAGAAAGTTGCCGTGGTCGGCGGTGCACTGGTGGCGGCCTTATATGCCGGGCTGGCCGGTTTCAACGTGCCGGCCCAGCGCGCGTTGTGGATGCTTGCCGTGATTGGGCTTGCGTTCGTGAGCGGCCGTCAGGTAGCCCGGTCCACGGCGCTCGCGTGGGCGCTCGGCATCGTGCTGGTGATCGACCCGTGGGCGGTGGTGTCGGCAGGGTTCTGGCTGTCGTTCGGCGCGGTCGCGGCCATCTTCTTCGCGATGTCGCGCACGGTACGGCGACGGGAAGCGACGTCCGCGCACGGGCTCGATGACGTGGAGCGCGACGCGGATGGACTGCGCAGCCACGACCATCGCCCGCAACGAATGGCGCAACGAATGGCTCAACTCGCAATACGCATTCGGCGAATGAGCAGCGCAGTCGGCGCATGGCTGCGCGAAGGCGCTCACGTGCAGTTCGCCGTGACCATCGCGCTCGCGCCGCTCACGGCCTGGTGGTTTGCGCAGATCCCGCTCATCGGACCGTTTGCGAATGCGTTCGCCATTCCCTGGGTGAGCGTCGTCGTGACGCCTATCGTGCTCGCCGGGTGCGTGCTGCCCGCGCCGCTCGATGCGCTGGCTTTTCGTGCCGCGCACGAATTGCTCGTGTGGCTCGCAGTGGCGCTGCAAGGGGTCTCGCGTCCTGCGTGGGCGCTGCTTCATGTGCCGACGCCCAGCGCCTGGGCGCTCGCCGCGGCGGCGGTGGGCGTGCTCTGGTGCCTCGCGCCGCGCGGCTGGCCGTTACGCTGGGCGGCGCCGCTCGCCTTGCTGCCGTTGCTCGCGCCGCCGCCGTCCGGGCCGGCCGAGGGCGCGTTTCGTCTGACCGCGCTCGACATCGGTCAGGGTTCCTCTGTGCTGATCGAAACGGCGCGGCACACCTTGCTGTTCGACGCCGGGCCCGGGCCCGAATCGACGCGCGCCGGCGAGCGCGTGGTCGTGCCGTACCTCGATGCGAGCGGCGTGCGGCGGCTCGATGCGTTGGTGGTGAGCCACGACGACTCCGATCATTCGGGCGGCGCGGCGGCGGTGCTCGACGGTGTCGAGGTGGGGCAGATGCTGGCCGCTGTCGCGCCCTCGCATCCGCTGTGGGCGGCAGCGCGTGCAGCCGGCGCGCAGACCGTGCAGTGCGCGGCGGGGCAGCGCTGGCAGTGGGACGGCGTCGCCTTCGAGATGCTGTGGCCGGATCCCGGCCCGCTGCGCGGCAAGACCAACGAGCATTGCTGCGTGCTGCGCGTGACGGCCGCGGTGCCGGAAAGTTCGGCGATGGGCGCGGCAGCAGGCGCATCGGCGCGGGCCACTTCAAACGCTACGCCAGTGCCTGACCCGCCTTTGCCATCTGCACTCCTCAGCGCGGATGCAGACGCGCAAACCGAACGCGCGCTGATCGCCCGCAACCGCGCGGCCTTGCGCGCCCAGGTGCTGGTCGTGCCGCATCACGGCAGCGCGACCTCGTCTACCGAGCCGTTCCTCGATTCCGTCGAGCCGCTCGTCGCGATATTTCAGGTAGGCTATCGCAACCGTTTCCACCACCCGAATCCGCGCGTGCTCGCCCGCTACGAGGCGCGTGAGGCGACGCTCACGCGCAGCGACGTGGACGGCGCGGTCAGGCTCGATGTGGCGACGGTTCGACGCGATGCCGCGGGCGCGCAGGCGCAAAACGCGCTGTCGTCGCTCGTGCCTGAGCGCTATCGCGAGACGCATCGGCGCTACTGGATGGATCGCTAGCGCGAAGGCAGGAGCGAGCAGGTGGAACGGGCCTTCAGGCGCGGCACGGGCAACGCTTCCACGACCGGCGGCGAAGAGCAGCGGGACGCGAAGCATCCGCGAGCGCCGTCGAGAACTATCGAGAACCGTCGAGAACCATCGAGAACCATCGAGAACCATCGAGAACCATCGAGCACCGTCGAGAACCATCAAGGAGACAACACGCATTTGAAGAACGTCATCCACTTCTCGCACGCGAACGGTTTTCCGGCGCCCACTTACCGGACGCTCTTCGCCGAACTCGCCGACGACTACGAGATCCGCTTCGTCGAGCGCATTGGTCACGACCCGCGGTATCCCGTCACGCGCGACTGGCCGCATCTCGTCGAGGAGCTGCTCGCGGACGTCGAACGTTCGTACGAGCAGCCGGTATGGCTCGTCGGTCATTCGCTGGGCGGGTATCTGTCGCTCATGGCGGCGTTGCGGCGCCCGCAGTGGGTGAGGGGCGTCGTGATGCTCGACTCGCCTGTGATCGCCGGCTGGCGCAGCAGCGTGCTGCGTGTCTCGCAGTGGACCGGGCTCGACGAGCGGCTCTCGCCCGCCGCGGCAACCCGCACGCGCCGCACGCACTGGGCGAGCCGCGACGAGGCGTGGCGGCACTTCCATGCGAAGCCGGCGTTCGCGCGCTGGGACGAGCGCGTGCTGTCCGACTACATCGACTTCGGTATTCCGCAAACGGCGCCCGACGGCGGCCGCTCGCTCGCGTTCGATCGGCGCATCGAATACCTGATCTACCGCACGTTGCCGCATACGCTCGGTGCACGGCTCGCGCATGGTGCGCCGGTGCCGGTCGGGTTCATCGCGGGCACGCGCTCGAAGGAGATTCGCCAGGTGGGACTCGCGGCGACGCAGCTCGCCGCGGGCGGCAACATCGAATGGATGGAAGGCAGCCATCTCTACCCGATGGAGCGGCCCATCGATACCGCGCGCGCGGTGCTCGGCATGCTGCGCCGGCTCGAACGCGGAGGGTAGCGGCGCGTTGCTTCGCGGCACACTTCGCCGCCCCCTCGCGTGGTGATTTTTGCGGGGACGGATTCCAGGAAAGGCGAGCCTTTACGGTATAATCCGTTTTTCCCGCGAGCATCCAGCGATGACCAAATATGTTTTCGTCACCGGCGGCGTAGTTTCATCCCTCGGCAAGGGTATTGCCGCCGCCTCTCTCGCCGCGATCCTCGAATCGCGCGGTCTGAAAGTCACCCTCCTCAAGCTCGATCCCTACATCAACGTCGACCCCGGCACGATGAGCCCGTTTCAGCACGGCGAAGTGTTCGTGACGGAAGACGGAGCGGAAACCGACCTCGACCTCGGCCACTACGAGCGCTTCATCAGCACGAAGATGCGCAAGGCCAATAACTTCACCACGGGCCAGATCTACGAATCGGTGATCCGCAAGGAACGCCGCGGCGATTATCTCGGCAAGACGGTGCAGGTCATCCCGCACATTACCAACGAAATCCAGGCGTTCATCGAGCGCGGCGCGGCATCGGCCACGTGTGGCGAGCCGGACGTGGCGATCGTGGAAATCGGCGGCACGGTGGGCGACATCGAATCGCTGCCGTTCCTCGAAGCCGCGCGCCAGATGAGCCTGCGCATGGGCCGCAACAACGCGTGCTTCATCCACCTCACGCTGGTGCCGTTCATCGCAACGGCGGGCGAACTGAAGACCAAGCCCACGCAGCACAGCGTGCAGAAGCTGCGCGAGATCGGTATCTATCCGAATGTGCTGCTGTGCCGCGCCGACCGCCGCATTCCCGACGACGAACGCCAGAAGATTTCGCTCTTCTCGAACGTGCCGCAGGACGCCGTGATTTCGGTGTGGGACGTGGACAGCATCTACAAGATTCCGCAGATGCTGCGCGACCAGGGGCTCGACGCGATCGTGTGCGAGGAACTGAAGCTCTCGCCGAAGCCCGCGGACCTCTCCGTGTGGTCGGAGATGGTCGAGAAGCTCGAGCATCCGAAGCATGAAGTGACCATCGGCATGGTCGGCAAGTACGTCGATCTCACCGAGTCGTACAAGTCGCTCATCGAAGCGCTCAAGCACGCGTCGATCCATACGTCGACGAAGGTCAACATCGAGTACATCGACTCCGAGCAGATCGAGACCGAGGGCGTCGAAAGCCTGAAGCGTCTCGACGCGGTGCTCGTGCCGGGCGGCTTCGGCCGGCGCGGTACCGAAGGCAAGATCAAGGCGATCCAGTACGCCCGCGAGGCGAAGGTGCCGTACCTCGGCATCTGCCTCGGCATGCAGCTCGCCGTGATCGAGTTCGCGCGCCACGTGGTGGGCCTCAAGGACGCCAACAGCACCGAGTTCGATCCGGAAACGCCGAACCGCGTCGTCGCACTCATTACCGAGTGGTACGACCGCGAAGGCAAGGTCGAAAAGCGCGACGAGGAGTCGGACCTGGGCGGCACCATGCGCCTCGGCTCGCAACGTTGCCCGATCAAGCCGGGCACGATGGCCTCGGAGATCTACGGCAAGGACGTCAACGAGCGTCACCGCCACCGCTACGAGGTCAACAACCGCTTCGTGCCGCAGCTCGAAACGGGCGGCCTCGTCATCAGCGCGCGCACGCCGAGCGAAGATCTGCCGGAAATGATGGAGCTGCCGCGCGACCTGCATCCCTGGTTCGTCGGCGTGCAGTTTCACCCCGAGTTCACGTCGACGCCGCGTGACGGCCATCCGCTCTTCAAGGCGTATGTCGAAGCGGCGCTCGCTTGCCAACAGTCGCGCGTCAAGGAGCAGGCATGAAGCTGTGCGGGTTCGAGGTCGGTCTCGACAAGCCGTTTTTCCTGATCGCGGGCACCTGCGTGGTCGAGTCGGAGCAGATGACGATCGACACGGCCGGTCGCCTCAAGGAAATCTGCGCGAAGCTCGGCGTGCCGTTCATCTACAAATCCTCGTACGACAAGGCCAATCGCAGCAGCGGCAAGTCGTTTCGCGGGCTCGGTATGGACGAAGGGCTGCGTATTCTCGGCGAAGTGAAGCGCCAGCTCGGCCTGCCGGTGCTGACCGACGTGCATAGCGAAGCTGAAATCGAACCGGTTGCTTCGGTGGTGGACGTGCTGCAGACGCCGGCGTTTCTGTGTCGTCAGACCGATTTCATCCACGCCTGTGCGCGTTCGGGCAAGCCGGTCAACATCAAGAAGGGCCAGTTCCTCGCGCCGCACGACATGAAGAACGTGATCGACAAGGCGCGCGAAGCGGCCCGCGAAGCGGGGCTCTCCGAAGACCGCTTCCTCGCCTGCGAACGCGGCGTTTCATTCGGTTACAACAATCTCGTGTCCGACATGCGTTCGCTTGCGATCATGCGCGAGACGGGCGCGCCGGTCGTGTTCGACGCCACGCACTCGGTGCAGTTGCCGGGCGGGCAGGGCACGAGTTCGGGCGGTCAGCGTGAGTTCGTGCCGGTGCTGGCACGCGCGGCCGTCGCGACGGGCGTGGCGGGGCTCTTCATGGAAACCCACCCGCGCCCGGCCGAGGCGAAGTCGGACGGTCCCAACGCGGTGCCGCTCAACCGCATGGCGGACCTGCTCGAAACGCTGCTCACGCTCGACGAGGCCGTGAAGCGCAAGCCGTTCCTCGAGCACGATTTCAACTGATGCGCGTCCCGCGCGGGCGCGCGTCGTGTGGGGTGCCCGCCGCGAGCCGCGTGCGGCAGCGATGCCCGGACGATGCCCGGGCGGTTCGAACGCCGTCGTCGCCGTAAGAATTCAACGTCATTTCCTGAGGAAACCATGAGTGCAATCGTAGACATCATCGGTCGTGAGATTCTGGATTCGCGAGGCAATCCCACTGTCGAATGCGACGTGTTGCTCGAGTCGGGCACGATGGGCCGCGCGGCGGTGCCGTCGGGCGCGTCCACCGGCTCGCGCGAGGCGATCGAACTGCGCGACGGCGAAACCGGCCGCTACGGCGGCAAGGGCGTGCTGAAGGCGGTCGAGCACATCAACACCGAGATTTCCGAGGCAATCATGGGCCTCGACGCGTCGGAACAGGCGTTCCTCGACAAGACGCTGCTGGAGCTCGACGGTACGGACAACAAGTCGCGTCTGGGCGCGAACGCGCTGCTCGCGGTGTCTATGGCCGTGGCGAAGGCCGCCGCAGAAGAAGCAGGGCTGCCGCTCTACCGCTATTTCGGTGGATCGGGCGCGATGCAGTTGCCGGTTCCGATGATGAACATCGTCAACGGCGGCGCGCACGCGAACAACAGCCTCGACATCCAGGAATTCATGATCGTCCCGGTGAGCCAGCCGACCTTCCGCGAAGCGCTGCGTTGCGGCGCGGAAGTGTTCCACGCGCTCAAGAAGATTCTGTCGGACCGCGGCATGAGCACGGCCGTGGGCGACGAAGGCGGTTTCGCGCCGAACTTCGGCAGCAACGATGAATGCCTCTCCACGATTCTCCAGGCCATCGAGAAGGCCGGCTACCGTGCCGGTGAAGACGTGCTGCTCGCGCTCGATTGCGCGGCGAGCGAGTTCTATCACGACGGCAAGTACCAGCTCGCGGGCGAAGGTCTGCAGTTGTCGTCGGCGGAGTTCACCGACTACCTCGCCACGCTGGCCGACAAGTTCCCGATCGTCTCGATCGAAGACGGCATGCACGAAGGCGACTGGGACGGCTGGAAGCTGCTGACCGAGCGCCTCGGCAAGAAGATCCAGCTCGTAGGCGACGACCTCTTCGTTACCAACACGCGCATCCTGAAGGAAGGCATCGAGAAGGGCATCGCGAACTCGATCCTCATCAAGATCAACCAGATCGGCACGCTGACCGAAACGTTCGCCGCCATCGAGATGGCCAAGCGCGCGGGTTACACGGCTGTGATCTCGCACCGCTCGGGCGAAACCGAAGATTCGACCATCGCCGACATCGCGGTGGGCCTGAACGCTGGTCAGATCAAGACTGGTTCGCTCTCGCGCAGCGACCGCATCTCGAAGTACAACCAGCTGCTGCGTATCGAAGAAGACCTCGGTGATATCGCGAGCTACCCGGGCAAGTCGACGTTCTACAATCTGCGTTGATGAACGTCAGCGCCGTTCCTGGTTTTTGATCCTTCCCCGTCGCCCTGCGTATAGCGCAGGGCGACTTGTATTGTCCGGCTCCTTTCATGCGGCTTGTCACTGTCGTTCTGATCATTCTGCTGGTGTTGATCCAGTACCCCCTCTGGTGGGGGCATGGCGGCTGGCTGCGTGTCCATGAACTGCAGCAGCAACTGGCCGAGCAGCAGAAGAAAAACGCTGACGAAAAGCTGCGCAACGAGCGCATTGCCGGCGAGGTGCAGGATCTGCAGAGCGGGACGTCCGCCGTCGAAGAGCGGGCGCGCTACGAAATGGGCATGGTGAAGGACAGCGAGGTATTCGTGCAGTTCGTCTCGCCGAATGCGCCGCTGCCTGCATCGAACAACGTGGCGCCGAATACTTCGACGCGCGGGGAAGTTTCGGCGGCGCCCGTGCGTGTGGTGCCGAATCCGGAATCTCGTGCGAAGCCCGACAAGAAACATGCGCGCGCCGCAAAGGACGCGCACGGCAAGAACGTCAAGCCGAAGAGCACTGGCTGAACACCGGCAGTGGTGACGCCATCCGTATTGTCACCATCCCCATCCCCAGCCCGGATAACCGTATCCGATTCCCGTCCCCCAGCCGTGTCCCCACCCGCCGTCGTAGTAGCTGCCGTAGACCGTCATGGGCGCCGGCGGCGAGTAATAGCGCGACCACGTTTCGGCTGCCTGTTCGGCGGCGATGGCGCGGTTCTGGTCGGCGAGCACCTGCTTGTCGATCGCGTCGTAACGTTGTCGTTCTTGTGGCGTCAATGCCTGGGCGCCTGTTGGCACGCCGGACGGGTCGGCGGGCAGGCGGCTATAGATGGGCGAGGGGCCCGGCGGGTCCATCATGCAGCCGCTCAAGGCGACTGCCACGCCCAGCGTCGACAGGGCGAAGCGCGTACGCAGCGCGAGCGAGGGACGGTTGTGAGCATTCATGGCGACCTCCATCAGTCGGACGCCTAAACAAGATCACCCCGCGAGGCGCCGCCGTTTAACACTTTCTGTTGCTCCCGCGGTGTCCTGACGGACTGAGCGGAAGCGATGCGCATTCGTGCCGGTTCAGCGCAGCAGCTCAGTGCCGCTGTCCGGCCGCAGGCGCGACTCCTTCTGAGAGACCGCTCGCGACGAAAAGTTGCGCGACGTCCACAGGGTCGAATTCATACCGCTGATTACAGAAGTCGCAATGAATTTCGACGTGGCCGCGTTCCTCGATCACGCTGTCCACTTCCGGGCGGCCCAGCATCTTGAGCATGGCGCCCACCTTTTCGCGAGAACACGAACACTCGAAGCGCGCCGGCGCCGGATCGAAATGGCGCACGTTCTCCTGCCAGAAGAGCCTGCGGAACACCGTCTGCGGCTCTTCCTTCAGCAGTTCTTCCTGCGAGAGCGTATTGCCGAGCGTGCACACGCGCTCCCACGTGTCGGCGTCGAGTTCGCCGGGATGCGGCACGATCCCGCCGTCGCCGGGCAGTTTCTGCAGCAGCATGCCGACCGCGCGTTCGGTGTTCGCTGCGAGCCACAGACGCGTGTCCAGCTGCTCGGAGTGGTGCATGTAGTGCTCGAGCACGGCCGCGACAGACTGCAGCGGACCGTCTTCGCCGTTGAGCGGCACGATGCCCTGATAAGGCTGCTGCCCTGGCACCTTGCTGTGCGGATCCAGCGTGATCACGCAACGGCCATTGCCGTTGACGTTCACGAGATCGACAAGGCTTGCTTCTTCGCCGATTACATTTGGCGTGGCGTCTCCGTAGCGTGCCGTGGCACGCATCGACAGTTCCGAATTGCACTGCACGACCAGCATCTTGACGGGCCCGTCGCCGAAGATCTGCATGATCAGCGTGCCGTCGAACTTCAGATTGGCGCACAGCAGCGCGCACGCGGCCATCATTTCGCCAAGCACGGTCTGCACGGGCGCAGGGTACGTCCGGCGCGTCAGTACTTCCTGCCACGTATTGCGCAGCGAGACGATCTCGCCGCGCACCGGGGCCGCACTGAACATGAATTTCTGCAACTGGTCGCTCACAATATTTCCTTCGCTGAATTACACGGCGTTGCGCTGCCTGCGCGCTGCCGCTGTCTTGCCTGTTCCTTGCTGGCGAGGCCTGCGGGATGCCCCGGACACGGATGATGCGTCGTGGTCAGGCGGCCCCATCGGCACTAGCCGATCCGCACGAGGTTCGCCTTGAACCAGGCGCGGCGTTCCGCATAGTTGTCTGCGTTGCGGCGCAGTTTTGCGATGTCTTCCTCCGTTAGCTCGCGCACCACCTTGGCGGGCGCACCGAGGATGAGCGAGTTGTCGGGGAACACCTTGCCTTCCGTCACCACGGCGCCGGCACCCACCAGACAGTTGCGGCCGATCACCGCGCCATTCAAGACCACGGCCTGAATGCCGATCAGCGCGCCTTCCTTGATCGTGCAGCCGTGCAGCATGGCCTGGTGGCCGACCGTCACGCCGGCTTCGATCGAGAGCGGATAACCGGGGTCGGTATGCAGCACCGCGCCTTCCTGGACGTTGCTGCCGCGGCCGATCGTGATCGGTTCGTTGTCGCCGCGGATAGCCGCGCCGAACCAGACGCTCGAATTTTCGTCCAGCGTGACTTTGCCGATGACGGTCGCCGTGTCCGCGACGAACACGCTTTCGTGGATGGTCGGGGCGGCGTCGCCAAGCTTGTAGATTGCCACGGGGAACTGTCTCCTTCAGATGGGGTGGGGGCGCCGCTGGTTGGACGCGCGGGGCGCTGCAAGGTCAATCCCGTATTGTAAATGGATGCGTGAAGAGGCCGTCTGGCACAATGCCGCCGTGCGCCGCCGCGCCCGTTTTCCATCTTGCTGCCGTATGAATTCCGCCCGTCCCGACTCAAATTCCCCGGCCGTCGTCGCTGCGAGCCATGGCGAGGAAGCGGCTTTGCCGGCTGTTTCCCGTTCCGCCCCTTGCGCCAGCGGGCAGGGTGGGGCCGCCTGCTCGGCCGCCGCAAATGCTTCCGGCTCCGGGCTTCAGGTGACGGGCGCCCGCGCTGTTGCGCTGACTGTACTGACCGAGTGCGACCCGGCGACGAAGGCCCGGGCAGCAAGCGCGCTGTACGCAAGCGTGCTTGCCGGTACCGCCCAATGCGACCCGGCGCGAACGTTCGACGAACCGGCTGCGCTGCCGGGCCGCCCCGCACGGCCCGAACTGGTCGAACCGCGGTTACTCCAGCGGCGCAGCATGCGCACCGTAGAGGGGCGGGCGGTCCTGCTGCACGCGCTTGCGCATATCGAGTTCAACGCGATCAATCTTGCGCTCGATGCTGTCTGGCGCTTTGCCGGCATGCCCGAGCGCTTTTATCGCGACTGGCTGAAGGTTGCTGCCGAAGAGGCGCATCATTTTTCGCTGCTTGCCGCGCGGCTAGCCGACTTCGGCGCGACCTACGGCGACTTTCCCGCACACGACGGTCTGTGGGAAATGTGCGAACGCACGCGCGACGATGTGCTGGCCCGCATGGCGCTCGTGCCGCGCACGCTGGAGGCGCGCGGCCTCGACGCGTCGCCGCCCATTCGCGCGCGCCTCGTCCAGGCGGGCGACCATGCCTCCGCCGCCATCCTCGACGTGATCCTGCGCGACGAAGTGGGGCACGTTCTGATCGGAAACCATTGGTTCCGGCACCTGTGTACGGAGCGGCGGCTCGATCCGCACGAGACCTGGCTCGCGCTGGCCGAGCGCTACAAGGCCCCGCGCCTGCGTGGTCCATTCAATTTCGACGCCCGGCGCGAGGCCGGATTCGACGAGGCGGAGCTGACCGCGCTGACAAAGCTCGCCGCCGGTGAAGACGCTGCTGGCGGAGATGGCTGAAAAAAGCGACGGGCAACCGGCGCAGCAGCACATCGAAGCCACAAAAAAGCGGTGCCCGGCGCCGGCTACTCGCTACCGCTATAATAGAACGATCATTCTTTTTTGCGGCAGGCGCACATGAATGCTCCCCAGTCCGATTTCGTCACCGTCCGCGGCGTCCGTTTGCACACCTTGCGCTGGGGCCGCCCCGACGCCCCAACGCTGTTCATGTTGCACGGCTGGATGGACGTCGCCGCGTCGTTCCAGTTCGTCGTCGATGCCCTGGGCGGCGACTGGCAGGTCATCGCGCCCGACGCGCGCGGATTCGGTCTCTCCGACTGGCCGGTCGCCGAGCGCGGCGGCGGCACTTACTGGTTCCAGGAATATCTCGCCGACCTTGACGCGTTGCTCGATCACTACGCGCCCGAGGGGCAGGTGAATCTCGTCGGGCACAGCATGGGCGCCAACGTGGTGTGCCTGTATGCGGGCGTGCGGCCCGAACGCGTGCGGCGCGTCGTGGATCTGGAAGGCTTCGGTCTCGCGCCGGCCCGTGCCGCGCAGTCGCCGGGACGACTGCGGGCCTGGCTCGACGATCTGCGTGAGCCGTCAGCGCTGCGCCGCTACGCGTCGCTCGACGACGTCGCCGCGCGCCTCATCAAGACCAATCCGCGTCTGCACCCTGCGCGCGCGGGTTTTCTCGCGCGCCACTGGTCGAAGCCGGACGGCGAGGGCGGCTACATGCTGCTCGCCGACCCCGCCCACAAGCTGCGTGGGCCGCTGCTGTACCGGCTCGACGAAGTCATGGCGGTGTGGTCGAAGGTCGCCGCGAAGGTGCTTCATGTGGAGGCCGCTGCGTCGCCCACGCTCGCGCAATTGGCAGGCGACATTCCGCTCGACGAATTCAAGGCGCGTTTCCGCGCGTTTCCCGACTGGCGCGAGAAGATCATCGACGACGCCGGTCATATGGTTCATCACGATCAGCCCGAACAGGTCGCCGCGCTGATCGAAGCGTTCTGCGCGTGAGGCTGGGAATACGAGTTTGTGCGAGTTTGTGCGCATAAGGATTGCTTCTCGGACCGAGGTGGCACGATGGAGGCATATCGGGCACCGCCCACCTCGCGGCGGAGTCTGCCTTGCCTCAACCGCGCTTACTGCATTGCAGTAGAATGATTGCTTAACTTTTTTCTTTCCCAATGAACGCTGACCTGCACTGCCATTCGACCGTTTCAGACGGTCAGCTCGCGCCCGCCGTCGTGGCGCAGCGCGCGCGCACGGGCGGTGTCACGCTGTGGTCGCTGACCGATCACGACGAGGTGGGCGGCCAGGCGCAGGCGCGCGAAGCTGCCGCGGCGCTTGGCATGCGGTATCTGTCTGGTGTGGAGATATCGGTCACCTGGGCATCGCGCACGGTGCACATCGTGGGGCTCAACATCGATCCGCAGAACGATGATCTCGTGGCGGGCCTTGCGCGCACGCGCAACGGACGCGCGGCGCGTGCCGAGGCCATCGCCGAGCGGCTCGCCGAACTCGGCATACCGGACGCCTACGCGGGCGCACTCGAATTCGTCTCGAATCCCGATCTGATTTCGCGTACCCATTTCGCGCGCTTCATGGTCGAGAAGGGCTATGCCGCCTCGACTCAGGACGCCTTTACCCGCTTTCTCGGCGACGGCAAGCCCGGTTACGTGCCGCATCGGTGGGCCAAACTCGAGGACGCCCTCCGGTGGATCAAAGGCGCGGGCGGTGAGGCCGTGATCGCGCACCCAGGCCGCTACGGCTATTCGCCGCTGGAGTTCGACGCGCTTTTCGGCGAATTCATCGACTTGGGCGGTAAGGCGATCGAAGTGGTGACCGGCAGCCACACGCCGGACCAGTACGCCGAATACGCCGCCGTGGCGCGTCGTTACGGTTTCGAAGCGTCGCGCGGGTCGGACTTCCACGCGCCGGGACCGGACAGCATCGAACTCGGCAGCCTGCCGCCGTTGCCCGACTACCTGACACCGGTCTGGGAACGCTGGCTGTGATGGCGTGCTGCGAACGGCGCGCCCGTTCGTCCGTCTTTGCCCATCTTTGCCTGTCTTCAGCCGGCGCGCTCGCCCATCGGTCCGGCCAACACCAGTCGGCACGGCTGGCCAGCGTCCCGCAGCGGACTTCCTGAACTCCGACCCATGTCCCAATACTTCCGGCTTCACCCCGACAATCCGCAGCCGCGGCTCGTCAAGCAGGCGGTGCAGATCATCAACGACGGCGGCCTCGTCGCGCTGCCTACCGATTCGAGCTACGCGCTCGCCTGCCATCTCGACGACAAGCAGGCCGTCGAGCGCCTGCGGCGCATTCGTGGACTCGACGAACGTCAGCTGCTTTCGCTGCTCGTGCGCGATCTCTCGGAACTCGCGAACTTCGCCATGGTGGACAACCGCCAGTACCGGCTGATCAAGTCGGTCACGCCGGGCCCGTATGTGTTCGTGCTGCAGGCGACGAAGGAAGTGCCGCGGCGGCTCTCGCATCCGTCGCGCAAGACCATCGGCCTGCGCGTGCCCGATCACGCGATTACGCTCGCGATCCTCGCAGAATTAGGCCAGCCGCTCATCGGCTCCACGCTGATTGTGCCGCCCGACACCGCGCCGCTCAACGATCCCGAGGAAATCCGCGAGCGGCTCGAAAAGCAGATCGATCTCGTCATCGACGGCGGCGCGTGTCCGTGCGAGCCGTCCACGGTGATCGATCTGACGGGCGAAACGCCGGTGCTCGTGCGCGCCGGTCGCGGCAGTCTCGCGCCGTTCGGGCTCGAAGAGACGGCATGAGGGCGCCGCCCGGATACAATAGCCCGCTATGGATTCTTCCTTGATACAGACCATCGTCGTCTACGCGCTGCCCGTCATCTTCGCCATCACGCTGCACGAGGCGGCCCACGGCTACGTCGCACGCCTGCTGGGCGACAACACCGCCTACATGATGGGCCGCGTGTCGTTCAACCCGATGCGGCACATCGATCCGCTCGGCACCATCGCGATCCCGCTCGTGCTGTATTTCCTGACCAGCGGCGCGTTCATGTTCGGCTATGCCAAGCCCGTGCCCGTCACGTTCCGCAATCTGCGCGATCCGCGCTGGGGTAGCCTGTGGGTCGCACTCGCGGGGCCCGCGTGCAACTTCATCCAGGCGCTCATCTGGGGCGTGTTCGGCGTGGTGCTCGCGGTGCTGGCCGTCGACGAGCCGTTCTTCACGCGCATGGCCGCGGCCGGCGTGGGCGTCAATCTCGTGCTCGGCGTGCTGAACCTGTTTCCGCTGCCGCCGCTCGACGGTGGCCGCGTGCTCGCCGCGCTGCTGCCGGCGCGCCAGTCGATTGCGCTTTCCCGCCTCGAGCCTTATGGCTTTTTCATCGTGATGGCGCTCGTGGTCACCGGCGTGCTGACGAGGTTCTGGCTTCAGCCGCTCGTCGCGCTCGGCTACGCCGCGATCACCGCAATTCTGACTCCCCTTGTTTCGCTCTTTTCATAACACCATGTTCCCAGACCGTATCTTCTCCGGCATGCGACCCACGGGGTCGCTGCACCTCGGCCACTACCACGGCGTGCTGAAAAACTGGGTTCGGCTGCAGTCCGAGTACCCGTGCTTCTTCTGCGTGGTCGACTGGCACGCGCTCACCACGCACTACGAAACGCCGGAGGTGATCGAGGGGAACGTCTGGGAAGTGCTGATCGACTGGCTCGCTTCGGGCATCGATCCGGCCCAGGCCACGCTCTTCATCCAGAGCCGCGTGCCCGAACACGCGGAACTCGCGCTGCTGCTCGGCATGAGCACGCCGCTCGGCTGGCTCGAACGCGTGCCGACCTACAAGGAGCAGATGGAGAAGCTCAAGGACAAGGACCTCTCGACCTACGGCTTTCTCGGCTATCCGGTGCTGATGGCGGCGGACATTCTGCTGTACCGCGCCTCGCTCGTGCCCGTGGGCGAGGACCAGGTGCCGCACGTCGAGATGACGCGCGAGATCGCGCGCCGCTTCAACTACATGTACGGCCGCGAGCCGGGCTTCGAGGAGAAGGCGCTCGAAGCGGCGAAGAAGCTCGGCGGCAAGCGCGCCAAGCTCTACCACGAACTGCGCAACGCGTACCAGCAGGAGGGTGACGACGAGGCGCTCGAACAGGCGCGCGCCATGCTGCAGGAGTCGCAGAGCCTCTCGATGAACGACCGCGAGCGGCTGTTCGGCTATCTGGAAGGCGCACGCAAGATCATCCTGCCCGAGCCGCAGGCGCTGCTCACCGAAGCGTCGCGCATGCCGGGTCTCGACGGCCAGAAGATGTCGAAGTCGTACGGCAACACCATCGGCCTGCGTGAAGATGCCGAAACGATCACGAAGAAAGTGCGCACCATGCCGACCGACCCGGCGCGCGTGCGTCGCACCGACCCGGGCGATCCGGACAAGTGCCCGGTCTGGCAACTGCATCAGGTCTACACGGACGAGACGACGCACGAATGGGTGCAGAAGGGCTGTCGCTCAGCGGGCATCGGTTGCCTGGAGTGCAAGCAGCCGGTGATCGAAGGCATTCTGCGTGAGCAGCAGCCGATGCTCGAGCGCGCGCAGAAGTACATGGACGACCCGTCGCTGCTGCGCGCGATTGTCGCCGACGGCTGCGACAAGGCCCGCAAGTTCGCCACCGAGACGATGCGCGACGTCCGCGAGGCCATGGGTCTCGCGTACAGCTGATAAATGGCTTCGATGTCCGGCTGTGGGGCGAATCCCAGTGGCGCGAGCGGCGGCCGCGCGTCTGGCGACGGCTCGCTGGCCGCAGCGCCCGAGCCGTCGCGCTGGGTGCGCCGCTGGGCGCATCTCGTGAGCCCCGGTGGCCCGGTGGTCGACGTTGCATGCGGCAGCGGACGGCACGCGCGCTGGTTCGCCTCGCGCGGCCATCCTGTCCTCGCCATCGACCGCGACGCCGCGGCGCTCGCCGCCTTGCGCGATGAGGCCGGCATTGTGACCGTGCAGGCCGACATCGAGAGCGGCCCATGGCCCCTCGACGATGGTCGCAAATTTGCCGCCGTGATCGTCACGAACTATCTGCACCGGCCGCTCTTCGCACGCTTGCTGGATTCGCTTGCGCCAGGCGGGGTGCTGCTCTACGAAACCTTCGTGCAGGGCAACGAGACGGTGGGCAAGCCGTCGAATCCCGCGTTTTTGCTCGCGCCGGGGGAACTGCTCGATGTGGTGCGGCCGCGTCTGCGCGTGGTCGCGTTTCAGGACGGTTTTCTCGCCACGCCTCGGCCGGCGTTCGTGCAGCGGATCTGCGCAGTTCTGGTGCCAGAACGGCACGCCGACTCCGCGGAATCCTTACCTCCCGCTCGTTACGATCTGGCTGGCTAATCCGTTACAATCCCGGTTTATCCGATTAATTTGACTGGCGTTTCATGGCTAACGGCACTCAGGACGGCATTATTTTCCGCGGCAGCATCCCCGCGATCGTCACCCCCATGCACGAAGACGGCAGCCTCGACCTGCCGGCGTTCCGCAAGCTGATCGACTGGCATGTGGAAGAGGGCACGGATGCGCTGGTAGTCGTGGGGACGAGCGGCGAATCCGCCACGCTGTCGGTCGAAGAACACATCCTGATGGTCAAGACCGCGGTGGAGCACACGGCGGGCCGCATTCCCGTGATCGCGGGCTCGGGCGGCAATTCGACGGCCGAGGCCATCGAGCTGACCGAGCGGGCCAAGGCCGTAGGCGCCGACGCCACGCTGCAGGTGGTGCCGTACTACAACAAGCCCACGCAGGAAGGCATCTATCGCCACTTCCGCAAGATTGCCGAGACGGTGGACCTGCCGGTCATCCTGTACAACGTGCCGGGGCGTACGGTGGCCGATATGTCGAACGAGACGATTCTGCGTCTCGCCGACGTGCCCGGCATCGTGGGGGTGAAGGACGCGACGGGCAATATCGACCGCGCGGCGCATCTCATCAAGGCCGCGCCGGCCGGTTTCTCGATTTTCAGTGGTGACGACCCCACCGCGATCGCGCTGATGCTGCTGGGCGGCCACGGCAATATTTCCGTAACGGCCAACGTGGCGCCGCGCGCCATGAGCGACCTGTGCAAGGCCGCGCTTGCCTGCGACGTCAAGACGGCACGCGCCATCCACCTGAAGCTGCTTTCGCTGCACAAGAACCTGTTCATCGAATCGAACCCGATTCCGGTGAAGTGGGCACTCGAGGCGCTGGGGCGCATCGAAGGCGGTATCCGGCTGCCGCTCACGCCGCTCGACGCCCGCTATCACGAGGTCGTGCTCGCCGCGCTGCGTGAGGCCGGACTTTCCGGCGTGTCCGGCGCATTGGCCTGAACCCGGCCGCAGGTAGCGTAGCCCAGGTTGCGT
The DNA here is from genome assembly GCF_003986935.1 of Paraburkholderia kururiensis JCM 10599 = LMG 19447. GTDB lineage: Bacteria > Pseudomonadota > Gammaproteobacteria > Burkholderiales > Burkholderiaceae > Paraburkholderia > Paraburkholderia kururiensis. Next base: position 167,008 of record NZ_RJZE01000002.1, on the reverse strand, counting down.
GGTATTCCCCGCCCGGCATTCCTCTAACCGACGTCGACACCGCTCTCGTTCCGTATCGAGCAAGGCACCGCGTTCCAGCATCACGAAGGACCCCATGAAACGTTCCGTATTTTCTCTGAACGCAGCCCGCATGGCGGCGCTGGCGCTCGCCCTTGGTTCGCTCGCTGGTTGCGAGTCGCTGAACGACTGGTTCGCGTCCGACCGCGTCAACTACAAGGACACGCCTAGCGCGCCCGCGCTCAGCGTGCCGAAGGACCTGTCGGCTGCGCAGCAGGATCAGCGCTACGTCGCGCCGCCCGCGAGCCTTGCGCTCGGCGGCGCACCGCAACGCGCCGTCACGGCGGCCGGCAACGCCACAGAAGGCACGCCGAACGCGCAGGATCCGCTCGGCATGCACGTGGAGCGCGACGGCGACCGCCGCTGGCTCGTGGTGGACGGGCGCACGCCGGAACAGCTGTGGCCGCAGCTTCAGGCGTTCTGGCAGGAGAACGGTTTCACGCTGACCACGGACGCGCCGGCCACCGGCATCATGTCGACCGACTGGGCGGAAAACCGCGCGAACATTCCCGACGACTGGTTCCGCCGCACGATTGGCCGCGTGATCGACTTCGCCTATTCGTCGGGCACGCGCGACCGTTTCCGCACCCTCGTGTCGCGCGGACCGAATGGCGCAACCGACATCTCCATTACGCACAGCTCGATGGAAGAAGTGCTGACGGGCCAGGACAAGACCTCGTCGCGCTGGGTGGAGCGTCCGCGGGATCCTGCACTCGAAGCCTCGTTCCTCTCGAAGCTGATGCAGAAGTTCGGTCTGACCGATGCACAGTCGAAGCAACTGCTGACGGACGCCCGCACCAGCACGGCGCCGGCGCAGCTCGACAAGAGCGCGGGTGCCGCGACGCTCGATCTGGCCGAATCGTTCGACCGCGCCTGGCTGCGCGTCGGCCTGGCGTTGGACCGCACCAACTTCACCGTGGACAACCGCGATCGCACGAAGGGCATCTACTACGTGCGCTATGCAGACTCGATGGAGGAACTCAAGGGCGAGGGTCTCCTCGGCAAGCTGTTCTACAGCGGATCGAAGTCGAGGAAGCCGGGCCAGGAGTTCATGGTCAACGTGCGAGCCAAGGGCGACGCGCTGACGCAAGTGGCCGTGGTGGACGCCAATGGCCAGGTCGACACGTCGTCGGAAGCGCAGCGCATCGTGTCGCTGCTTCACGCTCAACTCAATTAAGCCCGCCCGTGCGCTTCGCCAGTCTTGGAAGCGGCAGCGAGGGCAATGCACTGATCGTCGAGGCATCGAGCGGCGCGACCGTCACACGCGTGCTGCTCGATTGCGGTTTTTCGGCGCGCGAGATGGAGCGGCGCCTCGCGCGCGTCGGCTTCGAGGCCGGGCAGCTCGACGCCATTCTGATTACCCACGAGCATAGCGACCACATTGGCAGCGCCCTGACGCTTGCCCGCAAGTGGTCGATTCCGCTCTACACGAGTTGGGGCACCGCGCGCGCCGTGGGCGCCGACGAGGCCGACGTCGAGCTCAACGTGTTGTGGGGCGACGAGGCGGTGGCGATCGGCGACGTGCACGTCTTGCCATACACCGTTCCGCATGACGCGCGGGAGCCGTTGCAGTTCGTGTTCTCGGACGGTGCGAACCGGCTCGGCGTACTCACCGACGTCGGCACATCGACGCCGCACATCGGCACGGTGCTTAGCGGCTGCGACGCGCTCGTGCTGGAGTGCAATCACGACTTGCAGATGCTGGCAGCGAGTCGCTATCCGCCTTCGCTAAAGGCCCGCATAGGCGGCGCCCATGGGCATTTGAACAACGAGGCAGCGGCGGGGATCCTGGCGTCGCTCGACCGTTCCCGGCTTCGCCATCTGGTGGCCGCGCATCTGAGCCAGGAGAACAATACGGCGGAACTCGCGCGGACAGCGATGGCGACGGTGCTCGGCAACGCGGCGACGGAAATAGGTATCGCGACGCAGGCCGACGGCTTCGACTGGCTGACCCTGTAAGGGTTGGGTTCGCGCGCCGCCTCGCTGTTTAAGTCGCAAAAACAAAAACGCCCATGACCGGCAGGCCATGGGCGTTTCTATTACCGCTGAATGTTTCTTAATTGCGATTGCCGCCGAAGATGCCCAGCAGTGCCAGCAGGTTCGTAAAGACGTTATAGAGATCCAGATAGATCGCGAGCGTGGCAGTGATGTAATTCGTTTCCCCGCCGTTCACGACGCGTTGGACGTCGAACAGCATGTAGGCGGAGAAGATCACGATAGCCAGCACGGACACCGTCAGCATGAGCGCGGGCAGATGCAGGAACATGTTGGCGATGCCTGCCAGCAGGATCACGATGACGCCCATGAACAGCCACTTGCCGAGGCCCGAAAAGTCGCGCTTGCTGACCGTGGCGATGGTCGCCATGGCCGTGAAGATCACACCGGTGCCACCGAATGCGAGCATGATCAGCGACGGCCCGTTGGAAAAGCCGAGGATGAAGGCGAGCAGCCGCGACAGCATCAGGCCCATGAAGAACGTGAAACCGAGCAGCACGAACACGCCGGCGGCGCTGTTCTTGGTGCGCTCGATGGCGAACATGAAGCCGAACGCGATTGCGAAGAAGGCGAGCAGGCTCATGGCGGGGCTGGTGGCCGCGAACAGCGAGAAGCCGGTCGCCACACCCACCCACGCGCCGAGTACGGTGGGCACCATCGACAGCGCGAGCAGCCAGTAGGTGTTGCGCAGTACGCGGTTGCGGGTTTCGGCCGCTACAACGGTACCGCTGCGGCCGAAATTGTAGGGATATTCGTTCATGGTTTCTCCTTGCGTCAGACGCGGATGTTGCGCGGTGGTCCCGGTGAAAGGGCGGCGGCGGGCGGTTTTTGTGCGCCGCACGCCAGGTCACATTCCTAAGATAAGCGCGGCGCCCCGGAGTTTCAACGCGCTGCCCGGGCGCTGCGTTTCTTTGCGGATTAAATCCCCGGATCCTTTCGGATATGTAAGGGTTCAATCGCAATCATACATGGGATCATGCTACAATTGCAGATTCGTTTGAATTTGTAACCTCTTAATTTTCTGGAGTTTTTATGGCGATCGAACGCACCCTGTCGATTATCAAGCCGGACGCAGTGGCCAAGAACGTGATCGGTCAGATCTACAGCCGCTTTGAAAATGCCGGCCTGAAGATCGTCGCTGCCCGTATGGTCCAGCTGTCGCGCGCCGACGCTGAGAAATTCTACGCCGTGCACGCTGGCCGCCCGTTCTTCAAGGACCTCGTCGACTTCATGGTGTCCGGTCCGGTGATGGTACAGGCTCTGGAAGGCGAAAACGCCATCGCGAAGAACCGCGAGCTGATGGGCGCCACCGACCCGAAGAAGGCCGAGAAGGGCACGATCCGTGCGGACTTTGCCGACAGCATCGACGCCAATGCCGTCCACGGTTCGGATGCGGCCGAAACGGCGCGCGTGGAAATCGCGTTTTTCTTCCCGGAAGTCAACGTCTACTCGCGCTAAGCTTGTAGTCGTTCATCGGTAGCAATACGGTCGCGAACGGCGCGGTTTTCAGGCAGCACGGCAATGGTGTCGCCGGAAGGCCGCCTCGCACTGAAATGGCAGGATTCGACATGACGAGCAGTTCAACCGTCAACCTTCTCGATCTCGACGCCCAAGGCCTCGTCGCATACTGCGAGCGCCTCGGCGAGAAGCCGTTTCGCGCCAAACAGCTTCAACGCTGGATTCACCAGTACAACGCCGCCGACTTCGACGGCATGACGGATCTCGCCAAATCGTTGCGCGAGAAGCTGAAAGGCCGTGCCGTCATCAGCATGCCGCACATTCTGTCGGACCATGTTTCGGCCGACGGTACGAGAAAGTGGCTGATCGACGTCGGCAACGGCAATGCCGTCGAAACCGTGTACATCCCGGAAGAGACGCGCGGCACGCTCTGCGTGTCGTCGCAGGCGGGATGCGCGGTGAATTGCCGGTTCTGTTCCACTGGCAAGCAGGGTTTTTCGCGCAATCTCACCACGGGCGAGATCATTGGCCAGTTGCGCATGGCCGAGTTCGCGCTGCGCGCCTCGCGGGGCGCCGAAGCAGGCGGTCGCGCCGTGGGTGGCGAGGGCAAGGGCGAACGTGTCGTCACCAACGTGGTCATGATGGGCATGGGCGAGCCCTTGCTCAACTACGATGCGGTCGTGCCGGCCATGCGGCTGATGCTCGACGACAACGCCTACGGCCTGTCGCGCCGCCGCGTCACGTTGTCGACCTCGGGCGTCGTGCCGATGATGGATCGGCTCGGCGCCGATCTGCCGGTCGCGCTCGCGGTGTCGCTTCATGCTCCGAACGATCCCTTGCGCGACGAACTCGTGCCGCTGAACCGCAAGTATCCCTTGCGCGAGCTGATGGCCGCCTGCGAGCGCTACCTGAAGGTGGCGCCGCGCGATTTCATCACGTTCGAATACTGCATGCTGGACGGCGTCAACGATACTGAAGCACATGCACGCGAACTGCTGGCCGTGACGCGCGACGTGCCGTGCAAGTTCAACCTGATTCCGTTCAATCCGTTCCCCGAATCCGGGCTGATCCGTTCGAAGCCGGAACAGATCAAGCGGTTCGCTCAGGTGTTGATGGATGCGGGCGTCGTGACCACGGTGCGCAAAACGCGCGGCGACGATATCGACGCGGCCTGCGGCCAGCTCGCGGGCGCGGTGAAGGACCGCACGCGGCTTGCGGAGCGCACAGGCCGCGGTGCAGGAAAGGTGATCGAGGTACGTGCGGTTTGAAGGAAGCGGTAAAAGGCACGGCGACGCATGGCGTCGCGGCCGCCGATGTAGTCGGCCTGCGGGGAACGGGCCAGAGAGTTGCAGGAAAACAGGTGAAAAGCGGGCGGCGAGTCGAACACGATCTGTCGCGACACGTCGCAATTGCGATCGGATGCGGCACACCGGCCGCGCATTTTGTTATAAACGGTCTGCACATCCGGTACGGCCGGGTGGCATAAACAAGAATCGACGCAAGGATTTGGGATGAGCGAGCCGCAGCAGCCATACGGGTCAGACAGGAACATGGCGCGTCCGCTACCAGGCGCGACGCCAGAGCCGGCTCCGGCGCAGCCTGCGGTGCAGCCGGTGCCCGATTCCCTCGCAGCCTTGGGGGCGAGGCTCGCGCAACTGCGCGAAGCGAAGGGTTGGACCATTGACGATGTATCGGCCCGGCTCAAGGTTTCCGCGGCCAAGCTGCGAGCCCTGGAAGCCGGCGACGTCAGCCAGTTGCCCGATACGACCTTCGCGCTCGGCGTCGTGCGCAGCTACGCGAAGATGCTGGGCGCGGACCCCGCGCCATTCACCCAGGCGCTGCGGCGCGAAAAGGGCGTGCCGCAGCCTGATCTCAGCATGCCCGCGTCGGCAGGCGCTGATCTGCCGCGGGGACGCGTGTCGCTGTCGCTCGGCGGCAGCCAGTCGCGCCATCGTTCGTGGCTTTGGGGCATCGCGGCGCTGGTAGTCGCCGTGATTGCGCTCGCGATGTGGCACAACAACGGCGGCGAGTCGTCTGCGTGGCTCGCACGGCTGAAGGCAAGCGCCAACGGCGCGACGGCAGCCGGCCCGCAGGTGGCGTCGGCCACGGTCGCGCAAGGCGAAACGGCTGGGGCACAGCAGGCGTCCGGCGCGGAGGCGGCAGCGGCAACGTCGAACGATCAATCCGCCGCTGCGGGCAGCGACGCGCAAGCCGGGCAATCGCCGGGCGGTGCCTCGGCAGCTTTGCCGGCGGTCGCGTCGCCGGGTGTCCAGCCCGGCACGCCCGCCAGCGCAGCGCCCAGCACCGCGGTAGTGCAGACGGCAAGCGCCCCTGCAGTTACGACGGCATCCGGCGCCTCCGCGGCGGCCTCTCCGGCGGCCGGGCAGTCTACCGTCGCTGTGCGCGTGACGCAGGACAGCTGGTTCAGCGTCCGGCAGAAAGACGGCAAGGAAGTGTTTTCCGGTATCGTTCGCGCTGGCGAATCGCGTGAGATCGCCGGCGAGCCACCACTGAAGGTGACCATCGGCAACAAGGCCGGTCTCGAGTCGATCACGCTCGATGGCCAGCCGGTCGATACGGCCAAATATGCGGCGGCGCGGGGCAATGTGGCACGCTTCGTCCTGCCCTGATCCTGTCAAGGCATGCGCCGCGGTCGCTCGTGCCGCGACGCCTTTTCAATTCGCGCGTCCTGTCCATTGCGGGGCGCGTGCGGCGTAAATGGGTCTTTTGATGCAATCCGAACCGCAAGTCCAATCCTGCAGCCAGATTTCGTCGTCGGAACCGATCGTGGGCGGCCACGCGGCACGTCGTAAATCGCAGGCCGTGCACGTGCGCTGGGGCGGCCAGCTCGTGACGATCGGCGGCGATGCGCCGGTGCGCGTGCAGTCGATGACGAACACCGACACCGCCGATGCCATCGGCACGGCCATCCAGATCAAGGAACTCGCCCAGGCCGGTTCCGAACTCGTGCGCATCACGGTCAACACGCCGGAAGCAGCGGCGGCCGTGCCGGCCGTCCGCGAGCAGCTCGACCGCATGGGCGTGACTGTGCCGCTCGTGGGCGACTTCCATTACAACGGTCATCTGCTGCTGCGCGACTACCCCGGCTGCGCGGAGGCGCTGTCGAAGTACCGCATCAATCCGGGCAACGTCGGGCAGGGTGCCAAGCGCGACACCCAGTTCGCCCAGATGATCGAGGCAGCCGTCAAGTACGACAAGCCGGTGCGCATCGGCGTGAACTGGGGCAGCCTCGACCAGGATCTGCTCGCGCGAATGATGGACGAGAACGGCGCGCGCGCTGAGCCGTGGGACGCGCAGAGCGTGATGTACGAAGCGCTGATCCGGTCCGCCATCGGCTCGGCCGAGCGCGCAGTGGAACTCGGCTTAGGACGCGACCGCATCGTGCTGTCGTGCAAGGTGAGCGGCGTGCAGGACCTGATCGCCGTGTACCAGCAACTCGCACGCCGTTGCGATTTCGCGCTGCACCTCGGGCTGACCGAGGCGGGCATGGGTTCGAAGGGCATCGTCGCTTCCACGGCTGCGCTGTCGGTGCTGCTGCAACAGGGCATCGGCGACACGATCCGCATTTCGCTCACGCCGGAGCCGGGCGCCTCGCGCACGGGCGAAGTGGTGGTAGGCCAGGAAATCCTGCAGACCATGGGCCTGCGCTCGTTCACGCCGATGGTGATTGCATGCCCGGGCTGCGGTCGCACCACGAGCACGCTGTTCCAGGAACTGGCCTCGCAGATCCAGACGTACCTGCGCACGCAGATGCCGGTGTGGCGCGACAAATACCCCGGTGTCGAAGAAATGCACGTGGCCGTGATGGGCTGCATCGTGAACGGACCGGGCGAATCGAAGCACGCGAACATCGGCATCAGCCTGCCGGGTTCGGGCGAGAACCCGGCCGCGCCGGTGTTCATCGACGGCGAGAAGGTCAAGACGCTGCGCGGCGAACACATCGCGCAGGAGTTCCAGCAGATCGTGAGCGATTACGTCGAGCGCACCTATGGTCGTGCCGCCGCGCTCAACTGAATAAACGTCTACGCAGACAGATGACAGAACAGAAAAGAAAGCTCGAGAAGCTGGCCGGTGTGAAAGGCATGAACGACGTCTTGCCGCAGGACGCCGGTCTGTGGGAATTTTTCGAATCGACTGTGAAGTCGATGCTCCGCTCGTACGGATACCAGAACATCCGCACGCCGATCGTCGAGCATACGCAGCTCTTCACGCGCGGTATTGGCGAAGTGACGGATATCGTCGAAAAAGAGATGTACAGCTTCACCGACGCGCTCAACGGCGAGAACCTCACGCTGCGTCCCGAGAACACGGCCGCGGTCGTGCGTTCGGCCATCGAGCATAACCTGCTGTACGACGGTCCGAAGCGGCTGTGGTACATCGGGCCGATGTTCCGCCACGAGCGTCCGCAGCGTGGCCGCTATCGCCAGTTTCATCAGGTCGGCATTGAAGCGCTCGGTTTCGCGGGCCCCGATGCCGACGCTGAAATCATCCTCATGTGCCAGCGGCTGTGGGATGACCTCGGCCTTACCGGCATTCGCCTGGAACTCAATTCGCTGGGCCTCGCGCACGAGCGGGCCGCCCATCGCGTCGAGTTGATCGCGTACCTCGAACAGCACAAGGACGTGCTCGACGAAGACGCGAAACGGCGTCTCTATACGAATCCGCTGCGCGTGCTGGACACGAAGAATCCGGCACTGCAGGAAATCGCGCAGAACGCGCCGAAGCTGATCGATTTTCTCGGCGAGGAGTCGCGTGCGCATTTCGATGGGTTACAGCGCATCCTCAAGGCGAACAACATTCCGTTCACGATCAATCCGCGTCTCGTGCGCGGGCTCGATTACTACAATCTCACGGTTTTCGAGTGGATCACCGACAAGCTGGGCGCCCAAGGCACGGTTGCCGCGGGCGGCCGCTACGACCCGCTGATCGAGCAACTGGGCGGCAAGCCGACCGGTGCATGCGGCTGGGCGATGGGCGTCGAGCGGATTCTGGAGCTTCTCAAGGAAGAGGACCTCGTGCCCGAGGACGAAGGCTGTGACGTCTACGTCGTGCATCAGGGCGAAGCGGCGCGCGCGCAGGCGTTCGTCATTGCGGAGCGTCTGCGCGACACGGGTCTCGACGTCATCCTGCATTGCAGCGCCGACGGTCAGTCCGCGAGCTTCAAGTCGCAGATGAAACGGGCGGATGCCAGCGGTGCGGCGTTCGCCGTGATTCTCGGCGAAGACGAGATCGCAAACGGTACAGCCGGTGTCAAAGCGCTGCGCGCCGCGGCTCAGCAAGACGGTAAGGGAGAGCAGCAAACGGTGCCGGTCGAAGACTTGACCGAATTTCTAATCGGTGCCATGGTTGCAACCGCCGAAGACGGCGAGGACTGATCGCGGGATCGCGCGACAACAAAAGCACGCACGCAATAAAGAGGAAATCGCTTCGCGATGAGTTATCACGACGAACAGGAATCGATCGAAAGCCTGAAGGCATGGTGGGCGCAATGGGGTAATGCGACCACGTGGGTGGTGCTGGTGGTGCTGCTCGCCGCTGCGGCCTGGAACGGCTGGAATTTCTGGCAGCGTCGCGAGGCGGCTCAGGCCGCCGTGCTGTACGACCAGGTGCAGCAGGTGGTTCAGTCGGGCGACAAGGCGACGGTCGGCCGCATCGCTTCCGACATGGAGGACCGCTACGGCAGCACGGCCTACGCGCAGATGACAGCGCTGGAAGCAGCCAAGGCGCTCTACACGGCAGGCGACACAGCGGGCGCGAAGGCACAACTCCAGTGGACCATCGACCACGCGAAGGACGACGAATTCCGCCAGATCGCGAAGCTGCGTCTCGCGTCGCTGCTGCTCGACGAGAAAGCCTACGATCAGGGCCTCGCGTTGCTCGCAACACCGGAATCCGACGCATTCAAGGGCGTGGTGGCCGACGGCCGGGGCGACCTGCTCGCCGCCGCCGGCAAGCGTGACGATGCGCGGGCGGCGTACAGGCTCGCGCTCGACTCGCTGCCCCAGAGCGATACCTCGTCGCGTCAGCTGATCCAGTTCAAGCTGGACGCGCTTGGCGGCTGAGTTCGCGACACGAGAGCGGCGGTCAGAACCGCTTCATTTGATTAATTTCCATACATGTTTCGTCCACCGATGAATCTGCTGAAACGATACGCTGTGCCCGTTGCCTGCGCGATGACTGTCCTTACGATGGCGGCCTGCTCATCGACGAAAGACGAGCGCCGCGTGCCCACGCCACTCACGGACTTCAAGCCCGTGCTCGAAGTGCAACAGGCGTGGAAAGCAAGCGTCGGCAAGAGCGGACGTTACCTGTTCTCGCCGGTCGCGGTGGGTGACGCGGTCTATGCCGCGGGCACGAATGGCTCGGTTGCCAAGTTCGATGGCAAGACCGGCAAAGAAATCTGGCACACGAAGGTGGACAGCAACCTGTCCGCGGGCGTGGGCAGCGACGGCACGCTGACGGCTGTGGGCGCGCTGAAGGGCCAGGTCTACGTGCTCGGAGCGGAGGGCAAGCTGCTCTGGAAGGCGACCGCGCCGGGCGAAATCATTTCGCCGCCGCTCGTCGGCAACGGTTTCGTCGTGGTGCGCACGGTCGACGGCCAGATCACCGCGTTCAATGCCGAAACGGGCGAGCAGAAGTGGGTGTATCGCAACCGTGCCGTGCCGCTTAACCTGCGCGTGTCGGCCGGCATGACGTTCGCGGGCAATGCCGCGGTGCTGGCGGGCTTCCCGGGCGGCACGTTTGCGGCCATCAACCTGCAGACGGGCGACGCCTTCTGGGAAACGCCGGTTTCGTATCCGAAGGGCGTGACGGAAGTCGAACGCATCAACGACGTGACGGGCGCGCCGACGCTCGTGGGCGCGGCGACCTGCGCCGTGACGTTCCAGGGCCAGCTTGGTTGCTTCGATGCGAACTCCGGCCATCCAATCTGGGAAAAGCCGTTCTCGAGCACGAGCGGCATCGCGCAGGACGACCGCGTGGTCGTGGGCGGCGACGACTGGTCGGTGGTGGACGCGTTCGACGCATCGAGCGGCGCACTGCTGTGGCGCAGCGACAAGCTCAAGAACCGCGAGGTCAGCGTGCCGTACCTGCTCGGCCATGCGGCGGTGGTGGGCGACTACCAGGGCTACGTGCACTTCCTGTCGCGTGACGACGGCAGCCTGATCGCCCGCGTGAAGACGGACGGCAGCCCGATCACGGCGGCCCCGGTTCTCGCCGGCGACACGCTCGTCGTCCAGACGCACGACGGCGACCTGTACGGGTTCCGTCCGCGCTGATTCTCGAGTCTTTCGTGTCTTGCGCCCGCCCGCAACACACGTCTCTTCTCTTCAAGGCCGGCTGCCGACGAAGGCTGGAAACAAGAGCGGGGCGAGCGGTATCGACGAGACGATTGCCCTCGTCCTCAGGCGCCCCGACGTAAGCCGCGGTTTGCCGACATCGAAATGCGAACATGCGGGCCGGTCTCATACCGGCCCGGCGTGTTTTTCGTACTGCACGATCGGCGGTTTGCCGGGCAACGCCCGATCGCGCCCGGATCGTGATAATTTGCATCAAGTGCGGCCGCGCGGCTGCACAGCGTGACCTTGCCGTGCCGGTTCGGCGGCCGGTGCAGCGCTTCACCGTGAACGACATCAGATGAAACCCGTAATCGCCCTCGTTGGGCGCCCCAATGTGGGGAAATCCACCCTGTTCAACCGGCTCACGCGTTCGCGCGACGCACTTGTCGCGGACCTGCCGGGCCTCACGCGCGACCGTCACTACGGCGAAGGGCGGGCGGGCGATCGTCCGTACCTGGTCGTGGACACGGGCGGCTTCGAGCCGATCGCCAAGGACGGCATTCTCCACGAGATGGCCCGGCAAACGCGCCAGGCCGTGGAAGAGGCCGACGTCGTCGTGTTCATCGTGGACGGCCGCAATGGTCTCGCGCCGCAGGACAAGAACATCGCCGACTATTTGCGCAAGACCGGCCGGCCGATTTTCCTCGTCATCAACAAGGCCGAGGGTATGAAGTACAGCGCGGTGGCTGCTGACTTCTACGAACTGGGGCTCGGCGACCCGCGTGCCATCTCGGCGGCGCATGGTGACGGCGTGACGGAGATGATCAACGAGGCGCTCGGCGTCGCGTACGCGGGATACCCCGAAGAAACGGAAGAAGAGAAGGAAGCGCACGGCGTGAAGATCGCGATCGTCGGGCGCCCGAATGTGGGCAAGTCCACGCTCGTCAACACGCTGATCGGCGAAGATCGCGTGATTGCGTTCGACATGCCAGGCACGACACGCGACTCCATCTACGTCGACTTCGAACGGCAGGGCAAGAAGTACACGCTCATCGACACCGCTGGTTTGCGCCGTCGCGGCAAGGTGTTCGAGGCCATCGAAAAATTCTCGGTGGTGAAGACGTTGCAGTCCATCGCCGACGCCAACGTTGTGATCCTGTTGCTGGACGCGCGCCAGGACATCTCGGACCAGGACGCGCACATCGCAGGCTTCGTTGTGGAGCAGGGTCGCGCGCTCGTGGTGGGCGTGAACAAGTGGGACGGGCTCGACGAGCATGTGCGAGAGCGCACGAAGCACACCTTGCAGCGCAAGCTAAAATTTCTCGAGTTTGCGAAGTTCCACTTCATTTCGGCTACCGAGAATTTCGGCATCGGCGCATTGATGCGTTCTGTAGATGCTGCCTACGCGGCCGCGATGTCGAAGCTGCCCACACCGAAACTCACGCGTGCTCTCATCGACGCCGTGGAGTTCCAGCAGCCGCGCCGCCGCGGGCCGGTGCGTCCGAAACTGCGCTACGCACACCAGGGGGGACAGAACCCGCCCATCATCGTGATTCACGGCAACGCCCTCGACGCGGTCACCGATACGTACAAGCGGTACCTCGAAAATCGCTTCCGGGAAACTTTCGCGCTAACCGGGACTCCATTGCGCATAGAGTTCCGATCGTCCAAGAACCCGTACACCGACAAAGGCTGAGACCCATGTGTGGCACGGGTTTGGCCGGATGGCCAGGACTCGCGCCGAAATGAAAATCGGCTATAGTGTAGCGATTGGCGGCGAATTTCTTTTTCTTCGCCGTCAATCTGGACAACCTGCAAAAAAATACGGAGTTTGCTATGAGCAACAAAGGGCAATTGTTACAAGACCCGTTTTTGAACGCACTGCGTAAAGAGCATGTGCCGGTTTCGATCTATCTCGTCAACGGCATCAAGCTTCAAGGGAACATCGAATCGTTCGACCAGTACGTTGTGTTGCTCCGGAACACGGTGACCCAGATGGTGTACAAGCACGCCATCTCGACGGTCGTGCCTGCGCGCCCCGTGAATTTCCACCCGGATACCGAATCCACCTGATCCCCGTCACGGCCGGCGCAGCGTCGCCAGTCGGCGACACGAACCGGCCGTTTCTATTTTGACATCCTCCAATTTGATCAACGCAGCGCTCGTCGGCATCGACTTCGGCAAGATCGATTTCGAAGCCAGCCTCGAAGAACTCAGCCTGCTCGCGCAAAGCGCGGGCGCCCATCCCGCCGTTACACTCACCGGTCGCCGTTCCAGTCCCGATGCTGCCATGTTCGTCGGCAGCGGTAAGGCGGAAGAGTTGCGCCTCGCGTGCGAGGCGAACGACGTCGAAATCGTCATCTTCAATCACGCGCTCGCGCCTGCGCAGCAGCGTAATCTGGAGCGAACGCTTAACCGGCGTGTGGTGGACCGCACGAGCCTCATTCTCGACATCTTCGCGCAACGCGCCCGCAGCCACGAAGGCAAGCTGCAGGTCGAACTTGCACAGTTGCAGTATCTATCCACGCGGCTCATTCGAGCGTGGACCCACCTCGAGCGCCAGAAGGGCGGTATCGGTCTGCGCGGCCCCGGTGAGACGCAGCTCGAAACCGACCGTCGCCTCATCGGCGAGCGCATCAAGATGTTGCAGTCGCGTCTTGCGAAGCTGCGCCGTCAGCATGGCACGCAACGCCGGCAGCGAGAGCGCAACCGCACCATGTCGGTATCGCTCGTGGGCTACACGAACGCGGGCAAGTCGACATTGTTCAATGCGCTGACGAAGGCGCAGGCCTACGCGGCAAACCAGCTCTTTGCCACGCTCGACACCACCTCGCGCCGCGTCTATCTGGGCGACGAGGTGGGGCAGGTGGTGGTTTCCGACACGGTAGGGTTCATTCGCGAACTGCCTCACCAGCTCGTGGCGGCGTTTCGCGCCACGCTCGAAGAAACGGTTCACGCTGACTTGCTGCTTCACGTCGTCGACGCGTCGAGTGCTGTGCGGCTCGACCAGATCGAACAGGTGAACGGCGTGCTGCACGACATCGGTGCGGACTCCATCCGCCAGGTGCTCGTGTTCAACAAGATCGACGCGGTGCCTGAGCTGGCGGCCCGCGGCAGTGCGGTCGAGCGTGATGAGTATGGTAATATTTCGCGCGTCTTTTTGAGCGCGCGCACGGGCCAGGGGCTCGATGCATTGCGCGCCGCCATCGCAGAAATCGCTACTGCCGAATATCTTTCGGACGAAGTGCGTGACGTACGAGGCTTACATGACGTACTTGACGTACGTAATGGGCCACAAGACGGGCCACAAGACGGGCCGCAACACGAGTGGCCGGCGGCACCGCACGATTCCCGCAAGGTTCCGGAACACGGGCACTGACTCGCTCCCGTCCGCATGAACACGCAACGACCCGCTGTCTACACTGGCGAACGAACACAGGTGAACGATTACAAGAAGCGGATTGGCTGGCTGCGATCACGTGGCATTTTTTCGCTGAACGATCCCCGCTGGGGACGCGGCGAGGGCAATGGTGGCGGTCAGCGTTCGGACGAATCGCGCCGTCCGCAGAATGGCAAGAACGGCGGTGACGGCCCTCCCGATCTCGACGAAATGTGGCGCGACTTCAACCGGCGTCTGTCGGGGCTGTTCGGCCGTAAAGGATCCGGCGGACCCGGGCTGGGCGAGCGTCGGCCCGACAATGGCCGCGGCGCGCGCATTGGCGTGGGCATCGTCATCGGCGTGCTGCTTGCGGTGTACCTTGGCAGCGGCGTGTTCGTCGTGCAGGAAGGGCAGGCCGCCGTGGTGCTCCAGTTCGGCCAGTATCGCTACACGGCGCAGCAGGGCGTGCACTGGCGGCTTCCGTATCCGTTCGAAACGCACGAGACCGTCAACGTCGGGCAGATCCGTTCGGTCGAGATCGGCCGCAGCAATGTGGTGCGTCAGGCCAACGTCAAGGACGCGTCCATGCTTACCCGTGACGGCGACATCCTCGACTTGCGCTTCGTCGTCCAGTATCAGATCCGCCAACCCAACGACTATCTCTTCCAGAGCGCTGATCCCGATTTGAGCGTGACGCAGGCGGCGCAGGCCGCCGTGCGCGAAATCGTGGGCGCGCGCAGCACCAGCGACGTGCTCTATCAGGATCGCGAAGCGATTCGCCAGCAGCTGACCGATTCCATCCAGCGTTCGCTGGATGCGTACAAGACCGGTCTGGCAGTGGTCGGCGTGACGATCCAGGGTGTTCAGCCGCCGGAGCAGGTGCAGTCAGCGTTCGACGACGCCGCGAAGGCCCGTCAGGACCGCGAGCGCGCGAAGCGCGACGCGAAGGCCTACGCTGACCAACTGCTCCCGCGTGCCCAGGCTGACGCCGCACGCATGATCGACGATGCGAAGGCTTACAGCGACCGCGTCGTTGCCGAAGCGCAAGGCGACGCCGACCGTTTCACGCAGGTCTACGAACAGTACGCGAAGGCGCCTGCGGTGATTCGCGAACGTCTGTATCTGGACACCATGCAGCACATCTACTCGAACACGACAAAGGTGTTCGTCGACAGCAAATCGGGCAACAACGTGATCTATTTGCCGCTCGACAAGATCGTCGACGAAACGCGCCGCCGGGCGGCGGAAGCCGCGTCGGCTTCGTCCGGAGCCGCGGCGATGCAGGTCGCGCCGGCCCCTGCCGCGTCGGCTGCCTCTTCGGCCTCTGCACCTGCGCCGGCCAGCGCCGCCAATCCGGCGGCCGCGTCGGACGACGCACTGCGCTCGCGCGACGCGTTCCGCAGCCGCGGCCGCGAAGACGATCTGCAGTAAGGAGCGCCGACATGAACCGAATCATTGCGCTCGTCATCGCTATCGTCGTTGTATTGCTCGTGGCGTCGTCCACGGTGTTCGTGGTCGATCCGCGTCATGTGGTCGTGGTCTCGGGCCGTGGCGGCGGTGTGCCGGCCGTCGTCGGCGCGGGGCTGCATGTGAAGTTGCCACCTCCGTTGCAGACGGCGACGTGGATCGATACGCGCGTGCGCAGCTTCGATGCGCCGGATGCCGACAAATACACGACGTCCGACAAGACCGACCTGCTCGTGAATCCTGTCATCAAGTATCGCGTGAGCGAGCCGATCAAGCTGTTCGCCGCGACGAAGGGCGACACGCAGACGCTCACGGACCGTCTCGCTTCGCTGTCACGCGACGTGCTGGGCGACACGTTCTCGAAATACACGTTGACCGATGCACTCGCGAAGCAGCAGGACATCGCCGCCGCGGCGCGCGACGAATTGCAGAAGGCGGCCGCGCCGTTGGGCGTCGATGTGCTCGACATCACGCTCACGCGCGTCGACTTTCCAGCTGCCATGGCCGACACCGTCTATAAGCGCATGATCGCGGCGCGCGAGCAGCAGGCGAGCGACGAGCGCGCACAGGGTGCATCGGAGGCCGAGCAGATCAAGGCTGACGCCGAGCGTCAGCAACAGGCGGTCGTGGCCAACGCATATCGCGAGGCGCAGTCGATCAAGGGCGAGGGGGACGGCAAGGCTGCGGCGATTGCGGCACAGGCATTCAGCCGCGACCCGCAGTTCTATCAGTTCTATCAGAGCATGCAGGCGTACCGGGCGAGCTTCAAGCCGAACGACGTCGTGGTCGTCGATTCGTCGAGCGAGTTTTTCCGCTTCATGCGTGGTCCCGGTGGTACCAGCCCTTCGGATACCCCCGCTCCCCCGCGCAAACACTAACGAACGCCGCGCATTGCACGCGGCGCCTTGCCCCCATGGACATAGCCGGCTCGTTGTTGCTCGCGATCGCCCTCATGCTGATCATCGAGGGCATGTTCCCGTTCGTGTTTCCGTCGGCGTGGCGTGACACGTTTCGTAGAATAGCGGAGCGTCCGGTGCATCACATTCGCATCGGCGGCCTGATCGTGATGGGGCTCGGGCTCGTGCTGCTGCTGATCGCCACGTAGGCTGTGCGGCAGTCGGAACGAACGCCCGAAGGCACGCCCAACGCACGCGATACGTGCGGTGATGCCGGCAAGGTGCCAGAGTGCTCTCACTCCATTGCGCTCCCGTTTTAGCGGTACGCAAGCGCCGTTTTCAATGTTGTAGGACTCAACCGATGTCGACCTGGTTACTTCCCGAGAATATCGCCGACGTGCTGCCCGCCGAGGCGCGCAAGATCGAAGAGTTGCGGCGCCGCCTGCTGGACCGCTTCCGCTCGTATGGCTACGAGATGGTCATGCCGCCGCTGCTCGAATATATCGAGTCGCTTCTGACGGGCGCCGGCAGCGATCTGAACCTGCGCACGTTCAAGCTCGTGGACCAGTTGTCGGGCCGCACGCTGGGCCTGCGTGCCGACATGACGCCGCAGGTGGCACGCATTGATGCCCATTTGCTCAATCGCCAGGGCGTGACGCGGCTGTGCTACGCCGGAAACGTGCTGCATACGCGTCCCCGGGGGCTGCACGCCACGCGTGAGCAGATTCAGATCGGCGCGGAAATCTACGGTCATGGCGGCCTCGAGGCCGACGTCGAGATCCAGCAATTGATGCTGGACGCGCTGCGGCTTGCGGGCCTTGCGAAAGTGCGGCTCGACCTGTGCCATGCCGGTGTGCTCGCTGCGCTGATGGACGGCCAACCGGCCGTGACGGCACTCGGCGAGACTTTGTATGAAGCGCTTGCGGGCAAAGACGTCCCGCGGCTTGCGGAACTCACCGCGTCGCTGGAGCCCGTGACGCGCGACGCACTGCGCGCATTGCCCATGCTGTACGGTGACGCATCGGTGCTCGCCGAAGCCCGCGCACGGCTGCCGCAGCGGCCCGAGATCGGGCGCGCGCTCGACGACCTCGAGTTCCTCGCGGGCCAGGTCGAAGGCGCCGAAGTCATGATCGATCTCGCCGACCTGCGCGGCTACGCGTATCACAGCGGCGTGATGTTCTCCGCGTATGTCGATGGTGTGCCGAATGCGGTGGCTCGCGGTGGCCGCTACGACCAGATCGGTCAGGCCTACGGGCGTGCCCGCGCCGCAACCGGTTTTTCGCTGGACCTGCGCGAAGTCGCGCGTGTCTCGCCAGTCGAGGCGCGCAGCAGTGCGATTCTCGCGCCGTGGCAGCACGGCGATGCGTTGCGGGCGAGTGTCGCCGCGCTGCGCGACGCAGGCGAAGTCGTGATTCAGGCGCTGCCCGGACACGAGCACGATCTCGACGAGTTCGCGTGCGACCGCGTGTTGGTCGAGCGCAACGGCGCCTGGGTCGTTGAAGCACGGCCCTGAAGCACGGCCCTGAGGAGCGGCTCCGAACATTGTCTTCACGATCGGCGAAAGCTGGCGCTCGAAGTGGCGCGGGACGCTTTTGTCAGCGTCGAAGCGGGTTGTCCAATGGACAGTCGGATCGCGCCATATCGTTGAGCGCAAAAGGAAAATTCGGGAAAAAACTCGGAACCCTGCGCGAACCCAGGTAAAATACGTTTTTAACCAGCTTACGAAACACCATGTCTGCCAGCGCAGTGAATGTGAATCCCGGGCGCAACGTCGTTGTCGTAGGGACCCAGTGGGGAGATGAGGGCAAAGGCAAGATCGTCGACTGGCTGACGGACCACGCTCAGGGCGTCGTGCGTTTCCAGGGCGGCCACAACGCGGGCCACACGCTCATCATCGGCGGCAAGAAAACCATCCTGCGTCTGATCCCGTCGGGCATCATGCGTCCCGGCGTGGCGTGCTACATCGGCAATGGTGTCGTGCTGTCGCCCGAAGCCCTGTTCAAGGAAATCGACGAACTCGAAAGCGCTGGCATCGACGTCGTAAAGCGTCTCTTCATTTCTGAAGCGGCCACGCTGATTCTCCCGTATCACATCGCAATCGACCAGGCACGTGAAGCGCGCCGCGGCGCCGGCAAGATCGGCACGACGGGTCGCGGCATCGGGCCGGCCTACGAAGACAAGGTGGGCCGCCGGGGGCTGCGCGTGCAAGACCTGTTCGAGCCCAAGGCCTTCGCGGATCGTCTGCGCGAAAACCTCGACTTCCACAATTTCGTGTTGACCCAGTACCTGGGTGCGCCCGCAGTCGACTTCCAGCAGACGCTCGATACGATGCTGAGCTATGCCGACCGTCTCGCGCCCATGGTGACGGACGTGTCGCGCCGCCTCTACGACGAAAACCACGAGGGGCGCAATCTGCTGTTCGAAGGTGCGCAGGGTACGCTGCTCGACATCGATCACGGCACCTATCCGTTCGTCACTTCGAGCAACTGCGTGGCCGGTGCGGCCACTGCGGGTGCGGGCGTGGGTCCGCAAAAGCTGAACTACATTCTCGGCATCACGAAGGCGTATTGCACGCGTGTGGGTTCGGGCCCGTTCCCGAGCGAACTGTACGACGCCGACAATCCGGAGCGTCAGGAACAGGTGGGCGTGACGCTCGCCAACGTGGGCAAGGAATTCGGCTCGGTGACGGGTCGTCCGCGCCGTACGGGCTGGCTGGATGCCGCCGCGCTGCGCCGCTCCATCCAGATCAACGGCGTGTCCGGCCTGTGCATCACGAAGCTCGACGTGCTCGACGGGCTCGACGAGGTCAAACTGTGCGTCGGCTACAAGATGGACGGCAAGGACGCGGATATCCTGCCGCGCGGCGCGTCCGAAGTCGCGCGTTGCGAACCGGTCTACGAAACCTTCGGCGGCTGGAAGGAAAGCACGATCGGTATTACCGAGTGGAGCAGGCTGCCGGCCAACGCGCAGGCTTATCTGCAGCGCGTGCAGGAGGTGGCGGGCGTGCCAATCGACATGGTGTCCACCGGTCCCGATCGCGACGAAACGATCCTGCTGCGCCATCCGTTCAAGGTCTGACTGGCGAGGTACGGACATGATTCAGATGACGGATCCGCGCAACGACGACAGGAACCTGTGGGTCAACTGGGATGAGTACCACCGCCTGATCGAACTGCTGGCGCTCGCCGTCCACGACTCAGGCTGGAAGTTCGACAAGATCCTGTGTCTTGCGCGAGGCGGACTGCGCGTGGGTGATCAGCTGTCGCGCATCTACGATCTACCGCTCGCCATCCTCGCCACGAGTTCGTATCGCGAGGCGGCGGGCACACAGCAGGGCGACCTGGATATCGCCCAGTACATCACGATGACGCGTGGTGAGCTGTCGGGCAACGTGCTGCTGGTCGACGACCTCGTGGACTCCGGCGTGACGCTGGCACGCGTGCAGCAGCATCTGAAAGATCGCTATCCGGCGGTCGAGACGGTGCGTTCGGCGGTGCTCTGGTACAAGGCCTGCTCGAAGGTGAAGCCCGATTATTACGTGCAGCACCTGCCCACCAATCCGTGGATTCATCAGCCGTTCGAAGAGTGGGACACGGTCAGGCCGCACAACCTCGGCGCATGGATCAAGCGCGGCACGGGCAAGCAGCCGTAACGCCGCAAGTAGAGCGACACGTGAGCGACGGTCGCCAGGCTGACGATCGGCATGGCCGGCAAACTGCACGTGTCGCGAATCGAAACGGAGCCACTATCGGCTCCGTTTTTCATGCAAGCTACGCGTTCGTGCGAAACGCAGGCGTCGGCTGACGCCACCAGACTGCGAACGACCGGTCGTTTCGATGACGAACTAACCCATCGGGAAGTCGGCATGCCGCCACTGCCGTGGCGTCTGTAACAGTGCGGCGCCAGACTGTCCAGTCTGACCACGTGGTGCTGCCACAACGAGCACGGGGCCAGATTTGGAGGCCCGGTTTAGAATAGCGCACGTTTTTCGCCCCGACACGCAAACCGCTTATGAACGATAGCAATCACGCGGGCAAGCATTCGTTGCCGTCTCTCGCGCTCGCCGCCATCGGCGTCGTCTTCGGTGACATCGGCACCAGCCCGCTGTATGCGCTGAAAGAGGCGTTCAGTCCCTCCCACGGCATTCCGCTGAACGAAACGTCGATTCTCGGCGTCGCCTCGCTGCTGTTCTGGGCAATCATCATCGTGGTCAGCATCAAGTACGTGCTGTTCGTGATGCGGGCCGACAACAACGGCGAAGGCGGCGTACTCGCGTTGATGGCGCTCTCGCTGCGTCCGTTCGGCACGAAGACCAAAGCGGCGGGCGTGCTGATGATGCTCGGCATCTTCGGTTCCTGCATGTTCTATGGCGACGCGGTCATCACGCCGGCCATTTCGGTGATCTCGGCCGTCGAGGGTCTGGAAGTCGCCGCGCCCAAGCTGGCGCATCTGGTGGTGCCGCTCACCATCGTCATCCTTATCGCGCTGTTCTGGATCCAGCGACACGGCACGGCCGTGGTCGGCCGTCTTTTCGGGCCCATCATGCTGGTGTGGTTCGCCACCATCGGCGCGCTCGGCGTCTGGCACGTCGCGCAGTCGCCTGGCATCATCGCCGCGCTCAATCCGTGGTACGCCGTCGCGTTCATGTCCGCGCACATGCTGCAGGCCTACGTGGTGCTCGGTTCTGTTGTGCTGGTGCTCACGGGCGCCGAAGCGCTTTACGCAGACATGGGTCACTTCGGCGCGAAGCCGATTCGCGTGGCCTGGTATGTGCTCGTGATGCCGTCGCTCGTGCTCAATTACTTCGGGCAAGGTGCACTGCTCATGCACAACCCGAAGGCCATCGAGAATCCGTTTTTCCTGCTCGCGCCCGAATGGGCATTGCTGCCGCTCGTCGTGCTTTCGACGGTCGCCACGGTGATTGCGTCGCAGGCCGTGATTTCAGGCGCGTATTCGCTGACGAGCCAGGCGATCCAGCTCGGCTACGTGCCGCGCATGAAGGTTCTCCATACGTCCGAGCTTGCTATCGGCCAGATCTACGTCCCTGTCGTGAACTGGCTGCTGCTGGCCGTGATTCTGTGCATCGTCATCGGATTCAAGAGTTCGGACAATCTCGCTGCCGCATACGGCATTGCCGTGACCGCCACGATGGTCATTACCACCGTGCTCGCCTGTGTCGTCATGGTCAACGTGTGGAACTGGAACAAGGTGCTGGTCGCTGTCATCATCGCGGTCTTCATGACAGTGGACCTCGGCTTCTTCGGCGCTAATCTGCTGAAGGTCGAGGAGGGCGGCTGGCTGCCGCTTGGTGTCGGCGCACTGCTGTTCTTCCTGCTGATGACCTGGTACAAGGGGCGCATGATCGTCAAGGAACGCACGGCGGCCGACGGTATTCCGCTCATGCCGTTCCTGCAGGGCCTGCTCGCGCATCCGCCGCATCGCGTGTCGGGTACCGCGATCTATCTGACGGGCAGCGCGGCGCTCGTGCCGGTCAGCCTGCTGCACAACCTCAAGCACAACAAGGTGCTGCACGAGCGCACCATCTTTCTCACGTTCGTCACGCGCGATATTCCTTACGTGAAGGACGAGGAGCGCATGACGGTCAAAGACATTGGCGGCGGACTTTTTCTCGTGAAGGCGGACTATGGCTTCAACGAGACGCCTGACGTGAAGGCCGTGTTGCTCCATATGGGCGAGCAGCACAACATGACCTTCGACATGATGGACACGTCGTTCTTCCTCGCGCGCGAAACCGTGGTGCCGACACAGTTGCCCGGCATGTCGCTGTGGCGCGAGCGTGTGTTCGCCTGGATGCATCAGAACGCTGCGAAGCCGACCGACTTCTTTGCGATTCCCGCCAACCGTGTGGTCGAACTGGGTACGAAGATCGAGATCTGATCGGCGCAGGCAGCGTCATAGGAAAAACGGGGATCCCTTGGATCCCCGTTTTGTTTTGGCCTGCGCTCGTGTTCTGTGCGCGTGTTCCTCTGCGAAATCGAGCTATGCGGACGGCGCCGCTTTCGCACCGGCCGTCCTCGTGTACACCCGGCGTTAGCCGCGCTGCTTCAACTTCGCGAAGGCGGCCGCCATGGCGCCCACTGCTTCGGGCTCGCGCGAGCGCGGCTGCGGCCTTGCGCCGCCGCCGTTGCGTGGTTGCATGGCGCGTTCGTCCCGCGTGCCGCTGCGCTGCCCTGAGGCCGCGCCAGGAGCGACGTCGTCGTCCATCCGCATGGTGAGCGAGATGCGTTGGCGTTTCACGTCGACCTCGAGCACCTTGACCTTGACGATCTGGCCGGCTTTGACCACCTCGTGCGGGTCCTTGATGAACTTCGTCGACATGGCCGACACGTGCACGAGACCGTCCTGATGCACGCCGACGTCCACGAACGCGCCGAACGCCGCGACGTTGGTGACGACGCCTTCCAGCACCATGCCCGGCGAAAGATCGGAGATCTTCTCGACGCCTTCGCGGAACGTCGCCGTCTTGAATTCGGGACGCGGGTCGCGGCCGGGCTTTTCCAGCTCGGTGAGGATGTCGCGCACGGTGGGCAGGCCGAACCGGTCATCGACGAACTCGGTGGGCGAGAGTCCGGACAGCGCGTCGCGGTTACCCAGCACTTCGCCGATGCCGCGGCGAATCTTCGCCAGAATCCGTTCGACGACGGGATACGCTTCCGGGTGCACCGACGACCGGTCGAGCGGATTCTCGCCGCCATTGATGCGCAGGAAGCCGGCGGCCTGCTCGAAGGTCTTGTCGCCAAGGCGCGGCACCTTGCGCAGATGCTCGCGCGAGGGGAACGGACCGTTCGAGTCGCGGTAGTCGACGATATTGCGTGCAAGCGTAGCGTTGAGACCGGACACGCGCGCGAGCAGCGCGACCGACGCCGTGTTCGCATCCACGCCCACGGCGTTCACGCAGTCTTCGACCACCGCGTCGAGCGAGCGTGCCAGTTCGCGCTGATTTACGTCGTGCTGGTACTGTCCCACGCCGATCGCCTTCGGCTCGATCTTGACGAGTTCGGCGAGCGGGTCCTGCAGGCGTCGTGCGATCGATACCGCGCCGCGCAGCGAAACGTCCAGATCGGGGAATTCCTTCGCGGCGAGTTCCGAAGCCGAGTACACCGAGGCACCCGCTTCGGAGACCACGATCTTCTGCAACTTCAGTTCGGGATGGCGCGCGATCAGTTCGGTCGCGAGTCTGTCGGTTTCGCGCGAGGCCGTGCCGTTGCCGATGCTGACCAACTCTGCCTGCGTCTCGCGGGCAATGCGTGCGAGTTTCGCGAGCGAGCCATCCCAGTCGCGGCGCGGCTCGTGCGGGTAGATTGTGTCGGTGGCGAGCAGCTTGCCCGTGCGATCCACCACGGCGACCTTCACGCCGGTGCGCAGCCCCGGGTCAAGACCGATCACGGCGCGCGGACCCGCAGGCGCCGCGAGCAGCAGATCCTTGAGGTTGCGCGCGAACACGCGGATCGCTTCCGTTTCGGCCTGCTCGCGCAAATTCGTGAGCAACTCGTTTTCGATGTGCGGCTGCACCTTCACGCGCCAGCACCAGCGGCAGACATCGGCGAGCCATTTGTCGGCGGGATGGCCCTGATTCGCGATACCGAAGTGCCGCGCGATCATCGCCTCGCCGGGATGCGGCACCTGCGCGTCGAGTTCTTCGCCCAAGCCGAGCTTTACCAGCAGCACGCCGGCGTTGCGGCCGCGGAAGAGGGCGAGCGCGCGGTGCGACGGCACGGTTTTGATCGGTTCGTCGTAGTCGTAGTAGTCGCGGAATTTCTCGCCTTCTTCGCCCTCCTTGCCTTCGATCACGCTGGACGAGACCACGCCCTGGTTATAGAGGTAGTCGCGCAGCTTGCCGAGCAGCTCGGCGGTTTCGCCGAATTGCTCGGAGAGGATGTCGCGCGCACCGTCGAGCGCAGCCTTCACATCGGCCACGCCCTTTTCGGCATCGACGTACTTCGCCGCTTCCGTCTGCGGATCGAGCTGCGGATCGGCGAGCAGTGCGTCTGCGAGCGGTTGCAGTCCTGCTTCGCGCGCGATCTGGGCGCGTGTGCGGCGTTTCGGCTTATAGGGCAGATAAAGGTCTTCGAGCACCTGTTTGCTATCGGCGCCTTCGATCGCTGCACGCAGTTCGTCCGTGAGCTTGCCCTGTTCGTCGATGCTCGCGATGATCGCCGTACGGCGCTCTTCGAGCTCGCGCAGATAAAGGAGCCGCTCTTCGAGCGTACGTAGCTGCGTATCGTCCAGGTTCCCCGTCACTTCCTTGCGGTAGCGGGCGATGAACGGAACGGTCGATCCCTCGTCGAGGAGTTGTACGGCGGCTGCCACCTGACGTGGCTGGACCGACAGTTCGTTGGCGATGCGCTGTACGATCTTGAGTGCTACGGTGTCCGTCATAAGCTGTTCGATGCTCCTGCGAGGCCCGCGCCGCGGCGCGGAAAGCCGCGCGCCGGCGGGCCGGGCGCCTTGCGCGGCGGATTGCTGAAGCGGGGCATTTTGCCATAAATGCCCGAGCGCTCAAGCTCAGGGTGATAGAATTTCGGGCATGTTCCGTTGCCCTGTGATGACGTTGATAAACTTGCGTTTTTTCCCCGTTTTGCCCGGTATGGGCAGGGCTACCTCGGCACGGGATGTCGCGCCTGGCGCTGCACTTGTGATGGCTGCGTCGATCGCGATTTTTTCCGCGTCACCTGTTGCTGCGCAGACGCAGCCGGCGGGGCCTGCGGCCGGTGCCTTCGCTCCTGTTTCCAACGGTTCCGATACCGCCCCCGCGGCGCAAAGCGACTTCGACGTACGGCAAAAGGAGCTCGACCGGCGTGGGGCGGAGAACAACTATCGTTATGCCGTGGCGCAGCACAATTGCTACAGCACCTTCTTCGTCAATCACTGCCTTGGCAAGGCGCGCGATCAGATGCGCGCGGTCCAGGCGGATATCCGCAAGGAACAGCTCGCGCTCGACGACGAACAGCGTGCCGTGCGGGCGCAGCAGCGCGACCAGCAGGCGGCGCTCAGGCGTGCCCAGGACGAAGCCGACGCGCCGCAGCGGGCCGCAGACGAAGCACGCAATCAAGAGACCTACGAGGAAAAGCAGCGCCAGCATGCGCTGGACGAAGCCCAGCGCGCCGCCGAAGCGCCGCAGCGCGCGGCGAATGCCGCAGCGTTCGAGCAGAAGCAGCAGCAACACGCAGTCGATCAGGCGCGCCGTGGTCCGGACGCGGCACAAAAGGCAGCAAACCAGGCCGCGTACGACCAGAAACAGGCCGACTTCCAGCGGCAACTCGACGAGGCGCGTCACGAAGGCCAGCAGAAGGCCGTGGAGCGGCAGCAGAAGGCTCAGCGTTTCGAGCAGAAACAGGAAGACGCAACAAAGCATAAGGCTGACGTGGAAGAGCGCCAGCGCCAGGCGGCCGAAAAGGCGCAGCAGAAGCAGCAGGACCAGTTGAAGCAACAGCAGGGCCAGCAGCAGTCGCAGTAAGGCAGGAAGAGCGGCAGCAGCACCTGCGCTGCCGCTTGTCAGTCGGACGGCAACCTCAGGCGGAACCGCGCACGCGGCGCGGCGTTCGCCGCATCGGTGAGGAGGCGAGCATGCGCGATCAACATCATGTCAAGACCGAGGTCATTCGCGACCGCATTCTGCAACTGGAATCGGAGCACGGTGATCTGGACCGTTTGATCGAGAGGATGTCGGACGACCCCGGCTCCGATGACCTGGAGCTGCAGCGTCTCAAGAAGCGCAAGCTGAAGGTCAAGGACAACATCATCCTGTTGCAGCTGCAACTGGAACCCGATTCATTGAGTACATCCGACAGGCGCGTGTAACCGCGCCCTGGCAGGCGCCGGGGCCTATGCGCACGCCGGACTTTGCAGGAAACCGCTTGCCTTGAATTCATCGCCTGTTTCTCTTTCCGGTGCAGCGCCCGACGGCGACGCACCGGTGTCCGCTTTGCGCCCCAACGCCGGCGCGCCTGTGCTGAACGCCCGGCGCGTGTTGGAGCTCGACGCCATCTTCGCGGCCGACGGCGTGCTTGCGCGCGAAATCGAGGGCTACCGGCCTCGTGCCTCGCAGATCGAGATGGCGCGGGCCGTAGCGGCTGCCATGGAAGCCTCGGGGCGTGCTATGCCCGATCCGGACATGTTCGAGACGCAGAAACGCCCGGCGCGGCGCCTGCAAGGCGCGAGCACGTCCGGTGCGGATAACGGCATGGCCAGCTCCGGTGACGGCGAGCAGGCGGGTATCGATGGCGGCGAGAACACGCTGATCGTGGAAGCCGGCACGGGCACGGGCAAGACGTACGCCTACCTCGTGCCCGCCATGCTCTGGGGCGGCAAGGTGGTCGTGTCGACCGGCACCAAGCATCTTCAGGACCAGCTGTTTCAGCGCGACATTCCGACCGTGCGCGATGCGTTGGCCGTGCCGGTTTCGGTCGCGATGCTCAAGGGGCGCGCGAACTACCTTTGCCACTACTACCTCCAGCGCACCGCCGACAACGGACGCCTGCCGTCGCGCCAGGAAACGGCGTGGCTTCAGGAGATCGTGCGGTTCGCGAAAATAACGAAGTCGGGCGACAAGGCTGAACTCGCGAGCGTGCCGGAAACAGCTGCCGTATGGTCGATGGTGACCTCGACGCGCGAGAACTGCCTCGGCCAGGAATGTCCGAATTACAAGGACTGCTTCGTGATGCAGGCGCGCCGCGAAGCACAGCAGGCCGACATCGTGGTGGTCAATCACCATCTCTTCTTCGCTGACATCATGCTGCGCGACACGGGCATGGCGGAGTTGCTGCCCACGGCCAACACGATCATCTTCGACGAAGCACACCAGTTGCCCGAGACCGCGACGCTTTTCTTCGGCGAGACGCTTTCCACCGCGCAACTGCTCGAACTGGCGCGAGACTGTGTTGCCGAAGGGCTCAGTCATGCGCGTGATGCTGTCGAATGGGTGAAGCTCGGCGCGGCGCTCGAGCGCGCAGCGCGCGATGTGCGGCTGGCGTTCAAGGAAGACTCGGTGCGACTGTCGGTGGCGCAACTGCCGGAGGACCATCCGCTTTTTCCTGCGCTCGTTGCGGTCGAAACAGAACTTGCGGCACTCGCCACCGCCCTGGCCGGTCAAGCCGAACGGGCGGAGTCATTGGGTGCCTGCCTGCGCCGCGCACGCGAGTTGCAGGACACGCTTGCAGGATGGACCGTGCCCGAACCCGCGAACGCATCTTCGAAGCCGCAGGAGACGGCGCAGAACCCATCGGGTACGCAGGCCGCAACGGATCCTGAAGAGAAGGTCCGCTGGGTCGAGGTGTTTTCGCACACGGTTCAACTGCACGAGACGCCGTTGTCGGTGGCGCCCATCTTCGCGAAGCAGCGCGCTGGCGTACCGCGTGCGTGGGTTTTCACATCGGCGACACTGTCGGTGCGCGGCGACTTCACGCACTATGCCGCGCAGATGGGACTGAACGCGCGCCGTTCGATGACGCTGCCCAGTCCGTTCGATTATCCGACGCAAGGCTTGTTATACGTGCCGCGCAATTTGCCGCAGCCATCGTCGCCGGCATTCACGGACGCGGTGTTCGACGCGGCGCTGCCCGCCATCGAGGCTTCCGGCGGTGGCGTGTTCATGCTCTGTACGACGCTGCGTGCCGTGGACCGCATCGCGGCGAAATTGCGCGACACCATTGACGCTCGTGGATGGAATACACCGTTGCTCGTGCAAGGCGATGCGAGCCGCACGGAACTGCTGGAGCGATTCCGCGCCTACGGCAACGCCATTCTCGTGGGCAGCCAGAGCTTCTGGGAAGGGGTGGACGTGCGCGGCGATGCGCTGTCGCTCGTCGTCATCGACAAGCTGCCGTTCGCGCCGCCCGACGATCCGGTTCTGGCTGCGCGCCTCGACGCACTGGCCAGGAAGGGGCTGAGCCCGTTTGCGGTCCATCAGTTACCGCAGGCTGTCATCACGCTCAAGCAGGGGGCGGGGCGGCTCATTCGCGCAGAGACGGACCGCGGCGTGCTGATGATCTGCGACACACGACTCGTGGATAAGCCATATGGACGTCGGATCTGGCAGAGCTTGCCGCCGTTCAAGCGCACACGCGAGATCGAAGTCGTTCGGGAGTTTTTCGGCGAGCGAAAGCAGACCGGCTGATTGCCGGCATCAGAGACACCGTGCAAAACAAAACGCCACGAAGCGAACTTCGTGGCGTTTTGTTTTTGCCTGCCGGAAGCCGGACTTGCGTGTAGCACATCTGGCTTCTGGCAGACGTTCGCCCGAAGGCGAACTCGCGCAACAACGACTTACTGGCTTGCGCCCGAAGCCGGAGCAGCAGCCGAAGCGGCAGCGCCTGCGTCCGAAGCACCCGTCGTAGCCGAAGCAGCACCCGTGTCGCTCGCAGCGGCGGCGCTCGAAGCAGCACCCGTGTCGCTTGCAGCAGCAGCCGGTGCCGAAGCAGCCGACGTGTCGCTAGCGGCCGGGGCAGCGGCTTGATCGCTGCTCTTGTTGCAAGCAGCCAGTGCAACGGCTGCCAACAGGGATGCTACGAGGAGGGATTTCTTCATGATCACGTCCTTTTATGGTTAAAGGTAAGCAACAGCGCAAAATAATACCGGTAATGTGCTCCAACACCGACCCGGGCCGCTGGTGGAGACGCACTTCATGAGCGTGAATCTTCCCTACGGCTTGGGCGGAAATTATATGCACTTTCGTACCGACCGTCGACAAATGCGGGGTCAATACGTTGTCTTTCTCATACAGACGTTTCCGTAACGGTATAGCAGCTGGAAGGGCTTATGCAAGCCCGCCCAACTCTATCCAGCCCGCACAATACCACTCGTGCAGTAGTGCTGTCACCGACGAATCGTGTGAGAGTGTTACAAAGCGTTTCGCACTCAGCGCGCGACAATTCGCGAGATCGAGGAGCCATTTTTTGCTGGATGGAAGAGAGTTTTCCTCGCCATTCAGGAAATATGAGTGAATATCGTATAGCAGAACTGTTTTGCGGTGCAGGCGTACGCCGTCGTGTGAAGCGCGGTTCACAAACGCGGCTTCGTTGAGCGGACGCGCGGGCGGCTCGAACACCACATTCGACTTCGGTTCGCTTAGCCAGGCACCGAGAAATCCGGACACGTCGGCCTGGTTCCAGCGGATCTTCGTAAGGATCGCGCCGACTCGTTCCACCAGCGCTGCCGGCAATTGGGCAGGCTCGCTCACGGCGGGCTGTTTCGGATCGCTGTAGAGCGCGTCCTGCCCGCGGTGGGCGCCACCGCGTTCGGCCAGGTAGTAGAGGAACTGCGCGGCGAGTTCGCTTGCCGACGGCGCCCTGAAGCCGATCGAGCAAGTCATGCATTCACCGATCGCGATGCCGTCGTGTGCAATATGCGGCGGCAAATAAAGCATGTCGCCTGGTTCCAGGATCCATTCCTCTTCGGGCTCGAAGTGCGCGAGTACTTTCAATGGCAGGTCTTCGCGCAACGACAGATCGCGTTGTGCGCCGATACGCCAATGTCGCTTGCCATGTACCTGCAGCAAAAACACGTCGTATGAATCAAAGTGTGGCCCGACACCGCCGCCATCAGTCGCGTAAGAGATCATCAGATCGTCGAGCCGGGCGTCCGGCACGAAGCGGAACCTGTCGAGCAGCGCTCGGGCTCGGTCGTCGTGCAGGTCCACGCCCTGGACGAGTAACGTCCAGTCGCGTTGAGCGGTGCGCGGCAACGCAGTAGTGTCGAAGGGACCGTGGTCCAGTTTCCAGCGCCGCCGAAAATGCGTGACGAGACGGGACTCGACGTCGTCGTTCCCGGCCAGCTTGAACAGCTCATCGCGTGTAACCGGCGACGCAATGCCGGGCACTGCCTGACGGATCAGGAACGGCTTTTTCTGCCAGTACCGGCGCATGAATTGCGTCGGAGTGAGGCCGCCGAGCAATGGCGTGGGCTGGTCGGGGGAAGGCAGGCCGGAAGCCGGGGCTGACATGCGCGATGGGGTCGCGCGTTGGCCGGCCGGATGGTCGGAGGGCCGCTTGGGCATCGTATAATGTGATTTGTATTCTGGAGAATCGAATGAAAATCGCAAAGGACACTGTCGTTTCGGTCGCTTATAAGCTGTCGGATGCGCAGGGCAATCTGATTGAGGAAAGCGACGAGCCGATGGTCTATCTGCACGGCGGCTATGATGGCACGTTCCCCAAGATCGAGGAAGTGCTTGATGGGCAGGAGCCTGGCTTCGAAACCCAGATTCAACTTGAGCCGCAAGACGCGTTCGGCGAGTACGATCCCGACTTGGTGAAGATTGAACCGCGCAACCGCTTTCCCGAGCCGCTCGAAGTCGGCATGCAATTCGAGGGCACCCCCGAAGAGGGCGACGAAGACCTGGACACGCTCATCTACACAGTGACGGATGTTGCGGAAGACAAGGTCGTCCTCGATGGCAACCACCCGCTCGCTGGCATGGCCTTGCGGTTCGCGCTGACCGTCACGGAGGTGCGTCAGGCCACGGACGACGAGATCCAGCACGAGCACGCACACGGTGCGAATGGCCTCGAAGTTGTCGACGAAGATGAAGACGATGACGAGGGCGAAGGGGATTCAAAACCCACGTTGCACTGAGCCCTGCGGTATGCCGGCGTCGCCTGACGCCGGCTCAAGGTTCAAGAAGGCTCAAGGCGCAGTGCCCGTGCCACCCGGCGGCGGAACGGCATAACCTGGATGAGTCGTATTGTTGCCGTTACCTGTGCCGGAGTCGAGCGGCTGACTCGCAGGCTCGGCGAATGCCGACGAAGGAGCAGGTACATCGGGCGCGGACGATACTTCGGGCACAGTGGGCATGGCCGGAACCGGCGGCGCGCTGTCCCCTCCGGGTACGAGGGTCGGCGGCTGCGGCAGGGGCAAATCTTTCGGTACATCACGCACGCTGACGCGAAACGGCGGGTGCCGTGCCATGTCCGCATCGACCTCTATCCACTGCATAAGCTTGTTTCGCGGCGCAAATGCGATGCGCGTCAGATTGGCGACTCGCGCGCCTTTGTCGTTGCGTAGCGGCTGGTCGATCTGAAAACCGCCGGCTGGCCGGCCGTCGTCTTCGTGGATCACCACAACGGGGCCGCGAAATGTTTCGGCAAGTTTGACCAGACTCCGCTTGAACTCCAGATACCCGTCGCGCCGTTCGTGGCGTGCAAAGCGCAGCCATGCGAAGCGGTCCGGCCGCTCGTAGCGCTCAGGGTCCGGGTCGCCTTGAATGAATATCACGATTGCGCGCGCGCCATGGCGCCGCGCGTACTCGCCTGCATGTTCGAGCCAGAAGGCATTGGCGATCGTGCGATCCTCGAATTCACCATTGCGGCCGCCGGCGGTCAGGTAATGATTGTTGCCACCCGGCACGTTGAGTCCGATGAAGATGGTGTCATCCACCTGCCAGCGCACGTTTTCCCGGTACGGCCTGAAGCGCGACACCTCGCTTTCGCGAGTGAGTGGTAGACGCGTCTGTCCCATCGAGGTGGGGTCCGCAAACAGCGTTTGCCGCAACCGGTCGAGCCGCTCCACCGGATCGAAGTCACCCGCGTCGTGCGCTGAGCAGCCGACCCAGTCGTATTGGCCGGGTACGAATATCAGCGCCGGCCGCGCTGTTTCAAGCACCGCCTCGCGACGCTCGTAAAGCGCATCGCTGCAGGCTTCAGTGGGACCCTTGAGATTGCCGTCATAGACGATGAACGCCACGTTCCTGTTCAGTCCAGCGGCTTCGATCAGTCGCTGTGTAGCGGCTTCGTCGGCCGGGCCTCGTATTGCCCCTGAAACGACGGCAAACGAATAGCGCTGCCCCGCTGCTCGAGCCGGGACGCAGACAAGCCCAAGCACCGTGGCGACGAAGGCCGCCGCTGCGAGTGCTCTACGACACGCACGCCCGTGTGGCACAGCGTGCGCAGAACACTCAGCGTTTCTCATGCGGCGCCATCGCGAGCCCGTGCAATTCATAGAGCAGATCGAGTGCCTCGCGTGGCCGCAGTCCATCCGGGTCGATGGAACGAAGCCGTTCAGCAAGCGCTTCTGAGGCCGGATCGATCGATGATGCTTCGCGATACTGATCGTCTTCGTCCCGCACTTCATGGAGTGGCGCCGTTTCGTCGTCGACTTCTGCCATTGGTGGCGGAGCGAACAGATCGAGCTGTGGCGTTGGCTGTGCTGCCGACTGTTGCTCCAGCAGCGCGAGGTGCTTGCGTGCCGCACGGATGACGGCAGACGGTACGCCGGCAAGCTGCGCCACCTGAAGGCCGTAACTCTGGCTCGCCGGACCTTCGTTGACCGCGTGCAGGAACACGATCACATGCCCGTGCTCCACGGCCGACAGATGGACGTTGGCCGCCTGAGGAAACTCCGCGGGCAACTGCGTGAGTTCGAAGTAATGGGTGGCAAAGAGCGTATAGCAACTGTTGTGCGACAGCAGATGACGGGCAATGGCCCACGCGAGCGCCAGTCCATCGAAAGTCGAAGTGCCGCGACCGATTTCGTCCATCAGCACAAGACTTTGCGACGTCGCGTCGTTGAGGATCGCGGCGGCCTCGGTCATTTCCACCATGAACGTGGAGCGGCCCCCCGCGAGGTCGTCGGCGGCGCCGATGCGCGTGAAGATACGGTCGATCGGACCGAAGCGCGCGCGTCGCGCCGGCACGTAGCTGCCCACGTATGCCAGCAGCGCGATGAGCGCCGTCTGGCGCATGAATGTCGACTTGCCGCCCATGTTCGGGCCGGTGATGAGCAGCAGCTTGCGTTCGGCGTCGAGCCGGCAGTCGTTTGCGATGAACTGCTCGACCTGGGCTTCGACGACGGGATGCCGTCCCTGTTCGATCTCGATGCCCGCGCTTTGGTCGAACGCAGGCGCGACCCAATCGAGCGCTCGCGCGCGTTCCGCGAAGGTGGCGAGTACGTCCAGTTCCGCGAGCGCGGCCGCAACACGCTGGCAGTCGGGAATGAACGGGAGCAGCGATTGCAGGAGCGCGTCGTAGAGCGCGCGCTCACGCGCGAGCGCGCGTTCCTGGGCCGACAGTGCCTTGTCTTCGAATGTCTTCAGCTCGGGCGTGATGTAGCGCTCGGCATTCTTGAGTGTTTGACGCCGCCGATAGTCGTCGGGCACCTTGTCGGTTTGCCCGCGCGTCACTTCGATATAGAACCCGTGAACCTTGTTGTACTCGACCCGCAGATTGTTGATGCCGGTGCGCTCGCGTTCGCGCGTTTCGAGTTCGAGCAGAAACTGGCCGCAGTTTTCCGAGATGTCGCGCAACTCGTCGAGTTCGGCGTCGTAGCCGCGCGCGATGACGCCGCCGTCGCGCACCATGGCTGCGGGCTCCGGCGCGACCGCGCGAGTCAACAACTCCACGCAGGGAGCAGGCGGCTCCAGCATCGCTTCGATGTGGGAAAGCATAGGTGAGGCGCTGCTGACAGCAGCCATCTGCTCGCGCAGCGACGGCAATGCGATGAACGTGTCGCGCAAGCTCGAAAGGTCACGCGGACGTGCCGAGAGCAGGGCGAGCCGCCCCGTAATCCGCTCGACGTCCGCGATCTGGCGCAGTGCGGTACGCAGGGCATCCAGACTGGCTGGCGGCGGCGCCTCCAGGAGCGCGCCGATGGCCTGCTGACGCGCGCCGGCAATCGACGCGTCGCGCGGCGGATGATGCAGCCAGTGACGCAGCAGCCGGCTCCCCATCGTCGTACTGCACGTGTCGAGTAATGAGCACAGCGTCGGCGATTCGGTGCCGCGCAGCGTTTCCGTGAGTTCGAGGTTACGACGCGTGGCGGGATCGAGCCCGATGTACTCGGACTCGTATTCGACCTTGAGACTGCGCACGTGCCGCAATTGCTGGCCTTGCGTAGCGGCAGCGTAAAGCAGCAGGGCGCCCGCGGCGCCGCATGCGCTCGTCATCGTCTGAGCACTGAAGCCGTCCAGACTGGCCACTTCCATTTGTTCGCAGAGCCGCTGCGTGCCAGCTGCCACATCGAAGTGCCACGCCGGAACACGCGTCAACGCACCGGAGCCGGGTGGCGGCGACCACGCGTTTGCGTCAGCGGGAGCATCGGCGACCAGGATTTCGGCGGGACGAATGCGCTCGAAGGCAGCCGCCACCTGGTCGGGTGCCACTTCCGCAAGGCGCAGTGCACCGCTCGCGAGATTGAGCCACGCGAGCCCCACGTTGACGACCACGCCGCGCCGGTTGTGTCCGGCGCACACGGCCATCAGGTAGACGTCGCTCTTGTCGGCGAGCAGTGCCGCGTCGGTGAGCGTCCCGGGAGTAACCACGCGAACCACCTTGCGCTCCACCGGTCCTTTCGAGGTAGCTGGGTCGCCGATCTGTTCGCAAATGGCCACGGACTCGCCGAGCTTCACGAGCTTCGCGAGATATTGCTCGACAGCGTGATGCGGCACGCCAGCCATCTTGATGGGGATACCGGCCGAAGCGCCACGCTGCGTCAGCGTGAGATCGAGCAGGCGTGCGGCTTTTTCGGCGTCGTCGTAGAAGAGCTCGTAGAAGTCACCCATCCGGTAGAACACGAGTGTGCCGGGATGCTCAGCCTTGATGCGCAAGTACTGCTGCATCATCGGAGTATGGGCAGCGAAGCTCTGCTCGGGCACGGTTTCGACGCTGGTTTCTGTTTTCATTCAATCGATTGCTGAAAGGCGTGTTCGGACATTTGCGGACATTCGGTCCCGTTTAGGCCGTGTCCTCATTGTTGACAGGGCGCGAACGGGGACCTGCAGCTTCGGTTCGACGACTATACTTCGCGCCCCATCGCAGGGCTATAGGCCAGCCGGCCAAAGCGTTCCGCACTGAGAGTCCGACGGTTAATCGCGCGTCCCGCCTGCCGGAGGCCAGCACACGCTTCGGTGAACGGGAGCCGTATGGCCGAACCTCGACCCGGCGGCGGTGGGACGGGCAGTCGCCTGAAACACAGCGAAAGGCCGTCGAGGTCAATGCGAAGCGGGCTTGGGTAGCTAAGGCGAATGTCGAAAACAAGCCCTACATTCTAGGGGATTCGAAGCGTGGCACACGTGTCCCGCTACGATGCAGCGGCGCGCCCGCCTCATTCCTCCACCAGTGCCCGCATGTCGACTTCGCGGCTGTTCGCCGCGCTGCGTCGTTTCGCAAGCCAGATCAGCAACGTGACGAATGATCCGAACACGACGATGATCCATTGCACCGGCAATTTCGCAATGAGCAGCAGGGCATAGGCGCCCAGCATCAGCAGCACCGCCAGGTTCTGGTTGAAGTTCTGCACGGCGATGGAGTGGCCCGCCGAGAGCAAAGCGGCGCCCCGGTGCTGGAGGACCGCGTTCATCGGCACGATGAAAAAGCCCGCCAATGCGCCGAGCCCGATCATCAGCGGCCACGCGAAGAGCATGTAGAGCGGCACCGTGAAATTCGCGAAGCGGATGCCGGCGCCCGCCGGGAAAAGTCCCTTGCTGTAGAACGCCATGGCGACTGTGACGATGCCGGTCAGCATGCCGATCGGCAGTACGCGAAGGGACGTGCGCAGCGAAATCCACGCAGCCGCCGCAGCGGCGCCCAACGCGACGCCAAGTCCTGTCACGCCCTGCATGACGGCGGCCTTCGAAAGCGATAGCCCAAGGTTCGCATCGGCCCACTTGAGTACGAGCAATTGCAGCGTCACCGCAGCGCCCCACATCAACGTGGTCACCCACAGCGCGATCTGCGCGAGCTTGTCGGCCCACAGCACGTGGAAGCAATGCAGAAAATCGCCGGTCAGCTTTGCCGGCTGCATGAGCCGATTGGGATAGCGCGCGCCGGTATCCGGTATGCCGATGTTGATGATCGCCGCGGCCGCGTAGACCAGCATCACGGCGAACATGGCGAGGTCTGCGGCGGTGCGGATGACCGGCAGATCAAGGTGTGCCACCAGTTTCCCCGCATAGGCGCTCACGAGCGCGCCGCCCAGCATCGTGCCGACGATGGTCGAGAGCACTGTGGCCGACTCGAGCCACGCGTTCGCCGCGACGAGCCGCTCGGCCGGCAGCAGTTCGGTGAGAATGCCGTACTTGGCGGGCGAATAGGCCGCCGCGCCGAAGCCGACCACGCCATAAGCAACGATGGGATGCACGCCCACGAGCATCAGCAGACAGCCGCCGGCCTTGAGCGCGTTGGAGATGAACATCACGTGGCGCTTTTGCAGCGCATCCGCGAAGGCGCCGACGAACGGCGCGAGCAGCACGTACGAAATCGTGAAGAATATCTGCAGCAGCGGCGTGATCCACGACGGCGAACGGATGACCGCGAGAAGAGCGATGGCGGCGATGAGCAGCGCATTGTCCGCAAGCGACGAGACGAACTGCGCGGCAATGATCGTGTAGAAGCCTTTTTTCATGGAGCGGGCGGAGAAACCGTCGGATACGTGCACTGCTGGCAAGCCATCACGTGGCTAGCGCGAGAACACCAGAACATTGGGCTCGCGAGACAGGGCGCGGCTCGCGAGCTTGCAGGCAGGCCATGCAATCGCCGCGCCAAACAAAAAAAGCGGCCGAAGCCGCTTTGCGATCATAGCGCGTGCGCGAAAGGCGCGTCACGAAGCGCCCAGCACGCAGCGCGGCGCGGTGTGCCGCGCCGGCGTGTGCGTCCGGTCAGGCCGTTTTGGTGTGGCTGTACTTCGAGAGGATCGGCACCATCTGCGCGTAGATCTTCGGGTTGGCCGCCACGATCTCGCCGAGATTCAGGAAGTTCGAGTCGCCCGTGTAGTTGCCCACCAGTCCGCCCGCTTCGGTCACGAGCAGGCTGCCCGCGGCCATGTCCCACGCGCTGATGCCTTGCTCGAAGAAACCGTCGACGCGGCCCGCAGCAACGTTGGCGAGGTCGAGCGCGGCGGCGCCGGGCCGGCGCAGGCCGGCGCAGGCGTTCGTCATTTCGGCGAACAGGCGGCAGTAAGCGTCGAGCGTGTCCTTTTCGCGGAACGGGAAGCCGGTGCCGATCAGGCCGTCTGCCAGGCGGTCGCGCCGGCCGACGCGAATGCGGCGGTCGTTGAGGAACGCGCCGCGTCCGCGCGACGCCGTGAAGAGGTCGTTGCGCGTCGGATCGTAGACCACGGCCTGGGTGACGATGCCGCGATGCGCGAGCGCGATCGACACGCAGTAGTACTGGAAGCCGTGAATGAAGTTGGTGGTGCCGTCGAGCGGATCGATGATCCACTGGTACTCCGACTCGTTCTCCGAACGGCCGGACTCTTCGGCGAGGATCGCGTGATCGGGATAGGCGGTTTTCAGCGTGTCGATGATGGCGGCTTCGGAGGCCTTGTCGACTTCGGTGACGAAGTCGTTGTGCTGCTTCTTGCTCACCTGGATGAGGTCCAGATCGAGCGATGCGCGGTTGATGATCTGTCCGGCGCGGCGAGCGGCCTTGACAGCGATGTTGAGCATGGGATGCATGAGACAGGATCCTTATGCCGGCGCCACGGGAGCGGTCCGCCGGATGTAACGAAAGTGGGCGATACAGCTTGAAGCGGCCGGCCCGGCGCGCCTCGCAGCCGTCCTGCCAACGACACACGAATTGAAGAAGAGCGATGCGCACCGGCAATGGCGCGCGCGAAACAGCGTGATTTTACCCGAGTCGGCGTGCGTGTTGGAGGATGGAGCGTTTGAGGTCTGCCGCGGATGGCTGTGCGAGGAGTTTGCGGGAAGGTCGTCGCTGTTGGCCACCTGGCCAGAGCGCGTCCCGCCTGGCCTCGCGCTACCATACCCTTTTTCGCATGGTAGGTAGCCAGCCGATCGTGGTTTCGTCTCGAACATCTTCTTCTGTAGCAACGCCGGAGGCCGCAGCCGAAGGCATCAGTCCCGTGCGCGGCGGTTTTACCTCGACACGCTTCGTGCTCGTGGAGCCCAGCCATCCGGGCAATGTCGGTGCGGCGGCGCGCGCGCTCAAGACTATGGGTTTTTCGCGCCTCGTGCTGGTCGCGCCGCGCGTCGCGCAGGTGCAGACTGATCCGGAAGCCATTGCCATGGCGAGCGGGGCCGACGACGTGCTCGCCAACGCGCATGTCGTGCCGACACTTGCCGAGGCGCTGGCCGGCGTGCATTGGTCGCTTGCGCTTACCGCTCGGTCGCGGGAATACGGTCCGCCGCCCGGGGCGCCGCGCGCCATGGCCGGCGAGGCCTGCCGGCTCGCCGCCACGGGCGACATCGCGCTGGTTTTCGGCAACGAGCGAACGGGGCTGTCGAACGAAGACGTCGAACGCTGCACCGCGTTGGCGCACATTCCGGCCAATCCGGCCTACAGTTCGCTCAACCTGGCGCAGGCGGTCCAGGTGCTGTCGTACGAATTGAGGATGGCCTACCTCGATGCGGGCGGCGAGACTGCGTCAGCGCCGGGGCAACCGGCGCAAACCGTGGGGACGCTCGCCGCGAACGATGAAATCGAGCGGATGTACGTGCACCTGGAGAACGCGCTCATCGCGCTGGAGTTCCTCGATCCCGCGAACCCCAAGAAACTGATGTCACGCCTGCGGCGCCTCTTCAGCCGCTCGGGGCTGGAGCGCGAAGAGGTCAATATCATTCGAGGTATCGCGAAGCGCATCCTGTTGCTCAAGTCGCGGGAACCGGGCGAAGGGCCGTCGTGACCTGTTGTGACGGGCAACCCCGCAGCGAAAGGGGTTACCCGACGGGCGGCGGCCGATCGCCTACAATCCATGAACCGTTCGAAGTAAAGCAGGAAAAATGCGTTGGCGGCAGTCGTTGCTGCGGTTGCCGCCCGCGGTTGTCGTTGCAGCTGTCCTTGCTGTCATCGAATCCGTTGTTGCCGCCGTTCGCCGCTGCGCGTTGCCCGCCGTGCGCAGCCGTTGCCCACCTGTCCGAGCGTCACTGCCATGTTCACGAGACTTCGCGAAGATATCGCCACGATCCGCGAGCGCGATCCCGCTGCACGCAGCGCTTGGGAAGTGCTCACGTGCTATCCGGGACTCCACGCGCTCGTATTGCATCGTGTCGCGCACGCATGCTGGCGCGCAAAGCGACGTTGGATGGCCCGTTTCGTTTCACAGATGGCGCGCTTTCTGACCGGCATCGAGATTCATCCGGGCGCGACTATCGGCCGGCGCGTGTTCATCGACCACGGCATGGGCGTTGTGATCGGCGAAACGGCCGAGGTCGGTGACGACTGCACGATCTACCAGGGCGTGACGCTCGGCGGCACGTCGCTCACGCGTGGTGCGAAGCGCCATCCCACGCTCGAGCGCGGCGTGATCGTGGGCGCGGGGGCAAAGGTGCTTGGCGGCTTCACCATCGGCGCGGAAGCCAAGATCGGCTCGAACGCGGTCGTGATCAAGCCCGTACCGGCGGGCGGTACGGCCGTGGGCAATCCCGCGCGCGTGATCCTGCCGGCGAAAACCGAGCCCGCGCGCGGTAAACCCCACGGCCAGGCCGGCACACGCCCGGGCTTTTGCGCCTACGGCATTACACCCAACGCAGACGATCCGGTCTCGCTCGCCATTCACGGACTCATTGACCACGCGGCGACGCAGACGCAGCGCGTCGACGAAATCGTCGCGGCGCTGGAACGGCTCGGCGCAAAGCTGGAGGCCCTGCATGGTGCCGATGCGGCGCTCGTGGACCTGCGGCGGCTGTCCGCCGTGATCGAAGGAAGCGAAAGTGGCGAGCGTGCGAAGCGCAGCAGTCAGCAGGCCGATCAGGCTGATAGCACCGCAGCCGAGCATGCCGAAGTTGCGGCAACGGCGCCCCGCGACTGACGGTGGGCTCGCCCGGCTCCGGGCGAGCGGAGCAAGCTGACCGCCGGCGAACCCTTCGTCAATCGAGCGGCATCATCTTGAAGCCTTCGGCGTCGACGCGCAGGTAGCCGCCACGCGGTGCGCCGTGGTCGAGTTCCCAGTCGGGCAGCACCCAGCGTGTGCCCGCCGACTCGCGATGTTTCGCGGGCCGGTGTGTGTGCCCGTGAACGAGCACGGCCGCGCTGCTCAGCTTGAAGAGCGCATCCACACCTTTTTTCGTGACGTCATAGCGCGGCAACGGCGGACGCTCGCGTCCCGCCTCGCTCGACCGGCGCATGCGTTCGGCCAGTGCCTGACGCCAGCTGAACGGCCACGCGAGGAACAGTAGT
The DNA here is from genome assembly GCF_003986935.1 of Paraburkholderia kururiensis JCM 10599 = LMG 19447. Taxonomy (GTDB): domain Bacteria; phylum Pseudomonadota; class Gammaproteobacteria; order Burkholderiales; family Burkholderiaceae; genus Paraburkholderia; species Paraburkholderia kururiensis. The sequence continues at coordinate 126,375 of NZ_RJZE01000002.1, read as the reverse complement.
TGCAGCAGACGGTTGCGTGCGAAGCGCCTGAAGATCTGATAGCCGCGGTCGGCCGTGCATAAGGCGTCGCCGTGCGCGAGCGCGATGCGTGTGCCGAAGGCGGTAATGGCGATGGGGTCCGGCAGCCAGATCGCGCCGGCCGCCTTCATAAAACGCTTGCCCAGCAGGAAATCGCGATTGCCGTGCATCACGTAAAGCGCGATGCCGCGCTCGGAGAGGGTGTGCATCAGTTCGACCATGCGCTTCACGAACGGGTCGGCGAGCATGTCGTCGCCCACCCAGTACTCGAACAGATCGCCGAGGATGAACACGGAGTCGGCCTGATCCGCGGTGACGCGGATGAAATGCTCGAAGGCGGCGACCGTGCGCGGAATCGCGTCGCTCAGATGCAGATCCGAGGCGAACAGAAACGGGCGTGCCGCGTGTGGGCGTTTGCCCTCGCCGGGCACGCCCGCAGCGGCGTTTCGTAATGATTTTTCCTGCAGCATGGGGCGTCAGTCGGTACCCGGTTGGCGCCTCATCGAATGCGGGTCGACGAGGCGCTATCGACGCGCGTTGAACGCTTATTCGACAATGACGGCCTTTTCGATCACGACGTCGTCGACCGGCACGTCCTGGTGAAAGCCCTTCGAGCCGGTCTTCACCTTCCTGATCTTCTCGACCACGTCGAGTCCGTCCACCACCTTGCCGAACACGGCGTAGCCCCAGCCTTGCGGCGTCGGCGACGAGTGGTTCAGGAAGTCGTTGTCGTTCACGTTGATGAAGAACTGGGCCGTGGCCGAGTGCGGATCGTTCGTGCGCGCCATCGCGATGGAGCCGTTCACGTTCTTCAGGCCGTTGTTGGCTTCGTTGTCGATCGGCGCGTCGGTGGGCTTTTGCTTCATGCCGGGCTCGAAGCCGCCGCCCTGGATCATGAAGCCGTCGATCACGCGGTGAAAGATCGTGTTGTCGTATTGACCCTTGCGGACATAGTTCAGGAAATTCTCGACCGTCTTCGGCGCCTTTTCGGCGTCCAGTTCGAGCTTGATGACGCCGTGGTTCGTATGCAGTTCGACCATGATGGGATCCTTGCGAGGGGAGGGGTGAAAGAGCGGTGCGGCACCGCGGCGTGAAAGCTGCCGGGCAGTGCCACACCGGGTGCGGGGGTGGTCTGGATGGCGCAGGCCGTTTGCTCTGGTGAAGGGCGGGCGGCCTGCCGCTTCCTGCGTGCTGCTTGCTCGCTTCTTACTTGCCGACGACCGTGGCCGATTCGATCACGATGGGCTTTTGCGGCACGTCGCCCATCGGACCGCGTGTGGTGGTGGGCGAGGCTTCGATCTTCTTCACGACGTCCATGCCCGACGTCACCTTGCCGAATACAGCATAGCCGTTGCCATCCGGATTCGGATAGTCGAGACCGGCGTTGTCCACGGTGTTGATGAAGAACTGCGCCGTGGCCGAGTTCGGGTCGCTCGTGCGTGCCATCGCGATCGTGCCCGTCACGTTCTTCAGGCCGTTCTGGCTTTCGAGCGGGATGGGGGCGCGAGTCGGCTTCTCAGCAAAGCTTGTCGTGTAGCCGCCGCCCTGGATCATGAAGCCGCGAATCACGCGATGGAAGATCGTGCCGCTGTACTGGCCGGACTTCACGTAGTCGAGAAAGTTCGCGACCGTTTTCGGCGCCTTCTCGGGATAGAGTTCGACGCGGATGTCGCCGTCAGACGTGTGCAGCAGGACCTGCGGATGGGCCGCCGTCTGCGCGGATTGCGCGAAGGCGGGAGCGTTCGCAATCAGGGCGGCGCTGCCGAGCGCCAGCATCAACCATTTCATGAAGATCCTCGGAGGGGGATGCGTTGAAAAAAACAGGTTGGAAAAAGCGGGTTGGAAAAGCGCGTCACGGACGTTGGCGTCGTGCGCCGCTCATTGCGACGGCGCCATGTACGGCGGCACGGCGAGCGAACCGGTGGGACCGCCGAAGGTGAAGGCGGGATTGTTCGTCAGATCGGACGACGCGCGGTTCGTATAGTCTTCGACGGGAATCTTCTTCGCACGCCGCGGCGTGGCAGGCGGCGAGACGATCTTCTGCAGGTCGGCAAGACGCTGCTGCGTCACCGCGCTCGCACGTCCCAGCGATTGCGCGCGGCGATACGATGCGTCGGCAAGACGCAGGTACAGGTCGCCGAGATTTTCGTAGGCGAGGCCATAGGACGGATTGGTCTTCACCGCCGTTTCGAGCGCGACACGCGCCTCGTCGTAACGACCGTGCTTCGCGTAAAGCGCCGCGAGATTGTTGTACGGCTCGGGCAGCTCGGGGTACATCTGCGTGAGTTCGGTGAAGGCGGTGATGGCTTCGTCGTCGCGATTCAGACGCGCGAGCACGGTGGCTCGCTTGAATCGTGCCTGCGCATCGCGAGGATTCGATGCAATGCGCGCGTCGAGGTCCTTGAGCGCGCCCGCCCAGTCTTTCTGCGCGATGGCCGCGTCGATCTGCGGCGTACCGTCGGTCACGGCCCTCGTCTGTGCATGGACGGTCGTGCTGCCAAGCGCGAACGCGAAGCCCGCGAAGGCCGTCGCGGCGAGGGTTGCAGCGTATCGCGCGCGGCCGCTGGAAGATTTCATAGGGATAGGTCGGGGTGTTATACTCCGAGCCATTCTAACAAAAGGTCTGCGCGTTTTCGCCTAACCGCAGACTCATTGTTCGTCACCCTCGGTCGTCTCCGCCTGATCGCAATCCCGCACAACACCGGCTGTACCAGTTTGCGGTGTTTGTCCCCGGCGCCGTCGCACGGCCCGCGGCTTGCATGATTTGCCACGCGGACGTCTTTCGGCCCACGCATCGTCTCTATGGAATCACTGCGCATCTACAACACGCTTGCCCGTGACAAGCAACCTTTCGTGCCGCTTCAGGAAGGCTCCGTGCGGATGTACGTCTGCGGCATGACGGTGTACGACTATTGTCACGTGGGTCACGCGCGCGTAATGGTGGTGTTCGATATCGTCCAGCGGTGGCTGCGTACGCTCGGCTACAAGGTCACGTATGTGCGCAACATCACCGACATCGACGACAAGATCATTCGTCGCGCCGTCGAAAACGGCGAGACGATCAAGTCGCTCACGAGCCGCTTCATCGATGCGATGCACGAAGACGCCGACGCGCTCGGCGTCGCGCGGCCCGACATCGAGCCGCGCGCAACCGACTTTATCCCGCAGATGCTCGGCATGATCGAGACGCTCGAAGCGAACGGCTACGCGTATCGCGCCGCGGACGGCGACGTGAATTACGCGGTGCGGCGTTTTGCGGGCTACGGCAAGCTCTCGGGCAAATCACTTGAAGACCTGCGCGCGGGCGAGCGCGTGGCCGCGAACGACGCGAAGCAGGATCCGCTCGACTTCGTGCTCTGGAAACAGTCGAAGCCCGACGAGCCCGCCGACACCGGATGGGATTCGAAGTACGGGCGCGGGCGTCCCGGCTGGCATATCGAATGCTCGGCGATGGGTTGCACGCTGCTCGGCGAACACTTCGACATTCACGGCGGTGGACAGGACCTGCAGTTTCCGCACCACGAGAACGAAATCGCGCAGAGCGAGGGTGCAACGGGCCAAACGTTCGTCAATTACTGGATGCACAACGGCTACGTGCAGATCGACAACGAGAAGATGTCGAAGTCGCTCGGCAACTTCTTCACGATCCGCGAGGTGCTCGCGAAGTACGACGCCGAAGTCGTGCGTTTTTTCATCGCGCGTGCGCACTATCGCTCGCCGCTCAACTACAGTGACGTTCATATCGACGACGCGCGCAATGCGCTCACGCGTCTTTACACGGCGTTGAAAGACGTGGCGCCGGACGCGGGCGAACTCGACTGGAACGAAACGTATGCCGCGCGTTTTCGTGCGGCGATGAACGACGACTTCAATACGCCGGTGGCGGTCGCGGTGCTGTTCGAACTGGCCACCGAGGTGAACCGCACGCGCGACGCAGCGCTTGCGCGGCAGCTCAAGCAGCTTGCTGCCATCGTCGGTCTGCTGGGTCGCGATCCGCGTGCGTATCTGCAGCAGGCAGCGGGCGCGTCGGAGGCTGGCGGTCTCGATGCAGCCGCGATCGAAGCAAAGATCGCCGAGCGTGCGGCAGCCAAGAAGGCGAAGCATTACGCCGAAGCGGACCGGATCCGGGCGGAACTGCTCGAAGCCGGTGTCGCACTCGAAGACAAACCGGGCGGGTTGACCGAGTGGCGCCGCGTTTAAGCGCCGTCGACTACCCATTGATCGACTCGCCAGGCAGGAGGCAGGATGGCAACGGCCACGAAGGCGGCGGCTAAACGAGCCGCGTCGCAGAGCGCTCAGGCCGCAGGGAAGGCGGCGCGGGCAACGCGTGCAGCGCGCACGGCAGGCAGTACCGCCGCGAAGACCTCGATGAAGGCCGCGGCGAAGGTCGCATTGAAAAAGACCGCAAAAACGGCTGCGGGCGCGGCGAACGGCGAGGCGCCAGGCGCTCCGTCGAAGCGCAGGCTCAACGGCTCCGCAGGTGCGCCGCACGTCGCGAAGCCGACGCAAAAGGAAACGCGCGTATCGAGCACCGCGGGAAAGACCGCCCGCCCGAAGGCGAATGGCGCACTCGGCGTTCAGCACGTCGACAACGATCGCCTGACCAGTCAGCTCGTCGTCGATACCGCTCACGAGGGCGAGATTGTCCGCAAGAGCCGCGCATCCACCGCAACGGAAGCTGCGGTGCCCGTGCAGATCGGCAGCCTCGCGCCCGAGGTCACGCGGCCCGCGTATTGGGACAAGGCCTGCGCCGATCTCGTGAAGCGCGATCGCATTCTCAAAAAACTGATTCCGAAATTCGGCCCCGTCCATCTGCTTTCACGCGGCGATCCGTTCGTTACGCTCGCGCGTTCGGTGGTGGGGCAGCAGATTTCCGTCGCCGCGGCCCAGGCCGTCTGGCAGCGTATCGAAGACGCCTGCGCGAAGCTCGTGCCGCAGCAGTTCATCAAGCTGGGACACGAACGCCTCACGGCGTGCGGGCTCTCCAAACGCAAGACCGAATACATCCTGGATCTCGCGCAGCACTTCGTGTCGGGTGCGCTGCACGTGGGCAAGTGGGCGTCGATGGACGACGAGCACGTGATTGCCGAGCTGACGCAGATTCGCGGTATCGGCCGCTGGACGGCCGAGATGTTCCTCATCTTCAACCTCTCGCGTCCCAACGTGCTGCCGCTCGACGATCTCGGGCTCATTCGCGCCATCAGCGTCAACTACTTCAGCGGCGAGCCGGTCACGCGCAGCGAGGCGCGCGAGGTCGCGGCGAACTGGGAACCGTGGCGTACGGTCGCGACCTGGTACATGTGGCGCAGTCTCGAGGCGTTGCCCGCCGGGGCGTGAGTCGCGCCGGGCAAGGCGCGCTCGCCTTTGATGTGGCGCCGTTTTCCATCGACGCTATTGGGTGATGGGATTTAATAGTTGCGAGCCGATTTTGATGGCGTTGGGCGCGGTTAGAATACGCGCTGCCGGTAAGTCCAAGGATTACAACCAATGAAGACCACGTTTCTGGATTTCGAACAGCCGATCGCGGAGCTCGAAGCAAAGATCGAAGAACTGCGCTTCGTCCAGGACGATTCGGCCGTCGATATTTCGGAAGAGATCGAGCGGCTGTCGAAGAAGAGCCAGCAGCTCACCAAGGATCTATACGCCAATCTGACGCCGTGGCAGGTTTCGCAGATTGCGCGTCATCCGCAGCGTCCCTACACGCTCGATTACGTCAACGAACTCTTCACCGATTTCCACGAATTGCACGGCGACCGCTCATTCGCCGACGACCTGTCGATCGTAGGCGGCCTTGCCCGCTTCAACGGTCAACCCTGCATGATCATCGGTCACCAGAAGGGCCGCGATACGAAGGAACGCGCCGCGCGCAACTTCGGCATGCCGCGTCCTGAGGGTTATCGCAAGGCTGAGCGCCTCATGCGCCTTGCCGAGAAGTTCGGCCTGCCCATCTTCACGTTCATCGACACGCCCGGCGCCTATCCCGGCATCGGCGCGGAAGAGCGGGGCCAGTCCGAGGCAATCGGGCACAACCTCTATGTGATGGCCGAGCTGAAGACCCCGATCATCGCCACCGTGATCGGCGAAGGCGGCTCGGGCGGTGCGCTCGCCGTCGCCGTGGCCGATAGCGTGCTGATGCTCCAGTTCTCGACCTATTCGGTGATCTCGCCGGAAGGGTGCGCGTCGATTCTCTGGAAGAGCGCGGCGAAAGCCCCCGAGGCCGCCGAAGCGCTGGGGCTGACGGCTCACCGCCTGAAGGCGCTCGGCCTCATCGACAAGATCATCAACGAGCCGCTCGGCGGCGCCCACCGCGACCCGAAGGGCATGGCCGCGCTGCTGCGCCGCGCGCTGGCCGATACGCTGCGGCAGTTCCAGGGCATGAGCATCGCGGACCTGCGCGAGCGCCGCTTCGACCGGCTGATGTCCTACGGCAAGTACAAGCAGACCACGCCGGGCGCGTGAGTTTGACGCCGGCCCGGATCGTTCTTCCTGAGAGGCGCGCCAGCGCCGCCCAATCGTGGTGAAACCCGCTGAATCGAGTGCCGACCGCGTCGTTCTCGACGCGGTCCGCGCCGCGCTTGCGGCGCTGCCGTCCCACGCGTGCGTGGGCATCGCTTTCAGCGGCGGCCTCGATTCCACCGTTTTGCTCGATGCCGCCGTGCGCGTGGCGGGCGCCTCGCGTTGCGTCGCGCTTCATGTGCATCACGGACTCAGCGCCAACGCCGATCAGTGGCTCGCTCATTGCGAGGCGTTCGCGAAATCGCAGGGCGTGCGCTTCGATGTCCGTCACGTCGACGTGCCGCGCGAGGCGGGCGTCAGCATCGAGGCGCGCGCGCGCGAACTGCGCTACGAAGCACTCGACGAGATGTGCGCCCAGCATCGCGTGAACGCACTCTGGCTCGCGCAGCACGCTGACGATCAGGCCGAGACGGTGCTGCTGCAGTTGCTGCGCGGCGCGGGTCTCGCGGGGCTTTCGGCCATGGCGCCGTCCCGCGAGGGTGCACAGGGGCCCGTGCGTGTGCGCCCGTTGCTGCACCTGCTGCGAGCCCAACTGGAGCAGTACGCCGAGGCGCGCGCCTTGCAGTGGATCGACGACGAATCGAACGCGGACACGCGCTATGCGCGCAATGCGCTGCGCCACGAAGTTCTGCCGGCGCTCGCCGTCCGCTTTCCGGGCTTTCGCGACGCGCTTGCGCGCACTGCCGCACACGCCGCTTCCGCCCAGCGGCTGCTCGACGAACTCGCCCGCATCGACCTGCGCGACGCGGCTCGCGACGAGGGTCGCGCGCTGGCACGCGAAGCCCTGCTCGCACTCGACGACGACCGCGCCTCGAACCTGCTGCGCTACTGGATGCGCACGTTGGGCATGCCGGCGGCGTCGGCTGCGCGTCTTGCCGATGCATTGCGGCAACTGTGCACCGTAGATGGCGACCATCAACTGCGCGTGGACCATGCGGGCCAGACGCTGCGCAGCTATCGCGGTCTCGTGTTCTGGGAAGCGGGCGACAGCGCCGAACCTGCCGACGAAACGTCGTTGTCCGGGCGCGCGCCTGCGGTGCTCGTGTGGCGCGGCGAGGCCATCTGGCGTCTGCCGCAATGGCGCGGGACATTCGTGTTCGTACCGGCCGCCGAGGGCGAGGCCGATACAATACCGGAAGCTGCGCTGCTGCACGCGCCGTTATCGGCGCGTTCGCGTGCGGGCGGCGAGCGTATGCGCACGAGCCCGGACGGCCCGAGCCGTACGCTGAAAAATCTCTTCCAGGAGCGCGGCGTGCCGGCATGGAAGCGCGACGTGCCGTTGATCTTCTCCGGCGATACGCTGCTCTTCGTGCCGTGGCTCGGGGTGAATCACACTGCGCTCAAACGTGCGGCTGCGAGCGACCGCGACCGCACGCGTTCGACTCGCCACTTTCGTATCGAGTGGCGCGTGGATCTTCTGATCGCGTGAACGGCGCATGCGGCGCAGCGCCGCATGGCATGTGCTGGGGTCGCGCGTGATTTTCGCCTCATCGCGGTCTCTCGCCGCGTTCTGCCGCTTTATGAGGCGAGGCCGCAAATCATTGCCACATAAGCGTTTTCGGCCGTGCGCGCGGTCCGTTTGGCTTGTTTTTTTGCTACCGATCGGGTAGGGTAATGCGTTTGCCCAACCCGCTTTTGTCGCCACGAGCGTCGGCTGCGGACCTGTGCCTGGCAGCATCCGGCAGGCGTCAGGGCCGTCACGCGGGCAGGGCACGCGGCGCCGGAACGGCTGCGCCGCGTGCAAGGGCAAAATCCGCGCGTGCTGCACGCGCTGCATTTACGCCGCCGGTCGTGCGGCGTCATCAGCACCAAAGTGTGACACGCGCCGCTTGCCGCGCTTGGGTGCCGATCACGCCGGCTCCCGCGGCACTTCCACAGTGCGCCAGCGCGGTTATCTCTCCAGTTCAGAACGACAATGGCACTCATCGTACATAAATACGGCGGCACTTCGATGGGCTCGACCGAGCGCATCAAGAACGTCGCGAAGCGCGTCGCGAAATGGCACAAGGCCGGCCACCGCATGGTCGTCGTGCCGTCGGCGATGTCCGGCGAAACCAACCGGCTGCTGGGTCTCGCCAAGGAAATTTCGGCTCGTCCGAGCCCGCGCGAACTCGACATGATCGCCGCCACCGGCGAGCAGGTGAGTGTGGGGCTGCTTGCGATTGCGCTCCAGGAAGAAGGGGTGGAGGCGGTCAGCTATACGGGCTGGCAAGTGCCCGTCAAAACGGACAGCGCGTTCACGAAGGCGCGCATCAGCGACATCGAGAGCGAACGCGTAACGGCGGATCTCGATGCCGGCAAGGTGGTTGTGATCACGGGCTTTCAAGGCATCGACCCGGACGGCCATATCACGACGCTGGGCCGCGGCGGTTCGGACACGTCCGCGGTCGCAGTGGCCGCTGCGCTGAAGGCCGACGAATGCCTGATCTACACCGACGTGGACGGCGTGTACACGACGGACCCGCGTGTAGTGGAAGAGGCGCGCCGGCTCGACCGGATCACCTTCGAGGAAATGCTGGAAATGGCGAGTCTCGGCTCCAAGGTGCTGCAGATCCGCTCGGTCGAATTCGCCGGCAAATATCAGGTGAAGACGCGGGTGCTGTCGAGCCTGACCGATCCGCTCATGCCGCTCGAAGATGAAATGACCTCGGGCACCCTGATTACTTTTGAAGAAGACGAGACCATGGAAAAAGCAGTCATCTCGGGTATCGCGTTCCAGCGCGACGAGGCCCGCATCGCCGTGATGGGTGTGCCCGACAAGCCGGGCATCGCGTATCAGATTCTCGGCCCGGTGGCGGACGCGAACATCGACGTCGACATGATCATCCAGAACCAGAGCGTGCAGGGCAAGACCGACTTCACGTTCACGGTGGGCCGCGGCGATTACCAGCGCGCAATGGACATCCTCACCAACCAGGTGAAGGGTCACGTGAACGCGGAGCAGGTGCTTGGGGATCCGAAGGTTTCGAAGGTCTCGGTGGTGGGCGTCGGCATGCGTTCACACGTGGGTATCGCGAGCAAGATGTTCCGCACGCTGTCGGAAGAGGGCATCAACATCCAGATGATTTCGACCTCGGAAATCAAGATCTCCGTGCTCATCGACGAGAAGTACATGGAGCTTGCGGTACGTGCGCTGCACAAGGTGTTCGAGCTCGATCAGGCGTGATGTGACGTGTCCGCTGTGCCAACCACAGCGGGTTCTCACGGAGCGCCGCTTCACGCCACGATTGCCGCGTAGAACGGAACGGCGTGCGAATGGCGCAAATGAGAATGGGCATGACAGGTTGGTGACGCGCACGCAAAAACCGTGCGCAACAAATTGACCTGTGAGCACGGAACCGCTATCATCTTGGCTTCGTCGCGCTGCCTCCCTGGCGTGAGCGAAGGGTTCGGGAGACGTGGCCGAGAGGTCGAAGGCACTCCCCTGCTAAGGGAGCATCTGGGCCAAAACCTGGATCGAGGGTTCGAATCCCTCCGTCTCCGCCAAAAGCGGTGACAAAGCCCCGTGAGTTTGACGACTCACGGGGCTTTTTCTTTTGCTGGAATATTGCTGGCGCACGAGACGGGAATATCGCCGAACGACAATGCGTAGGTCTCGTTGTGCGTGGCCCCGCGGTTCCGCCGCTCGTGCCCTTTGTCCCTGCGAATGAGCTCGGTGCAATTGAAGCGCTGGCTCGGGAGCGAACGTGGCGTGGCCGCCGCTGCATGACCTGTCGTCGATTTTGTATCTTCACGCAACTTTGCTACTCTTCGCGGTTCTCTTTACGTTGTGGCTCGAGAAGTCCGATGCCTGAACCCCATTCGCCTGCGAGACTGAAGCTGGGCGCCGCGCACGAGCGTCCGCGTTCGCGCTCCTTCCTGGAGCAGCCGCCCGCACTGACGCTCTCGGCCGCCTGGCATGCGGTCGCCGTGACTGGATGCGCGCTCGATCCGGCTGCCTGGCCATGGTGGCTCGCCGGCACGTTCGCGAATCACGCCATTGTCACGGCGGCGGGTTTGTGGCCGCGCTCGTCGATACTGGGTCCGAACTGGACGCGGTTGCCGGCGGCCGCAAGCAAACGCCGCGAGATCGCATTGACGATCGACGACGGCCCGGACCCGCAAGTCACACCGCAGGTGCTCGATCTCCTCGACCGTCATGGCGTGCGCGCCACGTTCTTCTGTATCGGCGAGCACGCACGCCGGTATCCGGCGCTCACGCGCGAGATCGTGGCACGCGGCCACGCCGTGGAAAACCACTCGCAAAGGCATCGACACACCTTCTCGGTCAGCGGGCCCGGCGTGCTGGCTCGTGAGATCGAAGCGGCCCAGCAGACGCTTGCCGACCTGACCGGAGAGTGGCCGCGATTCTTCCGGGCGCCGGCGGGCCTGCGCAATGTGTTTCTCGAACCGGTTTTGCAGCGCTTCGACCTGCGCCTCGCGTCATGGACGAGGCGGGGTTTCGATACGCGCGAGACTCGCGCTGATGTCGTCGCGCAACGTCTCGTCCATCAGCTTGCCGCGGGCGATATACTGCTTGCCCACGACGGCAACGCCGCGAACGGGGTGGACGGCTTGCCCGTTATCCTCTCCACGCTTCCGCAGGTATTCGTCGCGGCCCAAAGCGAGCAATTGCATTTCATTACGTTGCGCGAAGCATTGCTCGCGGCGTAGGTATTTGGTCGATCGCGTGGGCGCGTTCTGGCCGATGTTTGGCGATACCAGTTCACGTCATCACGAATTGACTAAGCGCGCGAACCTGGTTTAGCCATTCAAATTCGTTACCGTTTTTGTGGATTATTTTGACAAGATTTGACAGATTTTCAGGGTGGTCCGGCAGATAATCGGCCGCTTATTGCTGGTCATTAGATGGGATGGGCGAGAGCTGGACGCGAACATGCCCCGTAGCAAGCGGGTTTGCGCAAAGCACGGCGTGGCGGCCAACAAAGCATGCGCTCTGAATTGAAGGAGACGATACCGCGCAGTAGACGCTGCACTGATTCTTTCAAACCTTTCGTCAAAAAAGAAGTTGGCGATGCTTAACGTGCACTGCCGCCGCTTTTGATTTTGATCTAAATAATCCGCGCCAGATGCCGTTAATGGGCTGTAAGAGAAGGCCCCGTTGCGCCGACGTGCGCGGGTGAAAACGCTTCCATGCGTCGTTTCGGTGTGTAGCCTGGACGATGCGGCTACCCCACACCGAATGTCGATATGCCCGATTTGTCGTGGACCTTGCCGGTGGCCCGGTGGTCTTTCTGGTCTCCTGCCGTTGCAGAAACAGCTGAAGTCGCCTTCATCGATCCGATGATGCGCCGCCGGCTGAGTTCGCTTTCCCGGATGGCGTTGAAGGTCGCCCACGATTGCGTGCAGAACGTGCCGCAAGCGCGGGTGGTATTCGCATCGAGGCACGGCGAACTACGGCGTACCACCGACATCCTGCACGGCATCGAGGCCGACAAACCGGTCCTGCCGAATGCCTTCAGCCTCTCGGTGCTCAACGCCATGTCGGGACTCTTCGGTATCGCGCGGCAGGACCGCTCGCCCGCGAACGCCATTTCAGCCGGCCCCGAAACGCTCGGTTACGCGTTGCTCGAAGCGTATGCGCAGTACACCGAAGAACCCACTGTGCCGGTGCTTCTCGTCTATGCGGACGAACCGGCCGACGGCGCATACGGCCACGTCGATCACGAAGTGCAGCAGGGCGCCCTCGCGCTGCTGCTCGACGCGGGACAGGTCGCGCAAGGACATCTCGCGTGTACCGTCTACGAAATCGAGCACGAGACCGAACACGAAATCGAACATGAAGCAGGCAAGGCAGGCGTGACGCATTTCGCGACGCAAAGCGCAGCGCTGCATCACTGTCTCGATACGCAATCGGCCGCCGCGTGGCAACACGCCGGCGCGATCTGGCAGTGGGGGTGGCATGTCAGTGCGGTCTAGTCGTGGCGGGCGTCTTTTCGCTACCGGCCTCAGCTTCACGGTGTTCGGGCTGAGCGGCCTGCTTTTCTCTGTTCTCGTTTTTCCGTTCGCGAGCCTGTGGCCACATCGCGCCTCGCGCCAACGCGCGGTCACGACCGTGATCCACTGGTTCTTTCGCGCGCTCGTCGACGCCTTGAAGCGCATGGGCGTGATGGAACTCGACGTGGCGGGCGCCGACGCTTTGCGTTCGGGCGCGCCGGCCATCGTCGTGGCGAACCATCCGACTTATCTCGATGTCGTGGTGCTGCTTTCGCTCATGCCGCGTGCCTGCTGCGTCGTGAAGAACGCCCATTGGGGCAACCCATGCTTCTGGGGTATCGTGCGGGCTGCCGAATATGTGAGCAACGTCGATCCCGCCGGTTTCGTGAAGGATTGCCGGCAGCAGATCGCCGCGGGCTACACGATGATCATTTTTCCCGAGGGGTCGCGCAGCCCGGCGCCCAACCGGCTGCGCGCCTTCTCGCGCGGCTTTGCGTATATCGCGCTCGAAGCCGGCGCGCCGATCGTCCCCGTTCTCATGCATTGCGATCCACCCGCCTTCACGAAGCAGATGCGCTGGTATCACGTACCGGAGCGTCCTTTCCGCATCACCGTGAACGTGCTCGATCCCATGGGCGTCGGGCAGCTCGCGTCGCACGAAATGCCGCCGGCGCTCGCCGCGCGCAGCGTCACCCGCGCCGTTGAGGCACACATTACCCAGCACCTGTTCGATCATGGATTCTTTAAAACTGGAAATTAAGCAGCTTCTGATCGAAGCGTTCGATCTGGAACACCTGACGCCCGACGATATCGACGACGACGCGCCGTTGTTCGACACCAACGGAGTCGGGCTCGACTCGATCGACGCGCTCGAGATCGGCATCGTGCTGCGCCAGCGCTACAAGCTCACCATCGCCGCCGACGACGCGCGCGTGCGCGAGTATTTTCGTTCCGTCAACACGCTCGCCGAGCTGGTTGCGTCTCAGCGTAAAGACGCGGCGGTGCTGGAAGAAACTGCAGGCAAGGGGGATTGAATCGTGACCGAGGCAGACATTCTCGAGCGCATCCGCGCCATCTTCCACGAAAACTTCGCGATCGATCCGGTGCGCGTGACGCCGGAGGCGCATCTGTTCGAAGAACTGGATCTGGACAGCATCGACGCCGTCGATCTCGCCATCAAGCTGCAGGAAATGACCGGCCGGCGCATCAAGCCGGAAGAGTTCAAGTCGGTTCGCACGGTGGGCGACGTGATCGCCGCTGTGGAATCGCTGCTCGCGGCTCAGGCTTGATGCCATCCACGCCTTCGTGCGACGCGCGGGCAGCGGGCGACCCGGCCACGCGCCGCATGACAGACGCGAGTCACGCAGTGCCCGCCGCGACCGAAGCACCGCCCGCATACGGTCGCGCGCGCCGCATGGTGCGCCTCGCGGCGAACCTGGCCTACCCGGTCGTGATTCTGTGCGCCTGGCGTTGGGACTCGCCGCGCTACGTGGGCTGCATGCTGCTCGCGCTGCTGTGGCTGCAACGCGTGGCGGGCACGGGTGCATTCGCGGCCTCGCTGCGCAAGCTGAGCCTCGTGGACTGGGCGGTGGCAGGCGCGCTCAACTGTGCGTCGGTGGCGATCGTCGCGACCAACAGTGAGCTGCTGCTGCGCCTCTATCCGTCGCTTGTGAATGTCGGGCTGCTCGTGGCGTTCGGTGCGACACTGGCAAACGGACCGTCGATGATCGAACGGTTCGCGCGCTTCACGTATCCGGATCCGCCTGATCACGTGGTGCGCTACACGCGTCGCGTCACGCAGCTGTGGACGGCATTCTTCGCCGCGAACGGCATCTTCTCCGCCTACACGGCGCTGTGCTGGTCGCGCGAGTCGTGGTCGCTCTACAACGGCGCCATCGCGTATGGCGTGGTGGGCGCGCTGCTGGTTGCCGAGGTGGTGTGGCGCAAGTACATCATGCTGCCGAGGGCGCAGCGCACGGGGGCATTGTGATCGCGCTGCACGAGCTCTTTGCCGCACCGCGCGCGGCGGTTGATACGCAGACAGTCGTCGCGGTATGTCGCGACGGCGCCGATACGATCCGCTTTCCCGCATTCCGTACGCGTGTGCTGGCCATTGCCGCCCGCCTGAACCCACGCGCGGAGCAGCGCTTCGCGCTGTGTGCCGACGATCCCTATACGTTCGCGTGCGCGCTCTTCGGCCTCTTCATTGCCGGCAAGGAGCCGGTGATTCCGGCGAGTTCCGCGCCGGGCTATCTCGCGGACCTGAGCGAGGCGTACGACGCGGTGCTGACCGACGCCGACATCGTCGCCATGTCGATTGACGCACCGGCCACCGCACCGACCACCGCAACGACCACCGCAACGACCACCGCAACGACCACCGCACCGGCCACCACAACGGCCACCTGCACCATCGACCCGAACGCGCCGCTGACGCTCTACACATCCGGCAGCAGCGGCGTGCCGAAGCCCGTACGCAAGACGCTCGCCCAGTTCAACGCCGAAGTGCACACGCTTGAAGCGCAGTGGGGCGCGCTCGCCGGCGATGCAACGGTGCTCGCGAGCGTGCCGCATCATCACATCTACGGCCTGCTGTTTCGCGTGTTCTGGCCGCTCGCGGCGGGCCGCGCGTTCGACCGCTCCACCTGCGTCGACCCGCAGCAGTTGCAGGCGCGCATCGCGCAGTGCGGGGCGACGGTGGTCGTTTCCACGCCCGCGCAGTTGTCGCGCTGGCCCGATCTGCCCGGCTTCGATGCATTCGATCCCGCGCCTCGCGCGTTCTTCTCGTCGGGCGGGCCGCTCGCGTTCGACACGGCCCGGCGCTTCGCTGCCGTGCTCGGCCACGCGCCGCTCGAGATCTACGGCAGCACGGAAACGGGTGGCATTGCGTGGCGGATGCAGACCGGCTCCGATGCGTGGCGTCCCATGCCGGGCATCGACGTGCGCCGCGCGGACGACGGTGCACTGGAACTGCGTTCGCCGCATCTGGAGCACGACGGCTGGCATCGCACCGACGACGCCGTGGCGTTCGACACGCGCGGCGGTTTCAACCTGCTGGGTCGGCTCGACCGCGTCGTCAAGCTGGACGGCAAGCGCGTGGCGCTGGCGGAACTCGAAGGCCGCCTGCGGCTGCATCCGTTCGTGGCCGAGGCCGCGACCACGGTGCTCGACGGTGCCTCGCGCAAGCGCGTCGGCGCGCTCGTGGTGCTGTCGGGCGAAGGCAACGCCGCGCTGCGCCGCGAGGGCCGCGTGCAGCTCGTGAAGACGCTGCGGCGCCATCTCGCCGGCTATTTCGACATGACGGTGCTGCCGCGTCACTGGCGCTTTCGCAAGGCGTTGCCGTTCGATGCGCGCGGCAAGCTGCAGGCAGCGGCCATTGCACGCGCGTTCGGGGCCCACGAAGACGGCTTCGAACTACTTGCCGAAGCAGGGGACGCCAACGAGCGGTTCTACGAGCTGCACGTGCCGCCCACGCTCGTGCATTTCGCGGGCCACTTTCCCGGCCTGCCGATTTTGCCCGGCGTCGTGCAGATCGATTGGGTTGTGCGGCTCGCGAGCGAGTACGTGCCCGGCGTGCGCACGCTCACGTCCATCGACAAGCTGAAGTTCATGGCCCCCGTGCCGCCCGGCGCTGTGCTCAAGCTCGTGCTGACGCACGACGCGTCGCGCCGCCGCCTGCAATTCGCGTATCACCTGGGCGAACGCGACTGCGCGTCGGGCGTCGTCGTCTACGGGGAGCCTGCATGAGCATGGCTGCCTGTGTCGTCATTCCGATCTACAACCACAAGGATGCGATTGGCGCAACCGTCGCGAACCTGATTCCGCACGGGTTGCCGCTCTTCGTGGTCGACGACGGCAGCGACGAGCCGACCCAGGCCGTACTGGCCGCACTCGCTCGGCGTTACGCCGGCCAGCTCACACTGCTGCGCCTGCCCGCGAACGGCGGCAAAGGCGCAGCGGTGATGGCCGGTCTGCGCGCCGCACGCGCAGCGGGCTTCACGCACGCCCTGCAGATCGACGCCGACGGGCAGCACGACACAGCCGACGTGCCGCGCTTTCTCGACGCTGCGCATGCGAAGCCGCACGCGGTGATTCTCGGTCGGCCGGTGTACGACGCGAGCGTGCCGAAATCGCGGCTGTATGGACGCTATCTGACGCACGTGTGGGTCTGGATCGAAACGCTTTCGTTCACCATTCGCGATTCGATGTGCGGCTTCCGCCTGTATCCGCTCGACCTGGCTTGCGATCTGATCGACGGCGTGAAGCTGCCCACGCGCATGGACTTCGACATCGAGATTCTCGTGCGGCTCTCTTGGCGGCGCGTCGAGTTCGTCTCGATTCCCACCGCGGTTCGATACGCGACGGACGGTGTCTCGCACTTCGACGTGCTGTGGGACAACGTGCGCATCAGCCGCAGCCACACGCGACTCGTGGCGGGCATGCTGATGCGCTCGCCGTTGCTGCTCGCGCACAAGTTCATGCCGCGCCGCGCAGCGCAAGGGCAGGGTGAACGCACGACGCCATGGTGGCGAATGGCTGAGCGCGGCAGCCGCCTCGGCATGGCGCTGCTCGCGCTGGGCTGCCGCACAATCGGGCCCCGCCTCACGTCGCTGTGGCTGTACCCGATCGTTGCGTATTTCCTGCTGACGGGACGTGCCGCGCGCGGCGCCTCCACGCGCTACTTCGCGCAGCTCCAGCGCTTTAGACCCAACGAGCCGACGCCGCGGCCGGGTTGGCTCACGGCGTATCGGCACATGCTCACGTTCGCGCAATCGGGCTTCGACAAGCTCGTCGCCTGGTCCGGCCAGCTCGATTTCGCCAACGTGAAGTTCGACGATGCCGGCACGCTCGACGCCTTGCTTGCCAGCGGGCGCGGCGCGCTCGTCATCGGTTCGCATCTCGGCAATCTGGAGATGGCGCGCGCGCTCGCCGTGCGCAGCGCGCAGACCAGGGTGACGGCGATCGTCTACACCGAACACGCGCGCCGCTTCAACAGCGTGCTGGCCGCCGCGCACCATGACTTCGCGCAGCATCTCGTCGAGGTCAGCGACTTCGGGCCGGAGACCGCGCTGATGATGCAGGAGCGCATCGAGCGCGGCGAGTTGCTCGTGATCGTCGGCGACCGTACGCCGGCGCGCGAAGCGGGCCGCACCACGCACGTGCCGTTTCTCGGTGCGAGCGCGCCGTTTGCGCAGGGGCCGTACGTGCTCGCGCACGCGCTGGCGTGCCCCGTCTATCTGTTCTTCTGCCTCAAGGAACGCGGCGCTTACCGGCTCTACTTCGAGTCGTTCGCCGAACGCATCGAACTGCCGCGGCGCGACCGTGCCCGACATCTGGCCGTCTGGGCCCAGCGTTACGCCGCGCGTCTCGAACACTATTGCTGCAAGGCGCCGTATCAATGGTTCAATTTCTACGACTTCTGGGCGCGCCCCAGCGGAGGCGCAAATGGCCGAACATGATTTGAAGGACGCAGCGGCTCATACGAACGACGCGGCGGCGCCGTGTGTCGTGATCGGCGGCCGGCGGCTCACCATCGAAGATGTGGTGGCCGTGGCGCATCGGCGTGCCGCCGTATCGCTCAACAGCGATCCCGCCTGGCGTGCCCGCATCCAGCGCGGCGCAGATTTCCTGCAGCAGCATCTGGCTTCGGGCGCAACGGTCTACGGCGTCAACACGGGCTATGGCGACGCGTGTGTCGTCGAGGTGCCGATGCATCTGGTCGAAGCCCTGCCGTTGCAGCTCACGCGCTATCACGGCTGCGGCATGGGCGACCATCTGGACGACGAAGAAACGCTCGCCGTGATCGCCGTGCGGCTCAATTCGCTCGCCTACGGATTCTCCGGCGTGCGACCCATGCTGCTGGAGCGCGTCGCCGATCTCATCAACCATCGCGTGCTGCCGCGCATTCCTTCGGAAGGATCGGTGGGGGCGAGCGGCGACCTCACGCCGCTCTCGTATGTGGCAGCCGCGCTGGTGGGCGAGCGCGACGTGATGTTTCGCGGCGCGTTGTGCTCCGCGCGCGAAGCCTGGCGCGCGCTCGGACACGAGCCGCTGACGCTCGCGCCGAAGGAAGGTCTTGCGCTGATGAACGGCACGGCCGTGATGACGGGCCTCGCGTGTCTCGCGTTCGCGCGCGCCGCGCAGCTGGCGCGCCTCGCGGCCAGTCTCACGGCGTTATCCACGGTTGCACTCGACGGCCGCGCCGCGCATTTCGATCCGTTGATCTTCGAGGCGAAGCCCCACGCGGGCCAGGCCGAAGCCGCTGCCTGGATTCGCGCCGATCTCGCGGGACGCACCGATACGTCGGGCCATCGTCTACAGGACCGCTATTCGATCCGCTGTGCGCCGCACGTGATTGGCGTGGCCTGCGATGCACTCAGCTGGGTGCGCCGCGACGTCGAGAACGAGTTGAACAGCGCGAACGACAACCCGCTCGTGGACCCCGACAGCGGTCGCGTGCTGCACGGCGGCAACTTCTACGGCGGCCACATCGCCTTCGCCATGGATTCGCTGAAGACCGCGGTGGCCAATCTCGCCGATCTGATGGACCGGCAACTGGCGCTCCTCGTCGACGACAAGTTCAACAACGGTCTGCCGCGCAACCTCACGGGTGCGGTGCCGGCGCGCGCGCCCATCAACCATGGCTTCAAGGCGGTGCAGATCTCGTCGTCGGCCTGGACCGCGGAGGCGCTCAAGCACACCATGCCTGCAAGCGTGTTCTCGCGCTCCACGGAGGCGCACAACCAGGACAAGGTGAGCATGGGTACGATTGCCGCGCGCGATTGCCTGCGCGTGCTGCAACTCACCGAACAGGTCGCGGCGGCGCACACGCTCGCAACGGTGCAGGCCGTGCAACTGCGCCTGAAGATGAACGGCGCGACGATGATCCCCGCACCGCTGCAACGCTTCATGAGCGAGGTGACGGCGCTGTCGTCGTTCGTCGACGAAGACCGCCCGCTCGAACATGACCTGCGCGCCGTGACGGCGAGCATTGCGGCGGGCGGGCTCATTGAACGCACGGAAGGAGCCACGGCATGAGCGGCACGCGTGCGGTTCTGAGCGCAAGTGCGGACGTCGAAGTGCCGTTCCACGACGTCGATGCCATGAACGTGTGCTGGCACGGCCACTACCTCAAGTACTTCGAGATCGGCCGCGCCGCACTGCTGCGCAAGTTCGACTACGACTACCGCGAAATGCAGGCGTCGGGCTATCTCTGGCCGGTGGTCGAGGTTCATTTGAAGTACGTGCGGCCCGCGGTCTACGGTCAGCGCCTGGAAGTGCGGGCGCAACTGCTCGAACACGAGAACCGCTTGAAGATCGGCTACGAGATCGTCGACGCCGTCTCGGGCGAGCGGCTCACGAAGGGCTACACGATCCAGGTCGCGGTGCACGCCGGGACGAAAGAACTGCAATTCGTCTCGCCGACCGTGGTGTTCGAGAAGCTGGAGCGGGCATGGGAACGCTGAATCTGCGCGTGTCGGCCTCGGTGGCCGCAATGGCGCTGATCGTGGCGCCGGTACTTTGCGGGGCCGCTTCGGTGGCCGGCGCGCCCGCGCAGGCTTCCGCCGGAACCGCTGCGCCCATCGCGTCGCCTGCTTCGAACGACATGGCGCTCGTCTCGCAAATCGCCTCGCATCTCGCGAAAGCGAAGGGCGTTCGTGCACGTTTCACGCAGACGCAGACGCTCGCGGCGATGAAAGCGCCGCTCGTCAGCACGGGCTCGCTGCTGTTCTTGCGCGAACGCGGCGCGATCTGGCACATCGACACGCCCTACAAAGCCACGTGGGTCATGACCGACGCCGGCATCGTTACGGTAGACGCCGCGGGCACGCAGACGGCAAGTCGCAGCGCCCAGGGCGCTCGCGCTGCGGCCGGCATCTCGAAGATGATGCGCGCCATGCTCGCGGGCGACCTGAGCGCGCTCTATTCGCAGTTCGACGTCGAGGCAACGGGCACGCCCGCACGCTGGCAGATGCGGCTCGTGCCGAATCAGCCGCAAATCGCGCAGTCCATTGCCTCGTTGCAGATGAGCGGCGGCGACTATCTGCGCACGCTGCGCATCGCACACGCGAACGGTGACGTGACGCAACTCGACTTCGAAGGCAGCGCAGCGGTGAGCGAACTCGCGCCTGCCGAACTCGCGTTGTTCGGGGCCCGGTAGTGGAGGCGCAACGCACGTTCGCCGTGTCCCGGACGGGGTGCCTGCGCGCCGCGTGGCTGGTACTCGCGCTTGCTGCGGCACTTTATTGCGCGTGGCGCTTTGCGGGGCCATCGCCGCTGCAAACCAATCTTCTGGCTTTGCTGCCCGCAACCGAGGCGGATCCCGTCGCGGAAGAAGCCGTAGACCGCCTCGCAGGCGCGCTCGGCAATCGCGCCGTCTTCGTGGTGTCGAGCGACGATGGCGCGCACGCCAAGGCGGCCGCGCGACAACTCGGCGTGGCGCTCACAGCGAGCGGCGCGTTCGCGTCGGTGACGGCGCAATTGCCGCCGTTCGACCTGTCGCGAATCGCGCGCTTCTATCTGCCGTATCGCTTCAATCTGCTCACGCCTCGCGATCGCCAGAGCATCGCCGGTGGCGCCGCGGCACTGCACGATGCGCTGCTGCAGCGTCTCTACGGGCTGCCGGCCGCCGGTCTCACTGCGTCGCTCGCGGACGACCCGTTCGGCTGGCTCCAGCATTGGTTGGGTGGCCTGCCGCTCGCCACCTCGAACCTGACGATAGAAGACGGGCTGCTGGTTTCGCATCGCGACCGGTCGACCGGCGTGCTCGTGGTCGCGACACTGCGCGGCTCGGCCTACGAGACCGACATCCAGCGCGCGGTGCTGGCCGCCGTCGCGCAAGGTGAAGCGGGGCTCAAGGCCGCATTCCCCGACGTCACGCTCGCGCGCACGGGCGCCGTCTTTTATGCCGAGGCGGCGCGCCGTGCCTCGGAGCGCGAGATGCACGCCATCGGTATCGGCTCGCTGGTCGGCATTGCGTTGCTGATGTTATGGATCTTTCGCTCGCCGCGGCTCATCGCGCTGGGCTTCGTCTCCACCGCGCTCGGCATTCTCTGCGCGCTCGCGGCCACCTTGCTCGTATTCGGAAAGCTGCATCTGCTGACGCTCGTGTTCGGCGCGAGCCTGATCGGCGAGGCGGTCGATTATTCGATTCAGTATTTCGTCGTCTATCTCGGCGCCGGGCAGAACTGGGAGCCGCGGCGCGGCGCGCGCGAAGTCGCGCCGGCCCTGACGGTCGCGCTCGCCACGAGTCTGCTGGGCTACGCGATCCTCACCTTCGCGCCGTTCCCCGCGCTCAAGCAGATTGCGTGTTTCGCGATGGTGGGCATCGCGACCGCCTTCGCGTCGGTGCTGTGGCTGCTGCCGAGCCTGCTCGCGCGGCCCGCGCGGCATGCGCCGCGCACGCTGTTCGCCGTGGCCGCCGCGATGCTGACGAGATGGCATGCATTGCTCGCAGGGCGCAGCACGTTGCGGGTCGGGCTCGTTGCTGCCGCGGTGGTCCTCGTCGCGGTGCCCGGCTGGCTCCGGCTTGCCAGCGACGACGACATCCATCTGCTGATCCAGCGCGATCCGTCGCTCGTCGTCCAGGAGCGTGTGGTGACCCAGGCCGTGGGCGTCGACAACAGCTCGCAGTTCTTCGTGGTGAGCGGCGAGTCGCCGGAGCGCGTGCTCGAACGTGCCGAGGCGCTCGCGACGAAGCTCGGTGCGCTCACGGACGCATCGGGCGCGCCGCGCGTGAGCGGCTGGCAATCGGCAGCATCGTTCGTGCCGTCTGAAAAGCAGCAGCGGGCCGATCATGCGCTCATCGCTACGCACGTGTTCCGCGACCCCGCGGCGTTGCGCGCCATGCTGACCGAAGCCGGTTTTCGCGACGAAGTGGCGAACACGTGGCTCGCGGCCTACGGGAAATCGAACGGGGCCACGCTGCACGTCGACGACTGGCTGGCCGAACCGTGGTCGCAGCCGTTTCGCCATCTCTGGCTCGGACGCTCGAAGAGCGCGCCCGACGCATTCGCGGCCGTCGTCATTCCTCAGGGCGTTTCGGCGGCGAACGAAGCGGCGTTGGTCGCAACGGCGCACACGGTGCCTGGGGTGAGCTTTGTCGACAAGGCCGCGAGCGTCTCGCGGCTTTTCGGCGCCTGGCGGCTTGACAGCGCCATCTGGCTCGCGGGCGCGCTGTTGCTCGTATTCGTGCTGCTGATGCTGCGCTATGGCCTGCGCGGCGGCATCGCGACCGGGCTGCCGGTGCTCGTCGCGATAGGCGTCACGCTTGCCGTGTTCGGTTATGCCCACGTGCGCTTCACGCTCTTCAACTCGCTCGCGCTGATGCTCGTGCTCGGCGTGGGCGCGAACTACGCGGTGTTCCTGCGTGAAGGCGCCTTGCGCGCCCCCGCGCAACTCGGCGCCGTCTGGACCGGCGTGCTGCTGTCCGCGGCGACCACCTTGCTGTCGTTCGGTCTGCTCGGCATGAGTTCGATGCCGGCGCTCAAGAGCTTCGGCGCGACGCTTTCGCTCGGCATCCTCGTGTCCGTGCTGCTCGCGCCGCTCGGCATCCCTGCTACTCAACGGAGGGCCGCGTGAACGCGCCTGTCTATCTGCACGCGCCCGGCATGATCAATGCGCTCGGCGACGACGTGGACACCATCGTCGCGTCGCTCGCGAACGGCCGCGCACCCGGTATGGGACCGATCGAGACGCGTATCGGCACGATGTTCGCCGGCCGCGTGACGGCGTCGCTCGATTTCGTACCGCCCTCAGCGTTCGCAGCGCCCGCAGCGCTCGCCGCCTACGACTGCCGCAACAACCGTCTGCTGCTCGCCGCGCTCGCGCAGATCGCGCCGGCTATCGAGGCCGCGCGCGAGCGCTACGGCGCGCAGCGTATCGGCGTGGTGCTCGGCACCAGCACTTCGGGCATCGGCGCGGCCGAAGCGGCGCTGCGCGAGCGTTCCGCTACCGGCACGATGCCGTCCACGTTCGACTACCGGCAAATGGAGATCGGCACGGCCGCGCCGTTCGCGGCCGCGGCGCTGGGCCTGCGCGGGCCGGCGTTCACGATCTCGACGGCGTGCACGTCGAGCGCCAAGGCTTTCGTGTCTGCGCGCCGTCTGCTGCGGCTCAAGCTGTGCGACGCGGTAGTGGTGGGCGGCGTGGATTCGCTGTGCGAGCTGACGCTGCAAGGCTTCGCCTCGCTCGATTCAACCAGCCCCGTGCGCATGAACCCGATGAGCGCGCAGCGCCGCGGCATCAACATCGGCGAGGGCGCGGCGGTGTTCCTCATGAGCCGCGACGAAGGGCCGGTACGGCTCGCGGGCGCGGGCGAATCGAGCGACGCGCATCACATCTCGGCGCCCGATCCGCAGGGCGTGGGTGGCGAACTGGCTTTGCGCGCGGCGCTCGGCGATGCGGGCATCGCGCCGTCGGCGGTGGGCTACGTGAACCTGCACGCCACGGCGACCATCAAGAACGACGAGATGGAAGCGCACCTGATGACGCGCGTTTTTCCGCAAGGCGTGGCGGCGAGCGGCACGAAGCCGCTCACGGGACACCTGCTCGGCGCGGCGGGCGCGACTGAACTCGGCTTCGCATGGCTCACGCTCGCGCGCAGCGACGTCGCATTGCCGCGTCACTTCTGGGATGGCGAGGCCGATCCCGCACTGCCCACGCTCGATCTCGTCGAAGACGAGCGCCATTTGCCGCGCGATGGCGGCACGCCATACGTGATGAGCAATTCGTTTGCGTTCGGCGGCAGCAATGTCAGCCTGATTCTTGCCCGGTGAGGCCTGCGATGACGCTATCCACTCCGCCCCATGCCTTCGAAGGCAACACGGCACTGCCGCCCATCGAGCAACTCCTGCCGCATCGGGGCACGATGCTGTTGCTCGACTCGGTGAGCGCATTCGGCGACGAATCGTTGACGGCGCATGCGAGCGTGCGCGGCGACGCCTGGTACGCCGACCGCGCGGGCGCCATGCCGGCGTGGATCGGCGTCGAGCTGATGGCGCAGGCCATTGCGGCGCATGTCGGTTTGCTCGCCATGCGTGCCGGCGAAAGCGTGAAGCCCGGCGTGCTGCTCGGCACGCGCCGCTATGAGGCGCGCATGCCGGCGTTCCCGTGCGGTGCGCAGTTGCACATCACCATCAACGAAGTGCTGCGCAGCGAGGAAGGCCACGGCGCCTACGCGTGTACGATCGGCCACGAAGACGCCGTGTGCGCCGAGGCCATCGTCAAGGTCTATCAGCCGCGCAATTTCCAGACTTTTATCGAGGAGGCTTTCAAGCCATGAGCCGCCGTGTTCTCGTTACCGGCGCGAGCCGCGGCATCGGCCGCGCCATCGCCTACCAGCTTGCCGCGGACGGCTTCGCCGTCTCGGTGCATTGCCGCAGCGGTCGTCAGGAAGCCGAAGCAGTCGCGGCCGGCATCACGGCGCAAGGCGGCACGGCCACCGTGCTGCAGTTCGACGTGCGCGAGCGCGCCGCGTGCCGCACCGTGCTCGAAGCCGACGTCGAAGCGCACGGCGCGTACTACGGCATCGTCTGCTGCGCCGGTGTAACGCGCGACGCGGCGTTCCCCGCGCTCACCGACGAAGACTGGGACGTCGTGATCGAAACCGGTCTCGATGCGTTCTACAACGTCGTGCATCCGTTGACGATGCCGATGGTGCGCGCGCGCAAAGGCGGGCGCATCGTGACGGTGGCCTCGGTGTCGGGTGTGACCGGCAACCGCGGGCAGGTCAATTACAGCGCGGCGAAGGCGGGCTTGATCGGTGCGACGAAGGCGCTCGCGGTGGAACTCGCGTCGCGCAACATCACGGTCAACAGCGTGGCGCCGGGGCTCATCGACACCGGCATGCTCGACAGCGTGCCGCTCGACCAGGCGCTCAAGGCGGTGCCGATGAACCGCGTCGGGCAGCCGGCCGAAGTGGCGTCAGTGGTGGGCTTTCTGATGTCCGATGCGGCGTCGTACGTGACGCGCCAGGTGATCGGTGTGAACGGCGGGATGGTGTGATGAAGCGCGTCGTCATTACGGGAATGGGCGGTGTCACGGCGCTCGGCAACAAGTGGGACGAGATCGAAACCGCGTTGAAACTCGGCCGCAACGCAGTGCGGCGCATCCCGGCGTGGGACTATTTCGAGTCGCTGCATACGCGGCTCGCCTGCCCGATTCCCGAACTACCCGTGCCCGCGCACTATCCGCGCAAGAAGACGCGTTCGATGGGGCCCGTGTCGGTCTACGCCGTGCGCGCGAGCGAACTGGCGCTGGCCGATGCGGGGCTGCTCGACGATCCCTCGATCAAGGACGGCCGCATGGGCGTGGCCTACGGTTCGTCGTCCGGTTCCGTGGAGCCCATTCGCGCGTTCGGCAAGATGCTCGACACGGGCTCGATGAGCGACGTCACGTCGAACAGCTACGTGCAGATGATGCCGCACACGACCGCCGTGAACGTGAGTCTCTTCTGGGACCTGAAGGGGCGCATCGTGCCCACCTCGTGCGCGTGCGCATCGGGCAGCCAGGCAATCGGCTACGCCTACGAGACGATCGCTTACGGCAAACAGACGCTGATGCTGGCGGGCGGCGCGGAGGAACTCTCGGGGCCTGCCGTGGCCGTGTTCGACACGCTCTACGCGACGAGCACGCGCAACGACGACCCGCAACTCACGCCGCGTCCGTTCGATGTGGCCCGCGACGGACTCGTGGTGGGCGAGGGCGCCGCCACGCTCGTGCTCGAAGAGTACGAGCACGCCGTGGCGCGCGGCGCGCGCATTCACGCCGAGGTGGTGGGCTTCGGCTGCAATTCGGACGGCGCGCATATCACGCAGCCCACGGCCGACACGATGGCCCTCGCGATGCAACTCGCGCTGCGCGACGCGAACCTGCCGGCGGACGCCATCGGCTACGTCAACGCGCACGGCACCTCGACCGACCGCGGCGATGTCGCTGAAAGCCACGCCACGGCGCAGACCTTCGGCGAGCGCATGCCGATCAGCTCGCTCAAGAGCTATATCGGCCATACGCTGGGCGCGTGCGGCGCCATCGAAGCCTGGTGGACCATCGAGATGATGAAGCGCAACGGGTATGTGCCCACGCTCAATCTCGACGACGTGGACCCGGCCTGCGCGAGCCTCGACTACATCGTGAAGGCGCCGCGCACGATCGACACCGAATACGTGATGAGCAACAACTTTGCGTTCGGCGGCGTGAATACATCGCTCGTGTTCAGGCGCGCCGGATGAGCGAGCCGTCTCTCGTGACCTCGACCGGCATGCGACGGGTGGTCGTCACCGGCATGGGCATCGTGTCGTGCCTCGGCAATACGCTCGATGAGGTGTCCGCGCGGCTGCGCGCGGGCCGTGGCGGCATCGTGCGGGTCGAAGCCTGGCGCGAGCGCGGCTTCGCGAGTCAGGTTGCCGGTGTGGCGTCGGTGGCGCACGAGCCGCCTTTCGAGCGCAAGCTCGAACGCTTCATGGGCGATACCGCGCGCTTCGCGTGCCACGCGGCGCGCAGCGCAATCGCCGATGCGGGCCTTGACGTGGCCGCGTTGCGCACGCCTGCGGCGGGCGCCGTGATCGGCTCGGGCGTGGGCGCCATGTCGGCCTACGACAGTGCGCTCGCCATCGGCGAGGCGCGCGGGCTCGACCGCGTGCCGCCTTATACGGTGCCGCAGGCGATGAGCAGCACGACCTCGGCCAATGTCGCGCACGTGTTCGGTGTGGAGGGCGTGACGTACTCGCCTTCGTCGGCCTGTACGACGTCGGCGCTTGCCATCGGCCAGGCGATGCAGCTGATTCAGACCGGGCGCCAGGCACTCGTGCTCGCGGGCGGCAGCGAGGCGCTGCACGACAACATGACGCTGCTGTTCGACGCGATGGGCGCGCTTTCGCGTGGCTTCAATGCGACCCCGGAGCGGGCCTCGCGGCCGTACGACACCGGCCGCGACGGCTTCGTGATCGCGTCGGGCGCGGGCGTGCTGGTGCTCGAATCGCTCGAACATGCACTCGCGCGCGGCGCGCGCATCTACGCGGAGCTGACGGGCTTCGGCCATTGCACCGACGGCGCGGGCATGGTGGCGCCCCACGCGAGCGGCATTGTGCGCGCCATGCGCGCGGCACTCGACGAAGCCGGCGTGCGGCCCGACTACATCAATACGCACGCGCCCGCCACGCCGCGCGGAGACGTGGAGGAGCTGGACGCGCTCGCCGCCGTGTACGGCGAATCGATTCCGCCGTTCTCGTCGACGAAGGGCCTGACGGGCCACCCGCCAGGCGCGTGCGGTGCGCACGAAGCCATTTACACGCTGCTGATGATGCGCGAGGGCTACATGGCGGGCACAGCGGGCATCGAATCGCTCGACGCGCGCGCGGCCGGCCTGCCGCTCGTGCGAGCGGCGCGCGACGCCGCCATCGATCATGCAATGTCCGTTTCATTCGGGTTCGGCGGCAGTTGCGCGAGCCTGATGTTTAGCGCCTGGAAGTCGTGCCTGGAAGACAGCAGGACGCCACAGGCGATCTTGATCTCACGAGGAGAAAAATGAAGAAGAACTCCCTTACGCGACGCTCGGTGGCCGGTGTGGGTGCCGTGGCTGTTGTCACGCTTGTTACCCTCACGCAGGCCGGTTGCGCGACCCAGGTGAAGTCGCTGCCGCTCGCGCCCGTGTCCGCGGCTTCGTCGCAAGGCGCCGACGTGGCGCTGTATTTCGGCGCGCAGGCTCATCCGGCGGTGCAGCGCCAGCTCGGCCGCGTCTGGTACTCGGTGCGCATCGCGCGCACCACCGACGGCCCCGAAGCATCATGCAACAAGGCGCTGGCACAAGCGCTGCAGAAAGTGCGGGTCGACGCGCGCGAGCACGGCGCCAACGCCGTCGTCAACGTGAAAACGCGTTTCCACTCCACGGAAACGGCATCGGCCACGGACTACACCTGTGGCGTGAGCCCGAGCGCGGCGGCGATTGCAGTGGAGGGCGAACGCGTCGTCCTCCAGGCCAACTGAACCCAGTGAGGATTGCGATGAAAAAGCCTTTGATGCTGGCCGCGCTGTGCGCGGCGCTCGCGACCTCGCACGCGTTCGCGCGCGACACGGTGTCGAGCTACCCCGTCGACGAAGCGCTGCGCAGCGAGCCCGGCAAGGTGACTGACGACGTCACGCTGTACTTCGCCGGCCAGAAGCATCCGGCTGTGCTGAAGTCGTTCGGTCAGTTCGCCACCAACAAGAAGACGAACGCCTTCAACAAGACCGACGAAGCGGCTTGCCAGCACGTGTTCCTGTCGGCCGTGATCGAGTTGCAGGACCGCGCGCGCAAGGAAGGCGGCAATGCGGTCATCAACATCAAGAGCAACTACCGGAACCAGTTGACGGAGAGCCCCACGCAGTTCACATGCGGGGCGGGGGCGTTCATTGCGGGCGTTGCGCTGGTGGGCGATGTGGTGACGCTGAAGGGCGGGAAGTAGGCGGGAAGTAGGCGGGATGGCGGAGGGTGGCGTCGGCGGCGGCCCGATTGGTGCGAGCGCCGCCGCTGTGCGCCTGGAGGCTCAGGACGCTTTGACGGCCGCGACGTTGACGAGCGTTTCACGCCGCTTGCCGGGCTTCGGATGATGGAGGCCGAGTCGCTCGAAGAGGCCGAAGTCGGCGGCGCGGCTCCACCACAGGTACGGTAGCGACACGTTCTGCGGCCCGAAGCGGAACCCTGCCTGCCGGATCATGTCGAGATAGCCGTCGGCACTTTTCTGGACCTGCATGGGGTGACGGAACAGCAGCCGGATCACCCACGACTTGATGTAGGCCTCGGTGGATTCGGCAAAGAGCAGCACCCCGCCCGGTTTCAGCACGCGATGGAATTCGGCGAGCGCGCGCTCCTGCTCGACGAGGTGATGGAAGGTTTGATGGCAGAACACGATGTCGGCGCTGGCCGATGCCTGCGGCAGATTCGCGCAATCGCCGCGCAGCAGTTCGATGTCGAGCGGCGCGGCGGCTTGAGCGCGACACGCTTCGCCCGATTGCTCCGCGAGCGCGAGCGACTCGGCGTGATAATCGATGCCGACGATGCGCTGCGGACTAAACGCGTTGGCGAGCAGGCGGAACGACTTGCCCTGACCGCAGCCCACGTCGACAATGACCGGCGCTGCCGGCAGAGGCGTATCGATGAGCCGTTTGAGGTCGTTGATCGCCACACGTAGCACGTGGTGTTCCCACGTGTGGGTGCGCAGGAACCAGACACCGAATGCCGTCTCCGGCACGAAATGCACACTGGATGTTTCGGACGGCGACATGGTTTATTCCCCGCGCATGTTGGGTGAGTAGAACGGCTGCGCGACATTGTAATGGCAAGCGCGACCCAGGCACGACCTGAGCACGATGAACACACGACGAAGAAACGAGAGGAAGCCGTGAGCACTATTTCATCCCATAGGAAGGCGGTAGACGTGGCGATCATTGGCGCCGGTCCTGCGGGCGCAGTTGCGGCTGCGTTGCTCAGAAAGACCGGGCGTTCGGTGCTCGTGCTGGAACGTCAGCACTTTCCCCGCTTTTCGATTGGCGAGAGCCTGCTGCCCCAGAGCATGGCGTATCTGGAAGAAGCCGGCATGCTGCAGACGCTTGTGGAAGCCGGTTTCCAGTACAAGAACGGCGCGCATTTCGTGTGGCGCGACCAGTCGTCATCGTTCGATTTTCGCGACAAGCACACGCCCGGTTGGGGCACGACCTGGCAGGTGGAGCGCGCGCAGTTCGACGACCTGCTGATTCGCTGCGCCGCGCAGCAGGGCGCCGAGGTGCGCTTCGGCCACACGGTGCGTGCGATCGAAACGGGTAGCGCGCCGGTGCTTCAGGTCGCCGACGAAGACGGTCAGAGCTACGAAGTGCACGCGCGCTTCGTGTTCGACGCGAGCGGCTTTGGCCGCGTGCTGCCGCGCCTCTTGAACCTCGAAGCGCCCACGGGGCTGCCCACGCGCTCGGCCATCTTCAGCCACGTGCGCGATGGTTTGCCGCTCGATGCGACCGACCGCAACAAGATCTGCATCGCCACTCATCCCGAGCGGCGCGACGTCTGGTTCTGGATGATTCCGCTCGCGGGCGGTCGTTCCTCGGTGGGGTGCGTGGCGGATGCGGCGTTCCTGAACGTCGAGGCATCGGCACGCGAAGCCAGACTGCGGGCGCTGATTCGCGAGGAGCCCACGCTCAACCGTCTCATCGGCGATGCGCCGTTCCTGATGCCGGTGAACCAGATCGGCGGTTATTCGGCGAACGTCGAGCGTCTGCATGGACCGGGCTACGCGCTGCTCGGCAATGCGGGCGAGTTTCTCGACCCGGTGTTCTCGTCGGGCGTCACCATTGCGCTGCGCTCCGCGCATCTCGCCGTGAAGGCGGTGGAGCGCCAGTTGAGCGGCGAGACAGTCGACTGGCATGGCGATTACGACGTGCCGCTGCGCAAGGGCATCGATACGTTTCGCGCGTTCGTCGAGCGCTGGTACACGGGCGAGTTGCAGGACATCATTTACTACCCGCAACAGACGCCCGGCATTCGCCGCATGATCAGCGCCGTGCTGGCGGGATATGCGTGGGACGAATCGAACCCTTATGTCGCGGACCCGGTGCGCCGGCTCGACGCGCTGCACGATGCGTGCACCGTGTTTCGGCCTGCGCAATGAGCACGGTCCTCTGCATGCGCGGGACGCAAGCGTGATGAACCAGGTGAGCCAGAAAGTGCGATGCCGAATCTCGACACATTGCTGAAGATGTCGCTGTACGTGGCGCTCGTGCTCGTCATGCCGGGCCCCACGAACACGCTGTTGCTCTCGTCAGGGCTCAAGGTGGGACTGCGCGGGACGTGGCCGCTTCTGATCGCCGAGGCGCTCGGTTACTTCGTGGGCATTGCCGCGTGGGGATTCTTCCTGAGCGCGCTCGCCGTGGGCCGGCCGTGGCTGCCGGTGGCGGTCAAGCTAGTGAGCGCGGCCTATATCCTCTGGCTCGCGGTGAAGATGTGGGGGACGAGCCGCGCGTTGCACGACGTGCCGGGTGGCCCTGTCACGTTTCGCGATCTCTTCGTGACGACGCTGCTCAATCCGAAGGCGCTGCTGTTTGCGAGCACGCTGTTTCCGCTGGAAGCGTTTCAGTCGATCCGTTATTTCGTCACGACCATCGCCGCGTTTTGGATCGTGCTGATCCCGGTGGGCATCGGCTGGTCGAGCCTCGGCGGCCTGCTCATGGCGCGGCGCAGGTGGGCGCGGCACACGTCGACGCTGTTGCGCGGCGCCTCGGTCGTGCTGGTCGCGTTCTCGGGTTCGCTGCTGTATTCGGTGTTCAATCGATAGCGGGCACGACAGGACGTGCCCGCCATTCGCGCCGACGTTCAGGCTTCTTCGGCCCAGGCCATGTTCTCGCGCGCCATCAGCGCCGACGACGCAGCCGGCCCGTAGGTGCCCGCCGTGTAGCTGCGCGGCCGGTCGCCCAGTTCCTTCCAGCCGTTCAGGATCGGCTCCACCCACGCCCAAGCCGCCTCGAGTTCGTCGCGGCGCATGAAGTGGGTGAGACGTCCGCGGATCACGTCGATCAGAAGCCGCTCGTAAGCCTCCGCGCGGCGCCCCGTGAAGGCCTGCTGGAGGTCGAGATTCAGATTGACGGGCAGCATGTGCAGGCCGCTGCCGGGCTCCTTCGCGAGCATCTGCAGCTGGATGGATTCCTCGGGCTGGAGCTGGATCACGAGACGATTGCCGTACTTGCGCGGACCGCTCGGGATGATCGAGAACGGCAGGTCGGCGAAGTCGATCACGATCTCCGAGCGACGCTTCGGCATGCGCTTGCCCGTGCGCAGGAAGAACGGCACGTTGGCCCAGCGCCAGTTGTTGATCTGCGCGCGCAGTGCGACGAACGTTTCGGCGTGGCTGTCGGCCGGCACGTTGTCTTCTTCCAGATAGCCCTTCACCGGCTCGCCCGACACGGCGCCTGCCGTGTACTGACCGCGCACGGTATCGCGCGCGATTTCGGCCATGGTCATGGGGCGCAGCGAGCGCAGCACCTTCAGCTTCTCGTCACGCACGGCGTCGGGGTCGAGCGAGACGGGCGGCTCCATCGCGACGATACACAGCAACTGGAGCAGGTGGTTTTGCACCATGTCGCGCATGGCGCCCGTCTGGTCGTAGAAGCCCGCGCGGCTGCCCACGCCCACCGTTTCGGCCACCGTGATTTGCACGCTCTTGATGTAGGGCGCCTGCCAGAGCGGTCCGAAGATCGCGTTGCCGAAGCGCAGCACCATGAGGTTCTGCACCGTCTCCTTGCCGAGGTAGTGGTCGATCCGGTAGATCTGCTGCTCGGGAAAGTGCTGGCCCACCGAGGCATTGATCGCGCGCGCCGATTCGAGGTCGTGGCCGAGCGGCTTTTCCAGTACCACGCGCGCGTGGTCGTCCACAAGACCGCAGGCCGTGAGGTTGTCGCAGATGGTCGTGAAAAGCTCGGGCGAAGTCGCGAGATAGAACACGCGCTGCGCACTGCGGCGCGCGGCTGCGCACAGGCGGCTGTAGTCGCCCTGGGCGCCCACATCGATGCGCACGTAGTCGAAGAGCGCGAGGAATCTGTCCCACGCGAGCGCGTCGAGCGCCTTGCTGTCGACGAACGGGCGCGAGTGTTCTTCCATGAAGGACAGATACTGCTCGCGCGTCCAGTCGCGGCGGCCGATGGCGATGATGCGCGTGTCGGCCGGCAGGTTGCCGTGCAGGTGGGCCATGTAGAGCGCCGGCAGCAGCTTGCGCGCGGACAGGTCTCCGGCGCCGCCGAAGATGATCATGTCGAGCGGGCGGTCTGACGCAGCGGTTGGGGCCTGAGTGGTCATGGTGCGTTTGGAGGTGGACGGTTAGGGGCCGGGTTGGGACGGGTCGAGCGGGTCGGCACCGGGCGAGATCGATCGGGATAGACCCGGACCGATCCGGACCGCGGGCGCCCGCATGCGGGCACGCGTCGGGCGTCTTCCCGCAGGTATCTGCGGTGCACGCTATGGTGCCCGTTTATCGGCGTTCGTGCAGGAGGGCGTTGCGCGGAAGAGATGCAGGCCGCACAGGCCGGCGCACGGCCGCCTGTGCGTAATCTTAGGGGATATTCAGGGGATATCTGGCAGCCGGCCGTCAGAACTGGTAGGTCACCGTCATGTCGAGCACCGCGCCGGTCGCGCGCTGCGTGATCGGGCTGTGGACGGCGTCCCCGACCAGCTGCTGGATCGCGGCGTCGCCGCTCGCGAGCCAGTGCTTGTTGATGATCCAGGTCGCGCTCACGCCGAAGCCGAACGACTTGACGCCCGCACCCGCACGGTAGGCGGGATGGCCCGAGCGGGCCGCCTCGTTCGGCGTCACGCCGAACCAGCTGTTCATATAGCGCGAATCGGCGAAGGTGACGCCGGGGCCCGCGAACCAGACGAACTTTCGGGAGCTGCCCGGCATCGGCATATAGGCGCCGAGGTCCGCGACCCAGCCGTTCGAGCCGCCGAAGTAGCGCCTCACGTCCGCACGCAGCACGAGCGGGAACGACTTCGAGATCACGTACTCCCCGGCGAGTTTGACTGCCGGGGCCGGGTTGATGTTGTCCATGCCGCCGAGCCGGCTGGAGTCGTCGCGCGCGCGGCGGCCCAGGTCGTAGGCCGCGCCGAGCGAGACCCGCCAGTTCGGCCCGGACAGCACGTTCATGCCGATGCCTTCGCCGGTGGAGAGGAAGAACAGGTCGCGGTAGCGGATGTCGATGCTGGGGCCGGCCACCATGTGATAGCGGTCCGAGCCGTCGTAAAGGGGCCGGAAGCTCGCAGCGGGACCGACGCGGATACGCCATGTCGGCAGCGACGGCTGCATGAGTTTTTCGAGCGGAATGCCCGCCGTGTACTGCCATTCGGCGAGCGGCGACGGCGTCTGTGCCGAGGCGGGGGTGGCCACTGCTGCTGCGAGCGTGGCAATGACCGATGCCGCTGCGGCGGTCGTACGCTTATGCATGAATGAGCTCCTGTAGACGGCCCGTTGCGATTCCGGCGACCGGTCCCGCGCCGCGACACGCCACCGCCCGCCGGTGGCGCATGTCGCCGCCGAGGCCATGGCCTTGCAATGGGGCGCAATCACCCGGGTAAGCAAGAGCCGTTCCGAAGCGCCGTGATGGGACCGCGTCGCTGCCGTTTCGGCCTTGCGCCGGTTCGTGCGCGGCCTTGATGCACGGCGCGCGCAGCGGGTCCACTCCGTGCGGGCACGGTTCACGAGCCTGCGCTTTCGGGCACGACAACCTTATGTTACGGGACGTAACCGTGCGGGCTTTCGTGCGATCTTATGCAGCAGTTATTACAAAGCTGAAATACGCGAAAAGCGAGCCTGCGGTATAG
Organism: Paraburkholderia kururiensis JCM 10599 = LMG 19447; assembly: GCF_003986935.1. GTDB lineage: Bacteria > Pseudomonadota > Gammaproteobacteria > Burkholderiales > Burkholderiaceae > Paraburkholderia > Paraburkholderia kururiensis. The sequence continues at coordinate 91,574 of NZ_RJZE01000002.1, read as the reverse complement.
TCCGCGCAACCATCAGGTCGTAAGCACATCAGCAAAAAGGGTGAATCATGAAGTTCGCGCGTGTTGTTGCATGGGTGGCAGGAGGACTGGCAATCGGTGTGTCCGGTGCGGCGATGGCCGGCGTGAGCGTGGGGGTGAACATCGGCATTCCGGCCCCCGTGTATGTCGCGCCGGCTCCCGTTTATGCGCCGCCGCCTCCGCCAGTTGTCTATCAGCCGGCGCCCATCTATCCCGCGCCCGTGTACCCGGCGCCGGCCATCGTGATTGGCTGGCACGGCGATCGCTATTGGGACGGCCGCCGCTACTGGAATCGCGACGAGTGGTACCGCTATCACCGCGGGTGGGACCGCGGCCGCCACGGCGGCTGGGATCATGACCACGGCGGCGGTCACGACGGGTGGCGCCATTGAGGGCGACGGCTGGGCGCTTTTGTGGTCAATGGCGCCCGGAAGGCCGGTAGGTGCAGGGCATAAAAAAACCGCTCGGAAGAGCGGTTTTTTTATGAGGCGAGAAGAAGAGGTGAAGCCCGGATGTGAAGCCGGATGTGAAGCCAGATGTGAAGCGCCGACATCAAACCGGTCGCTGAGCCTCGGGACAATCAGCGCCTGTTGTCACCGCTCATTCTTCCGTGGGCGCCATGCCACCGACCACGGCATTGAAGCCGCTATCCACGTGGACGATTTCCGCGGTGATGCCCGAAGCCAGTTCGGAGAGCAGGAACGCCGCCGTGTTGCCGACCTGCTCGATCGTCACGTTGCGCTTGAGCGGCGCGTTGTGTTCCACGAAGTCGAGAATCTTGCCGAAGCTCTTGATGCCGCTCGCGGCGAGCGTCTTGATCGGGCCGGCGGAGATGCCGTTCACCCGCACGCCCTTGCCGCCGAGCGAAACCGCCATATAACGCACGCTCGCCTCGAGCGCGGCCTTTGCAAGCCCCATCGTGTTGTAGTTCGGGATGGCCCGCTCGGCGCCGAGGTACGACAGCGTGAGCAGTGACGCGTCCTGCGAAAGCAGCGGCAGCGCGGCCTTGGCGAGGGCGGGGAAGCTGTACGCCGAGATATCGTGAGCGATGCGGAAGTTCTCGCGCGTCATACCTTCGAGGAAGTCGCCCGAGATTGCCTCGCGCGGCGCGAAGCCGATGGAGTGCACGAGCCCGTCGAGGCTGTCCCAGTGCTGCCCGAGCGAGACGAACAGCGCTTCGATCTGGGCGTCGTCGGCCACGTCGCACGGGAAGACGAGGTCACTGCCGAATTCCGCGGCGAATTCGGAGATGCGGTCCTTGAAGCGTTCGCCCACGTACGTGAAGGCGAGTTCGGCGCCTTCGCGCCGGCACGCCTGAGCAATGCCGTAGGCGATGGAGCGGTTCGACAGAAGACCCGTCAACAGGATGCGTTTGCCAGCCAGAAAGCCCATGAATTCTCCTAATGTGGGGCAGCGCGCCGCTGTCTATGGTGCGCGGCGTCGCGCAGGTTGGGTAGAATTCTCTCACACTGCAACCGCCAACTGGATAAACAAGCCCTTATGACAACTGGCTCGCCGACTGGCTCGCGACGGGGCGGGGCATCGCTCGAAAGAGGCCGTCATGCGGTCGTTATATATGTCCGGAGTGCTGCCCGTAGTGTCGCCCGTGGTGCCTGGCGGACGTGGCGCAACACAGGGCGTGCCGCAGTGGCGTTATCGGCTGCAACGGTGCTCGTCGCCTTCGCCGCGATGCAGCCGGCCTGGGGCGCCTATGCCATTGCACAGTATGGCGAACCGAAGTACCCGCCCGGGTTTAGCCATTTCGATTACGTGAACCCGGCGGCGCCGAAAGGCGGCACGCTCGTGCTCGCGAACCCCGACCGGCTCACGAGCTTCGACAAGTTCAACCCGTTCACGATGCGCGGCAACGCGGCGCCTGGTCTCGGGCTGCTGCTGGAGAGCCTGACCACGGGAAGCTCCGACGAAGTGGCATCGGCGTACGGGCTTCTCGCCGACGACATTCGCGTCGCGCCCGACGGCATGTCCGTCACGTTCCATATCAACCCGCGCGCGCACTTCTCGAACGGCGACCCCGTTACGGCCGAAGACGTGAAGTTCTCGCTCGACATGCTCAAGAGCCGGCAGGCCGCGCCGCCCGTCGTTTTGTCGTATGCCGACATCACGCGCGCCGTGGTGGTCGATTCGTCCACCGTGCGCTTCGAGTTTCGCGCGCGCAACCGCGAACTGCCGTTGATGGCAGGCAGCATGCCGGTGTTCTCGCACAAATGGGGATTGCGGCCCGACGGCACCCGCATTCCGTTCGACCAGCTCGCGTTCGAAAAGCCCATCGGCAGCGGTCCGTATCTGATCGAGAGCTACTCGAACGCACGCACGATCACCTATCGCCGCGACCCGAACTACTGGGGTGCCAATCTGCCGGTGCGTGCCGGCATGTACAACTTCGAGCGCATCGTCTACAAGCTCTACGCCGACGACGTCGCCCGTCTCGAAGCATTCAAGGCCGGCGAATACGACGCGCTCGTCGAGTACGTCGCACGCAACTGGGTGCGACGCGACGTGGGCAAGCGCTTCGACAGCGGGGAGCTGCAAAAGCGCGAGTTCGAGCAGCACAACGGCGCCGGCATGCAGGGTTTCATCATGAACCTGCGCCGCCCGCTCTTTCAGGACGTGCGCGTGCGCGAGGCGCTCGATCTCGCGCTCGACTTCCAGTGGCTGAACCGGCAGCTGTTCTACAGCCAGTACCGGCGCATCGACAGCTTCTTCGTGAATACGGACCTGCAGGCGAAAGGGTTGCCTTCGCCGGGCGAACTGGCGCTGCTCGATCCCTGGCGCTCGAAGCTCGATCCCGCAGTCTTCGGGCCGCCGCCTGTGCAGCCCGATACCGATCCGCCCGGGTCGCTGCGCGCCAATCTGCTCAAGGCGCGCGCGCTGCTCGCGCAGGCCGGCTGGACCTATCGGGACGGGGCGTTGCGCGACGCGCAAGGCAAACCTTTCGAATTCGAAGTGCTCGACGACACGAGCGGGTCGGCGCGCTGGGAGCCCATCATGGCGCAGTATCAGCGCAGCCTTCAGAAGCTCGGCATCAAGGTCAGCTATCGCGCCGTGGACTTCGCGCTCTATCAGAAGCGCCTCGACGCGTTCGACTTCGACATGACGACGATCCGCTATCCCGACGTCCAGGTGCCGGGCACGGAGCAACTGGACCGCTTCGGCAGCAAGGCGGCGGACGAGGAGGGCTCGGGCAATCTGATCGGCCTGAAGTCGCCGGTGGTGGATGCGCTGTTGCGCGCCATCGTCGCGGCACAGACGCGCGAGGCGCTTGTCGACGCGGTGCATGCGCTCGACCGGGTGTTGATGCATGGCTATTATGTGGTGCCGCAGTGGTATAGCGCGGTGCATCGCGTGGCGTTCAAGAACACGCTCGCGCGGCCGCGCACGCTGCCGCTGTACTATTCCGCGAGCGACTGGATCATCTCGACGTGGTGGTTCAAGACACCGCCTGCGGCAGCGGCGAGCCACTAGCGCAGCGGTTTGCGCGAGAGTGGACCCGTCACGCGCCGCTCACACGCGCCGTCCCGTTCAAACATCCGGATTCCGCCTATGTCGAGCTATATCCTCAAGCGCCTGCTACTGATGATCCCGACGCTCCTCGGCGTACTGACGCTGACCTTCGTCGTGATCCAGTTCGTGCCGGGTGGGCCGGTGGAGCAGGCGCTGCATGATCTGCGCAAAGGCGCGGAGCAGGGCTTGCCGTTCGGCATGCGCGCCCACACGGGCGTGGACGCCCAGCAGATCGCTCAACTCAAGGCGCTGTACGGCTTCGACAAGCCGCCGCTCGAACGCTACTTCATGATGCTGGGCCGCTTCGCGCGCTTCGATCTGGGCGATAGCTATTTCCGGCATCAAAGCGTGTGGTCGCTGATCGTCTCGAAGCTGCCGGTGTCGATCAGCATCGGCCTGTGGACCTTCTTTCTCACCTACCTCATATCGGTGCCGCTCGGTATCGCAAAGGCCGTGCGCAACGGCTCGCGCTTCGATCTGGTCACGAGCCTTTTCGTACTCGTCGGCTACGCGATTCCGGGCTTCGTACTGGGCGTGCTGCTGCTCGTGCTGTTCGGCGGCGGCTCGTTTTTGCAGCTCTTTCCGCTGCGCAATCTCGTCTCGGACAACTGGGATTCGCTGTCGCTCGGTGGCAAGATTCTGGACTATCTCTGGCACATCACGCTGCCCGTCGTTGCGTCGGTGGTGGGCAGCTTCGCCGTCGTCACAATGCTCACAAAGAATGCGTTCCTCGACGAAGTGCGCAAACAGTACGTGCTGACCGCACGCGCGAAGGGCCTCTCCGAGCGCACGGTGTTGTGGAAGCACGTGTTTCGCAATGCCTTGCTGCCGCTCATCGTGGGCTTTCCGGCCGCGTTCATCGGCGCCTTCTTCACGGGCAGCCTGCTGATCGAGACGCTCTTTTCGCTCGACGGGCTCGGCCTGCTCTCCTACGAGTCCGTGATCCGGCGCGACTACCCCGTCGTGCTGGGCACGCTCTATCTGTTCACGCTGATCGGCCTCGTGACGAAACTGATCTCCGACCTCTGCTACGTGCTGGTCGACCCCCGCATTCAATTCGAGCATCTGGAGCACTGAGTTGAGCCGAGCCCGCGTTGGCCCTGAGATGTCCTCCTCCGCGCAGCCGGTGCGCGCATTCGTGTCGCCGTCGCCGGCGCGGCGCATCTGGCAGCGCTTCAGGCAGCAGCGCCTCGGTTACTGGAGCCTCGTCGTCTTCGTGTTCGCCTTCGCGGCGAGCCTTGCGGCGCCGCTGTGGTGCAACGACAAGCCGCTCGTCGTGCGCTACGAGGGGCAGTTGTATTTCCCGCTCTTCAAGGACTATCCGGAGACCGCGTTCGGCGGCGACTTCCCGACGCCCGCCGACTATCTCGATCCGTACATCCGGCATCGCTTCGACGAGCCGGGCAACTTCGCGATCTACCCGCCCAATCCGTACTACTACGACACACTCAACTATTTCTCGAAAGTCCCGAATCCGGCGCCGCCTTCGAGCGCGAACTGGCTGGGTACCGACGACCGCGGTCGCGACCTGTTCGCGCGGCTCGTCTACGGCTTTCGCGTTTCGGTGGAGTTCGCGCTCGTGCTCACGGCCATCGGCACGTTGCTCGGCATGCTGGCGGGTGCGGTGCAGGGCTACTTCGGCGGCAAGGTCGACATTGTCGGCCAGCGCCTGATCGAGATCTGGAGCGCGTTGCCCGAACTGTATCTGCTCATCATCTTCTCCTCGATCTTCGAGCCGGGCTTCATCCTGCTGATCGTGCTGCTCTCGCTGTTCGGCTGGATCGGCCTCTCCGATTACGTGCGCGCCGAGTTTCTGCGCAATCGCAATCAGGACTACGTGCGCGCAGCGCGAGCGATGGGGCTCTCCAACTGGCAGATTATCTGGCGACACGTGCTACCCAACAGCCTCACGCCGGTCATCACGTTCCTGCCGTTTCGTATGAGCGGTGCGATTCTCGCGCTCACGAGCCTCGACTTTCTCGGCCTGGGCGTGCCGGCGCCCACACCGAGCCTTGGCGAACTGCTCGCCCAGGGCAAAGCCAATCTCGACGCGTGGTGGATTTCGATGTCGACGTTCGGCGTGCTCGTCGTGACGCTGCTGCTGCTCACGTTCATGGGTGACGCGCTGCGCAACGCGCTCGATACGCGCATTGCCGACGCCATGCGCGCGGGAGGCAACCAGTGAGCGCCGCCGTCAGCGAAAAGGCCGCGCCCGCGGCCGGTACGCCGCTGCTCTCGCTCGAGCGGCTGCGGGTGGCGTTCGGCGATACGGTGGCCGTCAACGACGTGACGCTCTCCATTGCGCGCGGCGAGCGCGTGGCGCTGGTGGGCGAATCGGGTTCGGGCAAGACCGTCACGGCGCTTTCCGTACTGCGTCTGCTCGCGGACGCTCAGGTGAGCGGCGCGATCCGCTTCAACGGAGAGGACCTGCTCGCGAAGAGCGAACGCGAGATGCGCGCCCTGCGCGGCAACGACATCGCGATGATCTTCCAGGAGCCTATGACGGCCCTGAATCCGCTCTTCACGGTGGGCGAGCAGATCGCGGAAACCATCATGCTGCACGATGGCCTGACGAAGCCGCAGGCGTACCGTCAGGCCGCGGCGCTGCTCGCGCGCACGGGCATCGCCGAGCCGGAGCGGCGCGTGGCGAGCTATCCGCATCAGCTTTCGGGTGGGCAGCGACAGCGCGCGATGATCGCGATGGCGCTCGCGTGCCGGCCGCAGTTGCTGCTCGCCGACGAGCCCACCACGGCGCTCGACGTCACCATTCGCGCGCAGATCGTCGATCTGCTGCTGGAGCTTCAGCGCGACGAAGCGCAGAAGCGCGGCATGGCCGTGCTGCTCATCACGCACGACCTGAACCTCGTGCGCCGCTTTGCGCAACGCGTGGCCGTGATGGAGCGTGGCGTACTGGTGGAGAGCGGGCCTGTCGAGACGATCTTCGAGTCGCCGCAGCATCCGTACACGCAGCGGCTGCTTCACAGCCGGCCTGAGCGCACCGTCGTGCCCGTGCTGCCGATTTCTCCCGTGCTGCTGGATGCGCGCGGCGTAAGCGTCGATTTCCCCACCCCGTTGCCGGGCATTCGTGGCTGGTTTCGCACGGGGCGCTTTCGCGCGGTGGACGACGCCACCGTGTCGGTGCGACAGGGCGAGACGCTCGGCATCGTCGGGGAATCGGGTTCCGGTAAATCGACGCTTGCGATGGCGCTGCTCGGGCTGCAGCGCACTGCGCACGGCGAAATCGAGTTCCAGGGACGCTCGCTTGCGAGCTATCGCGGCCGCGAGCAGACCCAATTGCGCTCGAACATGCAGGTGGTGTTCCAGGATCCGTTCAGCTCGCTCTCGCCGCGGCACACCATCGAGCGGATTGTGGGCGAGGGGCTCGCGCTGCATCGGCCGCAACTCGATGCGAAGGCGCGGCGCGACAAGGTCGTCGCGGTGCTGCGCGAAGTGGGGCTCGACCGCACGGTGCTTTATCGCTATCCGCACGAGTTTTCGGGAGGGCAGCGGCAGCGCATCGCGATCGCGCGGTCGCTCGTGCTGGAGCCGCGCATCCTGATTCTCGACGAGCCGACGAGCGCGCTCGACGTGTCGATCCAGCAGCAGGTGCTCAAGCTGCTGGCCGGATTGCAGCGCAAGTACAACCTCGGCTACGTCTTCATCAGCCACGACCTCGAGGTGATCGGCGCCATGGCGCACCGGGTGGTGGTGATGCAAAACGGTGCCATTGTGGAGACCGGCGAGGTGGGCAAGATATTCGCCGAGCCGACCCATCCTTATACGCGAAAGCTGCTCCAGGCGGCCCTCGGCGGGCATATTCCCCAATGAGGTGCGTGTGATGATTGTTTTTTTCTATTTGTTTTGACACGCGAATACTTACTGGCTAGTATCGTCCAAAGTTTTCTTCTAACCCCCTGATTTTCGGGCAAATTCTACCGACCGATGCACCACAGACATTTGACCCAGGCTTGCGCACGCGCCGTCGCCGGGATGTTCATCGGCGTCCTGATGGCAGCAAGTTCCGGCGCGTTCGCCGACGAAGCAAGCAGTTTTAGTCAGAATGCCTCAAATTCGTCGCAATTCTCGACGAATTCGCAGTCTCCCTCCCTCACCAGCAACACCCAGGCTCCCGCAGCGAGCGACAGCACGAGCGGTACCCGGTCCTTTCTGTCCGGCATGGCGGGCAAGGCCGGCGACGTGGTCGTGGGCGCGCTGAACATGATCGGCGTGCGCTATCGCTGGGGTGGTACCACGCCGGATTCGGGCCTCGATTGCAGCGGCTTCGTGCGCTACGTATTCCAGGACACGCTGGGACTTGCGCTGCCGCGCCGTGCCGAAGAAATGAGCCGGGTGGGCGAGAAGGTACGCCTCTCGGAGCTGAAGCCGGGCGACCTCGTCTTCTTCAACACGATGCGCCGCACGTTCTCGCACGTTGGCATCTACATCGGCGACAACAAGTTCGTGCATTCGCCTTCCACGGGCAGCACGATCCGCGTCGACGATATGGATGACGGCTACTGGGAAAAGCGTTTCACGGGCGCACGCCGCGTCGAGACCACCTATCCGCAGCAGCAGGACCTGAAGCAGCGCGTGAGCGCGACCATCGGCGGCAACTGAGCGAAGTTGCTTCGCTGGGGCGTTTCCTTTCCCTGGGTCTTCGGAAATTCGACAGAAAGCTCGCTTCGTTTGAAGCGGGCTTTTTGTGCTTGTGGGGCTCAATCGCCCCCCAGTAAACCATCGAGCACGTGGCGCTCGTGCTGTCGGGGCGAGCAGTGCGGCAAATGCCGGCGCGGGACGAATTCCAGTTTGGGAAGACTCGCCCGGCCGCAGTCCTGCCGTCTGATCGAAGTGCGCCTTACGCGACCGTGGCCCGGCTCTGCGCGAGCTTGCGTTCGAGATCAGGCATGATCCGCGCCACGGCTTCTTCGCCGGCGAGAATCGCCGCATTGCGCTGACCGAAGTCGCTGCTGCTCATGGCGGACAGATTCGGCCGGATCACGAAGTCCGCATATTTGTCGAGCTCATAGGCCTTGATGGTTTGGCCCATGATGGTGAACGTCTGCATCAGGACATCGAACGAACTTTGCGTGAGTCCCGTTTCCGGGCGGGCGGAGATGTCCACGGCGATCACGAAATCGGCGCCCATCTTGTGCGCGAACGCGGCCGGCACTGGGCTCACCAGCCCCCCGTCCACATACTCGTGGCCGCCGATTTTCACGGGCTCGAAGATCGACGGCACGCTGCACGACGCCCGCACCGCGATGCCCGTGTTGCCGCGCTGGAACAGGATCGGCTCGCCGGTCCTCAGATCGGTGGCGACAACGCCGAGTGGCTTCGCCATTTTTTCGATGGGGCGGTTGTTCAGCGTCGTGTTCAGGTAGTTCTGCAGCGCGACGCCCTGCAGCAGGCCGCGCGCGCGAAACGGCATGGCCCAGTCGCTGATGGATGCCTGATCCATCGTCAAGGCAAGCTTGTTGATCGCGATGCCGTTCATGCCCGAAGCGTAGAGCGCGGCAACCACGGAGCCCGCGCTCGTGCCGCATACCAGATCGATCTGCACATTGCGTGCTTCGAGCGCCTTGATCACGCCGATGTGCGCAAAGCCGCGCGCAGCGCCGCCGCCGAGCGCGAGCCCGACCCGCAGCGGACGCGTTGGCTTGCTGACGGGTGGCGTGGCCGCGGCATTCGGCGTGTTGGGGGTGTTGTGGGTCTGTGTGCCAGCGGTGCCGCAGGCGGTGAGCACGGCCGAGGCCGCAGCGAGCGAAAACGCGCGGCGGCCCATGGATGGCGAGGAAGGCTTCAACGATTTCTCCAACTGCGGCAACGCGCGGCCGGCCGGTAGCCGGGGCGTATGCCGCGGATCATGCAACGCGCGCGGCGCGAAGGCTGTGGCGTATCGTGCGGCGCGCACCGCGTCGGCAACGGGCGCCGGCGCGGGCACATCATAAAGCAAACGGGCAGCAGTGGACGGATACACGAACCGAGCGGACATGCTAGTTCCGGCGGGACGCCAAACGTCCTGCCAGGGACATGCGGCATGCCCGGATGCCGCGCCTGGAAGGCAGCAAGCGCTGCACACCTGGCCTCGTTTGCGCGCGAGCCGCGTGGCACGCCCGGTCCACCGAAGCCTCGGCGGGTATAATCGCAGGTCGAATTTTTCATTCGCGTCGCGCGGGCAAAACGCCGCAGGGCATCATCGGCCGGCATCTTGCACTGCCGCTCGGGCAACTGCGGCGAGTCCTTCACGAGACCGAGGCAGCCTTGCCCGCACGCGCGACGCCGTCTCCGAGCTCATCCATATGACCACCTCTGTCCGTACCCGCTTCGCACCGAGTCCCACCGGTTTCATCCATCTCGGCAACATTCGCTCCGCGCTTTACCCGTGGGCGTTCGCGCGCCATCACAAAGGGATCTTCGTGCTGCGCATCGAGGACACGGACCTGGAACGCTCGACGTCGGAGTCGGTCGACGCCATTCTCGAAGGCATGGCGTGGCTCGGTCTCGATTACGACGAGGGCCCGTTCTACCAGATGCAGCGCATGGACCGCTATCGCGAGGTGCTGGCGCAGATGGCGGAGCAGGGCCTCGTGTACCCCTGCTACATGTCGACGGAAGAACTGGACGCGCTGCGTGAAAGACAGCGCGCCGAGGGCCTCAAGCCGCGTTACGACGGCACGTGGCGGCCCGAGCCCGGCAAGACGCTGCCCACGCCCCCGGAAGGCGTGAAGCCGGTGCTGCGCTTCCGGAATCCGCTGACCGGCGTTGTGGCATGGGACGACGCCGTGAAAGGACGGGTGGAAATCTCCAACGAGGAACTCGACGATCTCGTGATCGCGCGTCCCGACGGCACGCCCACCTACAACTTCTGCGTCGTGGTGGACGACCTCGACATGCGCATCACGCACGTGATTCGCGGCGACGACCACGTGAACAACACGCCGCGCCAGATCAACATCCTGCGTGCGCTCGGTGCGCAGCCGCCGGTCTACGCGCATCTGCCCACGGTGCTCAACGAACAGGGCGAGAAGATGAGCAAGCGTCATGGCGCCATGAGCGTGATGGGCTATCGCGACGAGGGCTATCTGCCCGAGGCCGTGCTCAACTATCTCGCGCGGCTCGGCTGGTCACATGGCGACGCCGAGATTTTCTCGCGTGAGCAGTTCGTCGAATGGTTCGACCTCGAGCACCTCGGCAAGTCGCCCGCGCAGTACGACCACAACAAGTTGAACTGGCTCAACAATCACTACATCAAAGAGACCGACAGCGCGCGTCTTGCCGAACTGGCCAAGCCGTTCTTCGCGACGCTTGGCATCGAAGCGGCGATGATCGAGGCAGGCCCGTCACTGGACGGTGTGATCGCGTTGCTCAAGGATCGGGCGTCGACCGTCAGAGAGATCGCGGAAAACGCTGTCATGTTCTACCGCGAGCCGCAGCCTGAACCTGAAGCGCTGGCGCAGCACGTAACCGATGTCGTGCGTGGCGCACTCGCGGATCTTGCCACGGCGTTGCGCAGCGCCGAGTGGACGAAGGAGGGCATCGCGGCCGCGCTGAAGGCCACGCTCGCTGCTCACAAGCTCAAGATGCCGCAGCTCGCGATGCCTGTTCGTCTGCTGGTGGTGGGCACCACGCACACGCCCTCGATCGATAGCGTACTTTCGCTCTTCTCGCGCGAGGTAGTGGTGGAGCGCATCAGCAAGGCGCTGGCATAAGCGGGGTCGCTGCGGGTTCGTTGCGAGCGAAAAAGTTGCGTGTGAAAGCTCAAAGGGTATTTACAAACCGCAATTCGGTCTCTACAATCTCGCTTCTGTTCTGCAAGGGGGTATAGCTCAGCTGGGAGAGCGCTTGCATGGCATGCAAGAGGTCAGCGGTTCGATCCCGCTTACCTCCACCATCAGAACATCGTGAATGCCCTTTCTACCCAGCCGGGTGTTTGTAGAAAAAAGGCTTCACAAGCAGCGGTAGGGCAGTTAATATAGCGGTCTTCGCTGTTGCAGGTAGTTAGCAGTAAGTTGCGGGCAATAAGCAGCGCAATGAGCAATACGCTGCAGAAGCGGTCAATCTGCAAAGATTATGTCCCCTTCGTCTAGAGGCCTAGGACATCACCCTTTCACGGTGAGTACAGGGGTTCGAATCCCCTAGGGGACGCCAGGACATTAGCGGCGCCAAGCAGTAACCGGCGAAGCAGCATGCGGGAACTAACCGACGCCCGTAAGCCATGATGTAAAGACTGGAGCGGTAGTTCAGTCGGTTAGAATACCGGCCTGTCACGCCGGGGGTCGCGGGTTCGAGTCCCGTCCGCTCCGCCAGACAAAGCCCGTTCAGGCGCACTTGAGCGGGCTTTTTTATTAAGGTGTAAGCCTGTGTTGTCCCCTTCGTCTAGAGGCCTAGGACATCACCCTTTCACGGTGAGTACAGGGGTTCGAATCCCCTAGGGGACGCCAAAGACACACAGGGTAGCAGCGCCGTGCAGCATGAGGCGATGCAGCGTACCCGGCCACAAGGCGATGTGCGCGAAGCTGTAGAGTTTGGAGCGGTAGTTCAGTCGGTTAGAATACCGGCCTGTCACGCCGGGGGTCGCGGGTTCGAGTCCCGTCCGCTCCGCCAGAAACGAGAAGCCCGCTGGGAGTACCCAGCTGGCTTTTTTGTTGTTTGGTCCCTTGGGCGCCGAGCGTTCGCGCTTGCCTTGAACTTGCCGGATCGAAACGCCAGTCCGTCGTTCGCCGCCGCTTCGGGAAAAACAGCCATTGCCAGCACACGCGGCCTGCCTTACCGTTGTGCAGGTTCTTCTCTCGCCGGTGTGCCATGTTTGCCCCGAACGACGTTCCATCCCGCTTCCACCTGCGCGGCGCCACCATGGAAGACTTCGAGTTCGCCGAAGCGCTTACGCGCACGAACATGGACGGCTATTATCGGCGGCACCATCTCGTCTGGCGCGGCGACCTGTTTCTCGCGAGCTGGCGCGAATCCGAGAACTTCATTCTGGAAGCTGAGGGCGAAGCGATCGGCGTACTGCGGGTGACTGAAGAAAACGACTCGCTGCATATCCGGGACGTACAGATCGCCGAAGGCCACCGACATCAGGGCGCAGGCACCTTCCTGCTCGGCATCTCGCATCAGTGGGCGCGCGAACGCGGTCTGAAGGAGCTTCAGCTACGTGTGTTCGTCGACAACCCGGCGGCAAAACTTTATCAGCGCATGGGATATCGGCCCGCGGGCCCCCGGCTGGCCCGGCTCGGCTCCATCCGGCACATGGCGCGCAAGGTGTAATGCGATGGATCCCATCGCTTTCGTCAGTCTCTAAACCCGTTCTTCTGCGCCCGCCAACCCGCTTCAGCAATTGCGTGGTACCGCAGTTTATCCACCGCAGATTACGTGCGCACAGGTGGCGCGGTGTCGGCCTCAACGTCAGACGACAACAGCTCGTCTGGGGTGGCGAGCGTGGTCCCGTTGTCCTCGCGATGCGCGATGTCGCGTGCGATGAACGCGCGCGGACTCTGCCCGAAGGCCCGTCGGAACATCGCCGAAAACGCGCTCTGGCTCTGGTAGCCGAGTTCCTCCGCGACGAGCGACATGGGCCGCCCCTGGTTCAGCAAGGGAATCGCACGAGCGAGGATGGCCTGCTGGCGCCACTGCGAGAAGCTCATGCCCAGTTCCTGGCGGAACAGCCGGGCGATGGTGCGCGTGCTCGCGCCGATGCTGGCCGCCCAGTGTTCCAGCGACACCGAGCCGGCCGGATCGGCAATCAGCGCTTCGCAGAGCGTGCGCAGCCGCTTTTCCGCGGGCATCGGCACCGAGAGCGGCAACGGCTCGGAGCGCGTGATCTCGTCGAGGGCCAGCGTGCCGAGCAGCCGCTCACGATACGAAGGCAGCCCTTGCGTGTCGAGTGCCGCGATCACCTCGCGCAGCAGCCCCGATACCTCCACCACGCGGCACGCATCCAGTCCCTCGGGCACTACCGTCTCGTCCACATAGAGCGTGCGCAGGAACGCGTCTTCCACGATGACGACTTCGTGCGTCACATGCGGCGGCACCCAGATCGCGCGCGAGGGCGGCACCATCCAGGTCGTCCCGGTGGTGGCCACGCGCAGCACGCCGCGCGATGCGTAGGCAACCTGCGCCCAACCGTGTGTGTGCCGCGCGATGCGCACGCCAGCCGGCATGGGCCGCGAACGCACGCGGATGGGATGAACCGGCGTAGGCGCGAAGTCCGGCGGAATGTCGGCGAAATGGACCTGGTCAGAAGATGGCGAGGTGGCGTCGAGTGGCATGGTGGGCGCGGCTCCGGGACGGCGGCGGCTCCGACATTGTAGGCGGGCGAAGCACACGCTGCAGGCTCGCTCCTCGCGTCTGCGAGGCTCGCATGGCCGCCGGGGCACAACCCCATGCGGAGCCCCGTCGGCCGATGGCCGCCGCCTTTTCTTCCCTGCCTCATATGCGGGCATAATGCGTGCGATTTCGACGACGTCGAACCCATTGCCAAACCCAAACCATTGGGAGGAAGCTCCATGACCCAGGCCACTGCAGATCTCTGCGACGCGCACGAGGACCAGCTCGCCGCCGGCACGCTGCGCGTGCTCGATCCGGTCTTTCGTTTCTTCGGCCGCACGCCGGCCTTTTGCGGTCCGGCCGCCACGCTGAAGGTCTTCGAAGACAACACGCTCGTGCGTGCCGCGCTCGAACAACCCGGCGAGGGCCGCGTGCTCGTGGTGGACGGCGGAGGTAGTCTGCGATGCGCGCTGGTCGGGGGCAACCTCGGCAAGCTCGGAGAGACCAACGGCTGGGCGGGCATCGTGGTGTACGGCTGCGTGCGCGACACGGTCGAGCTCAACGAATGCGAAATCGGCATTGCCGCGCTGGCCACGAATCCGCAGCGCAGCCAGAAACGCGGCGGCGGCGAGCGCGACGTGCCGGTGCGCTTGCCCGGCACCACCGTGCGGCCTGGCGAATGGGTCTACGCCGATGCGGACGGCGTGCTGGTTGCCAACGTGCCGCTCTGAAGTCGGGAGACGCTTGATGCAGTACGTGTTCGTCTACGGCACCTTGCGGGCGGGAGAGATCAACGACATCAATGCAGCCGCGGCGCGCTACGACATCGCGGCGCCGGTGCTCGTGGGCGAGGCCTGTGTGCCGGGGAGGCTGTTCGACTTCGGCGCGTATCCGGGCCTGGTGGTGGAGCAGGTGGGCGATCGCGCGTTGCCTGTGAAGGGCGACGTCTACGAGATCGACGATGCGCTCGTCGCCGTGCTCGATGAGATCGAAGAGGTGTATCCGGGCGTGGAAGGGTTGTTTCTCGCCCGCCACACGCAGGTCGAGCTGCACGGCGTGGCATTCACCTGCCGGTTCTATCCCGTCGCGCTGGAGTCGACGAGAGGATTGCCGGAGATCAGGAACGGAGACTGGGTGGCGCATCGTCGCACGCGCTGAGCGACGTCTGAGGTCGCCCGAGATTTTCTCAACCCGCGTGCGCTACGCCGCCACCCACTCCACGCGCCGCCGCGAGCCGGCCCGCCTTTCACAGCCGGGCCGGCCCCGCAATAGCAGTCACGATACTCAGATTTCCTCGTACAGCGGCAGCGTGAGGAATTCCGTGAACTGCTCTGCCGTGGACATCTGCTCGAAGATTTCAGCCGCGCGCTCGTACGGCGCCGTATCGCCCCCCACCACGTTCTTCACCTTCACGAGTTCCTCTTTCGCGAGGGCGCGCACGAGTTCGGCCGTGACCTTGCGGCCGTCCTCCAGCGTGCCCTTCGGCGAGCGGATCCACTGCCATACCTGGGAGCGCGAAATTTCTGCTGTGGCGGCGTCTTCCATCAGGTTGTGGATCGGCACGCAGCCGTTACCGGTGAGCCACGAGCCCAGGTAGTGGATGCCCACGTTGATGTTGTTGCGCAGACCCGTTTCGGTGATCGGCGCTTCCGGACGGAAGTCGAGCAGATCCTTCGCTGTCACCTGCACATCGTCGCGCTGCTTGCCGATCTGGTTCGGCTTGTCGCCAAGCACTTTGACGAACTCTTCCATCGCCACGGGCACGAGGCCCGGGTGCGCGACCCAGCCGCCGTCGTAGCCGTCGCCTGCGTCGCGCGCCTTGTCCGAACGCACGCCGCCCATTGCCTTGTCGTTGGCGGCCGGATCGTTCTTGATCGGAATGAGCGCGCTCATGCCGCCGATAGCGGGCGCATTGCGGCGGTGACACGTCTTGAGCAGCTGCAGTGCATAGGCGCGCATGAACGGCACGGTCATCGTGATCTGCGAGCGGTCCGCGAGGCAGAAGTCCTTGTCGTTCTTGAACTTCTTGATGGCCGAAAAGATGTAGTCCCAGCGGCCTGCGTTGAGGCCCGAGCTGTGCTCGCGCAGTTCATAGAGAATCTCGTCCATCTCGAACGCAGCGAGGATCGTTTCGATCAGCACGGTGGCGCGGATCGTGCCGCGGGCAATGCCGACAGCTTCCTGGGCGGCGACGAAGACGTCGTTCCACAGGCGCGCTTCGAGGTGGCTCTCCATCTTCGGCAGATAGAAGTACGGGCCGCTGCCGCGCGCGATCAATTCCTTCGCGTTGTGGAACAGGTACAGCGCGAAGTCGAAGATGCCGCCCGAGACGCGCTGGCCGTCCACGGTCACGTGCTTTTCGTCGAGGTGCCAGCCGCGCGGACGCACGATCAGCGTCGCGATCTTGTCGTTGAGGCGATACGACTTGCCGTTCTGCTCGAGCGAAATGGTGCGGCGGACAGCGTCCTTGAGATTGATATGACCGGTGATCTGGTTGTTCCAGTTCGGGGTGTTCGAGTCCTCGAAGTCGGTCATGTACGAGTCCGCGCCCGAGTTCAGCGCGTTGATGATCATCTTGCGCTCGACCGGGCCCGTGATTTCCACGCGGCGGCATGCCAGGTCTTGCGGCAGCGGGGCAATGGTCCAGTCGCCATCGCGCACGCTCTTCGTTTCAGCGAGGAAGTCGGGGCGCTCGCCGGCGTCGAGGCGCTTCGTGCGCTCAGCGCGTGCCTTGAGCAGTTCCTGGCGGCGCGGCTCGAACGCGCGATGCAGTTGCGCGACGAGCGCCAGCGCCTCTGGCGTGAGGATCGTTTCGAAGCCCGGCGCGATCTCGCCGGTAATCTGCATGCCCTGCGGTGTCTGCAACGAATTGGCCATGATGGCTGCTCCCTGGTCGGTCAGATGTGAGTCGGATGTGAATCGGATGTGAAAGCGGTTACTGCGTACGCCGTCCACGCGGAACGGCGGCCCTTCATGCGCCGGGGCTGTGGCGCACGCGGGCCGCGCTCCGGTCGGGCGGCGCATGGGTTTCGAGAAATGCGGCGAGTTCCGCCATGCCGCTGCCTGTGCCGTCGGGCCGCACGCCGAGTTCCTCCGCGGGCGCGCCCTGGCGGTTGATCCAGAACGTGGTGTAGCCGAACCAGCCGGCGCCCGCGGCGTCCCAACCGTTCGACGAAACGAACACGATGTCGCGCGGGGCAGCACCGAAAGCCTGCGTGCCGAGTGCATAGGCTGCGGGCGAGGGCTTGTAGGCGCGCACGGCGTCCACGGAAAGCACGTGATCGAAGAGCCCGGTCATGCCGGCGCTCTTGATGGCGATGTCGAGCATCTGCGGATTGCCGTTCGAGAGAATGGCGAGGCCCGGCGCGCGCCCTGCGCTATTGCTGCTATCGCGGGCGCGCAACTGCCGCAGCACGGGCAGCACGTCGGGAAAAGCCGAGAGACACGCGTATTCGTCCATCAGCCGCTTTTCACCGGTGGCGGTGAGCGGCAGGCCCAGCTTGCGGGCGGAGAAGCGCAAGGCGTCGAGCGTGACGTTCCAGAACGGCTGGTAGCGCGCGCCGCCTTCGGGGTCGGAGAGCGTGCGCAGCTGCGTGTATTCGATCTGCTTTTGCCGCCACAGCTGCGACAGCGCGATTCCGTGGCCCGCGAACAACTGCTCGGCTGCGGCGATGACCGAATGCACGTCGAAGAGCGTGCCGTACGCGTCGAAAATCACTGCTTTGGGAAAGGGTGTCGTTGTGGCCGACATAGCCGTGCGCTCCGTTATCAGAGGTCAACGACGATTCTATTCGTGATGGTAAAAGCAAAGAAAGCCCTGAATCGTCACTTGATCTTTTACTTCCATCTACCTAATCTGTCGCTCACTGCTCGGAAACTCATTTTTCCGACGCTCGAACCGCTTACGGTGACGCGATGGACCGCTTCAAACAGATCGAAACCTTCGTTGCCGTGGCGGCGAAGGGCAGCCTTTCGGCCGCGGCACAGGCCGAGGGCGTGGCGCCCGCCATCATCGGGCGGCGCATCGACGCCCTCGAAGAGCGCCTCGGCGTGAAACTGCTCGTGCGCACCACGCGGCGCATCACGCTCACGTTCGAAGGCTCTGCGTTTCTCGAAGACTGCCAGCGCGTGCTGCATGAGATGCAGAACGCCGAAGCGAGCGTGTCGGCGGGCGGGGTCAAGGCAAGCGGCCACCTGCGCGTCTCGGCGCCGGCGGGTTTCGGACGGCGCCACGTGGCGCCGCTCGTGCCCGCGTTCACCGTGGCGCATCCCGACGTCTCGGTCACGCTCGATCTCTCGGACCGCATGGTGGACCTCGTGAACGAAGGCTTCGACTGCGCCGTGCGTCTCGGCGAATTGCCGGATTCGTCGCTCGTGTCGTTGCGGCTGGGCGAGAACCGGCGGCTCTGCGTGGCTTCGCCGGGCTACCTCGCACGCCGCGGCGCGCCGGCCACGCTCGCCGATCTCGCCCATCACAATTGCCTTGCGCTGGCGGCGAGCGCCAACCAGCAGCGTGGCTGGACGTTCCAGCAGGACGACAAGGTGGTCTCGATCCGCGTCTCGGGCACCATGGAATGCTCGGACGGTGCGGTCCTGCACGAATGGTGTCTCGAAGGGCACGGGCTCGCGTGGCGCTCCTGGTGGGAGGTCGGCACCGACGTGCTGGCCGGACGGCTCGTGAGCGTGCTCGACGCTTTTGCCGCGCCGCCCATCGGCATTCACGCCGTGTTTCCGCAGCGCCGCCATTTGCCGCTGCGCGTGCGGCTCTTTCTCGATTTCCTCAAACATACCTACGAGCAGCCCGGGTACTGGGGCGAAGGTTGACGCCGCGCCTTGCGCCGCGCTGCGCGCGGGTTTCCGATATGGGTACAGACCCGCACCCGTGTGCTGGGGCGTTTTTCGGCGCACTAGAATCGAAGCAAGAGGTCCGCGATGCGAGACCATTCCGACACCACCGCCGCAGTCCGGCGCTGTGCAGATCGCGCCGCTGCCCACCACGGAGGGCGCCATGTTCAGGCACATCCTCGTTCCAACCGACGGATCGGAACTGTCGAAGAAGGCGATCGACGGCGCCATCGATCTCGCCCGAGCCGTGGGGGCGCGCGTGACGGCGTATGCGTGCCTGCCGCAATATCCGTACTCGCCGTTTTCCGAAGTCGTGATCGAGCCGCCCGTCGATTTCCAGCAGCGCAGCGAACGTGAAGCGCAGGTGCATCTGCAGGAGGTCGAGCAAGCCGCGCGCAGCGCGGGCGTGGCCTGCGACTGCCAGACGAGCGTGCACCCGTCACCGTATCTCGGGATCATCGAAGCCGCGGAGCAG
Source organism: Paraburkholderia kururiensis JCM 10599 = LMG 19447 (assembly GCF_003986935.1). Taxonomy (GTDB): domain Bacteria; phylum Pseudomonadota; class Gammaproteobacteria; order Burkholderiales; family Burkholderiaceae; genus Paraburkholderia; species Paraburkholderia kururiensis. The sequence goes on along the minus strand of NZ_RJZE01000002.1, from coordinate 72,448 downwards.
GGCGGTTGTGACGTGATCTTCATGGCCTCGCACGGACGGCGTGGCCTGGGCAGCCTGCTGATCGGCAGCGAGACGCAGCGCGTGCTGACCCATACGAAGATTCCTGTGATCGTGTATCGATAGCGACAAGCGAGGCCGTCAAAAACGCGGCCCGCAGCGAAATCGCGCCGGTGGTCCGGCGCGTTCCGTTCTTTTGCGTGCTGTCGCGGTTGTGCCGCGTTGGCATTTTTTCCAGGCTTGCAGTCCGTCGTATGGGGTCGACCATACTGGCCTGCGAACGCGCGTACCTCAACGCGCAGCCTGGTGTGGGGGCGGGTGGTACCTGAGGTATCCACCCGCCGCGCCTCCTCCCTGATTTGTTTTTCGAAGCCGGGATTATTCGGGCCCGGGGACCGGACCCGGCAATCCGCCGGCAACCCGCTGGGTCAGGCGACCTTCTTGTCGAAGAACTGCTCGTCTTCCGTCGAACCGTGCAGCGCCGTGGTGGAGGCGTCGCGCTCCACCGTCTGCGTGACGGCGTCGAAGTAGCCCGTGCCCACCTCGCGCTGGTGCTTGACTGCGGTGAAGCCCTTCTCGGCCGCGGCGAACTCGGCCTGCTGGAGTTCGACGAACGCGCTCATCTGCTGGCGCGCGTAGCCGTGCGCGAGATTGAACATCGAGTAGTTGAGCGCGTGGAAGCCGGCGAGCGTAATGAACTGGAACTTGTAGCCCATCGCGCCGAGTTCCTTCTGGAACTTCGCGATCGTTGCGTCATCGAGGTTCTTCTTCCAGTTGAACGACGGCGAGCAGTTGTAGGAGAGCAGCTTGCCCGGGAACTGCTTATGGATCGCCTCGGCGAACTTCTTCGCGTATTCCAGATCCGGCTTGCCCGTTTCGCACCAGATCAGGTCGGCATACGGCGCGTAGGCGAGACCGCGCGACACGGCCTGCTCGAGGCCCGGCTTCGTGCGGAAGAAGCCTTCCACCGTGCGTTCGCCCGTGAGGAACGGCTTGTCGTTGTCGTCGACGTCGGACGTGATGAGGTCGGCAGCTTCGGCGTCGGTACGCGCGACGAGCACGGTCGGCGTGCCGCAGACGTCGGCGGCGAGGCGCGCGGCGACGAGCTTGGCCACGTTTTCGCGGGTCGGCACGAGCACCTTGCCGCCCATGTGACCGCACTTCTTCACCGAGGCGAGCTGGTCTTCGAAGTGCACGCCCGAGGCGCCGGCCTCGATCATGGCCTTCATCAGTTCGAATGCGTTGAGCACACCGCCGAAGCCGGCTTCGGCGTCGGCCACGATGGGTGCGAAGAAGTCGACGTAGCCTTCGTCGCCTTCGTTCTTGCCCTCGGACCACTGGATCTGGTCGGCGCGCGTAAGCGTGTTGTTGATGCGCTTCACGACGAGCGGCACCGAGTTCGCCGGATACAGCGACTGGTCGGGGTACATTTCGCCGGCCACGTTGGCGTCGCCCGCTACTTGCCAACCCGAGAGGTAGATCGCCTTGAGGCCGGCCTTGACCTGCTGCATGGCCTGGTTACCGGTCAGGGCGCCGAGCGCGTTCACGAACGGCTCGTTGTTCACGAGTTGCCACAGCTTTTCGGCGCCGCGCTTCGCGAGCGTGTGCTCGACCTGCAGCGAGCCGCGCAGGCGCACGACGTCCTCGGCGCTATAGCCGCGCTTGATGCCTTTCCAGCGCGGATCGGTTTCCCATTGCTGCTGCAGTTCCTGAGCCTGTTGTTGACGCGTCGTGGTCATGATGTGCTCTCCTTAGATTGCCTTGAAGTGAATCGATGGACTGGCTGTCTTCGCGAAACGGCGACCCTGGGAGGGGAGCGGGGCGATTCGTTTCGTGAAGTCTTATATAAGAGTCTAGGCAAAAGCAGACGGCTGCAACAGGGCGGGAGTCAGGTTTTTGAGAGATTTATTATTGTTTAAAATCAAATATTTGGTGGATTCGTTCCATGATGAGAAATGTCGTTTTCCATCCTGGAACGCGGTAGCTTGTGCCACGCAGCACGAAATTTTACGACTCAAAAGATTTTTTCATATCGTGAAATTTGGCGAGGCATAAAAAAAGACCGGTGCCAGGGGCACCGGTCTTTAGAACCTTTGCGGCGGCACAAGAGGCCGCCGGTCGGGAAATCAGGCGTGTTGCGTTTGACGCGAACGGGGATTAGTCGCCGCGGCGCGAGGTGCGCGGACCATCCTGCCGGCGGCCGCTGTAGCCACCTTCGCGGGAACCACCAAAGCCACGCGAGTCGCCGGAGCCGCTGCGCTGACCGCCGGGGCGGCCGTCGCGCGCGCCGTAGCCATCGCGGGACTGGCCGCCGCTCGGCGCGCCGTAACCGCTGCGAGAAGCACCGTCCGCAGACTTGTTGGCCCAGCCGCCAGTGCGTTGACCGCCCTGGCCGTAGCCACCGCCCGGCTTGCCGTTACCGAAACGGCGCCCGCTGTTACCGCCGCCGTTGCCGCCACCGGGACGGCCACGGCCAAAGCCGCGATTGGCCGGCGCCGTTTTGCGCGGCTCGAAGCCTTCGACCACGTTGACGGGTAACGTGGTGTGCACGAAGCGTTCGATGCGCTTGAGCGCGCCTTGCTCGGCGTGATGCACGAGGCTCACCGCGATACCCGAGCGGCCCGCACGACCCGTACGGCCGATGCGGTGCACGTAGTCTTCGGCGAACTTCGGCAGGTCGTAGTTGAACACGTGCGTGATGCCCGGAATGTCGATGCCGCGCGCAGCCACGTCGGTTGCCACGAGTACGCGAACGCGGCGCTCGCGCAGCGCGCGGATGGTCCGGTTACGGGCGCCCTGGGGCAGGTCGCCATGCAGCGCGGCCGTTTCGAAACCGGCGTCGGCAAGACGCCCGGCCAGCTGGTCAGCGTCCATCTTGGTCGCCGTGAACACGATGGCCTGGTCGAGGCCGGTGTCGCGCAGCAGATGGTCGAGCAGACGGTTCTTATGGTCACGGTCGTCGACGTAGTGCACCGTCTGGGCGATGTTCGTGCGCGATTCCATGCGTTGCACGATCTCGATACGCTCGGGATTCTTCAGCAGGCGGCCCGTGAGCGAGCCGATCTTGCCGTCCAGCGTGGCCGAGAACAGCATGGTCTGACGCGTGGCCGGCGTGGCGGCGACGATCGTTTCGATGTCGTCGATGAAGCCCATGTCGAGCATGCGGTCGGCTTCGTCGAGCACGAGCATCTGGAGTTCGGACAGGTCGATGCGGCCACGCTCGAGGTGATCGAGCAGACGGCCCGGCGTCGCAACGAGAATCTCGGGGTTCTTCGCGAGCAGCATCAACTGCTGGCCATAGGCGACGCCGCCCAGAATGCTCAGCGTGCGCAGGCGGCGCAGATGCTTGCCGTAGGTCGACGCGGCGGTGGTTACCTGCATGGCGAGTTCGCGCGTGGGCGTGAGCACGAGGAGGCCGGGGCGCGCGACGGGTTGCGGACGGCGGCCGCGGCGGTCGCCTTGTCCATCGGCCGAACGCGGCTCGCGCGGCTGGCTGGCTTGTGCCTTCTGCAGTTGGGCGAAGCGCTCGATGGCGGGCAGCATGAACGCTGCGGTCTTGCCGGAGCCTGTGGGGCTCGAAACGAGCAGGTCGCGGCCCGCGATGGCGGCGGGAATGGCGCGCTCCTGCACCGGCGTCGGAGCCTTGTAGCCCGCTGCGGTGAGCGCCGAGACGATTTCGGGCGAGAGGCCGAGCGACGCGAACGTCGGGCCTTCCGGCGTGGCAGCGGCGTCGTGCGCAGGCGCGGCGTGCTGTTCGTCGGTACTGAACACGTCGTTGGCGAGGGCAGTCAGCGGGCTGGGGGTGTTACTCGAAGTCATGTAAATCCTTGGAACGCAGGAAATGGAACGTCGGCGCCAATCGACACAACCCTGGTCGTCGGATTCAGCGGGCATGAAGCCGCGAGCAAATCGAAAAACGGGGGCAACTCGCAATTGTGAGCGAGTTTCTAGTTAGAAGCTGTTTCGGATGCGGCGCACCGGGATGGTAAGCCGCCAGCCTGATCTTTGACGGCCCGAACAGGGCCAAGGCAGAGGGGGACAGGTTCTAAACTGGATTGGAGCATAACGCTACGAAGCGCTGTGCCGCGAAACCGGTTTGCACCGAGGCCAAGGCAAAACGCAGCCCGCATTATAAAGAGATTTGTTGCGCTGCGCCACATTCATTTCGGTTTTTTGCGCCCGGCCTCGCGAGCGTCAGGAAGCCGTGCCGTTTTTCAGCGACTCCACGAGTTCGACGTACTGCTGGCGCGCCGTTTCCTGCGGCGTACCCTTGAGCGCGGCCCAGGCGTCGTGCTTGTATTTGCCGACGATATCGGCGAAACCGGGTTTGTCGCCGTGGACGTCGCCTTCGGTTGCCTGCTTGAAGAGCGCGTACAGACGCAGCAGCGTCAGATTGCCGGGCCGTTCGGGCAGCTGTTTCACGTCTTCCTGGGCTTGTGCGAACAGGGCATCGACATCGCTCATCGTTTTCTCCATGGCAGTAGCGGGAATGGGCGTCGATGGTAACAGCCGCGCTGCCCGTGACGCTGGAGCAACCCTTCCAAACGGCGCGCAGGCCGACCACCGCCCGTGGGGGCAAGGGCGGGGCATTACAATAGCGGGCATGACTCAGACCGTGCTGCTTGCCATCGATACATCGACCGAATTCTGCTCGGTCGCCTTGCTTTGCTCCGCCGGCGATACGTCCGGCGCTACCGCACCCGCCGCGCCGCGCATCTGGATGCGCCACGAGGCCACCGGCGCGGTGTCCAGCACCCGTCTTCTACCCGCGATTCGCGAACTGTTCGACGAGGCGGGCTTCGTCCTCGCCGACTGCGGCGCGATTGCATTCGGCGCCGGACCGGGCTCGTTCACCGGCTTGCGCACCGCAACGGGCGTCGCCCAGGGGCTCGCATTCGGACTCGGGGTGCCGGTCGTGCCGGTCGGCACGCTGCTCGCATGCGCCGAGGCGGCGCGGCTTGCCGACCCGTCGGTCACGCGGGTGCTCGCGGCGCTCGATGCCCGCATGGACGAGGTCTACTGGGCGGACTTCGCATGGGACGGTGAGCTGCAAGAATGGCGCACGATTCAGGCAGCGTCGCTGGATGCGCCTGCGCAACTTTCAATTCCCGATGTGCCGTTCACGCTCGCCGGCAATGCCGCGGCGGCGTTCGGCGAGCGCCTGCCCGCAGCGGCACATGCCCAGCGCGTGGATGGCAATGCCGTACCGCATGCCCGCGCGGTCGCGACCGCGGCGCTGCGTGCACTGCGCGCCGGCCGCACCGTGCGCCCCGACGAAGCCGCGCCCGAGTACGTGCGCAACAAGGTTGCGCAAACGGTAGCCGAGCGCCTCGCGACCAGGTCGGCACAAGCCCATGCCGGCACCGCGGCCGCATCGGCCTCTCGCGAGGCGCGCGGCGGCGAGGGGGGCGCCGTTGCCCACGATGGTTCCGAGGGCACGCGATGAGTGGCGTGTTGCTGGCCGACCGCTATCTGTCTCCGATGACGGAAAGCGATCTCGACGAAGTCGTATCGATCGAGAGGGTCGCCTACGAATTCCCGTGGACGCGCGGCAACTTCGAGGACTCGCTGCGCAATGGCTACTTCGGCATCTGCATGCGGCACGTGACGGGCACGCTGCTCGGCTATTGCGTGCTGATGCCGGTGGTCGACGAGCTGCACGTGCTCAATCTCTGCGTGGCGCCCAGCGCGCAGGGCGCGGGCGCCGGGCTCGCGCTGCTGCGCGAGGCGGTACGCACGGCGCGCAATCAACGGCTCGAGGGACTGCTGCTCGAGGTGCGACCGTCGAATCATCGGGCGATCCGGCTGTACGAGCGTTTCGGGTTCAAGTCGATCGGGCGGCGCAAGAATTACTATCCGGCGCGCCATCGCAGCCGGGAGGACGCGATCGTGATGCGTTTTTCGTTTGCAGAGGAGGGCGCGCATGACGCTCCATGAGACCGTGCTGGAAGAACTGGGCCTCGCGCCTTTGTGGGTACGCCGTGGTGCGGAAGACCAGGGGCCTGCCGACGCGAGCGCCGAATCTCGTGCGGATCTGCCGCCGGTAGCGGTGGCGGCGGGGGATCGTGATGCGGACGTTGCGCCTGGCGCCGCGGTGCCTGCCGCACGGCACGAGGCGCACGCTTCGGGCGTTCTCGCCCCGGCAGTGGCCGTATCGCCCGCGGTGGCTCGAACGTCGGGCAGCGCTACGGCCGTCGCGAACGCTCCGACAGCTAAAGCGTCCGGGGGAGCCGACGCCGACACGGTGGTCCCGCCTTCGGCCACCACCGCTCCGTTCGTCGACGAACCGCCGCCCGCCGAAGACGACTTCGCTTGGTTCGATGCTCCGTCGTCCGCGCCGGTGCAGGAAGCGCCAGCAGCTCAGGATGCGCCCGACGCGCCGTCCGTCTCGACGCTCGATTGGGACGCACTCGCCGCCCGCGTGGCCGACTGCCACCGCTGCCGCCTCTGCGAAAAACGCACCAACACGGTGTTCGGCGTGGGCGACCGCGAGGCCGAATGGATGCTGGTCGGCGAGGCGCCCGGCGAGAACGAAGACCGGCAGGGCGAGCCGTTCGTCGGCCAGGCGGGCAAGCTGCTCGACAACATGCTGCGTGCGCTCGCGCTTGCGCGGGGCAACAACGTCTACATCGCGAACGTCATCAAGTGCCGCCCGCCCGGCAACCGCAATCCCGAGCCCGACGAGGTCGCGCGCTGCGAGCCTTACCTCCAGCGCCAGGTCGCGCTCGTGAAGCCGAAGATTATCGTTGCGCTCGGCCGCTTCGCCGCGCAGAGCCTGCTCAAGACCGACGCCAGCATCTCATCGCTGCGCGGCCGCGTGCATGAGTACGAAGGCGTGCCCGTGATCGTCACGTATCACCCCGCGTACCTGCTGCGCAGTCTCCACGACAAGGCGAAGGCGTGGACCGACCTTTGCCTTGCGCGCGACACGTGGCGCAAGGGCGGGGGCGGCGAGAAATGAAGACCGGCGTGCCGGGCGAGTCCGACGTCACCGTGCCGGACGAGCCGGCACTGCCGGCCCGGTCGCAGACGTCGGTGCACGCGGGCGCGCACGTTGGGTCGCCCTCGCAGGCTCAGCCCGACCCGACAGCCGAACGGCCAACCGACGTTCGACCTGACAGGCCATCCAATATCGTTTGGGACTCGCGGTCGCAGCCCAGCGAACACGCCCATGACGATGCCCGTCTTGATGCGCTGCGCGATACCGCCGTGCGAGACCTCGCGTGGCTGCTTTTCAGTCCTGGCCTGTTGTGCGCGCAGCCGCTTGCCGACCTGCTCGCGAATCCGTTCGAATCGGCCAACGAGCGCGCCGCCACCATCGACTGGCTCGCTGCGCTCGATCGCGACGCGCTCGCGCTGCACAGCGCCATCGCGGCGGCGCGCGTGACGCGTCTTGGCCGTTATGCCGAATGTCTGCTTGGCTGGTTTCTCCAGCACGGTCCCGCCGCACGGCTCGTGGCAGCGAACGTCGCGCTACGCCGCGCGGGCGTCACGCTCGGCGAATGCGATTTCCTCGTGGAGACTCACAGCGGTCGCCGCCTGCATTGGGAACTGGCTGTGAAGTGCTACCTGCATGCGGGCGAGGGGCACGCGCGCCTCGCGGATTACGTTGGCCCGAATCTGCAGGATCGCTTCGACATCAAGTTGTCCCACCTGCTCGATCATCAGTTGCCGCTCAGCGGACGTGAGGAGTTCGCGACGCTCGGGCATCGCGGGCCGTGGGAGGCGCGGATGTTCATCAAAGGCTGGTTGTTCTATCAGGCGGAGAACCTGCCCGCCGACGCTGCGGGCCACGCGGAGGCGCTTGTGCCCGAACTCGCACCCGAACTCGCGCCCGATCATGCACGCGGCTGGTGGACGACGCGCGCCGACTGGCCTCGCTTTGCGTCGGGCCACGCCACGGCCTGGCGTGTGCTGTCCCGTCTCGAATGGCTGGCGCCGCGCCGGCATCATGACGACGAAGGGCAGATGCCATTCGTCGTCAGCCACACACTGACCCAACAACTTGAAGACAAAGCCGGTCCGGCAATGGTGGCCGCGTTCGCGCGCGACGCGAGCGGCACCTACACGGAGCGCTCACGCGGTTTTATCGTGCCGGACGAGTGGCCGCGCCACGCCCACGCATTCGCGCGCCGGTGACGTGCTACGCGCTTTCGCGCGTCACCACCAGCGATAGAAGTGATGAACGGGTCCCACGCCGTGGCCGACATCGAGCCGGCTGCTCGCTTCGATGGCACCCGTCAGATATTGCTTGGCGTCGGCTACCGCTGCGGCCACGCTGTCGCGCTGCGGCGCGAGTGCCGCAATTGCCGACGAAAGGGTGCAGCCCGTTCCGTGCGTGTTCCTGACCGGCACGCGTGCACCGCCCAGGCGCAGCGTGCCGCTCTCCTGCACGAACCAGTCGGGACTCTGGTCAGTACCCAGATGCCCGCCCTTCACCAGCACAGCGCGTGCGCCCAGCGCCCGCAGGGCTTCGCCCTGGCGCACCATGCCGGCTTCGTCGGTCACCGTCGCTTCACCAAGCAGCGCGGCCGCCTCGGGCAGGTTCGGCGTCACCACGTCGGCGAGCGGCAGCAGTTCGTCGCGCAATGCGGCGACCGCGTCGGCCGTGAGCAAGGCGTGATTGCTCTTCGAGATCATCACCGTGTCGAGCACGATGCAGGGCGGCCGATAGCGTGCAAGTGCGGCCGCGACCGCGCGCACGATAGCCGCGTTCGCCAGCATGCCGATCTTGACTGCGTCGATGCGGATGTCGTCGAACACGGCATCGAGCTGGGCCGTGACGAACGCCGGCTCCGGCGCGTGGACGCCCGTCACGCCGCGCGTGTTCTGCGCAGTGAGCGCCGTAATCACGCTTGCTCCGTACGCGCCGAGCGCGGAGAAGGTTTTCAGGTCGGCCTGGATGCCGGCGCCGCCGCCGGAGTCGGACCCGGCGATGGTGAGCACATTGGGAATGGGATGATTCATGACAGCGAGAGGGCGTGGGATTGCCCGATCAGTGCTTCACTTCGCCGATGAGCGCGACCGAATCGAACGCGCGCTGGTTTGCCTGGTGGCGCCGCATCACGAGCCACATCATGAGGCACACGAAGGTGCCGAACAGCACGATGACGAGCGCGACCGGCACGTCGAGCCAGACGAGCACGGCATAGAGGCAGAGCATCACGAGCACGGAGAGGTTTTCGTTGAAGTTCTGCACGGCGATCGAATGGCCGGCCGAGAGCAGCACGTGCCCGCGATGCTGGAGCAGCGCGTTCATCGGCACCACGAAAAAGCCGGAGAGGCTGCCCACGAACATCAAGAATACGTAGGCGATCAGCAGATAGACCGGCACGTGCAGCCGCCCGACGGAGATGTTCCAGTGCGGCGGAAAGAAGTCGCGCGTGTAGAACGCCATCAGCATGACCGCGATGCCCATGATGATGCCTACGGGCAGCACCGACAGCGACTTCTTGAGCGGGATGCGCGCTGCGGCGATCATCGCGCCGGCCGCCACGCCGACCGCCACCACGGCCTGCAGGAGAGCCCCTTCGGAGAGCGACATGCCGAGCGAGACCTCGGCCCACTTGAGCACGATGAATTGCAGCGTGGCGCCCGCGCCCCAGAAAAGCGTGGTGACCGCCAGCGAGATCTGGCCCAGCTTGTCGCGCCAGAGCACGAGGAAGCAGTCGGCGAAATCGGTGACGAGCTTGATGGGCCCGCGCTCCTGCTTCGGATAACGGGCGCCGGTGTCGGGAATGCGCAGATTGAAGAGCGCCGCGATGACGTAGATCGACATGATCACGAACATCGCCGCTTCGGCGGGCGTGTTGATGGAAGGCGGCGTGTAGCGGATGACGTGCGAGGCGATGTGCGGGCTGATCAGCGCGCCGCCCAGCACCGTGCCGAGAATGATGGAGCCGACCGTGGTGCCCTCGATCCAGCCATTCGCGGCGACGAGCCGGTCAGGCGGCAACAGTTCGGTGAGAATGCCGTACTTGGCGGGCGAGTAGGCCGCTGCGCCGAAGCCCACCACGCCATAGGCGAAGAGCGGATGCGTGCCGAACAGCATCATCAGGCAGCCCACGACCTTGATCGTGTTCGTGATGAACATGACGCGGCCCTTGGGCCGGGAATCGGCAAACGCTCCCACGAACGCAGCAAGGACGACGTACGACAGCACGAAGAACAGCTTCAGCAGCGGCGTCATCCAGTTTGGAGCGTGGAGATCTTTGAGCAGAGCAATGGCAGCGATCAGAAGCGCGTTGTCGGCCAGCGAAGAAAAAAACTGCGCGGCCATGATGGTGTAAAAGCCTTTTCTCATCTGATGATGCGATGCTGTCCTCTCTGCCGTCCGTCCGCCCCGGACGGCTGTAAGGCATCCGGGCTTATTACGATCGAAATGGGTTGTGCGCACGGCTTTATATCACGAAAATAGCGGCATTCGGACTAGCAGATACCTCAGCCGCACCATCCGGCGGACTTCCAGGCGCTGAAAACGCATTGTAAGCTCCTGATTTGAAAGCGTCTTTACGAAAACTTCCCATGCCGCGTCCCCTCTCAGCCACGATTCACACCGCCGCTCTTGCCAACAATCTCGCCGTCGTGCGCCGCTGCGCGCCCAAGTCGAAAATCTGGGCTGTCGTGAAAGCCAACGCCTACGGTCACGGGCTCGCGCGTGCGTTCCCGGGGCTTCGCGCAACCGATGGCTTTGGATTGCTCGACCTGGAAGAAGCGGTGAAGTTGCGTGAGCTGGGCTGGGCTGGGCCTATTTTGTTGCTCGAGGGCTTCTTTCGTCCGACGGATATCGACGTCATCGATCGCTATAGCCTCACCACCGCCATTCACTCGGACGAGCAGATGCGCATGCTCGAAATGGCGCGTTTGTCGAAGCCGGTCAATATCCAGCTGAAAATGAATAGCGGCATGAACCGTTTGGGTTATACGCCCGAGCGTTTCCGTGCGGCATGGGAGCGCGCGCGTGCCTGCGCGGGCATCGGCCAGATCACGTTGATGACCCATTTCTCCGACGCCGACAGCGAGCGCGGCATCGGCTACCAGATGGAGGCGTTCGAGCGCGGCGCCGAAGGCATCGCGGGTGCGCGCAGCCTCGCGAATTCGGCGGCCACGCTCTGGCACCCGTCGGCGCACTTCGACTGGGTGCGCCCCGGCATCATTCTGTACGGGGCATCGCCATCGGGCGTGAACGCGGCGATCGACGGCGTGGGCCTGCAGCCGGCCATGACGTTCGCTTCCGAACTCATCGCCGTGCAGACCGTGGCAAAAGGGCAGACCGTGGGCTACGGCTCGACCTTCAAGGCGCGCGAGACCATGCGCATCGGCGTGGTCGCCTGCGGCTACGCGGACGGCTATCCGCGCATCGCGCCGGAAGGCACGCCCATTATTGTGGACGGCGTGCGCACGCGGGTGGTGGGCCGCGTCTCCATGGACATGCTCACTGTCGATCTCACCTCGTGCCCGAACGCGAACGTGGGCACGCGCGTCGAGCTGTGGGGCAATGCCTTGCCCATCGACGACGTGGCGCAAGCGTGCGGCACGATCGGTTACGAGCTGATGTGCGCGATCGCGCCGCGTGTGCCGGTGCGGGCGGAATAACGCGTGGCCCGACCGAAGACGCTGTACACCTGCACCGAGTGCGGCGGGCAGGCGCCGAAGTGGCAAGGGCAATGCCCCGCCTGCGGCGCGTGGAACACGCTCGTCGAAACCGTCGCTGAGCCGGCCGGCACAAGGCGCTTCCAGTCGCTCGCGAAGACTGCGACGGTGCAGCGGCTCGCCGATATCGAAGCCTCCGATGTGCCGCGTTTCACCACCGGCGTGGGCGAGTTCGACCGCGTGCTGGGCGGCGGTCTCGTGGCAGGCGGCGTGGTGCTGATCGGTGGCGACCCGGGTATCGGCAAATCGACGTTGCTGCTGCAATCGCTCGCGCAGATTGCAAGCGAGCGCCGCGCGCTGTACGTGAGCGGCGAGGAATCCGGCGCACAGATCGCCTTGCGCGCCCAACGGCTCGCGCTGCTGGAGCCGGGGGCGAAGGCGAGCGACCTTCAGTTGCTCGCCGAAATCCAGCTCGAAAAAATTCAGGCCGTCATCGAGGCCGAACGGCCCGACGTGGCCGTGATCGATTCGATTCAGACCATCTATTCCGAGGCGCTTTCGTCGGCGCCGGGATCCGTCGCACAGGTGCGCGAATGTGCCGCGCAACTCACGCGCTTAGCCAAGCAGTCGGGTACCGCGATCATCATGGTCGGGCACGTCACGAAAGAGGGCAATCTGGCGGGGCCGCGTGTGCTGGAGCACATCGTCGACACGGTGCTGTACTTCGAAGGCGACACGCATTCGTCGTTTCGCCTTGTGCGCGCATTCAAGAACCGCTTCGGCGCGGTCAACGAACTGGGCGTGTTCGCCATGACCGAGCGCGGCTTACGCGGGGTCGCGAATCCTTCCGCCCTGTTTCTTTCGCAGCACGAGCAAACCGTGCCGGGCTCGTGCGTGCTCGTCACGCAAGAGGGGTCGCGGCCGCTGCTCGTGGAAATCCAGGCGCTCGTGGATACGGCGCACGTGCCCAATCCGCGGCGGCTCGCGGTCGGCCTCGAACAGAACCGGCTCGCGCTGCTGCTCGCGGTACTGCATCGGCATGCGGGCATTGCGTGTTTCGATCAGGACGTTTTTCTCAACGCGGTGGGCGGCGTGAAGATTACCGAGCCCGCCGCCGACCTTGCCGTGTTGCTCGCCATTCATTCGTCGATGCGCAACAAGCCGTTGCCGAAGGGCCTCATCGTGTTCGGCGAAGTGGGGCTGGCGGGCGAGATCCGGCCGTCGCCCCGCGGGCAGGAGCGGCTCAAGGAAGCAGCGAAGCTTGGTTTTTCGCGCGCGCTCATTCCGAAGGCCAATGCACCGAAGCAGCCGATCGACGGCCTTCAGGTCATCGCGGTCGAGCGCATCGAGCAGGCTATCGACCGCGTGCGCGAGTTCGAATAGCGGATCGCTAGGCGCGATCGGGCCGTGTTCGGCTGCGAGCCGTTTTGAGTCGAGCGCTATGTTGTCCCTCGCCTTGCGGACGCTTTGTGGCCGTAATCGGCTGTAACGGACGCCGTGGACGCTGTAACCCATGAGACATCTCTTTTCCCTATGCTCGATTCGGTCTGCATTCCGTTTCGAGCGGGAAGGGTGGTGCCTTGAAACAGTCTCATGAATCCGTGGGCCAATGCGCCGTCGTGGTGCGCGGCTGCCGCGTGTCCGATCCGATCCGTCAGCCGTGGGGCGGTGCATGCCGCATCGTCGAGTGGATTGACAGCGATGGTCAGATTTCCCGGCGCGTCGTCGCGGAACACGTGACGGCTGCAGAAGTGCGCAGCACCATCGCGCGCCACGTGGAAGGGCGTAAGCATCGGCTCTACGACGACGAGCGCGAACCACGGCAGACCTTGCCACGGCGTTGAGGCCTGAGCGCGGAACACGCCTCTGGGTGTCACCGAGTTCGCCGGTTCAGGCACCACACTTGACGCCTGTTCAATACTTGTCTTGCCGTTGCGGCCCTGCGAGCGGCGTTCGTATGTTGGTCGTCTTTTCCTGCTGTGCCGCGGTGCGCGCTTCTGGGGCTTTCTCTGCATCCGGCTGTTCCGCCGTCGCGCTCGTGAAGAGCGGATGCCGTGCGGCTTCCGCCGGTGTGAGCACCGGCGAGACGCAGCAGTCGAGCGGCTCCAGCAGCTTCGACCAGTCCTCGAGTGTCCGGCTGGCAATCACGCCGGCCAGTTCGCGCGTGAGCGCGGCGGCGTCGGCACCGCCAACGGCCTGCCCGAGACTCCAGTGCCGCGTGCCCCATTCGGGCCGATCGATCGCCGCGCACAGCGTCTCCCAGAACTTCAGCTCCAGCGCGCCGACCGCAAGCCAACGTCCATCGAGCGTTCGATACAGGTTGTAGCAGGGCACCCCGCCGTTGAGCAGGCTGCCGCCCGCGTTCGGACCTTCGTCGTCGTCGTTGGCGAGCGCGATTTGCGCGACGATGTTGTGGGCGTAGGTGGCGTGCGTCATCGATACGTCGAGGAAACGGCCTTCGCCGCCGCGCGATACGTGCCAGAGCGCCGCGAGAATTTGCGTCACCGCGCTGAGCGCGCCGCCCAGCAGATCGGCAATCTGGAAGTTGGGCAGTACGGGCGTGCCGTCGCTCGAGGCAAGCTGGTCCAGTACGCCGGCATAGGACACGTAGTTGAGATCATGGCCGGCGCGACGTGCGAACGGCCCGCTCGAACCGTAGCCCGTGATGGCGCAATAGACGAGTTTCGGATTGACCTCGCGCAGCGTGTCGTAGCCAAGGCCGAGCCGTGCCATCACGCCGGGGCGAAAACTTTCCACGAGCACGTCCGCGTCGCGAGCCAGCGCCTTCAGCACGTTGCGACCGCTTTCCGACTTCAGGTCGAGCCGCGTTTCCCGCTTGCCACGATTGACGATGCGGTAGAACGCGCCGGGGCGGCCCGCTACCCGGTCTGCGGCGCTCTGCATCATCACCCGGGCGTCGTCGCCGGCACCCGGGGCCTCGATTTTCAGCACGTCCGCACCCAGTTCCGCGAGCCGTAACGTGGCGACGGGGCCGGGCAGCAGGCGCGTCAGATCGAGCACGCGCAAGCCTTGTAGTACAGCGGGAGATGGCACTCTCAATCTCCTTGTCGACGACGATGGGGCGTGCTCCGGGCGCCATATGACGCGGCCGGCTCGCGCCGTTCGTTAACCGATCTGCTCCAGTTCCTCGTGCGCATCGAGCCATTGCGCTTCCAGTGCTTCGATCTGCCCGGCCACCTCACCCTGCCGACGGATCGCCTCGGTCAGCCGGGCCTTGTGCTGTGCTTCGTAGCTCGCGGGATCGGCAACGAACGCATCGAGCGAGGCTTTCTCGGCGTTGAGTGAGTCCATTTCCTTTTCGATCTTCGCGATGCGAGTCTGCAGCGGCTTTTTCAGCTGCGACAGCTTCTGCCTTGTTTCGGCTTCCTGGCGCCGCAGGTCCTTGCGGTTCTGAGAACCTTCGGCCGCCGCTTGCGGCGCCTCGCTTGCCTTGAGCGCGGCACGTTGCTGCGCAGCATGCTCGAGCAGCCAGTTGCGGTAATCGTCGAGATCGCCATCGAACGGTTGCAGGCGATGCTTCGCCACCAGCATGAACTCGTCCGTGGTGGCGCGCAGCAGGTGGCGGTCGTGCGAAACGACGATCAGCGTGCCTTCGAACTGCGCAAGCGCCATGGTGAGCGCATGACGCGTTTCGAGGTCGAGGTGGTTGGTCGGCTCGTCGAGCAGCAGCAGATTCGGCTTCTGCCAGATGATGAGCGCGAGCGCGAGGCGCGCCTTCTCGCCGCCTGAGAACGGCGCGATGGGCGCGGTGGCCATGTCGCCCGCGAAGTTGAAGCTGCCGAGGAAATCGCGCAGTTCCTGTTCGCGCGTGTCCGGCGCGAGACGCGCGAGATGTTGGAGCGGCGAATCGCTCGGGCGCAGCGTTTCGAGTTGATGTTGCGCGAAGTAGCCGATCTGCAGCCCCTTGCCCGTGCGCAACTCGCCCGCAAGCGGCGCGAGCGTGCCGGCCAGTGTCTTGATCAGCGTCGACTTGCCCTGGCCGTTCGCGCCCAGCAGACCGATGCGCTGACCGTTCTGGATGGAAAGCGTCACACCCTCCACGATGGGAATTTCGCCGCCGTCCGCCGCGCGATAGCCGCAGCGCACGCCTTCCATCACCATCATGGGGTTCGGTGCGGAATCGGGCTGACGGAACTCGAACGTGAACGGCGAAGCGGCGTGCGCGGGCGCGATGAGTTCCATCTTTTCGAGCGCCTTCACGCGGCTCTGCGCCTGGCGGGCCTTCGTCGCCTTCGCCTTGAAGCGGTTGATGAAGCTCTGCAGGTGCGCCACGGTCTTCTGCTGCTTCTCGTAAGCGCTTTGCTGCAAGGCGAGTTGCTGCGCGCGCAGAATCTCGAACTGCGAATAGTTGCCGCCGTACCGTTTGATCTGCCGCTGCTCGAGGTGCAGCGTGACGTTGCAGACCGAATCGAGAAACTCGCGATCGTGCGAGATCACGACCAGCGTGCCGGGATAGCGGCGCAGCCACTCTTCCAGCCACACGATGGCGTCGAGGTCGAGGTGGTTGGTGGGCTCGTCGAGCAGCAGCAGGTCCGAGCGGCACATCAGCGCCTGCGCGAGGTTCAGGCGCATGCGCCAGCCGCCGGAGAAGCTGCTGACCGGCTGGCGCGTCTGTTCGAGCGTGAAGCCGAGGCCCAACAGCAGCGCTTCGGCGCGAGCCGGCGCGGTGTAGCCGTCCGCGTCCGCGAAGGCAGCGTGGGCTTCCGCTTCGGCGGTGCCGTCGTGGGCGGCGGATGCCGCTGCGATACGCGCTTCGATGTCGCGCAGTGCCGCATCGCCGTCCAGCGTGTAGTCCAGCGCGCTTTTGTCGACTGCCGGCGTTTCTTGAGCGACATGAGCGATCTGCCACGAAGGCGGTATCGAAAAGTCGCCGGCGTCCGCGTGCAGTTCGCCGCGCAACACGGCAAACAAGGTCGATTTGCCGGCGCCGTTCGCGCCGACGAGCCCGGCCTTTTCGCCGGGATTCAGCGTGAACGACGTCTGATCGAAAAGCGGCTTCGTGCCGCGCGTAAGACTGAACTGGTTAAAGCGGATCACAACGAGGCCCGGCGCTGACAAAAACGCTATTCTAGACTGTGCTACCCGCTCGGAGGATCGGCCGGACGGCCAGGGGCGCGCGCGGGCCTTTTCGCTTAGACTGGCGCTACTTTTTTGCGAGGAAAGCACAGATGACTTCGATCTACTCGTTCTCGGCTGCCGCGTTGAACGGCGAGCCGGTCAGCCTCGAGCGCTATCAGGGCAAGGTGATGCTGATCGTCAACACGGCGAGCGAATGCGGGTTCACGCCGCAATATGCCGGTCTGCAGCAACTGCACGAGCAATACGCGGCGCGCGGCCTCGCGGTGCTCGGTTTTCCGTGCAATCAGTTCGGCAAGCAGGAGCCGGGCGACGCGGCGCAGATCGGCAGCTTCTGCGAAAAGAACTACGGCGTGTCGTTCCAGATGTTCGACAAGATCGACGTGAACGGTGCGGGCGCGCACCCGCTGTATCGTTTCCTCACGGAAGAGGCGCCCGGTCTGCTTGGGCTCGAAGCGATCAAGTGGAACTTCACCAAGTTTCTGGTCGACCGCAACGGCAACGTCGTAAAGCGCTACGCGCCCGTCACGAAGCCCGAATCCATCGCGGCCGATATCGAAAAGCTGCTGTAGCGCGAGCGGCGCGCCGAGCCTGCTCGCGCCGCTAAAGGATAGGCGCGAAGAGCCGCGCCACGTGCATGGTCATCTTTCGCCACGCGGGCGCATTGCGGTACTCGGTACGATCGATCTCGAACGCTTCGTCGAAGTCGTGCTGCAGCATGGCCTCCACCTCGGCGGCGAAGGCCTGGTCCACGGTCAGCACCATGATTTCGAAATTAAGGCGGAACGACCGGTTGTCGAGATTCGCGCTGCCTACCGCGGCTGCCACGTCGTCGATCAGTACCACCTTCTGGTGCAGGAAGCCCGGCCGGTAGCGAAAGATGCGAATGCCTGCCCGTATCGCGTCCCAGGCGTAGAGCTTCGAGGCTTCGAACACCACGTAGTGATCGCGCCGACTGGGGATCATGATGCGCACGTCCACGCCGCGCAGCACGGCCAGCCGCAACGCCGAGAACACGGCTTCGTCGGGCACGAGATAGGGCGTCGTGATCCAGATGCGCTTGCGTGCCGCATTGATCGCCTCCACGAAAAAGAGCGAGCAGGTTTCCTGGCGGTCCGCCGGGCCGCTTGGCAGCACGAGGCAATGCATGTCGTCGCTGTGCGTGGCAGGCGGCGAGTCAAGCGGCGGCAACTGCTGGGTAGCCCAGTACCAGTCTTCGGTGAATACGAACTGGATGCTCGCAACCGCGGGACCGCGCACTTCGATGTGCGTATCGCGCCACGGCGAGAGCCTCGGGTTGGCGCCCAGATACTCGACGCCCACGTTGTGGCCGCCCACGAAGGCGCGCGCGCCATCGACCACCACGATCTTGCGGTGATTGCGGAAGTTGAGCTGAAACCGGTTGACGAAGCGCCGGTTTGTCGCGAACGGGTGCACCTCCACGCCGCCCGCGCGCAGCGCGGACACGTAGCGATGCGGCAGATCGAAACTGCCGATGCTGTCATAGAGGAAGTACACGCGTACGCCGCGTTTCGCGCAGGCGAGCAGCACGTCTTTGAGCATTTCGCCCAGCGCGTCGGCGCGCACAATGAAGAACTGCACGATCACATAGCGCTCGGCCTCGCCGATTGCCTCGAGGATGGCCGCGAACGTCGCGTCGCCGTTCACGAGCGTGCGCACGGTGTTGCCCGGCAGGAACGGCATGCCGCCGAGGCGCGTGAACGAGCGGATCACGCTCGTCCCCAGCGCGTCGGCAGGCTTGGCGCCCGACGAGCCCATCGAATCCCACTCGGGCGGATGAGCGCGCGAGCGCAGCGATTCGTTGCGCAGGCGCCGGGCGTCGGCGTAGCCCTCGAACTTGCTGCGGCCGAGGAACAGATAGGGAATCAGCGTGAAGTAGGGCATCGCCGTGAGCGAGACGGCCCACGCGATTGCGCCTTGCGAGGTGCGGGTGTTGAGGATGGCGTGGCACGCCGCGATGACGCCGAGGATATGCGCGAGCGCGACGAATGTGCCGAGATGGAGCAGATCGAATTGCATACCGGCGTACAGGGACTCCTGAACCGCTGCGCGCCGGCTGGCGCGCAGGCCCGCCCATCTTACCGGATGGTGTTGCGCCGCGGCTGTCGAGACCACTTGTGCCCTGACAGAAGGCGCGGCGATGCATCACGTGGTAGCGCGGCCGCTCGGACCCAGCGGCCGTCGGCCGGTCACTCGGCCTCGTTCAGCCCGGCAGGTCCGCGGCCTGGATCAGGAACACGTTGTCGTCGCCGGCGCTCGTCGGCAGCCAGACCAGATCGAGCCCGCCGAACGCCGCTTCGACATTCGCGCGCTCGTTACCGATCTCGACCACGAGCACGCCTTCGTCTGTCAGCCAGCGGCGCGCCTCGCCGATGATGCGGCGGACAATGTCCATGCCGTCGGCACCGCCCGCGAGTGCCATTTCCGGTTCGTGCCGGTACTCGGCGGGCAGCGTCTGCATCGATTCCGCGTTGACGTACGGCGGATTCGTGATGATGAGGTCATAGCGGCGCTCGGGCAGCGGGGCGAACAGATCGCCCTGAAAGAGCGAGATGCGCTCGTCGAGGTCGTGCTCATGGACGTTGCGTGCCGCGACTTCGAGCGCCGGCGCCGAGAGGTCCACGGCATCGATGTCCGCGTTCGGGAACGCGTGGGCGGCGAGCACGGCGAGGCAACCCGAGCCCGTGCAAAGTTCAAGCACCGCGCCGACCAGTTCCGGGTCTTCGACGTAGGGCTGCAAGCCGTCCTGCAGCAGCTCGCCGATGAATGAGCGCGGCACGATCACGCGCTCGTCCACGTAAAAGCGCACGCCGTGCATCCATGCTTCGTGCGTGATGTAGGCGGCCGGCACGCGCTCGGTGGCGCGGCGCTCGATTACGCCGAGCACGGTCGTCGTTTCCTCGGCTGTGAGGCGCGCGTCGAGAAACGGATCGAGCAGGTCGAGCGGCAGATGCAGCGTGTGGAGAATCAGATACGCGGCTTCGTCGTAGGCGTTCGTGGTGCCGTGGCCGAACGCCAGTTCGGCTTCGTTGAAACGTGTGACCGCGTAACGCAGCAGGTCGCGCACGGTCTGGAAGGTGGCGCAAAGCGGATGCGGCATGGTGGACTCCTCGTGTCGTGTCGGCGTGCGTGGTCGCATCAGGCGATCAGCTGTTCGAGCACGCGCCGGTAGACATTCTTGAGCGGTTCGACGAAGGCTACGTCGATATGCTCGTCGATCTTGTGGATGCTGCCGTTCGGCGGCCCGAATTCGACCACCTGCGGGCAGATGCGTGCGATGAAGCGGCCGTCCGAGGTGCCGCCCGTGGTGGAGAGTTCGGTGGTGACACCGGTCTCGTCGCGAATCGCCTTCTCGAGCGCGCTCGACAACTCGCCGTGCGGCGTGAGGAACGGCAGGCCGCTCACGGTCCATTGAAGATCGTAGTCGAGCCCATGGCGGTCGAGGATCGCGTGCACGCGCTGCTGCAGTCCTTCCACCGTGCTCGCGGTCGAGAAGCGGAAGTTGAAGAGCACGTCGGCGTGGCCCGGAATCACGTTGCTCGCGCCCGTGCCGCTGTGCAGGTTCGACACCTGCCACGTGGTGGGCGGAAAGTATTCGTTGCCGTCGTCCCAGCGTTCGGCTACGAGTTCGGCCAAGGCCGGCGCCAACAGATGAACGGGATTCTTCGCGAGGTGCGGATACGCGATATGCCCCTGCACGCCCTTGATGGTGAGCTTGCCGCTCATCGAGCCGCGCCGGCCGTTCTTCACGACGTCGCCGAGCGTGGCCGTGGACGTGGGTTCGCCGACGATGCAGTAGTCGAGCCGCTCGCCGCGCGCTTCGAGCAGGTCGACCACCTTGACGGTGCCATCCGTGGCCGGGCCTTCCTCGTCGCTCGTGATGAGGAACGCAACGGAGCCGCGATGCTGCGGATGCGCCGCCACGAATTCTTCGCTTGCCACGACGAAACCGGCGAGCGACGTCTTCATGTCCGCGGCGCCGCGACCGTAGAGCTTGCCGTCGCGAATGGCGGGCACGAACGGCGGCGAACGCCATTGTTCGAGCGGGCCGGTCGGCACGACGTCGGTGTGGCCCGCGAAGGCGAGCAGCTTGCCGTTGGTGCCGTCGGTGCCGCGCTTGACGGCCCAGAGATTGGTGACGCCGTGCGACTCGATGGTTTCGCACGCGAAGCCCAGCGGCGCGAGGCGCTCGATCAGGATCTGCTGGCAGTGCTGATCGTCGGGCGTGACCGATGCGCGGGCAATCAGCTGTTCGGTAAGGGCGAGGGTGCCGGACATGGGAACGAGGCTTCCGATAAGAAAATTGCCGGCCCGCGGGCCGGCAACAGCATGGGTTACAGACGGCGCCAAAGCGCCGCCGCGCTAGGCGAAGAGCGCCGCATAGTGGTCGGCCGAGAAGCCGAGCGTTTTCACGTGCCCGTCCACGACTACCACGGGGCGTTTGATGACGGAGGGCTTCTCGATCATCAGCGCGATCGCGCCGGCCTCGTTCTGCGCCGCGGCCTTCGCGTCGTCGTCGAGGCCGCGCCACGTCGTGCCGCGCCGGTTCACGAGCGTGTCGAGCGGCACTTGCTTCAACCAGCCCTTGAGAAGCGGCGCCGTGACGCCGGCTTTCTTGAAGTCGTGGAACTCGAACGCGACGCCGTGCTCTTCAAGCCACACGCGCGCCTTCTTCACCGTGTCGCAGTTCGGAATGCCGTAGACGACCGTTTTGCCCGCGGCCATCTCAGTCGCCCCGCAGCAGTTCGTTCAGCCCGACCTTCGCGCGCGTCTTCGCGTCCACCTTCTTCACGATCACGGCGCAGTAGAGGCTGTGCGAACCGTCCTTCGACGGCAGGTTGCCCGCCACCACGACGGAGCCCGCAGGAATGCGGCCATAGGTCACTTCGCCGGTTTCGCGGTCGTAGATCTTGGTGCTCTGGCCGAGGTAGACGCCCATCGAGATCACCGAGTTCTCTTCGACGATCACGCCTTCCACCACTTCCGAGCGCGCGCCGATGAAGCAGTTGTCCTCGATGATGACGGGGTTGGCCTGCAGCGGCTCCAGCACGCCGCCGATGCCCACGCCGCCCGACAGGTGCACGTTCTTGCCGATCTGCGCACACGACCCGACGGTGGCCCACGTGTCGACCATCGTGCCTTCGTCCACGTAAGCGCCGATGTTCGTGTACGACGGCATCAGCACGACGTTCTTCGCGATAAACGAGCCGCGGCGCGCAATGGCGGGCGGCACGACGCGAAACCCGCCCGCGGCGAAGTCTTCGGTCGTGTAGTTGGCGAACTTCGAGGGCACTTTGTCGTAGAACTGGGAGTAGCCGCCCGCCGGCATCGGCACGTTGTCTTCCAGGCGAAACGACAGCAGCACCGCCTTCTTCAGCCACTGGTTGACGATCCACTGGCCGTCTTTCTTTTCGGCGACGCGCAGTGTGCCGCGGTCGAGTTGCTCGATGGCGTGCGCGACGGCGTCACGCACTTCCGGAGAGGCCGATTTCGGCGACAGCTCGGCGCGGTTGTCCCAGGCGGTGTCGATGATCTGCTGAAGTTGTTGCGACATGTTCGTGGTTGCTGGAAGTGAAAGACAGTGGAAGAGAAGCGTGGCGCCTCGCCGTTGGCTGCAGGGGCGCCGCTTGTGCGGTGCCGTAGCGCCGCGCGCGGCCGGTGTCCGGCGCCTCGACGGTGCCCGGTGCGTCTCGGATCGGCTTAGCTCGCCGCGCAAAGCGCGCGGCAGAACGAAACGATCCGCCTCGCGCCCTCGACGCATTCGTCGACGCCGGCGACGAGCGCCAGACGGACGAAATCGCGCCCTGGATTGACGCCATGTGCGGTGCGTGCGAGATACGAGCCCGGCAGAACCGTCACATTATAGTCGGCGTACAGTTGCCGGGCGAAGGCGGTATCCGAAAGGCCAGTGCGCGCCACGTTCGCCCAGAGGTAGAACGCGGCGTCGGGCATGCGCACGTCGAGGACATCCGCGATCATCGGCGTGACCGTGGAAAACTTCTGCACATACTTCGCGCGGTTCTCGCGCACGTGGGCCTCGTCGTTCCATGCGGCGATGCTGGCGCTTTGCCAGACCGTCGAGAGCGCCGCACCGTGGTAGGTGCGGTAGAGCAGGAACGGCTTGAGGATGGCGGCGTCGCCCGCGACGAAGCCCGAGCGCATGCCGGGCACGTTCGAGCGCTTCGAGAGGCTCGACAGCATCACGAGACGATCGAATCCGCGCCCGAGCCGGTGTGCCGCCTCGAGTCCGCCGAGCGGCGGCGCGTTCTCGTCGAAGTAGATTTCCGAATAGCACTCGTCGGAAGCGATCACAAAGCCGTACCGGTCCGACAGCGCGAAGAGTTCGCGCCAGTCGTCGAGCGTGAGCACCGCGCCCGTCGGGTTGCCCGGCGAGCAGACGTAAAGCAGCTGGGTGCGCGCCCAGATGTCGTCGGGCACGGCCGAGTAGTCGCAGGCGAAATTGCGCGCCGGATCGCTGTTGGCGAAATACGGCTCGGCACCCGCGAGCAGCGCCGCACCCTCGTAGATTTGGTAGAACGGGTTCGGACAGAGTACGATCGGCCGTTTCGCGGGATCCTTGACACCAGCGGTCGGATCGACCACCGCCTGCGCGAGCGCGAAGAGCGCTTCGCGCGAGCCGGAAACCGGCAGTACCTGCGTCTTCGCATCGACAGCCGGCAGGCCGTAGCGCTGCGTGACCCAACGCGCGATGGTCTCGCGCAGCGCGTCTGATCCTGCCGTAGCGGGATAGGCCGACAGGCCGTCGAGCGAAGCGATCACTGCCTCGCGCACAAGCGCGGGCGTAGGATGTTTGGGCTCCCCGATGCCGAAGCTGATGTGGCGCAGGCCGTGCGGCGGCGTGACGTCGGCGAAGAGCGTGCGCAGCTTTTCGAAGGGATAGGACTGAAGGGTGTCGAGGAGCGGGTTCACTTGGCGGATCAGGGCTGATCGAAGACGTACAGCGACAGGTGAGCGAGGTACGCGCCGGCCACCATGGAAGCCGGCCCGACGCAGATGCAGCGAGCCGCGAGGCGTGCGGTTGCTGCGGCGAACTTCAAGCGGGCGATTATAGCGTGGAGTGCCGGGAACGCGAGGGGTTGGGCCAGCCAGTCAAGGCGGTACGCCGCCCGGAATGCCCCGCGAAAACACGAAGACACGAAGACACGAAAGGATGCAGATTGACGTTACCGAGCAATGAGAGTGTGGACCACGGTCAGGTAGCGGAAGGCCGCGGAGGTTGGCCGCAATGAATGACCGGATTCGTTCAGACACGCGCACAAACGCGCGCCCGAATACGCCGACAAACGGTGCCGCGAGTTGGTCCACCAGTTGGCCCACGCTCGCGATCATGCTGGGCGCTTCGGTGTGGGGCATGGTCTGGTACCCGCTGCGCATGCTGGCGTCCCTCGGCGTGACAGGCACCGCCGCGAGCGCGGCGACGAGCGCCGCCGGCTGCCTCTTCGTGCTCGCGCTGCGCCGTCGCGCGATTGCGAGCGTGCGGTGGCACTGGATCTTGCCGGCGCTCGGGCTCGCGGCCGGCGTGACCAACCTCGGCTTCGTTTGGGGCTCGATTCACGGCGAAGTAATGCGGGTGCTGCTGCTCTTCTATCTGACGCCGGCATGGACCGCGCTCTTTGCGCATTTCATTCTGCACGAGCGGCTGACGTGGGGCGGCGCCGGTCTCGCGGCGCTGTCGCTGGGCGGCGCGATGCTGATGCTGTGGTCGCCGCAGGCCGGCCTGCCGGTGCCCGCCAACGCGGCGGAATGGGGCGGCCTCGCCGGCGGCATGGGTTTTGCCCTGAGCAACGTGTTGATCCTCAAGGCGAGCCGGGTGCTGCCGCAGATGAAACCGGAAATGCGCACGGCGACGATCTTCGGCGGGGCCGCGCTCTTCAGCGCCTGTGCGTCGTTGTTCGAGCCGATGCCTGCGCCGCCCGCGGGCGGCCATCTGGCTATCGCGGCACTGCTCGTGCTGGCGCTCGGGTTCGTGCTGGCGTCGAACAACATGCTCGTCCAGTACGGGCTCGCTCGCGTGCCGGCTAATCGCGCATCCATCATCATGCTGTTCGAACTCGTCGTGACCGCGCTCACCGCGTGGCTCTTCGCCGGCGAAGTGCCGGGCCCGCGCGAATGGGCGGGCGGTGCGTGCATCGTGCTCGCCTCGCTGCTTTCGAGCTGGATACATCGCGATACGAGTCAGCAGCAGGGCCAGCAGGAGGGCGACCAGAAGGGCGACGGGCCGGGCGGCGAACAGGGCACCGAAGACCGGCGCGAGCCGGAAAGCGGTCCGGACGGGCGCACGCCCCGTCGGAATCGATCACGCGCGATGGTATGATTGCCGCTACCCGCCGCAGGTGCGCTGTCTCGCGTGCCTGCGGCGTATCCGTATGGCGCTCCGTCAACGGAAAACGCGCGCCGCGCCGGCGGCGCCGCGTTCCGGCACGGGGCGCGATCCAGTTTTCAATCCCTTATAAATCAGCGATATCGCCGTGCGTCTGACCTCGATAAAACTCGCTGGCTTCAAGTCATTCGTCGATCCCACGCATTTTCAGGTTCCGGGCCAGCTCGTCGGCGTGGTCGGTCCCAATGGGTGCGGCAAGTCCAACATCATCGACGCCGTGCGCTGGGTGCTCGGCGAGTCGCGCGCCTCGGAACTGCGCGGCGAGTCGATGCAGGACGTGATCTTCAACGGCTCGACTGCGCGCAAGCCGGGCAGCCGCGCAAGCGTCGAACTCGTGTTCGACAATGCGGACGGCCGCGCCGCGGGCCAGTGGGGCCAGTATGCCGAGATCGCCGTCAAGCGCGTGCTGACGCGCGACGGCACGTCGAGCTACTACATCAACAACCTGCCGGCGCGCCGCCGCGACATCCAGGACATCTTCCTCGGCACCGGTCTCGGGCCGCGTGCGTACGCGATCATCGGCCAGGGCATGATCGCGCGCATCATCGAGGCGAAGCCCGAAGAGCTGCGCGTGTTCCTCGAAGAGGCCGCGGGCGTGTCGAAGTACAAGGAGCGCCGCCGCGAGACGGAAAACCGGCTGCACGACACGCGCGAGAACCTCACGCGCGTCGAAGACATCATCCGCGAACTGACCACGAACCTCGACAAGCTCGAGGGCCAGGCCGTGGTGGCCACGAAGTTTCGCGAACTGCAGTCCGATGGCGAAGAGAAACAGCGCCTGTTGTGGCTGTTGCGCAAGAACGAGGCGGCGAGCGAGCAGCAGCGCCAGCAGCGCGCCATCGAGCAGGCGCAGATCGACCTCGAAGCGCATACCGCGCAGTTGCGCGAAGTGGAGGCGCAACTCGAAACGCTGCGCGTCGCCCATTACTCCGCGACCGACGCGATGCAGGGCGCACAGGGCGCGCTCTACGAAGCCAACGCCGAGGTGAGCCGGCTCGAAGCCGAGATCAAGTTCATCGTCGAGTCGCGTAACCGGGCACAGGCGCAGATCGCAGCGCTCACGGCGCAGCGCGAGCAATGGCTCGCGCAGGCCCAGAAGGCCCAGGGCGACCTGGAAGACGCCGAAGAACAGCTCGCGATCGCCGAGGAAAAAGCGACGCTCGCCGAGGATGACGCCGCCGCGAAGCACGACGCGCTGCCCGCGCTCGAAGCGCGCTGGCGTGACGCCCAGGGGCAGCTCAACGACGAGCGCGCGGGCATCGCGCAAACCGAGCAGGCTATCAAGCTGGAAGCTGCCCACCAGCGCAACGCGGATCAGATGCTGCAACAGCTTCAGCAGCGCGAGGAGCGGTTGAAGGCCGAGGCAAGTGGTCTCGACGCCCCGGACGAGGCGCAGCTCGAAGAACTGCGCATGCAACTCGCCGAGCACGAGGAAATTCTGCGTGACGCCCAGGACCAGCTCGCAGAAGCGCAGGAAACGGTGCCGCGTCTCGACGCCGAGCGCCGCGCCGCCCATGAGCGCGTGCAGGCCGAAAGCGCGCAGATCCACCAGCTTGAAGCCCGTCTTGCGGCGTTGAAGCAGCTCCAGGAAAACGTCCAGACCGAGGGCAAGATCCAGCCGTGGCTCGAGAAGCACGAACTCGCCACCCTGCCGCGCCTGTGGAAGAAGCTGCACGTCGAGGCTGGCTGGGAAACGGCGCTCGAAGCGGTGCTGCGCGAGCGGCTGGCGGCGCTCGAAGTCTCGAATCTCGACTGGGTGAAGGCGTTCGCTACCGACGCGCCACCCGCCAAGCTCGCGTTCTATTCCCCGCCTGTGGCCGGTCAGCCGGTGGCGGCAACGGCGGCGCTGAATCCGCTGCTGTCGCTCGTGCGTATCGACGACGCGGGGCTGCGTGCGGTGCTCAACGACTGGTTGGGCCAGGTGTTCGTTGCCGACGACCTTGCGCAAGCGCTCGCCCAGCGTTCGCAGTTGCCCGAGGGCGGCGCCTTCGTCGTGAAGGCCGGTCACGTGGTGACGCGCGTGGGCGTGCAGCTCTATGCGGCCGATTCCGAGCAGGCCGGTATGCTCGCGCGGCAGCAGGAAATCGAGAACCTCACGCGCCAGGTGCGCGCTCAGGCGCTGCTCGCCGACGAGGCGAAGGCCGCAGCGATCCGCGCCGAAGCAGCGCATACGCAAGCAGCCCAGGCGCTCGCCGACGTGCGCGCGCAGGCCGAACGCGCCACGCAGCGCGTGCACGCGCTGCAGCTGGATGTACTGAAGCTCACTCAGGCGCACGAGCGCTACACGGCGCGCAGCACGCAGATTCGCGAAGAACGCGAAGAAATCGCTGCACAGATTGAAGAGCAGCGTGGCCTGCGGGCCGAGTCGGAAGCGAATTTCGAGCGTCACGACGCAGAGCTCGCCGAGTTGCAGGCCCGCTACGAAGACAACCAGCTCGCATTCGAAGCGCTCGACGAAGAGTTGACCGCTGCGCGTGGTGCAGCGCGCGACCTGGAGCGCGCCGCGAACGACGCGCGCTTTGCCGCGCGCAACATGGCCAACCGTATCGACGAGCTTCGGCGCAGCATCCAGGTGGCGCACGAGCAGAGCGAGCGGGTGGCAGCTTCGCTCGAGGACGCCCGTGCGGAACTCGAAACGATCAATGAGCAGACCGCGCACACCGGTCTGCAGGACGCGCTCGACATTCGTTCGCAGAAGGAAGAGGCATTGCGCCTGGCGCGCATGGAGCTCGACGATCTGACGGCCAGGCTGCGTCAGGCCGACGAAACGCGCCTCACCGCCGAGCGCGCACTGCAGCCGCTGCGCGACCGCATCACCGAATTGCAGCTGAAAGAGCAGGCCGCGCGTTTGAGCGGCGAGCAGTACGTCGAGCAGCTGCAAGCCGCCGGCGTGGACGAAGCTGCGCTGCAAGCCAAGCTCACGCCGGATCTCAAACCGTCGTATCTGCAGGGCGAAGTGACGCGCATCAACAACGCGATTGCGGCACTCGGGCCGGTCAACATGGCCGCGCTCGACGAACTGGCTTCGGCGAAGGAGCGCAAGACCTTCCTCGATGCGCAGTCCGCTGACTTGACGAGCGCGATCGAAACGCTCGAAGACGCGATCCGCAAGATCGACCAGGAAACGCGCACGCTGCTGCAAGGCACGTTCGACGAGGTGAATCGCCACTTCGGCGAGCTTTTCCCGCGACTCTTCGGCGGTGGCCAGGCGCGGCTGATGATGACGGGCGACGAGATTCTCGACGCCGGCGTGCAGGTGATGGCGCAGCCGCCGGGCAAGAAGAACTCGACCATTCATCTGCTCTCGGGCGGCGAGAAAGCGCTCACGGCCACGGCGCTCGTGTTCGCGATGTTCCAGCTGAATCCGGCACCGTTCTGTCTGCTCGACGAGGTGGACGCGCCGCTCGACGACGCGAATACCGAACGTTTTGCCAACCTGGTGCGCGCGATGTCGGACAAGACGCAGTTCCTGTTCATCTCGCACAACAAGATTGCGATGGAAATGGCGCAGCAGTTGATTGGCGTGACGATGCAGGAGCAGGGCGTGTCGCGTATCGTCGCGGTCGACATGGAAACGGCTGCTGGTTTCGCCCAGAATAACGTTTAATTGGCGAGC
Source organism: Paraburkholderia kururiensis JCM 10599 = LMG 19447 (assembly GCF_003986935.1). GTDB lineage: Bacteria > Pseudomonadota > Gammaproteobacteria > Burkholderiales > Burkholderiaceae > Paraburkholderia > Paraburkholderia kururiensis. Next base: position 43,724 of record NZ_RJZE01000002.1, on the reverse strand, counting down.
GCCGCGCCGGCGCGCATGGCGGACGGGCGGCGCAGCGCTGTGCCGGACGGTCGCGGCGCCGCATCGCAGACGATGCCTTGTGCGGCGCATCGCTCGAAGAAGAATTGCTGATGGAGCATGCATGGACGAGTTGACCCTCGGTTTGACCGGCGCGGGTGCCGTGGTGGTGGCGGGCGTGGTGGCGTACAACGCCTGGCAGGCAGCGAAGGTGCGCCGCAGAATGCCGAGGCCGATGCCGGCCGAGACGGCGGAAACGCTGGCCCGCGAAGATCACGAGAACCAGAGCCCATTCATCGAGCCCGCGCAGCCGGTGACGCGCCGCGAGCCCACGCTGGCGGGCGGCCAGGGCGACGAAGCGGAAGAGCGGATCGAGCCGGGCTTCGGAGCAGCGGCGCCGCTCGATACGCCCGCCGATATTCAGGCAGAGACCACGTCGCCCAATGGCGGCTTTGTCGAACCGCGGTCTGCCGAAAGCGATGACGAACGCACCGAACCGGTGCTGCCCGCCGCCACGACTATTTCCGCTGCGCCGCCGGCCGTGGTGGACCGCCGCATCGACTGCATCGTGCCGATCCGGCTTGCGGGCTCCGTACCGGGCGAGCGCATCATTCCGCTTGCGCAGCGGCTTCGCCGGGCCGGCAGCAAGCCCGTGCATATCGAGGGCAAGCCGGAGGGCGACGGCGCCTGGGAACTGCTGCAGAACGGCGTGCGCTATGAAGAACTGCGCGCAGCAGCGCAGCTTGCCAACCGCAACGGGCCGCTCAACGAACTGGAGTTCTCCGAGTTCGTTTCGGGCGTGCAGCAATTCGCCGATGCGCTCGACGCGGCACCCGAGTTTCCCGACATGATGGAGACCGTATCGATGGCACGCGAACTGGATGGCTTCGCTGCACAGTGCGACGCGCAACTCTCGATCAACGTGATGTCGGACGGCGCGCCGTGGTCGGCCAACTACGTGCAGGCGGTCGCTTCCCAAGACGGCCTGCTGCTTTCGCGCGATGGCACACGTTTTGTGAAGCTCGACGCGAAGCAAAGCCCCGTGTTCATGCTGCAGTTCGGCGACACCAACTTCCTGCGCGACGACCTCACCTACAAGGGTGGCCAGATGATCACGCTGGTGCTCGACGTACCGGTGGCCGACGAGGACATCCTGCCGTTCCGCCTGATGTGCGACTACGCGAAGTCGCTCGCAGAGCGCATTGGCGGGCGCGTGGTGGACGACCAGCGCCGTCCGCTGCCCGAGGCCGCGTTCCTTGCCATTGAAAAGCAGCTGATGACGCTCTACGCGAAGCTGGAGCAGGCCGGCATTCCCGCTGGCTCCGCGGCCACGCGACGGCTTTTCAGTCAGTAACGCCAGCAGTCGGTTCACTCTATTCCCTCCTTTGCATCTTCATGGCCCGCTCACCGCAAACGGTGGGCGGCGGCAGGCTCCGGCGTTCGGTTGCTGCACAGGTCGTTGCGAGCCTGACAGGCTGGGCGCTTTCCCGTTAAGCCGGCCCGTGACACGCTTTCATCCGGCGTGTTCGCGAAGCGCTGTCGATCGCTGGTAGTGCTCGCCGCCGCACGTACGAAGAGACAATAGCGGCCCGCACCCAGAGCGTGAAGCTGTCCTTTTGGCCGATGCCACGGCGGCGGCTTCCTGCGATAATCTGACGACTCAATTTCCTTGCGAACCTGCCCACAGCATGGCCCGAACGACTGCCCGCGAACCCGTCCACGCATCCGCTGCCGAGCGCGCCGCATGGCTGCGCAACGAGCTCGAACGCGCGAATTACGCGTACTACGTGCTCGATCAGCCGGAACTGCCGGACGCCGAGTACGACAGGATGTTCGTCGAGCTGCAGCAGATCGAGGCCGAGCATCCGGATCTGATCACGCCGGAATCGCCTACCCAGCGTGTGGGCGGCGAGGTGGCGAGCGGTTTCGAGCCCGTCGTGCACGACGCACCCATGCTGTCGCTGAACAACGGTTTCGAGGACGAGGACATCGTCGCGTTCGACCGGCGCGTGTGCGAGACACTCGATATAGCTCACGCCGATTACGCGTGTGAGCTGAAATTCGACGGGCTCGCCATCTCGCTGCGCTATGTCGATGGGCAATTCGTGCAGGCCGCTACGCGAGGCGACGGCACGACGGGCGAGAACGTCACCGAGAACGTCCGCACGATTCGCTCCATTCCGCTCAAGCTCAAGGGCAAGCGCGTTCCCAGGGTGCTCGACGTGCGCGGCGAAGTGCTGATGTTCCGCCGTGACTTCGAACGCCTCAACGAGCGTCAGCGCGAGGCCGGGCAGCGCGAATTCGCAAACCCGCGCAATGCTGCGGCGGGCAGCTTGAGGCAGCTCGATACGCGCATCACGGCGCACCGTCCGCTATCGTTTTTTGCTTATGGCATCGGCGTGCTCGATGGCATGGAGATGCCCGCGACCCACAGCGAACTGCTCGACTGGTACGTGGACCTCGGGTTGCCCGTGAACAGCGAGCGGCGTGTGGTGCAGGGCGCGGAAGGACTGCTTGGCTTCTTTCGCGCGATCGGGGAGAAGCGCGACAACCTGCCGTATGACATCGACGGCGTCGTCTACAAGGTGAACCGCCGGGACCAGCAGGACACGCTCGGTTTCGTTTCGCGTGCGCCGCGCTTCGCGCTCGCGCACAAGTTCCCTGCCCAGGAAGCGCTGACGAAGCTCCTGGCCATCGACGTGCAGGTAGGCCGCACGGGCGCGATTACGCCGGTGGCGCGCCTTGAGCCGGTGTTCGTGGGCGGCGTGACGGTCACGAATGCGACGCTGCACAACGAGGATGAGGTGCGCCGCAAGGACATCCACATCGGCGATACGGTCGTGGTACGGCGCGCTGGCGACGTGATTCCGGAAGTGGTGAGCGTGGTGCTGGATCGGCGTCCCGCTAACGCGCGTGCATTCGTTATGCCCACGCATTGCCCGGTATGCGGCTCGCGCATCGAGCGGCTGCCCGACGAGGCCATCGCGCGCTGCACGGGCGGGCTCTTTTGCCCAGCGCAACGCAAGCAGGCGCTATGGCATTTCGCGCAGCGTCGCGCCATGGACATCGATGGTCTGGGCGAGAAGGTGATCGACCAACTTGTCGAACAGAACCTCGTGCGTACGCCGGCCGACCTGTTCAGCCTGGGCTTTTCCACGCTTGCAGCGCTCGATCGCTTCGCGGACAAGTCGGCGCAGAATCTGCTGGATTCGCTCGAAAAGGCAAAGAAGACGACGCTCGCGCGGTTCCTCTACGCACTCGGTATCCGTCATGTGGGTGAGTCCACGGCGAAAGACCTCGCGAAGCACTTCGGTTCGCTCGATCCCGTCATGAACGCGTCGGTGGAAGAACTCCTGGAGGTGAACGACGTAGGTCCTGTGGTGGCCGAGTCGATTCACCAGTTCTTTGCCGAGGAGCACAACCGCACCGTGATCGAGCAACTGCGGGCGCCGGGTCGGGTGACCTGGGCAGAAGGGCCGCCTGCGCCCAGAGCGCCACAAGGCATGCTGGCCGGCAAAACGGTGGTGCTGACGGGCACGTTGCCGACCCTCACGCGCGAAGCGGCGAAGGAAATGCTGGAGGCCGCGGGCGCAAAGGTGGCCGGATCGGTGTCGAAAAAAACGGATTACGTGGTCGCAGGTGCGGACGCGGGCAGCAAGCTCGCGAAAGCCGAGGAACTCGGCGTTCCCGTACTCGACGAAGAAGGTATGCGCAAGCTGCTGGAGGGTCACACGCCATGATTCGCGAAATTCTCAGAATGGGCGATCCGCGCCTGCTCGGCATCGCGCGCCCGGTCGATCATTTCGACACGCCCGAGCTGCATGAGCTCATCGCCGATATGTTCGACACCATGCACGAGGCGAACGGTGCCGGGCTTGCCGCACCACAGATCGGCGTCGATTTGCAGGTGGTGATTTTCGGTTTCGGCCAGAACGAGCGTTATCCCGACGCGCCGCCTGTGCCCGAAACGGTCCTCATCAATCCGATCATCCACCCGGTGTCGCAGGATCAGGAGGAAGGCTGGGAAGGCTGCCTCTCGGTGCCCGGCCTGCGCGGGATGGTGAACCGGTTCTCGATGATCCGCTACGAAGGCTTCGATCAGTTCGGCAAACCGATCGATCGCGTCGCAGAGGGTTTTCACGCACGCGTGGTGCAGCACGAATGCGATCACCTGATCGGCAAGCTGTACCCGATGCGGATCACGGACTTCTCGAAGTTCGGTTTTACCGATGTCCTGTTTCCGGACCTCGATCCGGGTCAGGACGATTGATGTGATTGGTGTGACCGGCGCGCAGCAGGGCGAGTTGCCTGCTGCGCGCCTTGGGGACGGTCAGAACGATTCGTCCGGCGTCATGTAACGCCATTGGCCTTGCGGCAGCGCGCCCAGCGTCACCCGGCCCATCCGCACGCGTTTGAGGCCCACCACCTTCAGGCCTACCAGCTCGCACATGCGGCGAATCTGCCGCTTCTTGCCTTCGCGCAGCACGAAGCGCAGTTGTTCGCCGTTCTGCCAGCTGACCATGGCTGGCTTGAGTGGGGCGTCGTCAAGCGCAAGGCCGTGACGCAGCATCGCGAGGCTTTCCGCCGGGAAGTGCTGGTCGATGTCGGTGCTCAAGTCGCCGTACGTCACGCGCACGAGGTACTCCTTGTCGACGTCGGACTGTTCGCCGATCAATTGCTTTGCGACGCGGCCGTCCTGGGTCAGCACGAGCAGACCAGTCGAATCGATGTCGAGGCGGCCTGCGGGCGCGAGCGTGCGCAGATGCAAAGGCGAAAAGCGGATACCGGAGCGGTCGCCGTCCCAGTGATTGGCGGGCGTGACGAGCGTCGCCGCAGGAGGGTAGCCGTCCTCAGCCTGTCCGGAGACGAAGCCAACCGGTTTGTGCAGCAGGATCGTTACCTGGCGCGCCTGGGCTGCGCGCGCCGCCGGGTTGATCTCGATCTGCTGCTCGGGGCGCACCTTGGCCCCGAGCGTATCCACGAGCACGCCATCCACGAGCACCCAGCCTTTCTCGATCCACTCGTCGGCTTCCCGCCGCGAACACAGGCCGAGTTCCGACATGCGCTTCGACAGGCGCAGCGTGCCCGGCTCGTCTTCATGGAAGCGGACGGCTTCAGGACGAGACGAGGGCTTCGCCTTCGCGGGCGCCGCCTCGGCTCGAGTGGACGGTCGACGGGCAGGCTTGCCTGCCGCGGGCGCGCCGCGGTCGCTTCGTTGGTCGCCGCCGCGGTTGCCACCGTCCCGACGGTCCTCCCGATACGCGCCTTTCACGGGCTTCGCATAGGGCCGCCCGGAGTGATCTGCGCCCGAGGAGCCGGCGCGTGGCGAGCGCTCGAATCGACCAGTGCGCGATTCGGCGTCTCGAGCAGGCGTGTCCGATCTTCGGCCGCCCCCGCCGAAACCTCGCGCCGGTTCGTCGCGCCGGGGCGAGGATGAAGGCGCTGAAGAGGGCGCGCGGCGAGGGCGGTCCGTTGCCGCCGAGCCGCGCACGCCGTCCGTCCTGCGTGCCGCGTCGGTTCGCGGTCCGTCCGTTCGCCGGACAGCCCGGCGCGCACCCTCGGCGTCGCGCGTTGGCCCGCGCGAATCTTCGGCTCTGCGGTTCGTGGCACGGTAGGCACCCTCGGCTTCACGAGCTGGGCCGCGCGGTCTGCGTTCGCCGGCTGGTCCAAACCCTGACTTTTCGGCGCGTCGGCGCTCAGCTCCTGTCGGCTGATCCGACGCAGCGCCCGCGCGGGGCCGCGATGGGCGATCTCCGCCTGCTTCTGTACGAGTCTTGAATTTCCCGTCGGAGCGCCCAAACCCCGATGCGCGTGGTGCGCCCGGCCCTGTGGCTGTGCGATTGCGTCCACCCTCGCGTGCCGCATCGGCTGCGCCGGCCGATCGAACCGTTCCCCGGTCATTCCTGCGATCGCCCGCGCGGTCGCCCCATTTTGCGCCGGTCCCCGCCGAAGCCTTTGCGGCCGGCCGAGGCCGTTTCACGCCCGCATCGGCTGCGCCGGGCTTCGAGCCCGATCGAGGACGCGTTCCGGTTGCCGTGCCCGCGCCGCGTTTTGCGCCGGCAAATTTCGGTGCGCCTGCGCCAGCCCCCGACGGAGTCGTCGTGGCCGGGCGGCTGGGTTTGCGCGCGGTTGCGCTACCGGAACGAACGGGGGCGCGCTCGGGCGCCGTCGGCCGCGGATGCTTGGCTGTCAGTTTGACTCGCATGGATTTTTTCAGACTGCGATCGCGCGCAGCAGCTCGGTTTCGACTTGAATCTGGAGCCGGTTGTCGGACAGCCCGTGTCCGTCCAGCAGAAACACGTCTTCGACGCGTTCGCCGAGCGTGTTGATCCGCGCCGCATGGACGCCGACCCGGTGCTCGGCCAGCACGCGCGCGATCGAATAGAGAAGGCCCGGCCGGTCGTTGGCCGACACGGAAAGGATGTAGTACTGACCGCGCTCGTCGGCCCGCAGGTCGACGCGCGGCGTAATGGGGAAGGTGCGCGACAGGCGCGACAGGCGCCCCTTCGACGGCTCGGGCAGCAGCGTGCCGGGAGCGGCCAGCCGCGCCGTCAGCTCCTGCTCCACGAGGTTCGCGATGTCGCGATAGTGGACGTCGCCTTCGGTGTATGCGACGAGAAAGTTGTCGAGCGCGTAGCCGTGTTTCGTGGTGCTCACGCGCGCGTCGAGCACCGAGAGGCCGTTGCGGTCGAAATACGCGCAGATGCCGGCGAAGAGGTCAGGGCGGTCCTTCAGGTAGACGAGCACCTGCAACGCCTCGCCGATCGGCGACGGGCGCGCGCGCACCACGGGCGCCTCCGCCTGCACATGGCGATACAGCACACGCGTTTGCCACGCGATGTCGGCTGCGTCGTGGCGCAGGAAGTAGCCCACGTCGAGCTGATCCCAGAGCGCACGATGCGCGTGCTCGGGCACGGTTTCGAGCCGCAGCAGCGCGAGCGCCTCTTCCTGGCGCGACTTGAGCTCCGAGTGCGCGTCCGGGCGGGCGCCGCCCAGCACGGCCAGTGTTGCGCGATACAGGTCCTCGAGCAGCTTGCCCTTCCAGTTGTTCCATACCTTCGGGCTCGTGCCGCGGATATCGGCCACGGTCAGCAGGTAAAGCGCCGTGAGCCGGCGCTCGGTGCCGACCAGCTCCGCGAAGCGCCGGATCACCTCCGGGTCGCTCGTGTCCTGCTTCTGCGCGACATGGCTCATCGTGAGGTGGTGCTGTACGAGCCAGACCACGAGCGCTGCGTCGTCGCCTTCGATGCCGTGTTCCCGGCAGAAACGCCGCGCGTCGGCCATGCCGAGCGTGGAGTGATCGCCGCCGCGGCCCTTTGCGATGTCGTGAAAGAGCGCTGCCACGTAGAGCACCCAGGGCCGCTCGAAGTTGGCGATCAACTGGCTGCAGAACGGATACTCGTGCGCGTGTTCCGGCACGGCGAAGCGGCGCAGGTTGCGCAGCACCATCAGGATGTGTTGATCGACTGTGTAGACGTGATACAGGTCGTGCTGCATCTGGCCGACGATGCGCCGGAAGTTCAGCAGATAGCGGCCCAGCACGCTCGTCTGGTTCATGAGACGCATGGCGTGCGTAATGCCCTCGGGCGCCTTCAGGATTTCCATGAAGATGCGCCGGTTTTCGGGGTCCCGGCGCCAGTGCTGGTCCATCGCGTCGCGTGCGTTGTAGAGCGCGCGCAGCGTGCGTGCCGACAGGCCTTTCACGCCCGGCGTCTTCTCGTAGAGCAGGAAAGCTTCGAGGATGGCATGCGGTTCGCGCTGGAACACGTCGTCGCTGGCAATTTCGAGCATGCCCTGCTTTTCGACGAAGTGGTCCGAGAGCACCCGCGTGATGCCGCTCGTCTTCGGGAAGAGCTGGGCCTCGATGTTCTGGATCAGGATGGTCGAGAGCTGCGTGACTGCCTTGGCGGCCCAGTAGTAGCGGCGCATCAGCTGCTCGCTGGCACGCCTCGCCCCGCTTGCGCGATAGCCGAAACTCTCGGCCACGGGCGTTTGCAGGTCGAATACGAGAATGTCCTGGCGGCGTCCCGAAACGACATGCAGCCGGGCGCGCAGCGATTTGAGAAAACGCTCGTTGCGGCGCAGCTCGCGCGCTTCGCGGCCGGTGATGAGCCCGCGCTGGTCGAGTTCGCGCCAGCTGCTGCCGAAGCCCGCGGCCTGGGTGATCCAGAGGATCAGTTGCAGGTCGCGCAGGCCACCCGGGCTTTCCTTCACGTTCGGTTCGAGCGCGTAAGGCGTGTCCTGGAACTTCGCGTGGCGCTGGCGCATTTCCAGCACCTTCGCCTGGAAGAACGCGCGCGGGTCGAGCCCGGCGTGGTAGCAGTGCGAGAAGTCGTCGAAGAGACCGGCGCTGCCTGTGATGAACCGTGCTTCGAGCAGCGAGGTGCGCACCGTGACGTCGTTCGCGGCTTCCTCGACGCATTGCGACACCGTGCGCACGCTGCTGCCCAGTTCCAGCCCGAGGTCCCAGGCAAGGCCGATGAAGCGCTCGATGCGCGCCTCCACGTGCGGCGGGTCGTCAGGCAGCAACACCAGGATGTCGACGTCCGAATGCGGTGCGAGTTCGCCGCGCCCGAATCCGCCGACGGCGGCGAGCGTCAGCGCGTCTGGCAGCTCGCAGGCTTGCCAGGCGCGGCGCAGCGTGTCGTCGGTGAGACGCGCGAGCGCCCGCATCAGGGCATCGACGTTGGTGGCGGTGCGGAACCGCTCGAGCAGGGCGGCTTTGGCCGCCTTGTAGTCCGTCCTGAGCGAAGACGTATCGGGAAGGGCGACAGCGGGAACACTCATGGGCGGGCGTGTCGAGACAGAGGACGGAGGACCGGGAACAGCGGAGCAGAGCGGAAAGGCCGCTCAGGCGGCCGCGGCGACGATGTCGGGGCGCGCGGGCGTGCCGGCCGAGACCGTCAGCACCTCGTATCCGGTTTCCGTGACGAGCACCGTGTGCTCCCATTGCGCCGAGAGGCTGCGGTCCTTGGTCTTGACCGTCCACTGGTCGGGCATGGTGCGAATGTCGCGGCGGCCGGCGTTGATCATCGGCTCCACGGTGAAGATCATGCCCGGCTGAAGTTCGATGCCCGTGCCCGGGCGACCGTAGTGGAGCACCTGCGGGTCTTCGTGGAACACGGTACCGATGCCGTGGCCGCAGTACTCGCGCACCACGCTGTAGCCGTTGTTCTCGGCGTGCCGCTGGATCGCGTGGCCGATGTCGCCCAGATGCCCGCCGGGGCGTACCTGGTCGATGCCGAGCCACATGCACTCGTAGGTGACCTGAACGAGGCGCTTCGCGAGAATGGACCCTTCGCCGACGATGAACATGCGGCTCGTGTCGCCGAAATAGCCGTTCTTGATCACGGTGATGTCGATGTTGAGCGCATCGCCGTTCTTGAGCGTCTTGTCGCCGGGGATGCCGTGGCAGATCACGTCGTTGACGGAAATGCAAGTCGCCTTCGGGTACGGCGGATAGCCCGGAGGCTGATAGTTGAGCGGCGCCGGTACGGTGCCCTGGACATTGAGCATGTACTCGTGGCACAGGCGGTCCAGTTCACCGGTGGTGGCACCGGCTGCGACAAACGGCGTGATGTAGTCGAGCACCTCGCTTGCGAGGCGGCAGGCAACGCGCATCTGCGCGATGTCGTGTTCGTTCTTGATCGTAATGGCCATGGCGGAGCTCAGCATTTGCTGGCTAAACGGCAATAAAACGCAATTATCGCACCTAACGCGCCGTGCCGCAGAGGTTTGGCAAGCCTGGAAAGGGCGGCGGACCCCGTCACCTAAGGCGATGAAAGGAGGTGATCGGCCATCCGTCCGCTGGGAGGTCATGCCGCGGCATGCTGGCCTTGGGTTGAGTCGTGAAACAGTCGCGTGCTATACTTATTGGCTAAGTCGCTCCCGGTTTTCCCGGATTGCGGGCTGGCCGAAAGGCGGGCTCGATGAATCCGGCGAACACGGTGGAGTGGCTTGGACCTGACGCTGCAAGTGTGAAAGGTGGTCTGCCGGAAATCCCGGTGTCGCCTGATCCACGCGCGCAGCACATTCGCAAGCCGGCGCACCCAGGGTGTCGTCGTGCAAGCTTCGCCCGGCAGGGCAGGCTTGCCGCCGATACGGCAGCCGGCTTAAGACCTAACCCTCGCGGAGAATTTCATGGCAGTCACCATGCGCCAAATGCTGGAAGCCGGTGTCCACTTCGGTCACCAGACGCGCTTCTGGAACCCCAAGATGGCCCCGTTCATCTTCGGCCATCGCAACAAGATTCACATCATCAACCTCGAAAAGACGCTGCCGATGTACAACGACGCGCTGAAGTACGTGCGTCAGTTGGCAGCCAATCGCGGCACCATCCTGTTCGTCGGCACGAAGCGTCAGTCGCGCGACATTATCGCTGAAGAAGCGCAGCGCGCCGGTATGCCGTTCGTGAACGCGCGCTGGCTCGGCGGCATGCTGACCAACTTCAAGACGCTGAAGGTTTCGATCAAGCGCCTGAAGGACATGGAAGCGTCGGTCGAGGCGGGCGAGCTCGAAAAGATGAGCAAGAAGGAAGCGCTGCTGTTCGAACGCGAGATCGCCAAGCTGCAGAAGTCGATTGGCGGCGTGAAGGACATGGGCGGCATTCCCGACGCGATTTTCGTGGTGGACGTCGGCTATCACAAGATCGCCGTGACGGAAGCGAACAAGCTGGGCATTCCGGTTATCGCGGTGGTCGATACGAACCACTCGCCGGAAGGCATCGACTACGTGATCCCGGGTAACGACGACGCCAGCAAGGCTGTCGCACTGTACGCCCAGGGCGTGGCCGATGCGATCCTCGAAGGGCGCGCGAACGCCGTGAACGAAGTCGTCCAGGCCGTGCGCGGCGACGACGGCGACGAGTTCGTCGAGGTCAACGCGGAAGCGTAAGCTGCCCCGTGTCCGGCAAAAAAGGGGGCTTTCTACAGGCCCCCTTTTTTTAAGCTGTGGTGCTGCGCGAGATTGCTCCACGCCACAGCAGACCGGACGGCAAGAATGGCCGCCACCAGGGCGGTCCCAGCCGCGCGGCACGTGTAACAAATGTGTCGCTGCGAAACGAATTCCGGCCACCCGTATCGAAGTGCGGGCGGCGTGAACAGTCAGATTGCAAGGAGCGAATGATGGCGGCAATTACCGCAAGCATGGTGGCAGAACTGCGCGCGAAGACCGACGCGCCCATGATGGAATGCAAGAAGGCGCTGACCGAAGCCGACGGCGACATGGCCCGCGCCGAAGAACTGCTGCGCGTGAAGCTCGGCAACAAGGCGAGCAAGGCTGCGTCGCGCGTGACGGCTGAAGGCGTGGTGGCGTCGTACATCGGCGGCAACGTCGGCGCGCTCGTCGAACTGAACTGCGAAACCGACTTCGTCGCCAAGAACGACGACTTCAACGCGTTCGCGAAGAAGGTCGCCGAACTGGCGGCTACCCAGAACCCGGCGGACGTGGCCGCGCTGTCGGCGCTGTCGCTCGACGGTCAGACCGTGGACGCCGTGCGTCTCGCACTGGTCGGCAAGATCGGCGAAAACCTGTCGATCCGCCGCTTCGTGCGCTTCGAAACTGCGAACAAGCTGGCCGCTTACCTGCACGGCACGCGCATCGGCGTGCTCGTCGAGTACACGGGTGCGGACGAACAGGTCGGCAAGGACGTCGCCATGCACATCGCCGCCATGAAGCCGGTTTCGCTGTCGGCTGACGACGTGCCGGCGGACCTGATCGCCAAGGAGCGCAGCATCGCCGAACAGAAGGCCGCCGAATCGGGCAAGCCCGCCGAGATCGTTGCGAAGATGGTGGACGGCAGCGTGCAGAAGTACCTGAAGGAAGTGTCGCTGCTGAACCAGCCGTTCGTGAAGAACGACAAGCAGACGATCGAGCAGATGCTCAAGGCCGGCAGCTCGAGCGTGCAGAAGTTCGCCCTGTTCGTGGTGGGCGAGGGCATCGAGAAGCGTCAGGACGACTTCGCAGCCGAAGTGGCGGCGCAGGTCGCTGCTGCAAAGCAACAATAAGTAGTCCCGCAGTCTGTCGTAACCCGCGGTGGGGCAAGACCTCGCCGCGGCCGGCAGCGCCGCAAGGCGCGCAGCGGGCCATCCCCGCCGGCGCGCCGATCGACGGTTGCGCGCACCCTGTGCGCGTGCCGGGGCAAATTTGGCGGCGCTTGCCCGAATCAGTATTTCACCCCTACAGTTTCAAGTTATTGTCCCTTTCCGCGCGATCTGGATACCTCCATGCCCACTGCCTATAAACGCGTTCTGCTCAAACTCTCCGGCGAAGCTCTGATGGGCGACGATGCTTTCGGCATCAATCGCGCAACGATCGAAAGAATGGTGGCGGACGTGGCCGAGGTCGTGAAGCTCGGTACGCAGCTCGCGGTCGTGATCGGCGGCGGCAACATCTTCCGCGGCGTGGCGGGCGGCGCAGCCGGCATGGACCGCGCCACGGCCGACTACATGGGCATGCTGGCCACCATGATGAATGCGCTCGCGCTGCAGGACGCCATGCGCCATGCGGGAATCGAGGCGCGCGTGCAATCCGCGCTGCGCATGGACCAGGTCGTGGAACCGTACATCCGTCCGCGCGCCATTCGCCAGCTGGAAGAGGGCAAGGTCGTGATCTTCGCGGCCGGCACGGGCAACCCGTTCTTCACCACCGACACGGCGGCGGCGCTGCGCGGCTCGGAGATCGGCGCCGAGGTCGTCCTCAAGGCAACCAAGGTGGACGGCGTGTACTCGGCCGATCCGCGCAAGGACCCTGCGGCGACGCGCTACACGACGATTACGTTCGACGAGGCGATCAGCCGCAACCTGCAGGTCATGGACGCCACGGCGTTCGCGCTGTGCCGCGACCAGAAGCTGCCGATCCGCGTGTTCTCGATCACCAAGGCGGGCGCGCTCAAGCGGATCGTTCAGGGCGACGACGAGGGCACGCTCGTCCACGTGTAAACTCTCGGTCACGCGAGAAGGCTCGAACGCGGGTCCGGCGAGGCTTGAAGCTGCCGCAGCGGCGCGCTGGCCGGTCCGCACGTTATGATGGTTCGGAGGTTAGAAAATGGCTGTGGCTGACATCAAGAAGGGCGCCGAGCAAAAGATGCAGCGCTCGATCGACGCATTCAAGAACGATCTGTCGAAGATCCGCACGGGCCGCGCCCACACCGGTCTGCTGGATCACATCCAGGTCGACTATTACGGCTCGCCGGTTCCCATCTCCCAGGTCGCGAACCTCACGCTCGTGGACGCCCGCACGATCGGCGTCCAGCCGTGGGAAAAGAAGATGGTGCCGGTGGTCGAGAAAGCGATTCGCGAATCGGATCTCGGTCTGAACCCGGCCTCTCAGGGCGACCTGATCCGCGTGCCGATGCCCGCGCTCACGGAAGAGCGCCGCCGCGAACTCACCAAGGTCGTGAAGAGTGAAGGCGAAACGGCGAAGGTCGCCGTGCGTAATCTGCGCCGCGACGCCAACGAGCAACTGAAGAAGCTCGTCAAGGACAAGGAAATCTCGGAAGACGACGAGCGTCGCGCCGGCGACGAGATCCAGAAGCTCACGGACCGCTTCGTCGCCGAGATCGACAAGATGGTGCAGACCAAAGAAGCGGAAATCATGACGGTCTGAGGCCGTCGGGCTTTCTTTGCGCCAGTGTTTTCCGTTCCCCAAGCAGTTTGAGTCCGACGGCCATGACCTATACCAGCTCAACCGTTCGCGTGCCTGATGTGACTGCTGTCCCGCGTCACATCGCGATCATCATGGACGGCAACGGCCGTTGGGCGACGCAGCGCCGGCTGCCGCGCGTCGCCGGTCATACGCGGGGCGTCGACGCGGTACGCGCCACGGTGGAAGCGTGCGCGCGCCGCGGGGTCCAGTACCTGACGCTGTTCGCGTTCAGCTCCGAGAACTGGCGCCGTCCGACCGACGAAGTCTCGTTCCTGATGCGTCTGTTCGTCACGGCGCTCGAACGCGAGATCGGCAAACTCCACGCAAACGGTATCCGGCTGCGTGTGGTGGGCGATCTGTCGATGTTCGACGCCCGCATTCAGGACCTCATCCGCCGCGCGGAAACGAAAACCGCCCGCAACACGCGTCTCACGCTCACCATTGCTGCCAACTACGGCGGCCGTTGGGACATCATGCAGGCGACGAGGAAACTGGTCGAAGAGGCGGCGCAAACGGGCAATGTGGTGCCGGTCAACGAAGACACGTTCGCCCAGCATCTGGCCATGGCCTACGCGCCCGAGCCCGATCTCTTCATTCGCACCGGCGGCGAGCAGCGCATCAGCAACTTCCTGCTTTGGCAACTCGCCTATACCGAGTTCTACTTCACCGACACCTACTGGCCGGATTTCGACGCGGATGCGCTCGGCCACGCCATCGCTTCGTACGCGGAGCGCGAGCGGCGCTTCGGTCGCACCAGTGCGCAGCTGGAGCCGCAATCGCAAAACGTCGATCCTCTTCCATGCTAAAAACCCGTGTCATCACGGCACTCGTTCTGCTGGCTGTCTTCCTGCCGGTCACGCTGTTTGCGCCCATCGGCGCGTTCGGTGCGCTGATCGGCTTCGTCGTGGTGTTCGCCGCCTGGGAGTGGGCACGGCTTCTGAAGGCAGGCGGTGTGGTGCCCGTGCTGTACGCGGTGGTCGCCGGCCTCGCCGTGGTGGCCAGCACGCGCCTCTCCGATACGCGGCCGCTCTTCGAAGCGGCCGCGATCTTCTGGGTGATCGCAGGACCCTATGCGCTGGTGCGCAAGCCGGCGCTGGCCGAAGGAGCCTGGCGGCCGTTCCTGTTCGTCGCGGGCCTCGTGCTGTTCGCGGCCTGCTGGCATGCGCTCGTAGCGGCTCGCGCAGCCGGCGTGGCGTTCGTGCTGTCGCTGCTGCTCGTCGTCTGGCTCGCCGATATCGGCGCATACTTCTCGGGTAAGGCCTTCGGCCGCCACAAGCTGGCGCCCGCCATCAGTCCCGGCAAGACCTGGGAAGGCGCCGCGGGCGGCTGGCTCGCGGTCATGGTCATCTCGACGGCGGCCGCGACACTGCACGCGTTCGAGCCGACCCTTTATTCAACGCTCTTCGCGCACGCCGGCCCCGTCCGCGCGTTGCTCGCGCTCACGGTGCTGGTCGCATTCAGCGTGGTGGGCGACCTGTTCGAGTCGCTGCTCAAGCGCCAGGCAGGCGTGAAGGACTCCAGCGGCCTTCTGCCGGGGCACGGCGGCGTCCTCGACCGTATCGACGCACTGCTTCCGGTGCTGCCACTGGCCATGCTTATCGTCGGCCGCAGCGCCGGCTAGAGAAAGAATCATGCAAAAACGACTGACATTGCTCGGTTCCACGGGCTCGATCGGAGACAGCACGCTCGACGTCGTCGCGCGGCATCCGGAACGTTTCTCCGTCTACGCGCTCACGGCGCACCGCAACGGCGACAAGCTGGTCGAGCAGTGCCTGCGCTTCGCGCCCGAGGTGGCGGTTGTCGGCGACGCCGAAACCGCGGCGCGGGTGGAAGCGAAGCTGCGCGCCGCAGGCAGCAAGACCGAGGTCACGTGGGGCCCGCAGGCGCTCGTCGCCGTTTCGGAGAGCGATGGGTGCGATACCGTGGTCGCCGCGATCGTCGGTGCGGCGGGCCTCGCTCCCACGCTTGCGGCTGCTCGCGCGGGCAAGCGCATCCTGCTCGCGAACAAGGAAGCCCTCGTGATGTCCGGCGCGATCTTCATGGACGCCGTGCGCGATCACCATGCAGTGCTCCTGCCCGTCGACAGCGAGCACAACGCGATCTTCCAGTGTCTGCCGCGCGAGGCGGCGCTGCACGGCGGCGTCTCGAAGATCATCCTGACCGCGTCCGGCGGCCCGTTCCGTACACGCGAACCCGCCACGCTCGCCAACGTGACGCCGGAAGAGGCGTGCAAGCATCCGAACTGGGTGATGGGCCGCAAGATTTCGGTCGACTCGGCCACGATGATGAACAAGGGCCTCGAGGTCATCGAGGCGCACTGGCTCTTCGGCTTGCCGGGCGAGCGCATCGACGTGCTGATCCATCCGCAGAGCGTGATTCATTCGCTCGTCTCGTATGCCGACGGTTCCGTGCTCGCGCAGCTCGGCAACCCCGATATGCGCACGCCGATCGCTCATGCGCTCGCGTTTCCGGAACGCGTCGATTCGGGCGTCGCGCAGCTCGACCTTGCCGAAATCGCGACGTTGTCGTTCGAGAAGCCGAACTACGAGCGCTTCCCGTGTCTCGCGCTCGCCATGAAGGCGCTGGCCGAGGGCGGCGTGGCGAGCGCCGCGCTGAACGCGGCCAACGAGGTCGCGGTCGACGCTTTCCTCGCGCGCCGCATTTCCTTCATGGCTATCGCGCAGACTGTCGACGCCGTGCTCAACGCGCTGCCGAACCGGCGCGCCACGAGTCTCGACGATGTGCTGGATGCCGACGCGGCGGCTCGCCGGGCAGCGGCATCGTTCATCGACGGTTTGCCTGCCGGCGCGCGCCATCTGGAGCGCGTGGCGCAGTGAGGCGCTTATGAATCTGCTCACCGAACTGGTCGCCTTCATCGTTGCGATCGGCGTGCTCGTGGTCGTTCACGAGTATGGCCACTACAGCGTCGCGCGCTTGTGCGGCGTCAAGGTACTGCGTTTTTCGATCGGCTTTGGCAAGCCGCTCGCGCTTTGGGTGAGCAAGAAGACGGGCGTCGAGTGGGTGGTGGCGGCGCTGCCGCTGGGCGGCTACGTCAAGATGCTCGACGAGCGCGAGGTGGTCGAGGACGCGGTGCCGATTCCCGCTGAAGACCTGCCGCGTGCCTTCAACCGCCAGGCCGTCGGCAAGCGGATCGCCATCGTTGCGGCGGGGCCGTTCGCGAACTTCCTGCTTGCCATCGTCTTGTTCGCGGCCGTGTTCGCAACGGGTGTGACGGAGCCCGTCGCCATCGTAGCCGCACCCCCCGCAGGGACCGTTGCGGCACAAGCTGGCTTTGAAGGCGGCGAGAAGATCGTCGCCATCCGCGATGCCAACGGCGCGCAGGCCGAGCCGGTGCGATCGTGGTCCGATCTGCGCTGGAAGCTGCTGGGTGCCGCGCTCGACCACGAGCGCGTGGTGCTGTCGGCACGTGACGGACAGGGGACGTATGACTTCCCGGTCAACCTTGCAGGCCTCTCCAGCCAGGACCTCGACGACGACTTCATGTCGAAGCTCGGCTTCGACGTGGGTGGCGCGACGCTGCGCGTGGCGGCTGTCGAGCCGGGCAGCGCGGCACAGCGGGCGGGGCTTGCGGCCGGCGACACGCTGCGCCGCATGGACGGTCGTCCCGTGGACAGCGCGGAAAGCTTCATCGCGTATGTGAAGGCGCACGCCGGCAAGCCGGTGGTGTTGGAGGTGGAGCACGGTGCGCCGCAGCAAACGCAGCAGAAAGCGGGTGCGAGCGACGCCGCAAACAAGAGCGTGGAGCGCGCGCGCGCCGCCGCCGTGCCGGTCCAGCCAACAAGCCAACTGACCGTCGTGCCCGCGTCGCAGCGCGATGACGAAACCGGCCAGAGCGTAGGCCGCATCGGCGCGGCGCTTGCCACAGATGCACCTTCGGTGGACGTTCATTACGGGCCGATCGAGAGCGTTCGCCTGGGTGCCACGCGCACCTGGGACATCGCGATCTACTCGCTGCGGATGTTCGGCCGCATGATTACGGGCGAAGCGTCGCTCAAGAATCTCTCGGGTCCGGTGACGATTGCCGACTACGCGGGCAAGAGCGCACGCCTAGGTCCCTCTGCATTCCTGTCGTTCCTGGCCCTTGTCAGCATCAGCCTCGGCGTGCTTAATCTGCTACCAATTCCGGTATTGGACGGGGGGCATCTGTTATATTATCTGGTTGAGGCTGTAACGGGCAAAGCCGTTTCCGATCGTTGGCAGCTGGTACTCCAGAGAGCGGGGCTTGCCTGCATCGTCGCCTTGTCGGCGATTGCGCTTTTTAACGATCTGGCTCGTTTAATCCACTTTTAAAGAAGTCCGGCGGCGTCCAGCGACAGCCGTCCGGTCTGATGCAGCTATACATACTGGGGAAGCACGTTGTTTAGACCTCATCGCTTGGTTCCGAAAACGGTTGTTGCCGCAGCGTTTGCGGCGCATGGACTGGTGGCACACGCAACGACACCTTTCGTGGTACAGGACATCCGGATCGAGGGGCTGCAGCGCGTCGAACCCGGCACCGTGTTTTCCTACCTGCCCATCAAGCAAGGCGAGACGTTCACCGACGAAAAGGCTTCCGAAGCCATCCGCGCGCTCTATGCGACGGGCTTCTTCAACGACGTGAAGATTGCCACCGAGGGCAGCGTCGTGATCGTCCAGGTGGCCGAGCGGCCCGCGATCGGCACCATCGACTTCTCCGGTCTGCACGAGTTCGACAAGGACAACCTCACCAAGGCGCTGCGCTCGGTGGGTCTCTCGCAGGGTCGTTACTACGACAAGGCGCTCGTCGATCGCGCCGAGCAGGAACTGAAGCGCCAGTACCTTACGCGCGGCTTCTACGCCGCCGAGGTCACGACCACGGTCACGCCGATCGACCGCAACCGCGTTGCGATCCTGTTCGCCGTGGTGGAAGGGCCGAGCGCGAAGATCCGCCAGATCAACTTCATCGGCAACAAGACGTTCAAGTCGAGCACGCTGCTCGACGAGATGCAGCTCTCCACGCCGAACTGGTTCTCCTGGTACACCAAGAACGACCTGTACTCGAAGGAAAAGCTCACGGGCGACCTCGAGAACGTGCGCTCGTACTACCTGAACCGCGGCTACCTCGAATTCAACATCGAGTCGACCCAGGTCTCCATCTCGCCCGACAAGAAGGACATGTACCTGACCATCACGGTGCATGAGGGCGAGCCGTACACGGTGTCGAGCATCAAGCTCGCGGGCAATCTGCTCGACCGCGAGGCGGAGCTCAACAAGCTCGTCAAGATCAAGCCGGGCGACCGCTTCTCGGCCGAAAAGCTGCAGGCCACGACGAAGGCCATCGTCGACAAGCTCGGCGAATACGGCTATGCGTTCGCGACCGTGAACGCGGTGCCGCAGATCGATCAGGAGCATCACAAGGTCGACCTCACACTGCAGGTGGACCCGAGCCGCCGCGTCTACGTGCGCCGCATCAACGTGAACGGCAACACGCGCACGCGCGACGAAGTGGTGCGTCGCGAAATGCGCCAGCTCGAAAGCTCGTGGTTCGATTCGAACCGCCTCGCACTGTCGAAGGACCGCATCAACCGTCTCGGCTACTTCACGGACGTGGATGTCACCACCGTCCCCGTGGAAGGCACCGCAGACCAGGTCGACGTCGACGTGAAGGTCACGGAAAAGCCGACCGGCGCCATTACGCTGGGTGCAGGCTTCTCGTCCACGGACAAGGTGGTGCTTTCGGCGGGCGTCTCGCAGGACAACGTGTTCGGCTCGGGCACGAGCCTCTCGGTCAACGTCAACACGGCGCGCAGCTACCGCACGCTGACGGTCACGCAGGTCGACCCGTACTTCACGGTGGACGGCATCAAGCGCATTACCGACGTCTACTACCGCACGTACCAGCCGCTCTACTACTCGACCAATTCGAGCTTCCGCATCATCACAGCCGGCGCCGACCTCAAGTTCGGCATTCCGTTCTCGGAAGTCGATACGGTGTACTTCGGCACCGGCTTCGAGCAGAACCGGCTCGACGTGGACTCGGCCACGCCGCAAAGCTATATCGACTACGTGAACAACTTCGGCCGTGTGTCGAGCAACGTGCCGCTCACGCTCGGCTGGTCGCGCGACGCGCGCGACAGCGCACTCGTGCCGAGCCGCGGCTACTTCACGCAGGCGAACGCGGAGTACGGCACGCCGATCGCCGGCACCCAGTACTACAAGGCCGATATCCAGGCGCAGTACTATTACTCGTTTGCGCGCGGCTTCGTGCTCGGCTTCAACTTCCAGGGCGGTTACGGCAACGGCCTCGGCGGCAAGCCGTACCCGATCTTCAAGAACTACTACGCGGGCGGTATCGGTTCGGTGCGGGGCTACGAGCCGAGTTCGCTGGGTCCGCGCGACGCCAAGACGAACGACCCGATCGGCGGCTCGAAGCTGCTGGTCGGCAATATCGAGCTGACGTTCCCGCTGCCAGGCACCGGCTATGACCGCACGCTGCGTGTGTTCACCTTCCTCGACGGCGGTAACGTCTGGGGCACGGAAGGCAACAGCATCGGCGCGAACGGTCTGCGTTACGGCTACGGTGTCGGCCTCGCGTGGATCTCGCCCATCGGCCCGCTCAAGCTGAGCCTCGGCTTCCCGCTCGTGAAACACACGGGCGACCAGTATCAGAAGTTCCAGTTCCAGATCGGGACGGCGTTCTAATCGAGAGGATGACTTTGCTAACGGGTATGTCTTTCAAACGTGTGGCCTGGGCCCTGTCGCTGGCAGCGGCCCTGGGTGTGAGCGCCGCAGCCCACGCCCAGGAAGCGAAGATCGCGGCGGTCAATTCGGACCGTATCCTGCGCGAATCCGCTCCCGCCAAGGCCGCGCAGAGCAAGCTCGAGGCCGAGTTCGCGAAGCGCGACAAGGATCTGCAGGACATGGCGCAGCGCCTGAAGTCGATGTCCGATTCGCTCGACAAGAACGGCACGTCCTTGTCGGCCGCAGACCGCGCACAGAAGCAGCGCGACCTGTCGCAGCTCGATACGGACTTCCAGCGCAAGCAGCGCGAGTTCCGTGAAGACCTGAATCAGCGGCGCAACGAAGAACTCGCCGCGGTGCTCGACCGTGCGAACAAGGTGATCAAGCAGATTGCCGAGCAGCAGCACTACGACCTGATCGTGCAGGAAGCGGTGTACGTGAGCCCGCGCATCGACATTACCGACCAGGTGCTCAAGGCGCTTGCGGCGTCGGGCGGCAACGCCAACTGAAAAGCAGGAGCAGTACGCGCACCATGGCATTTACGCTCGAGGAAATCGTCCGGCGGTTCGGCGGTGAAGTAGTCGGCGACCCGTCGCATCGCGTGGGCAGCCTGGCTCCGCTGGATCAGGCTGGCCCGCTTCAACTGGCGTTCCTCGCGAACCCGAAGTACCTGTCGCAGGTCGAGACCACCCAGGCGGGCGCTGTCCTCATCTCGGCCGACGACCTCGCGAAGCTCGCGGCCCGCGAAGGCCGTAACTTCATCGTCACGCCGAATCCCTACGCTTATTTCGCTCGCGTGGCGCAGGCGTTCATCGACCTCGCCGCGCCCAAAGTGGCGCCGGGCGTGCATCCTTCCGCCACAGTCGATGCATCGGCGAAGATTGCCGCGAGCGCGGTGATCGGGCCCAACGTGACGGTCGAAGCGGGCGCTGTGATCGGCGAGAACGTGCGTCTCGACGCGAATGTGTTCGTCGGGCGTGGCACGCAGATTGGCGAAGGCTCGCATCTGTATCCGAACGTGGCCGTGTATTACGGCTGCCGCATCGGCGAGCGCGCGATCGTTCACGCGGGCGCCGTGATCGGCTCGGACGGTTTCGGCTTCGCCCCCGACTTCACGGGCGAGGGCGACGCGCGCACGGGCAGCTGGGTCAAGATTCCGCAAGTGGGCGGCGTCGCGATCGGGCCGGACGTGGAGATCGGCGCGAACACGACGATCGACCGCGGCGCGATGGCGGACACCGTGATCGAAGAATGCGTGAAGATCGACAACCTCGTGCAGATCGGTCACAACTGCCGCATCGGCGCGTACACCGTGATCGCCGGCTGTGCCGGCATCGCGGGCAGCACCACGATCGGGCGGCATTGCATGATCGGCGGCGCGGTCGGTATCGCGGGTCACGTGACGCTGGCCGACTATGTGATCGTCACGGCGAAGTCGGGCGTGTCGAAGTCGCTCTTGAAGCCGGGCATGTACACGAGCGCGTTCCCGGCCGTGGATCACGCCGACTGGAACCGCAGCGCTGCGCTGATGCGCAATCTCGACAAGCTGCGCGACCGGATCAAGGCGCTCGAAGCGGCTGCGGCCGCGAAGACGCCGGACGAAACGTAAGCGACGGCGCAGCCGCGCCGTCCCGCCAACGAGCGGAGGTCGCGGGAACCGTGTGTTCCCCGGCCGCATGAGCCTTTCCGCAGTCATCACCGCGCAGTCAATGCGTGAGCAGAAACACCATGAGCACCGAAAAGATCAATCTCGACATCCATAAGATTCTCACGCTGCTGCCGCATCGCTATCCGATCCTGCTCGTCGACCGGGTGCTCGAGCTCGAGCCGCACAAGAGCATCAAGGCGCTGAAGAACGTCTCGATCAACGAGCCGTACTTCATGGGGCATTTCCCGTCGCGTCCGGTCATGCCCGGCGTGCTGATTCTGGAGGCGCTCGCACAGACGGCGGCGCTCCTTACGTTCGCCGAGGCGCCGCAGGATCCGGAAAACACGCTGTACTACTTCGTCGGCATCGACGGTGCGCGCTTCAAGCGCGTCGTGGAGCCGGGCGACCAGCTGATTCTGAACGCTACGTTCGAGCGCTACCTGCGCGGCATCTGGAAGTTCAAGGCGCGCGCCGAGGTGGATGGCGTCGTGGCGGCAGAAGCCGAGCTGATGTGCACGGTCAAGAACGTCGAGCCGGGCAAGTAAAGGCGGCTGCGACAACGGCTGCCAGGGCCTGCACGGGCAGGGCGCGAGTTGGCAGAACGAGAAGCAGCAGAACGAGAAGCGAGGACGCATGAGCAGGATTCATCCCACTGCGATCGTCGAGCCGGGCGCGCAGCTCGACGAAACGGTCGAAATCGGACCGTATGCGGTTGTTGGCGCGAACGTCACGATTGGCGCGGGCACCACGATCGGCTCGCATACGGTGGTCGAAGGCCACACCACGATCGGCGCGGACAACCGGATCGGCCATTTCGCGTCGGTCGGCGGCCGCCCTCAGGACATGAAGTACAAGGGCGAACCCACGCGGCTCGTGATCGGCGACCGTAACACCATTCGCGAATTCACCACGCTCCACACGGGCACGATTCAGGACACGGGCGTCACCGTCATCGGCGACGACAACTGGATCATGGCGTACGTGCACGTCGGACACGACTGCCGGCTCGGCAACAACGTGATCATGTCGAGCAACGCACAGCTGGCGGGGCACGTGATCGTGGAAGACTACGCCGTGGTGGGCGGCATGTCGGGCGTGCACCAGTTCGTGCGCATCGGCGCGCATTCCATGCTGGGCGGCGCTTCGGCGCTCGTGCAGGACGTTCCGCCGTTCGTCATCGCCGCAGGCAACAAGGCTGAACCGCACGGCATCAACGTCGAAGGGCTACGCCGCCGCGGCTTTTCGCCGGATGCGATCTCGGCGCTGCGTTCGGCCTACCGTCTGCTGTACAAGAATGGCCTGTCGCTCGAAGAGGCCAAGGTGCAGCTGCGCGAACTCGCCTCGGCGGGCGGCGACGGCGACGCGCCGGTGAAGGCGTTCGTCGACTTCGTCGAAGCGTCGCAACGCGGCATCATCCGCTAGGCGATGGCGCTGCAGACCCGTCCGCTGCGGCTCGCGATGGTGGCCGGCGAACCGTCCGGCGACCTGCTGGCCGCGTCGCTGCTCAAGGGCCTGCAAGGGCGCCTCGAAGGCACGACGCAGTACTACGGCATCGGCGGCCCTCGCATGATCGCCGAGGGCTTCGAGGCGCACTGGCCCATGGAGAAGCTGACGGTGCGCGGTTACGTCGAGGCGCTGCGGCACATCCCCGAGATTCTCGGCATCCGTAACGAGCTGAAGCGGCAACTGCTTGCCGACCCGCCGGATGCGTTCGTCGGCGTCGATGCGCCCGACTTCAATTTCGGCCTCGAGCAACCGCTGCGCGAAGCGGGCATTCCGACGGTCCATTTCGTGTGTCCTTCGATCTGGGCATGGCGCGGTGGCCGTATCAAGAAGATCGCGAAGTCGGTGGATCACATGCTTTGCGTGTTCCCGTTCGAGACCGCGATTCTCGAGAAGGCGGGCGTGGCCGCGTCGTACGTGGGCCACCCGCTCGCCGACGAAATTCCTCTCGAACCCGACACGGTGGGCGCGCGTCGCGTACTCGGCCTGCCGGAGAGCGGTCCCATCATCGCCGTGCTGCCAGGTAGCCGACGCTCGGAAATCGGCCTGATCGGGCCTACGTTCTTCGAGGCCATGGCGCTCATGCAACAACGCGAGCCCGGCGTGCGCTTCGTGATGCCGGCGGCCACGCCGGCGCTGCGCGCGCTGCTGCAGCCGCTCGTCGACGCACATCCTGGGCTCGCGCTCACGGTGGTGGACGGCCAGTCGCAGGTCGCCATGACGGCCGCCGACGCGATCCTCGTGAAGAGCGGTACGGTCACGCTGGAAGCGGCGCTGCTGAAGAAGCCGATGGTCATCTCGTACAAGGTGCCCTGGCTCACGGGCCAGATCATGCGCCGCCAGGGGTATCTGCCTTACGTCGGGCTCCCCAACATTCTCGCGGGGCGCTTCGTCGTGCCCGAACTGCTTCAGCATTTCGCGACGCCCGAAGCGCTCGCGGATGCCACCTTGACCCAGTTGCGCGACGACGCGAACCGTCGCACGCTCAAGGAAATCTTCACGGAGATGCATCGCGTGCTGAAGCAGAACACGTCGCAGCGTGCTGCCGAAGTCGTGGCGGGCATTGTCGAAAAGCGCAGGAGGCGCGCATGACGGGCCGCCGGAAAACCGGTGGCCGCGCGACTCAGGCGGGGCTCGAGTTCAACGCGCCGGAAGACATCGTCTGCGGCGTGGACGAAGCGGGCCGTGGGCCGCTCGCCGGTCCCGTGGTGGCGGCTGCGGTCATTCTCGATCGCGCGCGACCCATTCGCGGCCTCGACGACTCCAAGGTCTTGAGCGCAAAAAAACGTGAAGCGCTCTACGAGAAGATCGTGATGCGAGCGGTGGCGTATTGCGTGGCGTCGGCGTCGGTAGAGGAAATCGACACGCTGAACATCCTGCACGCCACAATGCTCGCGATGAAGCGCGCCGTGGAAGGTCTCGGCGTGACGCCGACGCTCGCGCGCATCGACGGCAACCGGTGTCCCGTGCTCGCGGTGCGAAGCGAAGCCGTGATCGGCGGCGACGCGCTCGTGCCCTCCATCTCGGCCGCGTCGATTCTCGCGAAGGTCACGCGCGACCGGATGCTGCTGGAGTTGCACGAAACCTTCCCGATGTACGGCTTCGACGCTCATGCGGGCTACGGTACGCCGCAGCACCTTGCCGCGCTGCGTGAGCATGGCCCGTGCGAGCACCACCGGCGGTCGTTTGCGCCGGTGCGCGAGGCCTACGCGCTGCACGGCCTGTCGTTGGTGCTGCCGGGCCGCGAAAACGTTGTGTCAGCGGTTGTTTCCACAGGCGACGCGGATCTGGACGATGCGTTTGCCGTCGCGTCGGCTGATGGCCTCGCCGGTGTAGCCAGACGGCAGCGCCCGTCGCAAGCGCAACCCCAGCCGGACGACGGCACCGCACCGTTCTGAATTACCTCGGCGCCGCATCGGCGCTGTTTCTTCGTCCCATCTTCTTGCCGCGCGCCCACCAGAGCCTTGTGGGCGCCCTCGTGAAAGCCCGTGAAAACGCTTACCTCGCGCGACAATCCGCTCTACAAACGCCTGAAGGCGCTGGCCGGCTCGACTCATCAGCAGCGGCGCAGCGGTCAGGCGCTGCTCGAAGGGTTCCATCTCGCGCGAGCCTACCTGGACGCGGCAGGCCAGCCGCAGACCTGCATCGTGACCGAAGGGGCGCTGCGCCATGACGAGGCGCAGGAAATCATCGCGCGCATCGATCCACAGCAAGTCGTGACGCTGCCCGATGCGCTCTTTGGCCAGCTCTCCAATGTCGTGAACGGCGTGGGGTTGCTGCTGCTCGTCGACCGGCTTGTCCCCGGGATGCCCGAGCGCGTGGCGCAGACCTGCGTCGTGCTCGACGGCATTCAGGATGCGGGCAACGTGGGTTCGATTCTGCGGAGCGCGGCAGCGGCCGGCATCCAGCATGTCTTCTGCGGTCCCGGCACCGCGTACGCGTGGTCGTCCAAGGTGTTGCGCTCCGGCATGGGAGCGCATTTCCTGATGAACATTCACGAGGACGTGGAGACGTCCACACTGATCGAGCGGCTCGACGTACCGGTGGCGATCACCGACTCGCACGGCAGCGCGGCGATCTACGACAGTGATTTGTCCGGGCCGCTTGCGTGGGTGTTCGGCAACGAAGGGGCGGGGGTATCGGCGGCGTGGCGTCAGGTCGCGGCTTACCGGATGACCATTCCGCAACCAGGCGGCATGGAGTCACTCAACGTCGCGGCGGCGGCGGCCGTGTGTCTCTTCGAGCAGTGCCGCCAGCAGCGGCACCGCGAATGAGCACGCTTCTTCGGGCGGCGGTCAGTACGCCGGCTTGTCCAGCCTGATTTCCTGCAGGATGGTGGTGGCGATTTCTTCGATCGACTTGTGCGTCGACGAGAGCCACTTGATGCCTTCGCGCCGCATCATCGCTTCGGCTTCGTTGATCTCGTAGCGGCAGTTTTCCAGCGCCGCGTACTTGCTGCCCGGGCGCCGCTCGTTGCGGATTTCGGAGAGGCGTTGCGGGTCGATGGAGAGCCCGAAGATCTTCGTCCGGTGCGCGAGCAGCGGCGTGGGCAGCTTGCCGCGTTCGAAGTCTTCGGGAATCAGCGGGTAATTGGCAGCCTTCACGCCGTACTGCATGGCGAGATAGAGACTGGTCGGCGTCTTGCCGCTGCGCGACACGCCGACGAGGATCACATCCGCATCCGTCAGATTGCGGTTCGACTGGCCATCGTCGTGGGCGAGCGAAAAGTTGATCGCCTCGATGCGGTTCTTGTATTCGTCGGTGTCCGCGTTCTGGTGGCCGCGGCCCATCGCGTGGCTCGACTTGAGTTCAAGCTCCTGCTCGAGCGGTTCGACGAAAGTCTGGAACATGTCCAGCACGAGCGCATTCGATCCCTTCACGATCTGGTTTGAGCCGCTGTTCACGAGCGTCGTGAAGACGATTGGCCGGCGGCCGTCGTGAATCGCCGATTCGTTGATCTTTTCGACGGTCACGTAGGCCTTCTCCGTAGAGTCGACGAACGGCACGCGCACGAGGCGGAACTTCTGATCGAACTGGGAGAGGATGGAATGCGCGAAGGTCTCGGCAGTGATTCCAGTACCGTCGGAGACGATGAATACGGTGGGCGGCATCGGTAGAAGCTAAAACATCAAGCGCGGCAGCGCCCGGTGTGGCAAGGAGAAGGATCGGCCCGAAGGCCGCGCCGCAAAGGCCATGAACGCGAGGGATCGTGTTCGTGCACCCATTCGAGGCGTTGTTCGTGCCGGCTGACACATTTCGGCACTCGGCACGGTAGAATAGCGGCAACCTGTTGGATAAGCAATTGCAGGCGAACCACGCCGAATTGCCGTCGATCCCGCGTCGTTCTGTCGCAAATATGCACAGACTCGCGGTAATTTCGGCGAATCTTGCGCTTCATCGTGCTCTCGCAGCCGGCTTTACCGGTTCCCCGCGAGGCATAGCGCTGGAGGGCCGCCAGTAGTGGCGGCTGCAAGACCTCCGCCGCCGGCGATTGCTTCTCCAACAGGTTGCGCAAGGTGCGACACGCTTCCAATGAGCCTGTCGCACGTAAGCCCACTTGCGCAATCGAGCATTTTTTTCACACTTAGGGGCTTGTATGACTAACGCAGTTAACGTCGCAAAGGATGAGGCGTATGTAGTTCCGTTCGAACAGTTGCGGATGACCGACGTGGAAATCGTGGGCGGCAAGAACGCGTCGCTCGGCGAGATGATCAGCCAGCTCGCCGAAGCCGGTGTGCGCGTGCCGACCGGTTTCGCCACCACGGCGCTCGCGTTCCGCGACTTCCTCCGACACAACAACCTCACCGAACGTATTGCGAAACGTCTCGACACGCTCGACGTCGACGACGTGAAGGCGCTTGCCGCCGCGGGCAAGGAAATCCGCGAGTGGATCGTGGCTGCGCCGATGCAGCCTCGTCTCGAAGAGGAAATTCGCGCCCAGTTCGACACGCTGCAAAAGAGCTCGCCCGGCGAGCTGTCTTTTGCCGTGCGCTCGTCGGCTACGGCCGAAGACCTGCCCGACGCCTCGTTCGCCGGTCAGCAGGAAAGCTACCTCAACGTGGTCGGTATCGAAGACGTGCTCGACCGCATGAAGCACGTGTTCGCGTCGCTCTACAACGATCGCGCCATCTCGTATCGCGTCCACAAGGGCTTTACGCACGCGGAGGTCGCCCTGTCGGCCGGCGTGCAGCGCATGGTGCGCTCGGACGTGGGCGCGGCGGGCGTGATGTTCACGCTGGACACCGAATCGGGCTTCAAAGAGGCCGTGTTCATCACCTCGAGCTACGGCCTGGGCGAAACGGTCGTGCAGGGCGCGGTGAATCCGGACGAGTTCTACGTCTTCAAGACCACGCTCGCGCAGGGCAAGTCCCCCATCATTCGCCGCTCCATCGGCTCCAAGCTCATCAA
This sequence comes from Paraburkholderia kururiensis JCM 10599 = LMG 19447, assembly GCF_003986935.1. Lineage (GTDB taxonomy): Bacteria > Pseudomonadota > Gammaproteobacteria > Burkholderiales > Burkholderiaceae > Paraburkholderia > Paraburkholderia kururiensis. Next base: position 15,304 of record NZ_RJZE01000002.1, on the reverse strand, counting down.
GATGGAATTCACGCAGCCGGGCGAGCCGGGCCGCGTGAAGACCGTCGACGTGCCGCACGAGCAGCGCAACCGCTTCTCGATCACGGACGACGACGTCATCGAACTGGCGAAGTACGCGGTCATCATCGAAAAGCACTACCAGCGCCCCATGGATATCGAGTGGGGCAAGGACGGCCGCGACGGCAAGATCTTCATCCTGCAGGCGCGCCCTGAAACGGTGAAGAGCCAGTCGCACGGCAAGATCGAGCAGCGCTTCAAGCTCAAAGGCCAGTCGCCGGTGCTTGCCACGGGCCGTGCCATCGGCCAGAAGATCGGCGCGGGCCGCGTGCGCGTGATTCACGATCCGTCCGAAATGGAACGCGTGCAGCCCGGCGACGTGCTGGTGGCCGACATGACCGACCCGAACTGGGAGCCGGTGATGAAACGCGCCTCGGCGATCGTCACGAATCGCGGCGGCCGGACGTGTCACGCCGCCATCATCGCGCGCGAACTCGGCGTACCCGCCGTGGTGGGTTGCGGCGACGCAACCGACGTGCTGAAGGACGGCTCGCTCGTTACGGTGTCGTGCGCGGAAGGCGACGAAGGCCGCATCTACGACGGCCTGCTCGAAACCGAAGTGACCGAAGTGCAGCGCGGTGAGCTGCCGCCGGTGCCGGTCAAGATCATGATGAACGTCGGCAATCCGCAACTCGCGTTCGACTTCTCGCAGTTGCCGAACGAAGGCGTGGGTCTTGCGCGTCTCGAATTCATCATCAACAACAACATCGGCGTGCACCCGAAGGCGATTCTCGAGTATCCGAACGTCGACGCGGATCTCAAGAAGGCGGTGGAAAGCGTGGCGCGCGGCCATGCGTCGCCGCGTGCGTTCTACGTGGACAAGCTCGCGGAAGGCATTGCGACGATCGCGGCCGCGTTCTATCCGAAGCCCGTCATCGTGCGTCTGTCGGACTTCAAGTCCAACGAGTACAAGAAGCTGATCGGTGGGTCGCGTTACGAGCCGGACGAGGAAAACCCGATGCTGGGCTTCCGCGGCGCGTCGCGCTACATCGCGGAAGACTTCGCGCAGGCGTTCGAGATGGAGTGCATCGCATTGAAGCGCGTGCGTGAGGAGATGGGCTTGACGAACGTCGAGATCATGGTGCCGTTCGTGCGTACGCTCGGTCAGGCGGAGCGCGTGGTCGGTCTGCTCGCGAAGTTTGGTCTCAAGCGCGGCGAGAACGGCCTGCGTCTCATCATGATGTGCGAAGTGCCGTCCAACGCGATTCTGGCCGAAGAGTTCCTGCAGCACTTCGACGGCTTCTCGATCGGTTCGAACGACCTCACGCAGCTCACGCTCGGCCTCGACCGCGATTCGGGCATGGAACTGCTGGCGGTGGACTTCGACGAGCGCGATCCCGCGGTGAAGTTCATGCTGAAGCGGGCCATCGACACCTGCCGCCGCCTCGACAAGTACGTGGGCATCTGCGGCCAGGGGCCGTCGGACCATCCGGACTTCGCGAAGTGGCTCGCCGACGAGGGTATCGCCTCGATTTCGCTGAATCCGGACACGGTCATCGAAACGTGGCAGGCGCTCGCCCAGGCGAAGTAATTCACGAGCGCACCTGCAGCGTTCGGTCAGTGCTGTCGCTTGCCGAACGCCGCGGCGAAGAAAGCGCCCGATTCGTGCTGCAACACGTGCTATAACACCCCGGTCAATCCGGGGTGTTTTCGTTTGGGGGGATCGTCGTGGCCATTCACGGACTGTTCTGGTGGGTCGGCGCGGGGGCGATGATCGTGCTGGAGTTGATGAGCGGCACGTTCTATCTGTTGATGATCGCGCTCGGCTTCATAGCCGCGGGGCTCGCGCAGTGGAGCGGCGCGCCAGTCGAAGTGCAGCTCGCCGTGGCTGCGCTGGTGGCGCTCGTCGCGGTGCTGGCACTGCGTCGCTCGCGCTTCGGGCGGCTGCGTCGCAAAGACGCGGCGCACAATCCGGACGTCAATATCGACATCGGGTCGCCGCTCACGGTGACGGCCTGGCGCGACCGTCGGGCACGGGCGATGTACCGCGGCGCGCAGTGGGACGTGGAGCTCGCGCCGGGCGAACCGGAGGACGCGCACTTCTACGAGATCACCGCGCTGCGCGGCAGTTGCCTCGTCGTCGCGGCGCGCAAGCATGGGTCGCCCGCCTGACGGGGCGCAATAGAAAAAGCGCAGCACAACAAACGGAGAACAACCATGGAAATACCAGTCGTCGGGCTGATCGTGCTCGTGATCGTCGTGGTGCTGATCGCGCAGACCATCAAGATCGTGCCGCAGCAGCATGCGTGGGTGCTGGAGCGGCTCGGGCGCTATCACGCCACGCTGACGCCGGGGCTCAACTTCGTGCTGCCGTTCATCGACCGCGTGGCCTATCGGCACGTGCTCAAGGAGATTCCGCTCGACGTGCCGAGCCAGGTTTGTATCACGCGCGACAACACGCAGCTCCAGGTGGACGGCGTGCTGTACTTCCAGGTGACGGACCCGATGAAGGCGTCGTACGGATCGAGCAACTTCGTCTTCGCCATCACGCAGTTGTCGCAGACCACGCTGCGCTCGGTGATCGGCAAGCTCGAACTCGACAAGACTTTCGAGGAGCGCGATTTCATCAATCACAGCGTGGTGTCCGCGCTCGATGAAGCTGCCTCCAACTGGGGCGTGAAGGTGCTGCGCTACGAGATCAAGGACCTCACGCCGCCGAAGGAAATTCTCCACGCCATGCAGGCGCAAATCACCGCGGAGCGCGAGAAGCGGGCGTTGATCGCCGCATCCGAGGGACGCAAGCAGGAACAGATCAACCTGGCCGCGGGCGCGCGCGAAGCAGCGATCCAGAAGTCCGAAGGCGAGCGGCAGGCGGCGATCAACCAGGCGCAAGGGCAGGCGGCAGCGATTCTCGCGGTGGCCGAGGCGAACGCGCAGGCCATCCAGAAAATCGCCGCGTCGATCCAGTCCGAAGGCGGCATGGAAGCCGTCAACCTGAAGGTGGCCGAGCAGTACGTGAACGCGTTCGGCAATCTCGCGAAGCAGGGCAACACGCTGATCGTGCCCGGCAATCTGGCCGACATGGGATCGATGATCGCCTCGGCGCTCACCATCGTGAAGGGCAAAGGCAGCGAGGTGCGCGGCAGCTAACCGCGCTGGAGCCTTCGCCATGCAATACGGCCCGCGCGTTGCGGGCCGTGCTGTTTTGCGGGGGGTGTCCGGCAATTCACGCCGCGTTGTGCGGCTTGCCGCCCGGAAAGAGGGCGGCTTCGACGACGTTCAGCCCGGCGTGCGCATGAGCCGCGCCTTTTCGCGTTCCCAGTCGCGCTTTTTCTCCGTCTCGCGCTTGTCGTGCTGCTTCTTGCCCTTCGCGAGGCCGATCTCGCATTTCACGCGTCCGCCCTTGTAGTGGAAGTTCAGCGGCACGAGCGTGTAGCCGCGCTGCTCCACCTTGCCGATCAGCTTGCTGATCTCGTTGCCGTGCAGAAGCAGCTTGCGCGTGCGGACAGGGTCGGGCTTGATGTGCGTGGACGCTTCTGGCAGCGGGCTGATGTGCGCCCCGATCAGGAACAGTTCGCCGTCGCGAATCACCACGTAGCCTTCCTTGATCTGCGAGCGGCCCGCGCGTATCGCCTTGACTTCCCATCCTTCCAGCACGAGCCCCGCCTCGTAGCGTTCCTCGATGAAGTAATCGAAGAAGGCCTTCCTGTTGTCGATGATGCTCATGAAATATGGAAAGTGCCCAACTCGTTTAAAATTGTGATTTTAGCAAAGCGGGCCGGCAATCGTGGCGCGGGCCCGTCGCTGCTGCCCAATCCTCGCCGCCTGCCGTGCATTTATGGCTGATGTCCAGAAAACCGTGTTGATACGCCATTCGGCGGAACAGATGTTCGACCTCGTCACCGACGTTGCCGACTACCCCAACTTCCTGCCCTGGTGCGGTGGCGTGGAAATTCGCCACAAGGACGAAAACGGAATGGAGGCGCGCATCAACATCCATTTCAAGGGCATCAAGCTCCATTTCGCCACGCATAACACGCAGCAACGGCCCACGCGCATCGACATGGACTTCGCGGACGGCCCGTTTCGCAAGTTCACGGGCTACTGGCGCTTCACGCCGCTGCGCGCCGACGCCTGCAAGATCGAATTCGCGCTGCACTACGAATTCACGAGCATCGTGCTCGAGAAGATCATCGGGCCCGTCTTCAATCACATCGCCAACACGTTCGTGGAGTCGTTCGTGAAGCGCGCGGATCAGCGGTACGGGCGGGCGTGAGCGCGGCATGACTACGAAGCGGCTCACCATCGACGTCTGCTACGCGCTGCCCGACGCGCAGACACTCCTCACCGTCGACCTTCCCGAAGGCGCCACGCTGCGCGACGCGCTCGACGCGAGCGGCATTCTGTCGCGGCACCCTGACATCGACCTCACGCGGCAGAAGACCGGGGTGTTCGGCAAGCTCAAGCCGCTCGACGCGCCGCTTGCCGATCACGACCGCGTGGAGATCTACCGGCCGCTGATCGTCGATCCGAAGCTCGCCCGTCAGCGGCGCGTCGACAAAACGCGCCGCGAAGGCTCGATCGAAGGGCGCAAGTGGTTGCCCAAGGATTCGCGGTAAGCGGGCAGGTCGCGCTGCGTACGGAGCGCTTCCAGCGCTCCTTCAGCCCCGCCTCGCGCCGTGCGTCTTCAGAGCGCGATCCGTGCATCATCAATGCGCCGCAGCCTGCGCCTTTTCCTCGATCGACTGCCCGTCGCCCCCATCCTCGTTTCCGTGTTGGCGGACTGACCAGCTCACACCCGCCACCAGCAGCACGATGGCGGCAATCTCGAGCGGCCGCGGCAACCGGTGGTCGTAGATAAACGCGTAGAGCAGCGCAAAGAGCGTCTCGAAGACGATCAACTGGCCGGAGAGCGTGAGCGGCAACCGCCGCGACGCCGCGTTCCATAGCCCATTGCCGAGCCACGACGCGCCGATCGCGAGCCCGAGATTCAAGGCCCAGAACAGATGCCAGCGCGGTGTCGGCAGCGCCGTCTGCACGGTGCCGGCGGGCAGTAGGGCGATAGCGCCCCACATGACGAGGCCGAGCGCGCCCGTCACCACGCCCCACAGCACCGACCATTCGTTGCCGCTGAAATGCTGGATGCGCCGCAGGCAGCGTGCGTTCTCGACTGCGAACCAGGTCCAGCACGCAAGCGCCCCCACCGCGCAGGCGATGCCGGCGAGCTTCGTCAGCGTGTCGTGACCCGCTGCGTCGCCCGTCGTGCCGCCCGTGGAGAACAGGTCGACGTTGATGCAGACGATGCCTGCCACCACCATCGCGAGCGGCCAGACGAGACGGGAAAGCGGCACGGCGCCGTGGTCGCGCCGGCCGAGCAGCGTCACGCTCACCGGCAACACGCCGACAATCAGCGACGACGGTGCGATGCCGACCATGTGGACGGCACCCGTGAGCAGCAGGTAATAGAGCAGGTTGCCGACCACGGCGAGCTTGACCAGTGCGGCGAGGTCCTCGCGCGTGAGGCGGCCCGGTACGGTGCGGATCATCGGCAGCAGCGCCGCAAGCGAGACGAACCCGTACATCACGTAGCGGCCCGAACTCAGCAGGAAGGGCGAAAAATCCGATAATTGGCGGGGTACGAGAAACACCATGCCCCATAAAGCACCGGCGAGAACGCCGTACATCACACCGCGCTGCATCTGAAATCCCGGAAACGGTCAAACGAGGCGCGCAGCTTAACAGTATGGGCGACGCGCGGTCTTGTTCGATCCTGCAACGGGCCGGCGGCGACCGAACGCAAAAACGAAAACCGATCGAACGGCAGGCGAACCGCAAAGCGAATTTTTCGCGCCGGACACCTCAAAAAATTTCGGCAAAACGTCGCTAAGCTGCTGTTCGTGCAGTGAAAACCGGGGAGGTATCGCGTATAATCTGCTTTTGCGCCTATAGGATTTGCCATGCGTCTGATCCAGAAAGCACTCACGTTCGATGATGTGCTCCTCGTCCCGGCCTTCTCCGACGTTCTGCCGCGCGACACCAGCCTGAAGACCCGCCTGACCCGCAACATCTCCCTGAACATCCCGCTCGTGTCCGCAGCCATGGACACCGTGACCGAAGGGCGGCTCGCCATCGCCATGGCGCAGCAGGGTGGCGTGGGCATCGTCCACAAGAACCTCACGCCTGCCGAGCAGGCGCGCGAAGTCGCAAAGGTCAAGCGCTTCGAGTCGGGCGTGGTGCGCGACCCCATCACCGTGCCGCCGCAGATGAAGGTGCGCGACGTCATGGCGCTTTCGCAGCAGCATGGCATTTCGGGTTTTCCGGTGGTCGAAGGCGCACAGTTGATCGGCATCGTGACCAACCGCGACCTGCGCTTCGAAACCCGCCTCGACGAACCGGTGCGCACGATCATGACGCCGCGCGAGCGGCTCGTCACCGTGAAGGAAGGCGCGCCGCTTTCCGAAGCCAAGTCGCTCATGCATAGCCACCGTCTGGAGCGCGTGCTCGTGGTGAACGACGCGTTCGAGCTGCGCGGCCTCATGACGGTCAAAGACATCACCAAACAAACCGAACACCCGGCCGCCTGCAAGGACGAGCACGGCAAGTTGCGCGCCGGCGCCGCGGTCGGCGTGGGCCCGGACAACGAAGAGCGGGTCGAACTGCTCGTGCAGGCCGGCGTGGACGTCATCGTCGTCGACACGGCGCACGGTCACAGCAAAGGCGTGCTGGAACGCGTGCGCTGGGTCAAGAAGAACTACCCGCAGGTCGAGGTGATCGGCGGCAACATCGCCACTGCGGACGCCGCGAAGGCGCTCGTCGAATACGGCGCGGACGCAGTGAAGGTCGGCATCGGCCCCGGCTCCATCTGCACGACGCGCATCGTGGCGGGCGTGGGCGTGCCGCAGATCAGCGCAATCGCGAACGTCGCGGACGCGCTGCGCGGCACCGGCGTGCCGGTGGTCGCGGATGGCGGCGTGCGCTACTCGGGCGACGTCTCCAAGGCCATCGCGGCCGGCGCGAACGCCGTGATGATGGGCAGCATGCTGGCGGGCACCGAAGAGTCGCCGGGCGACGTGTTCCTGTACCAGGGGCGCCAGTACAAGTCGTACCGCGGCATGGGTTCGGTAGGCGCGATGAAGGACGGCGCCGCGGACCGCTACTTCCAGGACAACTCCGCCAACATCGACAAACTGGTGCCGGAAGGCATCGAAGGCCGCGTCGCCTACAAGGGCTCGGTCAACGCGATCCTGTTCCAGCTGATCGGCGGCGTGCGAGCCAGCATGGGCTACTGCGGTTGCCGCACTATCGAGGAAATGCACGAGAAGGCCGCATTCGTCGAAATCACGGCGGCAGGCATGCGCGAGTCGCACGTGCATGACGTGCAGATCACCAAGGAAGCGCCGAACTACCACGTGGACTGACGCCAATGAAGCCACTGCTGCGCGCTGTGCTGATTGTCGATGCGCTGTTGCTGCTGACGTTCGGGGTGCTGTTTCTGCTTACGCCCTGGACGTCGCTCTACAACGCCTTGCAGCTCGTGCAGCCGCAGCCGGCGTTCGTCGGCCAGGCGTTCGGCCTCGCGCTCGTCGGGCTGGCGTGGCTCGCCTTGCATGCGTCGATCGACGGGGCGATGACGTCTACGGTGGCCAAGGTGGCGGGGCACGTCGAGTGGCTGAGCGGCGTGGTGATGCTGGTCTGGCTGATCGGCCTGCATACGCCGTCGTTGACGGGATTCGGACAGCTCGTGGCAGGGCTTGCTGCTGTGGGGTTGCTCGTGCTCGGGCTGGGCAGCGTGCGGCTGGCCTCGGCCGTACGCAGGCGCGAGAAGGCACGCGTGGCAGAAGACGCGACGGCTGCCCGGTCTGCGAAGCCGGCGCCGCAAGGCGCGCCTGCCGTCAGCGGAAGTGAGCCCGCATTCAATGCCGCGCGCTATCGGGTTGAGCCCGCCGTAGTCGAGCCGGCTCACCCTGAACCGGCGCCCGTTTATCACTCCGCGAGCGCTGCGCCAGGCCCTTCGGCAACCATGAGCGAAGCGCCCGTGAGTCCGGCTACTGGCCATCCTGTCGAACCCGGTCTCACCGCTGCCGCGGGGCGCGACGAGACGCAGGAAAGGGCGAGTGCAGCGGCCGGCCAGGGGGCGGCGAGCGAGACGACGGCGGCTGGAAGCACCACCAGCGCAGCCCGCGACGAAGCCCGCAGGGAGGCCGCAGGCGCCCCGCGGCCGCCGTTCCATGGCTGACGCCACGCGAAAGACTCGGCCCGCTCCAAAGCAGTCGCAATCCGTCCGCGCCCGGCACTACGCACTGAAAAGTACGCACTGAAATCCATGCCGCGCATCGTGCGCGGTTTTTTGTATCCGTTTTCTCTTAGATTCCGTCCGCTGCCATGCACGACAAGATCCTGATTCTCGACTTCGGTTCGCAAGTCACCCAGCTGATTGCACGACGTGTGCGCGAAGCCCACGTGTACTCGGAAATCCATCCGTACGACGTCGACGACGCCTTCGTCCGCGAGTTCGCGCCGAAGGGCATCATCCTTTCGGGCGGCCCGAATTCGGTCACCGAAACCGATACGCCGCGCGCCCCGCAAGCGGTGTTTGAACTCGGTGTACCCGTGCTCGGCATCTGCTACGGCATGCAGACGATGGCCGAGCAGCTGGGCGGCAAGGTGGACGGCGGTCACGTGCGTGAATTCGGTTACGCCGAAGTCCGGGCGCGCAACCACACGACGTTCCTGGAAGGCATCGAAGACTTCAGCACGCCGGAAGGTCACGGCATGCTGAAGGTGTGGATGAGCCACGGCGACAAGGTCACGGAAATGCCCGAAGGCTTCAGGCTGATGGCCTCCACCGAGTCGTGCCCGATCGCCGCGATGGCTGACGAATCGCGTCATTTCTACGGCCTGCAGTGGCACCCTGAAGTCACGCACACGGTTCAAGGCCGCGCGATGCTCGAACGCTTCGTGCTCGGCATCGTGGGTGCGAAGGCGGATTGGGAGATGGGCCACTATATCGACGAAGCCGTCGCGAAGATTCGCGAGCAGGTGGGCGACGAGCACGTCATTCTGGGCTTGTCGGGTGGCGTCGATTCGTCAGTCGCTGCCGCGCTGCTGCATCGCGCGATTGGCGACCAGCTCACGTGCGTGTTCGTGGATCACGGTCTGCTGCGCCTCAACGAGGCCGAGCAGGTCATGGCGACCTTCGCCGACCACCTCGGCGTGAAGGTCATTCACGTGGACGCGAGCGAGGCGTTTCTCTCGAAGCTCGCGGGCGTGACGGATCCGGAGGCGAAGCGCAAGATCATCGGCGCTGAATTCGTCGAGGTGTTCCAGGCCGAGGCGGGCAAGCTCAAGGACGCGAAGTGGCTTGCCCAGGGCACGATCTATCCGGACGTGATCGAGTCCGCAGGCAAGGGCAAGAAGGCCGCGCACACCATCAAGAGCCACCACAACGTAGGCGGTCTGCCCGAAACGCTGAACCTCAAGCTGCTCGAACCGCTGCGCGAACTCTTCAAGGACGAGGTGCGCGAGCTGGGCGTGAAGCTTGGTCTGCCGCACGAGATGGTGTACCGCCATCCGTTCCCGGGTCCGGGGCTCGGCGTGCGCATTCTCGGCGAAGTGAAGCGCGACTTCGCGGACCTGCTGCGCCGCGCGGATGCGATCTTCATCGAAACGCTGCGCACCACCGTCGACAAGGAAACCGGCAAGTCGTGGTACGACCTCACGAGCCAGGCGTTCGCGGTGTTCCTGCCGGTAAAGAGCGTGGGCGTGATGGGCGACGGCCGTACCTACGAATACGTGGTGGCGCTGCGCGCGGTGCAGACGCTCGACTTCATGACCGCGCATTGGGCGCACCTGCCGCACGAATTGCTGGGTCGCGTCTCGAACCGGATCATCAATGAGGTGCGCGGGATCAATCGCGTGGTGTACGACATCTCGGGGAAGCCGCCGGCGACGATTGAGTGGGAGTAATTTAGGATCCTCTGCAGTGGTCCGTCGATCCCCTGATTTTCCCCACGAAAACAGGGGTTTATCGACTATCTTGGTCCGCTGCCGTCCGTCGGCAGCCCCGCGTCGCCGACGGCATGAGCGACGGTATAGCATCTTTCTCTGCAGACAATCCATTTTGGTACCGTCACGGCGCGTAACGGTATCAAACACGGTATCAGTTCACGGAGTATTGCATGCTTACGGACCTCGAATTGCGGTCACACGCGCGGTGCACCGTAATGCACCCGCACTTGCGTGATCTCCCTGATGCGCATTCCCAGTGCGCTCTGATCCCGCGCGACCGACTCGTAACGGTAGACCGTGCGGGACAGTTGCAACAACGCGTAGGTCTGCCGCTGGCTCGCGCCGAAACGCTGCATCAAGTCCGTGACCCGTTCACGGCGCCGGGAAGGCCTCAGAGCTTTTTTGAAAGACATCCTGCAACATGGCCTTGTCCAGCGACAGATCGGCCACGAGCCGCTTGAGCTTCGCGTTCTCTTCCTCAAGCTGCTTCAGCCGGCGCAGCTCCGAAGGCAACAGCCCGCCATATTTCGTCCGCCGATTGTAGAACGTCGCATCGCTGATCCCCATCTTGCGACATACCTCCGCGACCGGCGTGCCCAGTTCGGTCTGCTTCAACGCATAGGTAATCTGTTCCTCGGTGAACTCGCTCTTCTTCGCAGCATGACCTCCTCGTCTTGGTGACAACGTCATGCCGGAATTTTCCACTTCCAAGTGGGACAGTTTTGTGGGCCAAGGTCAGGTCCATAACGCACATCGCATGGCGCTTGCCGGCGAATCGCTTCGCAAAACCCGAGACAGTTTGACCAGCAAAAAGGACCAGGAGTAAAAGACAACATCCCCGCGTCGTCACGCCTGCCCCGCTCGTAATGACGTGGAATTGCCCCTCGGTTCAGCGGGGAATGCTCGCTCGCTTTACCGTGGAACGGCTACTCGAATTGCCTTGGAATACGCAATCGGGCGCCGCGTGGTAGTTCAAATACCTCTGTAATACTCGTCGCAGCCACCGACCCACCACAGCTCCATCGATGGAGCCTTTCCAGCCGGGTGGATCGCTGTTGCGTTCATCTGCCAGTAGTCACTATACTTAGCTCACTTCCAAAGTGAAAGAGCGATACAGCTCTCGCCCATCCGCAGCATAGCGGAATCGTCAGTTTCACTCCGAATCGCCCTCCCTTTTTACGTTGAGTCAGCACGTCTGGCGTTGAGTCAGCACGTCTGGCGTTGAGTCAGCACGTCTGGCGAGCTGCCACCGAAACAAGCGCGGTGTGGGCTTCCGTCCTGTATGGCCATCACGCTTTTCATCTTTCATTCATCCGGTCACGTGCACAAATCGTTTTGCAGTGCGTGACGAGGTGCTCCGAATCTGTGTGAAACGCGTCGATCCCGTTAACGCCAATGGGCCGCTTTGCGGCATTCATCTGCCAGTACGAGGCCGCGACCTGTGCCCTGGGCTTACTACTTCCTTCCGATCACCATGAACGTTCCAGGATTCCTGCCAGACACGCTGCCGTACATCGATACGCTGTACGATTACGGCGCCTTCCTCGCCCGCACCGGCGAGCGTCTCGGTGTGCTGCCGGCAGAATGCGCATGCGATGCGAGGATCGCGATCATCGGCGCGGGAATCAGCGGGCTGGTCGCTGCGTCGGAACTGCTGCGCGCGGGCGCCCGCCAGGTGTTTGTGTTCGAAGCGAACCCCGCGCGCATAGGCGGACGGCTGCTGACACAGCCGATCAATCCAGATCATCCGCGCCTGCTTGCCGAAATGGGCGCGATGCGGTTCCCGCCTTCGCAGGCCGCCCTCTACCACTACCTCAACCGGTTCGGCATCGACAGTACATTCGCGTTTCCCAATCCGGGCGTCGTGGATACCGAGATCCATTACCAGGGGCGTGCATACCGCTGGATGGCCGGCGATGCCCCTCCCGCGCTATTCGATAGTGTCGACCACGGCTGGCGCTCCTTCATCCGTGACGGCGCCCAGCTCGACGGCGGCGTACGGTTGCCCGCACCGGCGGAACTCACGGCACTTTTGCGTGCGCATCGCTATGACGACGCACAGCGCGGGTGGCAACAGTACATCGACCAGTTCGGTGACGCGTCGTTTTACTCTGCGATCGTCACGATCTTCACAGGCGCGACTCCACCCGGTGGCGAGCGCTGGCGCAAAGACAAGGATCTGCGCCTGTTCGGCACACTCGGCATTGGATCGGGCGGGTTCCAGCCGGTCTATCATGCATCGTTCCTCGAAATCCTGCGGATTCTCGTCAATGAGCTTGAGGTCGATCACAGGCTGATTCCTGCTGGCATTTTCTCTCTCGCGCAAGGGCTGCTGGACGACGGCGCCGACGACGCCCGCGTGCGCGACTGTATCGTTCACGCTGCCGTGCGCGGCGTGACAAAGCGCGCAGATGGCAAGTTTGTGCTTGCGCTTGATGATGGGGCGACGCAGTCGTTCGATCGCGTCATTGTCGCGACAACCACCCGCGCGATGCAGGTTCGTATGGGCATCACAGATACCTCGAACCTGTTCGCGCCAGAAGTGATGCGAGCAATCAAAGAGACGCACATGGTGAGCTCGTCAAAACTATTCATCCTGACTCGCGACAAGTTCTGGCTCAGGCATGGGCTACCGCACAACATTCAGACCGATACGCTGACGCGCGGCATCTACTGCCTTGACTACGCACCCGACGATCCCTACGCGCACGGCGTAGTGCTGATCAGCTACACGTGGGAAGACGATTCGCACAAGATCCTGTCGCTAACCGACAAGATCGAGCGATGCAAGCGGCTCGTCGCGGAGATCGGTGCCGTGTCGCCCGCGTTTGCCGCGCATCTGCGCCCGCTCGACAACGACTACGCGCGCAACGTAATTAGCCACGACTGGCTGTTGGACCCATACGCGCTGGGCGCTTTCAAGCTGAACCATCCAGGCGAAGACGTCCACTCGCAGGCACTGTTCTACCAGTTCCAGACGGCGGCTGATCCGACCGTGGACAGCGGGATCTACCTCGCCGGGTGCTGCTGCTCGTTCACCGGCGGGTGGATCGAAGGTGCGGTGCAGACGGCAGTCAACGCCGCAAGCGCTGTGATACATAGCCTCGGTGGCACTCTTGCCGAGGGGAATCCGCTTGACGCGATGCGCAGCCGCTACCGATACGGCGACTAGTAGAATCATCGGTCAAGCTCTGGATAGTCCTGGAGACCTTTCGCTCTGACCTACCCCCGGTTTGAGGTCGGTCGGAATCGGTGGAGGCCAACGCGTTAAGCAGCGGTGCGATCCAGATAGAATCGCTGCGTAAATGCGGCAGGCGACAGGTAGTCCAGACGGGCCTGCGTGCGCTGCCGGTTGTAAAACATTTCGATGTATTCGCTGATAGCGAGTCTGGCCTGCTCGCGTGTAGCGAATCGCCGATGGTAGATTAGCTCGCTCTTCAGCGAACCCCAGAACGATTCGATCGGTGCGTTATCGTAGCAGTTGCCGCGGCGGCTCATCGACGCGCGCATGCCGAACTGCCTGACGATTTTCTGGTAAGCCGATGAACAATATTGCGAGCCGCGATCGGTATGCTGAATCAGGCCGGGCTTCGGACGTCGGTTCGAGACGGCGCGAAACAGCGCGAAACAGCGCCTGCATCACCAGGTCCTTCGTCATGCGTTCACTCATCGCATAGCCAACGATTTCGCCGCTGTACCAAGATATAACCATCCTTCGTCGGTCGCGATGTATGTGAGATCGCCGCACCAGGCCTGATCGGGCGCCGAGACGTCGAAGTCCTGTTGCAGCAGGTTCGGTGCGACGGGCAGATCATGCCGTGAATTGGTGGTGGCCTTGAACTTGCGCTTCTGCCCGCACCGCAGGCCCAGTTTCCTGCGCAACCGCTTTATCCGACATACGCCCACATGAATTCCATGGCGCTCAAGGTGTTTCTGCAGGCGTTCGGGGCCAAAGCTTTCGCGCGTGCGCTGATGGGCAGCGAGAATTTCGGCTTCGAGCCGGGCCTCCTGCCTTGCCCGTTTCGAGGGCGAGCGTTTGCGTCAAGCGTAATAGCCGCTGACCGAAACACCCAGCATTCGACACATCGGCGGCACCGGATAGTCCTGTCGCATCCGTTCAATCACGCCGTACCTCATCGCGACTCTCTCGCGAAGTACGTCGCGAATCTTCTTAACAGATCGCGCTCCACCTTCACTTCCGCCAGTTCCCGCTGCACGCGTGCACGCTCGGCCTCAAGTGCTGTTTGCGGCTTCTGCTCCTTGCCGACTTCCTGCAGCTTGCCCACTCTCGCTGAACGGACCCAGTTCGCCAACGTCTTGAGAGGAACCGACAGCCGCCGTGCCGCCTCCCAAATACCGACACCTTCACTGAGCGCCAGCTTGACTGCCTGCTCACGAAATTCGCTTGTGTAGACCGCCTTGGGAGTTCGATTCATCCATGCCTCCGTTTCACGATTGTACGAAACGTTGGCCTCTACTTTTTCCGACCTACCTCGTTCGCAGGGTGGCAAATTTCAGAGGTTGCGGCACCCTCGAAAAGGTATTGACGGGAATCCCACCTACGCTCGTGCGTAATGCAATGTCCGAATGTGCCGCGGGGTTGTTTTTTTGTTGCATTCCGTTGTAAAGACTCTCTATACTTGAGCCACACATCACAGCGTCTCGTGATGCCCATTATGATCCGCAGCATAGCGGAGCAGGGAATCTACCTCGAAATCGTCATGTGCCGTCTCGCGGCACGATCCGGCGACTTATCCCGTTGAAATCAATGTTGTGGCTGACTCCATCGGCCGCGCTTCGTTCGTCCATACGCAGATTTCACGCGTGTGGCGGCCGGGTATTGCCTGTTAAATAAATTGATTTTTCGAGTGTTCTGCGCTTTCAATCAATTCATTCGTTTTGAATTTTTATTTAAATGAAAGAGCAATAAAGAAAAAGAGAAGTTTTTTAAACCGCAAGGAGAAAATGTGTATGACGTATCCCGACATTCTTCGGACGTTGCATAACCTGGTTGCAACGCCGGTCAGCGAGCAGGCTCCTCCGTTTCTCGGAGAGGCGAGGAGCGATGTGAAGGATGCAGTGGACTCGCTTTTGCCGAATCTTCTTGCGGCGATCATCCACCGGGGTCTGGCGACTCCCTCGGGCGCCGATGCGCTCACGGCCGTGCTCGATTCGCCGCGGCTCGACCGGTCGCTGGTGCGCACGAATCTGGACAATTTCTTTTCGGGCGGCGCGGTGACGGAATCCAACATGAAGGCCGGTTCGGCATTGCTAGCCGAGCTGTTCGGCGACCGTGTCC
>NZ_RJZE01000019.1 GCF_003986935.1 Paraburkholderia kururiensis JCM 10599 = LMG 19447 | reverse complement strand
GCTTCGCGCCCCGCCGTTTCCCGCAGCGGCCCGTGTTCGCAACGGGGAGGCGAATAGTAGGCCAACACCAGCCACATGACAAGGGGATGACGGAGATTTTTTTCCCGACCCGCCTCCGCCGCGCTCAGTTCCCCGTGCCTCTCACTACTGCGGCGGTCCAATGTGACGCAACCGTGGCCGTCCCTCCGCCATCTGCACTCCTAAAGCCGGCCGACTTCCGCAGCATGCGGGGCGTTCGAAGGCGGCGGAGCAGGCTGCGGCGCCTCAACATACCCAGCTCACTCGCCCGCCCTGGAGCCCTTCGCGGCATGCGGCCACCCTGTTCCTCAGCACTCTTCCGCATATTGCCAAGCGCGCACGATGCAGTTCGTGGAACCGTCTAGAATAGTCGTTCTTCGCACCTCACTGACTGGATTTATGCGCTCGCGAATTGCCAAACGCCTCCCCCCTGATGCCGACAAGCTCGTCGGCCTCTCGCTCGCGCTGTTCGCGTCGGGCAGTCGCACCGAAGACCGCTTCTGGGAGACGAAGCTCGACACGCTGCTTGCGAAGATCGTCCGCAACGGTAACCAGACGACGCTCGACGCCGCGCTCGACCATCTCCAGCAAAACCATCCCGACGCCTACGGCGCGCTTGCCGACATGGCCGAAACGCACAGCGAGTCGTTCATCGTCGAGCACGAGGGCGTCCAGTACGAGGCGCTCCTCATCGCGGCGCCCGTGCTCGCCTGGACGCGCTATGTGATCCCGTCCGGCCCGCTGAAGACCGAGCCGGCGGATGCGCTGCGCGCGCATCTCCAGGCGCACGTGCTCGCAGGCGACACGCGCGTCGCCATGGCACCGTATCTGTATAGCATCGACCAGTTGCCGCGCCACCACGTCGAAACCTGGCGCATCGCGCAGCAACTCGCGCAAGCGGCAATGAGCGGCAACAACGCGCGAATCAATTTCGGAGAACTGCCCGAAACGTCGCCCATTCTCGCGGACCCGCGCTTCCTGCTGGCTGTGGTCGCGGCACCGGTGGGCGCCCCGCTTTTTCGCTGGCAAGAGGAAGAGCACGGCGTGCGAATCGAGCGCAGTCAGTGCCTCGAGCAATGGGCTACGCAAGGCGGCGCCAATCTGGCGCTCGTCCTGCCCGGCTGCGAATTCGAATGCTTGTTGCCGGACGCGTACTACTCGGCTTGCCGCGACGCCGACGAGCGCGTTCGCCCACATACCGTGCGCACCGCCGTGCGCTATCTGTTCGACACCATTGGCGCTGCGCCACAGGAACTGCGTGCGGTCGTCGCCGGCTTTGGCGAGCGTCGCATCGACGAATACCGCATTGGCTTCACGCGACGCGGCAGCAATGACGTGATCTACGGCGTCGTCTGGCCGCTGTATGGGCGCGAAAACGGCGAAGCGGAGATTGATGAGGAACCGGGCGAAGAGCAAGCCGCCGACGGCCCGCTCGAAGAAATCGTCGCCCTCCTGAAGGAAACGGGTGTCACCGATATCCGCCGGCATGCGGGTCGCTTCGAACCGGAATATTGCGACGATTGCGGAGTGCCGCTCTATGCTGATCCGCTAGGCGAAATCGTACACGCCGAAATGCCGGAAGACGCGGAGCCTGCACAACCCCATTTTCATTAATTACGCATAATTTGACGAAAGCCCCGCCCAGTGCGGGGCTTTTCTTTTGCATTAATTGATCCTATGCCTTCTGGCCAGGCCGATTTTCCGAAAGCTTTTTGTCATAATCCTTGCGGTGCCACATCGCGAGCTCCCGGATTCCCCGGGGATGCGCGCATCGCGACACATGGCATGGCAAATAGGAGAACGAACGCAATGCGATTCGCTGTATTTAACCCTGACGCAGAACGGCGCGAGGGACTTAAGGCGCTGTTGAGACAAATCGACCGACAGGCGCGCTTCATGGACGTAGTGGACTGGCGCAGCGCCGATCGGGCCGTGCGCCACTGCACCCTGGATCTGATTGTCATCGACTGGCACGAAGGCATGCGCCTCGGCGACGTACAGGCCTTCGTGAGCGCATATCCACGCCTGCGCCTCGCAGTCGTCATAGACAGAGGATCGCCGGGACTGGCCCGAAGCCTGATCGACAAGGGCGTACCGGGCGTGATTCCGCGCTCTATGGACGCGCGCCTCATTTTGCGTGCGCTCGAAATGGTGATGCTGGGCGGAGAGTACTTGCCCGCTGACGTACTGAAGCCGGGAGCGGCAGGGGGTGGCGACCGCCTTCAACGGCGCGGGTCCCAACTGTCGGTCCCACCAAAACGAGCCAGACTTTCAGGCGGCTTGTCACCCCGGCAGGAGCAGATCATGCGATGCGTCCACATGGGCAGCACGAACAAGATGATCGCGAAAACTTTGGGTATCAGCGAAGGTACGGTGAAGATCCACCTGGCGTGCATTTTCCAGCAACTTGGCGCGCCCAACCGCGCGGCGGCCGTGGCCATCTACAACGGCTGGCTTTCGTCGCAGCTTCAGGTGCTGAGTGACGATGCCGCACTGACACCGAAGCCAGTGCCGGGCGAGCCAGGTCCCGTGCCGTTGCGCAAACGAAGGAAGCCGTCTTTCTCGTATCCGTTGCCAGACGACAACATCGCCGAAGATCTGCCGATGGCCGCTGAGCCGACGCCACCCTTCGATGCATCGGCGCCAAACCCGGACGAGGATACGAAGGAAGAATGATCGCGCGCACAGACGGCTGTGGCTGGCATGGAATGCGCTCACACGTTTTGTCGTCCAACGAGTAATATGAGACACATGGGTTTCCTCTACTCACCGCTTCCGCTATGGGTCGCCGTCGGTGCCTGGATCACCGCCGCCGGTCTGCTTGCGCTCGCGTTGTGGCGAAACCCTTTCAAACGTCTGCACGACGCCACGCTGCAACACGTCTGGCTCGCGATCATCGTCGCGGTATCGGTGCTCTGGGCGACTAACGCGTGGCTTGAGGACGGCACGGTCATGCACGTCCTCGGCGCTACGCTTGTCGTTACGCTGTTCGACTGGGCGCTTGCGCTCGTCGCGATGGCGGTAGTCACCGGCCTTGCCGCGCTCGTCTTCGACGCATCGTGGCAAGGTATCGCGCTGACATTCCTCGTGTTCGGCGCGCTACCCGTTGGTGTTTCGGCGCTGCTCCAGCGCGCGGCAGTTGCATGGTTGCCACGCAACCTGCTCGTCTTCATCGTGAGCCAAGGTTTCGTGGCACCCGCGATTGCCGTCACCGTCGCGGCATACGCTGCGCTCGGCACGCACATCGGTCTCGCGAACGGCTCGATGCTGGTCGTGCCGGCGGGCTACGCCTTCAGCGTGCTCGTGCTCGCCTCGGGTGAAGCGTGGTTCACCGGAATGTCCACCGCGCTGATCGCTGTCTATCGTCCGGCTTGGGTCACCACGTACGACGTGCGACGCTACAGGCTCGGCGGCCCTCGCACCTGACACGCGGGCACGCAAGGCTCGTGTTAGTGCGCCCCTTCGTGGAACTTCGGTAAGCGTTCTTCCGCACTACCCATACAAGAGGTGCACTGCCACTGTGGATGGAGCGTTTCGCCACCGCCAACCTTCGATCAAAACCATCACGAGACGAGCCAACACACAGAAACACAAAAAATTCGAATGGGGATTGAACTACCTTTGCCGACGCGGCATCTTACGTCTTCTGATGTTCCACCCCGCCTCTAACTAGATGGATCGAACCCAAGCACACCGCCGGTGGCTGCGGTTGGTCGGCCCGCTGGCGGCTTTCGCGGCAAGCCTTTCGCTTGTATGCGTCAAGCCTGCATGGGCCGATCAGCTCGAACAGCACAACGAACTCGTCAATCAATTCGTGAACCAGATGCACGCGGATCCGCTCGTCGCGGACTGTGCTGCGCATGGCAACTTCGTCGCGAGCACCTCGACCGCATTCGACCACGTCGAATTCCCGCCCAGTTCGTTCGACAGCTCGCACTCTTCCGTCACCCCCTGGAACGATTCGTTCGATGAAGGCAAGCAGCGCGTCAAGGTCGATACGATCGTGACCGTGGAAGGACTGGGCGTTTCGCAGAATGGCTCCAACGGTCCGTTCCAGCTCAAGTTCCGCTGCGGCTACGTCGGCCAACAGATGCTGGCGTTCAGCTGGAACGACCCCGTGCCGCCCGCGAAGCCACGCGCAAACCACTCCGCGAGCAAGAAGGGGAAAGGCAAGCACGCCGCGACGGGCAACGGATCCACACGGAAAAACGCCAGAAAGAACAGCTCAGGCACGAAAAAGAAGCACTGAGCACGAGGCTTCAGGATCTCCACCGTTGCCCTGCCGCCTCGCAAGGCCGTAAATAAACACGGCAGCGGAGCGCCGCGCTGCGTCACCGCTTCTCGCGCGACGGGCAACGTGGCGACCCACCCGCCGCCGGCCATCCACCTCAGAAACAAAACGGGGAATCCGCCTCCTGCAGATTCCCCGTTGGTTCTCTGGCGCTATCGCCAAACGCGGTCAATCGAATGTCTCGACGTGTCGCAAGACTGCCTGCAGCAGTGCGGCACCCAGCGCCGCACTGCGTTCGCCGTTCCATCCCACGCGCTCGTCCGGCAGGTTTGCATTGTCTTTGAACGGCATTTCAAGCGTGAGCGAAAGACAGCCGAAGACATTGCCGATGTACTTCGACGCAAGTTTCAACGCGTCCTCGCGATACTTGCTCGCGGCGTACCCATGCTTGTCCTGGAAGTCCGGGCTCGCCAGCTTGAAGGACTCGATGAACGCCTGCTGCTCCGTACGCTGCCGTTCAGTGAATCCGGGCAGCATCTCGGACCCCGCCACGAACACATACGGCAGCGCTTCATCGCCGTGGATATCGAAAAACAGATCGCAGCCTGTCGCATGAATCGCGTCGCGCACCTGCAGCACTTCAGGACTGCGCGCGGCGTCGGGCTCCATCCATTCGCGGTTCAGATTCGCCCCCACGGCGTTCGTGCGCAGGTTACCGTGCACACTGCCGTCCGGATTCATGTTTGGCACGATGTAGAACACCGCATGATCGTAGAGCTTGCGCGCCACGGGGTCGCCGGCCCAGTCACCCCAACCGGCCAGCCGCTTCACGAGCCCTTCGACGAACCACTCAGCCATGGTTTCGCCCGGGTGCTGCCGCGCGATGATCCAAACCTTCTTCTTCGGCTTGCCGTTGGCGCGCACCGCTTCCGGCGTACCGAGCGTCAACAGCGAGACCGGACGCCCTTCGACCGTCGTACCCAGTTCCATCAGCGCCGCATGCGGCATCTGCTGAACCGCGCCCAGAAACTCCGAGTGGCGCTCCTCGCTATACGGCTCGAAATACGCGTAGTAGATGCGGTCGAATTCCGGCGTGTGATCGATGGTCAGTACCCGCCCGTCGTACGAGGTCGGCACGCGGAACCAGTTCACGCGGTCGTAGCTCGCAACGGCCTGGTAGTCCCGCCAACCCTCGGCGAATGCGCACGCCGACGCGTTTTCGAACGTCATCACGCAGCGTTCGCCGCGCGCGCCAGAGAGACGAAAGTAGAACCATTGCGCGAACTCCGACTGATTGTCGGGCCGCACGCGCAGACGGATATCGGCGGCGTCGGTGCAGGACACCACTTCGATCGCACCCGCGTCGAAATTGCTGGTGATGGAAAGCGTCATGGGATAACTGCTCCTTGGCCGGTGCGTCAATCGGCTGCCCGGCGGCGGAATACGTATGTCGAATCGTTCGACGCTGCCTTGTCGAACGCGTAGCCTTCAGCGTCGAAACCCTTGAGCGCGGTCGGCTCGTCTATCCGGTTCTCGACTGCGTAGCGTGCCATCAAGCCACGCGCGCGCTTGGCGTGAAAACTGATGATCTTGTAGCGCCCGCCCTTCCAGTCTTCGAACACGGGCGTGATGACGGGCGCATCCAGCAATTTCGGTCGCACCGAGCGGAAATATTCGTTCGAGGCGCAATTGACGAGCACGCGCGCAGCCTTCGTCCCCGCCTTCTCGTTACGCACGAACTGTTCGTTCAGTGCATGCGTGATGCGCTCGCCCCAAAACGCGTACAGGTCTTTGCCGCGCCCATTGGCGAACGGCGTGCCCATTTCGAGGCGATACGGCTGCAGCAAGTCGAGCGGGCGCAGCAGCCCATAAAGGCCCGACAACACGCGCACATGCTTCTGGGCGTAATCGAGGTCGGCGGCTGAAAGCGTCCTCGCGCTGAAACCCTCATACACGTCGCCATTGAATGCGAGCACCGCTTGCCTCGCGTTGTGCGTACCGAATGCCGGCGACCAGTCCGCGAAGCGCTGGAAGTTCAGCTGCGCGAGCGGGTCCGAAATCTTCATCAGCGTAGCGATCTGTTGCGGCGAGAGGCGGCGCAGACCGTCGATCAGCTCGGCAGCGTCATCGACGAAATGGGGAATGGTGTGCTTGCGGATGTGCGGAGGCGTTTCGTAGTCCAGCGATTTGGCCGGCGACAGAACGATTATCATAGAAGCTTTCAGGCACGCCGTGCCTGCAGGACAAAGACGAAAGCCCGATTGTAGCGAATGTGACGAATGCCCGGTTCCCAAGATCCGACTCCAACCCACCCGACTCGCCCGCCGCGCGTCGTACTCGATTCGAACGTCTGGATCGACATCCTCGTATTCGACGACCCACACACGCGGCCCATTCATGCCGCGCTGGAAGCAGGCGCACTGCAAGCCGTCGTGGACGGACGCTGCTTCGCGGAACTGGCACGCGTGCTCAAGTATCCGCAGTTCGCGCAGCGTGCGGTCGACAAGGCAGCCGCGCTCGCCATCGTCGAGCGGCTGACGCTGCGTGTCGAGCGTGCCTCGCCAGTGGAAGGCGCAAAACCGCTGCCGCAATGCAAAGACCGTGACGATCAGAAGTTTCTCGAACTCGCGCATGGCAGCGGCGCCGCATGGCTGGTCTCGAAGGACCGCGCCGTGCTCAAGCTCGCCAAACGCATGACGCGCGACTTCGGCCTGCAGATCGCTCCCCCCGCGCAGTTCGTCGCGGCCTGTCTTGCGGTCGTCGAGTCCACCGGGCCCAGCGAGCCCGTGCCGGCATGAGCGCCGCACGGGGACGGCAGCGCACGATGCGCGGCGATTCCCTACAATCGACGTTGCTTTCCACCGACTTTCCACCCCGAGCCATCCGCCACACCGCGCCATGAACGCACCGCACGACACGCCGCCGACGACGCCCGTCTTCCCGTCCCGCCTGCCGAATGTCGGCACGACCATCTTCACCGTGATGAGCGCGCTCGCCGCAGAAAAAGGCGCGGTGAACCTGGGCCAGGGATTTCCCGACTTCGACTGCGATTCACGCATCGTCGACGCCGTCGCAACGGCCATGCGCGACGGTCACAACCAGTACCCGCCCATGGCCGGCGTCGCACCGCTGCGCGAAGCGATCGCGGACAAAATCGCGAACGTCTACGGTCGCCGCTACGACGCGGCCACCGAGATCACCGTCACGGCCGGCGCCACGCAGGCGCTGCTCACGGTCATCCTCGCCACGGTTCATCCCGGTGACGAAGTGATCGTGATCGAGCCGACCTACGACAGCTACCTGCCCTCCATCGAACTCGCGGGCGGCAAGCCGGTGTTCGTCACGCTCGAGGCGCCGGAGTACGCGATTCCGTTCGACCGGCTCGCCGCCGCCATCACGCCGAAGACACGGCTCATCCTCATCAATACGCCGCACAACCCGACGGGCACCGTCTGGCGTGCTGAAGACATGCAGCGGCTGCAGGAGATCGTGCGCGGCACCAACGTGCTGATCCTCTCCGACGAGGTCTACGAGCACATGGTGTACGACGGCGAGCCGCACGAGAGCGTCGCCCGCTACCCGGAGCTCGCCGCGCGCAGCTTCATCGTGTCGAGCTTCGGCAAGACCTATCACGTGACAGGGTGGAAAGTGGGCTACGTCGCGGCGCCCGCCGCGCTCAGCGCCGAGTTCCGCAAGGTGCACCAGTTCAACGTGTTCACGGTGAACACGCCGATGCAGATCGGCCTTGCACAGTACCTGCGCGATCCGGCGCCCTATCTCGAGCTGCCCGCGTTCTACCAGCGCAAGCGCGACTTCTTCCGCGCCGGGCTCGCGAACACGCGCTTTCGCCTGCTGCCCTGCGAAGGCACTTACTTCCAGTGCGTGGATTACTCCGCGATCAGCGATCTGCCCGAAGCGGAATTCTCGAAGTGGCTGACGACCGAGATCGGCGTGGCCGCAATCCCCGTCTCGGCCTTCTATCACGAGCCGCACGAATCGGGCGTCGTGCGCTTCTGTTTCGCGAAGAAGGAAAGCACGCTCGCGACGGCGCTCGAGCGGCTCGCGCGGCTCTGACGCCGGCCCGATGCAATGAGCGCGACGACGATCAGACCGGCCCTGCCGTTCCCGCCGTCGCGCAGCGCCCCTTCACGTACGTTGCTGCTGCATGGCCTCCACATAGGCCTTGCGGTCCGCGCTGACCCGCTGCGCCGCCGGGCGCTCGCCCACCACCTTCACATAGCGCTTCCAGTCGATGCCCGCATCGAGCAGGAAGTCACGCCCGTAGATGGTCTGCGTGGCCATGCCGACGGGCGGCAGGCTCACGAACGCCGCCGTATCGGCCACGCAGAACCGCTCGCCGCGCAAATAAGGCGCGAACTGCGCCAGTCGCATGAAGCCCGCGATGTGATGCGTCAGCAGTTTCTCGGTGCGCGCCTTCGTGGCGTCTGTGATCGTGCCGCCGAAGAACGCCTCCTTGTAGAGATTGCGCGCGACGAGTTCGAGATGCGTCTCCACGAACGCAATGAGTTCACGTTCCTTCGCCGCCTCCCACGGGTCCGCGGAGAAAATCTGCCGGTCCGGGTAGCGCGCCGCGAGGTATTCGACGATCACCGCCGACTCGCACAGATCGCCCTCGGCGGTTTCGAGCCACGGCACCTTGCCGAGCGGCGAGTGCGCGAGCACCGCCGCTTCCTGCGACGGCTGCACGAACACTTCCTCGAACGGGATGTCGTGTTCGAGCAGGACGAATTTCACCTTGTTGTAGTAATTGGACAGCGCAAAGCCATGCAGGCGAATCATAGGGTTTCCTTCCGGTTGGGCAGGACGGCCGGAACCGCTCTGCGAATCGTGCCTGTTAGTGTCTATGGCCAGGGCTGGCCCTCACATCATAAAAATGCACGAGCGTGCTATTCTAAACCGGACATGGAGTCGAGCATCAGATGAATTCACCGCACGTCAACATCGAGACCATCGGAATCGTAGGCACCGGCGCCATGGGCCGCGGCATCGCGCAGATCGCCGCGCTCGCGGGCCTCACGGTCCGTCTTTTCGACACGAATCCCGAGGCTATCGAGGCGGCACGCACTTACCTCGGCGAAACGTTCGCGAAGCTCTCGGCCAAAGGCAAGCTCAACGACATTGAAGGCCGCGCGGCGCTCGAACGCGTGACGGGTACCCCGTCCATCGAAGGCCTCGCGGATTGCGACCTCGTCGTGGAAGCCATCGTCGAAAACCTCGAAGTGAAGCGCAAGCTGTTCCGCGATCTCGAAGCGGTGGTGAGCGGCCGCTGCATCCTCGTGTCGAACACGTCGTCGCTCTCCATTACGGCGATTGCCGCGGCGTGCACCGATCCCTCGCGCGTGGCCGGCTATCACTTCTTCAATCCCGTGCCGCTGATGAAAGTGGTCGAGGTGATCGACGGACTGCGCACGAACCCGGCCGTCGGCGACGCGCTGATGGACCTCGCCCGCCGCATGGGACACACGCCGGTGCGCGCGAAGGACATGCCCGGTTTCATCGTGAACCACGCGGGCCGCGGCATGAACACCGAAGGTCTGCGCGTGGCGAGCGAAGGCGTGGCGAGCTTCGTCGAGATCGATCGCATCATGCGCGAGCAAGCGGGCTTTCGGCTGGGACCGTTCGAGCTGCTCGACCTCACCGCGCTCGACGTATCGCATCCCGTGATGGAGTCCATCTACCACCAGTTCTACGAGGAGCCGCGCTTCACGCCGTCGCCGATCACGGGCGTGCGGCTGGCCGGTGGGCTCATCGGGCGCAAGGCCGGCGAGGGCTTTTATCGTTACGCGGATGGCAAGCAGCAGGCTCCTGAAGAAGCGCCTGCGCCCTCCACGCTACCGCAACGCGTGTGGGTGAGCCGAAGCCACCCCGAAGCGCGGGAGGCCGTACTGCAGCTTCTCGCCAAAGCCAATGTCGCACTCGACGACGGCGCACACCCCGCCGCCAACTCGCTGCTCGTCGTCACGCCGTTCGGGCTCGACGCCACCACCGCAGCCGTCGAGGAAGGGCTCGATGCGAGCCGCGTCGTAGCCGTAGACGCACTCTTCCCGCTCGTTAGCGCCCAGCGGCGCACGGTCATGACCACGCCCGCTACCACGCGCGAGGCACGCGATGCCGGCCACGCGCTCTTTGCGTCGGACGGTGTACCGGTCACCGTGATCCGCGACTCGACGGGCTTCGTGGCGCAGCGCGTGGTCGCGACGATCGTGAACATCGGCTGCGACATTGCCCAGCAACAGATCGCGTCTCCACAAGACATCGACCTCGCCGTCACGCTGGGCCTCGGCTACCCGCGCGGGCCGCTCGCACTGGGCGACGCGCTGGGCGCAAAGACGATCCTCACGATTCTCCAGAACATCCATCGCGTACTCGGCGATCCGCGTTACCGGCCGTCGCCCTGGCTCGCGCGACGCGCACAACTCGGCATGTCGCTCGTGCAACCCGACGCCGCCGACAGCGCCCAAGCCGCAGGAGCCGCCCGATGACCGCCGAACTGCTCACATCGCGGCCGGCCGGCAGCGAATCCACGCTCGTGATGACGCTGTCGAACCCAGGCGCGCGCAACGCGCTGCATCCCGACATGTACGCGGCGGGCATCGAAGCGCTCGATTCGGCCGAACGCGATTCGTCGTTGCGCGCCATCGTGATCACCGGCGCCGACAACTTTTTCTGCGCCGGCGGCAATCTCAACCGGCTGCTGGAAAACCGCGCGAAAGATCCCTCCGTGCAGGCCGAAAGCATCGACCTGCTCGCCGAGTGGATCACGGCACTGCGCCAGTCGAGCAAGCCTGTGATCGCGGCCGTGGAAGGCGCCGCGGCCGGCGCGGGTTTTTCGCTCGCGCTCGCGTGCGACCTGCTCGTCGCCGCCGACGACGCGAAGTTCGTGATGTCGTACGCGCGTGTCGGCCTCACGCCCGACGGCGGCGGCTCCTGGTTCCTCGCGCAGGCGCTGCCGCGCCCGCTCGCCACCGAGGTGCTGATCGAAGGCAAGCCGATCGGCGCGACGCGCCTCGCCGAAGTCGGCGTGGTGAACCGGCTCGCGAAGCCGGGCAGCGCGCTCGACACCGCCATCGACTGGGCCGACGACCTCGGCAAGCTCTCGCCGAATTCGACCGCGCGCATCAAGTCGCTCATTGATGCAGCGGGCACGCAGACGCTCGAAGCGCACCTTGTGGCCGAACGCGACAGCTTCGTGGCGTCGCTGCATCATCGCGACGGGCTGGAAGGCATCACCGCGTTTCTCGAGAAACGCGCCCCCGTCTACAAGTGAGCGAGGCCACGCCATGAGCGGATTCACCCTGCCCAAACGCCGCCGCATCTATCTGATGCGTCACGGCGACGTGACGTACTTCGATGCATCGGGCCGCGCGATCGATCCCGAAAGCGTGCCGCTCAACGCGAATGGCCGCGTCCAGGCCACGGCCGCGGGCGATCTGTTCGCGGCGCAAGGCATCCGCTTCGATCGCGTGATCGTGAGCGGCCTGCCGCGCACGCTGGAGACGGCGCGACGTGTGCTCGCGCAGACCGGCCAGACCATCGAGCCCGAGATCGAGCCCGCGTGGGAGGAAATTCGCGGCGGCAAGCTGGCTCATCTCGCGCCCGAAGACATCGAGGCCTCGTTTCTCAGCGTGTTCGACGGCGTGGTCGCGGAAAGCACGCGCTTTCTGGGCGGTGAGAGCATTGGCGAACTGCTTGACCGCGTGCTGCCCGCCATCGATACCCTGCGCCGCGATGCCGCCTGGGACACCGTATTGCTCGTGCTGCACGGCGGCGTGAACCGCGCAATTCTTTCGCACGCGATCACCGCGGGCGGCCGCGCATTCTTCGGCCACCTTGCGCAGGCCACCGGCTGCATCAATGCGCTCGACGTCGGCGCCGAGCCACGCGACTGGGTCATTCGCGCGCTCAACCATTCGCCTCCCTCGCCGCTGCACCGCGACGTGCGCCACACGACGATGGAGATGCTCTACGCGCAATACGTCGAATACATGAAGCACCGCTAGCGCGCCCAACACACCCAAGATACACAACGCAAGGCGCCCGACCTGGAGGAGACAATGGCACACGCCACCCCGGCAGAAAACACAGCACAACAGGCGGACTACTCGGCATTCGAAGGCACGCGGCCCGTGGCCGAGCGCCAGCGTTTCGATGCGGCTGCGCTCGAAGCGTGGCTCGCAGGCCATGTCGACGGATTCGCCGGCCCGCTTACCGTCGAGCAGTTCGCTGGCGGTCAGTCGAACCCCACGTTCAAGCTCGTCACTCCGTCGCGCAGCTACGTGATGCGCGCGAAGCCTGGGCCGAAGGCGAAGCTGCTGCCTTCCGCACACGCGATCGAACGCGAATACCGCGTGATGGATGCGCTCGCAGGCACCGGTGTGCCGGTCGCGAAGATGCTCGCGCTGTGCGAGGACGAAGCGGTGATCGGCAGGGCGTTCTACGTGATGGAGTTCGTCGAGGGCCGGGTGCTCTGGGACCCCTCGCTGCCCGGCATGTCGACTGACGAGCGCGCCGCGATCTACGACGAGATGAATCGCGTGATCGCCACGCTGCACAACGTGGTGCCGGCCGACGTGGGCCTCGCCGATTACGGCAAGGCAGGCAACTATTTCGCACGCCAGATCGACCGCTGGAGCCGTCAGTATCAGGCCTCGGAGACCGAGCCCATCGAGGCCATGCAACACCTCATCGAATGGCTCCCGCAGCACATGCCCGACGACGACGCTGCGCGAACCACCATCGTTCATGGCGATTACCGGCTCGACAATCTCATCTTCGACCGTCACGCGCCGCGCGTGCTGGCCGTGCTCGACTGGGAGCTTTCCACGCTGGGCGACCCGCTCGCGGACTTCGCCTACCACTGCATGGCGTGGCACGTCGACCCCGCGCAGTTCCGCGGCATTGCGGGCCTCGACCTCGCGGCGCTCGGCATTCCGGACGAAGCCGCTTATGTGCGGCGCTATTGCGAGCGCACGGGGCTCGATCTTCGCGGCGACTGGAACTTCTATCTGGCCTACAACATGTTCCGCATCGCCGCTATCCTGCAAGGCATCATGAAACGCGTCGTGGACGGCACGGCCGCGAGCGCCCAGGCCGCGGACGCCGGCCGCCGCGCGCGGCCCATGGCCGAACTGGCCTGGCGCTACGCGCAGAAAGTGCGCTGAGCCATCCCTTTCCCTTTCGCGAGGTATCCGATGAATTTCGACTACACCCCCAAGGTTCAGGCGTTGCGCGAAAAGCTGCTCGCGTTCTTCGACGAGCACATCTACCCGAACGAGTCGGTCTTTCTGGCCGAGGTCGCGCGCAATCGCGCGAACGGCAACGCGTGGGTGCCCACCGAAATCGTCGAAAAGCTCAAGGAAACGGCGCGCGCCGCGGGCCTGTGGAACCTGTTCCTGCCCGACTCGGCGCGCGGCGCCGGGCTCACGAATCTCGAATACGCGCCGCTGTGCGAGATCATGGGACGCGTGCCGTGGGCGCCTGAGGTCTTCAACTGCAACGCGCCCGACACGGGCAACATGGAAACGATCGAACGCTACGGCACCGAGAGCCAGAAGCGGCAATGGCTCGACCCGCTGCTCGACGGCCAGATTCGCTCGGCCTTTCTCATGACGGAGCCCGAGGTCGCTTCATCGGATGCCACCAACATCCAGACGCGCATCGAACGCGACGGCGACCACTACGTGATCAACGGCCACAAGTGGTGGTCGTCGGGTGCGGGCGATCCGCGCTGCGCCGTTTATATCGTGATGGGCAAGACCGATCCCGACGCACCGCGGCACCGCCAGCAGTCGATGATCCTCGTGCCCGCCGACGCCACCGGTATCACCGTGCATCGCCCGCTCACCGTGTTCGGCTACGACGACGCACCGCACGGCCACATGGACATCACGCTCGAGAACGTGCGTGTGCCCGCGACGAACCTGCTGCTCGGCGAAGGACGCGGTTTCGAAATCGCACAGGGACGGCTTGGGCCGGGCCGCATTCACCACTGCATGCGGCTCGTCGGGCTCGCCGAACGTGCGCTCGAATTGATGACGAAGCGCGCGCTGCAGCGCGTCGCGTTCGGCAAACCCATCGCGTCGCAAACCGTGACGCAGGAGCGCATTGCCGAAGCGCGCTGCCTCATCGAGCAGGCGCGGCTGCTCACGCTCAAGACCGCCTACATGATGGACACCGTCGGCAACAAGGGCGCACGCGGCGAGATCGCCATGATCAAGGTGGTCGCACCCAACATGGCCTGCCAGGTGATCGACTGGGCGATGCAGGTGCACGGCGCGGCGGGCATGAGCGACGACTTCCCGCTGGCTTATGCGTACACGTCGGCACGCACGCTGCGCTTCGCCGATGGTCCCGACGAGGTGCATCGCAACGCCATCGCGAAGCTCGAACTCGCGCGCTACATGGATGCGGCCTCGCGCGTCGAGATGCCGGTTACTCGTACCTGAAGCCGCACCTGAGTCGCCCCGGAGCCACATCTGGCCCGCACATCCGCCGCAGCGTGCGGGCGCGCAGGATGGCGCCCTGCACCGTCGCACGATCTATGCTCTAATTTTTGCCTGTTCCGGCGCCGCACCAGAAAGACGCGGCGCCGCCTTCAAGCACGAAAGGAGCCACGATGATCGACGTCTACAGCTGGGCGACACCCAACGGCCACAAGGTCCACATCATGCTGGAGGAGACCGGGCTCGCGTACCGCGTGCACCCCATCGATATCGGCGCAGGCGATCAGTTCAAGCCCGAGTTTCTCGCCATCAGCCCGAACAACAAGATTCCCGCGATCGTCGATTCCGAAGGCCCGAAGCGCGCCGACGGCCAGCCTTTTTCGCTGTTCGAATCCGGCGCGATCCTGATCTATCTCGCGGAGAAAAGCGGCCGCTTCCTGCCTACCGATCCGGCAGAACGGTATGCAACGTTTCAGTGGCTCATGTTCCAGATGGGCGGGCTCGGCCCGATGCTCGGCCAGGCGCATCACTTCCGCATTTATGCGCCACAGCAGATCGATTACGCGATCACGCGCTACACGAATGAAGCGAAGCGCCTCTACGGTGTGATGAACACGCAGCTCGCCAAAACCGCGTATCTCGCGGGCCACAAGTACACGATTGCCGACATCGCCGCGTTCCCGTGGACGCGCTCCTGGCAAAACCAGGGCATCGATCTCGACGCCTTCCCGCATGTGAAGCGCTGGCACGAAGAAATCGCCGCACGGCCCGCGGTGCAGCGCGGCGTGGAGGTGCTCGCCGCCGCGCGCAAGCCGCTCATCGACGAGAAGGCCAAGGAAGTGCTGTTCGGCGCGACGCAGTACGCGAAGCACTGACGCACTGAATCTCGCGAAAGACGTGGACGTTACCGGGGGCCGCCGCTCGATGGCGGCCCCCGGATGCTCAGAAGTAGTGGCGCGTGATGAATTCCGCGATGCACACAGGCCGCTCGCTTCCTTCACGTTCGAGCGTCACCTTCCAGATGACCTGCACGCCGTTGCCGTCCACGTCGGAGACCTCGACCACAGCGAAATGTGCGCGCACCCTGGCGCCAACGGGCAACGGCGATGTGAAGCGCACGCGATTGAGCCCGTAGTTGAGACCCATGCGCTGACGTAGCGCAACCGTCCGTTCCAGCAGCGCGGGGATGAGCGAGAGCGTGAGGAACCCGTGCGCGATCGGCCCGCCGAACGGCGACTCGCGCCGCGCACGTTCCGGGTCGACATGTATCCACTGATGGTCGCCTGTTGCGGCTGCAAAGCGGTCCACCCGCGCCTGATCGACCTCGATCCACTCGCTGACGAGTGCCGGCGCACCCACGAGTGCACGCAGCGCGTCTGCATCGATCTGCGGGGCGACCTCGCTCATGCTACCGCCCCGCTCGCGCCCGGATGACGCAGACCGAAGATGCCCTTCGAACGTACGATGATGGCGGTCTCGCCGTTCTGGTTGATGCCTTCCCACTGCATCGAGACGATGCCGCGATCCGGCCGGCTTGCCAGCACGCGCTTATCGAGCACGGAGACTTTCATCGTGATGGTGTCGCCAACCGCGACGGGCCTGAGCCAGCGAATCTCGTCCACGCCGGGCGAGCCCATCGAAGTGGATCCCGCCAGCGTGCTGCGCACGAAGAGCCCCATCATCACCGAGCACGTATGCCAGCCGCTTGCGATCAGCTTGCCGTAGGGCGACGTTTTCGCCGCCTCGTCGTCCACGTGGAAGGGCTGGGGATCGAACCGCTGCGCAAACTCCACGATCTCGGCATGCCCGAACGTGTGCGAACCGATTTCGGCCGTCGTGCCCGCTTCTATATCCTCGTAGCTCAATCCCATCGCTTGATCCTCGTTGGCAAACGTCTTTTGTTGATGTTCACGCGTCGCAGGCGGTGAAGCCAGGTAACGCAGTAAAGCGCGCCAGGTGATGGTCGACGTCACCGAGCGTCGTTTCGATGATCGCGAGCCGCTTGAACAGATGCGCCGCGGCCACTTCGTTGGTGACGCCCATCCCGCCGTGCAGCTGGACCGCCTGCTGTCCCACGAAGCGCGCGGCCTGCCCGACCCGCACCTTCGCCGCGCTTATCGCGCGGCGCCGCTCGTCGGTGTCCGCGCTCGTGTAGCGCGCCGCGGCCAGATAAGTGAGCGAGCGCGCCTGTTCCGTGTGGATCAGCATCTCGACCATCCTGTGCTGCAGTGCCTGAAAACGGGCAATGGGCACGCCGAACTGCTGGCGCGTCTTCGTGTACTCGACGGTAGCATGGTTGAGCGCGTCGAGCGCACCGATTGCCTCTGCGCAGAGCAGAACGATGCCGTAGTCGGCGATGCGTTCGAGCGTGGCGGCACCCACTTCATGCGAGCCATCGGCAGCGAGCCGGCGTGCCGGTGTGGCGTCGAAGACCAGCGTTGCGGCGCGCTGGCCGTCGATGGTGCGGTAGTCCGTAGCGGTCGCACCCGCTGCATCGCGTGCCACGACGAAGAGTGCCAGCTCGCCGGGCGCTTCGCCGCCTGCAAGCCGCGCCGGGACGATCCAGTAGTCCGCCTGCGCGCCGTGCTGCACCACCGATTTGCTGCCGCTCAGCACGAAGCCGCCATCGCGCGGTGTCGCGACCGCCTCGACCGCGAACAGGTCGTATCGCGCAGCAGGCTCATTAAACGCCACCGCGAGCTTGATCTCGCCCGCCGCGGCACGTTCGAGCAGCGTCGCATCTTCGCCATCGCCCGAACCGGCAAGCTTCAATGCCTCGATGCCCACCGCGGTTGCCCAGTAGGGCTCCACGACCAGCGCGCGGCCCAGTTCCTGCATGACGACGAGCATGTCGAACGGCGTGCCGTCGAACCCGCCTTGCGCCTGCGGCACGGGCAACGCCGTGAGACCCAGCTCGACGAGCGCCTGCCAGTGGGTATCCGATACGCCGGCCTCGGAGCGCACGATCGCCTGACGCGCTTCGAAGCCGTATTGCCGGTCCAGATAGCGGCGCAGCGCGTCGGCGAATTGCTGTTGTTCGTCCGTGAAGGTGAAGTCCATGCGCTGCTCCTCAAAGGCCCAGAATCATCTGCGCGATGATGTTCTTCTGGATTTCGTTCGAGCCGCCGTAGATCGACGTCTTGCGGAAGTTGAAGTAGTAGGCGGCGAGCGGCGCCGCGTCGTCGTCGCCGGCGATGCTGTGTTCGCGTTCGCCTTCGAGGAACGGCACGTCGAACGGCGCGGCGAGCGGACCGGCGGCTTCGAACATCAGTTCGGTGAGCGCCTGCTGGACCTCGGTGCCTTTGATCTTCAGCATCGATGCTTCAGGCCCCGGTCCACGTCCGCCAGTTTCGCTGCTCACCACGCGCTGCACCGTGACTTCGAGCGCCATGAGTTCGATCTCGAGCGCCGCCACCTTCGCGGCGAACAGCGGATCATGCAGCAGCGGCTTGCCGTTCTTTTGCTGCGCGAGTGCGAAGCGCTTCAGAAAGAGCAGTTCGCGTTTCGACTGGCCCACGCGCGCAATGCCGGTGCGCTCGTGCCCGAGCAGATACTTCGCGTACGTCCAGCCGCGGTTTTCCTCGCCAACCCGATTTTCGACCGGCACCTGCACGTCTTCGAAGAACACCTCGTTGACTTCGTGATCTTCGTCGAGCGTAATGATGGGACGAACCGTGATGCCTGGCGTCTTCATGTCGATCAGCAGGAACGAGATGCCTTCCTGCTTTTTCGCGGACGAGTCGGTGCGCACGAGGCAGAACATCATGTCGGCGTGCTGGCCGAGCGTGGTCCAGGTCTTCTGCCCGTTCACGACATAGTGGTCACCGTGGCGTTCGGCGCGTGTTCGCAGCGAAGCCAGATCGGACCCTGAGCCGGGCTCGGAGTAGCCCTGGCACCACCAGTCGGTGCCATCGAGAATACGCGGCAGGTAGTGGCGTTTCTGCGCCTCGCTGCCGTACTTCATGAGGACGGGCGCAACCATCGACACGCCGAAAGGCAGCACCATCGGCGCACCGGCCCGCGCGCACTCCTCCTCCCAGATATGGCGTTGTGTTGCGTTCCAGCCGGGTCCGCCGTATTCGACGGGCCATGCGGGCGCGGACCAACCGCGCGCGCCGAGCAGCTTGTGCCAGCGCGCGAAGTCGTCGCGATTCAGACGTTTGTGATTGAGGACTTTGTCGCGCAGCGACGAAGGCAGATTCGCTTCGAGCCAGGCGCGAATGTCGGCGCGAAAGGCGCCGTCGGCGGCGGAATAATCGAGGTCCATGCGCAGTGTCTCCTTGCCGCAGCGAGCGCCGCCGCAAGGAAGACGCCGCGTTACTGCAACGGCTCCTTCAGCGCGGCCGGGATCGGCAGCGGCATCACGTCGATGCCTTCTTCGACGAGCGCGCGTGCATCCTCAGGCGTCGTGACCCCGCGAATATTGCGTGCGGGCGCCTCGTTGTAGTGGATGCGCCGGGCTTCCTCGGCGAAGCGGTCGCCCACGTTCTCGGTCTTGTCGAGGACCTCGCGCAGCGCGCGCATGACCCGCGCCTGCAGTTCGTTCATGTCCGGTGTGCCTTGCTGCGCCGGCTCGGCCGCTCCCGAAAGATTCAGGCGAGGCGCGGACGGCAGGCGGCTCACTTCGGTGGCACCGCAAATCGGACATTCAACGAGCTTGCGGGACAGCTGCGATTCGAAGTCGTCTGCCGAGGCAAACCAGCCTTCGAAGCGATGGCCGCCCGGGCATTGTAGATCGAGGACCTTCATGTGGAATCGGGGCTTACGTGCGAGTTTAGCGCAATTCGCTGTTTTATGAACGATCGTTCGAAAAATAGCGGTTAGGTGTTCGCGGTGTGGCGGCGACGCGCTACCGCGCGGCACGGGGTGTTCTCTCGTGCCGGCAAAAAATCGGCCTGTTTATGAACGACGCATGACGTGTCCGGCGATTGTAGCGCCTCGGGCCGCGTGCCGCTGAGGTAGTCAAAAGCCGGTGCCTGAGGTCTGCGCGACGCGCCAACACAGACGATGATTCGCAGTGGAGATAGCGGTCTTTCCGCTGCCTTCATCTGTTGCAACGGAACGCGGACTGAAGCGCGACGCTTACGCGTCGTCACCCGGCTCCGCCGGCCCGAGCGGCCAGGCACCCGAGAGCACCTTTTCGAGCCAGAACGTTCCGATGATCGTCTTCACGTCCGTGATCTTGCCCGTGCGCACCCACTCCGAGAGATCGGGCACAGTCGCCGTGAAAAGCTCGAGAAATTCGCCGTCGTCCAGATTGCGCTCGCCCGCGGTGAGTCCGCGTGCCAGATAAATGTCGATGAACTCGGTGGAGTACGAAATGATCGGGTGGATACGCGTGACGTAGATGTATTCGCGCGCCGTATAGCCCGTTTCCTCGCGCAGTTCGCGCTTTGCACACGCAAGCGCGCCTTCGTTCGGATCGAGCTTGCCCGCCGGGTACTCGTACATCACCTTACCGATCGGGTAGCGGTACTGGCTTTCCATCAGCACGCGGCCGTCGTCGAACAGCGGAATCACCATGACCGCGCCCGGATGCTGCACGTATTCGCGCGTGGCGTGCTTGCCGTCCGGCAATTCCACCGTATCGCACTTGAGCGTGAGGAACTTGCCGTTGTGGATCGTGGTGCTTTCGACGCATCGCTCGTAGAGCGCGTCGTCGTGATCGGGGAGTTCGGCGGCCATATGCAAACCCTCTGTGCAACGCTGGAAGACCGGGGCGCGATGGCTCGCGCCGTCAGTGTCGTTTGACGAGATACTGCCAGGCGAAGCCTGGAAAGGCGAAGACGATGAAGAGACTGAACGTGATCGCGTAGAACTGCCAGCCCTGGTCGAAGCGATTGCCTGCGCGCGATTCGAGCATGAACCCGAGTGCGCCGACCACGAAATAGAGCACGATCAATTCGCCGATCCGCCACCAGGCGCTCTTCTTCGCCGCCCTGAGTGGGACCACGCAGAAGAGGCGCTGGTTCAGAAAAGGCAGGTTGGCGCCCGCGAGCGCCAACAACACGATAAACCAGCCCGCTGCGGACATCAGAGCGAGAGCGTGTGCGAGATAGCCTGCAGGCAGCCGGTCATCAACGGCCCCGGCACGAGGCCGAGTACCAGCACGGCGAGGCCATTGAGCGCAAGCAGCGCGCGGTTGCACATACCCGACTGGATCGGCGTGGTGTCCTGCGGCGCGTCGAAGTACATGAGCTTGACGATACGCAGGTAGTAGAACGCGCCGAACAGCGACGTGATCACGGCCAGCACGGCAAGCCACGTGAGACCGGCATTCACCGTGGCCTCGAGCACGGCAAGCTTCGCGTAGAAGCCGACCGTCGGCGGGATGCCGGCGAGCGAGAACATCATCACCATCATGACGAACGCGAACACCGGGCTGCGCTGATTGAGACCCTTGAAGTCGTCGATCGTGTCGGCTTCGAAGTCGCGCCGCGCGAGCAGCATCACCATGCCGAACGTGCCCAGCGTCGTGATCAGGTAGACGATGCTGTAGAACATGGCCGAACCGTAGGCGCCGGCCGCCCCGCTCGCCTTGCCGTCCACGATGCCGGAGAGCAGCCCCAGCAGCACGAAGCCCATGTTCGAGATCGCCGAGTACGCGAGCATGCGCTTTACGTTACGCTGCACGATACCCGTGATGTTGCCGACGATCAGCGAGAGCGCCGCGAGAATCACCAGCATTTCCTGCCAGTCGACTGCGAGCGGCAACAGACCCATCACGAGGAAGCGCAGAGCCCACGCGAACGCGGCCACCTTGGGGCCGCCGCCCGTGAGCAGCGTCATTGCCGTGGGGGCGCCTTGATACACATCGGGTACCCACATGTGGAACGGCACCGCGCCCATCTTGAACGCCACACCGGCCACGACGAAGATCACGCCGAAGAGCAGCACGACGTCGTTGATGCGGCCCGAAGCAATGGCCTTCACCACATCGTTGAGGTCGAGCGAGCCCGTTGCGCCGTACAGCATCGAAATGCCGTAGAGCAGGAAGCCCGAAGCCAGCGCGCCCAGCACGTAGTACTTCATCGCCGCTTCGTTCGACGTCGAGGCGCTGCGGCGCAGGGCGATCACGGCGTAGAGCGACAGCGACATCAGTTCCAGACCGAGGTACAGCGTCAGGAAGTTGTTGCCGGAGATCATCACCAGCTGACCGAGCAGCGAGAACATGCCGAGCAGGAAGAAGTCGCCGCGGAACAGGTCGCGCTCTTCCAGATAACGACGCGAGTAGACGATCGACACGGCGAAGCCCAGCGTCACGACGGCCTTCATCGCACTGGCGAACGCGTCCACCACGTACATGTGCGAGAAGAAGTAATAGACGTTGTTGTCGGCCGCGTTCACCGCGAACCAGATGCCGGCCACGAGGCTCGACAGCAAGGCGATGAAGTAGGTCGTGCGCCGGCCGCTGTCGCCGACGAACGTGTCGTTCAGCCACGCGACGATGACGGCGACCATCAGCAGCGCGTCGGGCAACAGAACGGTCATAGGTGCGTTTTGCATGATGTCTTAGATCCTCCGCTCTGTATTACTGCGACAACGGCAGTTTCGACTGCGCCACGTGGGAGAGGAGGTTATCCACGGAGACGTGCATCACATCGGTAAAGGGCTTCGGATAGATGCCCATATACAGCGTCAGCAGCGCGAGGATAGCCAGCATGAAGTACTCGCGGCGGTTCACGTCCTTGAGTTCCTTCACGTGATCGTTGGCCACGGCGCCGAAGTAGACGCGCTTGTACATCCACAGCGTGTAGGCCGCGCCGAGAATCAGCGTGAACGCTGCGCCGAACGCAATCCAGAAATTGAACTGGACAGCGGCCAGAATCACCATGAATTCGCCCACGAAACCCGAGGTACCCGGCAAGCCACAGTTGGCCATCGAGAACAGCATGGCGAGCGCCGCAAACTTCGGCATCGTGTTCACGACGCCACCGTAGTCCGCGATCTGACGCGAGTGCACGCGGTCGTAGAGCACGCCGATGCACAGGAACATGGCGCCCGACACGAAGCCGTGCGAGATCATCTGCACGATCGCGCCTTCCACACCCAGTTGGCTGAAGATGAAGAAGCCGAGCGTAACGAAGCCCATGTGCGCGATCGACGAATACGCGACCAGTTTCTTCATGTCGGCCTGCACCATCGCCACGAGGCCGATGTAGATCACCGCGATCAGCGAAAGCGTGATGATGACCGGCGCGAGGAAGTGGCTCGCGTCCGGCGTGACCGGCAGCGAAAAACGCAGGAAACCGTAGGCGCCGAGCTTCAGCATGATCGCCGCCAGCACGACCGAGCCGCCCGTGGGCGCTTCCACGTGGGCGTCAGGCAACCACGTGTGCACCGGCCACATCGGCACCTTCACGGCGAAGGCAAGGAAGAAGGCAATGAAGAGCAGGATCTGCGGCGTCATCGCGATCTTCGCGGCCTGCCACGAGGCGAGGTCGAACGTGCCCGTCTGCGTGTACAGGTACAGCAGCGCGACCAGCATCAGGAGCGAGCCGGCCAGCGTGTACAGGAAGAACTTGAACGCGGCATAGACGCGGTTCGGGCCGCCCCACACGCCGATGATGATGTACATCGGAATCAGGGTGGCTTCGAAGAACACGTAGAACAGCATGCCGTCCTGCGCGCTGAACACGCCCACCATGATGCCGGAGAGGATCAGGAAGGCCGCCAGGTACTGCGAGACGTTCTTCGTGATGACTTCCCACCCGGCGATCACGACGATCACCGTGATGAGCGCGGTCAGCACGACAAACCACATCGAGATGCCGTCCACGCCCAGGTGGTACGAAATGTTGAAGCGTTCGATCCAGGTGGACTGCTCGACGAACTGCATCGCCGCCGTGCTGGCGTCGAACTGCGTGAACAGCGGAATCGTGACGATGAAGCTCAGGATCGACCCCACGAGCGCGATCCATCGCGCCGGCCCCGGATTCTTGTCGGACCCGATCGCCAGGATGACGAGCCCGAAAACAATCGGCATCCAGATGGCGATACTGAGAAGCGGATAAGTATGCATTCGTGTCCCTCGCCTTATTTGCCGCTAAGCGTTACAAACAGGGTCAGGAGCCCCAACATGCCGATAATCATGGCAAACGCGTAGTGATAGATGTAGCCGGATTGGAGGAAACGGATCACGCTCGCAAACCAGCCGATAAAACGCGCGCTCCCGTTGACGAGACCGTCGATGACCACGACGTCGCCCTCTTTCCAGAGTCCGCGGCCAATCGCCACCGCACCCCGCGCGAACACGACTTCGTTGATCTTGTCCATGTAGTACTTGTTGTCCAGCAGCGTGTAGATCGGGCCGAACTTGCTGCGGATCACCGCCGGCAGATCAGGACGCTTCAGGTACAGGAACCAGGCCACCACCACGCCGGCCAGCGCGAGCCACATGGGCAGCCCCGTCACCGCGTGCAGACCCAGATCCAGCCAGCCGTGGAATTCTTCGGCCATCTCGGCCAGCGCCGGGTGGCTCGACGAAATTTCGATCACCTTGTCGAACGCCACGCCGTGCTGGAAGAAGTCGCCGTACAGCATCGGGCCAATCGCAATCGCGCCGATCACCACCGACGGAATCGCCAGCAGCACGAGCGGCAGCCACACCACCCACGGCGTTTCGTGCGGCACGTGAACGTGGTGCTCATGCTCGTGGCCGTGCGCGGACGACTCAGCGCCATGGCCATTGCCGTAGTCCTTCGGATGGCGGAAACGCTCCTCGCCGTGGAACACCATGAAGTACATCCGGAACGAGTACAGCGCCGTCACGAACACGCTCGCCGTCACGGCGAAGTAGGCAAAGCCCGAGCCCGGCAGATGCGAGAGCTTGACCGCGTCGATGATCGAATCTTTCGAGTAGAAGCCCGAGAAGAACGGCGTACCGATCAGCGCGAGCGAGCCGATCAGCGACGTGATCCACGTGATCGGCATGTACTTGCGCAGGCCGCCCATGTTGCGCATGTCCTGATCGTGGTGCATGCCGATGATCACGGAACCGGCGCCAAGGAACAGCAGCGCCTTGAAGAACGCGTGGGTCATGAGGTGGAACACGCCGACCGGGTAGGCCGACACGCCCAGCGCGACCGTCATGTAGCCGAGCTGCGAAAGCGTGGAGTACGCCACCACACGCTTGATGTCGTTCTGCACGATGCCGAGGAAGCCCATGAAGAGCGCCGTGATGGCACCGATCACCGTGATGAACGAGAGCGCCGCATCCGAGAGTTCGAAGAGCGGCGACATGCGCGTCACCATGAAGATGCCGGCCGTCACCATGGTCGCCGCGTGAATCAGCGCGGAAATAGGCGTCGGGCCTTCCATCGAGTCCGGCAGCCAGACGTGCAGCGGGAACTGCGCCGACTTACCCATCGCGCCGATGAAGAGGCAGATACAGGCGACGGTCAGGAGGCCCCAGTGCGTGCCCGGGAACGCGAGTGCGGCCAGTTCGTTGCGCTTCGCGAACACGTCGCCGTAATTGAGCGAGCCCGCGAACGCGAGCAGCAGGCCGATGCCGAGCAGGAAGCCGAAGTCGCCCACGCGGTTCACGAGGAACGCCTTCATGTTCGCGTAAATCGCGCTTTCACGCGTGAAGTAGAAGCCGATCAGCAGGTACGACACAAGACCCACCGCTTCCCAGCCGAAGAACAGCTGCAGGAAGTTGTTGCTCATGACGAGCATCAGCATCGAGAACGTGAACAGCGAGATGTACGAGAAGAAGCGCTGGTAGCCGTCTTCTTCCGCCATGTAGCCGATGGTGTAGATGTGCACCATCAGCGACACGAAGGTCACCACGCACATCATCATCGCCGTGAGCGAATCGACGAGGAAGCCGATCTCGAACTTCAGGCCATGCACCGACATCCACTCGTAGATCGTCGCGTTGAAGCTTGCGCCGTTCAGTACGTCGAGGAACACGATGGCCGAAAGCACGAACGAGATCGCGACGCCGAGAATCGTGACCGTGTGGGCACCCGCCCGCCCCACTGTCTTCCCGAACAGACCCGCGATCAGCGACCCGACAAGCGGCGCGAGCGGGATGGCCAGCAGCAGGTTTTCATTGAGTGTCGTGGACATAACAGCCTTGCCTGAAATTAACCTTTGAGCTGATCGAGGTCCTCGACGTTGATCGTGTCGAGGCTACGGAACAGGGTCACCAGAATGGCGAGACCGATCGCCGCCTCCGCTGCTGCCACTGTCAGCACGAAGAACACGAAGATCTGGCCATGCACGTCGCCGAGGTAATGCGAGAACGCGACGAAATTGGTGTTCACCGCCAGCAGCATCAGCTCGATCGCCATCAGGATGATGATGATGTTGCGACGGTTCAGGAAAATGCCGACGACAGCGATCGCGAACAGGATCGCGCCGAGCACGAGGTAATGGGCAAGGGTCAACATGTTTTTCTCCTCCTCGCTCAGCTGTTGCTGCCGGGCGCAGTTTCTCCCGCAACCGGTTCGGGTGCGGCCTTCTCGGCCGGCATCTTCACAAGGCGCACGCGGTCTTCACGCCGCACGTGCACCTGCTCCGACACCACCTGACGTTTGCGGGTCTTGAGATGGCGCGCGGTCAGCGCGATCGCGGCAATGATCGCCACGAGCAGCACGAGGCCCGCCACTTCGAATGCGAAGATGTATTCCGAGTAAATGATCCGGCCGATCAGGCGCGTGTTCGGCATGGAGCCCAGAGCGGCAGCCGCAGCCGTATCGCGCACCGGCGTGGTCGTGGCACCGTAGCCGTGCCAGAGGATCAGCGCGGTCTCGATCACGATGATCGCGCCTACCACGGTGGCCATCGGCACGAAGCGCCGGAAGTCGCGCCGCAGTACGTCGAGATTGATGTCGAGCATCATCACGACGAACAGGAACAGCACCATCACCGCGCCCACGTAGACGAGCACCAGCAGGATGGCGAGGAATTCGGCCTCGAGCAGCATCCAGATCGCGGCCGCGTTGAAGAACGCGAGCACGAGGAACAGCGCGGAGGACACCGGGTTGCGCGAGGTGATCACCTTCAGCCCTGACACCGTCAGGAGCAGCGCGAAGATGTAGAACAGTACGGTCGTGAATTCCATGATTACCGGTTCATCGTTAGGCCATCGTGAGGCTTGTTGTCGTCGGACGCGCGGCACGGGCTGGCACAGGGGCACCGCGCCGCGGCGGTCGGGCTGAGGCTTCGCGCGTGAGCTACACCGCGCGGGCCCTGCAGCCGGCCCGGACCGCGGGCCGATCGAGCATCAAACTGAAATCAACGGTACGGCGCGTCCGCTGCCTTGTTCGCGGCGATCTGCGCTTCATAGCGATCGCCCACGGCCAGCAGCATGTCTTTCGTGAAATACAGATCGCCGCGCTTCTCGCCGTGATATTCGAGAATGTGCGTCTCGACGATCGAATCGACGGGGCAGCTCTCTTCGCAGAAGCCACAGAAAATGCACTTGGTCAGGTCGATGTCGTAGCGCGTCGTGCGGCGCGTGTTGTCCGCGCGCGTTTCAGACTCGATCGTGATGGCGAGCGCCGGGCACACCGCTTCGCACAGCTTGCACGCGATGCAGCGCTCTTCGCCGTTCTCGTAGCGGCGCAGTGCGTGCAGCCCGCGAAAGCGCGGCGAAATAGGCGTCTTCTCTTCGGGGAACTGCACCGTGAACTTGCGCCGGAACGTGTAACGTCCCGTCAGCGCGAGGCCCTTGAGCAGCTCGGTGAGAAAGAAGGTCTTGAAGAAGTTTTGGATTGCGGTCATGGGTTCATCCGCCCTTTATTTCCAGATATTCAGCGGCGACATGATCCAGAAGCCGACCACCACCAGCCAGACACAGCACACCGGAATGAACACCTTCCAGCCGAGACGCATGATCTGGTCGTAGCGGTAGCGCGGGAACGTGGCACGCGCCCAGATGAATACCGACAGCAGGAAAAAGACTTTCAGCACCAGCCAGAACACGCCCGGGATGAACGACAGGAAGCCGAACGGTGCGCTCCAGCCGCCGAGGAACAGCGTCGAAGCCAAGGCCGAGATCACGATCATGTTGATGTACTCGGCGAGGAAGAACAGCGCGAACGCCATACCCGAGTAGTCGATCATGTGGCCCGCGACGATTTCCGACTCCCCTTCCACCACGTCGAACGGGTGGCGGTTCGTTTCGGCGATGCCCGAGATGAAGTACACGACGAACATCGGCAGGAGCGGCAGCCAGTTCCACGAGAGCAGTGCCACGCCGTGATCGGCGAAGAAACCGCGTTCCTGCGAGTTGACGATGTCCGAGAGGTTGAGGCTGCCCGAGGTCATCAGAACGACCACGAGCGCGAAGCCCATGGCGATTTCGTACGAGACCATCTGCGCTGCGGCACGCATGGCGCCAAGGAAGGCGTACTTCGAGTTGGACGCCCAGCCCGCGAGAATCACGCCGTAGACGCCAATCGACGAGATTGCGATTGCGTACAGCAGACCCGCGTTGATGTTGCCGAGCACAGCGCCTGCCTGGAACGGAATCACGGCCCACACGGCGAACGCCGGCACCACGGTCATGATCGGAGCAATCAGGTAAGTCCAGCGGCTTGCCTGCGCGGGCTGGATCACTTCCTTCAGCAGCAGCTTCAGCACGTCTGCGATAGGCTGCAGAAGACCTGCGGGACCCACACGGTTCGGGCCAATACGCACATGCATCCAGCCGATGAGCTTGCGCTCCCAGAGGATCAGGTACGCGACGCACAGCAGGATCACCACCGCCACCACCAGGATGCGCACGAGTGCCCACACCGTGGGCCACGCCACACCCAGCAACTGGCTGCCGCCTGCGTTGATCGTATCGAACAAGCTCATTTACGCCTTCTCCACCAGCAGTTCACCGAACAGGCTGCCCAGCGCCGCACCGGCGGGCGTTGCCGCCGGCACGCGCACCACCGTCTGCGCAAGATTCGCGTCGCGCACCGCCGGTGCCTGCACCGAGCGATCGCCCTGGCGCACGCGCACCGCGTCGCCGTCCTTCAAACCCAGCTGATCGAAGAGCGCTGCCGGCAGGCCCACCGTCCCGGCCGCCTTCGCCGCCATCGTTAGATGCAGCGACGGCGCACGACGCACGAGCGGGTCGGCGTGGTAGATCGGCACATCGGACACGCGT
This sequence comes from Paraburkholderia kururiensis JCM 10599 = LMG 19447, assembly GCF_003986935.1. Classification (GTDB taxonomy): domain Bacteria; phylum Pseudomonadota; class Gammaproteobacteria; order Burkholderiales; family Burkholderiaceae; genus Paraburkholderia; species Paraburkholderia kururiensis. The sequence goes on along the minus strand of NZ_RJZE01000019.1, from coordinate 147,470 downwards.
TCGAAGCCGCCGTTGGCCGGCTTCGCCGCCGAACCGCCTGCGGCACGTGCGATCGCGCCGTTTGCCTTGTTCGACAGACGCGACGTGAGGTCGCCGTCGCCCAGCGCAGCCGTGCGCACTTCTTCGGACGTATCGAACTCGAAACCCGGCTTGCCAAGCAGGCTGCCGAGCACGCGCAGCACCTTCCAGGCCGGGCGGGCGTCGCCAAGCGGACGCACGACACCGTTGAACGACTGCACCGTGGCTTCGGCGTTGACGAACGTGCCGGACGTTTCCGTGAACGGCGCGATAGGCAGCAGGACGTCGGCGTATTCCGCGCCGGTCTTGAACGGCGACAGCACGACGACCATCTCGGCCTGATTCAGCGCAGACAGCGCCGCTGCCGGATTGGCCGTATCGAACTCGGGCTCGACGTTGAGCAGCACATAGCCCTTGCGCGGCTGCTCGAACGCTTCGCGCGCGTTCAGGCCGCCCTCGCCCGGCAGCGCGCCGGCCAGGTACGCGCCCACGGTGTTCGCCGCCTCGGTGAGGAAACCGAGCGTTGCGCCGGTGTTCTCCGCAATCCACTGTGCTGCGGCGTGCAGGCGTGCAAATTCGGGATGCTGCACGGCGCTGTTGCCAAGCAGCACGACACGCCGTTCGCCGGCTGCGAGCGATGCCGCAACCTGCTTTGCCGCCTCGGACGGTTGGGCGCCCGCGAACGCTTCGGGCACGCTCACACCGCGCGCTTGACCAACGGCTGCCGCGATGCCGGCCAGCTCGTCGAGCCATGCCGACGGTGCCGCCACGATGCGCTGTGCGGTCGGAATGAGCGAGTCGTCGTTCGTGGCCTGCAGCAGCGTGAGCTTTGCGCCACCCTTGGCGGCCTGGCGCAGACGCGCGGCCAGCAGCGGATGATCGCGACGCAGGAACGAACCGATCACGAACGCCGAGTCGAGCGTCGAGAGGTCGGCGATCTTCGTGCCTAGCCACGGTGCGCCCGCGAGCGGGGCCGAGAAATCCGACTGGCGCAGACGGAAATCGACGTTCGGCGTACCGACGGCGTTGGCCAGTTGCTTCAGCAGATAAAGCTCTTCAACCGTGCTGTGCGGGCTCGCGAGCGTGGCGAGCGCATTCGCGCCATGGTCGGCGGCGATGCCCTTCAGACCCTTCACCACGTATTCGAGCGCCGTTTGCCAGTCCGTCTCGATCCACTGGCCGCCTTGCTTCACCATCGGGCGCGTGAGGCGTTCGTCGCTGTTGAGGCCTTCGTACGAGAAGCGGTCCTTGTCCGAAATCCAGCACTCGTTGATCGCTTCGTTTTCGAGCGGCAGCACGCGCATGACGCGGTTGTTCTTCACCTGCACCACGAGGTTTGCGCCGACGGAATCGTGCGGGCTCACCGACTTGCGGCGCGACAGTTCCCACGTGCGGGCGCTGTAGCGGAACGGCTTGCTCGTGAGCGCGCCTACCGGGCACAGGTCGATCATGTTGCCCGACAGTTCCGAGTCCACGGTCTTGCCGACGAACGACGTGATTTCCGAATGCTCGCCGCGGCCCAGCATGCCGAGTTCCATTACGCCGGCAACTTCCTGGCCGAAGCGGACGCAACGCGTGCAGTGGATGCAGCGCGTCATCTCTTCCATGGAGATCAGTGGACCGACGTTCTTGTGGAACACCACGCGCTTTTCTTCGCTGTAGCGCGACGACGACTTGCCGTAGCCCACTGCGAGATCCTGCAACTGGCATTCGCCGCCCTGATCGCAGATCGGGCAGTCGAGCGGGTGGTTGATGAGCAGGAATTCCATCACCGACTGCTGGGCCTTCACGGCCTTGTCGGAGGTGGTGCGCACGACCATGCCGGGCGACACCGGCGTGGCACACGCGGGCACGGCCTTCGGCATCTTCTCGACTTCGACGAGACACATCCGGCAATTGGCCGCAATCGACAGCTTCTTGTGATAGCAGAAGTGAGGAATGTAGGTATCGACCTTGTGCGCAGCCTGGATCACCATGCTGCCTTCAGGCACCTCGACCTTCTTGCCGTCTATTTCGAGTTCAACCATGATGGTCAATCATCCTTAACCTGTTACCGCTCAATCGTTCGCCCCGTCCATCGCCTGCTGCAGCGATGAATTTGCGGTGTGGCGCGCTGGCCGTGTCTGCTGCGCGCGTTGCATTCGTTGCTGTTCCCGCCGGCCGCTCACTGGCCCGCCCCTGCGACCGCTCGCTTCGCGGCGGCCTCAGGAACCCGCTTACGCAGCCACCGTCTCCGGCGCCGCCGGTGCACCGGCATGACCGCCAACGAGGCAACGCTTGTTGGCCACGTGATATTCGAATTCGTCCCAGTAGTGCTTGAGCATGCCGCGCACCGGCATGGCGGCTGCATCGCCGAGCGCGCAGATCGTACGGCCCATGATGTTTTCCGCCACGGAGTTCAGGAGATCCAGATCTTCCTTGCGGCCAAGACCATGCTCGATACGGTGCACCACGCGGTAGAGCCAGCCCGTGCCTTCGCGGCACGGCGTGCATTGACCGCACGACTCTTCGTAATAGAAGTACGACAGACGCAGCAGCGAGCGCACCATGCAGCGCGTCTCGTCCATCACGATCACGGCGCCCGAGCCGAGCATCGAACCGGCCTTCGCGATCGAATCGTAGTCGAGGTCGGTTTGCATCATGATGTCACCCGGGATCACCGGCGCCGACGAGCCGCCCGGAATCACCGCCTTGATCTTCTTGCCGCCGCGCATGCCGCCCGCAAGCTCCATCAGCGTGGCAAACGGGGTGCCGAGCGGCACTTCGTAGTTGCCAGGACGTTCGACGTCGCCGGACACCGAGAAGATCTTCGTACCACCGTTGTTGGGCTTGCCGAGTTCGAGGTAATTCTGCGGACCGATGGCCAGCAGGAACGGCACGGCCGCGAACGTTTCGGTGTTGTTGATCGTGGTCGGCTTGCCGTACACGCCGAAGCTCGCCGGGAACGGCGGCTTGAAGCGCGGCTGGCCCTTCTTGCCTTCCAGCGACTCGAGCAGCGCCGTTTCTTCGCCGCAGATGTACGCGCCGTAACCGTGGTGCGCGAAGAGGTCGAACGAGAAGTCCGTCCCCAGGATGTTCTTGCCGAGAAAGCCCGCGCGGCGCGCTTCTTCCAGCGCCTCTTCGAAGCGCTTGTAGACTTCCCAGATCTCGCCGTGGATGTAGTTGTAGCCCACGGTAATGCCCATCGCGTACGCGCCGATGGCCATGCCCTCGATCAGCGAATGCGGATTCCAGCGCAGGATGTCGCGATCCTTGAACGTGCCCGGTTCGCCTTCGTCCGAGTTGCAGACGAGATACTTCTGGCCGGGAAACTGACGCGGCATGAAGCTCCACTTGAGGCCGGTCGGGAAACCCGCACCGCCGCGGCCGCGTAGACCCGACGCCTTCACGTCCGCAATGACCTGCTCGGGCGGAATCTTCTCTTCGAGAATACGGCGCAGCTGCTTGTAACCGCCGCGCGCAACGTAGTCTTCGAGATGCCAGTTGTCGCCGTTCAGCCCGGCGAGAATCAGCGGCTTGATGTGCCGATCGTGCAAAGACGTCATTTCGAAAGTTCCTCGAGCAGCTGGTCGATCTTCTCGCGGCTCATGAAGCTGCACATGCGATGGTTGTTCACAAGCATCACGGGCGCGTCACCGCACGAGCCCATGCACTCGCCCTCTTTCAGGGTGAACTTGCCGTCCGGCGTGGTTTCGCCAAAGTCGATGCCGAGCTTCTGCTTCAGGTATTCGGCCGCGCTCTCCGAGCCGCCGTCCGGGCCCAGCTGGCACGGCAGGTTCGTGCAGAGCGTGATCTTGTATTTGCCGACGGGCTTCGTCTCGTACATCGTGTAGAAGGTCGCGACCTCCTGCACGGCGATCGCCGGCATGCCCAGATAGTCGGCGACGAACTGCATGAGTTCGGGCGACAGCCAGCCGTGCTCTTCCTGCGCGACGGCCAGCGCCGCCATCACCGCGGACTGCTTCTGGTCGGCGGGATATTTCGCGATCGAGCGATCGATTTCTTTCAGGCCTTCAGCTGAGATCATTTTCAGACACGACTCTTTCAATTCCTACCGAACGAAAACCTGTCGCGAACCGCTTGCTGCGACAGACGTGGCGTTCCTTGCATGATGCGCAGCGCGCGCCGGACTGCTGCTGCCCCGAGGCACGCGCCGTGTTGCGAAACCGCTTACCGGTCGATTTCCCCGAACACGATGTCCTGCGTGCCGATGATGGTCACGGCATCGGCAATCATGTGGCCGCGCGCCATTTCGTCGAGTGCCGCCAGGTGCGCGTAGCCGGGAGCGCGGATCTTGAGCCGGTACGGCTTGTTCGCGCCATCGGAGACGAGATAGATGCCGAACTCGCCCTTCGGATGCTCGACGGCAGCGTAGGCCTCGCCTTCCGGCACGTGGAAGCCTTCCGTGAAGAGCTTGAAGTGGTGAATCAGCTCTTCCATGTTCGACTTCATGTTCACGCGCGACGGCGGCGCAACCTTGTGATTGTCGGTCATCACCGGACCCGGATTCTTGCGCAGCCATTCAATGCACTGTTTCGCAATGCGGGTGGACTGGCGCATTTCCTCGACGCGTACCAGGTAGCGGTCGTAGCAGTCACCGTTCACGCCGACCGGGATGTCGAAGTCGAGGCGGTCATACACCTCGTACGGCTGCTTCTTGCGCAGATCCCATTCAATACCGGAGCCGCGGATCATCGGACCCGTGAGGCCCATCTGCAGCGCACGCTCGGGGCTCACCACACCGATGCCGACGAGACGCTGCTTCCAGATGCGGTTATCGGTGAGCAGCGTTTCGTATTCGTCGACGCAGTTGGGGAAGCGGGTGAAGAAATCGTCGATGAAGTCGAGCACCGAACCCTGGCGCGCTTCGTTCATTCTGGCGAGCGCCTTCTCGTTGCGGATCTTCGACGCCTTGTATTGCGGCATCGCATCCGGCAGGTCGCGATAGACGCCGCCAGGACGATAGTACGCCGCGTGCATCCGTGCGCCGGACACGGCTTCGTACACGTCCATCAGGTCTTCACGCTCGCGGAACGCGTAGAGAAACACCGCCATCGCGCCCACGTCGAGCGCGTGCGCGCCGATCCACATCAGGTGGTTCAACACGCGCGTGATTTCGTCGAACAGCACGCGAATGTACTGGGCGCGAACCGGCACGTCGATGCCGAGCAGCTTTTCGATCGCCATCACGTAGCCGTGCTCGTTGACCATCATCGACACGTAGTCGAGACGATCCATGTACGGAACGGACTGAATGAACGTCTTGCTTTCGGCGAGCTTTTCGGTCGCGCGATGCAGAAGGCCGATGTGCGGATCGGCACGCTGGATCACTTCACCATCGAGCTCGAGCACGAGGCGCAGCACACCGTGCGCTGCCGGGTGCTGCGGGCCGAAATTGAGCGTGTAGTTTTTGATTTCTGCCATGGCACCCTCTTAGTGTTTCAGACCGCCATAGCGATCCTCGCGGATCACGCGCGGCGTGATTTCGCGCGGCTCGATCGTCACCGGCTGATAGACGACGCGCTTCTCTTCCGGGTCGTAGCGCATTTCGACGAAGCCGGAAACCGGGAAGTCCTTGCGGAACGGGTGGCCGATGAAGCCGTAGTCGGTGAGGATGCGGCGCAGGTCAGGATGGCCCTCGAACACAATGCCATAAAGGTCGAACGCTTCGCGCTCGTACCAGTTCACCGAGTTCCAGATATCCACGACGGAGGGGACAATGGGGACTTCGTCGTCCGGTGCGAACACGCGCACGCGCAGACGCCAGTTGTTCGTCACCGAGAGCAGATGCAGCACGGCTGCAAAACGCGGGCCCTCGTAGGCACCGTCGCCGTACGCCTGATAGTCGACGCCGCACAGATCGATCAGTTGTTCGAAACGCAGCTTCGGATCGTCGCGCAGCTGCTTCGCCACGTCGAGGTATTCGCCTGCTTTCACGACGATCGTCAGCTCGCCGATCGCCTCGGTAATGCTTACGAGGCGGCCGCCAAAGGCCGTCTCGAGGTTCGCTTTCAGGGTCTCGAGTTTGCTTGCCATATTGTGGGGGAGGCTCAGGCCTTATTGACGGGCGATGGTGTTGGTGCGGCGGATCTTCGCCTGCAGCTGGATCACCCCGTAGACCAGGGCTTCGGCCGTAGGCGGACAGCCCGGCACGTACACATCGACAGGTACGATGCGATCGCAGCCACGCACCACCGAATACGAATAGTGATAGTAGCCGCCACCGTTGGCACACGAGCCCATCGAGATGACCCAGCGCGGCTCGGCCATCTGGTCGTACACCTTGCGCAGAGCCGGTGCCATCTTGTTGCACAGCGTACCGGCCACGATCATCACATCCGACTGACGCGGGCTCGGGCGAAACACCACGCCAAAGCGGTCGAGGTCGTAGCGGGCTGCGCCCGCATGCATCATTTCTACCGCGCAACATGCAAGACCGAACGTCATCGGCCACAGCGAGCCGGTGCGCGTCCAGTTGATCAGCTTGTCAGCCGTGGTGGTGACAAACCCTTCCTTCAAGACCCCTTCGATACTCATTTGCTTTCCACTCCAGGCGGGCGGCATGGCGCTGCCACCCATGCAAACCGGCAATTAACCCGTTACTCCCAGTCGAGGCCGCCTTTCTTCCAGATATAGGCGAAGCCCAGCAGGAATTCGAGCAGAAAAATCATCATCGCGATGAAGCCCGGCCAGCCGATGTCGCGCAGGGCAACGCCCCACGGGAACATGAATGCGGTCTCGAGATCGAAGATGATGAAGAGGATGGCCACGAGGTAGTACCGCACATCGAATTTCATGCGGGCGTCTTCGAAAGCTTCGAAGCCGCACTCGTACGGCGCGTTCTTGTCGGCGTCAGGCCGGTTGGGACCAAGAATCTTGCCAATGCTGACCAGCGCTATACCCAAACCGGTGCCCACAAGGAGGAACAACAAGACGGGGAAATAGGCTGCGAGGTTCAAGACTATCCTCAATCGGTTGGTTCTGGATTCCGCGAGCGCTGTGCGGCCCGCGGCATATTACTTCAGAAGCTTGACGGACGCCGCCAAACGAACAAATACGACGCCAGAAGTAAAAATGCCAGCCGAAGCGAAGCAGCGGCTGGCATTAGATAACATTGGTGCCGACGGCGAGACTCGAACTCGCACAGCTTTCGCCACTACCCCCTCAAGATAGCGTGTCTACCAATTTCACCACGTCGGCACTGTATGCAATCCGGGAAAACAACTTGTTGAAACCCGCGAATCGCTTCAAGACTTGAATTCTAACCTGTCTAAACAGATTGTTCAACGCATCAAAGCGGGTCTGTCGAAAATTTATTTCGGCACGTCCTGGCCCGGAGTCGATGCAGCCGAAGCCGCGGCAGGCAACGAAGCCGGCGCAACAACCGACGCAGCGGAGGCAACCGCAGGCGCATTTGTTGCGGCGCCCAACACACCCGCTGAAGGCTTCGAATGATACGAGCCGAGATAAGTAAGCGCCAGCGTCGATACGAAAAAGACTGTTGCAAGCACGGCGGTTGTACGCGAAAGGAAATTCGCGGAACCGCTTGCACCGAACAGACTGCCCGACGCGCCGCTGCCGAACGCGGCGCCCATGTCCGCGCCCTTGCCGTGTTGTAGCAGCACGAGGCCGATAACGCCAAGCGCCGACAGCAGCTGGACGACAATGATCAACGTCTTCAAATACAGCATTACACTCACCTGAGGTTCTGTTAAAGCGGTGACATCAAGCCGTCACGCGCATGGAAGCATGGGTGCCGCGATGCCGCGGCAACCGAAACGCCTTACGAAGCCTGAGCGGCGCTCGCCGCGGCAGCGGCCTCGCAGATCGCGATGAAATCGGCCTCCTTGAGCGAAGCGCCGCCGATCAAGCCACCATCGATATCGCTTTCGCGGAACAACTCTTCCGCGTTGTCGGGCTTCACGCTACCGCCATACAGCAGCGGCACGTCCGCCACGGCGGCGCCTTTCGCCGCCAGCTGCACGCGCAGGAACGCGTGCACCTGCTGAGCCTGCGCCGCCGTAGCGCTGCGCCCGGTACCAATCGCCCACACCGGCTCATAGGCCACGACGATTCGCGCCGCCTCGTCGGACGAGAGCTTTGCGAGCACTTCGCCAAGCTGCACGTCCACCACCTGCTCGGTGGTCCCGGCTTCGCGCTGCTCGAGCGTTTCGCCCACACACACGATTGGGGTCAAACCCGCCTCGAGGGCGCGCTGCGTTTTCACCGCCACGAGTTCCGCGCTTTCGTAGTGATATGCACGGCGCTCCGAATGCCCGACGATCGCGAACGACGCGCCAAATTCGCGCGCCATCTCGGCAGCCACTTCGCCGGTATAGGCGCCTTGCACGTTGGCCGACACGTCCTGCACGCCCCACGCGACGCGGCTGCCCTCGAGCAGGGACTGCACCTGCGCGAGATACGGAAACGGCACGCAAACACCAACGCGGACATCGGCGGGAAGCGCTGCGGCCCGCTTTGCGATCGCCTGCAGCAACGTGGCGTTCGCTTCGAGGCGACCGTGCATCTTCCAGTTACCGACTACCAGTTTCGCTCGTTGTTTCGACATCGTCTCGTCGTGTCCTCTCGTGTCGCGGGCAGCCCGCGGTCCGTTGCCGGGGCAGCGAAAGCAAAAACGCGCAATTTTACTGTGCGACCGCCAAGCCGGTCAAACCGCACATGTCAAGCCCCCTGCCAGTTCAGCACGATCTTGCCGATGTGCTCGCTGCTCTCCATGAGCGCATGCGCCTCGGCCGCCCGCGCGGCCTCGAACACGCGGTAGACGACCGGCTTGATGCGACCCTCGTCGATCAGCGGCCACACGCGCTCCTTCAGTTGCGCAGCCACTTGCGCCTTGAACTCCACGGGACGCGGGCGCAGCGTCGAGCCGGTGATGGTCAGCCGGCGCCGCAGGATTTCGTTGAGGTTAACTTCCGCCTTCGCGCCGCCGAGCATGGCGATCAGCACGATGCGTCCGCCATCCGCGAGTGCCGAAAGCTCGCGTGGAATGTAGCTCCCGCCCACCATGTCGAGAATCACGTCGACGCCACGATCGTTCGTGAGCGACTTGAGTACTTCGACGAAGTCTTCGGTCCGGTAGTTGATGGCGCGCTCGGCACCCAGTTGCTCGCATGCGCGGCACTTGTCTTCGGAACCCGCCGTCGCGAAGACGCGAAAGCCCAGCGCGTGCGCAATCTGGATGGCCGCCACGCCGATGCCACTCGAGCCGCCCTGAACGAGCAGCGTCTCGTTCGCACCGCCCTCGCCCGCGCCCAGTTGCGCGCGCATGAAGACGTTGCTCCACACCGTGAAGAACGTCTCGGGCAAAGACGCGGCCTCGACGTCCGACAGTGCGCCCGGCACCGGCAGACATTGCTGGAGCGGCACCGCGGCGTACTCGGCATAACCGCCGCCCGCGAGCAACGCGCATACGCGGTCACCCTCCTTCAGGCCGAACGGATTGCGTTTGGGATCGATCGTGCCGCCGGCGATCACACCCGCCACCTCCAGGCCCGGCAAGTCCGAAGCGCCGGGCGGCGGCGCATAAGCGCCCTTGCGCTGGAAGACGTCCGGACGGTTCACGCCCGAAGCCGCCACCTTGATCAAGACCTCACCGGCCTTGGGTTCCGGCATGGGCCGCTCGGCAAGCTTGAGCACGTCAGGCGCGCCGAACTCCGTAATTTCGATCGCTTTCATCCGCGTTCCCCTGAGTCTGGATTGCACTGCAAACGGCAGACAGCATGCCCTGGATTAACGTTGCATGCAGCGCGATCCGCGCTCGCGTTTCGCGTGCCATCAAGAAAAACGGCCGGCGCGCTTGCGCGCTGCCGGCCGTCGTCGTGCTACCGCGTTACTGCTGCGGAGCCGGCTCGCCCTGCGGCGCGCCGGAGGGCGAGTCGTTGAGCAACGCCTTGGCCGACAGGCGCACGCGGCCCTTCTCGTCCGTCTGGATGACCTTGACCTTCACGACCTGGCCTTCCTTCAGATAGTCGTTGATGTCCTTGATGCGCTCGTTGGCGATTTCCGAGATGTGCAGCAGGCCGTCCTTGCCCGGCAGCAGGTTCACGATCGCGCCGAAGTCCAGCAGCTTGAGAATCGTGCCCTCGTAGATCTGACCGACCTCGACTTCCGCCGTGATCGCTTCGATGCGGCGCTTCGCTTCGGCCATGCCTTCGCTGCTCGTGCTCGCAATCGTCACGACGCCGTCGTCGGAGATGTCGATGGTCGTGCCGGTTTCTTCGGTCAGCGCGCGGATCACCGAACCGCCCTTGCCGATCACGTCGCGGATCTTCTCCGGGTTGATCTTCACAGTGATCATGCGCGGCGCGAACGCCGACAGTTCCGTGTTCGCACCCGACACCGCGGCCGTCATCTTGCCGAGGATGTGCATGCGGCCTTCCTTCGCCTGCGCGAGCGCGACCTGCATGATTTCCTTCGTGATGCCCTGGATCTTGATGTCCATCTGCAGCGCGGTCACGCCGTCGGCCGTACCGGCCACCTTGAAGTCCATGTCGCCCAAGTGGTCCTCGTCGCCGAGAATGTCGCTCAGCACCGCGAACTTGTTGTCTTCGAGGATCAGCCCCATCGCGATGCCCGCGACGTGCGCCTTCATCGGCACGCCGGCGTCCATCAGTGCGAGACAGCCGCCGCACACCGAAGCCATCGAGGACGAACCATTCGATTCCGTGATTTCGGACACCACACGAATCGAGTAGCCGAACTCTTCGGCGCTCGGCAGGCACGCGACGAGCGCGCGCTTGGCAAGACGGCCGTGGCCGATTTCGCGGCGCTTCGGCGAGCCCACGCGGCCGGTTTCGCCGGTCGCGAACGGCGGCATGTTGTAGTGGAGCATGAAGCGGTCGCGGTACTCGCCTTCGAGCGCGTCGATGATCTGCTCGTCACCCTTCGTGCCGAGCGTCGCCACCACGAGCGCCTGCGTTTCGCCGCGCGTGAAGAGCGCCGAGCCGTGCGTACGCGGCAACACGCCGGTGCGGATTTCGATCGGACGCACGGTGCGCGTATCGCGGCCGTCGATGCGCGGTTCGCCGTTCAGGATCTGGCCGCGAACGATCTTCGCTTCCAGGTCGAACAGGATGTTGCCGACAGTCGCGGCATCCGGCGCTTCGCCAGCCGACGTCACGGCGTCTTCCGCCAGCTTCGCCGTCACGGCCGAGTAGATTTCCTTGACCTTCGCCGAGCGGGCCTGCTTTTCGCGAATCTGGTAGGCCGCCTGCAGGTCGGCCAGCGCGAGTTCCGTCACGCGAGCGATCAGCGGCTCATTCTTCGGTGCCGGCTGCCAGTTCCACTCCGGCTTGCCGCCTTCGCGCACGAGTTCGTGAATCGCGTCGATCGCGGTTTGCATCTGTTCGTGGCCGAACACGACTGCGCCCAGCATCACGTCTTCCGGCAGTTGGTCTGCTTCGGATTCCACCATCAGCACGGCGCGCTCCGTACCCGCCACGACGAGGTCGAGGCGCGATTCCTTGATCTGCGCGCGCGTCGGGTTCAGCACGTATTCGTTGTTGATGTACGCAACACGCGCGGCACCCACCGGGCCGTTGAACGGCAGGCCCGACACCGCGAGTGCAGCCGATGCGCCGATCAGGGCCGGGATGTCCGACGGAATGTCCGGATTCACCGACAACACGTGAATGACGACCTGCACTTCGTTGTAGAAGCCTTCAGGGAAAAGCGGGCGCAGCGGACGGTCGATCAGGCGCGAAATGAGCGTTTCGCCTTCCGAGGGGCGGCCTTCGCGGCGGAAGAAGCCGCCGGGAATCTTGCCGGCCGAATACGTTTTCTCGATGTAGTCGACGGTGAGCGGGAAGAAATCCTGGCCGGGCTTGGCCGACTTCGCGCCGACCACGGTCGCGAGCACGACCGTATCTTCGACGTCGACGAGGACGGCGCCGCTCGCCTGACGGGCGATTTCGCCCGTTTCGAGGCGAACGTTATGCTGGCCCCATTTGAATTCCTTCACGACTTTGTTGAACATGGACATAGAAGTCACTCCTTGACTCGTTCGTTGTTATACCGCGCACCCTCGGGCGCGGCTACGCGAGGACCGGCACCGCATGGCTAGAGGAGTGTTATGCCATTCCAGCGGATCACGTTCGCGCGAGGCGGGCGAACCGCGATCGCATGAACCGCTGGAATGACACAAAGCTCTACCCAGAAAGCCCGGTCATCGAGGCGTACTGCCTGGTGCTACCCAGTGGCCTGCCGGTGCGCAGCACATGAAGCGCACCGTTCAAAAACAAAATGCCTGCATCAGCTGACTGACACAGGCATCTTGTTGAAAAACCGTCCGGTTACTTGCGCAGACCAAGCTTTTCGATCAGCGCGCGGTAACGATCAGCGTCCTTGCCCTTCAGGTAGTCGAGCAGCTTGCGGCGGCGGCTCACCATGCGCAGCAGGCCGCGGCGGCTGTGGTGATCCTTCGCGTGGGACTTGAAGTGAACGGTGAGTTCGTTGATACGGGACGTGAGAAGCGCCACCTGAACTTCGGGCGAACCCGTGTCGTTGGTGCCACGCGCGAATTGCGCGACTACGTCGGACTTCTTGATATCTGCTACAGACATTTGATTTCCTTTGAATCGAACGGGCGGTCACGGAAGAAAGGCCGTGCCGTGGGGGTTACAGCAAGGGCGATATTGTAGCACAGCGACCGCGCCAAACCGAAACCCCAATCATGGACGCTTCATCTGGCACGTGGTGGGCGGCACAGTACGCTGTGCGGGCAGTGCCAGCACCGTGCGAAAACCGTAGCCCGAGCCCTCGTTGTCGTAGCGCACGCCCGGCACACCGGCTTTCTCCATGGCCATCACGTAAAGGGGCTGGATCAGCTGATGATCCTCAGCGCGCATCCATTCGGCGTGAAAGCCGTTGTCGAACTTCATGCCTTCCAGCGCGTGCGCCACGGCCGCCGGATCGGCGGAACGGGCTCGCCCCATCGCGTCGGCCAGCATCTCGACAAGCAGGCTCATGCGCAGCACGGGGTAGTCGTCGGCGGCGTTGGGATAACGCGCGCGAAACGCCGCGTACCAGGCATCCGACTGCGCACCGCCTGCATTCGGATGCCAGTCCGCAACCGCGAATACGCGTCCGACGCCGGCATCGCCCAAGGCCGCCGGTGCACCGAGACTGTTGCCATAGAACGTGTAGAACTTCGTGTCGAGGCCCTGCTCGCGTGCCGCTTTGACGAGCAGCGTGAGGTCGTTGCCCCAGTTGCCCGTCACGACGGCGTCCGCGCCGCTGGCGCGGATCTTGGCGATATAGGGCGAAAAATCCTTGATGCGGCCAATCGCGTGGAACTCGTCGCCCACCACCGCGATGTCGGGCCGCTTCGACGCCAGCGCGGTTCGGGCAAGCGCGCTCACGTCGTGGCCGAAGCTGTAGTCCTGATTCAGCAGGTACACCTTCTTCACGGAGGCGTCACGCGCGATCACGTCGGCGAGCGCGTCCATGCGCATGCCGGCGTGGGCATCGAAACGGAAGTGCCAGAAGCTGCAATTGGCGTTCGTGAGCGCGGGGTCGTCGGCGGAGTAGTTGAGAAACAGCTCGCGATTGTCGGGATTGCGGCTGTTCTGCTTCTCGATCGCATCGAGGAGCGCGGCCGCCACCGCCGAACTGTTGCCCTGCAGGATGAAGCCGATGTGCCGGTCGGCCGCCGCGCGCAGCTGGACGAGCGCGGCCTCGGCACTGCCCTTGCTGTCGAGCACGACGAGTTCGAGCGGATGAGTGCCGTCGGCCAATTGCACACCGCCGCGTGCGTTCACGCGCTCGACGCCGAACCGGAGATTGCGCTCCACGGCCGCGCCGGCATTTGCGAACGGACCCGACATGCCTTCGATCAGGGCAAGGCGGATCGGCTCGCCGGCATGGGTGGCTCCCGGCACCGGCGTTGCCGCCTCTGCGGTGACGCCCGGCCACGTTGCCAGCGATGCAACGAACGCCATGGCGGCAACCGCCACCTTCAGTGCCACCCTCGGCGCCACACTCGACCCTGTCCCACCGTACCTCATCGCGACTCCCGGAAAGCGTTGGAAGCGCGGATCATAGGCCGCAGGCAGGCGAGCGGCAAGTGCGGCGGCGGCACGTCCGGGCAGCCCGCGCCGCCGCCCCTCCAACGGGGCCCGTGTCAAAATGACGAGGTTCGACGCCACACGTTCTGCCCATGCTCCCGGAGGCTTTCATGCGTATTTCAACGACCACCGCGCGACCGCGCACCTTGCTTGCAGCGCTTGCAGTCTGCTTCGGCACGCTGACGCTCGCGGGTTGCGCGCAGCCCTGGCAGCAGGTGCAGCCGGGGGCGGACCAGTCGACGATCGTTGCACGACTCGGCGCGCCGCGCGAAGTCTACGATCTCCCGAATGGCGGACACCGCCTGATGTGGCCGACCCAGCCGATGGGCGAAACGACCACCGCGGCGGACATCGACGCCTCGGGCAAGATCGTGAGCGTGCGCCAGGTCCTGCAACCCAACGAGTTCTATCGCGCCGAGATCGGCAAGTGGACCCGCGCCGACGTGCTCGTGAATTTCGGCCGGCCGGTGGAAACGTCGTATTTCCCGCTGATGAAACGCGAGGTGTGGACCTACCGCTACCTGGAAGACAACGTCTGGTACATGCTTTACAGCTTCTACTTCGACGACAACGGCACACTGCGCCTCACGCAGAAGACGCCGGATCCGCTCCACGATCCCGACCGCCGCAATCTGTTCTGACACCTGCACGGCGCGCCCTTCACCGCGTCACCCGCGGTCTTTCACCACACCGCCAAATGCCGCCCACCGGGCGGCATTTTTTATTCGCCCGGCATGAAACCGATTTTTTTCGGATTTTGTCTGAATTTTTTCTGATAGAAAGCGTTTTGTAATGGTCAGCAGCGCTCCCGCTCAACGTGGAGTCACTTCCTATGAACCTTCCGAAACGCATGCTCGTTGCGAACGTCGCCTGGGCGCAGGAAATCGCCCGGCGCGACCCGCAATTCTTTGCCACGCTCGCTCAGGGCCAGAATCCTCAAGTGCTGTGGATCGGCTGCTCCGACAGCCGCGTGCCCGCCGAAAGCGTCACGCATTGCGCACCCGGCGACCTCTTCGTCCATCGCAACATTGCCAACCTGTTCGACGCCGCCGACGACAACTCCATGAGCGTGCTCGAATACGCCGTCGAGGTGTTGCGCGTGAAGCACATCATTGTCTGCGGACATTACGGATGCGGCGGCGTACGCGCCTCGCTCATGCCCCCGGCACCGCATCTGCCGCACGTGAACCGGCGCATCCGGCCGCTGTGCGAACTCGCGCAGACACATCGCACGGAGCTCGACGGTATTGCGCCGGAGCAGGCACGCATCGACCGGCTCGCCGAACTGAACGTGATCGCTCAGGTGCAGCGCCTGCGCGAGCATCCCATCGTCGCGCGAAGCGAGCCGCCACCGCTCGTGCACGGCTGGATTTTTTCGCTCGCAGACGGCCAGTTGCGCGAACTCGAATCGGGATACGAACACGTGTCTGCCACGGCCGACCTCGAGCTCGCGCTCAAACGGGCTTGAGTTCTCTCGAGACTTTCAGCGCGCACAGCCGCTCACCGCATCATGCACACCACCTTTCACCGCCCACTTCGCCATGACCCCGAAAGACCATCTATCTTCGCTACCGCGCGACCTTGCCGCCGGCACCGTCGTGTTCCTCGTTGCGCTGCCGCTCTGTCTCGGCATCGCCAAAGCCTCCGGCGCGGAGCCCTTCGCCGGACTCGTGTCGGGCATCGTCGGCGGACTCGTCGTTGCCGCGCTGAGCGGTTCGCGATTGAGCGTGAGCGGCCCGGCCGCGGGCCTCGTCGTGATCGTGATCGACGGTATCGCGCGCCTCGGCAGCTTTTCGGCGTTTCTCGTCGCCGTGCTGCTGTCGGGCGTGATCCAGTTCGTCTTCGGCATGCTCAAGGCCGGACGGCTTGCGGCCTATGTGCCCTCGCCCGTCATCAAAGGCATGCTCGCGGCCATCGGGCTGCTGCTCATCATCAAGCAGTTGCCGCTCGCGCTCGGGCTCGCCTCGGGTGCTGGAGGCGACGCGGCATCTGCCGTCGCGCAAGCTGGCTCTATCGCCACGCCGTTCGGCGCCGTCTCGCCCATGGCGTGCGCCGTCGCGGTGTTGTCGCTCGCGCTGCTTGCGGGCTGGGAAACGCGCGCGTTGCGCCGCTTCAAGCTGGTGCGGCTCGTGCCGGCGCCGCTTGCCGTCGTGGTGATCGGCATCGCGGCAACGCTCGCGGGCGAAGCGCTTGGCGCCTCGTTCTCCCTGCCCGTCGAGCATCGCGTCGCACTTCCCGAACTCGCGTCGCTTGCGGCACTCGGCAACGCGCTCAGCTTCATCGACTTCGGTCCGGGCCTCGCCCGGCTCGCCGACCCTGCCGTATGGATCGTCGCGATCACGCTGGCCGTTGTCGCGAGCCTCGAATCGCTGTTGAGCCTCGAAGCCGTGGAGCAGCTCGATCCGCAGCGCCGGCCTGCGCCGCCTGACCGCGAGCTGAAAGCGCAAGGCGTGGGCAACCTGGTCGCGGGCGCTATCGGCGGGCTGCCGATCACGTCGGTCATCGTGCGCAGTTCGGCCAATGTGCATGCCGGCGCGCAGAGCCGTCTGTCGGCGATCTTTCATGGGGTGCTGCTGCTCGTCAGCCTGTTTGCGCTCACGGACGTCATCAATCTGATTCCGCTCGCCTGCCTCGCGGCGATTCTGATCTTCACGGGCATCAAGCTCGCGAAGCCGTCGCTATTCGTCGCCATGGCGAAGCAAGGTGCGGCGCCGTTCGTGCCGTTCGTCGCGACGGTGGGCGGCGTGCTCGCCACCGATCTGCTGATGGGCATCCTGCTTGGCGTGGCATGCAGCGTCGCGCTCGCGTTGTGGGCGAATCTGCATCGGCCCATCGCGCTTGCGCAGCACGACGATCATTTTCTGCTGTCGTTTCGCAAAGACGTTTCGTTTCTCGGCAAGGTACCGCTCAAGCAGATGCTTTCGCGCATTCCGGATCGCGCCACGGTGATCGTGGACACGACGCGTGCCGACTTCATCGATCACGACGTACGGGAACTGCTCGACCGCTTCATTGAGGACGCGCCGGAACGCGCGATCGCGGTCGAGATGCGGCACGCCACGCCGGTGCTGCCCACCGCGACGCGCGGCTGGAGCTGGAACCGTGGGCTCGCACAGCAGACAGGCGGGCGCTGAAATAGAAAGCGGCCGCTGAAACTACAAGCGGCCGCGCGAGAAGCGTGAAGAGGAATACGACGAGGACGCCTGGCAGCGTCCTCGTCACAGGAGCGGTGAGTCAGATGCCGCCGCTTTGCGGATTGAGCTTGTCCGTATCGGCATGCAGCTTGTTGAGTGCCGAGATGTAGGCCTTCGCCGAAGCCGCGACGATATCCGGGTCCGTGCCCACACCATTCACGATGCGCCCGGCCTTCGAGAGTCGCACGGTCACTTCGCCCTGCGCCTGCGTGCCGGTCGTGATGGCATTCACCGAATACAGCATAAGCTCGGAGCCGCTGCCCACTTCGGTTTCGATCGCGTTGAGCGTGGCGTCGACGGGACCGTTGCCGTTTGCCTCGGCCGTGGTTTCCTTGCCGTTCACCGTGAACACGATGCGCGCGTGCGGACGCTCGCCCGTCTCCGAATGTTGCGCGAGGGAGATGAACTTGTAGTGCTCTTTTTCCTGCGCCTCGGCCGACTCTTCGCTGACGATCGCGATGATGTCTTCGTCGAAGATTTCAGCCTTGCGGTCGGCCAGTTCCTTGAAGCGTGCGAACGCATTGTTGAGATCGGTCTCGCTGTCGAGCGTGATGCCGAGTTCCTGGAGGCGCTGCTTGAACGCGTTGCGGCCCGACAGCTTGCCGAGCACGATCTTGTTCGCGCTCCAGCCCACATCTTCGGCGCGCATGATCTCGTAGGTGTCGCGCGCCTTCAGCACGCCGTCCTGGTGAATGCCCGACGCGTGCGCAAATGCGTTGGCGCCCACCACCGCCTTGTTCGGCTGCACCACGAAACCCGTGATCTGCGAGACGAGTTTCGAAGCCGGCACGATCTGCGTCGTATCGATACCGACGTCGAGCCCGAAGTAATCCTTGCGCGTCTTCACGGCCATCACGACTTCTTCGAGCGATGTATTGCCCGCGCGCTCGCCGAGCCCGTTGATCGTGCATTCCACCTGACGCGCGCCGCCGATCTTCACGCCGGCAAGCGAGTTCGCCACGGCCATGCCGAGGTCGTTGTGGCAGTGCACCGAGAAGATCGCCTTGTCCGAGTTCGGAATGCGCTCACGCAGCGTCTTCACGAGATTGCCGTACAGCTCGGGCACGCCGTAGCCGACGGTGTCCGCGATGTTGATGGTCGTGGCGCCTTCGGCGATCACGGCTTCGAGCACGCGGCACAGGAAGTCCATGTCCGAGCGGCTGCCGTCTTCGGGGGAGAACTCGACGTCGTCGGTGAACTTGCGCGCGAAGCGCACGGCGAGCCGAGCCTGTTCGTAGACCTGATCCGGCGTCATGCGCAGCTTCTTCTCCATGTGCAGCGGCGAAGTGGCGATGAACGTGTGAATGCGGAAGCGGTTCGCGGGCGCGAGCGCGTCGGCGGCACGCTGAATGTCCTTGTCGTTCGCGCGGGCGAGCGAGCAAACCGTGCTTTCCTTCACCATCGACGCGATCGTATGAATGGCATCGAAATCACCGTTCGAACTCGCGGCGAAGCCTGCTTCGATCACGTCTACGCGCATGCGTTCGAGCTGCCTCGCGATACGGACTTTTTCTTCTTTCGTCATCGACGCGCCGGGCGACTGCTCGCCGTCACGCAACGTCGTATCGAAAATAATCAGCTTGTCTGCCATCTTGGGTCTCCAGGGATTCGCTCAGGAACGGAAAGGGAGTACGGAATACGGTTGTTTGCGCCACCGCTGGCGACGCTGACAACGTACGGGCAGACGGAGGGCGAAAACGATCAGCGCGGCAGGCGCGCTAGCGCTAGCACGCGTAGCGGCGCGCCGGCTAGAAGGGAAAGGAGGGGGAACTTGAAGGTCACCATGCCGGCGACTATAGCGGGATTCAGCCAAACGTGCAATTGGCGCCGGCACCGGTCTGTGGGCGATCCGGGGGCCGAAACCGCGGCCCGGCATACGTCTGTTGCCGGACCGCGCGAGGCCGAAAATGCCCGCGCCGCTCAGCGTTCGCGAGGCAGCGAACGCGCCGGGTTGGTGCGGCCGCGCAGCGTCTGGTATGCCCAGAACACGTAGCCGGAAAGGCCGTACAGCACGAAGAGGCCGAACAGCATCAGCGGCGGGTCCGACGACACCAGCACGAACGCCACCACGACGAGCAGCGTGGCCGCGAACGGCACGCGGTGCCGCACGTCGAGCGCCTTGCCGCTGTAGAACGGCGCATTCGACACCATCGTGACGCCGGCGTAGACGGTAAGCGCGAACGCCACCCACGGCAGCCAGCCGAGTTTGAGCGGCACGCGGTTGTCGGTGGCAAGCCAGACGAAGCCGGCAATGAGCGCGGCCGCTGCCGGGCTCGGCATGCCCTGGAAGAAGCGCTTGTCGACCACACCGATGTTGGTGTTGAAGCGCGCGAGCCGCAGCGCAGCGCCGGAGCAGTAGACGAACGCTGCAAGCCAGCCCCAGCGCCCAAGGTCCTTGAGAATCCATTCGTACATCACGAGCGCCGGAGCCACACCGAACGAGACCATGTCCGAGAGGCTGTCGAACTGCTCGCCGAAAGCGCTCTGCGTATGCGTCATGCGGGCGACGCGTCCGTCCATGCCGTCCAGCACCATCGCGACGAAAATGGCGATGGCCGCCACTTCGAAGCGCACGTTCATCGCCTGCACCACGGCGAAGAAGCCGCAGAACAGCGCGGCCGTGGTGAATGCGTTGGGCAGCAGGTAGATGCCGCGCTTTCTCAGGAACTGCTGACGCGCGGCCCGCCGGCCCGCGTCCACAGCGACCGTTTCCTGGACGCTCTTGTTGCGGCGAAAGGAACGCGGCAGAGGTGCGCCGCCGCTGTTGCGAGGTCGGCGTTTGAATGCGGCCATCGAAGAACCTCCCTATGCCGCGTTAGAGCTCGGCCAGAATGGTCGACGACGCGAAAACCTTCTCGCCGATCGACACGCGCGGCCGGCTTCCCATGGGCAGGTACACATCGACGCGCGAGCCGAAGCGGATGAAGCCGTAACGCTGGCCGCGCGTGAGCGGTTCGCCTGCACGCACGTAGCAGAGAATGCGGCGCGCAATCAGGCCGGCGATCTGCACCGCGGTCACCGTATGCCCGCTCGCCGTATTGATCACGAGGGCGTTGCGCTCGTTTTCGAGCGATGCCTTGTCCACTGCCGCGTTCAGATACGCGCCGGGAAAATATTCGACCTTCGAAATGACGCCATCCACGGGCGAGCGCTGCGAGTGCACGTTGAACACGTTCATGAACACGCTGATCTTGAGCGCCTCGCGATTCGCATAGGGGTCGTGCGCCGTTTCGACGGCGACGATCCGGCCGTCGGCCGGGCACAGCACGGCGTTCGCCTGCTGCGGAATGGGACGCGGCGGATCGCGGAAAAACTGGACGACGAAAACGAGGATCAACCAGAACGGCCATGCGAGGGCGAGCCCCGCGATGGCGTGGATCAACAACGCAACGACGGCGGCGATGGCGATGAACGGCCAGCCTTCGCGCGCGATGATCGGATGAGGGTAATTCATTGATGGCTTCGGTATTTTTGTAAAACCGTAGGATAGCAAAAGCCGCCCAGGGTTCTGCACACCTGGGCGGCTTCCGGGTACTTCATGCGCTTCACATGCGTGCGCGCCATGCCGGGCAAACGGGCAGCAGACTGGACCTGCAACCGTCCCGCCAGGCCGCCCGCTGTCCCCACATGCGGCCGGCTTAGTTCTTCGACTGGTCGACCAGCTTGTTCTTCGCGATCCACGGCATCATCGCGCGCAGCTTGCTGCCCACCTGCTCGATCTGGTGCTCGGCCGTGATGCGGCGACGCGATTGCAGCGTCGGCGCGCCGGCGCGGTTTTCGAGAATGAAGCTCTTCGCGTACTCGCCCGTCTGGATGTCCTTCAGCACATCCTTCATCACCTTCTTGGTTTCTTCGGTGACGACGCGCGGACCCGTCACGTACTCGCCATATTCGGCGTTGTTCGAGATCGAGTAGTTCATGTTCGCGATGCCGCCTTCATAGATCAGGTCGACGATCAGCTTCAGTTCGTGCAGGCACTCGAAGTACGCCATTTCCGGCGCGTAGCCCGCTTCGACCAGCGTTTCGAAGCCGGCCTTGATGAGCTCCACCGTACCGCCGCACAGCACGGCCTGTTCGCCGAACAGGTCGGTTTCCGTTTCTTCGCGGAAGTTCGTTTCGATGATGCCGGCACGGCCGCCGCCGTTCGCCGCCGCGTACGAGAGCGCGATGTCGCGCGCCGCGCCGGACTTGTCCTGCGCCACGGCGATCAGGTGCGGCACGCCGCCGCCTTGCGTGTAGGTGCCGCGCACAGTGTGGCCCGGGGCCTTCGGCGCGATCATGATCACGTCGAGGTCGGCGCGCGGAATCACCTGGCCGTAGTGCACGTTGAAGCCGTGTGCGAACGCGAGCGCCGCGTTCTGCTTGATGTTGGCGTGCACTTCGTTCTTGTAGACCTCGGCGATCTGCTCGTCGGGCAGCAGCATCATCACGACGTCGGCGCCCTTCACCGCTTCGGCCACTTCCTTCACCGTGAGGCCGGCGTTTTCCGCCTTGCTCCACGACGCGCCGTTGCGGCGCAGGCCGACCGTGACGTGCACGCCGCTTTCCTTCAGGTTCAGCGCGTGCGCATGGCCTTGCGAGCCATAGCCGATGATCGTGACCTGCTTGCCTTTGATGAGGGAGAGGTCGGCGTCCTTGTCGTAGAAAACTTTCATGTCTGTTCCTTGACGATATTCAGGGTATTCAAAAAAAACCGGTGGGTTGTCTGGTGCGAGTCCGGCGCATCACACCTTCAGAATGCGCTCGCCGCGTCCGATGCCCGAGCCGCCCGTGCGGACTGTCTCGAGAATCGCGGTTGCGTCGAGCGCCTCGATGAACGCGTCGAGCTTGTCGCTCGCGCCCGTCAGCTCGATCGTATAGGTCTTCTCGGTGACGTCGATGATGCGGCCGCGGAAGATATCCGACATCCGCTTCATCTCCTCCCTTTCCTTGCCGACCGCCCTCACCTTGATCAGCATCAGCTCGCGTTCGATGTGGGCGCCCTCGGTCAGGTCGACCACTTTCACCACCTCGATCAGGCGGTTCAGATGCTTCGTGATCTGTTCGATCACGTCGTCCGAGCCAATGGAAACGATGGTCATGCGCGACAGCGAATGGTCTTCGGTCGGCGCCACCGTCAAGGTTTCGATGTTGTAGCCGCGTGCGGAAAAGAGACCGACCACACGCGAAAGCGCGCCCGGCTCGTTTTCCAGCAGAACGGAAATGATGTGTCGCATGGTGTTTCCCGCTTCGTTTTCCAGTTAGTCGAGTTGCGCGCCTCGCTCTTCATCGAGCGCACTGCATGGCGCGCAGCGCAGCGGTGCCGCCGCTGCCCGCGCGTTCGCCTTTCGTGAAGGCGTGTGCGGCAGGGCCGGCACGAGGCTCACCGCCCGCTGCCGCTACAGATCCTCCGCGCCAAGCAGCATCTCGGTGATGCCCTTGCCCGCCTGAACCATCGGCCAGACGTTTTCGGTGGGATCGGTCTGGAAATCGAGAAATACCGTGCGGTCCTTGAGACGCAGCGCTTCCTTCAGCGCCGGCTCCACTTCCGAACTTTTTTCAATGCGCATGCCGACATGGCCATACGCCTCGGCGAGCTTCACGAAGTCCGGCAGCGCGTCCATGTAGGAATGCGAATAGCGCTTGCTGTACTCGATCTGCTGCCACTGGCGCACCATGCCCAGATAGCGGTTGTTGAGCGAAATGATCTTGACCGGCGTGTCGTACTGCTTGCAGGTGGACAGCTCCTGGATGCACATCTGGATGGAGCCTTCGCCCGTAATGCAGACCACTTCCTCGTCCGGATGCGCCATCTTCACGCCCATCGCCGCGGGCAGCCCGAAGCCCATCGTGCCGAGCCCGCCCGAGTTGATCCAGCGGCGCGGCTTGTTGAAGCGGTAGAACTGCGCGGCCCACATCTGGTGCTGGCCCACGTCGGAACAGACGAATGCGTTGCCGTCGGTGAGTTCCCAGAGTTTTTCGACGACGTACTGCGGCTTGATGATCTCGCTTGCGCGGTCGTACTTGAGACAGTTCTTCTCACGCCAGCTTTCGATGTCCTTCCACCACGCGGCAAGCGCCTCGGTGTCCGGGCCATGCTCGGCGTGCTGGAGTTGCTCGATCAATTCCTTCAGCACTTCCTTCACGTCGCCGACGATCGGAATGTCCACCTTCACGCGCTTCGAAATGGAGGACGGGTCGATGTCGATGTGAATGATCTTGCGCGGACGCGACGCGAAATGCGCCGGGTCGCCGATCACGCGATCGTCGAACCGCGCGCCGATGGCGATCAGCACGTCGCAGTGCTGCATGGCCATGTTCGCTTCGTAAGTGCCGTGCATGCCGAGCATGCCGAGGAACTTGCGATCGTTGGCGCGGTAGCCGCCCAGCCCCATCAGCGTGTTCGTCACGGGGTAGCCGAGCAGATCCGCGAACTGATTGAGTTCGCGCGATGCGTCGGCGAGGATGATGCCGCCGCCCGTGTAGATGTACGGGCGTTTGGCCGAAAGCAGCAGCGCCACGGCTTTGCGGATCTGTCCCGAGTGGCCCTTGGTGACGGGGTTGTACGAGCGCAGCGAAACGGTCTTGACGGGCTCGTAGGCGCACGGCGTCTTCGAGACGTCTTTGGGAATGTCGATCAGCACCGGACCCGGCCGGCCCGTGCGCGCAATGTAGAACGCCTTCTTCACGGTGGCCGCAAGCTCGCGCACGTCCTTCACGAGGAAGTTGTGCTTGACGCAAGGCCGCGTGATGCCGACCGTGTCGCACTCCTGGAAAGCGTCCTGCCCGATGGCGGAAGTAGGCACCTGGCCGCTGATGATGACGAGCGGAATCGAATCCATGTAGGCCGTGGCGATACCGGTCACCGCGTTGGTGACGCCCGGACCCGAGGTCACGAGGCATACGCCGACCTTGCCCGTGGAGCGCGCATAGGCGTCCGCCGCATGGACCGCGGCCTGCTCATGGCGCACGAGGACGTGCTGAACCTTGTCCTGCTTGTAGAGTTCGTCGTAGATGTAGAGTACCGAGCCGCCGGGATAGCCCCACACGAATTCGACGTCTTCGTCGGCCAGTGCCTTCATGAGCACGGTGGCGCCGATAGAGTCGGTTTCAGGGAGAGTAGAGGTATCCGACGTGGAGAATTCCGCGCTGGGCATATTCATTATTCACCTTTCAAATTTTCGGCAAAAAATTGATCGGGTGCTCTCTGCCGGGCTTGTGGCTCGGGTTCAAGCGGCGCGTCCAGTTGACAGGCGAGCTTTGTGGGCCACGCCTCAATTGAGACAAGTCACTTATGTTGCGAACCAGCGACGATATCTGCTGGCGCGCGCGCGGTCAAGTAAATCCTTCCTGCACTCGCTCCAGACAAGCGTTTTTGCCCGGCCCGGCCCGTCCCGTCTGGGCGGCCGTCAGAGGCGCGCCGGCGGCACGGAAGCGGCCCGTCTGTCCCCTGGAAGGCGCGAAAATTTGCTAGCATCCGCGGGTTTTACGACATTTTTCGAACGATTACGCGCACGCTGGCTGCGCCGACCTTCAGCGGATGGCATCAGACAAGGAACTCGCCGATTTTCTGGCGGGCGTCGAAAGGCGCGCGTTCAAGCAGACGGTCTACGCCGTGCGGGACGACGACGCGGCACTCGACATCGTGCAGGACGCGATGATCAAGCTCGCCGAGAAATACGGCGACCGTCCCCCGGCCGAACTGCCACTTTTGTTTCAGCGTATTCTTCAGAATGCGACGCACGACTTTTTCCGTCGGCAAAAAGTACGCAATACGTGGGTGACACTCTTTTCCTCGCTCGGCAACGCCGAAGACGAGGAATTCGATCCGCTGGAGACATTCGAGGCCGAAGGCAGCCCGAGCGGCGCGGAGAGCGGCGAACAACAGCTCGAGCGCGAGCAGGTGCTCAAGCTGATCGAGGAGGAAATCCAGAAACTGCCGGCACGTCAACGGGAGGCGTTTCTGATGCGTTACTGGGAAGATATGGATGTCGCCGAGACTGCCGCCGCCATGGGCTGCTCCGAGGGTAGCGTAAAGACGCACTGCTCGCGGGCCACCCACACGCTGGCGCAGGCGCTCAAGGCCAAAGGAATCACGCTATGAGCTCCGCTCTCGAAACTAAAGAACTCGAGTTTGCGCGGCAGCTGCGCCGTGCGCTCGACGAAAACGCCGCCAGCATCCCGCCCGTTACTGTCGATCGCCTTGCCGCGGCCCGCCACGCCGCCCTCGCCCGCAAAAAAGCCGAACCGGCCGAAGTGCGCGTCGTCGCGCCTGTGCTCGTCCCGGCCGGCATGCCCGGGGCGATGCCCGCTCCGTTGGCGCCGCGCCAGCGTTCGCGGCTGCGCCGCTTCGCATTCGCATGGCCGCTCGTCGCGCTCGTCGTGGGTCTCGTCGCCATTGCGTACTGGGAGGACTACCAGCGCACGGCCGAACTCGCGGACATCGACGCCGCCATGCTGAGCGACGACCTGCCGCTCAACGCGTATCTCGACCACGGTTTCAACGCCTATCTTTCGCGCGCACGCTAACCGGGGGACCGATCGGGTGAGTTACAAGCGCGGCCTCGCCGTAGTCTTCGGGTGCGTGATCGCGGCGCTCGTGTCGTACGCCGCAACTTACCCACGGTTCCATCCGGGCGCCGCCGCGCCGGCCCTCAGCACGCCGGCCAAGGCCGGCGCGGGCGAGCCGTCGCTCACTGTCGACTTTCCGCCGCTCAATACCAGCACCAGCCCGCTCTCGTGGGCGCGCCTTAGCGACGCGCAGCACACGGCGCTCGCGCCGTTCGCCGGCGAATGGGATCGGTTCAGCGAGGAACGCAAGCGCAAGTGGCTCAAGATTGCGTCCCGCTACGCGAAGATGTCGCCGGAAGCGCAAGAAAGACTCCAGGAGCGCATGAGCGAGTGGGTCCGCATGACGCCCGAGCAGCGGCGCGTGGCACGCGAAAACTATCAGGTATCGAAGGAGCTGCCGCCGCAGGCGCGGCAGAACGCCTGGAAGGCGTATCAGGCGCTCTCCGAGGAGCAGAAGGAGCGGCTCGCCGCCACCGAACGCAAGCGTCGCCCGACCGTGGTGAGCGCCCCGCCGAGCGGCAAGAGCGAAATACGCGGCATCAACCGGCTGCTGAGCGCCCGCGAGCGCGCAGCGAGCGCCGTGCAGCCGGGCAGCGCCGTGCCGGCCGCCGCGACCTCGCAGGCGGCGAGTGCATCGCCCGCCACACCGGCCATGCCGCTTCCATCGAGCAGCAGCCTGCCGCCCACACCGGTGCCCGTCTCGCCCTCTGAAGCGCCGTCGGTTTTCAACGGCTCCTGAGCGGCCATCGCTCTCCGACGTGATCGACCCGCCATCGTGTCCGGCCTGAACACCTCCCGCTCCCCGACCGTCACTGAATCGCCTTCGCCGCAGGGCATCGCGGCCGGCGACGTCCCCCCCACCGTGCGCCGCCGCCTCGCCGCGCTCCTCTACGAGGCCATGATTCTCTTCGGCGTGGTTTTCTTCGCCGGTTATCTCTTCAGTACGCTCACGCAGCAGCGCAACGGGCTCACGCATCACAACCTGCTTGCCGCGTGGATCGGCCTTGTCGTGGGCATCTACTTCGTCTGGTTCTGGACGCACGGCGGACAGACGCTGCCGATGAAGACCTGGCGCCTGCGCGTCGTCGGCCCGAACAACACGCCCCTCTCCGTGCCGCGCGCCATCGCGCGCTATCTGCTTGCGCTGCTGTGGTTCCTGCCGCCGCTTGCGCTGCATCCTGCCGCGGGCCTCACGCTGCCGCACACCCTCCTCGTCGCCGCGCTCTGGTTCGTGCTGTGGACCGCAACGGGCCGCATCGGCGCGAGCCGCCAGTTCCTGCACGACCGGCTCGCCGGCACCCGCATCGTCGCGGTCGTACGCTAAGCGCCTCGCCGTCGTCGGGCGGATCGAGCCGCTCGATGCGTGATGACCACGAGGCGCACAACGCGCCACACACACGCGGCAAACCCAGCCGCACTTCCCGCCGCGTAATAAGAAATTCTCGTGACTGTCACGGCTCGGTCACGCGCGCGTGGCCGAATTCGCATACCGAAACACGCCGCGCGAGCCATGGCCCCGAAGACGTCCGTGAGTTCCTTTTTCCGTCAGACCGGCCAGGGTGGCGAACCCGTCGCCTTCACGCCAGGCGCGCCGGCAGGCTCCCTGCCCTTGCCGCCTCAGCCGCCGCATCCGCTCACGCACCAGAACGCACCGGATGCACCGCAGCACGATGACGACCACCCCGCGTCGCACCGCTACCGCACCATCTGGCTCTCGGACATCCATCTGGGCTCGAACGGCTGCCAGGCGCCCTATCTGCTCGACTTCCTGCGTCACAACGAGTCCGAATACCTCTATCTCGTGGGCGACATCATCGACGGCTGGCAGTTGAAAAAGGGCTGGTACTGGCCGCAGGCGCACAACGACGTGGTGCAGAAGATCCTGCGCAAGGCGCGCAAGGGCACGCACGTGGTCTACATCCCCGGCAATCACGACGAAGGCGCGCGGCAATTCTGCGACCTCGCGTTCGGCGACATCCACGTGCGCGGCGAGGCATTTCACACCACCATCGCAGGCCAGCGCCTGTGGATCGTGCACGGCGACCTCTTCGACGGCGTGATCCAGCACGCGAAGTGGCTCGCCTACCTGGGCGACACGCTGTACACGCTGATCCTCGTGCTCAACCGCTGGTTCAACCGCATCCGCAGCCGGCTCGGCTTCCAGTACTGGTCGCTCTCGCAGTATCTGAAGCACCAGGTGAAGAACGCGGTGAACTTCATCTCGTCGTTCGAACGTGTCATGACCGAGGAAGCGCGCCGCCGAGGCTGCGACGGCGTGGTGTGCGGACACATTCACAAGGCCGAGATCCGCGACATCGACGGCGTGCTCTATTGCAACGACGGCGACTGGGTGGAGAGCCTCTCGGCGCTCGTCGAGACCTTCGAGGGCGAACTCAAGGTCATCTACTGGACCGTGATGCGCAGCCCGCAAGGCGTACCGGCGAAGACCGGCAAGGCGAAGGCCGCGGCATGATCCACGCGCCCCACGGGCACCCGCAGCAGCCACCACCGGCGCAGCACGCGCAAGACACTCGAGAGGGCCAGACACCGATGAAGATCATGATCGTGACGGACGCATGGGAGCCGCAGGTAAACGGCGTCGTGCGCACTTTGAAGAACACGACGCGCGAGCTCACCGCGCTCGGCCACCGCGTGGAGATCGTCACGCCGCTGGAGTTCCGCACGGTACCGTGTCCCACCTACCCGGAAATCCGCCTGTCGCTGTTCCCGAAGGGCAAGCTGCACCGTCGCATCGACGACTTCGCACCCGACGCGCTGCACATCGCGACCGAAGGTCCGCTCGGCCTCGCAGCGCGCCGCTACGCGATCACGCATCGGCTGCCGTTCACGACCGCGTACCACACGCGCTTTCCCGAATATGTGCAGGCCCGTTTCGGCATTCCGCTCGCGGCCACCTACCGCTTCCTGCACTGGTTCCACAAGCCATCGCTTGCCGTGATGGCGCCTACGCCGGTCGTCAAGGCCGATCTCGAAAAGTTCGGCTTCACGAACGTCGTGCTGTGGACGCGCGGCGTCGACCTCGACATCTTTCATCAGATGGACTCGAAGGTGCTCAACACGGCGCGGCCGATCTTCCTGTACGTCGGTCGTGTCGCCGTCGAAAAGAACGTCGAGGCATTTCTCAAGCTCGATCTGCCCGGCTCGAAGTGGGTGGCGGGCGAAGGTCCGGCGCTCGGCGAACTGAAGTCGCGCTACCCGCAGGCGAACTACCTCGGTGTGCTGAGCCAGGCCGAGCTCGCGAAGGTCTACGCGGCCGCCGACGTATTCGTGTTCCCGAGCCGCACCGACACCTTCGGCCTCGTGCTGCTCGAAGCGCTTGCATGCGGCACGCCGGTCGCTGCCTACCCGGTGACGGGGCCGATCGACGTGCTCGGCGACGGCGGCGCGGGCGCCATGAACGAAGACCTGCGCGAAGCCTGCCTCGAAGCGCTGAAGATCGACCGGAACGCGGCGCGCGCGTGGGCCGAGCGGTTCTCGTGGAGCGCCGCGTCGGCGCAGTTCGCGGCACACCTGAAACCGCTGCCGCGCGCGACCGTCGAGGAGCGCAGCGCCACCGCGTGACGGCGGCCCTGCTACTGCCGCCAACCTTCCACCATGCGACGACTTTCTCCTGTGCCTTCTCCCATGCCTTCTTCCGCAAGCGAGGAGCGCGAACGCGAGGCACCGGACGCCACGGCTGCCGCGGCCAATGCGGCGGCAGCTGACGCATCGGCCAGCCCCGGCGTTCGGCGTGACCCGCCGATGTCCGGCCGCAAGCCGGGTGGCGGCAAGCCCGGCGCGTATCATGCTGGGCAACCCGACCACGAGCACGCGCCCTCGCGGCACACCATGCGCCCCTCCCCCGCCCAGCCCGCCCACCGCGTAGAGGCTAATCACGCGGACCACGCCGAGATGCACGAGCCGCTCGGCCCCGACGATCCGCTCGCCCCGCTGCCATTCAACCCGTACAAGGGCAACCGCGGCGTGACGCGCGCGTGGCATGCGCTCAAGAACTCGCTGGCTGGCTTTCGCGTGGCCATCCGCGTGGAAAGCGCATTTCGCCAGGAGCTCACGCTCGCCGCGATCCTGCTGCCCATCGGGCTGCTGGTGCCCGTCGAGCCGGTCGCGCGCGTGCTGCTGCTCGGCTCCGTGCTGCTGGTGCTGATCGTCGAGCTGCTCAATTCGAGTCTGGAAGCGGCCATCGACCGGATTTCGCTCGAGCGTCACGAGCTGTCGCGGCGCGCCAAGGACCTGGGCAGCGCCGCCGTGATGGTGGCGCTGTTCGTCTGCGTGATGACGTGGGTGCTGATCCTGGCCCCGCTCGTCGGCCCGCTGCTCTCGCGCTGGCTCGCGGCGCTGCCGTAGGCGCACGGTAGAAGGCGGGCCGAAGCGCCGCGCAAAAGTGGCGCAAAACGGTGGAAAAGACGCTCGCGTGCACCGGACGGCGCATCGCCGCACTGCGTGGGAACCCTGAGCTTCGGCGGGAAATGGTCGGTTTATAATCGAACGATAGTCTTAAAAAAGACCAACCGTGTCCGGGCAGGCGCGCGAACGGCCCGCCGCCGCGCCTGCCCGGCAAGAACCAGGGCCGGACGACATGGAAGCCAAACCTCCCCGCCGCACCCGTGAGCGGATTCTCGAGCTCTCTCTGAAACTCTTCAACGAGATCGGTGAACCGAACGTCACCACGACGACGATCGCCGAGGAAATGGAGATCAGTCCAGGCAACCTGTACTACCACTTCCGCAACAAAGACGACATCATCAACAGCATCTTCAGCCAGTTCGAGCAGGAGATCGAAAAGCGGCTGCGCTTTCCCGACGACCATCGGGTCACCATCGACGAAATGTGGTCGTACCTTCAGTACATGGTCGACTTCATGTGGCGCTACCGCTTCCTCTATCGCGACCTCAACGACCTGCTGGCGCGCAACCGCACGCTGGAGATGCACTTCAAGCAGATCATCAGCCACAAGGTGCGCTTCGCCGGCCAGTTCTGCGAGCAACTGGTCTCGGACGGCGAGATGGTCGCCACGCCCGACGAGATCAACGTCATCGGCACCAACATCGGGCTTATCGGCACCTACTGGCTGTCGTATCAGTTCGTGATGAACCCGCGCAAGTACAACGATCAGGAAGCGATCCGCGCCGAGCTGCACCAGGTGAGCGTGCAGATCGTGTCGCTGATGGCGCCGTACCTGCGCGGCCGCTCGCGCCAGATTTTCGACGACCTCGTCTCGGGACGTCTGCCGCGGCGCGAGTTCTACGACTACCTGCCGCCACGCGAAAACGCGGCCGGCGGCGCATGACACCCATGGGCGCGGCGGCCGGTGCGGCCCGCCCGCTCGACGGCAACGAAAACAGGAACGTTCGGCAATGAAGTCGGTTTGTGTCTATTGCGGCTCCTCATTCGGCGTGAGGAACGATTATCAGGAGGCGGCGCGGGCATTCGGGCGCGCGCTCGTGGAAGCGGATCTGGCGCTCGTCTACGGCGGCGGCAAGGTCGGCTTGATGGGCGCCATCGCCGACGAAGTGTTGGCCCAGGGCGGCCGCGCCATCGGCGTGATTCCGGAGCTGCTCGTCAACAAGGAAGTGGGCCACACGGGCCTTTCCGAACTGCACGTCGTGCCCGACATGCACCAGCGCAAGAAGATGATGGCCGACTTCGCCGACGCCTTCGTCGCGCTGCCCGGCGGTGCCGGCACGCTCGAGGAACTGTTCGAGGTATTCACGTGGGCGCAGCTCGGCTATCACCAGAAGCCGGTGGCGCTGCTCAACATTCAAGGGTTCTACGACCCGCTGATGGCGTTGCTCCGGCACACCGTGCAGGAAGGCTTCATGCGGCAGAACTGGCTCGACATCCTGCAGGTCGAAGCCGATCCGCATGCGCTGATCGCGAAACTGCAGCGCTACCAGCCGCCCGTCGCCGACAAATGGACGACGGCGCGCGAAGCCGTTTGAACCCGTCCGAAGCTTCTGCAATCACGCGATGTGACGTCGTGAACCTGACTGGCGGGAGGCCGCAATGTCGAAAGTCGTTCTGATCACGGGCGCGAGCCGCGGCATCGGCCGCGCGACGGCAAGGCTGCTCGGCGCGCGGGGCTGGACCGTGGGCGTCAACTACGCCCACAACGAAGCCGCCGCCCAGGAAGTCGCCGCGCAAGTGGGCCGCGCCGGCGGCCACGCCCGCCTGATACGCGGCGACGTGGCGAACGAGGCCGACGTCATCGCCATGTTCGATACGCTCGAAAAGGCGTTCGGCCGCATCGATGCGCTCGTCAACAACGCAGGTATCGTCGCGCCCTCCCTGCCGCTCGCCGACATGAGCGCGGAGCGCCTGCGGCGTATGTTCGACGTCAACGTCTACGGCGCCTACCTCTGCGCGCGCGAAGCGGCGCGCCGCATGTCGAAGGACCGCGGCGGCGACGGCGGTGCGATCGTCAACGTGTCGTCGGCTGCGGCGCGCCTTGGCTCGCCGAACGAATACGTCGACTACGCAGGGTCGAAAGGCGCGGTCGACACCATGACCATCGGCCTCGCCAAGGAACTCGGGCCGCAAGGCGTGCGGGTCAACGCGGTGCGGCCTGGCCTGATCGACACCGACATTCACGCGAGCGGCGGACGCCCCGAGCGCGCCGCGGTGCTCGGCGCGCAGACGCCGCTGGGCCGGCCCGGCACCGCCGACGAGGTGGCCGAAGCCATCGTCTGGCTGCTCAGCGACGCCGCTTCCTACGTAACGGGCGCCCTGCTCGACGTCAGCGCCGGCCGCTGACGGGCTGCGTCACTCCCACCGGTCTTCCACGCCCGCGTCTTGCGCAAGCAGACGCGGTCTACGCGACCCGGTCTGGCGCGACCCGGTCTACGCGCCCCGCTCCAATCACCTCTCGCCCGGCCTAGATTCCCACCGTCGCTTGATTACGACTGTTCTTCGCTTTTCGTAACCTGCTGTAATAATCCCCCTATAGAATCGCGGGACAGCTTGTCCGCCGCGCGACACGGACCTGCGCGCCACACGCGCACCGCCGGCGGACAAGACCCTATGCACAACAGCTCCTCGCCAAAGCAGCCGGGAGCGAGAGCGAGATCTTTAGATGCGTCAACCGAATCACCCCGTCGCCGGGCTTGTGGGAGGGCCGGCGGCGGGTACGCCCGATGCCGGCTCGCCGGCGTCCGGTCTGGCCGCAGCCGTCCTTCCGGTCGCGGCATCAACGGCCATGGCCCCCGAAGCGTCTGCCGGCACGCCATCCGCCGAAGGCACGGCGTCCCCCGCACGACCCATTGCGCTCGCCTCGCAAGGCGAAGCCGTCGCGCCCGTTCCTGCCGATCCACTCGGTCCGCCGCTCGCGCCCGCTTCGGGCGCGCAGGCGCTCGCATGGTCGCGTCGGCTGATCTGGCTCATCGCCATTGCGCTCGTCTGCGCCTGGCTGCTGCCCGGCACGCTGGGCCACGACCCGTGGAAGCAGGACGAGACCTACACGTTCGGCATCGTCCAGCACATGCTGGAAACGGGCGACCTCGTCGTGCCGACCAACGCGGGACAGCCGTTCGTCGAAAAGCCGCCGCTCTACGACTGGGTCGCAGCGGGACTCGCGTGGAGCCTCGGACGGTATCTGCCCCTGCACGACGCGGCTCGCCTCGCGAGTGCGCTGTTCGCCGCGCTGGCGCTCTATTTCACGGCGCGCCTCGCGAAGCGCACGACCGGCGCCGCCCGCTGGCTCGACCTGCGCGTGATCGGTACGGTCGCGCTCTTTGCGGGCAGCCTCGTCGTCATCAAGCACGTTCACGACATGATGACCGACGTCGCGCTGATGGCCGGCGCGGCGATGGGTCTGTGCGGACTCTACGAGCTGGTGGTCGCGCATCTGGCCGCGCATCTGGCCACCCGCGCGGCCAATCAGGCGCAAACGAACGGCGGCACAGCCACGGCCGGGGTACAGACAGAAGCTCGGACAAAGGCACGGACAAAGACATGGTCGCAACCCGACACGCAGACCAACACGCGCGTGCCCGCCGCCCTGCTCGGCGCAGGCGTGGGCATCACGCTGATGACCAAGGGACTGTTCCTGCCGCTCGTGTTCGGCGCCACCGTCTGCGGCGTGCTCGCGCTCTATCCGGCCTGCCGCAGCCGCGCGTTCATGCGCTCGCTTGCCGTAGCCGCGCTGGTGTGCGCGCCGTTCGCGCTGATCTGGCCGGTCTGTTTCTATCTGCGCTCCGAGGCGCTCTTCAAGGTCTGGTTCTGGGACAACAACGTCGGCCGCTTCCTCGGTTTTTCGGTGCCCGAACTGGGCTCGGAAAACGACGGACATCTGTTCGCCCTGCGCGCGCTGCTCACGGCGGGCTTCCCGGCGGGGCCGCTCGCCTTCGTCGCGCTGGCAACGGGCACCTGGCGGCGTTGGCGCGAGCCCCAGGTGGCGCTGCCCACGCTTTTCGCAGGCGTCGGCGTGGCCGTGCTGCAGACGTCGGCCACGGTGCGCGTGCTGTACATCCTGCCGTTCATGCCGGCGCTCGCGGTGCTCGCCGCCGACGGCATCCGCCGGTTGCCCGCGCGTCTTGCCGTGATCTGGGACATGACGGGCCGCGTGCTGTTCGGCTCCCTCGTGCTGCTCGCGTGGATCATCTGGTCGACGATGACGGGCCCGGTCGGCACGCACGCCTCGCTCGCACGGCTCGGCCGCTGGCTGCCGCTCGACTGGACGATGCCGGTGCGACCGACGCTCGTCGCCGCCGGCATCGCGCTGACCGCGGGCTGGCTCTGGCTGCTGCCCGCGCTCAAGCACAGCGGCCGCTGGCGCGGCGCGCTCAGCTGGTGCCTCGGCGCGACCGCCGTGTGGGGGCTCATCAGCACGCTGCTGCTGCCGTGGCTCGATGAAGCGAAGAGCTACCGCTCGGTGTTCGAAGACCTCTCGGCGCATCTCGCCGTCGAATGGAACGAGGGCGACTGCATGGCGAGCAGCGGGCTCGGCGAATCCGAAGCGCCCATGCTGTATTACTTCGCGGGCATCGAACACGTGCCCACCGACCCGGCGACCACCGAGTGCACGTGGCTCATCGTGGAGAGCCGCAGGAACGACGCGCGCTCGCCCGGCGACGGCTGGCAGCTGTTCTGGTCGGGCGCGCGTCCCGGCGATACGGACGAACTGCTGCGCGTGTTCGTGCGCACGCCCGATGCGATGCCGCCACTCGATTGAATATCGTTTGAGTCCAGTGTGAAGCGCTGCTGGCCCGCGAATCCGCCACCGCGGGCCACCACCACCGCAAACCCGCCGAAACCCCTAAAACGAAGACCCCGGCTCGCGCAGGAACGCCTCTTCCTCCTGCGTGGAGGGCCGCGCGAGCACCGCATTCCGATGCGGATAGCGCCTGAAGCGCTCGATCACCTGCGCGTGCCGCACCGCGTACCGGTAGTAGTCGTCACCGCCCGGTTCGTCGGCGAGCCCGCGAAAGAGCCGCAGCGATTCGTGCTGGCTCGCATCCGACTCGTCGTGCTCGAACGGCAGGTACGCAAACGCGCGGTGATGCACGCTGGGCAGCAGACGGTCCGCGCCGCTCGCCACCATCTGCCGCGCGACAGCGAGCGCCTTTGGATCGCCCGCGAACGCGTGCGGCGTGCCGCGATGGCAGTTGCGCGAAAACTGGTCGAGCACGATGACGAGCGCCAGCGCGCCGGGCGCCGTGGCGGTCCACGCATCGAGCGCGCCTTCGCGGCCCGGCACGATCAGTTCGCCGAAGCGCTCGCGAAGCTCGCTGTCGAACGCTTCGTCGCGTGCGAACCAGATCTTTCGCTTCGCGCCGTAG
The DNA here is from genome assembly GCF_003986935.1 of Paraburkholderia kururiensis JCM 10599 = LMG 19447. Taxonomy (GTDB): domain Bacteria; phylum Pseudomonadota; class Gammaproteobacteria; order Burkholderiales; family Burkholderiaceae; genus Paraburkholderia; species Paraburkholderia kururiensis. The sequence goes on along the minus strand of NZ_RJZE01000019.1, from coordinate 111,830 downwards.
CCGGGCGAATCCGGCTCGCCGAACCAGAAGTCGAGCACCGCCTTCGCGCGGGCATCGAGCTGCGCGTAATCGCGGCTCCAGTCGCTGCCTGCAGCGACTGACGCGCTCATGCGAACTCCAGCACGAGCCGCCGCGTACGCGCGCTCTTCTTTTCGAGCTTCGCCACGCGCAGCGCGCCGATCTCGCTCGTATTGCGCACGTGCGTGCCGCCGCAGGGCTGAAGGTCTACGTCTTCGATGCGCAGCAGCCGCACGCGGCCCAGTCCCATGGGCGGCTTCACGCTCATCGTGCGCACCAGCTCGGGACGCTGCTGCATTTCGTCGTCGGTGATCCAGACGGTGGCCACCGCATGCGAGCCTTCCACCAGGTCGCCCAGGCGCGCCTCCACCCTGTCGCGTTCGATCGGCTCCACGGTCGCGAAGTCGAGCCGCGCGTAGTCCGCCGTGATGCTGCAACCATCCACGGGATACGGCAGCACCGCGCACATCAGGTGGCTTGCCGTGTGCAGACGCATGTGCCGGTAACGGCGCGCCCAGTCGATCTCCGCGCGCACGCGTTCGCCCACACGCAGGCGCGCTAGCAGCGCCTCCTGTTCCGGCGCGGGCACGTGGACGGCATCGTCCGGTGTGGCGCCTTCGAATTTCGCCTTGCGCGTGTCCGCAATCGCGATGCGCGTGCCGTCTTCGAGCGTGAGCGCGCCCGTGTCGCCCGCCTGGCCGCCGCCGAGCGGATAGAACACCGTCTGGTCGAGATGAATGCCCTGCTCGTCGATCGCGGTGATCAACGCGTCGCATTGCGTGAGATAAGCGTCGTCGCGAAAGAGCGCCTTCGTGGTCATGATCGTTTCCTGTCGGTTTCGTGGGGCTTCATGGAGGCGGCGGGCGCTCAAGGTGCCATAAGCGTGCGGCATGCATCCCGCCAGCGCGCCACACCAACCATGCGGCATGGCGGCCATTATTGCGTCGCCCGCGCTGCGGGGGACAGGCTGCCTCCAGGCCAACTGTCACCGGACTGTACTGGTCCGACGAACAGGCCAGCACTGAACCGCCGGCGCAGCGCGCCATCAGCCAGGACCTCAGCCTGCACATCAACCAGCACATCAACCCGGAGATCAACCCGGACGATTGCGCATCCAGTCGGCGGTCTCGAAAAACGAATGCAGCAGACGCTCGCGCAGCGGCTCGGGCAAACCGACGTCCTCCATCGCCCAGGCCATGCAGCGCAGCCACTGGTCACGCTCGTCCGATGCGATGGCGTACGGCAGGTGCCGCGCACGCAGCCGCGGATGCCCGAAGCGGCTGATGTAGTGGTCCGGGCCGCCCAGCCAGCCGCAGAGGAACCAGAAGAGCTTGTCGCGCGAGCCGTCCAGCGTTGGCGGATGCAGCGCGCGCAGGCCCGCGAATTCGGGCTCGAGGTCCATCAGGTCATAGAAGCGGTCGACGAGTTCGCGCACGCGCGCCTCGCCGCCCACGAGTTCGAAGGCCGTGGGTTGGGTCGGCGCTTCGTCGTTCGGATCGGTCATACGGTCAAGAAAGGAAGTCGGAAAAAAATGCGGGCGGGAAAGCAAGGCTTCATTGATGCGGCTTCAATGAAGCCTCGTCGATAAGGCCGCATCACGCCCCTGATGCATCGCGTCTCACGCGTCCCGCAGCGATTGCAGCGCCGGCCGCGCCAGCACGTTGCGCAGACTGAGCCAGCCGCCCACCGCCGCGCACGCCACGCCGGCCACCACGCCGGCCGGCAGCAGCCACGGGTCGAAGGCGAGATAGAAGTCGAACACGCGCGTGGCGAGCACCACGCCCACGGCCTGCGCGCCTGCCGCGCCCATGAGCCCCGCGAGCGCGCCCACCACGGCGAATTCAGCGAACTGCACCGTGAGCACCTGGCGGTGCGAGGCCCCCAGCGCACGCAGCAGCGCGGATTCTCGCACACGTTCGTCGCGGGTTCCGGCAAGCGCCGCGTACAGCACGAGCAGCCCCGCCCCCAGCGTGAACGCGAACAGAAACTGCACGGCGCCGATCACCTGGCCGATCACGCGCTGCACCTGCGAGAGGATGGGCGCGGTGTCGATGGCGGTGACGTTCGGATACGCGGCAACGAGTCCGTCGATCACGCCGCGCTGCTCGCGCGGCACGTGAAAGCTCGTGATGAACATCGACGGAAAATCCTGCAGCAGCGCGGGCGGCATCAGCACGAAGAAGTTCACCTTGAACGATCCCCAGTCGAGCTTGCGCGTGCTCGTGATGGGCGCATCGACAGTCATGCCCGTCACGTCGAAGCGCAGCGTATCGCCGGGCTTCACGTTGAGGATTTTGGCAAGCCCCTGCTCCATGGAAAGCTGCGGCGCCTTCGAGTCGCCATACCACTTGCCCGCCTCGATGCGATTGTCGTCGGGCAGCTTCGTCGTGTACGAGAGGTTGAATTCGCGATCAACGAGGCGCCGCGCGTCTTCGCTCTTGTAGCTGTCCGGATTGACCGGCTTGCCGTTGATGGCGACGAGCCGCGCGCGCACCATCGGTTCGAGCGTCACGTCGGCAAAGCCGTGCGCCTTCAGGTAGTCGAGCACGCCTGCGCGCTGGTCGGGCTGAATGTCGATGATGAATTCGTTCGGTGCGTCGGGCGGCGTCGATTTGCGCCAGCCGTCGATCAGGTCGTTGCGCGTCATCGCGATGAGCAGCAGGCACATCAGCCCGATGCCGAGCGCCGTAATCTGCAGTGCGCTCGCGCCCGCGCGCCGCTCCAGCGAAGCAAGCGCATAACGCCAGCCGACGCTCGCGTTCACGCGCTCGCTGCGCGCCACGTGCGCGGCGGCCCAGAGCGCGAGCCGCGCGACGACTGAGAACAGCAGCAGCCCGCCCGCGAAGCCGCCCGCCACGATGCCGCCCAGCTTGAGTTCGCCTGCGGCAAGCACGAGCAGGCCGGCGAAGAGCGCGATGCCGAGCGCGTAAGCGGCCCACGCCGTGCGCCCCGCCTCGCCCCACTCGCGACGCAGCACCCGCACCGGCGGCACGCGTGTGAGCGGCAACAGCGGCGGCAGCGCGAAGCCGAGCAGCAGCACGAGGCCGGCCGCCAGCCCTTCGAGCGCGGGCCACACACGCGGATACGGCAGCGCGACGTCGATCAGACTGCCGAGCCACGCGAGCAAAGCGAGGTGTCCGCCGAAACCGAGCGCGAGGCCCGCGATGCCGCCCACGAGCCCCACCGTCAGGAACTCGAGCGTGAACAGCACGCGCAACGTGCGCTGGCTCACGCCGAGGCAGCGCATCTGCGCGCAGCTGTCCAGATGGCGGCGCGTGTAGCGGTGCGCGGTCATGGCGATGGCGACCGCCGCGAGCAAGGCCGTGAGCAGCGCGACGAGCGTGAGGAAGTGGCCCGCGCGATCGAGCGTCTGCCGCACCTGCGGCTGCCCGTCCTGCAACGATTCGAGCGCGACGCCGCGCATCTTGCCGCCGTCCACGCGCGCATGGGCCCACCCGGCAAAACGCGCCACGGCGTCATCGGGCCCCGCCACGAGCAGCCGCCAGGTGACCCGACTGCCGTAGCCGATCAGGCCGGTGGACGAAAGCTCATCGGCGCGCATCATGAGACGCGGCGAGAAATTGACGAACGAGAAGCCGCGATCCAGCTCGCGGGTAATCATCGCGGCCACCTTGAAGGTGCGCCCGCCCACCAGCACCGTGTCGCCCACGCGCAGGTTGAGCGTATCGAGCAATTGTTCGTCCACCCAGACGGTGCCGGGCGCGGGGATGCCGGTTGCGGCGTGATCCGGCGCGTTGGGCCCGGACGCGATGCGCAGCGCGCCGCGCAACGGATATCCCGGCGAGACGGCCTTCACGGCGGAGAGGCGTGCGAGGGTGGGCGCAGGCTGGGCGGCCTCGGCTGCCGGTTGCGACTGCGCGACGTCGCCGCCCCGCCGCGCGCGCGTCGCGGCCGCAGCCGGGCTTGAGGCCGAAGTTGAGCCCAAAGTTGAACCCGAAGTTGAGCCCGAAGCCTCGCCCGTAGATGCAGCCGCCCCCGATGCCGAAGCCGCACCGCCGCTCACCATCGTCGGAAAAATCGCTGTCGATGCGGTACGCAAGCCGAGCGTCTCGGCCTCGCGGGCGAATTGGGGATCGACGGGATGGTCGGCGCGCACGATGAAGTCGGCCGCGATCATTTGTCGCGCGTCGCGTTCGAGCCCTTGTTGCAGCCGGTCAGCGAGAAAGCCGACGCTCGAAAGCGCGGTGACGGCCAGCACCAGCGCGAGCGCAAGCATGGTCAGTTCGCCCGCGCGCCAGTCGCGGGCCGTCATGCGCGCGGCCTGGCGGACCACGTCGAACCATCGGTAGCGGCGCGGCGCCGCGTCTTTCGGCAGGCTTGCCTCGACCTTCTGTGCTTCGCTCAATCGTGTCGGCTCCTCAACGTTCCGAAACGCGACACCATATGCGTCGCCATCCCCCTGAAACCGCCCTGCACGCCGCGCCACAGCCGCGGCAACGCCCACAGCGCCACGGCGAGGAAGCCCGCAAGCAGCACCAGAAAGAGCAGCGGCACGAAAAGCGCGAGCAGCACGCCCGTGAACGTGAGGCCGTCTTCGGCCGTGGAGGTCACGACGTTCGACACCGGTTCCGGCGAAAGATTGATCAGTGCGCGCGTGCCCGCCTTGGCGAGATGGGTCGTGCCGGCAAGCGTGCCGCCCGCGAGCGCCGCCACCGTGAGCAGCGCCGGGTCGGCGTGACCGAGCGCGCCCGCCGCGAGCACCGCGCCCGCGGGAATGCGGATGAAGGTGTGCACGGCGTCCCAGAGCGAATCGAAGGCGGGAATCTTGTCGGCGAGAAATTCAGCGATGGTCAGCACGGCCGCCGCCGTCAGCACCCAGGGCGAAGCGAGCACCGCGAGCGTGTCGGGCAGATGGATGAAGCCGAGGCGCTCCAGAACGCCCGCAATCAGCACCGTGAGATAGAGGCGCAAGCCGCTGCCCCAGGCAAGGCCTGCTGCCAGCGATAGTGGTTCAAGCATTGCCCCCTCCTTGCGCGCGGCCGGCGCGGCTGCGGCTGTTCGCGAGCGCGTCCTCGAATGGAGCGGACCGGCCAATCGAGGCGAGGCGTCGCGTATCAATCGGGTATCGATCGCGTATCAATCGCGTATCAATCGGGTGTCAATTGGGCCTCACGCGGGGCCTCAAGCGGGGCATCAAGGATGCATCGGACGCGCATCAAGCGCGTATCGAACCGCCGAACCCGCGCCGCATGGGGCGCGAGCCAATTTCAAGACCGGATCGCTGCATTATAGCCACGGACATTCGCGTTCCGCCGCGTGGTTGCGCGAACCCGCTGCGGCCTCAGCTCGTGCCGATGAGCCGATACCCCACGCCCGTCTCGGTGACGATGTGCTCGGGCTGGGCGGGATCGCGTTCCAGCTTCTGGCGCAGGTGTGCCATGTAGATGCGCAGGTAGTGGCTGCTCTCCACGTGCGACGGCCCCCAGACGTCGCGCAGCAGTTGCCGGTGGGTCAGCACGCGGCCGGCGTGGCGCACCAGCGTGGCGAGCAACCGGTACTCGATGGGCGTGAGATGCACGGGCGCCCCGTCGCGCGAGACCTGGCGTAGCGCAAGGTCCACGGTCACGCCGCCGAAATGGACCTGCGGCGTCTCGTTCGAGCCGCCGTGGTTGCGGCGGCGCAGATGCGCGCGAATCCGCGCGAGCAGTTCGGAGACGCCGAACGGCTTCGTGAGGTAGTCGTCGGCGCCCGCGTCGAGTGCGGCCACCTTCTCGCTTTCCTGGCTGCGCGCCGAGAGCACGATCACGGGCAGGTCGCTCCAGCCGCGCAGCTCGCGGATCACGTCGAGCCCGTCGGTGTCGGGCAGCCCGAGGTCCACGATCACGAGGTCGGGCTTGCGCGTGGCTGCCTCCACGAGACCCTGGCGGCCCGTGTCGGCGTCGTGCACGGCGATGCCTTCGGCTTCCAGGGTCGCGCGCACGAAGCGGCGAATCTGCTTTTCGTCTTCGATCAGGACGACGGTGATGCGCGGCTCGTTCATGAATGAGAGTGGGGAGAGGGCGTGGGCCCCGAAAGCGGGTCCGGCCGGTCCGGCCGGTCCAGGTTGGGCGAGCGGTCGGCGGCGGGCGATGCAACCCCGGCGCCGGAGGCCGTAGTATCGCCCGGCACGGGGCCAGATGGCGAGGTAGAGGATGAGCCCCCGGGCATCTCCGTGGGCGGCGCGGCGGATCGGGTTTGTTCAGCGGCTTGTTCTGTGCCGCCGCCCGTCGCCGGGGCAGCGGCTTCACCGGCGCGGGGCCCGTGCGTTTGCTGTGTTGCTTCGCGAAGCGCTTCCTGAGTGGCTTCCTGAGTGGCTGCCTGAGTGGCTGCCCGAGTCGCCTCCTGCACCGTTTCCCGAACGACCTCCTGCCCCGCCTCTTCCGCCTCTTCCGCCTCTTCCGCCTCCAACGCCTCCATCGTCGCGGGCGGCGTCTCCACCGGCAGCGTGAACCAGAAGCGCGCGCCTTCCACATGGCCGTCCGGGGCAAGCCGGTTGAACGCACCGATCGCGCCGCCGTGCGCCTCCACGATCGCGCGGCAGATCGCAAGCCCGAGCCCGATGCCCGGCTTCGCCGACTCTTTCTCGCCGCGCGTGAACTTCTCGAACACGCGCGCTTCCATGCCCACGGGCAGCCCCGGCCCCGCGTCGTCAACCGTCACGCGCACGAACGGCCGGCCGCCCTCCTCGATGCGCTCGGCGCCGATCACGAGCGGCGTATCGAGCGGCGTGTACTTCGCCGCGTTCTCGAAGAGGTTCGAGAAGAGGCGCTCCATCAGCACGGCATCGAGCTGCAGCAGCGGCAGGTCAGCCGGCAGCTTCGTCTGCACCGGATGCCGTTGCAACACGCGGCGGCACGCGCGCAGCGCAGCGCCCACGGTCTCTTCGAGCAGCGTCCACTGGCGGTTCAGATTGAGGCTGCCCGCCTGCAGCCGAGCCATGTCGAGCAGGTTCGTGACGATGCCCGTCATGCGCAGCGCCTCGTCGTGAATCGCTTCCACGAGTTCACCGGACTTCTCGGCGCGCGGGTCGGCTGCATGGGCCACATCAGGCATATCGCCGTCAACGCTCGCCTCATGCATCTGCGCGAGCATCGACGAAAAGCCGACGATTGCCGTGAGCGGCGTGCGCAGGTCGTGCGAGATCGCCGAGAGCAGCGAGTTGCGCAGCCGCTCCGACTCCATGTTCACGAGCGCGTCGCGGGCAATTTCCACGTAGTGCACGCGCTCCACGGCGAGCGCGATCTGCGCCGCGAACGCTTCCAGCATGCGCTGCTGTTCGGGCACGTCGAGTTCGTGTGCATCGTGCGTTTCCACCGCGAGCACGCCGCGCGTGCGCATGGGCGCCTTCAGCGGCAGATACAGCGCGCGGGCCGCGGGCAACGTGTCGGTGCCGCGTCCGGCCGGCTGCTGCTGGTCGTACACCCACTGCCCCACGTCGATGTCGAGCGCCTCGCCTTCCAGCATGATGGCCGGGTCCGGCTCTTCCACCTTCTGCTGCAGCTTGTCCTGGCTGTCGGGCAAAAGCAGCGCCACGCGCGCGCGGAACACCTCGCTCACATGCCGGCTGCCGATGGCCACGATCTGCTCCATCGTGAGCGCCGCCGCCAGTTCGCGCGCCATCGCGTACATGGCGCCGGTGCGCTGTTCGCGACGCTGGGCAACCGCCGCCTCGCGACTCAGGCTCGACGTGAGATGGCTGATCACGAGCGACGTGAGCAGCATGCCGAGAAAGGTCAGCAGGTACTGCGTGTCCGACACCGAAAACGACATGCGCGGCGGCACGAAGAAGAAGTCGAACGCCGCGACGCTCGCGAACGAGAGCAGCACGCCCGGCCCGCGGCCCAGCTTCGCCGCCGCGAAAATCACACCGAGCAGATACAGCATCACGAGGTTCGTGAGGTCGATGTGCGTCCTCAACTGGCTCGCCACCGCCGTGATGGCCACGCAGATGGCGAACGCGATCGCATAGGCGCGCGGCGGCGAGCGGCGCTCGCGTGCCGCCGAGAGCGCGTCGCGCCAGGCGCTGGCGAGCGTGTCGGGGTGGGCGTCGCGGTCGCGGCCATGTTCGTCAGCAGCGGCGCGGATCAGCGTGAGATCGAGGTCGCCCGACCGTTCCGCGAGACGTTCGCCGAACGGCCGCCGCAGGCGGCGCGAGAAGCCCGAACGCAGCGAGCCGCCCGCTACCAGCTTCGAGACGTTGCGTACGCGCGCGTAGCCGAGCAGCGTATCCACGGCGTCGTCACCGGCGAGCGTGACCGTTTCGGCGCCGAGGTCCGCCGCGAGCTTGAGCGCGGCGAGCGTGCGTTCGCGGCGCGCGTCGGGCAGCCGTTGCAGCTTCGGCGTTTCCACATAGACGGCGATCCAGTCGGCCTTCAGGCTCGCCGCAAGACGCGCCGCGCCGCGCACGAGCGTGGGCGCCTCCGGCCCCGGCCCAATGCACACCAGCAGACGTTCGCGCGCCTGCCAGATGCGCTGGATGGAGCGGTCGGCGCGGTACTCGCGCATCTGCGCATCCACGCGGTCGGCCGTGCGGCGCAGTGCGAGTTCGCGCAACGCGATCAGGTTGCCCTTGCGAAAGAAGTTGCGCACCGCGCGTTCGGCCTGCGCGGGCATATACACCTTGCCGTCGCGCATGCGGTCGAGCAGTTCCTCGGCGGGCAGGTCCACGAGCGTGACTTCGTCCGCGCGGTCGAACACGCGGTCGGGCACGGTCTCCCAGACGCGGATGCCGGTGATCTGCCCGATCACGTCGTTGAGGCTTTCCAGGTGCTGAACGTTGACCGTCGTATAGACGTCGATGCCCGCGTCGAGCAGTTCGTAGACGTCCTGCCAGCGCTTGAGGTGGCGTGCGCCCTGCACGTTCGAATGCGCGAGTTCGTCCACCAGCACGAGCTGCGGCTTGCGCGCGAGCGCAGCGTCCAGATCGAACTCGCCGAGCGTGCGGCCGCGGTACTCGATCTGCTGGAGCGGCAGCACGTCGAGCCCTTCCGTCAGCGCCGCGGTTTCGTGGCGCCCGTGCGTTTCCACGATGCCCACTACGACGTCAGCGCCCTCCTCCCTGCGCCGACGCGCCGCCTGGAGCATGGCGTACGTCTTGCCGACGCCCGCCGACGCGCCGAAGAACACCTTCAGCTTGCCGCGCTGGCGCTTCTCTTCGTCGCGCTGCAGGCGGTCGAGCAGTTCGTCGGGATCGGGTCGGTTCATACGCGAGGGGGGTCGAGGGGTGGCCCGCCGTTAAGCGGATGCGTGAGCGGGTGCGTGCGTCAGGCTTCTTGAGTCGTATGGCGCAGGCGCATCGCCGCGGCCATCGTCGCACCGCGCCGCGAAAATGGCAACGCGGCGGCGCCTTGGGGGCGCCGCCTGTCTGCCTGAGCGTGCCGGCTGGAGCTGGCGTGGGCCAGCTTGCGCCGAAGCCTCACCCGCGGCGTCAACCGCGCTGCGCAGCGTCCAGCGCGAGATTGAGCTTGAGCACGTTCACGCGCGGCTCGCCGAAGAGACCGAACTGCCGGCCTGCGGTATAGCGGTCCACGAGCGCCTGCACGTCGTTCGCGTTCAGGTGGCGCGCGTTCGCCACGCGTTCCACCTGGTACGCGGCGGCGGCCGGCGAGATCTCGGGGTCGAGGCCGCTCGCCGACGACGTCACGAGATCCACGGGCACGGGCTTCGACATATCGGTGCCCGCCGCCTTGAGCGCGTCGAGGCGCCCCTTGATCTCGTCGGCGAGTGCGGGGTTGGTGGGCCCCAGATTCGAGCCTGACGAGCCCTGAGCGTTATACGGCATGGGCGTCGTAGCCGAGAGCCGCCCCCAGAAGTACTGCGGCGCGTCGAACTGCTGGCCGATCAATTCCGAGCCCACCGGCTTACCGTTCACTTCGATCAGGCTGCCGTTGGCCTCGTGCGGAAACACGGCCTGGCCGAACGCCGTCATCACGGCGGGATACGCGAGCCCCGTGAGCGCCGTGAGCACGGCAAAGATCACAGCGAGCGGGCGAAGCAAACGAAACAGCGATTTCATGAGGGTCGATCCTTCGATGTCCGGCATGTTTCACACCCACCCGAACGCGGTGAGCGCCATGTCGATGAGCTTGATGAACGGGAACGGCAGCAACAGGCCGCCCAGACCATAGACCAGCAGATTGCGGCGCAGGATGGCAGCCGCGCCGAGCGGCCGGTACTTCACGCCCTTCAGCGCGAGCGGAATGAGCGCGACGATGATGAGCGCGTTGAAGATCACCGCGGACATGATCGCCGACGACGGCGAACTCAGATGCATCACGTCGAGCACGCGCAACTGCGGGTAGGTCGTGGCAAAGGCCGCCGGAATGATGGCGAAATACTTCGCCACGTCGTTCGCAATGGAAAACGTGGTGAGCGAGCCGCGCGTCATGAGCATCTGCTTGCCGATCTCCACGATCTCGATGAGCTTGGTCGGGTTCGAATCGAGGTCGACCATGTTGCCCGCTTCCTTCGCGGCCTGCGTGCCCGTATTCATCGCCACCGCGACGTCGGCCTGGGCGAGCGCGGGCGCGTCGTTGGTACCGTCGCCCGTCATCGCCACGAGCCGGCCTTCGGCCTGATGCGAGCGGATCATCTTGAGCTTCGCTTCGGGCGTGGCTTCAGCGAGGAAGTCGTCCACGCCCGCTTCCGCCGCGATGGCCGCCGCCGTGAGACGGTTGTCGCCCGTGATCATCACGGTCTTGATACCCATCTTGCGCAGCTCGGCGAAGCGCTCCTTGATGCCGCCTTTCACGATGTCCTTGAGTTCGATCACGCCGAGCACGCGCGTGCCGTTGCCGCTCTTTTCCGCGACCACGAGCGGCGTGCTGCCGCGGCGGGCCACTTCGGTCACTGCGTGATTCACCTCGGCGGGATAGTGGCCGCCGTTCGCTTCGACGTACTGCTTCACGGCGTCGGACGCGCCCTTGCGAATCTCGCGCGGTGGCGTGCCGGGAGCCGTGGGTGCGAGGTCCACGCCGCTCATGCGCGTCTGCGCGCTGAACGCGATGAACACCGCGTTGAGCACGGCCATGTCCCGCTGGCGGATGTTGAAGCGCTGCTTCGCGAGCACGACGATGCTGCGGCCCTCCGGCGTTTCGTCTGCGAGCGACGAAAGCTGCGCCGCGTCCGCGAGCGCTTCTTCGGAAACGCCCGGCGCAGGCAGGAAGGTCGACGCCTGGCGGTTGCCGAGGGTGATCGTGCCGGTCTTGTCGAGCAGCAGCACGTCCACGTCGCCCGCGGCTTCCACGGCGCGGCCCGAGGTGGCGATCACGTTGGCCTGCATCATGCGGCTCATGCCCGCCACGCCGATAGCCGAGAGCAGCCCGCCGATGGTGGTCGGAATCAGGCACACCAGCAACGCGACGAGCGCCGTGATCGTCACGACGTGGCCCGCCTTCACGGCCGCGACCGAGAACATCGAGAACGGCAGCAGCGTGGCCGTGGCAAGCAGCAGCACGATGGTCAGCGCGACGAGCAGGATGGTGAGCGCGACTTCGTTCGGCGTCTTCTGGCGCTTCGCACCTTCCACCATCGCGATCATGCGGTCCAGAAAGGCCTCGCCCGGATTCACCGAAACACGCACGACGATCCAGTCCGAAAGCACGCGCGTGCCGCCCGTCACCGACGAAAAATCGCCGCCCGACTCGCGGATCACCGGCGCGGATTCGCCCGTGATGGCCGACTCATCCACCGAGGCGACGCCTTCGATCACTTCGCCGTCCGCGGGAATCACGTCGCCCGCTTCGACGAGCACGACGTCGCCCTTGCGCAGGTCCGTGGCCGTCGTGATGCGCACGGGTGCCTTCGGATGCGGCTGCTCGTTGAGCTTCTTGGCCATCACGTCTTTCTTCGCCTGACGCAGCGAAGCGGCCTGCGCCTTCGAGCGGCCCTCGGCGAGCGCCTCCGCGAAGTTGGCGAAGAGCACCGTGAACCACAGCCACAGTGCGACGGCGAGAATGAAGCCCGCGGGCGCCTCGGCCTCGCCGCCCAGCGCGGCGATCCAGAGGATCGTGGTGAGCACGCTGCCCACGTAGACGCAGAACATCACCGGGTTGCGCAGCTGCGTGCGCGGATCGAGTTTCCTGAACGACTCCACGATGGCCGGGCGCACGAGCGCCGGATCGAACATGGAACGGGTTGCGGAATGTTGATTCATGGTTCTTGAGTTCCCGAATGCGTGTCAGTGGCCCGCCACCATCATCAGATGCTCGACGCCCGGGCCGAGCGCGAGCGCCGGCACATACGTGAGCGCACCCACCAGCGCCACGGTGCCGAGCAGCAGCACGACGAAGAGCGCGCCATGCGTGGGCAGCGTGCCGGCCGTCACGCCGATGCGCTTCTTTTCCGCGAGCGACCCCGCGATGGCGAGCACCGGCACGATGGTGCCGAAGCGGCCGAACCACATCGCAATGCCAAGCAGCGTGTTATAGAACGGCGTGTTCACCGAAAGGCCCGCGAACGCGCTGCCGTTGTTGTTCGCCGCGGAGCTGAACGCGTAGAGAATTTCGGAGAAGCCATGCGGGCCCGGGTTGGCGATACCCGCGGTGCCGGCACTGGTGAGCACCGCGATCGAGGTGCCGACCAGCACGAGCAGCGGCGTGAGCAGCACGACGATGGAGACCATCTTCATCTCGTACGACTCGATCTTCTTGCCGACGTATTCCGGCGTGCGGCCGATCATGAGCCCCGCCACGAACACGGCGAGCAGCGCGAACACGAGCATGCCGTAGAGGCCCGAACCCACGCCGCCGAAGATCACCTCGCCCAACTGGATCAGCAGCAGCGGAACGAGGCCGCCCAACGGCGTGAGCGAGTCGTGCATCGTGTTCACGGCGCCGCACGACGCAGCGGTGGTGGCCACCGTGAAGATGCCGGACTGCGCGATGCCGAAGCGCGTCTCTTTGCCTTCCATGTTGCCGCCCGATTGCAGCGCGCTCGCCTGCTGATCGACGTTGAGCGACGCGTAAAGCGGATTGCCCGCCTGCTCGGCGCTGATTTCGCCCCACACGCCGATGGCGAACGCAATCGTCATCGCGGCGAGCACGGCCACGCCCTGGCGGCGATCCAGCACCATCTGGCCGAACGTCAAGCACAGCGCCGCGGGCAGCAGGAGAATCGCGATCACTTCCACGAAGTTGGCGAACGGCGTGGGGTTCTCATACGGATGCGCCGAGTTGGCGTTGAAGAAGCCGCCGCCGTTCGTGCCGAGCATCTTGATCGCGACCTGCGAGGCGACCGGACCCATGGCGAGCGTCTGTGACGTGACCTTCGTGTCGACCGTCACGGGGTTGCCCTTCGCGTCCTTCACCGGATTGCCTGACGCATCGAGCTTCGGCGCCGCGTAGGTCGTGGTCTGGAGCACTGGCACGTCTTCGTACGCACGGAAGTTCTGGATCATCCCCTGGCTCATCAGCAGCGCGGCGATGAGCGCCGACATCGGCACGAGCACGTAGAGCGTGACCCGCGTCACGTCGACCCAGAAGTTGCCGATGGTCTTCGCGGTGTGACGCGCGAAGCCGCGAATCAACGCGATCACCACGACGATGCCGGTCGCCGCGGAGAGGAAGTTCTGCACGGTGAAGCCGAGCATCTGCGTGAGATAGCTCACGGTCTGCTCCGGCGAATAGTCCTGCCAGTTCGTGTTCGTGACGAAACTCACGGCCGTGTTGAACGCGCCGTCCACGGTCATGGGACCGAAGCCCTGCGGATTGCCGGGCAGCCAGCCTTGCACACGCAGCAGCAAATAGAGGAACAGCGCGCCCAGCAGGTTGAACGCGATGGTTGCCACCGCGTACTGCTTCCAGCCCATCTCGGCCTGAGCATCGACGCCGGCCGCGCGGAACAGGAACCGTTCGAGCGGCGCGAACACGCGCACGACGCGCGACGTGCCGTCCATCACCTTCGTCAGATAACGCGAAACGGGCACGGCGAGCAGCAGCAGAACGACGAGATAGACGAGCGGTTGCTGAATGTTGTCGAGGTTCATTCCAGATCCTCCGCGCGCAGCAGCGCATGGATGAGATAGGCGAACAGCAACAGCGTGGCCGCTCCGGAGAGCCAAAGCATCCAGGTCATGACCGTGCCCCCTGGCCGCGCCGGTATTGCGTGAGCTTCTGGCAACCGGCAATCAGGGCGTAGGTCAGCGCGGCGAAAGCCACGATTCCCCCGACGTACAGCGCATCCATGTTTGTGTTCTCCGATGATGGATTACGGATGGATGCAACGTTAGTCGGTTGGATGTAAAGGGCGGGTTAAAGGTGGGGGGCGCGGGTGTAAAAAGCGCGTAAACACGGGATGCGCGGGGTGCGCGGCGCTCGTCGGGCGGCCGGAACGCGAAAAAAAGGCGGCACGTCTGCCGCCCTTTACGGGAAAGGAAAGCTTGCGCCGCTCAGGGCATCAGCACCGTGGAGCCCGTCGTCTTGCGCGCTTCGAGGTCCTCATGCGCGCGGGCGACCTCGGCAAGCGCATAACGCTGGTTGATGCTCGTCTTCACCTTGCCCGAGGCGAGCACGTCGAACAGTTCGGCCGACATCGCTTCGTAGTCGGCGCGTTTGGCCATGTACGTGAAGAGTGTGGGGCGCGTGAAGAACAACGAGCCGCGGCCCGCGAATTCGGACGAGTCGATGGGCGGCAGCGGCCCCGACGCGTTGCCGAAGCTCACGAAGAGGCCGAGCGGCGCAAGGCAGTCGAGCGAGCCGGTGAAGGTGTCGCGGCCAATCGAGTCGTAGACCACGGGCACGCCCGCGCCGTTGGTGATCTCGCGCACGCGCTTCGTGAAGTTCTCGCGCGTGTAGACAATCGGGTAGTCGCAGCCGTGCACCTTCGCGATGGCGGCCTTGTCGTCCGAACCCACGGTGCCGATCACGGTGGCGCCCAGCGCCTTGGCCCACTGGCACACCAGCAGGCCCACGCCGCCCGCGGCGGCCTGGATCAGGATCGTGTCGCCGGGCTTCACCCTGTATGTGCGGCGCAGCAGGTACTGCGCCGTGAGGCCCTGCAGCATCACCGAGGCCGCCTGTTCGTACGAGAGCGCGTCCGGCAGCTTCACGACTTGCGCCGCGCCCAGCACGCGTTCTTCGGCATAGGCCCCGGGCGGGCGCGCGACATAGGCCACGCGGTCGCCTACGGCGAGACTCGTCACGCCAGGCCCCACGGCCGCGACCTCGCCCGCCGCTTCCATGCCGAGCCCACCGGGCAATGGCAGCGGATAGAGCCCGCTGCGGAAGTACACGTCGATGTAGTTGAGCCCGACCGCGTGCTGACGGATGCGGATCTCGCCCTCGCCGGGGGCGCCCACGGGCACATCGACCCACTTCATCACCTCCGGGCCGCCCGTGCGTTCGAATCGGATTGCCTTGCTCATCTCGTTCTGTCTCCTGTTCAGTCGTTATTCGAAGCCGCATTCGAAGCCGCATTCGAAGCGGGAAGGCGGATTGGCCTCATCCGCCTTCCGCTGAGGTCACTCGCCTTCCTGGGCGAGTCGCAGCGCCAGCACGTCGAGAATCATGCGCGCGGTCGAGATGTTGGTCGCGCACGGCACGTTGTGCACGTCGCAGGCGCGCACGAGCGCGTTGATGTCCGGTTCGTGCGGCTGCGGCGTCATGGGGTCGCGCAGGAAGATCACCATGTCCACCCTGCCCTCGGCCAGCTGCGCACCGATCTGCAGGTCGCCGCCGTGCGGGCCCGAGAGCATGCGCTCCACTTCGAGCCCGTGCGCCGTCGCGATGCGTGAACCCGTGGTGCCCGTGGCGATGAGGTGGCAGCGGCGCAGCGTGTCGGCATACTCGCCGACCAGCTTCACGATGTCGTCTTTCTTGTGGTCGTGCGCAATGAGTGCGACGCGTGTGGACATGAGGTGGGTCTCCCTTTGGTTGATCTGGTCGAATGTGATGGATGAGGTGGGCGGTTCGGGTCGTGGCGAGCGGGCGGCGGCCGACAGAAGGCGCTCGTCAAAGGTACCTGTCAAAAGGTACCCGGATAAGCCCCGCCGTCGATCAGCAGATTTTGCCCCGTGATGTAGCCCGCGTGCACGCTGCAGAGGAAAGCGCAGGCGCGGCCGAACTCGTCGGGCTGACCGAAGCGGCCCGCCGGAATCGATGCCATGCGGTGCTTGCGGGCTTCGTCGATCGAAACGTTGGCGGCCTTCGCCTGCGCCGCCATCGTGCTGACGATGCGGTCGGTATCGAAGAGGCCCGGCAGCAGGTTGTTGATCGTCACGCCGTGCGGAGCGACCTTGCGCGCCACGCCCGCCACGAAGCCCGTCAGGCCCGAGCGGGCGCCGTTGGAGAGCCCCAGCACGTCGATGGGCGCTTTCACCGACGAACTCGTAATGTTCACGATGCGGCCGAACCCGCGCTCGATCATGGCGTCCACGGTGGCGCGAATCAGCTCGATCGGCGTGAGCATGTTGGCTTCGAGCGCGCGGATCCAGTCGTCGTGGCTGAACTGGCGGAAGTCGCCCGGCGGCGGGCCGCCCGCGTTGTTGACGAGGATGTCCGGGCGCGGGCACGCGGCGAGCGCCGCCGCGCGGCCTTCGGGCGTGGTGATGTCGCAGGCGACCGCGTTCACCTCGACACCGGTCTTCGCGCGAATCTGGGCCGCCGTGGCGTCGAGCGTCTCCTGCGTGCGCGCGACGATGGTGAGATTCACGCCTTCGGCGGCCAGCGCTTCTGCGCAGCCGCGCCCGAGTCCCTTGCTCGCCGCGCAGACGAGCGCGGTGCGTCCTGCGATGCCCATGTCCATCGGTATGTATCCTCTTTGGTGTGCTTGCCGGCCGGCCGCTTCGCCCGCGGGGTGCGGCGGGGTGCCGTGGGTGGGTGCCGAGTAGCCGATTCTAGAAGAATCGGCGCGGCGCCGTTGGCCGCGGCATCCGTCCATATCGCCACCGCACGCTTTGTCGGTAAACTTGCAGCCGTGGCGCGCCTGCCGGACCCTTGCCGGACCGCGGCGCGTCTTTTCACCGGGCTGCGGTCAGGGCGCTGAGCCCGCCCTGCCGGCCCGGCCGATTTCCCCTTGCCGCCTTGTGCCTTCGTCATGAAACAGGACAGCCGCTTTCCGAACCTTTTTATCCTCGATCACCCGTTGATCCAGCACAAGCTCACGCACATGCGCGACAAGGACACGTCCACCCGCACGTTCCGCGAACTGCTGCGCGAAATCACGCTGCTGATGGGCTACGAGATCACGCGCAACCTGCCCGTCACCACGCGGCGCGTGCAGACGCCGCTCGTCGAGATCGACGCGCCGGTGATCGCGGGCAAGAAGCTCGCCATCGTGCCGGTGCTGCGCGCGGGCGTCGGGATGTCGGACGGGCTGCTGGAGCTGATTCCGTCGGCGCGGGTGGGCCATATCGGCGTCTATCGCGACGACGCGCACCGCCCCGTCGAATACCTCGTGCGGCTACCCGACCTGGAAGACCGCATCTTCATCCTGTGCGACCCGATGGTCGCCACGGGCTACTCGGCGGTGCACGCCGTGGACGTGCTCAAGCGCCGCAACGTGGCCGGCGAGAACATTCTGTTCCTCGCGCTCGTCGCGGCGCCCGAGGGCGTCGAGGTGTTCCAGAAAGCGCATCCGGACGTGAAGCTGTACGTGGCGTCGCTCGACTCGCATCTGAACGAGCATGCCTACATCGTGCCGGGTCTCGGCGACGCGGGTGACCGGTTGTTCGGTACGAAGAACTGAAAGAACGACGGCCCCGACGTTCGCGTGCGCCGGGGTCGCCGCAGGGTGCAGCGGCCCTCCCGGGTCCGCAAACTATCCCGCCCGCGTTGCCCTGATCGGGCGGACCACCCCGCCATTCAAGGCCCACACCCCCGCCATCCGGCCGCTCTTCTGTCCTTCCCGCGTCCGCTCAGGCCACCGGACGGCGGCTGTCGGCCCGCCCCGGCGTGGTAAAATCGATGTTCGCTTCAGCGGGCTGGTGGGCGGCCAAGAACGCATTAACGGCGGCGGACTAACGGCGGCAAACTAACGGCGGGCAGACGGGTCGCCTGACCGGTCGGCTTCTTTCCCGCCGGGCGGCGCGTAACAACACGACGGACACGAAGGCCAAGCGGCCACGCCCCCGCACGACGGCGCGATCACGCGAACGCACGAACAGACATCGAGGCGCGCAAGGCCAGTGCCCTACGGCTGCCGGCCGCGCCCGAAATCGCAACGACGCAAAGACAATTGCACAATGCGCGCGCCTTGCCGGCGAGCGCCACGGAGAAAGGTATGGCGGGTCATTCGAAATGGGCCAACATCAAGCATAAAAAAGCAGCAGCGGACGCCAAGCGCGGCAAGGTCTGGACGCGGCTCATCAAGGAAATTCAGGTGGCGGCGCGCCTCGGCGGCGGTGACATCGACACCAACCCGCGCCTGCGGCTCGCCGTGGACAAGGCGACCGACGCCAACATGCCCAAGGACAACATCAACCGCGCGATCCAGCGCGGCGTGGGCGGCGTGGACGGCGCCACCTACGAGGAAATCCGCTACGAGGGCTACGGCATCGGCGGCGCGGCGATCATCGTGGACACGATGACCGACAACCGCACGCGTACCGTGGCCGAAGTGCGCCACGCGTTCTCGAAGTTCGGCGGCAACATGGGCACGGACGGCTCGGTGTCGTTCATGTTCGATCACGTCGGCCAGTTCCTGTTCGCGCCGGGCACGCCCGAAGACAAGCTCATGGACGCCGCGCTCGAAGCGGGCGCCGACGACGTCGTGACCAACGACGACGGCAGCGTCGAAGTGATCTGCCCGCCCAACGACTTCCCGAAGGTGAAGTCCGCGCTCGAAGCCGCGGGCTTCAAGGCGGAGGACGCCGAGGTGACCATGAAGCCTCAGACGGAAGTCGAATTCACCGGCGAAGACGCGGTGAAGATGCAGAAGCTGCTCGACGCGCTCGAGAATCTCGACGACGTGCAGCAGGTGTACACCAACGCGGTGATCGACGAGGCGTAAGGGCCACGACGCGCCACGGGCCACGCGCAAGGACAAGGCATAAAGGCGCGGCAATCTCGCCTGCGACGTATGCCATGTCCGCCCCACGTGCCTGTGTTATGCGTCGTCGTTCGCCGCGCGCCTTTCGTGTCACAGGCCTGACGTTCGCCCCGTGCGAACCTTGCGGATATCACGGCTGATGCGCTGGCATCGGCCGTCACGGTTTTTCAGTCTTCGGGGATTCAAATGAAGTTACTCGTCGTCGGTTCTGGCGGCCGCGAACATGCCCTCGCATGGAAGCTTGCGCAATCGCCGCGCGTGCAGCTCGTCTACGTCGCGCCCGGCAACGGCGGCACCGCGCAGGACGCGCGGCTCGCCAACGTCGACATCACGGCGCCGGACGCGCTGGCCGATTTCGTCGAGAAAGAGCAGGTCGCCTTCACCGTGGTGGGGCCGGAAGCGCCGCTCGCCGCGGGCATCGTCAATCTGTTTCGCTCGCGCGGCCTGAAAGTGTTCGGCCCCACGAAGGAAGCCGCCCAGCTGGAAAGCTCGAAGGACTTCGCCAAGGCGTTCATGAAGCGCCACGCCATTCCCACCGCCGAATACGAGACCTTCTCGGATGCCGCCGCCGCCCACGCGTACATCGACGCCAAAGGCGCGCCCATCGTCATCAAGGCAGACGGGCTCGCCGCGGGCAAGGGCGTCGTGGTGGCCATGAGCGCCGACGAAGCACACGCGGCCATCGACATGATGCTCGCCGACAACAAGCTGGGCGACGCGGGCGCGCGAGTCGTGATCGAAGAATTCCTCGCGGGCGAGGAAGCCAGCTTCATCGTGATGGTGGACGGCAAGCACGTGCTGCCGCTCGCCTCCAGCCAGGACCACAAGCGCCTGCTCGACAACGACGAAGGCCCGAACACGGGCGGCATGGGCGCCTACTCGCCCGCGCCCATCGTCACGCCGCAACTGCATGCGCGTGTGATGCGCGAGATCATCCTGCCCACCGTGCGCGGCATGGAAAAGGAAGGCATCCGCTACACGGGCTTCCTCTACGCGGGCCTCATGATCGACGCGCAAGGCAACCCGAAAACGCTCGAATTCAACTGCCGCATGGGCGACCCGGAAACGCAGCCCATCATGGCGCGTCTCAAGGGCGACTTCTCGAAGGTGGTGGAGCACGCCATCGCCGGCACGCTCGATACCGTCGAACTCGAGTGGGACCGCCGCACGGCGCTCGGCGTGGTGCTCGCGGCGCACAACTATCCGGACACGCCGCGCAAGGGCGATCGCATCAACGGCATTCCGGCCGAGACGGAAAATTCCGTCACGTTCCATGCGGGCACGTCGATCGTCGACGGCAAGCTGGTCACTTCGGGCGGCCGCGTGCTGTGCGTGGTGGGACTCGCGGACTCGGTGCGCAGCGCGCAGTCGGTCGCCTACGAGACGATCAACCAGATCTCGTTCGACGGCATGCAGTACCGCCGCGACATCGGGTATCGCGCGGTAAATCGCAAGCACGGGTGAGGCGGCACAGGCGGGCGGAGAGCGCGGGCACGGGCGATGTGACCCGCCGCTGCGTAAGCTGCCGCCTGTGGCCTGACGGCGAGCCACGTGCGGCCGGAACGTCGCGGCATCCCGCGTGAGCACGCTGCGAGGTCGCGCGGCATCGCAAGGTATGGCGCGGCATCGCCCGACATTGCAGAACATCGCGGAACATTGCACCCGGCGCCGGGGCCATTCATCGGCTGAAACAGAAGGACACGTGGCTCGACGCATCCGCAAGGCGCCACGTACCGGCCGCGCAGACGAGCCTTACCGCACCAGCCACCAGGCGGCGATGGCGCTACACTCCCGCTATCGGGCGCCCTACACAGAGCGGGCACGGCCCGAACCCTCACAGAGCCACTTCGCGGTAGCCGCAGCGCGCCGCCCCTCAATACCGATGACCGACTCGACTCAAGACAGCGCGGCCGTCAGCACCTGGCTGCAAGGACTGCAGACGCAGATTGCCGACACGCTCGGCGCCTTCGACGGCAAGCCGTTCGCCACCGACGACTGGCAGCGCCCGCCCGGCGAACGCCTGCGCGGCGGCGGCCGCACGCGCATTCTCGAAGGCGGCGATTTCTTCGAGCGCGGCGGCATCGGCTTTTCCGACGTCGCGGGCGACGCGCTACCACCGTCGGCAAGCGCTGCGCGTCCGCAGCTGGCCGGGCGCGGCTTCGAGGCGATGGGCGTCTCGCTCGTGCTGCACCCGCACAATCCGTACTGCCCCACCGTGCACATGAACGTGCGCATGCTGATCGCAACGAAGGCTGGCGAAGCGCCGGTGTTCTGGTTCGGCGGCGGCATGGACCTCACGCCCTACTACGGCTTCGAGGAAGACGCCGCGCACTTCCACCGCGTGTGCCGCGACGCGCTCGCGCCCCACGGCGAAGATCTTTACCCGCGCTTCAAGCGCTGGTGCGACGAGTACTTCTTCCTCAAGCATCGCAACGAGCCGCGCGGCATTGGCGGCATCTTCTTCGACGATTACGCCGAAGGCGGTTTCGAGCGCTCGTTCGCCATGCTGAAAAGCGTGGGCGAGGCATTCCTGAAAGCCTACGTGCCGATCATCGAGAAACGCCGCGCGCTGCCCTTCGGCGAAGCCGAGCGGGCCTTCCAGGCGTACCGGCGCGGCCGCTACGTCGAGTTCAACCTCGTGTTCGACCGCGGCACGCTGTTCGGCCTGCAAAGCGGCGGACGCACGGAGTCGATCCTGATGTCGATGCCGCCTGTCGCCAGTTGGCGCTACGACTGGAAGCCGCAGCCGGGCACGCCGGAAGCGCGCCTTTACACCGACTTCCTGGTGCCCCGCGAATGGGTGTGACGCAGCAGCCGCTGCCGCGGCGCGTCGGCCTCCTGGGCGGCACGTTCGATCCGATTCACAACGGGCATCTTGCGCTTGCGAGGCGCTTTGCCGAACTGCTGCAACTCACGGAAGTGGTGCTGCTGCCGGCGGGACAGCCGTGGCAGAAGGCGGACGTGTCGGCGGCCGAACATCGCCTTGCGATGACGCGCGCCGCGGCCGGCTCGCTTGTGCTGCCCGGCGTCACGGTGACGGTGGCCACCGACGAGATCGATCACGGCGGCCCCACCTACACGGTGGACACGCTCGAACGCTGGCGCGCGCGCGAAGCAAAGCAAATCGGGGCGTCCGGGACGCCGGCCTCGCTTTCGCTGCTGATCGGCGCGGACCAGCTCGTGCATCTGGACTCCTGGCACGACTGGCGGCGTCTTTTCGACTACGCGCACGTCTGCGCGGAGACGCGGCCCGGCTTCGAACCGGCGTCCGCGGCACCGGCCGTTGCGGCCGAAATCGCGATGCGCAAGGCCGATGCGGCCACGCTGCGTGCCACGCCGCACGGCCATCTGCTGATCGACGCGGCGCTCGCGTTCGACGTATCGGCCACCGACATCCGCAAGCACCTGCGCGAACACCTCGCCCAGCACGCGGACGCCGGCGGCACAGCGGCCATGCCGGAGGCGAGCCTCGTGCCCGCCGAAGTCTGGACCTATATTCTTCAACATCATCTGTACCACGGGTAATCATGGACATCCGCAAACTGCAGCGCGCCATCATCGACGGTCTTGAAGACGTGAAAGCGCAAGACATCAAGGTGTTCAACACCACCCATCTGACCGGACTCTTCGATCGCGTGATCGTGGCGAGCGGCACGTCGAACCGACAGACGAAGGCGCTCGCATCGAGCGTGCGCGAGAAAGTCAAGGAAGCGGGCGGCGAGATCATCAGCACGGAAGGCGAAGACATCGGCGAATGGGTGCTCGTGGACTGCGGCGACGCGGTGGTCCACATCATGCAGCCCGCGCTGCGCCAGTACTACAACCTCGAGGAAATCTGGGGCGACAAGCCGGTGCGCGTGAAGCTCACGGGCCGCGGCGGCTTCGGCGGTGCGCGCGCCGAAGAGCCGATGGAAGACGAGGACGAAGAAGACGAGGCGGCCGCGCCGGCACCGCGCAAGACACCGGCGCGCAAGAGCGCCGCGCGCCGCAGCTAAGGGCGGCGTAGCCGTCCTGCACGCTTCTTCCCCGCTCCCGCCTTGCTACCGTTGCGATGAAACTGCACATCGTTGCCGTCGGCCACAAGATGCCCGACTGGATCGCCGCGGGCTTCGACGAATACGCGAAGCGCATGCCGCCGGAACTGCGTATCGAACTGCGCGAACTGAAGCCGGAGCAGCGCGCGTCGGGCCGTTCCGCGGAGAGTGTGATGGCAGCCGAGCGGCAAAAGATCGAAGCGGCGCTGCCGAAGAACGCGCGCATCGTCGCCCTCGACGAACGCGGCAAGGACTGGACCACGATGCAGCTCGCCACCGCCCTGCCCGACTGGCAGCGCGACGGTCGCGACGTGGCCTTCCTGATCGGCGGTGCAGACGGGCTGGACCCGGCGCTCAAGGCCCGTGCCGATCTGCTGCTGCGCCTCTCGAGCCTCACGCTGCCGCACGCCATGGTGCGCGTGCTGCTCGCCGAGCAGCTCTACCGCGCCTGGACCATCACGCAGAATCACCCGTATCATCGCGCGTGAATGTTGACGCGCGGGTCGGCGCGGACGCGCAGTGCGCGCCGGACGCCGATGAGCCGTATGCCGATGATTCGCAGTCGATGCGTGACAGGGCGCTCGCCGGCGATGCTGCGGGTAGTGAAGTGGCTATGTAACACGCCCCACGCAACTCGCGTCTCGCCCGAAGCGTCCTGATCCTCGGGCAATCTCAGCATCAAAGCCGGCATCAACCTCAGCCGCACGCACCGAACGCCCCCGCCTACTTCCCGGAATCTGTTCATGACTTCGCCGTCCACGTCACCCACGCTGTCCACATCTGTCTGGCCCTTCGTCTATCTCGCCTCGCAAAGCCCGCGCCGCCAGGAACTGCTCCAGCAACTCGGTGTGCGTTTCGAGCTGCTGTTGCCGCGTCCCGATGAAGACGCCGAAGCGCTCGAAGCCACGCTGCCGGACGAAGCCGCCGACGCCTACGTCGTGCGCGTCTGCGAAGCCAAGGCCGAGGCCGCCCGTCTGCGCCTCGAACGGGGCGGCCATGCCGCGGCGCCGGTCCTCGTTGCCGATACAACCGTCACGATCGACGGCGCGATTCTCGGCAAGCCCGCCGACGCCGACGACGCGCTCGCCATGCTCGCGCGCCTTGCCGGCCGCGAGCACGAAGTGCTCACCGCCGTGACCGTGATCGACGCAGGCGGTGCGTTGCTGCCCACGGCGCTCTCGCGCTCGCGCGTGCGCTTCGTCACGGCGACGACCGAGGCGCTGGCGCGCTACGTCTCGAGCGGCGAGCCGTTCGGCAAGGCCGGCGCGTACGGCATCCAGGGACGCGCCGCCGAGTTCATCGAGCATATCGAAGGGTCCTATTCGGGTATCATGGGTTTGCCGCTTTACGAAACCGCCGCGCTGTTGCGCACGGCGCGCCTCGATTTCTAGAACATCTAGAACAACATCATGAACGAAGAGATCCTGATCAACGTCACGCCGCAGGAGACGCGCGTTGCGCTGGTCCAGCAGGGCGCAGTGCAGGAGCTTCACGTCGAACGCACGCTGTCGCGCGGGCGCGTCGGCAACATCTATCTCGGCAAGGTGGTGCGCGTGCTGCCAGGCATGCAGTCCGCCTTCATCGACATCGGGCTTGAACGCGCCGCGTTCCTCCACGTCGCCGACATCTGGCATCCGCGCGTAGCGGGCGAGCCGCAGCAGCCCGTGCCGCATCAGCCCATCGAGAAGATCGTGTTCGAGGGGCAGACGTTGATGGTGCAGGTCGTCAAAGACCCCATCGGCACCAAGGGCGCGCGGCTTTCCACCCAGGTGAGCATTGCGGGCCGCACGCTGGTGTATCTGCCGCAGGAGCCGCACATCGGCATCTCGCAGAAGATCGAAAGCGAAGCGGAGCGCGAAGCGGTGCGCGCACGGCTCACCTCCGTGCTGCCCGCGGACGAGAAAGGCGGCTACATCGTGCGCACCATCGCCGAAGACGCCACGAGCGAGGAACTGGCCGGCGACGTCGCCTATCTGCGCAAAACGTGGGCGACCATTCTCGCGCAGGCGCAGCGCATGCCGGCCACGAGCCTGCTCTACCAGGACCTCAACCTCGCGCAGCGCGTGCTGCGCGACTTCGTGAACGACGAAACGACGCGCATCCAGGTGGACTCGCGCGAAACGTTCCAGATGCTCACCGAGTTCGCCGCGGAATTCACGCCGGCGGTGTCGTCGAAACTCCATCACTACACGGGCGAGCGGCCGCTCTTCGACCTCTACAACATCGAGGCCGAAATCCAGCGGGCGCTGTCGCGGCGCGTGGACCTGAAGTCGGGCGGCTATCTCGTGATCGACCAGACCGAGGCGATGACGACGATCGACGTGAACACCGGCGGATACGTCGGCGCGCGCAACTTCGACGACACGATCTTCAAGACGAACCTGGAAGCGGCGCACACCATCGCGCGGCAACTGCGCCTGCGCAACCTGGGCGGCGTGATCATCATCGACTTCATCGACATGGAAAACGCCGAGCATCGCGACGCCGTGCTCGGTGAACTCAAGAAGGCGCTCTCGCGCGACCGCACGCGCGTGACGGTCAACGGCTTCTCGCAGCTGGGGCTCGTGGAAATGACCCGCAAGCGCACGCGCGAATCGCTTGCGCACGTGCTGTGCGAGCCGTGCCCGGTGTGCCAGGGCAAGGGCCAGGTGAAGACCTCGCGTACCGTCTGCTACGACGTGCTGCGCGAAATTCTGCGCGAGTCGCGCCAGTTCAATCCGCGCGAATTCCGCGTGGTGGCATCGCAGCAGGTGATCGACCTGTTCCTCGAAGAGGAGTCGCAGCATCTGGCGATGCTGATCGATTTCATCGGCAAACCGGTGTCGCTGCAGGTCGAATCGAATCTGAGCCAGGAGCAGTACGACATCGTGCTGATGTGAGCCGCGTCACGGCTCTACGCCTCCCGGCGCCACGCGAACGGCAGCCCATGCGCAATCTGTCGGCATAGCCGCTTCGCGGCTCTCCTGCGCGCGGCAGCAAAACGCGAGCCAAAAAACGCGAAACCAAAGCACGGCCCGAAAGCGCGAACCTGCTTCTCCCGCCCCATCGCCTAGAATCGAACTATCGGGTTGAACACTACGGAGGCTGCCATGGCTGAGTCGATGGTAAGCGTCGTTGTCGGGTTGCTGGTGCTGGCGCTGGTTGCCATCATGCTCACCTCGCGGTACCGGCACGATATTCACCGGGAGCGGATGCTGAGCCGCATGGATGGACACCGCTGGTGGGAGCGCGAGCGGCATCGTCACTGAACCGTCGAATGCAGGTTGAACAGCGGTAATCGACGATGCAACCCACGGAGGCGATCATGTCCGACCTACCCCGCGCCCACGAGGCCTGGCATCAGGCCGATTACGAGGGCTTCGAAATTCACGTGCGTCCCGTACCGGAAGACGTCCAGCAAGTGACGCCCGGCACCGTGGCGCGGCCCGCGCGATACACCTATGAGGGCTACGTCTGCCATCCCGGCGCGGATCCGGCGCTGCCCGGACACACGGTGCCGTTCCACGCAGACGGCGAAGAGTGGTTCGCAAGCGCCGATGATGCGCTGCACGAAGCCCTGCACGTGGGACGCAGCATCGTGGAAGGCTCGCATCCCGATCTTTCGGTGCTGGGCCTCGTGACGAGCGGGGTGTGAGCCGCTCATCGGCCGGCGGCCAGCGGCCAGGCCAGCAAATTCGGCCAGCAGCGCGGCCAGCAGAGAAGGACGTCCTAGCTCAGCGCGCGTTTGATGCGCGACTTCAACAGTGCGCGACTGAGCTTCGCGTGAGGCTGCGGTTCCTCCACCGCAACCGCGCCCTCGACGGGCTGACCGCGCCGCAGATAGAAGCGGTCGAAGGTCGCCTGGGTCATGCCCCATTTGTGCAGGAACTGGCGGCGTCCGTCGTTCTTGACGACCTTGCCGGTGCTCTTCTGCTGGAAGTGATAGACGAGACTGTCGCCCACGCCGAGGAAAATCCGGCACCCGGCATCCCACAGCTTCATCGAGAAATCGTTGTCGCTGCTCATGCCCGGACTCAGCTCGCTGCTGTAGCCGCCCACCTTGAACCACCAGTCACGATGAACGAGCGTCGGCGGCCACGTGGCGCCGCGCCAGTCGCCGCGCACGAGCGTGGGAGCGGCTTCCACCAGGGCATGCGCGTCGAAGCTTGCGGCCTCGCGGCCGAAGTCGCGCACCACGACGCACGGATTGCCCGTATCGACAGGCTCGATCATCGTGCCCGAGAGCAGGAAAAGGTCGGACGGCATCTGCGCGATCCGGCGGGCAAGCGCCACGTCCCAGCCCGGGCAGCAATACATGTCGTCGTTCATGTAGACGACGTAGTCTTCTCTGGCGCGCGCCGCCGCAAGATTCACGGCATGGCAGATCCCGATGTTGGCGGGCGATGCGGTGTGCTCGATGCCCTGCTCCCGCACCCACGCCAGCGTGCCGTCCGACCCGTCGTTGACGTGGACGATGATCTGGTGCGCGTGGGCGGAATGCCGCCGCAGGCTTGCGATCACGAGTTGCAGGTAGGGCAGGTTGTTCCAGGTGGGGATGATGATGGAGAACATCGGGAGTGGGAATCCTTGTGTTGCGCCGCATCGGCGGCACGTGCCTCGCACTGAAGGTGCGATTGTACCCGTGCATACCGTCCCTTCTGTCCCTGGCGCTCGTACCCTCCGCCGCCAGTCGGTGCGGATTGCCCAGGCGCCGCGCTTTCCGCTCCACCGGCCCGCCCTAAGCGCTGTGGCCCGTAGAGGGCCGGTTATAATGCCGCTCGCCTTCGTATATCAAAATTGACGCCACGCCACCCGTCGATTCATCGCTCGCAAACCGGCCGGCGTGGCCGCCCTGATTCGTCCCTATGACTTTATCGCCTCGCCTTGTGCGGCTTGTCGGCGCCCTGCTGTTTCTCGCCCCCGCGGTGAATCTCGTCTGGCGTGGCGGCACCGGTTACTGCTTCTTCCTCCTCGTCGCGATCTCGCTGTACGTCGCGTTCGCCAACCGGCATTCCCGCGAGTACTTCGCGCCGCTGCGCAAGTACCCGTGGTACACGGCGAGCATGCTGGTGTTCACGCTCGCCATCGCGCTCCAGCAAGCGGTCGAACATTACTGGCTGCCTCGCCAGTTCGACGCCCTTTCGCGTTTCGCGCTGGCGCTGCCGCTGTTCCTCATGCTGTGTCGCATGCCGCCGCGGTATCTGCGCGCCGTGGGCTGGGGCTGCGTGGCGGGGGCACTCGCCGTTGCGGTGTGGGCCATCGTGGCGCGCCCGCCCGGCGGCTGGACCGACGCAACGCGCCTCAACAACTCTTACACGAATGCGATTCCGTTCGGCGACACCGCACTGCTGCTCGCTTTCCTCTCCATTTTCACTTTCGGCTGGGACCCGCGGCGCGACTGGCGCACGCTCGCCATCAAGCTGCTCGCGCTCGTGGCTGGCGGGTTTGTCTCTTACCTTTCGGGGACGCGCGGCGGCTGGCTCGCCGTGCCGATCTTCGTCGTACTGCTCGGCACGCAATACGGCTGGTTTGCCCACTGGAAGCGGCTCGCGATCGCCACGGTGGTGGTGGTGGCCTGTGCCGCGGCGCTGCTGTCGACGGAGCGCATGCGACATCGCTTCGACGAAGCCACGACCGACGTCACACTCATGCAGCGCGGCAACGACGACACCTCAGTCGGCTTGCGGCTGCAACTCTGGCAGGCGTCACTGAGGATTTTCTCGCAGCACCCGGTCTACGGCGTGGGTAAAGGCCGGCTGGTCGATGCGCTCGGTGAGATGGCCAAACGCGGCGAAGTGAAGAGCGAGATCGTCAATGAACGCGCCCACAGCGACTTCTTCTCGACGCTCGCGGAGATGGGAACGGTCGGCGTGCTCTGCCTCGCGCTCTACTATTTCGGCACCCTGGTCTACTTCTGGCGTCATCGCCGCGCCGCAGACCCCACCATCCGGGCCGCCGCCCATGCGGGGCTCGCCGTGTCGTTCAGCACCATCATCTTCGGGCTCACCATCGACGTACTCGTGCCCATCATGGTGACGGTGCTCCTTGCGCTGCTCACGGCGACGCTGCTTGCCATGATCGAGGTGCGCGGCCGGGAGATCGCGTCGGGCAGCTGAAGCGGCCGGTACCTACCCTTCGCCCACCGCGGCTCAAACGGCTGACATCAGGCGATAAAGCGCGGCCACGTGCGCATCCACGCCCGGGTCGTAGACGAGGTTCTCCAGCGGACGTTCGAGACGCGCATGGCCTGCGCGCACCTGCTCGATGGCCGCCTGAATCGCGTGCTCGAAGCTGCCGGGCGTGGTGCGCGAGAACTCGATCTTCCCACCCTGCGCGACGGCTTCGGCCGACCCGACGTTATCCGCGATGACGAGCGGCGTGCCGCACATCACCGACTCCACGCCCACGAGGCCGAAGGGCTCGTAAGCCGACGCCACCACGGTGTAGTCCGCCGCCGCGAACAACGTCTCGATGTCGCGGCAGTAGCCCACGTAGCGAATCGTGTCGCTCGTGCGAGGCACCGGACGCCCCGCCACGGCAAGGCACACCGGCAATGTCGTCTGGGCAAAGAACGCTTCGAGCAGGTCATACCCTTTGCGTTCGTGGCTCGTGGACGAGAACACGAAGACCACGCGGTCTTCGGGCAAGCCGAAACGGCGCCGCGCCTCCATGCGCGCGTCGTTCGCGAGCGGCTTGAACCGGCCCGTATCGACGGGCGGATAGATCACCGAGATCTTCCCGGGCGCGATGCCATAGAACCGCTGCAACTCTCGGCCCATCAGTTTCGAGTGCGCCACGATCGCCCGCGCGTTCGTGTAGGTGCGTCGCTCCAGTTCGATCTGCCAGCGGTCGCTGCGCCGCTCGCTGCGTCCTGCCGCTTCCAGCGAGCCCGGGTGGGTGCCGCCGCACAACGCCACGTCGGCGAATGGCGAATGGTTGATCGCGAAGAGGCACTGCGGCCGGTGTTGCCGCAGCCGCCGCGCGAGCCGCCAGTTGAATGCCAGATTGCGCAGCTTGCGCGGTGCCCAGCGCACGTTGAGCGGCTGGGCGTCGATCCAGCGAGCTTCCTCCATCGCGCGGTCAATCTCGCGTGCGTAGAGCGTGGGCCGCAGCCCCATGCGATGAAAGCCCGCGATGACGTCACGCGTGTAACGCTCCGCTCCGCCGCTCGCTTTCAACGCCTGAGCCGTGAGCGCGATGTCGGTCAGCCGCAAGGAATCGTTGGGCGCATGCGTCAGGGCATCGGCGCGGGGATCTGACGAGGATTCAGGCAAGGACGGCATCTCGTTCGGGATGGATTGAATGGTCACGCGAGCGCGTGGAAGCGCCGCGGCGAACCAGCGCGATTGTAATGGAACCGCGAGACGCTCGACCCAGTAGAATCTGCCGGTTCGCCTTTCGACACCCGCTTATGAACACACCTGAGGCATCGCCCGCCGCCCCCGCAGACGCCGGCACGACAGCATCCGCTGCGCGACCGCTTGTCTCCGTCCTGCTGATCGCCTACAACCAGGAACGCGTGATTGCCGATGCCGTGCGCAGCGTGCTGGCGCAGACCTGGCAGCCGGTCGAGATCATCATTTCCGACGACTGCTCGCGCGACGGGACGTACGCCGCCATCGAAGCGACGGTGCGCGACTACACCGGCCCGCATCGCGTCATCACGCGCCGCAATACGGTCAACGAAGGCATCAGCGCGCACCTTTCGCGCCTCGCCGGCATGGCTCACGGCGAACTACTGTTCGTTGCCGCCGGCGACGATCTTTCGGCCCCCGACCGCTGCGAGCGCGTCGTGCAGTTCTGGCTCGAGCACGGCCGCCAACCGGATCTGATCGCAACGGATCTCACGAGCATCGACGACGCCGGCGATGCACACGGGCGCGTCACGCCCGACGACCTCGGCCGCTACCGCATCGACGACTGGTTCGAGAAGCGGCCCTTCCTGGTGGGCGCGGCACACACGTGGTCGCGTCGTCTTTTCGAGCGCTTCGGCCCGATGCAGCCAGGCACGGCCGCCGAGGACCAGATCATGACGTTCCGCGCCATCGCCACGGGCGGCGCCATGAGCTTGCACGAGCCGCTCGTGCGCTACCGGCGCGGCGGCCTTTCGGGCAAGCGGCGCTACCGCTCGGTGGCTGAGATGCTCGCGCGCGTGCAGCAAAGCAATCGCTTCGCGCTGTCGGAGGCGGCGCAGTTGCAGCGAGATGCGGAGGTGGCGGGTCTTGGCGACCGGATGCGGCGCACGCTCGCGCCGAAGATCGCCCGTGAACAGTTCATCCGCGCGATGTTCGAGGCGCGGGGTATCGGCGAGCGTCTGGCGCTCGTCTTTGGTCAACGGGACGTCAAGTGGGGGCTCAGGATCAGGATGTTCCTCCACACCACCTGCCCCGCCGTCTACGCGCCGCTCCTCTGGGCCAAGCGCACCTTCAGAAAGGGATAGCGCGAAGCCGGCTCAGACGCGGGACAGTCCGGCGGCAGTACGTCCGCCGCGCCGGCGGCCGGCGTCCATGCCGAAGCGCAGCACGCTGAGCCGCAGGCGTCGCAGCATCTTGAGGGAACGCAGGAAGGTCTCGCCGGTGTGCGTATTTGTGACGAACCACAACGCGCCCGCCATGTTCGCAAGGCCCCGCGAAAGCGCGGCCATGTCGGCCTGAGCGCGCGGCGGCAGTTCATCGCCGAAACGGAAGGCGAATGCCTGCAACTGCGCCGCCACGCCATTGATCTGCCGGCGGCGGCCGCGCTCGCGCCGCTCGGCCGATGAAAGCGCCGCGAGAGCCGGGTCGCGTACGACCTGGCAGCTGCCCGTGGCGGCTGCCCCCACCGCGTTGCCCCCATGCTGCCGGTACTTCAGATGCGGCTTCGCAACATGCACGATCTCGCCGAACGCAGCCGCCACCATCGCCAGCCACCAGTCGTGCATCACGACCTGTGGCGGCATCGGCAACGCGCGTTCGACCGCAGCCCGATTCAGCAGCATCGAGCAGCCGGGAATGTGGTTGCTCAGAAGGAAGTCGCGCAGCCGCGCGGCGTTGGCCGACTTCGTCGTGATGTGAAACAGCGACCTGGACAGGCAGGCAAGACGCGCATCGACCAGTTCGATGTCGCAGAAGGCCAGCGCGGGGGTGTCGGCGCCGCGCCGCGCGGCCACGGCCTGCAGCGCCGCAACGGCGTCGGCGATTTTCTCCGGCGCCCAGACGTCGTCCTGGTCGGCTAGCGTGATGAACTCGCCTTCACAACCGGCCATCGCCCGTTCGAAGTTGCGCGCAATGCCCACGCGCTCGCCGGCCGCCACGACCCGGATGCGAAGCGGGCCGCGGTAGGACTGGAGCAGATCGGGGGTTCCGTCGGTGGAGCCGTCGTCGGAGACGACGACTTCGAGATTCGGCCAGGTCTGGGCTTCGAGGGAGGCCAGGAACTCGGGCAAATGCAGCGTGCCGTTATAGGTTGCGAGCGCGACTGAAACGAGCGGAAAGCGTGTGTGAGCGAGCATGCCGGGAAGCCGCGGCGTCTCGCGCCGCATCGTTGCACAGACCAGCGCGCAGCATGAGGGACAGATTCGAAAATTGCAACAATTCGTTACAACTCGGGCGATCAATTGTGGCGTCGGCGCACTTGCGGGCGGCGGAGAGGCCCGGCGGGAACACCACCCCCTGCCCTACGCCGCCGCCTGCTGAAACTGGATCCGGTGCAGATGCGCGTAAAGCCCGCCCTGCGCCAGCAATTGCTGATGGCTGCCGCGCTCGACGATGCGCCCTGCTTCCATCACGAGAATCCGGTCGGCGCGCTCGATGGTGGAAAGCCGGTGCGCGATCACGAGCGTCGTGCGCCCGCGCATCAGCGTTTCCAGCGCGGCCTGTACGTGGCGCTCCGATTCGGAGTCCAGCGCCGAGGTGGCTTCGTCCAGAATCAGGATCGGCGCGTCCTTGTAGATGGCTCGCGCGATGGCGAGGCGCTGCCGCTGTCCGCCCGACAGCCGCATGCCGTTGTCGCCCACGAGCGTATCGATGCCGTCCGGCATCGCCGTGACGGTGTCCCACAGGTTCGCCGCCTTCAGTGCCGCGGCCACGCGCTCGCGGTCGGGGGTCTCGCCGTAGGCCACGTTGCTCGCGATCGTGTCGTTGAAGAGCGTCACGTCCTGGCTCACCATCGCGATCTGGCTGCGCAGCCCGTGCACGTTGTAGTCGGGCAGCGCGACGCCGTCCACGAGAATCTCGCCGCCCGTCGGGTCGAAGAAGCGCGGCAGCAGGTTCACGAGCGTGGTCTTGCCGCTGCCCGACGGCCCCGCGAGCGCCACCATCTCGCCCGGCGCCACCTTGAACGACACGCGGTCGAGCGTGGGCTGACCGGCGAGGCCATAGGTGAACGACACGTCGCGAAACTCGACCTCGCCGGTCGCGCGTTCGAGCGGCAGCCCGCCGCCTTCGGGCTCGGGCGGCTCGTCGATCAGGCCGAAGATCAGCTCGGCCGCGGTCATGCCGCGTTGCAGCGGCTGGTTCACGTCCATCAGATGCTTGAGCGGCGAAATGATGAGCAGCATCGACGTGACGAACGCGACGAAGCCTCCCACCGTGGTCTGGTCGTGCGACGACTGCACCACGGCGATCGTGATGACCACCGCGAGCGCAATGGACGACAGGAACTGCGTGAGCGGCTGCGCGAGCCCGCCCGAGATGGTCATCCGCATCGAGTAGCCGCGCAGCCGGCGGCTCAGCGCGTTGAAGCGGTCGGTCTCGTATCGCTCGCCGTTGTGGACCTTCACGACCTTGTAGCCGCCCACGGTCTCTTCGACGATGTACGACAGTTCGTTGGTGAGCGCCTGGTGCTCGCGGTTCAGGCGCCGCAGGCGCCGGTTGATCTTGCCCACCAGCCAGCCGATGCCCGGCAGCAGCACGGCCACGATCAGCGTCAGGCGCCAGTTGAGATAGAACAGGTACGCCAGCAGGAACAGCACGGTGAGCGAGTCGCGCACGAGCGTCACCATCACGCTCACCAGCACGTTGAGGATCTGGTTGACCTCGAACACGATGGCGTTGATGACGGTACTCGCGGTTTCGCGCTGGAAGAATGCGACGCTCGTATGGATCATCCGGTCGAACATCTTCATGCGCAGTTCGAGCAGGACGCGGTTCGACACGTACTGCAGCAGGTAGCCGGACGCATACTGCGAGACGCCACGCACGAACGCGAGGCCGATCACGGCAGCGGGGACGTACCACTTCGCGCTGGGGCTGCCCTTGGCGCCGAAGCCGTGGTCGAGCAGCGGCTTCAAGAGCGCGGGGATGCCGGCGTCGGTGGCCGAGCTGACGGCCATGGCCGCGATGCCGGCAATCAACACCCACCACAACGGCTTCAGGTACGGCAGCAACCGCCGCAACACGACGACGGGCGAAGAAGCGTCGCCGGAACCGCCTATGGGCTTGCTTAACGTGGGCTTCGCGCTCAAGAGTTCCTCGGGAAATACGGACAAACAGGCGTCCGGGGCAGTTGCGCCGCGGACCGATCGGAAAGACCAGCATTGTAAACCGCCGGCCACGGGGCACCGCACAGCAGCGCCGATACATTCGCTTGCACGCGTTCTGTTCGCGTTCTGTTCGCGTTTTGCGCGCGTTTC
Source organism: Paraburkholderia kururiensis JCM 10599 = LMG 19447 (assembly GCF_003986935.1). GTDB lineage: Bacteria > Pseudomonadota > Gammaproteobacteria > Burkholderiales > Burkholderiaceae > Paraburkholderia > Paraburkholderia kururiensis. The sequence goes on along the minus strand of NZ_RJZE01000019.1, from coordinate 77,204 downwards.
GTGCGCATTGCAGCATCAGGGTTCAACCGTGCCGACGGCTCGGCCGCGCGCGCTGTGTATACTTTCGCGAGCTTTTCCGACGCCTTCTCCACTCACCTCTACCGCCCGCTACTCACGCATGAACCCGCCTACGCTCGGCGTCGCCATCATCACCCGCAATGCCGCCGCACGGCTCGCCGAGTGCCTTGCCTCCGTGGCCTTCGCCGACGAGATCGTCGTGGTGGACAGCGGCAGCACCGATACCACGCTCGAGATCGCCCGCGCCCACGGCGCCCGCGTCATCGAGCACCTCGACTGGCCCGGCTTCGGCCCGCAGAAGAACCGCGCGCTCGATGCGCTTGCCACGACCTGGGTGCTTTCCATCGACGCCGACGAGATCGTCTCGCCGCAACTGGCCGCCTCCATACACGCCGCAATCGCGGAGCCGCGCGCGGACGTCTACGAAATCGACCGGCTGTCGAGCTTCTGCGGCCAGTGGGTACGCCACAGCGGCTGGTATCCGGACTGGATTCCGCGCCTGTTCCGGCGCGGCGCGGCGCGCTTTTCCGGCGACCTCGTACACGAGCGGCTCGTCTTCGAGGGGCCGACGCAACGGCTCGACGGCCGGCTACTGCACTACTCGTACGAAGACTTCGAGAGCGTGCTGCGCAAGCTCGACGCCTACTCCAGCGCCGGCGCTGCCCAGCGGCACGCAGCGGGGCAGCGCGGCAGCTTCGGCAAGGCGGTGGCGCGCGGCCTGTGGGCCTTCGTGCGTACCTGGATTCTGCGGCGAGGGTTCCTCGACGGCCGCGCGGGTTTCATGATCGCCGTCTTCAATGCGGAAACGGTCTACTACCGCTTCCTCAAGCTCGCCCATCTGGACGAAGCGGACCGCCGGCCCGCCCCGCAGGACGCCGGCAAGTCCGTTCAATAAACGATTTCGATCGAGCTTCCCGCGAACTCGCCGCGCAACGCCGAGAGCAGTTCGTCGGTGGGCTTCACGCGCCACGCGTCGCCTAAGCGCACTTCGCCTTCGGCGTTGTCGCTGCGATAGACGATCTGCACCGCGAGGCCGTTGGGAATCGGCGCGGACGCTGCGCGGGAGTGACCGCCACCGTTGCCTCCATAGCCCCCGCCGTTCGCCCCATTGCGGCCATACCCGCCGTTGCCGCCCCTGCCCGCGGGCGCCGATGCCGGCGCAGCCGCGGCCTGCGCCTCGTCGGCACGGGCGCAATGCGCCTCCAGCACGCGGCGCAGCGCAAGCGCGTCAGCGTTGCCGTTCATCTGTACCTTCACCGCCTGGGCATAGCGGCTGCGCGCGCGCTCGAGGTCCATCACCGTCTCCGCCGTGAAGCGGATGCCGCCCGTGAACGCGTCGTTGCGCGCCTGGCCCTGCACGACGAGCAGTTCGTCTTCCTTGAACAGGTGCTTGTGCGCTTCGAACTGTTCGTTGAAAACGGTCACTTCGCACTGGCCTGTGCCGTCGTCCACGAGTGCGATCAGCATCTTGCCGCGCTGCGTCATCTGCGTGCGCAGTGACGCGATCACGCCCGCAATCAGCCGGTCGCGGCCCTCCTTCAGTTCGCCGATCTTGAGCCGCACGAAGCGGCGCACCTCGTCCTTGTAGGCATCGAAGAGGTGGCCCGAGAGATAGAAGCCCAGCGCGCCCTTCTCTTCCTGAAGCTTGCGCTTTTCGGGCCACGCCGACTCGTCCACGAGTTCGTGGCCTTGCGAGGGCGCGTCGCCCATGTCGAAGAGGCCGGCCTGCAAGGCATTCGCGGCGGCCTGCTCGGCCGCTTCCATGGCGAGCGGCACCGACGCGATGAGCTGCGCGCGATTGGCGTGCAGCGCGTCGAACGCGCCGGCGCGGATCATGGCCTCCACCGTGCGGCGATTGACGATACGGCGATCCACGCGCGCGCAAAAATCGAACAGGTCCGTGAAGGGACCGTCTTCGCGCGCCCGCAGAATTTCCTCGATCGCGTTCTGGCCGCTGCCCTTGATGGCGCCAAGGCCGTAGCGGATGGTCTTCGCGCGCTTGCCGTCGGGCTCGCCCACCGGCTCGAAGCGATAGGCCGAGCAGTTGACGTCGGGCGGCAGCACCGTCATGCCGTTGGCGATGCAGTCTTCGAACAGGATCTTGACCTTGTCCGTGTCGTCCATCGCGAGCGACATGTTGGCCGCCATGAATTCGGCGGGATGGTGCGCCTTCAGCCAAGCGGTGTAGTACGCGAGCAGCGCGTAGGCCGCGGCGTGCGACTTGTTGAAGCCGTAGCCCGCGAACTTCTCCATCAAGTCGAAGATTTCGTCGGACTTCGCGCGCGAGAGGCCGTTCTTCGCGGCACCTTCGGCGAAGATTTCGCGGTGCTGCGCCATCTCTTCGGGCTTCTTCTTGCCCATCGCGCGACGCAGCAGGTCGGCGCCGCCCAGCGAGTAGCCGCCGATGATCTGCGCCATCTGCATCACCTGCTCCTGATAGACCATGATCCCGTAGGTCTCTTTCAGGACGGGCTCGACGCGCGGGTCCGGGTACTCCACCATCTCGCGGCCGTGCTTGCGCGCGCAGAAGCTGGGGATCAGGTCCATCGGGCCTGGACGGTACAGCGCCACGAGCGCGATGATGTCTTCGAAGCGGTCGGGCTGGGCGTCTTTCAGCATGCCTTGCATGCCGCGGCTTTCCAGCTGGAACACGGCAACCGTGTTGGCCTTTTTGAGGATCGAGAACGACGCCGGGTCGTCGAGCGGCACCTGCGCGAGCGACCAGTTCTCCTTCGACGGATCGAGCCGGCGAATGTAGCGCTCCGCCCAGTCGAGAATGGTCAGCGTCGTGAGACCCAGAAAGTCGAACTTCACGAGGCCGACGGCTTCCACGTCGTCCTTGTCGTACTGGCTCACCACGCCGCTTTCGTCGCCCTGCGTGTAGAGCGGACAGAAGTCGGTGAGCTTGCCGGGCGCAATCAGCACGCCGCCCGCGTGCATGCCGACGTTACGCGTCAAGCCTTCCACGCGCTGCGCGAGTTCGAGCAGCTGGCGTACTTCGTCTTCGTTGTCGTTGCGCTCCTGCAGCAGCGGCTCTTCCTTCATCGCGTCGGCAATCGTGACGTGCTTGCCGGGCTTGAACGGAATGAGCTTCGCCACGCCGTCCGTGAAGTTGTAGCCGAGGTCGAGCACGCGGCCGATGTCGCGCACCGCCGCCTTCGCCGCCATGGTGCCGAAGGTGGCGATCTGCGAGACGGCGTCCGCGCCGTACTTTTCCTTCACGTACTGGATCACGCGGTCGCGGCCGTGCTGACAGAAGTCGATGTCGAAGTCAGGCATCGACACGCGTTCCGGATTCAGGAAGCGTTCGAACAGCAGGTTGTAGCGCAGCGGATCGAGGTCGGTAATACCGAGCGCGTAAGCGACGAGCGAGCCCGCGCCCGAACCGCGGCCCGGCCCCACCGGCACGCCGTTGTTCTTGGCCCAGTTGATGAAGTCCGCAACGATCAGGAAGTAGCCCGGAAAGCCCATCTTGATGATGGTTCCGCACTCGAAGTCGAGGCGCTGGTAGTAGCGCTCGCGTTCCTGCTCGCGCTCGGCCTCGTTCGGATAGAGCTGCACGAGGCGCTTCTCGAGCCCTTCTTTCGAGAGCTGCACGAGGTAGTCGTCGAGCGAGAGGCCATCCGGCGTCGGAAAGAGCGGCAGCTTGGGCTTGCCGAGTTCGAGCGTGAGATTGCAGCGCTTCGCGATTTCAACGGTGTTGGCGAGCGCGGACGGAATGTCGGCGAAGAGCTTCGCCATCTCGTCCTGGGTGCGGAAGTACTGCTCGGTGGTGAAGCGTTTCGGGCGACGCGGATTGGCGAGGATGTCGCCTTCCGAAATACAGACGCGCGCCTCGTGTGCCGTGAAGTCGTCGGGCGTCATGAACTGCACGGCGTGCGTGGCAACCACCGGCAGCTTCAGTTGCGCCGCGATCGTCACCGCCTGTTGCACATAGGCTTCCGCGCCGGGATGGCCGCCACGTTGCAACTCGATGTAGAACCCGTTCGGAAAGACCTTGGCCCAACGCTCGGCATGGCGCTTCGCCGCTTCGTCGTTGCCGGCGGCAAGCGCAAGACCGATGTCGCCGTGCTGCGCGCCCGACAGCGCAAGCAGCCCTTCGGCAAGCTCGCCTTCGAGCCACGCCGCATCCACTTCGGCGCGGCCGCGGTACTGGTTCGTGAGCCACGCTTTCGTGAGCAGCTCGCAGAGATTCAGGTAACCGCGTCGGTCCTTCACGAGCAGCAAAAGACGCGAAGGCTTGTCGCGGTCGTCCGGATTCATGATCCAGACGTCGCAGCCGGCAATGGGTTTGACCCCTTTGCCGCGGGCTTCCTTGTAGAAACGAACGAGACCGAAGGCGTTGCCGAGATCGGTGAGCGCGAGTGCGCCCTGACCGTCTTTGGCCGCCGCCGCGACGATGTCGTCAAGGCGCACGATGCCGTCGGCAATCGAGAATTCCGAGTGGACGCGGAGGTGAACGAAGCGGGGATCTGACATGCGCGACATTGTACAACCGGGCGCCTGCGGCCTTCGGCTAATTTGGGGCGGCGAGAGAGGCGAAAAGCTGCGTGGCGGACAGGCCTCACGAGGTGCTCCCGGGGCATCCAGGCCGATGCAGAAGAGCCCCTTCGCAGTTGAGGGATAATAGCGGTTTGCGCCCGCGCCGCTTGCGTCCGGCAGCTGTAACGCCGTCGCGGCAACCTCGCCGCCGCACCGCTGCGCAGGCCTGTCTTATCGCAGAACGCCATGTCCATCCTGAATCTCGCTTCCTACTACTTCGTCACGCTCGACAAGACCGCCGAATGGCGCCCGCTCATGCTCGAACGCTGCAAGGCGCTCGACCTGCGCGGCACCATCCTGCTCGCGCCCGAAGGCATCAACCTGTTCGTCGCCGGCACGCCCGACAACGCCCGCGCGTTCATGGATTACCTGCGCCACGACCCGCTCTTCGAAGGCAAGTTCACGAGCCTGCAGTTCAAGGAAAGCTTCTCGGAGGACCGGCCGTTCAACCGCATGCTCGTGCGCCTCAAGCGCGAGATCATCACGATGAAGAAGCCCGCGATCCAGCCCGAGCTGGGCCGCGCGCCCGCCGTGGACGCCCGTACGTTGAAGGCATGGCTCGACCGCGGTCACGACGACGAAGGCCGCCCGGTCGTGATGCTCGACACGCGCAACGCGTTCGAAGTGGACGTGGGCACGTTCGACGACGCGCTCGACTACCGCATCGCGAAGTTCAGCGAATTCCCCGCCGTGATCGAGGCGCATCGCGCGGACCTGGAAGGCAAGACGGTGGTGTCGTTCTGCACGGGCGGCATCCGCTGCGAGAAGGCGGCCATCCACATGAAGGAAGCGGGCATCGAACATGTCTATCAGCTCGAAGGCGGCATCCTCAAGTATTTCGAGGAAGTGGGCGGCGCGCACTATCACGGCGCCTGCTTCGTGTTCGACCACCGCACGGCGCTCGACCCCGCGCTCAAGCCCGCCGACATCGCGCAATGCTTCGCGTGCCGCGCCGTGGTGAGCGCCGAGGATCAGCGCTCGCCGCTCTATACGCCGGGCAAGAGCTGTCCCGCATGCCATCCGGCGCGTGCTAACGGCGGCGCTCAAGCCGGGGCGCACACGGCGGCGACTGTCGGTGAGCGTTCGCAGGCTGCTTGAGCCTATCGAGCCTATCGAGCCAGCCGAGCCCGTCTAGCCGGTCGAGTCCGTTAAGCCGCCAAGCCCCTTCTGCGCGTTGAGCACCCGCCCACAACCCACCACAGCGGCCCGCACCATGGCCTACCGCGGCCGCTTCGCCCCGTCGCCCACCGGACCGCTGCACTTCGGCTCGCTCGTGGCAGCACTCGCGAGCTGGGCGGATGCGCGTGCGCACGGCGGCGCCTGGCTCGTGCGCATCGAAGACGTGGACGGGCCGCGCACCGTGCCGGGCGCGGCCGATGACATCCTCGACACGCTCGCGCAATTCGGCATGCGCGCCGACGAACCGCCCGTCTGGCAAAGCCAGCGCACGGCGCGCTACCAGCAGGCGTTCGATCAGTTGCAGGCAGCCGGACTCGTCTACCCGTGCGGCTGCACGCGCAAGGAAATTGCCGACTCGCAGTTGCATACCCATACGCGTCACACCACGCTGATCTACCCGGGCACCTGCCGCCAAGGTTTGCACGGCAAGACGCCGCGCGCGTGGCGCCTGCGTGTGCCGGACGGCGCACCCAGCGTGGTGAATGAAAAAAACATGGCGGACGACCCCGCCGTGATCTCGTTCGTGGACCGCTGGCAAGGGCTGCAAACGCAGAATCTGGCGACGGAAGTCGGCGACTTCGTGCTGCTGCGCGCGGACGGGCAATGGGCGTATCAGCTCGCGGTGGTGGTGGACGACGCCGACGCAGGCATCACGCACATCGTGCGCGGCGCCGACCTGCTGGATTCCACCGCGCGGCAGATCTACCTGCAGCGGTGCCTGGGCGTGCCGACGCCCGCGTATCTGCACGTGCCGGTCGTCACGAACGACGAAGGCGAAAAGCTCAGCAAGCAGACCGGCGCCACCGCGCTGGACGCAAGCCGGCCGCTCGACGCGCTGCACGCGGCGGCAAACCATCTGGGACTGGATCTGGACGAGACGCGCTATGCATCGACAGCGGCGTTTCTGGCCGGCGCCACGGCAGCGTGGGCGCGGCTGATGAAGATCTCGTGACGGCTCTCGGGCCGGCCGCGCCGCATGTGGCTGGTAGCATGTGGCTGGTAAACGGCGTGACGACCGGACCACACGACGAATGAAGCCGGCAAAAACCAGGGCGAGCCGACGTGATCCGGCTTTGCCCTATCTCAGGATCAGGACGAAGAACCCTTGCGCGCCATGCCGAAGCCGCCCAGCAGCGCGGCGAGCGGCTGCTTCGACGCGCTCTTCTGCGGCGCCGGGGCCGGCTTCTCTTCGGGCTGGCTCGCAGAGGCCGGCGGCTCGTAAGGCTTGAGGAAGAAGTCATCGACGGGCGCCGCCTGCCGATGGTGAGGCCGGTCGAACGACGCGGTACGCCGATGCCCCGTCCGTTCGCCGCGGCCATCGCGCTCGCGCCGTCCGCCGCGTTCCTCATGATGCGCAACCGGCACGTCCACGGTCAGACGCTGCACCTCGATGGGCCGCTTGATGAGCTTTTCGATGTCGGCCAGCTGCTTGCGCTCGTTCGGGCTGCACAGCGACAGGGCATCGCCCGACGCGCCCGCGCGGCCCGTGCGGCCGATGCGGTGCACGTAGTCTTCGGCGTTGAACGGCAGGTCGAAGTTGATTACGGCCGGCAGTTCCGCGATGTCGAGCCCCCGCGCCGCGACGTCCGTGGCCACGAGCGCTTCGATCTCGCCGCGCTTGAAGGCGTCAAGCGCCTGCATGCGCTCGCTCTGCGTGCGATCGCCGTGAATGGCCGTGGCCACCACGCCGCTGCGCTCCAACTGGCGCGCAAGGCGGCTCGCGCCGATCTTGCTGTTGCAGAACACGATCACCTGCTTGAGGCCACGCTCGCGGATCAGCTGGACCACCGCGCCCGTCTTGTCGCCCTCGGCGACCTCGTAGACGATCTGCGTGACGTTCGTGGCCGTCGAATTGCTGCGCGCCACCTCGATGGTCTGCGGGTTGCGCAGGTAAGTGGCCGCCAACTTCTTGATTTCGGGCGAGAACGTGGCGGAGAAGAGCAGCGTCTGGCGCTCCTTCGGCAGCAGGTTCAGGATGCGCTGCAGGTCCGGCAGGAAGCCCATGTCGAGCATGCGGTCGGCTTCGTCGAGCACGAGCATCTGCACCTGGCCCAGGTTGGCGGTCTTCTGCTGCACGTGGTCGAGCAGGCGCCCGGGCGTCGCGATCAGGATTTCCACGCCGCGCCGCAGCTCGGCCGACTGCGGATTCATGTCCACGCCGCCAAACACCACGGCGCTGCGCAGCGGCGTGTGCTGGGCGTAGGCGCGCACGTTGGCGGCCACCTGGTCGGCAAGTTCGCGGGTGGGCGTGAGAATCAGCGCGCGCACCGGATGGCGCGCCGGCGACGCGCTCGTGCTGGCCGACGGCAGCAGCCGCTGGATGATGGGCAGCGAAAAGCTGGCGGTCTTGCCGGTGCCGGTCTGCGCCGCGCCCATGACGTCCCGCCCGGCGAGCACGACCGGAATCGCCTGCACCTGGATGGGCGTGGGTGTCGTGTAGCCCTGGTCGGCAATCGCCTTGAGGATGTCGGGCGCAAGGCCGAACTGGTCGAAGGTCGAGGTGCTGGGCTGGACAGCTGTGTCGGACATGGTGGCTTTCGCTAAAAAGGCGCCCCTTTTGGGCGCGCGGCGGCCGCTCGGGCCTCGGCCGCTACGTGGCGGCATGAAGCCGCTCGAAGCATCGGAATGAAGGTGGAACCGTTCGCTGCCGCGAAATTCCCGCGCGGGCCAATCAGGCATGAATCGGATGTGAAGCGCGCATGCGTGGCCCGAAAGCTTCGGGCGGCGGCCTTTCTGCGGAGCCTGAGGCTCCGGGGCCCCGGGATCCCGGCAGGCACGCTCAAAGGCCGACATTGTAGCACCGCAGCGCGCGTGCCACCGCCTGGCCGGATGGCCAAGGGAGGCGGCTGTGGCGGCGGGCGCGGCGCCGGCCCACGGTCGTCGCGCCGAGCCGTCCGCCTACGGCTCGGGGTGCCCCGTGTGGACCCGGACGGCGCCCATGCCGCAATCACCGCGCGCTTGCCACCCACTTGCCATACTCTTGCCGCCCTCTCCAGCGCTCACCGCTCTCGCCGCCCTTACCACGTCTCGCGCATCACCATCAGCCGCAGTTCGGTCATGTCTTCGATGGCATAGCGCACACCCTCTCGACCCAGACCCGAGTCCTTCACCCCGCCATACGGCATGTTGTCGACGCGAAACGACGGCACGTCGTTGATCACCACGCCGCCCACTTCGAGCGCGTCCCACGCGCGGTGAGCATGGGCGAGCGAATCGGTGAACACGCCGGCCTGCAGGCCGAAATCGCTGTCGTTCACGGTATCCAGCGCCTCGCCGAAGTCCTGGAAGCGCTCCAGAATCGCGACCGGCCCGAACGCCTCCTTGCGGTAGAGGTCGCTTGCGCGCGCCACGTTCTCGAGCAGCGTCGCCTCGAACATCGCGCCGTCCACGCGGCCGCCCGCCACGATCTTCGCGCCGCCCTTCACGGCCGCGTCCATCCAGCCCGCGAGGCGCCGCGCCTCGGATTCCGAGATCATCGGCCCGACGAAGGTCTGCTCGTCCTTCGGGTCGCCCATCTTGAGCGACTTCGTCTTCGCGATCAGCTTCTCGCGCAGCGCGTCGTAAATCGCATCGTGCGCGAGGATGCGCTGCACGCCGATGCAGCTCTGGCCGGACTGGTAGAACGCGCCGAAGGCGAGCCGATCCACCACGTAGTCGAGCTTGTCGCGCTGGTCGGCGTCCACGATGGCCGCCGCGTTGCCGCCCAACTCCAGGATCACCTTCTTCTTGCCCGCCCGGCGCTTGAGGTCCCAGCCCACCGCCGGCGAGCCCGTGAACGAGAGCAGGCGGAAGCGCTCGTCGGTCGTGAAGAGGTCCGCGCCATCGCGATGCGCGGGCAGGATCGAGAACGTGCCTTTCGGCAGGTCTGTTTCAGCCAGCACTTCGCCGATGATGAGCGCGCCCACCGGCGTGCGGCTCGCGGGCTTGAGCACGAACGGTACGCCTGCGGCAAGCGCGGGCGCCACCTTGTGCGCGGCGAGATTCAGCGGAAAGTTGAACGGCGAAATGAACGAGCACGGACCGATCGGCACGCGCTTCACGTAGCCGCGGTAGCCCTTCGCGCGCGGCGAGATTTCGAGATTCACGATCTCGCCGTCGATCCGCACCGACTCTTCGGCAGCCACCTTGAAGGTATCGATGAGCCGCGTCACTTCGCCGCGTGAGTCGTTGATCGGCTTGCCGGCCTCAATGCACAACGCCATCGCGAGTTCGTCGAAGCGCTCGCGAAAACGCTTCGCGCAATGTTCGAGCACCGCCTGGCGCTTGAACGGCGCATACGCGCGCAGCGCGGGCATCGCGGCGACGGCGGCGCCGATAGCCGCGTCGATCGCCTTCGCATCCGCAAGCGCGACGCGCGTGGCGACTTCGCCGCTGTACTTGTCGGTGACTTCGAGGTCGGTGTTGGCCGCCACCGCCTCGTTGGCGAGGTAATACGGATAAGCCGGTTTCAGCATGGTCGATGTCTCCTTGACGCCTGGGTTGAAGGAGCAGCGTGGGGATGCCCCCACGCCTTGATCTGCACCTAGATCTGTGCCGACAGCCGCTTGATCTCGCGGTTCAGCACGCGCTCGTTGTCCGAGTAGTCGATCGGCACGTCGATTACGTGCACGCCCGGCGCCGCAAAGCACTCGCGCACGAGCGGCGCGAGTTCGTCCGCGGATGCGATGCGATGGCCGAGCGCGCCGTAGCTCTTCGCGTACTCGACGAAATCGGGGTTGTGCAGCGTCATGCCGTAGTCGGGGAAATTCATGTTCTCCTGCTTCCAGCGGATCATCCCGAACGCGTCGTCGCGCAGGATCAGCACGACGAGGTCGAGCTTCAGCCGCACCGCCGTTTCGAGTTCCTGCGAATTCATCATGAAGCCGCCGTCGCCGCACACGGCCATCACGTTGCGTTCGGGGTGGACGATCTTCGTCGCGATGGCCGAAGGCAGCCCCGCGCCCATCGAAGCGAGCGCGTTGTCGAGCAGGAGCGAATTCGGTTCGTGCGCGCGGTAGTAGCGCGCAAACCAGATCTTGTACATGCCGTTGTCGAGACAGATGATGCCGTCCACCGGCATCGTCTCGTAGACGTCGTGCACCACGCGCACCGGGTACATCGGGAAGCGCTCGTCGTGCTGGCCGCGCACGAGGTGTTCCTCGAAGTGCTGCTTGATCTCGGCGAAGCGCGCGAAGTCCCACTGCGGCTCGCCGCGTTCCAGCCGCGCCTTCAGGTTCTCCTTCATCTGCCACAGCGTGTTGGCAATGTCGCCCACCACCTCGATCTGCGGGAAGTACACCGGGTCCACTTCGGCGCCGAGGAAGTTCACGTGGATCACCGTTTTCTCGCCCGCATCCACGCTGCGCATGAAGAACGGCGGCTTCTCGATCACGTCGTGCCCGACGTTGATGATGCAGTCGGCGTGATCGATTGCGCGGTGCACGAAGTCGCCGTCCGAGAGTGTGGCGTTGCCGAGCCACAGCGGATGCGATTCGTCGATCACGCCCTTGCCCATCTGCGTCGTGAAAAACGGAATGCCGATCTGGTCGACGAACTCGCGCAACTGCTTGCGCGTGGTCTTGCGGTTGCCGCCCGCGCCGATCATCAGCAGCGGATGACGCGCCTGCGCAATGGCGCTCACCGCGTGCGTCACCGCTTTTTCCTCGGCAACCGGGCGGCGGCTGAAGCTCTTCGGAATGGGCTTGCCGTCGCCTTCCTCGTCGGCCACGTCTTCAGGCAGCTCGAGATGCACGGCGCCCGGACGCTCTTCCTCGGCGCGCCGGAACGCTTCGCGCACGAGCGCCGGGATGTTGCCGATGGAAACGATCTGCCGCGTGTATTTGGTGAGCGGCTCCATCATGCGCACCACGTCGACGATCTGGAAATGCCCCTGCTTGCTGGTCTTGATCGGCTTCTGGCCCGTGACCATCAGCATGGGCATGCCGCCCAGCTGGGCGTACGCGGCCGCGGTCACGAAGTTCGTGGCCCCGGGGCCGAGCGTCGCGAGACACACGCCCGTGCGGCCGGTGAGGCGCCCGTAAGTGGCCGCCATAAAGCCCGCCGCCTGCTCGTGGCGCGTCACGACGAGCCTGATTTTCGAGCGGCGCAGCGATTCGAGCAGGTCGAGGTTTTCCTCGCCGGGAATGCCGAACACGTACTCGACGCCTTCTGCTTCCAGTGCCTTGACGAACAGATCCGATGCTTTCATGGGGAGTCTCGCGTCAGTGACGGCGCGTTCGCCCGCAGGAGGCAGCAGTCCACGTGCCCATGCCCGCGCCGGGAGTCCGCAACCGGACGATCGAAAAAGGAGAAAACCGTGCAGCGCCGCGTGCCGATGCGGGTTGGCATCGGCACGCGGCGCGTCACAGATTACTACCGGGCGGGAAATGGTGCGCGTTGGGCGGCAGGGTGGGCTTCCTGGCGTTACCGCCTGGTGGTACCTCTCGGCCGAAACCTCCAGGCCGAACCTCGAGGCCGCGCAGGTCAGCGCTGGATCGTGACGCAGTCGGCGAGTATGGGCGGCGCGTTCTCGCCCGCCGTGGCGTCGTAGAGATCGGCGCGCCGACCCTTGGTCCACCAGGTGTAGCGGTCGGCCTGGTACTTCGCGCCCGAAGCGGCGAGCGTGTTGACGAACAGCATGGCGCGGCCGTTGACCGGCAAAACCGCGAAGCTTTGTCCGTTGGCCGCGCTCAGATACGAGACCTTGAAGGTGCGCCCGCTCGAGCAGGTGTAGCGGAACGTATGACGTGCCTGGGTCTGGATCTCGCCGATGTTGAGCGGCCCGGCCACGGCGTTGCCGCTCGCGGCGGTCAGCACCAGCGTGGTCGCGAGCGCTGCGGCCCGTGCTACAGATGGCTTGTGGTTCTTCTTCATGTCGTTCTCCGCCCGCTCGCGCCAATGCGGCGCCTGTATGCCGTGGCCATCCATCGTTACGGATCGATGACGTCGGCGCATGCGTCGGTGGGCGCGGCTGCGGCATGCCCCACCACCGGTACGATTTTCAAACCCGCGGACGCGATGCGGCACGGCGCCGCCGCGAGTCCGCATCCACCCAGCCCAGCCGCAAGCCCGAAGCCGAGCGCCGCACAGGCCACAGCGCGCCCGGCGAGGCGAAGAAAACGCAGGACGCGAGGCGCGTGGGGAGCTGTTCGGCGGGTCATTTGGCGAGCTGGTTGGCGAGTTGGTTGGCTATAGCCGCCGGCGTTGCAGGATGCCTGCTTCATCGATTCCCCTCCTCGTCCCCAGCCCTGGCGGGCACGGCTGCCTTGCTGCCTCATTCGTTCGCCGCGCGCAGCCGCTTACTGACTGCTCTCTCCCGACACCGGCCGCACGCGCGCCGCAGCCTCTTTGGCGCGTTCGAGCGCCTCGCCGATATCGGCGCCCGTCGCCAGCGCCACGCCCATACGGCGTTTCACGAAGCTCTCGGGTTTGCCGAAGAGGCGCAGGTCCGTGCCCGGCACGGCAAGCGCCTCGGCAACGCCCTCGAACGCAATGCCCGGCTCTTCGAGCCCGCCGTAGATCACGGCCGAGGCGCCCGGCGCGCGCAGCGCCGTATCCACGGGCAGCCCAAGAATGGCCCGCGCATGCAGCTCGAACTCCGAGAAGCGCTGCGAGGCGAGCGTCACGAGCCCCGTGTCGTGCGGACGCGGACTCACCTCGGAGAACCACACCTCGTCGCCGCGCACGAACAGCTCGACACCGAAGATGCCCCGGCCGCCGAGCGCGGTCGTCACCTTCTGCGCGATCTCGCGCGAGCGCGCCAGCGCCTTTTCGCTCATCGGCTGCGGCTGCCACGATTCCACGTAGTCGCCCGCCACCTGGACGTGACCGATCGGGTCGCAGAAATACGTGCTGACGGTTTGCGTCGCCGGGTCCACGGCGCGCACGGTCAGTTGCGTGATCTCGTACTCGAAGTCGATGAAGCCTTCGACGATCACCCGGCCCCGGTTCACGCGCCCGCCCGCCAGCGCGTACTGCCAGGCCGGTTCCACGTCGGCGTCGCTCCTCAGCACCGACTGCCCCTTGCCCGACGACGACATCACCGGCTTCACGACGCACGGGTAGCCGACCTTCGCGATGCCGGCGCGCAGTTCTTCGAGCGAGTCGGCGAAGGCGTACGGCGACGTGGGCAGGCCGAGTTCCTCGGCGGCAAGGCGCCGGATGCCCTCGCGGTTCATGGTGAGCTGGGTGGCGCGCGCGGTGGGAATGACTTCCGCGAGACCGTCGGCTTCGACGGCGGCAAGCGCGTCTGTGGCAATGGCTTCGATTTCCGGCACCACGAGATGCGGCTTTTCCCGCTCGATCAGTGCGCGCAGCGCCTGTGGGTCCGTCATGTCGATCACGTGCGCGCGGTGCGCGACCTGATGCCCAGGCGCGTTGGGATAACGGTCGACCGCGATCACCTCCACGCCGAGCCGCTGCAGCGCGATGATCACTTCCTTGCCGAGTTCGCCCGCGCCGAGCAGCATGACGCGCGTGGCCGTTGCCGAAAGCGGCGTGCCGATCCGTTGACCGATCTGCATGAAGTCTCCAGAGAGTGTGAAGCGGATGTGAAAGAAAGTGCCACCGATGTTAACATGCGCGCCCCGCACGAAACCCGTGCGATGGTCCGCCGCGCGGCACGGCGCTGGCCCGTCCGGCGCGGCGCCCGCGCTGCTCCGGCACGGGTGCGGCTCGCGTGCCGCGAGGCCGCCAGGGTACTCTTACACCTTCGTCCGTTCGAAGAGGAACAGCTTCATGGTCCCCATGTTCCGCGCGCGAAGCGTTGCGCGCCTGGCCGTTCAGGCCACCGTGTCGCGCAGGGCGGCGCTCGCCGCTGTCGTGTGCGTCGCGCTCGCGGCCTGCGCGTTGCCCAAACATCCCGATGCATCCGCACCTGCGCCCGATCCGTTCAACCCTGCGGCAACGCAACTGCTCGACGACACCCAGTGGGAACTCGCGAACTGGAAGAACGCGGACGGCACGGCACGCGACATTCCGCAGGGCGAAGGCGCCAAGCCCATCACGCTCGATCTTTCGACGGCAACCGGACAGCGCCACGCGAGCGGCTTTTCCGGCTGCAACCGCTACATGGGCACCTACACGCTGAAGGACGGCAAGCTCGGCTTCGGACCGCTCGCCGGCACACGCATGGCCTGCGCAACGCCTGGCGGTCAAATCGAGGGCGAGTACCTCGCTGCCCTCTCGCACATCGACCGTTCGGGCGTACAGATGCGTGACCCGCAACAACTCATGCTCGTGCTCGACGACGGCAGCACGCTGACCTTCGCGCGACGCGCAAAGTAAGGCGCGCGGGTATTAACGGTATCAGCGGTATCAGTGATATCAGTGGTCGCGCCGCCGCGGCGCAACGCTTCGGCGATTCGCCGCGGGTTGTCTCAGAAGCGTCCGGCTTCAGCGGTTAAACTCGGCAAGTTGGTTTCCCCCTTATTCGTTGATGTCTGGCATGCACACGGTTTTCGGCTGGTTCGGCGCATCGGCCCTGTGGTTTCTCCCTCTTTTCTGGCGTCTTGCGAAATCCGTGCTGCCGGGCGGCGCCGGGCTGCGCGGACCCGGAACGATTCGACTGTGGCTCGGCTTCATGGGCGTGCTGGTTGCGAGCATGACGCTCGACGCGGCGCTTGTCGGCATCGCGGGCAGTGATGCGCTGGGCCAGGGCCTCGCCGGAGCTTTCGGAAAGCTGCTGGGCCACATCGGCACGCCGGTTGCGATGGCGGTGCTGTTCCTCGCGAGCCTGCCTTGGCTGCTGGACTTTCGCTGGCGCGACGCGTTTGCCTGGGCCGACGCAGCTTTCGGACTGGGCCTCGGTGGTAGCCGGGCACCGCGCAAACCGCGTGAGCCACGAACGCGAGAAGGCCGCGGCGCAGAGCCACGGATGCGACGCGCCGAGCCTGACGAACCGCTCACCTCGCACACCGCGCCCGCCGTCAACACGATGGCGCCGCGCAGCACCGGCCGCTACGCGCGACCCACGGTCTGGCGACCGGCCTCGACGGGACGTGCGGCGACGGCAGCCTCGACCGCGAGCGGCGCGGGGTCTGCAGGGGCGGTGACGGCCGGCGCCGTTGCCACACCGTCCGCTGCTGCGATGGAGCGCGGTATTCCGACTCCCGCCCGGCAGACCGTCACGGCTGCGGGGGCAGCGGTTTCGACTGCCGCATCTGCGGTATCTGCTGCACCTGCGGCGCGGGCGGTAGGCGCGACGGCGTCTCGGGTACCGGGCGCCCCGTTGTCTGCGTCCGCTTCGCCGTCTGTTTCGTCGCCCGCTTCTTCACCCGCTTCTTCGCTCGCCTCGTCACCCGCTTTGCCGTCTGTTCCGCCGCGAGTTCCGCCGTCTGCACCTGCTAGTGCCGGGCGGTTGCGCGAACAGACAGCGCCGGGTCACGTGTCCCCTGCGCGTCGCCCTACTGTCGATCCCACCGTCGCGGAAACACGGTCCGCCACGTCGCGCGTGAGCGCAAACCCAAGTCAAAGCGCGGCGGCGAGCGGCTTCGCGAACAACCCCGTCATGTCGACGCCGGGGTCGGTGGCGCCACGCGCGGGCAGCGCGCTGGGTGCCACGGCGGCCACCTCGAAACTGCTTGCCGCACGCGGCATTCCGCCGTATGGGCCGGTGCGGCGCGAACCGACGACCGCCGCCACACCAGGACCGGCCATTCAGGACGCGAAGCATCCTGGGACGCGGCCCTGGCAGTCGTCTTCGGTCGCGCCGCAAGGTGAAGCAGCGAGCACGAGCGGCGTGGCGGCAACAGGCGCTGTTGCATCGGACGTGGGTCTGGACACGGCGTCTGCATCGGCGTTGGGTTCCGCTTCGGACCCGGCGTCTCCGTCGTCCGGTGAGTCGTCAGCGCAACCCGTTTGGGTGGCTGGCGCGCACGACACCGCAATGCCCACGACTACCCACGCCAGCGCGCCTTCCATCGGCACGCCCACGCGCCCTGGCCGCACGCCCGCGCCGGCTTACTCGCGCCCCGCGCGCATCGACGAATCCGAGCGGCAGCCGCTCTCCTCCACGGTGCAGGAAACGCTGCGCAGCATCGAAGAGAACACCGCGCGATGGACTTCGCTCGCCGGCGCGAGTCTCGCGCGTCGCGGGAACGTGGAAGCGGTGAATGGCGACGGCACGGGCCACGCAACCCCGCAGCCGCAGAGCGAAGGGCAAGCGGAGCAACGTTCGCGGCTAGCAGATGTGTCGAGTGCAATGGATGCGCCGACTGCAATGGACTCGACCGATGCAGTCGCGGAGCAAGCCGTTCCCTCGCCGCTTGCGCCCGCCGCATCCGGCCAACTCATGGCGACTACCGCCGCAACGGAACGCTCGCTCACAGCCGCCGCGCCGCAGCCGCTCGTGACGCCGGTGCCGGCCACGCCCGCATCCGACACGACGACGAACCCGCTTGCGGTGCTCGCTAATGACGTCGCCCAATCGCCGTCGGCCGAGGCCCCGCCGGCCCTCGGCGTCTCGGCGAGTGCATCGGCCGGGGACGAGGCTGTCTCGGCCGCGTCGTTGCCGCTCTCCGTCTCGTCCAACGTTGTGCGCTTTCCCGGCCCCGCTATCGCTCACGGCAACGTCGCCGCCGAGCCAGCGCTCGCGCCCTGGCAGGACATGCCGTCGGCACCGGTGCGTCCGGCATTCTCGTTCGCCGAGCCCGAACCGGAACGGCATCACGAAGCGGTCGGGGCGCCGGCCAGTACCGTCGCCCTGGACCTTGCGCCGCCTGCCGCTGCCCTGGCTGCGCCCGCCGCGACCGTCGTCGAAGTCACGCCGCCGGTCGGGCAGACCGCGCCGTCGCCGGGCCATCCCGCTGCGCCTGACATCACGACGCTCGCTCCGGTGACCCGCCCTGCCTTGGAAAGCGCCGCCACGCTCACCGCGTCAGGGAACACCACGGCACAAGCCGCAACCACGAGCGACCCCGCCGCCACACCGGAATCTGCCGCCTCTGCCACCTCTGCCACCCGTTCGCCGCTGCGCGGCCACGCGCACGCCACCTTCGAATTCCGCGCGCCGTCGGCCTCGCGGGTCGAACTGCCCGGGCTCGATCTGCTCGAGCCCGCCGATGCGAGCATCGAGCCCGTATCCGACGCCCAACTCGCGCAAACCGGCCAGTTGATCGAACAGCGTCTGCAGGAATTCAAGGTGCCGGTGAGCGTGGTGGGCGCGTCGGCCGGGCCCGTCATCACGCGCTTCGAAGTGGAGCCCGCGCTAGGTGTGCGCGGCAGCCAGATCGTCGGTCTCATGAAGGATCTTTCACGCGGCCTCGGTCTCACGTCGATTCGCGTGGTGGAAACCATTCCGGGCAAGACATGCATGGGCCTGGAGTTGCCCAACGCGCGCCGCCAGATGATTCGCCTCTCCGAGATTCTCGAATCGAGCCTGTATCAGCACTCGCATTCGAAGCTCACCATCGCGATGGGCAAGGACATCACGGGACACCCCGTCGTCGCCGATCTCGCCAAGGCGCCGCACATGCTCGTGGCCGGCACGACGGGCTCGGGCAAGTCGGTCGCCATCAACGCGATGATCCTCTCGCTGCTCTACAAGGCAACGCCCGAGGAAGTGCGGCTCATCATGATCGACCCCAAGATGCTGGAGCTTTCGGTCTACGAGGGCATTCCGCATCTGCTCGCGCCCGTGGTCACCGACATGAAGCTCGCGGCCAACGCGCTCAACTGGTGCGTGGGCGAGATGGAGAAGCGCTACAAGCTGATGTCGGCCGTGGGCGTGCGCAATCTCGCGGGCTTCAATCAGAAGATTCGCGACGCGGACGCGAAGGGCAAGAAGATCGGCAACCCGTTCTCGCTCACGCCCGAAGCACCCGAGCCGCTCTCGCCGCTGCCGCTCATCGTCGTGGTGATCGACGAACTCGCCGACCTCATGATGGTGGCGGGCAAGAAGATCGAAGAACTCATCGCGCGGCTCGCGCAGAAGGCACGCGCGGCGGGCATCCATCTGATTCTCGCCACGCAGCGGCCCTCGGTGGACGTCATCACGGGTCTTATCAAGGCCAACATTCCCACGCGCGTCGCGTTCCAGGTGTCGTCGAAGATCGACTCGCGCACGATTCTCGACCAGATGGGCGCCGAATCGCTGTTGGGCCAGGGCGACATGCTGTTCCTGCCGCCGGGCACCGGCTATCCGCAGCGCGTGCACGGCGCGTTCGTGGCCGACGAGGAAGTGCATTGTGTCGTCGAATACCTGAAGCAGTTCGGCGAGCCGGAGTACGAGGAAGGCATTCTCGACGGCCCGGCATCGGAAGGCGGCCAGCAAGACCTCTTCGGCGACGCGCCGGACGCCGAAGCCGACCCGCTCTACGACGAAGCGGTCGCCTTCGTGGTGCGTACGCGGCGTGCGTCGATCTCGTCGGTGCAGCGTCAGTTGCGCATCGGCTACAACCGCGCGGCGCGGCTCGTCGAGCAGATGGAAACCGCCGGGCTCGTCTCGCCGATGGGGGTCAACGGCAGCCGCGAAGTGCTCGCGCCCGGGCCCGCGGAATGACGCATCGCCTGAGCGAGCAGTTGGCACAAGGCAGTCAAAACTCGTAGCGCGCCCAGAAGAACGCGACGTCGCCCTTGCTCACGCCCGGAATGCGCGGAATGAAGGCGCCCATCACCGACGCCTTCGCATAGCGGATGGACGCCACCGGCAGCGCGAGCGGCACCGGCAGGTAATGCAGGATGTCGCTGCGCGCGGTGAAGCCCGCAAAGTACCCGCCGCCAACGGAAAGACCGCCCAGCACGGGCGACGTGTACCACTGGCGCGCCCAGCCGGCGATGGGTTCGGGGTTGTTGTGCGAATCCATGAAGACGAGCGCGAACAGGATGTCTTCGTTGCCGTTCGTGTCCGTGAAGTGCTTGCCCGCGCCGCCGCCCCACGACTGCGCGTTGAGATGGCGGCGGTCGTCGGCGCTATAGCCGTCGATGTGCCAGCCATAGCCCGTGAGATAGAGATCCCACGTACCCTCTTCGGCCACGCGCGCCGCACGATTGCATGCGGCCTCGAGAAGCGCCGACGAAGACGGACAGCTCGCGTGCGCCTCGTTCGCGGCGAGCGGCGAAAGCAGCGCAAGCGTTGCCAGCCCCGCTGCCGCGCCGAACGTTCTGCTTGCCTGCTTCGCTCCCATCGCGCGTTCCATCCTGCCGATTGCGCCGATCCCTACCTCGGCGGCCTTCCCTCCGCGGGCGCCGCGCGAGGCGCGCGCCCGCACACCATTGCCTCACATGCGCCGCCACCCGCTCACGACGGCGACACCAGCTTGAAGTCGACCGGCGAACCCACGTCGATGCGCTTCGGATCGGACCCAAGCAGGCCGGTCTGTGGATCGCGGCGGAACACGTACGCCGTATCGCTGTTCTGGTTGCCGACGATGAGCCAGTGCCCGGTCGGGTCGATCGTGAATTCGCGGGGCGCCTGGCCGAGGCTGGACTGCCGCCCCACCTCTTTCAGATGGCCGTTGGCCGCATCGACGGCGAAGATCACGATCTCGTTCGCGTCGCCGCGATTGGACGCATAGAGAAAGCGTCCATCGGGCGACAGGTGGATCGCCGCCGCGCCCTGCTTGCCCTTGAAACCGGGCGCTGCGAGCGGCAGCGTCTGCACGGGCGCGAGCTTGCCGTCCTCATGGCGAAGCACCGTCACGGTGGCCGCGAGTTCGCTCGTCAGATACGCGTAGCGGCCGTCGGTGCCGAACACCAGATGACGCGGGCCGCTGCCTGCCTTCATGGGGATGTAGCGCGTCTGCGTCGGGCTCAAAAGACCGCGGCTGCCGTCGGGCGTGTAGTGGTAAGCGTAGATCTTGTCCGCGCCGAGGTCCTGAACGAACAGGTACTTGCCGTCCGGCGAGAACACGGTGGAGTGCACGTGCGCGTTGTCCTGGCGACCCTTCACCGGACCACCGCCTTCATGATGCACGGTGAGCACGGAGCTGCCCAGCTGGCCGTCCGGCTGGATCGGGAACACGGCGAAGCTGCCGCCGGGGTCCGCCGCCACCGAGTAGTTCGCGGTGAGCAGATAGCGCCCATCCGGCGAGAAGCTCAGATAGCACGGGTCGTTGCCCTCCGACGAGACGCGGTTCAGGAAGGTCAACTGGCCGCTCGCGGCATCGAAGCGAAAGGCGCTGATGCCGCCGCGCTGCGAGGCCGGCCCGTTGTCGCCGGGCAATTCGTTCACGGCATAGACGTAGTGCCGGTCGCGGCTCACCACGAGGTACGAGGGGTTCACCGTCTTCGCCACCGAAACGCGTGTCGCGTCGCCCGTCTTCGTATCGAAGCGGTAGACGTAGAGGCCCTCGCTCTTTGGCCCGGTATAGGTGCCGATCAGCAGGTCGTAGACGCCGTCGGCGGGAACGGCGGCCGACTCTTCTGCGAGTGCATGCGTCGTGGCAATGGAAGCCATGATGGCAAGTCCCTTGATGAGCGTGATAAAGGAACGGGAGAACCGGTACGGCTGGGCAACGAACGCTTTCGATGATGCGGGCACGCCGGATGCGGCGCGGGCACTACGATGCATGTGGACCTCCTTGACATCGGATTGTTGGATTCTGACGGTGTCGCCGGGTTGGTCTACAGCGCGGCCGTTAGCGCAAGCGGCAATGATGCGGATATAGTGTGCGCTCGTGCCTGCAAGGAAAGACATCGGCAAATCGGCTAACGGAATGTTGGCCAGATGTGTTTGCGAGGCGCCTTGGACACGTTGTGGTTATTGGGCGAAGTATAGAAGGTCACGCCGGATTGCGCAGGCGCTGCGCCGTGCACGCCGGCGCTCGCCGCCAGACGCTGTCCGCCAACTTATCGCCGGGAGGGAGTCTGCATGAATGTCACGCTGAGCCTGGGCCCCATCGTTTCGCTGATCGCGGGCATTCTCATCCTCATCATGCCGCGCCTCCTGAACTACATCGTGGCGCTCTACCTCATCATCATCGGACTCATCGGGATCTTCGGCATGGGGTCGTCGCATCTCTGAATGCAGGTGCCCGGCACATGCCGCCGGCAACGGCGTCGCGTGCCGGTCTCGCATCAGCCATCCGGATGATTGTTTCGTAGCCGGCTGCGGACTGACAATGAGCCGTGTCAGTCGTGTCCGCGCACGTCAGGCGCAGTCAGCAGTTCAGTCAGTTGATCCGTCAGCCGTTCGCAAGCTGGTCGAGGCGCAGCTTGCCCTGCAGCGACAAACCGCCCACGGCATAATGGCCGTCGCCGTCGCGGTAACGTTTGAAGCAGCCTCGCTCGATCAGGAACGCCGCAGCCGTTTCCATCCCGTTGCGGGTCAGCCCCAGGCGGCTCGGGTCCAGTGACAGCAGGGAGTCGTCGGCAAGTTCGCTTGCAGCGGAAAGAATCGTGATGCAATCGGATTTCGACAGCATGGCTTCTATCCTCGAAAACGTCGCGTGGGGCTCAAAGCGACGAGGCGAAAGGGACCGGCACAGGTACTGCAACGAGTGCGCGGCGCGCTGCGATGAAGAGGTGACACAACAGAGAGAGCGGCGGGCATATTGGCGTCGTTCCTCGAACCTCTCGCTGTCGCCCGCTGAGGGATTGTAAGCAGTGAAAATGTCAAACGCTAGCGCCAAATGTCCAGATACCGGGTAAATGACGAGTCACGCCTCATTGAGACCGGCCGCGGCTGCCCGCAGCCGGTCTCCCGGTAACATCAGTCGTACCTCGCTGCATCGCGCGTACATCGAGCGCATTTCTTACCTGCCGACCATGCCCGCACTCATTGAAGACTACGCACTCATCGGCGACGGCCATACCGCCGCACTGGTCTCGCGCTCCGGTTCCGTCGACTGGCTCTGCTGGCCCCGCTTCGATTCCGCCGCGTGCTTCGCCGCGCTGCTCGGCACGCAGGATCATGGCCACTGGCAGATCGCGCCCGCGGTGGAAGGTGACGTGAAGATCACACGCCGCTATCGGGGCAAGGCAGGCAGCGAAACGTTGATTCTCGAAACCGACTTCGAGACGCCCGAAGGCGCCGTCACGCTGATCGACTTCATGCCGCCCGGCAACGGCTGGTCCGAACTCGTGCGCATCGTGGTAGGCCGGCGCGGCAGGGTGCCCATGCACATGCGGCTTGCGCTGCGCTTCGACTACGGCTTCTCGGTGCCGTGGGTCAGCCGGCTGGTCTACGAAAGCGGCATCAAGGCAATTGTCGGCCCCGATACCGTGGTGCTGCGCACGCCCGTGGAACTCCGCGGCGAGAACATGCACACCGTGGCGGACTTCACGGTGTCCGAGGGAGAACGCGTGCCGTTCTCCCTCGCGTACGCACAGTCGCATCTGCGTCTTCCGCCGCCACGCGATCCGCACTCGGCGCTCGCCCGCACGGAAAACTTCTGGGCCGAGTGGTCGTCGCGCAGCACGGTGACAGGTCGCTGGGCCGCGCCCATCCGCCGCTCGATGCTCACGCTCAAGGCACTGGCGTACGAACCCACGGGCGGCGTCGTCGCGGCGCCCACCACGTCGCTGCCCGAGCAACTGGGCGGTACCCGCAACTGGGACTACCGCTACTGTTGGCTGCGCGATGCCACCATCACGCTGCTCGCCCTCATGCGTGGCGGCTACTACGACGAGGCGCGCGCATGGCGTAGCTGGCTGGGCCGCGTGATGGCGGGCTCGCCGCAGCAGTTGCAGATCATGTACGGCATTGCGGGCGAGCGCCGGCTGCCGGAGTCGGAGATCGAATGGCTGCCCGGCTACGAAGGTGCAAAGCCCGTGCGCGTCGGCAACAACGCGGTCGGCCAGTTGCAGCTCGACGTCTACGGGGAAGTGATGAACGCCCTGCATCTCGCGCGCGTGGGCGGGCTGCAGGCCGATGAGACCGCGTGGTCTATCCAGTGCACGATGCTCGAACACCTGGAAACCATCTGGGAGCAGCCGGATGAGGGCATCTGGGAAACGCGCGGCGGACGGCAGCACTTCACGTTCTCGAAGGTCATGGCGTGGGTCGCGTACGACCGGGCGATCAAATCGGCCGAATCGTTCGGGCTGCCGGCGCCGCTCGAACACTGGCATGCCATGCGCGCAAAAATTCACGCGTCGGTCTGCGAGCACGGCTGGAACCCGCGCATCAACGCGTTCACCCAGGTCTATGGCGGCGACGATCTCGACGCGAGCGCCCTGCTGCTGCCGCTCCTCGGCTTTCTGCCGCCGAAAGACCCTCGCGTGGCGGGCACGGTTGCCGCGATAGAAAAGCATCTGATGCGCGACGGCTTCGTGATGCGCTACCGCACCACCGACGTCGACGACGGCCTGCCGCCCGGCGAAGGCACGTTCCTCGCCTGCAGCTTCTGGATGGTCGATAACCTCGCGCTGCAGGGCCGGGTTCAGGAGGCGCACGACATGTACGAGCGCCTGATCGGGCTTGCCAACGACGTCGGCCTGCTCGCCGAGGAATACGATCCGGAGGCCGGCCGGCTGGTAGGGAATTTCCCGCAGGCGTTCTCGCATGTCGCGCTCGTTCACACCGGCTTGAACCTGATGCGCCACGAGCAGGAAATGGCCACCGCGACAGGCCAGCCGGCGCACAACGGCAAGCAAAGCGGCCTGGCCAGCGAGAGTGCGTTCAGCGACGCCAGCACGTCGCAGTGACCGCACGATGAAGGATTACCCCTATATTGTCCGACTGTTGTTGCGTTGCACAATGGGTGCCCGTCGGATATCATCGATCGACGCCCCTGGCCGATAATTACACTGACCGTTTACCAGCCAGAAGCAAGTCACACGCAACCTTAAAGCAACCCGGAAGGCCCGCCTCCAGGACCGCGCCAGCCCCGCGGCCCCGTGCGAACCGCCCCAACGCCCGGAGCGCCCACATGCTCTATCAGTTTCATGAATTCCAGCGGGCCTTGCTGAGTCCGCTGACCGCCTGGGCTCAGGCCGCGTCGAAATCGTTTGCGAATCCGGCCAGCCCGTTCGCCTACGTGCCGGGGGCGTCGCGCCTGTCGGCCGGGTACGAACTGCTGTACCGGCTCGGCAAGGATTACGAGAAGCCCCAGTTCGACATTCACCAGATCGTCAAAGACGGCCACAACATTCCGATCGTCGAGCAGACCATCATCGAAAAGCCGTTCTGCCGGCTGCTGCGCTTCAAGCGCTACGCCGATGACAGCGAAGCGGTTTCCCAGCTCAAGGACGAACCCGTTGTTCTGGTGTGCGCGCCGCTCTCCGGCCACCATTCCACGCTGCTGCGCGACACCGTGCGCACGCTGCTGCAAGACCACAAGGTCTACATCACCGACTGGATCGACGCCCGCATGGTGCCGGTGGAAGACGGCCCCTTCCATCTCGACGATTACATCGCCTACGTCCAGGAGTTCATCCGCCACATCGGCGCGAAGAATCTCAACGTGATTTCGGTCTGCCAGCCCACGGTGCCCGTGCTCGCGGCCATCTCGCTGATGGCGAGCCGCGGCGAGGACACGCCGCGCACCATGACGATGATGGGCGGCCCGATCGACGCGCGCCGCAGCCCGACCTCGGTCAACTCGCTTGCCACGCAGCACTCGTACAACTGGTTCGAGAACAACGTGATTCATACGGTGCCGCCCAATTATCCGGGCGTGGGACGCCAGGTGTATCCGGGCTTCCTGCAGCACGCGGGCTTCGTCGCGATGAATCCTGAGCGGCATGCCGCCTCGCACTGGGACTTCTATCAGAGCCTCCTGCGCGGCGATGAAGAGGATGCCGAAGCGCACCGCAACTTCTACGACGAATACAACGCAGTGCTGGACATGGCCGCCGAGTATTACCTCGACACCATCCGCATCGTCTTTCAGGAGTTCCGTCTTGCCGAAGGCACGTGGGATGTGGCCGGCGAGCGTGTGCGTCCGCAAGACATCAAGCACACGGCGCTCTTCACGATCGAAGGCGAGCTGGACGACATCTCCGGCGACGGCCAGACGCGTGCCGCGCAAGACCTGTGCAGTGGCATTCCCGAGGCACACCGGCGTCATTTCACCGCGGAAAAGTGCGGGCATTACGGCATTTTCTCGGGTCGGCGCTGGCGCACCATCATCTATCCGCAACTGCGCGACTTCATTCAGGAACACGCAAAGGCGCCCCGCGTCGAGACAGAACACGCCGAAGCCTGAGTTCCCCCAGCCGCAACAACGCTTGCTTGCGCAGCCGGTTCACACGTCGGCTGCGCGCAGGGCTTACTGCATGAGTCACCGCGCGAGACGCGTCAGCGCCTCATCAGATACGCGAGCAGCATCTCCGTATTCATCTGCACGAGTTCGGAGCGCTCGGTCGGCGTGCTGAAATCGCGACCCAACGTAGCGGTCAGCGTGAACCGGTTGGACACGATGTAATAGCCCATGCCGGAGAGCGTCACGTAAAAGCGCAGCGGATCGACGTTGCTGCGGAAAAGGCCGGCCTTCTGCCCGCGTTCGAGAATGCTGCCGACGGTGGCAACGATTGGCGAAATCATCTCGCGAATACGCGACGACTTCTGCATGTAGCGGGCCTCGTGCAGGTTTTCGTTGTTCACGAGCCGCAGTAGATCGGGATGATCCCGGTAGTAGTCCCACACAAAGTGCGCAACGCGCGTCATTGCTTCCACCGGCGCCACGCCGTTCAGATCGAGCGAGCGCTCGGCCTCGTTGAGTGCGCTGAACGCGTACTCGAGTACTGCCGTGAAAAGCTGTTCCTTGCTGCCGAAGTAGTAATAGAGCATGCGCTCGTTCGTCTCTGCGCGCCTCGCAATCTGATCGACGCGCGCGCCGAAGAGCCCTCCGTTTGCGAACTCCTCCGCGGCCGCCAGCAGGATACGGCGACGCGTGCCTTCAGGATCTCTTTTGATTTTTGGCTGGTTCATGGTCTCAAGATGCTGCGTGAGCCGCGTTATCCGGGCCGCTGCCGAACGTCTCCTCGCCATGCATCGGCAGCGGTGAACTGGAGCGCCTTGGCTGGCGCGCCCCGCCGTTCCTGGGGTCTTTCCTGTAAAGCGTTTTGATTATGGCACATGGGTCGCCAATGGCAATCGGGGAAATCGGCGATAATGCCGCATTTGGCGAGCGCGCGGCTGCAAGGCCTGCCCGGGCCCTGCACACCCTCTGACAGGCCGCGTAACACGGCGCAAACGGGCCGTTCTGCAGGCTGATTTGCAGCCGTTTTGCGACCGTTTCGGCCAGCTCCTCATGTCGTGACCGTGACCGATTCGAAGACACTCGCAGATCGCATCGAAGATCTGCTCCCCCAGACGCAATGCACCAAGTGCGGCTACAACGGCTGCCGGCCCTACGCCGAAGCCGTCGCCGCCGGCACCGCGAACTACAACCAGTGCCCACCCGGCGGCGCCGAAGGCGTGGCGCGCCTTGCCGGCCTGCTCGGCAAGCCGGTCATCCCACTCAATCCCGTCAACGGCGCCGAACGGCCGCGTCCGCTCGCCGTGATCGACGAAAAGCTGTGTATCGGCTGCACGCTGTGCATGCAGGCGTGCCCTGTCGATGCAATCGTCGGGGCACCGAAACAGATGCATACGGTCGTCGCGCCGCTGTGCACGGGCTGCGATCTGTGTGTGGCGCCCTGCCCGGTCGATTGCATCGCGATGGTGCCCGTGACGGACGGCGCAACGGGCTGGGCCGCCTGGTCCCAGGAGCAGGCCGACGCCGCCCGCGAACGCCATGACCAACGCCTTGCGCGCATGGAGCGCGAGCGCGAAGCCGCGGAAGCGCGCGCGGTGGCAAAGCGTGCGGGACAGCACGCCGCACCGCAGCCCGCGCGCAGCGCGGCAACCACGGCACCTGTGCAGAGCGAAGTGCCCAGCGCAGCGCCTGCCGCGCCCGCCAGCGATGCCGAAGCGAAGAAGCGCGCCATCATCCAGGCCGCGCTGGACCGCGCCCGCAAGAAGAAGGAAGAGCTGGTCGCGAAAGGACTGGGTCCGCGCAACACCGACCATGTCACCGCCGACGTACAGGCGCAGATCGACGAAGCCGAAGCGCGCCGGCGGCGTCTTCGCATCGCCTCCGGCGAGCAAGGCGACGCGCCCTCGCAGCCCGATACCGACTGACCCGCCAGCCAACGCTCATCCCAGCATCTACCTCCGCACTTACCGACCGCATGAACGCGAACAAACGCCGCGCCATCTTCGAGACGTTGCAAAGCCTCAATCCGCATCCGACCACCGAACTCGAATACACCACGCCATTCGAGCTGCTGATCGCCGTGATGCTGTCGGCGCAGGCCACGGACGTATCGGTCAACAAGGCCATGCGCAAGATGTTCCCCGTCGCGAACACGCCGCAGCAGATCGTCGAGCTGGGCGAAGCGGGCGTGGCCGAATACATCAAAACGATCGGGCTGTACCGCACCAAGGCGAAGAACGTCGTGGCAGCGAGCCGCATCCTGATCGAGCGCTACGACGGCGAAGTGCCTGCTGATCGCGAAGCGCTGGAGAGCCTGCCGGGCGTGGGCCGCAAGACGGCCAACGTGGTGCTCAACACCGCGTTCGGTCATCCCACGATCGCGGTGGATACGCATATCTTTCGGGTTGCGAATCGAACAGGGCTTGCTCCCGGCAAGGACGTGCGAGCCGTGGAGGCCGCACTCGAGAAGTTCACACCCGAGCCGTTCCGCCACGACGCGCATCATTGGCTGATTCTTCACGGGCGGTATGTCTGCAAGGCGCGGCGGCCGGAATGCTGGCACTGCGTGATCGAACCGCTATGCGAGTTCAAGCAGAAGACCCCGCCGCCGCAGATGTGACGCAGATGTGAGCCGCGGCGCTTTCGGCGTCCCTGGCAGAAGACCTGCGACAAATTGTCGCCCTTCCCCGCCAACCCGCCGCAACCGTCCCAATCCCGCAACGCATTCCCCATCCGGTCACCCACGATGTTCAATCCCAGCCGTGACGAAGTCCGCCGCTTTTTCACCGAAACCTGGCGCAAACAGCGCGCCGGGGAAATCCTGACGCCACTCGAAGCCATCGCCGCCGACTGGATCGTCGAGCACCCGGAGTACCATGCCGCGCTCGCCGACGTAGACAGCGCGAGTGCCGAGCATTACTCGCCCGAGCGCGGCGAGACGAACCCGTTCCTGCATCTTTCGATGCACCTCGCCATCAGCGAGCAGCTTTCCATCGACCAGCCGCCCGGTATTCGCGCCGCGCACGAGCGCCTTGCGGCAAGGCTCGGCTCGAGCCACGACGCCCATCACGCGATCATGGAATGCCTCGGCGAAACGCTCTGGGAAGCCCAGCGCACCAACACGCCGCCGGACACCGACGCGTATCTCGCCCGTATCGAGCGCCGGGCCACAAGGGACTAATGGCAGTAAGGGCAGTAAGGGCACTAAGGACGCCGTGCCTGGGCGCCCTCGCCCCGCCACGCGCACATAAAAAAACGACACCCCGCCGGAAAGCGGGGTGTCGTTCTGCCATCGTATTCGCCGGCTGCCCGGTGACCGGGCTTCGCGCAGCTTACTTCTTCTGCACGAGGTCGCCGGAGAGCGACTCGACGTAGGCCGCTATGTCCTTCATGTCGCCCTGCGAAAGGCTTTGCACCTGCGCCTGCATGATCGGATTGTTGCGGCCCAGATGCGGGTTGCCGTTGCCCATCTGATACTGGCGCAGTGCCCAGTAGACGTAGTCGGCGTGCTGGCCCGCGAGCTTCGGATACTCCGGGCTCACCGGCTTGTTGAGGCCCGCGCCGTGGCAGGCCGCGCAGTTGTGGCTGTCAGCGAGCACCTTGCCGTTCGCGGCGTCCGCCGCGTGGGCGCCGGCAGCGAAACCGGCCAGTGCGAGCGCGGCGCAAGCCGTCTTGAGCATCGCTTGAAGGGTATGAAGAGCCGTGTGGGGCTTGTTCATGAATTCTCCTGTCCCGTGAAATTAGAGTGCCGGGTGACCGCGCCGGTCACTTCTCGGGATTGTTCTTCGACGTGGACGACTGGGCCGCGTAGTAAGCCGCGATGTCCGCGATGTCCTGATCCGACAGCGAAGCCGTGATGGCGTGCATCGTGTCGAAGTGGCGATCGCCCTTCTTGTAGCCGTGCAGCGCGTTCTCGAGATATTTCTGGTTCTGGCCGCCGAGCATGGGAACCCGGTAGACCTCGGGGTACGCGGTGCGGTAGTCCGGAATGCCGTGGCAACCAATGCACATCGCGACCTTGCCCTGGCCCGCCTTCGCGTTGCCGACGACGTCCGCGTTCGCGTTGGCGGCGAAGCCCGCGAGCACAGACATGGCTGCGATCACGACGTGTTTGCCGACGAATTTGTTCATAGCATGTAACCTGGCTTGAGGGGAAACGGACGCCCGAAAAGGCCACGGCCCGCGCCGTTATTTCTTCGAAGGCCGGACGCAGGCCAAAAAAATCGACCCGATTGTACCGCGACGCCGTGCCGCACGTCCACACGGCCAACAAGGGCGGCGGCCCGCCGGGCACGGGTCCTGCGGGTTGTCCCGAAGCTCGCCGGCGATAGCCCCGGGACCCGCCGGCGCACGCGCAAGCGGTCCGCGAATCGTCACCCGATACTGGCGCGAATGCGCAGGCGAACGCGCCTTTGAACGCGAGGTGAACGATATCGGAGCCCCGCCCAAGGCAACAGGGCATCTGACTTATACTGAATTTTTTTCGCCCAGGTAGCCGCCATGCGCTTCGAAGGCTCTTCTCACTACGTCGCCACCGACGATCTCAAACTCGCGGTCAACGCCGCGGTGACGCTCAAGCGGCCGCTGCTCATCAAGGGCGAGCCGGGCACCGGCAAGACGATGCTTGCCGAGGAAGTGGCCGCGGCGCTGGACATGCCGCTCCTGCAGTGGCACATCAAGTCCACGACGAAAGCGCAGCAAGGCCTCTACGAATACGACGCGGTCTCGCGTCTGCGCGACTCGCAGCTGGGCGACGAGCGCGTCAAGGACATCCGCAACTACATCGTGAAGGGCGTGCTGTGGCAGGCGTTCGAAGCCGATCGACCCACGGTGCTGCTCATCGACGAGATCGACAAGGCCGACATCGAGTTTCCGAACGATCTGCTGCGCGAACTTGATCGCATGGAGTTCTACGTGTACGAGACGCGCGAACTCGTGCGCGCCGTGCATCGGCCGCTCGTCATCATCACGTCGAACAACGAGAAGGAATTGCCCGACGCGTTCCTGCGTCGCTGCTTCTTTCACTACATCCGCTTCCCCGATCCGGCCACCATGGAACAGATCGTCGAGGTGCACTACCCCGGCATCAAGAAGACACTGCTGCGCGCGGCGCTCGAAAGCTTCTTCGAATTGCGCAACGTGGCCGGGCTGAAGAAGAAGCCCTCGACGTCCGAACTGCTCGACTGGCTCAAGCTGCTGCTCGCCGAAGACATTCCGCCCGAAGCGCTGCGCTCGCCCGACAACCGCCAGATCGTGCCGCCGCTCGCGGGCGCGTTGCTCAAGAACGAGCAGGACGTGGGTCTCTTCGAGCGGCTCATCTTCATGAACCGCAACAACCGCTAAGGGTTGTGCCGCGACACAGCGGCCACGGGTTGGCCACGGGTGGGCCACGAACGGAGTTCCGGCATGCTGATCGATTTCTTCTACTCGCTGCGCGAAGCGAAGCTGCCCGTTTCGGTGAAGGAGTACCTCACGCTCATCGAGGCGCTCAAGGCGAACGTGATCGCGCCTTCGCTCGACGAGTTCTATTACCTCGCGCGCATGATTCTCGTGAAGGACGAGCAGTACTACGACCGCTTCGACGCAGCGTTCGGCGCGTACTTCCACGGCGCCGAGGCGAAGTCGGCGCTCGCCTTCGAGATACCCGACGACTGGCTCAAGAAGAAGCTCGATCGCGAATTCACCGCCGAGGAGAAGGCGCAGATCGAAGCGATGGGCGGGCTCGACAAGCTGATGGAACGCCTGAAGCAACTCTTCGACGAGCAGAAGGAACGCCACGAAGGCGGCAGCAAATGGATCGGCACGGGCGGCACGTCGCCGTTCGGCCATGGCGGCTACAACCCCGAGGGCGTGCGTATCGGCGGCGATGCGGCGGGGCAGCGTTCCGCGGTGAAGGTGTGGGAGGCGCGCGCGTATCGCGACTACGACGACAAGGTGGAGATCGGCACGCGCAACATCAAGGTCGCGCTGCGCCGGCTGCGGCGATTTGCGCGCGAAGGCGCGGCCGAGGAACTCGACCTGCCCGACACGATTCGCAGCACCGCCGCGAACGCCGGCTGGCTCGACCTCAAGATGGTGCCCGAGCGGCACAACAACGTGAAGGTGCTGATGCTGCTCGACGTGGGCGGTTCCATGGACGATCACATCCGCCGCACCGAAGAGCTTTTCTCGGCGGCGAAGACCGAGTTCAAGCACCTCGAGTTCTACTACTTTCACAACTGCGTCTACGACTTCCTCTGGAAGAACAACCGGCGCCGCCACACCGAACGCACGCCGACGTGGGACGTGCTGCACCGCTTCACGCCAGACTACAAGCTGATCTTCGTCGGCGACGCGACGATGGGCCCCTACGAAGTGCTGCAGCCGGGCGGGTCGGTGGAGTACAACAACGCCGAAGCGGGCGCGGTCTGGCTGCGCCGGCTTGCCGACCATTTCCCGCGTTTCGCGTGGCTGAACCCGGAGCCCGAAGGCCTGTGGCCGTACCGGCAGTCGGTCTCCGTGATTCGCGAAGTACTCGGTCAGCGCATGTATCCGCTCACGCTCGCCGGACTCGAAGCCGCCATGCGCGTGCTCTCGAAGTGACGCGGCACGGCGGCTGCGGTGTCAAAACAGCATCATCCGATTCGCCATAAAATAGCAGCGTAAAGCGGCGCCTCAAGCCATACTGGCCGACCCGGCAAAACCCCGGTAACACGCCGGTAAAACAACACGCAGCCCAACGAACCACCTAAGGCGGCCGTCCTTTCAACTCCTCTGGACCCCGGCGCTTACGCGCTTTTCAAGGCTCGACATGACTACCTCACTCGACCAGCTGAAACAGTACACGACCGTCGTCGCGGACACCGGCGACTTCCAGCAGCTCGCCCAGTACAAGCCGCAGGATGCAACCACCAATCCGTCGCTGATTCTCAAGGCCGTCCAGAAGGACGACTACAAGCCGCTGCTCGAAAAAACCGTGCGCGACCACGCGTCGAAGCCGGTCGGCGCGATCATCGACCACCTGCTGATCGCCTTCGGCACTGAAATTCTCAAGATCATTCCGGGCCGCGTCTCGACCGAAGTCGACGCGCGCCTTTCGTTCGACACGAAGGCCTCCATCGACAAGGCCCACGAAATCATCAAGCTCTACGAAGCGGCCGGCATTGGCCGCGAGCGCGTGCTCATCAAGCTCGCGTCCACGTGGGAAGGCATTCGCGCCGCCGAAGTGCTGCAGAAGGACGGCATCAAGTGCAACATGACGCTGCTGTTCTCGCTCGCACAGGCCGCGGCCTGTGCCGAAGCGGGCGCGCAGCTGATCTCGCCGTTCGTGGGCCGCATCTACGACTGGTACAAGAAGGCCGCCGGCAGCAACTGGGACGAAGCAAAGGACGGCGGTGCCAACGACCCGGGCGTGCAGTCCGTGCGCCGCATCTACGCCTACTACAAGAAGTTCGGCTACACGACCGAGGTGATGGGCGCGAGCTTTCGCACCACGAGCCAGATCGTCGAACTGGCCGGCTGCGACCTGCTCACCATCAGCCCCGACCTGCTGCAGAAGCTGCACGACAGCACGGAACCGGTGCAGCGCAAGTTGTCGCCTGAAAGCGCGAAGGGCGAGCAGATCGACCGCGTGCCGGTAGACGAGCCGTCGTTCCGCTTCCTCGTCAACGATGACGCGATGGCCACGGAAAAGCTGGCCGAAGGCATTCGCGCCTTCGCGGCCGACGCGATCAAGCTCGAGAAGCTGATCGAAGCGCTGCGCTGATCCCACTCACGCTCACGCGCGTCGGTGAGCGGATCACGGTGCCCTTCGCGGCGCCGTGATCCGCGCGATGCGGGAAAGCTGCTTCGTCAGCCCCAGCGCCGCTGAAGGTCACGAAGCCCCAGCGTGCCGCTCGATATTCCATTGCGGCTCCGTTTCTACCAGCAAGGCCCGCAGGCAATCGACCTGTCCGGCAATGCGTCGTCCGAGCCAGCACGGGCCCAACAGATCGAGTGAAGCACCGGCTAACGATCCGGCCTCCGCTGCGTTGCCCACGCGTTCCGGCAGCCCGAGCGCCGGCGTGTTCGCCATTCGCAGCCCTTTCGCCCCCGCAAACCGCAAGGCTCTCGCCATCGCGAGCAAAGCCGCTCTGACCTCCGGCGCATCGACGTTCGCCGCGCCTGCAAAGGCCGCGCGCGCAGCAGGCCCGGTCTGCCCGAGCGCCGCGGTGGAAAGCATCTCCAGCGCGCTCAAGAGCGAGCGATGCAACCGCTGGATCTCTTCCAGCGTGCTCATCGGCACGCCGGTCTCCTTCGTCACGGACGGCATCAACGAGCGCAACTGCACGAGCCGCTTGCCGAGGCGCAGGAAGATCTGCACCTGGGCTTCGGCGTCGAGCGCCTCGCCGCTCATGATCTTCGCGTAGACGCGCGCGGACTCGCGCAGATTCTCCGCAAATCGATAGCGCCACGAGTACGTCGCATAGAGCGGCAGCGCAAACGAGAACGCGAGCGCGATCACGATGCCCACCAGCACGTTGAGCGTGCGCCAGAGGCCAACCGAGATGAGGTTGTCGCCGTGGCCCGCCACAATGCACATCGTGATGGCCGTGAGCAGCGCGACATAGGCGGGCTTGCCGATCGCGTAATAGCCGCACACGCCGGCCACGATCGACATCAGCGCATAGGTGAGCGCAGGCGAGCCGATGGCGTTCGCCTGCAGGATCACCCCGAGACCGATCACCGCGCCAAGCAGCGTGCCGATGGCGCGCTCCGCCGCCTTCTTGCGGATATTGCCCTGGTGTTGCAGCCCGCCGATCACCACGAGCAGCGTGACCGAGGCCCAGATGCCGTGCGGCACGTTGATGCCTGTCGTGGCGAGAATGGAGACGAGCATCGCCAGTCCCACGCGCACGCTGTGAATCACGGCCGCATTGCGATAGCGGTAGTACGGCGACGTCACCGCGCGCCAGGCACGCGCCGCATGCGAGCGCGGCGAGCGGCGTCGCAAGGCTGCGGGGGAATGCGAACGGTCAGGATCGGATGAAGCCATGGATGGGCAATGCGCGTTATCGGGCGCTACACAGCAACGGAAATGCCGCGAGTCGCATGCACAAGCCGAGACGCAACACGAGGGCAGCACGCCACAACGAGCGGACGACAAGCAGCGCGACGCCCGTTATCGTGCACCGGAAAAACAAATGCCCGCAACCTTGCGGTGCGGGCATCGGTGTCAGCGCCTTGAAGCCGGCGCGCCGTCAGCGCGAGGCCAGCCTGAAGCCACTACAAAGCAGCTCAGCTTTCGACCACGTCCAGATAGTCTTCGGGGCGCGTGCGGTCTTCAGCCTTCTTCACGCCTGCCACGTGGATCAGCACGCTCACCACCACGGCCACCACGAGGTTCACGATGAGCGACCACACGGCGGCATAGCCCGGAATCGCCATCCCGAACAGGTGCACCGTGAAGATGGAGCTGGCGAGCTTCAGCGATACCGCCATCCACGTGCCCGTCACGATGCCGACCGCCCAGCCGATCAGCAGGCCGCGATAGTCGAGTACGCGCGTGTAGAGACCGAGCACGATGGCCGGCAGCGTCTGGATGATCCAGATGCCGCCCAGCAGTTGCAGCTGGATCGCGTACGTGAGCGGCAGCCCGAGGATGAACGCCACCGCGCCCACCTTCACGATCAGCGAGACCAGCTTCGCGACGTTGGTCTCCTGCTCGTGCGTCATGTTGCGGTTGACGAACTCCTTGTGGATGTTGCGCGTGTAGAGGTTCGCTGCGGCAATCGACATGATCGCCGCCGGCACCAGTGCGCCGATGCCGATGGCCGCGAACGCGACGCCGACGAACCACGACGGGAAGAAGTGCAGGAACAGTGCCGGCACCGCGAAGTTCGGACCGAACGCCTTGAAGTACGGCGCGAATTCCGGCATGTCCTTCACGCCTGAGGCAAGCGCCATGTAGCCGAGCAGCGCGAGCAGACCGAGCACGAGCGAGTACGCGGGCAGCATCGCCATGTTGCGGCGAATGGTATTGCCCGACGACGACGAGAGGATCGCCGTCACCGAGTGCGGGTACAGGAACAACGCCAGCGCCGAGCCCACGGCGAGCGTGGCATAGGCGCTGAAGCCGTTCAGGCTCGCGGCATCCGGTGCCTTCAGCAGCAGCTTGGCCGGCGGCACGGCGCTGAAGATGTGGCCGAAGCCGCCCATCTGGGCCGGAATCACGATGATCGCAACGGCGATCGTGATGTAGATGAGCAGGTCTTTGACGATGGCGATCATCGCCGGTGCACGCAGACCCGACGTGTACGTGTATGCCGCGAGAATCGCGAACGCGATGATGAGCGGCAGGTCGCCGACAAAGCCCGTCGTGTCGAAGCCGAGCGCGCCGATCACCACTTCGATGCCGACGAGCTGCAGCGCGATATACGGCATGGTCGCCACGATGCCCGTCACGGCGACCGCGAGCGCCAGCGAACGGCTGCCGTAACGCGCATTGACGAAGTCCGCGGAAGTCACGTAGCCGTGGCGCTTCGCGATGCTCCAGAGCTTCGGAAATACCACGAACGCAAACGGGTAGATCAGGATGGTGTACGGCAACGCGAAGAAGCCCGTCGCGCCCGCGCCGAACACCAGCGCCGGCACGGCAACGAAGGTGTAGGCCGTATAAAGGTCGCCGCCCAGCAGGAACCAGGTCACGATGGTGCCGAAACGCCGACCGCCCAGGCCCCACTCGTCGAGATGCGCGAGGTCGCCCTTGCGCCAGTGCGCCGCGACGAAGCCGAGAATGGTGACGCCGATGAAAAACAGAACGAAGACGAAAGTGGCAGTGAGGTTCATCGTGCGCCTCCCGCCGTGCCGCTACCCTTGCGCGCCTTGGTCTTGTGATAGACGAGCGCGGTAATCACAGCGCTGATCAGCACCCACAGCAGCTGATACCAGTAGAAGAACGGGAAATCCCACAGCGTGGGCTCGACCTTGTTGTACGAGGGGACCCAGATCATTGCGATCCAGGGAAGCACCAGCAACCAGAGCCACGCTTTGCGTGACTTGCTCGCGTCGGCGTCGTGTGCCATGACGTCTCCTTTTTCCTTTTATATTGAGTTGCCGCATCGCTTGGGGTGGGCAACCGTCCTGCAAGCGGATAGCCCGCGGGATACCCCGAAACCTGGACAGAGTATAGGAGCGCCGAACGGGCGGTCAAGCAGGGGCGACCCGGAGCGCCGCGCCGCGCGCGGCTTCCCGGGCGGGCGGCGGTAATTGAGGGCTTATCTTGCCGGGGACGGCGGCAGCCGGCCCGCGCGGGGGCCGATGGAGGGGCCGATGGGGGGGGCCGATGAGCAGGTCGACGAGATCGGCCGCCAGCCCACGCGTCAAATGCTGAACGACGTGCCCGTTTGCCCCGTCGATTCCCGCAGGCCCTTTATCCACTTGCGCGCGGGCAGCCCGAGCTTCGCCTCGATCAGCTTCGCGCGCTGCTCCAACTGCGCGTACGGCACTTCGAGCGCAGGGCCGGAGAACGCGAGCGCGATCCGGTTGCCTTCGTGCACTTCCGGCAACGCGACCACGCGGCCATCGAAGGCGGCCTTCAGATGCTTCATGTTGCGCACGAAGCTCGGATGGTCGCCGAACAGGTTGATGGTGACGACGCCCGCCTCTGTGAGGCACGCCCGCACCGCGCGGTAAAAGCCGACGCTGTCGAGCACCGGGCCACGCGCCGTGGCGTCGTAGACGTCGATCTGCATGGCGCCGATGGTGCCGTGGTTGGCGCGGTCGTTGACGAACTCCCACGCATCGCGCTCGTGCACGGTGAGGCGGGCGTCATCGTGCGGCAGCGCGAACATGGTGCGGGCGGCCACCACCACGGCCGGATTCACTTCCACCGCCTCCACCTTCGCCGGACGCAGGAAGCGGTACGCGAACTTCGTCAGCGCCGCGGCGCCGAGCCCGAGCTGGACGATGCGCTTCGGCGTACCGAGGAACAGCAGCCACGCCATCATCTGCTCGGCATACTCCAGCTCGATGGCGTCCGGCTTGCTGAGCCGCATCGCGCCCTGCACCCATTCCGTGCCGAAGTGCAGGTAACGCACGCCGCCTTCTTCGGAAAACGTGACCGGCGCGAAGCGCGGCTTGCGCGGCGCCTCAATGAAATACGCGCTGTCTGCTGCGGTGTCGGCTGCGAGGGCGTGGCGCTGCATGCGCTTCGGGCGCGCCGTCTCGTGGCGCTTGCCGGCTTTCAGGCCCGGGGCCGCGATGGCGAGGCCGGCGCGGGTTTCGCGGCTGTCGCGAGTGGAACGAGAGGCGCGGGCCTCGGCGGAGGCGCGTTTGATGAGCGTGGTCATGAAGGAAGGCCGGGCTGAAGTGCCGAAATTTCAAAGGATCGAGAGGATAGCATCCGGCGGCCAGGCGCCCATTCTCAGGCCGCCGCGTCGGACGGTCCGCGTGCCCCGGCGCGCATGCCATCGCCGCACGGGTTCGGCTGCCGTCGCAGTGCGTCTGCGCCTGTGGCGCATCAAGCGCACCATTGCGCCCACATCTGCCGATACGCGCGCTCCCTATTCGTAGCGAAGCGCACGCCATCCATCAGCGGCGGCTGCGTCATGCGCGGCCGCAGGCTCGCACGCAACGCCGCAAGCCGACGCGCGTCGTGAGCCAGTTCAACGGCAAGCTGAACGAACTGTTCGTCGGTGGAAGCGGCGAGTTCGGCAAGCCCGCGCAAGCTGGCTCAAGCCGCTCCGCCCCACCACCGAGCGGCCCCAACGCGTGACGACCGGTACGCCCATCCACAGCGCATCGAGGCTCGTGGTGTGGCCGTTGTACGGAAACGTGTCGAGCGCGAGGTCGATTTCGCGATACGTTTCGAGATACTTGTTCTCGCGGACGGAAAGCAGAGAACGCGACGCGCCCGATATCGATGCAATGCGCCGCAAGCCGCGCCGCGAAGCGCTCGCGCATCAGGCCCGGCGGCGCCATCAGAACCGGCCGCGCCTCGGGTACGGCGCGCATGACAGGCGCCCACATCGCGAGCGAAGTGATGATCGAAATCGAACGCGGCAGCGGCAGCGGCAGCGGCAGCGGCAGCGGCAGCGGCAGCGGCAAGCGTCCCACGACAAGGCCAGATCGAAGTCGTATTCGCGGCCTCACTTCGAAGCGCGGGTTGCCCGACGGCAACGAGCGGACGCGGCCTGACGCCCTCGCCGCATCGGCCGGCCAGCCCAGCCGCTTACTTGCGCAACGCCGCGCGCGCTTTCAGCCCGGCCGGCGAAACTCGTTTTCCACCCAGCTCACCGCGCTCGCCTTGCTCAGCTTGAAGTTCGGCGCCACCTGCACTTGAGCAAGCTGCTCGCCAAAGGCGTCCAGCGCGGTCAAGAGCGCGTACGGCTCGTCCTCGTCGGGAACGATATCCAGCGTGATCTCCAATTCGCCATCGCCCGCTGCCGCCGCGACCGTCACGCTCTTATGCAACTGCGCGCGTAGTTGCTGCTCGTGCCGACGCAATACCTCCGAGGCAGTTTTCACCAGCGTATTGAATGCCGCGGTGTCGAGCGGCTTCGGATCTTTCTTGTTGCGGCCCATGGTCCATGGGCCGACGAGAGCAGGCTCCTGCTCGCCGTCCTTGATCATCTCGACGGCCCAGCCATCGTCGTCCTCGTTCTTGATAACGCGCGCGGTCCAGCCGCCGTCGCGCCACAGACAGTCCTCGTGAACTGTTTCGGGCACGTCTGCGTCATGGCTTTCGGCTGCGGAATCGATGGCGCAGTCAGGTGATGGAAGAGACGTATTGGTCATTTCGGGCTCGCTGATTTCGTACGGCGCATTAGGCACAATGCATGCGATTCTACCTGCCAGGGCGCGCGGCAAACGCCGCGCTATGACGAACGGATAAGACACCGATGTTGCCGCGCAGCCGGACGACCCATTGCCACACGATGCCCGCACACTGCTGAACGCAAGCAGGTAGCCGCATTACGCCGAAACCCATGTACGTAATGAATGCCGTTTTGCTCGAGACCTGCAATGACAGGCCCGTACCACCACGGGAACTCGACCTGAATTGGCCGCGAAAAACGAAATTCACCATTGCGGACAACACGCTTGGTTTTTGGTGACCGCTTTCCTAGCCTTTGCGCTATGGGCGCAGACTCGATCTGGTAGGGTCGGCCGGCGGCAACGCGTCGATACCGCGCAATACCGGCCCGATAAGCCTTATCGTGCATGGCTTGAATTGAGTAGCAATTGAGCCGTTTTCGTCTGCGTCGAAAATTCTGATCCAATCAGAGAGAGGAGCGAGTCATGAACAAGACAACCAGCACACTGGTCGCAGCCGGTATTGCGCTCATGTTGTCGGGCGGTGCTTATGCACAAGGCAACAACACGCTTGCGACCCCGACTACAAAGTCGCCGGCCGATGCAAAGAGCGGCTACGGCACGCCGGGTGACACCAGTTCGGACAGCGGTCGTGCGTCGCAGAACTCGAACCAGTCGAGTGCGACGAACACGGGTTCAGCGTTACCCTCGTTCGGTGTCAACAACACGCTGGCGACACCGACCACGAAATCACCCGCAGCCCACGATTAGCCACGGCGAATAGGCAAAAGCTTGCCGGTCGGGAATGCGCAAAAGCACGTCAGTGACTTAGGGACAAGCTCGAGAGGCCATGGGCGAAGACGCGGATGGCCGCCAGACACGCTATTCCCACGCGTTCCTGTTCGATCGAAAGATCAATGTCTGCACCCCCTTATACCGCGGGTGCAGGCATTCCCGCCCCATCAGCCCCGCGCTGCGCCTACTCCACCAACCACTTACGCAACGCCTCCCACGCCCTCAATTTCTGGGCATAGGGCACGGCCGCATAAGCCGGGCTGCTTGAAGGAAGCTTGACGAGATCGAGCGACGGACGGCTCTCCGCCAGCGCCTGCATACCTATCTTTGCGGCAGTGCCGCCGTTGAATGCGACGGCGGCAAGATTCGGCAACCCTGCCACGAGCGTGGCAAGATCGTTCGTCGCATGATCGCGAATGTTGCTATCCAGACTGCCCTCCCGCCGCGCCTTCGCAATCACATCCCAAAGCCCGACGCGATGATCGAGCAGCGCTTGCAGCCGCTCGTCGTAATTCATGTGCGGCAACGCCTCGCCAATCACATCCCCCATCAAATGCCAAAACCGGTTCTGCTTGTGCGCGTAGTACTGCCCTTGCGCGAGCGACATCTCGCCAGGCAGGCTGCCGAGTATCAGCAGCCGCGTGTTGCTGTCCACGACCGGGGCAAAGCAGTGTTTGAGTGACATGGGATCGAGCGCTCAAGAACGGGGGCGCCGCTGCCGCAGCGACGATTCCATCGCGTCGCGAGACTCCAGTGCGCGAGCCTCATGGCTTGCATGCGGCACCAGCGACACAAACGGCACCGGCGGCACATCGGCCGCATGCAAGCCATGTGCTGTATGCGCCCGCGAAGCAACGTGATCGAGTGGACCGCGCCCGCGCGACGAATACACCCCGCGCGAGACAGCCGCCGTCATTGCATCGAGGTGCGCCCACAGCGCCGGCAGCATGCATTCGGTCACCATGAGCGGTGCGCCGTATCGCGTGAAAACCGAGCGCCGCGCGACCAGCGCGTGCGGCCGCCGCTCTTCGTCGCCCTGCGCCGCGGCCAGCCGATAGAGCAGATGCCGAGCGTTCACGCGACGGCTCACGAGCGCCGATCGCGCCACGCTGCTGTCGCTGTAGAGCAGTTCGGCGAGCGGCCGCGTGCGCAGCCGCCGCATGGCCTGCCACACGCCAATGCTCGCGGCGAGCGGCGCGACGCTGTGCGCTGCGACGAACGGCACGCCATCGACAGCCAGCACGACCTCGCGCACCCACACGGGCGCACGCGGCGCGAGCCCAAGCGGAACATGCTCGTCGGACCACGGCAACGCCACGGCCTCGCGCGTCACGTGCACCGCCACCGTGCCGAGCGTGCGCAGATGCGCGGTGAGCGAACCACCACGGGTGAGCCAGTCTTTCTGATGGGAAGTGAAGCCGGGCATGGGCGCGACACGCCAGTGCGCGTCGGCAGCATCGAGACGAATAACCATGGCGGGCATTATAGGACGGGGCGCGGCACGGCAAGGGGCAAGCCGCCAGCAACGGCGCGGGGCGGCACGCCGCCCCGCTGCCCTGTTACCCCGTTTTACCCCCTTACCCCGCTCGCCCGATCAACAGCGCGTTCGTGCGCTTCACGAAAGCCGCCGGATCGTCGAGCGCACCGCCCTCGGCCAGCAGCGCCTGGTCGAAGAGCAGATGGCACCAGTCGTCGAAGTCCGCGCTGTCGGTGCGCAGTGCCTTCACGAGCGCATGCTCGGGGTTCACTTCGAGGATCGGATGGAACATGGGCGCCTGCTGGCCCGCCGCCTTCAGCATGCGCTGCAGGTAGCCGCTCATCTCGCCCTCGTCGGCCACGAGGCACGAGGGCGAATCGGTCAGGCGGAACGTGAGGCGCACGTCTTTGGCCTTGTCCTTGAGCGCTTCCTTCATCTTCTCGACGAGCGGCTTGAGTTCGTCGGAGACCTTCTCCTGCTGCTTCTTTTCCTCGTCGTCGAGCGCGCCCAG
Source organism: Paraburkholderia kururiensis JCM 10599 = LMG 19447 (assembly GCF_003986935.1). Taxonomy (GTDB): domain Bacteria; phylum Pseudomonadota; class Gammaproteobacteria; order Burkholderiales; family Burkholderiaceae; genus Paraburkholderia; species Paraburkholderia kururiensis. The sequence goes on along the minus strand of NZ_RJZE01000019.1, from coordinate 34,849 downwards.
GTCGAGGTCGCCGCGCGCCACGCTTTGCAGCGGCTTGCCGTCGAACTCGGTGAGGAACGAGAGCATCCATTCGTCCACGCGGTCGGTGAGCAGCAGCACTTCGATGCCCTTCTTGCGGAACACCTCGAGGTGCGGGCTGCTCTTCGCCGCCTGCCACGTGTCGGCCGTGACGTAGTAGATCTTCGTCTGCTCGGGCTTCATGCGGCCGACGTACTCGGCCAGCGACACGTTCTGCTCGGCTGAGTCGTTGTGCGTCGACGCAAAGCGCGCGAGCTTCGCGATGCGCTCGCGGTTGGCAAAGTCTTCGCCAATGCCTTCCTTGAGCACCTGGCCGAACTCGTTCCAGAAGGTGGCGTACTTCGCCTTGCCCTCATCGGTCTCCGCGTTCGCCAGCTCTTCGAGCATGGAGAGCGCGCGCTTGGTCACGCCCTCGCGAATCGCCTTCACGTCGCGGCTTTCCTGCAGGATTTCGCGCGACACGTTGAGCGGCAGATCGCTCGAATCCACCACGCCCTTCACGAAACGCAGATAGGCTGGCAGAAGCTGCTCGGCGTCGTCCATGATGAAAACGCGCTTCACGTAGAGCTTCAGGCCGCCGCGATGGTCGCGGTTCCAGAGATCAAACGGCGCATGCGCGGGCACGTAGAGCAGCTGCGTGTATTCGCTGCGGCCTTCCACGCGGTTGTGCGTCCACGTGAGCGGGTCCTGATGGTCGTGCGAGAGGTGCTGGTAGAACTGCGTGTACTGCTCGTCGGTGATTTCGCTTTTCGGACGGGTCCACAGCGCGCTCGCCTGGTTGACCGTGTCGTCTTCGTCCTTCGTGACCATCTCGCTCTTCTCGGCGTCCCATTCCTCCTTCTTCATGAGGATGGGCAGCGCCACGTGGTCCGAGTACTTCTGGATGATCGACTTGAGCTTGAAGGTGGAGAGCAGTTCGTCCTCGCCTTCGCGCAAATGCAGCGTGATGGTCGTGCCGCGCTGCTTGCGCTCGATGGTCTCCACCGCGAAGTCGCCCTCGCCCTCGCTTTCCCAGCGCACGCCTTCGGAAGCCGGCAGGCCGGCGCGGCGCGTTTCCACCGTGATGCGGTCGGCCACGATAAAGCCCGAGTAGAAGCCCACGCCGAACTGGCCGATCAGCGCCGCGTCTTTCTGCTGGTCGCCCGAGAGCTTGCTGAAGAACTCCTTGGTGCCCGAGCGCGCGATAGTGCCGAGGTGCGAGATCGCCTCGTCGCGGCTCATGCCGATGCCGTTGTCGTCGATGGTGACGGTGCGCGCGGCCTTGTCGTACGAGACACGGATGCGCAGGTTCGGGTCGTCTTCGTAGAGCGCGCTGTTGGCAAGGGCTTCGAAGCGCAGCTTGTCCACCGCGTCCGAGGCGTTCGAGATCAGTTCGCGAAGAAAGATCTCCTTGTTGCTGTACAGCGAATGGATCATCAGTTGCAGAAGCTGCTTCACTTCTGCCTGAAAGCTCATGGTTTCTTGTGCCATGGTCGAATTTCCCTTCGGTTGCTGGTTTGGCCAGTGTCGTTGATCACGCGAGCGCCGAAATGGGGCCGGCGCCCGCTCTTTTCAAGAGGCCCGGCGCACCACGCTTTCCAGATAGCGATTGAGGAAGGCGGGCAGCGCCGGGTCGCCGCAGTTGGCGACGTTAAAGCGCATCCAGGTGGAGGGCGACTGGTTCGGCGAGAACAGGCTGCCCGGCGTGAGCAGGAAGCCAGCCTCGTGCCCTGCCGCGGCGAGCGCGTCGGAATCCACGCCGGTGTCGGCCCACAGGAACATGCCCGCGCCGGGCGCCGAGAAAAGCCGCAGCCCCGTCTTTTCCAGCATCCGCGCGGCCTTGTCGCGCACGCCGTCCAGCCGCGCGCGCAGGCGCTCCACGTGGCGCCGGTAGTGCCCTTCGGTCAGCACCTTGTACAGCACGCGCTCGTTCAGTTCGGGCGTCGTCATGCCGACCAGCATCTTCTGGTCGGCCACGGCTCTCGTCACCGGCAGCGCGGCTGCAACGAATCCGACCCGCAGATTCGCCGCCAGCGTCTTCGAATAGCTGCCGAGGTAAATCACGCGCCGCAGCTGGTCGAGGCTCGCGAGCCGCGTGGCCGGATAACCGGGCGGGCACAGGTCGCCGTAGATGTCGTCTTCCACCACGATGAAGTCGTACGCTTCGGCGAGCCGCAGAATGCGAAACGCCTGCGCCGCGGTGAGCGACGTGCCCGTGGGGTTCTGCAGCACCGAATTGACGACGAGCATGCGCGGCCGCCACGTCTGGACCAGCGTTTCGAGCGCGTCGAGGTCCGGCCCTTCGGGCGTGTACGGCATGCCGACCAGCCGCGCGCCCTGCGAGACGAAGCGGCCGAACATCTGGAACCACGCCGGGTCGCCCACCACGACTGTGTCGCCCGGCTGTACGTAGAGTCGCGCGAGCAGGTCGATTGCCTGGGTGATGCCGGAGACCAGCACGATCTGTTCCGGCGACGCACCGATCTCCAGTTCCTCGAGCCGCGTCTGCAACTGCTGGCGCAGCGGCAGAAAGCCCTGCGGTGTGCCGAAGCCGAGCAGCTGGCCGCCGCTCTGGCGGCCCAGGGACCGCAGCGCGCCCGCAATCAGTTCGCCGTCCAGCCAGCGGTTGGGCAGGTAGCCGAGCCCCGGCCCTTTCTCCGGCCGCGTCGAGGTGTGCAGCATGTTACGCAGGAGCCACACCACATCGATGGTGCTCGGCGCCGGACCGGCGTCGGCAGCGTTCGCCGCGCCGCCCGCGGCCCGCCGCTCGCCCGCCACCGGCGCGATGAGCCGCTCACGCACGTAGAACCCCGAGCCGCGCCGCGAATCCAGATACCCCTGGGCGACGAGCCGCTCGTAGGCCTCCACCACGGTGAAGCGCGAGACGCCCTTGTCGAGCGCGAGCTTGCGGATGGAGGGCATGCGCATGCCGGGCCGGAACACGCGTTCCTCGATGCGGCGGCGGCCCCACTGCACGAGCTGGTCGACGAGCGTGAGCGTGGCTGCGTCGTGGGGCGCGGGAATCTGGTCGAGCGGGACGGACATGGCGGCTCCAACTGTACCGAACATTACCCGGCCGATTGTACCGTTACTGTGCAGGTCGGAACCGTTACATTTGACCGGACACGCTGCTTACCCTGGCGTCCTTTTGCCCTCCGAACGCTCATGACCGCACCGAAGCTCAGTCTCGACCACCTCGTCATCACCGCCCGCACCCTCGAAGAGGGCGCCCGCTATGTCGCCGACACACTCGGCGTGGAACTCGCCGGCGGCGGCGCGCATCCGCTGATGCGCACGCACAACCGGCTCGTCAACCTGTGGGGCGGCATGTACCTCGAAGTGATCGCGATCGACCCGAACGCGGCGGCCCCGGCAGCAGGCGCCCGGCCCCGGCTCTTCGCGCTCGACGACCCGCTCACGCACGCGCGCCTCGAAAACGGTCCGTATCTCTCACATTGGGTGGCGCGTGTCGAGCGGCCGCGCAACCTCGTCTTGTGGCAAGCGCAGTACCCGGAGCGCATTGCGTCCGTTGTGCCCATGACGCGCGGCGACTTCAGCTGGGCGCTCACGGTTCCCGCGGACGGCGCATTCCCCGCCTGGCACGGCGCGGGCGACGGCATCGTGCCGTCGCTGATCCAGTGGGACACACCGCGGCACCCCACCGCGGTGCTGCCCGAGACCGGCATTGCGCTGCGTTCGCTGAAGGGTTTTTGTCCGCAGTCGCAGCTCGCGACGCTGCGCGAGCAACTGGAATGGCTCGGTGCGGCGCATCTGATCGAGCTGAACGAGTGTGCCGAAGACGCGCTGCCCTCGCTCGCTGCCGAATTCGAAACGCGCGACGGTCTGCGCACGCTCGGTGGGCCGACGCGATGAACTCTCGCGACACGCTTTCCCACCCAAGCGCAGGCGAGGCCACGGCAAAAGCCACTCACGCACGCGAATCCCGCGGCATGCTGCTCGGGCTCGTGGGCGTCGTGATCTTCAGCCTCACGCTGCCGATGACGCACATCGTCGTCGAGCAGTTTCATCCGCTGCTCAACGGGCTGGGCCGCGCGCTCGTCGCCGCCGTGCCGGCCGGCGTGCTGCTCGCATGGCGGCGCGAGCGCCCGCCGACGTGGCAGCAGGTGAAAGGCCTCGCGCTCGTGGCGCTGGGCGTGATCGTCGCGTTCCCCGTGTTCTCGGCATGGGCGATGAAAACCGTGCCGGCCTCGCACGGCGCCGTGGTGGGCGGGCTCCAGCCGCTTTGCGTCGCGCTCTATGCCGCCTGGCTTTCGCACGAACGGCCGTCGAAAGCGTTCTGGGCCAGCGCGTTGGCGGGCAGCGCGATCGTCGTCGCCTTCGCGTTGCAGGCAGGCGGCGGACGGCCCGCCGCGGGCGATCTGCTGATGCTCGTGGCCGTGGGCATCGGCGCGCTCGGCTATGCCGAAGGCGCACGGCTCGCACGGCAGATGGGCGGCTGGCAGGTGATCTGCTGGGCACTCGTGCTCTGTGCGCCCATCCTGATCGTGCCGGTGGGCTGGCTTGCGTGGCAGCATCATCTCCAGCATCCCGAACCCGTTGCGCTGAAAACCTGGCTCGCGTTCGGCTATGTGACGCTGTTTTCCCAGTTCATCGGCTTCTTCGCCTGGTACGCCGGTCTCGCCATGGGCGGCACTGCGCGCGTGGGCCAGGTGCAACTGCTGCAGATTTTCTTCACGATGGCGTTTTCGGCGCTGTTCTTCGGCGAAGCCGTCGCGGCCTCGACCTGGCTCTACGCGGCCGCCGTGATCGTCACGGTGGTGCTCGGTCGCCGGGCTGCCGTGCATACGGCACTCAAGCCCGCCCGCGCCGCCTGAAGAACTCGCGTCATAATTGCAGTCTTGATCGCGGATCTGCGCCTGCCCATTCGTGCCCGCAGATCCGCGCCACCCGATTCATACATCGCCAGTCACGCCCCACCGAACGAGGAGACATATGGACCATAGCGACCTTCGCGCCCCCACGTGGCAACTGTCCGAACGCGCCCGCAAGCTCACCAGCTCGGCGATTCGCGAAATCCTCAAGGTCACGGAGCGGCCCGAGGTCATCTCGTTCGCAGGCGGCCTGCCCTCGCCCGCCACGTTCCCGGTGGAAGAGATGCGCGAAGCCTCGGAGCGCATCCTGCGCGATGCGCCCGCCGCCGCGCTCCAGTACAGCGCCACCGAAGGCTACCTGCCGCTGCGCGAGTGGGTGGCCGCACGCTACTCGGTGGGCGGCGTGCAGATTCGCCCGACGCAGGTGCTCATTACGACGGGCTCGCAGCAGGCGCTCGATCTGCTCGGCAAAGTGCTGGTGTGTCCACAAAGCCCGGTGCTCGTGGAAACGCCCACCTACCTCGGCGCGCTCCAGTCCTTCTCGCTGTACGAGCCGCACTACGTCCAGGTGCCCACCGACGAGGCGGGTCTGATCCCCGCCGGCCTCACGCCGGAACTCACGGCCGGCGCGCGCCTGCTGTACGCGCAGCCGAACTTCCAGAATCCGACGGGCCGGCGCCTGCCGCTCGAACGCCGCCGCGCGCTGGCCGAATTCGCGATGAACGCGCCCTTCCCCGTGGTGGAAGACGACCCCTACGGCGCACTCGACTACGCTGGCGAGCCGCTGCCCACGCTGCTTTCGATGGCGCCGGAACACATCGTGCATCTCGGTTCGTTCTCGAAGGTGCTCGCGCCGGGCCTGCGCGTGGGCTACATCGTCGCGCCCGAGGAGCTGCACTTCAAGCTCGTGCAGGCCAAGCAGGCAACGGACCTGCACACGCCCAGCTTCACGCAGCGCATCGTGCACGAGGTCGTGAAGGACGGCTTCCTCGACCGTCACGTGCCCACCATTCGCGCGCTGTATCGTGACCAGTGCGCCGCGATGCTGGCCGCGCTCGAACGCTACATGCCCGAAGGCGTGAGCTGGAACCGGCCGGAGGGCGGCATGTTCATCTGGGTGTCGCTGCCTGCGCACATCGACAGCATGAAGCTGCTCGAAGAGGCTGTGGCCAACAACGTGGCCTTCGTGCCGGGCGCGCCGTTCTATGCGGACCACCCCGAGCACAACAAGCTGCGCCTGTCGTTCGTCACCGTGCCGCCCGCGAAGATCGACGAAGGCGTGGCGAAGCTCGCGGCGCTCGTGCGTACGCACCTGTGAGGCTGCAAGCCTGTAAAGCGCTCACTGCCCGATATTTTTTGACCGAACCGAACGAGGACTTCTCACCATGGCTCAATCCAACGTCTACGACCGTCTCAAGGAACTCGGCATCGAGTTGCCCGTGGCCGGCGCACCCGCTGCCGCCTACGTCATGAGCGCGCAGACCGGCAACACCGTCTATCTCTCCGGCCATATCGCCAAGAAAGACGGCAAGGTGTGGGCCGGCAAGCTCGGCGACACGCTCGCTACCGAAGAAGGCAAGGCCGCCGCGCGCGCCATCGCCATCGACCTCATCGCCACACTGCACGCGCACGTGGGCGACCTGAACCGCGTCACGCGCATCGTGAAGGTGATGAGCCTCGTGAACTCCACGCTGACGTTCACGGAACAGCATCTCGTGACGAACGGCGCGTCCGAACTCTTCGTCGAAGTGTTCGGCGAGCGTGGCAAGCACGCGCGCTCGGCATTCGGCGTCGCACAGATTCCGCTGGGCGCGTGCGTCGAGATCGAACTCGTGGCCGAAGTCGAGTAAGCGATGCCGGCGCAAACCGTGCGCTTTGCGCAGGTCGATGTCTTCACCGCGGTGCCGTTCAAGGGCAACCCGCTCGCCGTGGTGTTCGACGCCGACACGCTCACGACCGACCAGATGCAGCAGATCGCGCGCTGGACCAATCTCTCCGAGACAGCGTTCCTGCTGGCACCTACGGACCCCGCCGCCGACTACCGCGTGCGCATCTTCACGCCGGGCGCCGAACTGCCGTTCGCGGGACATCCGACGCTCGGCAGCGCGCACGCCGTACGCGAGAGCGGCTACCAGCCGAAGCAGCCGGGCCGGCTCGTGCAGCAGTGCGCCGCGGGCCTGATCGAGCTGACGGCGCGCGGCGAGCGCGTCTGGGCCTTCGCGGCGCCGCCGGCGCGCGTCACGCCACTGCCGGCCGAGCACTATGCGGAGCTGTCTGCTGCGCTCCGCATCGACGTAGCGCAGGCCGTCGAGACGACGGGTGAGCCGCCCTTCGCCGTGGACAACGGTGCGCCGTGGCTCGTCGTCCGGTTGCCGTCGCCCGAGGCTTGCCTTGCGGTGAACGCCGACCCTGCCGCGCTGGGGCCGGTCACGCGCGCGGCGGGCACGCACGGGGTCGCGCTCTACGCGCCTCATCCCGCGGGTGGCCCCGCTACGTTCGAGGTGCGCTGCCTGATGTCCGGCGGCGGTTTCGGCGTAGGCGAAGACCCGGTCACGGGCAGCGCGAATGCCGCCATCGCCCAGCTTCTGTCGCTGCGGCAGAAACAGCCGGGACGGTCCTATACCGCGCGTCAGGGCACCGCGCTTGGCCGCGACGGTCGGATCTACGTGGATTACGACCAGGCCGGCGGCAAAACCTGGATTGGCGGCGAATCCTTCACGGTAATCGAAGGCACGTTCAGGCTGCCATGAATGTGCAGCGGCGTTCGTGCCGGGCTCGCAGCCGACACGAACGCCGTTGAACGCGCCTCGCCGCCCCGTCCCGAGGAGCGCGTCGCGACCTGACGTAACAAGCCCGCATACCCGCCTTGCCACGCTTTTCGAGGCACGCAATCCCGCCCTATCCACTATTCATATCCGCCAAAAGCCGCGGCATGACAAAACAATGCAAACTGGGTAGGAACGGCACAAAACGATAAGGCAAAGAAAGAAAACATGGCGGGCACGGCACGCCGCGAGCGGTGGACGAAATCCTCGAAAAGCCGCGCGGTATCTGGGTTTGACCGCCTCCCGGGGAGCCCGGGCACGGCAACGTTTTCGCGTGCCATTTCGGGGGCGCGTATACCCGAAGCGGCGACGCTTCCTTATTCCATTGCCATTCAGTAATATCGGGCCGTATATGGCGCCTGGCTGGGGCGGGCGCCTTCTCGTTCACGTTCCCGTGCAGACTTTGCGTTCCAGTCCAGACCTTCATGCAGGGTTTGCACGTCACGGTTTGAGCACGGGGTTGTGCACTTCTCCTCGCTCCGTCCGGTACTTCTGATCACCATGCAGCCAACCAGTCAACACGCGCGGTCGACGTACACGGAGCCACTGGCCCGACATGCGGGGCGCCGGCCAGCACGATGAATCCTCTTCGGTTCCCCGCGACGCGCGACGCCCTGTCCTGGCGTGACCCGGCCTCCGCCTTGTCACGCCGGCGGGCGCTGCTTGTCATTCCCGCGCTTGGCGTCCTGATTCTCGTGTTGCTGTGGGCGGTGATCTTCGCGCGGCTCTCGGTGGAAAAAGACTCCGCTTATCGGGAGGCCATGGCGTCGGCGGCCATTCTGTCGTCGGCGCTCGAGCAGCACACGGTGAAGGCGATTCACCAGGTCGACCAGATCACGCGCTTCGTCAAGTTCGAGTTCGAGAAATCGCCGGACCGTTTCGATCTGTCCAGCACGGTGGAAAAAGGCGTGGTGCAGAGCGACACGCTGATCCAGGTTTCCCTGATCGACGAGCACGGCAAGCTCGTGGCCAATACCGCCGACCCGAACGCGAAGCACATCGACCTCTCCGACCGCGAACACTTCCGCGTGCACGAGCACGAGAACGACGACCAGCTCTTCATCAGCAAGCCGGTGCTGGGCCGCGTGTCGGGCCACTGGACCTTGCAGATGACGCGCCGGCTCAACCATACCGACGGCTCGTTCGCGGGCGTGGTGGTGGTGTCCGAAGACCCGAGCTACTTCACGAGCGACTTCTACAACAACGCCGCCATTGGCCGCGACGGCGTGATCGCGGTGATCTCGGACAACGGCACCGTGCTTGCGCGCCGCACCGGCAGCGCCGAGCGGGCGATGGGCGCCTTCACGGCAAGCGGCATCTATCCGACTTCGGAGCACGTCTCGGGCACCTACGTCGACCCGATCGATCACGTGACGCGCATCGTCTCGTACCGGCATATCGACGGCTATCCGCTCGGCGTGCTGGTGGGCCTTTCGCAGGCCGAGGAGTTCGCGGACTACAACCACACGCGCAACGTGTACCTGCTGATGGCGACGTTCATCTCGCTCGCCATGCTGTCGTTCTTCGCGGTGGCCACGGGTCTGATCGGCAAGCTGCTGGGGCGCGAGCGCGAGATGACGCATCTCGTCGAATACGACCTGCTCACGGGCCTGCGCAACCGCTACGCCACGCTGCAGAACCTGCGTCACGACGTGGCGCTGCCAGCGAACCTGGGGCACCTAGCGATCCTCTTCATCGACCTCGACGACTTCAAGGCAGTGAACGACACGCTCGGCCACAACGCGGGCGACATCGTGCTACAGATGACGGCGACGCGCCTCGCCGTGGCCGTGGGCGACGTGGGTACGCTCTCGCGCATCGGCGGCGACGAGTTCGTGGTGGTGGTGAAAGGCGACAACGTCGAGAAGCGCGCCGTCGATCTGGCCGGCGCGATTGCCGGCGTGTTTTCGAAGCCCTTCGAGGTGCGCGGCAGTTCGTTCGTCCTGCACGCGAGCATCGGCATCGCGCTCTATTCGGTGGCGCACGAAAGCGAAATCGACCTGCTCAAGAAAGCGGACCTCGCGATGTACAGCGCGAAAGACGCCGGCAAGAACTGCTACCAGTTCTACTCGCCGCAGCTTTCGCATCGTGCAGATCACCTGATGAAGTGGGAGCAGCAGTTGCGCGTCGCGCTGGCCGAAGGGCAGCTCTTTCTCGCCTACCAGCCGAAGATCGACCTCGCGCAGCGCTGCATTACGGGCTTCGAGGCACTCGTGCGCTGGAACCATCCGCAATACGGGCTCATTCCGGCCAACGAATTCATTCCGGTTGCGGAATCCACGGGTCTCATCGTGCCGATCGGCGACTTCGTGATTCAGACCGCGTGCCGTCAGCTCGCCGAGTGGCAGCAGCAAGGGTACGAAACGCTCTCGCTCGCGGTGAACATCTCGGCGGTGCAGTTCTGGCGTGGCGACCTTTATGAAACGGTGTCGCAGGCCGTCGAAGAAACGGGCATTTCCGCGCGGCGCCTCGAACTCGAAATTACCGAGACGGCGATGATGGAGTACCCCGAACTCGTGTCCGAAAAGATCTTCGCGTTGAAGCGCCTCGGCGTGCGCATCGCGCTGGACGACTTCGGCACCGGCTACTCGTCGCTCTCCTACCTGAACCGTTTTTCGGTGGACACGTTGAAGGTGGACCGCACCTTCGTGCAGGCCATTCCGGGCGACCGCAGCGTCTGCGTGATGGTGAGCGCCATCGTGAATCTCGCCCGCTCGCTCGGCCTCACGGTCGTGGTGGAAGGCACGGAAACCGAGGAGCAGATTGCCTGGCTCGCGCAACTCGGCCAGATCGAAGCGCAAGGTTTCCTGTTCTCGAAACCCGTGCCCGCAGACGGCATTCCCGCACTGCTCGAACGCTTCGGCGTTTGCGGCACCGAACGGCATCCGATTGCGCACGAAGGTCACGTCGACGTGAGCGACGCGTCCAGCGCGGGCTGAGTGGGCTGAAGGGGCCGAGCGGCTGGGTATCGCCGCGCGGCGTTGCCGGTTTTTCGCCCGCTCGGCAACACCACGTACACCGATAGCCGTCAATAACGACAACACACGCAACCGATACCCTTTGACCTGCGCCGTCTGGCCTGACGGTGCAAGGCAGCAACAACCGTCCGGCCGAACGAGGGGCGCGCGCAACACCAGCGCGCCGCAGCCATGCCAACCACAAGCCAGACTGTCGACACTACCGTGAGCACGGGAGCCGCCGAGCATCGGCAGGAACCGCTTTGGGCGCTGTTTCGCGTGGTGTTCGTGCTTTCGGCAATGTCGTGGGGCGGGCTTGCGTTGATGGCCCAGCTCGAGCATCACTACGTGGAGCGCGAGGGCCGGCTTTCGCGCGTGGCGTTCTCGGACCTCATCGCGCTCGCGTGGATGGTGCCGGGCCCGGTGGGCTGCAACGTCGCCGTGCAGTTGGGCCACGCGTTGCGCGGCAGTGCAGGCGCCTGGGTCGCCGGCGTAGCCAGCGTGCTGCCCTTCTTCCTGTTGATGACGCTCTTCGCGACCTTCTACCAGACACCGGCGATGCAGGCGATCGTGTCGCCCACGCTCATCAATCACTTCAGCGTGGTGCTGGCGTCGCTGATTCTCGTGACCTGGTACAAGCAGACGCGCGCGCTGGTGCGCGGCCGGCTCGAATGGGCGGCAATGCTCGCGGCCACCGTGGCACTCGCCTACGCCCATGCAGCGGCCGCCTACGTGGTGATTCTCTGTGCGTCTTTCGGCGCAGGCTGGCTGGCGAGTCCCGAACGCCAGTCGCGTTTGAAGTTCGCCGTGACGCGCGGCGACTGGCAGTTGATTGCCGGGCTCGCCGTGTTGATCGTCGTGTTTGCCGTGCCGTTGCCGCATCGCTTCGAACTCGCGCTGCTGTGGCCGCGGCTCGCGGGCGCCGGCATGACGCTGTTCGGCGGCGGTTTTTCGGCGCTGCCCGTGTTGAAGACCTTGTTCGTCACGCCCGGCGTGGGCATCTCCGACAGCGACTTCACGCTCGCGTTCTCGCTCTCGCCGTTGTCGCCGGGACCGCTGCTCAACGTCGTGCCGTTCTTCGGCTACCTCGTGGATGGCTGGCCCGGCGCATTGATCGCCACACTCGCGCTCTTTGTGCCGTCGGGATGTCTTGTCGTGCTCGCACGGCGCCACCTGCTCCAGCTGAAAACCAACGCCCGCTTCGAGCACGGACTGCGCCTTCTGCGCGCCGCCACCACGGCATTTCTCGCTGTGGCCGTGCTGCGCATTGCCCGCCATGTGCCGATGCAGCCTGCCTACCTCGTCACCGCCGCGTTCTCATGCGTGTGTTTCGCGCGGCTCAAGCTGCCGGTCTATCTGGTGTACGGCACCGTTGCCGTGGCGTGCGGCTTGTGGCTCTTCTACGCACACGTGCTGTGACGGCATGCGACATGAGATGAGGCGCATGAGAAGAGCCGCATGAAATGCGCCTCCAGGAAACGCCTTGCGGAAGGATTAGAAGCCTCGCCCCAGCACCGCCATCCCCACCGTCACCACGCCCAGCACGATGTTGATGATTACGAGCTGGCGCATGGTGGCCACGGCGCGCGCGCCGTCAGGCCACTTCTGCGCCTGTACGGCGCGTTGAATACGAGGGAATACGGCAAAACGGATGTGCCCGAAGATCAGCATCATCACGACGCCGATGCCGGCCATGGCATGCATGGGCCACGACGCCTGGCCGCCGCCGAACTTGACGAGCAGAAAGCCGCCGGTGCCGAGAATCACGAGCACCGAGCCCGCCACCCAGTTGAAGAAGCGCCCGAACACCGAAGCGACGAGCGGCAGACGCAGCTGCGGCGACAGGTCTTCGAGCGCGGGGCGCAGGCAGAAACTCGCGAATACCATGCCGCCCACCCAGACGGCGACGGCCAGCAAATGCAAAAAGAGCGCGATGTCGATCGCCTTGCCCATATGTGTCTTCCTCTCGTGATATAGAACCGCCGCGCAGGCCAGCTTTCGACCATTCCCGCGCGGCGCAGTTCAGGGCATCGATGCAATCGAAGGCGCTGCACGGCGGCACTGCACCGCGCCGCGCAGAATGCATCGCTCAGTTTCCTGCGCCCGCGGGCAACGCAGGCCGCAGGCCGCTCACCTTGAGCCGCGTCTCCGGCGCGCGGCCCTTGCGTGCGCGCTTGCCGACGTGCGGGGCGAGCGCCGCGCCTGCCAGCGTCTCTTCGGCGACCTTGCCGCCACGGCCCGTGCCCATGAGCACGACGCCCGCCTTACCGATTGCGAGCGCCTGGGTCAGCGTCTCTTGCGGATCGAGCGCCATCAGCGTCACGCCACGGCCGCCGCCCGAGAGCGTCTTCATCTCGTCGAGGCCGAACACCAGCAGCCGGCCGCCGCCCGAAAGACACGCCACCTGGGTCACGCCCGGGAACATCGGCATGGGCGCGAGCGGCATCGCGCCTTCGTCGATGGTCATGAACGACTTGCCCGCCTTCACACGGCTCACCATGTCGCCCACCTTCGCGATGAAGCCGAAGCCGTTGCTCGACGCGAGCAGCAGCGCCTGGTCGGCGGGCGCCGCGAAGTAATGCATCAGATGCGAGCCCGATTCGAGTTCGATCAGCGACGTCACCGGCACGCCGTCGCCGCGTCCGCCCGGCAGCAGCGCCACGGCCACCGAATAGACGCGCCCGTTGCTGCCCCACGCGATGAGCGTGTCCGGCGTGCGGCACTGGAACGCCGCGTAGAGGCCGTCGCCGGCCTTGAACGAGAAGCCGGCCGGATCGAGCCCGTGGCCCTTCAACGCGCGCACCCAGCCGCGCTGCGACACCACCACCGTGACGGGCTCGTCCACCACGCGTGCTTCGAACGTGGCGCGCTTTTCCTGCTGGATCAGCGTGCGGCGCTCGTCGCCGTATTGCTTCGCGTCGGCTTCGATTTCCTTCACGATGAGCCGCTTCATCGACGACTCGTTCGCGAGCAGTTCTTCGAGCTTCGCCTTCTCGTCGCGCAGTTCTTCGAGCTCCTTCTCGATCTTGATCTTCTCGAGCCGGGCCAACTGGCGCAGCCGGATTTCGAGAATGTCGTCGGCCTGGCGCTCGGAGAGGCCAAACGCGGACATCAGCGCGGCCTTCGGTTCGTCCGACTCGCGAATGATGCGGATCACCTCGTCGATGTTCAGGAAAACGATCATCCGCCCTTCGAGGATATGGATGCGATCGTTCACCTTCGCGAGCCGATGCTGGCTGCGCCGCGTGACGGTGGCAAAGCGGAAGCCGACCCACTCCGCGAGGATTTCGCTGATGCCTTTCTGCCGCGGCCGGCCGTCCCCGCCGATCATCACGAGGTTCAGCGTGGCGTTCGATTCGAGGCTCGTATGCGCGAGCAGCGAGTTCACGAATTCGGTCTGGTCGATGCGGCTCGACTTCGGCTCGAACACGAGCCGCACGGGCGCGTCTTTGCCCGACTCGTCGCGCACGGTGTCGAGCAAGGCGAGCATGGACTGCTTGACCTGCAACTGCTCGGGCGTGAGCGACTTCTTGCCGAGCTTGATCTTCGGGTTGGTGAGCTCCTCGATTTCCTCGAGCACCTTCTGGCCCGAGGTGTTCGGCGGCAGCTCGGTAATGACGAGCTGCCACTGGCCGCGCGCCATGTCTTCGATCTTCCAGCGCGCGCGCACCTTGAGGCTGCCGCGGCCCGTTTCGTACGCGGCGGCAATCTCGGCTTCGCTCGAAATGATCTGGCCTCCGCCCGGGAAGTCGGGTCCGGGCACCTTCTCCATCAGTTCCGCGTGCGAGATCTTCGGATTGCGGATCATCGCCACGGCCGCCGCGGCGACTTCGCGCAGGTTGTGCGAAGGGATCTCGGTCGCAAGACCCACCGCGATGCCCGATGCGCCGTTCAGGAGCAGCATCGGCAGACGCGCGGGCAGCGTCTTCGGTTCCTGGAAGGAGCCGTCGTAGTTCGGCATGAAGTCGACGGTGCCCTGATCGATTTCGTCGAGCAGGAGCTTCGCAATGGGCGTGAGCCGTGCCTCGGTGTAGCGCATGGCCGCCGCACCGTCGCCGTCGCGCGAGCCGAAGTTGCCCTGGCCGTCGATGAGCGGATAGCGCATCGAAAAGTCCTGCGCGAGACGCACGAGCGCGTCGTAGGCGGACTGGTCGCCGTGCGGGTGGTACTTGCCGAGCACGTCGCCCACCACGCGCGCCGACTTCACGGGCTTGGCGTTGTCGCCCAGCCCCATCTCGTTCATCGCGAACAGGATGCGGCGCTGCACCGGCTTCTGGCCGTCGCAGACGTCGGGCAACGCGCGGCCCTTCACCACGCTCACGGCGTAGTCGAGATACGCGCGCTCCGCGTAGTGGCCGAGCGTCAGGAACTCGCCCGCGGGGGCGGCCGGCTCGGTGAAAAGATCGTCCTGTTGGTCCATTGAATCAATCCGTGTTCTGGTCCTGTCCTGCGTGGTGCGCGGGTCTCACACGTGCACGCGCGCCGCGCTCAGATGTCCGCTTCGACTTCGTTGCCCTTCTCTTCGAGCCAGCTGCGCCGCGCGGCCGCTTCGCCCTTGCCCATCAGCATGGTCATGCGCGCGACGGTGGAATCGAAGTCGAGGTCGCCGAGCGCCACGGGCGACAGGCGTCGCGTGTCCGGGTTCATCGTGGTGTCCCACAACTGCTCGGCGCTCATTTCGCCAAGGCCCTTGAAGCGGCTGATGGTCCATTGCGATTCGCGCACGCCGTCCTTGCGCAGCTTGTCGAGAATGGCGTCGAGTTCGCCTTCGTCGAGCGCGTAGAGCTTCTGCGCGGGCTTCTTGCCGCGTGCCGGCGCATCGACGCGAAAGAGCGGCGGGCGCGCCACGCACACGTGGCCGCGCTCGATCAGTTGCGGGAAATGCTTGAAGAACAACGTGAGCAGCAGCACCTGGATGTGCGCGCCGTCCACGTCGGCGTCCGAAAGAATGCAGATCTTGCCGTAGCGCAGGTTGGAGAGATCGACGGTGTCGTCGGGGCTGTGCGGATCCACGCCGATCGCCACCGAAATGTCGTGCACTTCGTTGTTCGCGAAAAGGCGGTCGCGCTCGGTCTCCCAGGTGTTGAGCACCTTGCCGCGCAGCGGCAGGATGGCCTGGTATTCCTTGTCGCGGCCCATCTTCGCGGAGCCGCCCGCCGAGTCGCCCTCCACGAGGAAAAGCTCGTTGCGCGAGATGTCGGTGGATTCGCAGTCCGTGAGCTTGCCGGGCAGCACGGCCACGCCGGAACTCTTGCGCTTCTCGATCTTCTGACCCGCGCGCGTGCGCGCCTGAGCCTGCTTGATGACGAGGTCCGCAAGCTTCTTGCCGTGCTCGACATGCTGGTTGAGCCACAGTTCGAGCGCGGGCCGCGTGAACGACCCGACGAGCTTGACCGCATCGCGGCTGTTCAGACGCTCCTTGATTTGCCCCTGGAACTGCGGATCGAGCACCTTGGCGGAGAGCACGAACGAGACGCGCGCGAACACGTCTTCGGCCAGCAGCTTCACGCCCTTGGGCTGCAGATTGTGCAGCTCGATGAAGCTCTTCACGGCCTGGAAGAGGCCTTCGCGCAGACCCGCTTCGTGCGTGCCGCCGGCGGGCGTCGGGATCAGGTTCACATACGACTCGCGCATGAGCGAACCTTCCTCGCTCCACGCGACGACCCAGGCGGCGCCCTCGCCTTCGGCGAAGGTGTCGTCGCTCGCGCGCGAGCCTTCGGCGTAGCGCTCGCCCTCGAAGAGCGGGATCACGAGATCGCTGCCCGCGAGCCCTTCCAGCAGATAGCCGCGCAGGCCGTCTTCGTATTTCCAGTTGAGGCGCTCGCCGGTCTTCTCGTTGACGAGCACGACCTCGACGCCGGGCAGCAGCACCGCCTTCGAGCGCAACAGCCGCTGCAGTTCGCCCACCGGCAGGTTCGCCGAATCGAAGTACTTCGCGTCGGGCCAGACGGTGACGCGCGTGCCGCTCTTCTTGTCGTCGCGGGTAGCCCCACGCGTCTTCAGCGGCTTCACGACGTCGCCGTGGGCAAAGCCGATGTCGGCCACCTTGCCGTCGCGCCAGACGGTGACGTCGAGCTGCTTCGAAAGTGCGTTGGTGACCGACACGCCCACGCCGTGCAGGCCGCCGGAGAACGTGTACGCGCCGCCCGCGGCCTTGTCGAACTTGCCGCCCGCGTGCAGCCGCGTGAAGACGATTTCGACGACGGGCACGCGTTCTTCGGGATGCAGGCCGAACGGGATGCCACGGCCGTCGTCGTCCACCGACACGGAGCCGTCCGCGTTCAGGGTGACGATGATCTGCTTGCCGAAGCCGCCGAGCGCTTCGTCGGACGCGTTGTCGATAACTTCCTGGATGATGTGCAGCGGATTCTCGGTGCGCGTGTACATGCCGGGCCGCTGCCGGACCGGTTCAAGGCCTTTGAGCACCTTGATCGACGCTTCGCTATAGGCCGCGCTTGACTTCTTCGTAGACATGGTGGATTTGGGTCCGTCCGTTCATCGTGGTTGTCCACATGTTCTGTGGACATCTGCGTGGACAAGGCGTTGAGTTTTCAAAATATCCGATACGAAACAACGGGCTGGATTGGGTTGCTCGCTACGCGGGCGGACCTGCGGTTTACCGCCTCATTCGGCTTGCCATGCCGCATGGCGCGCCTGCCAAGGCGTTCGCGACAGGTGCCGGGCACGGCGCAGGCCCGCCGGCTGGCGGGTTCGCGGGGTATTTTACTGATTTCGCCCTGGGCGGCAATTTACAACGCGCTGCACGTGCGGCCTGCTCTCGCCCGTGCTCGACACTTGCGCTCACTTGCGCTTGCTCTCCAGCTCTTCCCAGCGCTCGAGCGCAATCAGCAGTTCCTCTTCGATCGCCCCATAGCGTTCGGTAAGACGTGTGCCCTCGGCAGCGTCTTTCGCGAAGATCGAGCCGTCTTCGAGTTGCGCCGCGATGGTCTTCTGCTCGGCTTCCAACGACGCGATGCGCTCCGGCAGCGCGTCGAGTTCGCGCTGCTCCTTGAACGACAGCTTGACGGCGCGCGGCGCACTGCGCGCCGCCGCACTCTCCTTGTTCGGCGCTTCCTTCGCGCTCTCGCGCGGCGCCTGGGCCTCGCGCAGCTGTTCAGCGCGATCGCGCTGGACCTGCCAGTCCGTAAAGCCGCCCACATACTCGCGCCAGCGGCCTTCGCCCTCCGCCGCGATCACGGAGGTCACCACGTTGTCCAGGAACGCGCGATCGTGGCTCACGAGCAGCACGGTGCCGTCGTAATCGGTGAGCAGCTCTTCGAGCAGTTCGAGCGTGGGAATATCGAGGTCGTTGGTGGGTTCGTCGAGCACCAGCACGTTCGCAGGCCGCGCGAACAGGCGCGCGAGCAACAGACGATTGCGCTCGCCGCCGGAGAGCGACTTCACGGGCGAACGGGCGCGCTCCGGCGCGAACAGGAAGTCACCGAGGTAGCTCATGACGTGCTTTCGCGCGCCATTGATCTCGACCCAGTCGCTGCCGGGGCTGATGGTGTCGGCGAGCGTCTTTTCCATGTCGAGCTGCGCGCGCATCTGGTCGAAATACGCGACCTGCAGATTGGTGCCGACGCGCACCTGGCCTTCGTCCGGCTCGATCTCCCCGAGAATCAGCTTGAGCAGCGTGGTCTTGCCCGCGCCGTTCGGGCCGACGAAGCCGATCTTGTCGCCGCGCATGACCGTGGCCGAGAAACGGTCGACCACGGTGCGGCTGCCGTAGCGCTTCGTCACGTCCGTCAGTTCCGCGACGATCTTGCCCGACTTCTCGCCCTGCGCGACATCGAGCTTCACGTTGCCCTGCACGTTGCGGCGTTCCTCGCGCTCGCGACGCATCTGCACGAGCCGCGCAATGCGCCCCACGCTGCGCGTGCGGCGCGCCTCCACGCCCTTGCGGATCCACACTTCTTCCTGGGCGAGCAGTTTGTCGAACTTCGCGTTTTCGATCCGCTCCACTTCGAGCTGCTGCGCCTTGCGCTCCTGATAAGCGGAGAAGTTGCCGGGATACGAGAGCAGCCGGCCACGGTCCAGCTCGACGATGCGCGTCGCCACACGGTCGAGGAACGCGCGGTCGTGCGTGATGAAGAAGAGGCTTGCGCGCTGGGAGAGCAACAGCTCTTCGAGCCAGCGGATGCCGTCGAAGTCGAGGTGATTGGTCGGTTCGTCGAGCAGGAGGATGTCAGGCTGCACGACCAGCGCGCGCGCCAGCGCCACCCGCTTTTGCATGCCACCCGAGAGCGCGCCCACGCGCGCCTCGCCGTCAAGACCGATCTGCGCGAGCGTGGTGGACACGCGGGTGCGCCAGTTCCAGGCATCCGCGGCATCCACCGACGATTGCAACACGTTCATGCGCGCAAGCAGCGCGTGGTGCTCCGCGCCTTCGGGCGTCTCTGCAAGGCGGTGTGCAACCGTGTCGTACTCGTCCAGCAGTTGCTGCGCGTAGGCGAGGCCCGAAGCCACGGTGTCGAACACCGTGGCTTCGGCGTCGAACTCGGGCTCCTGGGGCACGTAGACCGTCGTGAGGTTCTGCTGGCGCGTGACGAGGCCGTCGTCGGGCTTCGTGAGGTCCGCAACGATCTTGAGGAGCGACGACTTGCCTGCGCCGTTGCGGCCGATCAGGCCGACGCGCTCGCCCGCCTCCAGCGAAAAGTCCGCGTGGTCGAGCAGCGCAACGTGGCCGAACGCGAGCTGCGCGCCGGTGATGGTGTAAAGCGACATGGAAGAGACCGAAAAAGCTGCGTTGGACCGGAATCGCTCATTGTACCGGGCGGCGCAGCCGCGACAGCCTGGCCGGATGGGCAGCGAACGCGGCGCTCGCGACTGCTACAACGTGAGAACCGGCCTAGAGGGGCCGGCAGACGCCCGCGCGACGAATTCCGGTAAGATTGCGGCTCGCCGCCGCCC
Source organism: Paraburkholderia kururiensis JCM 10599 = LMG 19447 (assembly GCF_003986935.1). Classification (GTDB taxonomy): domain Bacteria; phylum Pseudomonadota; class Gammaproteobacteria; order Burkholderiales; family Burkholderiaceae; genus Paraburkholderia; species Paraburkholderia kururiensis. Next base: position 15,325 of record NZ_RJZE01000019.1, on the reverse strand, counting down.
GGCGAGGCACAGAGCCGGTCGCGCCTCGCGGCAATCGCACTGAATGTGCATTGAATGGAACGAAGAGTACGCCGTGAGTGAAGTTGTCGAATACAAAAGCTGGGTCTGCCTGATTTGCGGCTGGATCTACAACGAAGAAGAAGGGCTGCCGAACGAAGGCATCCCGGCCGGCACACGTTTCGCCGATATCCCCGACGACTGGCGCTGCCCGCTTTGCGATGTGGGCAAGGGCGACTTCGCGGTGGTGGAGTTCTGAAGTAGCTTGCTGAACTGTGTCGCGCGGTTGGTCTCACGCCTCGCGACGCAAAGCCATGACTTCATGATCTTGTCGCGACGACGATCAGCTCAGGCGCGTCGGCACTCAATGGCGCGCCCGACCAGTCGCCATACCACTGCGTCACGTTGAATCCGGCTTCGTCCAGCGTGGCCGCGAGTTCTTCCTTCGTGCGGAATCGCAGCTCGCTCGGGACGACAACCTCGTCTTCCGTCAGCGAGAACCGGTAGTGCGTGTCGAAGCGCACACGCGGTCCAACTCCGTCGCTTCGCACTTCGATCAATCGCTGCCACACGTCTGTCGGGCCGACAACCGGATGATCGACGGTTCGTCGCGATCGCTCCGGTGTCCATTGTTCCCACGGCCGTGCCTGCGGGTTGCGGCTCTCGAACGCGAGCCAGCCGCCCGGACACAGTGCGCGACGAATGGCAATAAGCGTGGCGCGCCAACTGGCGTCGTTCACGAAAACCTGAGCGACGTGCCCGGTCATGAGCGCAAGGCCGGCACCTGACGGCGTCGCCGCACTCGCGTCGCCCTCGATCCAGCGCACCTGCGCTCCGCCGGCCCGCCGCCGCGCGACTTCGAGCATGGCGTGGGCAGGATCGATGCCCGTCACGTCGTGGCCACGCCGTGCCAATTCACTGGCAAGCAGTCCGGTGCCGCAGCCGATGTCGACGATCGGCGCCCGCGGCAACGTTGCCGCAAGGTCCAGATAGAACGCCGTGTCGGCGGCGAACGGATTCAGCGCGTCGTAAAGCGCGACGAGACGCACATCGGTGTAGAGGGAAGTGGTCTCAGGCGTAGTCATGTGGTGGAAATCGTAGCGGCACACTGGCGTCTGCACCATCGTCCGAACGGCCATTCTCCGGCCCGGGCGGCTTTGTTATACTCTTGGCCCTGCGGCGCCCGGTCCCTCTCCCCGTAGTTCAATGGATAGAACAAGTGCCTCCTAAGCGCTAGATACAGGTTCGATTCCTGTCGGGGGGACCAGCAACACCACGCACGCCTTTCCCCGCAGCAACCGTCATCCCTTCAATCCACTCCGTTACGCTTCCATCGTCCACGCCACGTCGTGCCATCGGCGCGAGGTCTTCGACCCCAGCCTGGTGGGCGGATAGTGACCGCTCTGGAGTTCGGTGAGCGCTCGCTCGTCGATTGCAGGATCGCCGCAGCCGCGCTTGAGCTGAACGGCCTGCACCCGGCCGGCATCGTCCAGCAGCACCCGCGCCAGTACCCGCCACCGCAGGCTTTGCTCCGGATTGGTTTTCGCGAGTAGTTTGTCCAGCAGGCTCATCGTTACGTCCTCCCCCACTGTTCCATTCTTCCATTCCAAAACGGCCCCATCGGGCCATGTGCGAACGGCAATTGTGAGCAGTTCGCGCCGAGGTGCCCACCAATGTCAAAACCGCCGCCGCTGTTCTTGACAATCGTCGCCGCGGCGCGACGGTGACGCCACCCTGCGCCAGGCTGATGCAGCGCACCGCTCCCTATCAAAACTGACAGGTAACGGGAGTCCCAAAACGTCATACATTAGGAACATAGCAAGCAGCGACGTCCCGAACGCCGACAGACACGCAACATCCATCACGGGGGACACACCATGGTCAGCCTTCTCGACCAGGAAATCGCACACATTCAACGTGTGATGCGAGCATCGCTGGCACTCGATGCCACCCGCGCGCTTCTGCCTCCCAGCTACTGGCGGCACCGCCTGCAGCGGCTGGTCGCTGGCAAGCGCATCACCCAACAGCAGTTTTCCGCGATCGACGGCCTGCTCGTCCAGCTTGACGCCTTCGACCACACCACACCGCCCGCCCATGAAGTTCACGCCAAGGCCAGTTGAGTGAGGGTCGCCCGCTGGCCGATACGCCCGCCGCAAGATCACCATGCGGCTGATACGCTCGTGCCGACGCCGGGGGCCGTTGTACCGAAGGCGCCAAAGCGCCTGTGACGGTCGCCGTCCGGCTCCCGCGCCGCCGCCCTGCACCACCCCCCCGCACCGAAATACCGCAATATCGGGACACCCCGATCTCAAGTATCCGCCCAACATGCCGTAAAACAGAGATGGCAGATCTCGAAAAATCGCAGATGGGCTCGTATATGGCGAGCCTGATAGACGAAGACATCGCCCATATCGAGCGGGCGATGCGGCTTTCGTTCGCCCCCGATTGCGACAGCAACGTGCTGCCCGCTGGGTACTGGCGCAGGCGCCTGCACCAGTTGCTGGACACCGTGCATCTCAACAAGGCGCAGTTGCGCGGCATCGACGCCCTGCTGCTGCAGCTCGACCGGCTCGAAGCCGAAGCTGCGCGCCGGCTGAAGGCCGCGCCGACGCGCGCCGAGACCATCGAGGAAACCTCGGCGGTCGTGCCGCTGCGCCGCCAGGGTCAATAACCCTGCGCTGGCGCGCCAATCCCGTGCCGGGCCCGAGGACTCCCCTCCATTTCCCGCGCAACGTAGCAAAATTCCCTCGCTTGAGAACCAAAGCGCGACCGTGGGTCGTCTATCGGTCATAATGTCCGCCAAAATTCCCAGCGAGGACCTTCCGTGACCCCGGCTCCCCTGCCAGACCTGCTCAAGCAGGCACGCACCCGATTCACCCAGCGGCAGATCGCCGACCACGTCGGCAAGGACGTCAAGACCGTGCGTCGCTGGGAAAAAGGCGAAACGCCCTGCCCCGCGATGCTCGAAGCCGCCCTTCGCGAACTGATGCGCACGCCCGCGGCGAACCGCGCGTCCGAGGCGCCGCGCTTTCGCTTCGTCGACCTCTTCGCCGGCATCGGCGGCATCCGCATGGGCTTCGAGGCGCACGGCGGCCAGTGCGTGTTCACGAGCGAGTGGAACGAGTTCTCGAAGAAGACCTATATCGAGAACCACGGCGCCGACCATCGCTTCATCGGCGACATCGTCTCGTTTCCGGCCGCCGACGTGCCCGCCCACGACGTGCTGCTCGCCGGCTTCCCGTGCCAGCCGTTCTCGATTGCGGGCGTGAGCAAGAAGAACGCGCTCGGCCGCCCGCACGGCTTCGAGTGCACGACGCAAGGCACGCTCTTCTTCGACGTCGCGCGAATCATCGCGGCAAGGCGGCCCGCCGCGTTCCTGCTCGAGAACGTGAAGAACCTGCTCTCGCACGACCGCGGCCGTACCTTCGAGGTGATCCTGCAAACGCTGCGCGACGAGCTGGGCTACGAAGTCCACTATCGCGTTGTCGACGGCAGCCACTTCACGCCGCAACATCGCGAACGCATCATCCTCGTGGGCTTTCGCGAACCCACCGCGTTCTCGTGGGACGACCTGCGGCTGCCCGGCGACGGTCCGCGGCTCGGCGCCATCCTGCATCGCACGGACGGCAGCGAACCCCTGCTGCCCTGGGACGGCGACCGCTTCTTCGATCACACGGCCCGTTGCGTGCAGCCGCGTTACACGCTGACGCCGGGCCTCTGGACATACCTCCAGCAATATGCCGAAAAGCATCGCGCAGCGGGCAACGGCTTCGGTTTCGGCATGGCGACGGCCGACAGCGTCACGCGCACGCTATCGGCGCGCTACCACAAGGACGGCTCCGAGATCCTCGTGCATCAGGGCAAGGCGCAGCGTCCGCGCCGCCTCACGCCGCGCGAGTGCGCGCGCCTGATGGGCTTTCCCGACACCTTCCGCATTCCCGTGAGCGACACCCAGGCCTATCGCCAGTTCGGCAACAGCGTCGTGATGCCTGTGATGCGCGAGGTGGCGCGCATCATGCTGCCGCATCTGGGTGTCGCCACCAGCCCGGTAGCCGTCAAACGCAAGTCCGCCCGCACCGCCGCGGCGCTCGCGGCCTGAGCGCCATTCGCTGCCCGCCGCTTGCGCCCGCAGGCAGCAGAGGAGCCACGCAACATGGTGGATGTCGTCGACGCCGCAACGCGCAGCCGGATGATGTCCGGCATTCGCGGACGCAACACGAAGCCGGAGATCCTGATTCGCCGGCTGCTGCATCGGCGCGGCTTTCGCTTCAGGCTCGACGTGCGCGAGCTGCCGGGCCGGCCGGACATCGTGCTGCCCCGCTATCGCGCGGCGATCTTCGTGCACGGCTGCTTCTGGCACGGCCACGACTGCCCGCTCTTCAAGTGGCCGCAGACGCGCCCCGAGTTCTGGCGCGAGAAGATCGCGCGCAACCGCGCCAACGACGCGAAGGCGCTCGCCGCGCTCGCGGCCCAGGGCTGGCGCATCGCCATCGTCTGGGAATGCGCGATTCGCGGCGCAGACCGTGACGTGGGCGCCCTCATCGAACAATTGGACACGTGGCTGCGCAGCGGCGCGTTCACCCTCTTCGAAGCACGGGGACCGCGTGCGGCACAGCCGTTGCAGGTGTCTCGCTGAGATTGTTCGCCGCGGCCCCGGCGGCACCTGGCCTCAACGTGCGCCGCGAACCGTGACGGGAACGATTCGTGCCCCCTGGCAGGCGGGCGCAATGCGATCCCGCAAGCCGCCAGCGAGGTAAACGAGGCGGTCACGCGCCGTGAAAGCGCCATCCGCGCCGCTGCGCTAAACTCGATCGATCCCGCCGGCCACCTGCATCCGTCGCCGCGATTGCAGCAACAAGGCAGCAAACAGCGGCGTGGAAGTGCGAGTGAAAGCGCAAGCACCACGTGGCCTCCGGGTTCATTGCGCGCTGAACCGTTCTTGAGGAGACGTCCAATGGCTGATTTCCGGATCTGGTCCGACGATTTTCCGGCCAACGGCTTCATGCCGAAGGCGCAGGAACTGAACGAACCCGCGTTCGGCACCGCCGGCGAAAACATCTCGCCAGCGCTGCAATGGGACGCACCGCCCGGCGACGCGCAAAGTCTCGCCGTCACCGTCTATGATCCCGATGCGCCGACCGGCAGCGGCTTCTGGCACTGGGTCGTGGCCAACCTGCCGCCCGACGCGCGGGCGCTGCCGCGCAACGCGGGCAAAGCCGACGGCAGTCTGCTGCCGCACGGTGCGGTGCAGGTGCGCAACGACTACGGCACGGTGGGTTTCGGCGGCGCAGCGCCGCCACGCGGAGACAAGCCGCATCGCTACATCTTCCGTATTCACGCGCTCAAGGTGCCTCAGTTGCCCATTACCGCGGATACGACGAACGCTGTGGCGCGCTTCATGATTCACCTGAACGAAATCGACTCGACAACCTACACGGGACTCTACGAACTGAAGTAGCCCGCGACTGCGCTGCCGGCCCGCGAGATGGCGTGGCGGCACGCAGCCGCCGCGCCGCTTCGATACCATCGATGCGCACCTCATCCATTTCATCCGCACCCTCTTCCGAAACCCTTGGCGCGGCAGCCGCGCGCGAAGACACGCTCGCTCCATCCGGCGAAGCACATGCCGGCCGCGGCACCGATGCACAGCAACGTCCGCAGCAGGGCCGCGAGCCCGAGCCCGGACTGCCGCTGCCGCAGCGCTACGCGGCCATCGTCGTCGTGGCGCTCGGCATCACGCTCGCCGTACTCGACAGCGCGATCGCCAACGTGGCGCTGCCCACCATCGCGCGCAATCTGCACGCGAGTGCGGCATCGTCCATCTGGGTGGTCAACGCGTATCAGCTTGCCGTCACGATTTCGCTGCTGCCACTCGCCTCGCTAGGCGACCGCATCGGCTACCGGCGCGTGTATCTCGCGGGGCTCGCGCTGTTTACGGTTGCGTCGCTGGGCTGCGCGGTGTCGGGCTCGCTGCCGGTGCTCGCCATGACGCGCGTGATCCAGGGGTTCGGCGCGGCCGGCATCATGAGCGTCAACACGGCGCTCGTGCGCATGATCTATCCGCCGAAGCTGCTCGGACGCGGCGTGTCGATCAACGCGATGGTGGTGGCCATTTCGTCGGCCGTGGGGCCAACCGTCGCCTCCGCAGTGCTTTCGGTGGCGCCATGGCCGTGGCTCTTCGCCATCAATGTGCCGATCGGTATTGCGGCCTTCGCGCTGGGCCTGCGCGCGCTGCCCGTCAACGTGAAACACCGCGCGCCCTACGACTACGTGAGCGCCGTGATGAACGCGGTCGTATTCGGGCTCCTGATCTTCGCGGTGGACGGTCTGGGCCACGGAGAGTCGCGCGCGTGGGTGGCTGCCCAATTCGTCGTGGCCGCGGTGACCGGCTGGTTCTTCGTGCGCCGGCAACTGACACGCCCCGCGCCGCTTCTGCCCGTCGACCTGTTGCGCATTCCCGCATTCGGGCTGTCGGTGGGCACGTCGGTCTGCTCGTTCTGTGCCCAGATGCTCGCCTTCGTTTCGCTGCCGTTCCTGATGCAGGAAACGTTCGGGCTCTCGCAGGTCGAGACCGGTTTTCTCATGACGCCGTGGCCGCTCGTGATCGTGGGCGCCGCGCCGCTCGCGGGCATTCTTTCGGACCGCTACCCGGCCGGCATCCTCGGCGGCATCGGGCTTGCCACGCTGACGGTGGGCCTGCTGCTGCTCGCCACACTCGTGGCCCATCCTTCAGCCGTCGACATCGCCTGGCGCATGGCACTCTGCGGCGCGGGCTTCGGCATGTTCCAGTCACCGAACAACCGGCAGATGCTCGCCTCGGCGCCGCGCGAACGCAGCGGCGGCGCGAGCGGCATGCTGGGCACCGCGCGGCTCACGGGGCAGACGCTCGGCGCCGCGCTGGTCGCGCTGATTTTCGGCGTGTCGCCGACCCATGGGCCCGTCATCGCGCTGTATCTCGCGGCGGGCTTTTCGGTGCTCGCCGCTATGGTGAGCCTGCTGCGGTTGCGGCAACCGGCGAACGGCGCGGGGGCATGACACGGTCGGGGGGCGGGTTGTCGCGGCGGCCGAGTTGTCGCGACCGCGCGCGGCGGACTGAGTGAAAGGCAACACAAAGATGAAAAGAGCCGGCACGGTGGAAGGCACCTGGCCTTTCATCGTGCCGGCTGTTCGCTGGGGCTTTGGGTAGCCCGTTGCTGGCCGTTACGTGGCTATAGAGCGCCTATCAAGCGCCTATCTATCAAGCGACCATCACGCGAGCGTCAAGCCGCTTTGGCGTGAGCGAGCTTGATGGGCTGCTTGACTGCCTTCGCCGTCACCGACGCCGCCGTCGCCACGTTGCGCAGGTCCGCGAGGAAGGTATCGCGCCACACCGAGAGATTGTTCTCGCGCAGCGAAGTCATCATGTCGGCATGCCGCGCCTGACGCTCGGCAAGCGGCATCGAGAGCGCACGTTCCAGCGCCTCGGCCGTCTGCGAGAGATCGAACGGATTTACCACGAGCGCGCCCGGCATCTGCTCGGCCGCACCTGCGAACTGCGAAAGCACGAGCACGCCTGGGTCCGACGGATCCTGCGACGCCACATACTCCTTCGCGACGAGGTTCATGCCGTCGCGCAGCGGCGTCACGTAGCCCACCTGCGAGGTACGGAAGAGCGCCATCAGCAGGTTGCGTTCGTACTTGCGGTTGAGGTACTGGATCGGCGTCCAGTCGAGCTGCGCGAAACGTCCGTTGATACGTCCCGCCTCGCCCTCCAGGTTCTGGCGGATGCGCTGGTAGGTCTGCACGTCCGAGCGCGTAGGCGGCGCAATCTGGACGAGCGAAACGCGCCCATGCCAGCCCGGCGCGTTCTGCAGCAGCCGCTCGAAGGCCTGGAAGCGCTCCGCGAGACCCTTCGAGTAGTCGAGCCGGTCCACGCTCATGATGAGCTTGCGGCCGCGCAAGCCGTCGCGCAGGCTGCGCACCGCCTTGCGGTCGCTGTACTGCATGGCGGCCTTCGCAATCGCATCCGGATAGATGCCGATGGGGTACGCGGCCACCTTCAGCAGACGGTCGTAGGCGTGCAGCATGCCGTCCTCGCTCGCGGAGCCGTGATGTCCGCGCTCGATGAAGTCGATGAACGACTGGCGGTCCGCCTCGGTCTGGAAGCCGACCACGTCGTAGTCGCACATGAAGTGCACCAGTTCCTCGTGCGGCGGCACGGTGCGCAGCACCTCGGGCACGGGAAACGGAATATGCAGGAAAAAGCCGATGGGGTTGGTCACGCCCAGATTGCGCAGGCAGCGAGCGAACGGCAGCAGGTGATAGTCGTGCACCCAGATGATGTCGTCCGGGCGAATCATCGCGACGAGGCGTCGCGCAAGCGTTTCGTTGACGCGCAGATACCCCGCGTAGTCCTCGCGCTCGAAGTGCGAGAGATCGTTCCGGTAGTGGAACGTCGGCCACAGCGTGGTATTGGAAAAGCCGCGGTAATACTGGTCATAGTCGCGCCGCGTGAGTCCCACGGTCGCGTACGTGACGTTGCCCTGCTGCTCGATGACAGGCTCCGACGATTCGCCGACGATCTCGCCGCTCCAGCCGAACCAGACGCCGCCCGTTTCCTTGAGCGCGTCCAGCACGCCGATAGCAAGACCGCCGGCGGAAGGTCGCCCCTCCTGAGTCGGCGCAACACGATTCGATACCACGATTAGTCTGCCCATGCAGCAGTACCTCCTTTCTCGTTGCATGCGGGATGCCCGCCGAACACACGCAATTCGCGTGCCGCCTTGCCCGAGAAAGAAAAATAAAACCCCAAGGCGCGGGCACGCCCAAGCGGATTCGTGCCGCGCCGCCGCGCAGGGTGACAATAATTTTCTACGGGTACGACTGAAACGCGAATACAGCTCAGGCGTCCTGCTCGGAGCCCAGATCCCGCTGGTAGTCGAGACCTTCGGGGCGTGCCCCGCCCTGGTTGTGCTCGCCGTCCGCAGGTACACCGGGCGCGGGGCGGTTTTGCGCCGCCGGGTCGCTCAGCTCCGGCGGCGGGCCGCCCAGTACACCTTGTTGTGCGCCGTCGCGCGCGTTGCGCTTGCCCGAATGGCGTGCGGAACGCCGCAATGCAGGGTGTCTCATGATTGAAGCCTCCAGATGGAAGCGGTCACCCACGCGGGTGACATCCTTTCAGTCTAGGTGCGGCACGCGAAATTGCCGGTAAAAAAGTTGGGCTGCTTTGTAACAAGTACATCAATTCGCATCCGAGGGCCGATGGGGCCACACCAGCATTTACACAACGCGAAGTTCAGCGCCCCTATCGACTCCGCCGATTGTCGGCGCAGCGTGCGGCACCTCTCCCGGCTGGGCGGGCGGGTCGCCGATGGGCGGCGCCTCGGGTTCGTCGGGCTCGTGGGCGGGTTCAGGCGGCATGGGCGAGGGCTCGCCGGGCTCGGGCGGGTCTTCGGGCTGCGGGGTATGCGCACGCAGGGGCGTTGTGGCCAATGCGGATCCTGGCCACCACGCCGGTTGTGGCATGCGAGGCAATGGAAGGTGACGCAGCATGTCGGGCTCCTTCGTCGTGTCCGTCGTCGGTGAACTGAGCGATGCACGACGCGTGCCCCAGACGACGCGCGGCACGCTGCTCATGCAAACGTGCCGCGCGCAACGCTCACACGTTGGCGCGCCCCACCGTCTGCGATTCGTCGCCTGCTTCGCCTTCCGCGGGCTTCGTGTCGTTGCCGTACTCAACGAGCCGGTTGTAAAGCGTCTTCAGGCTGATGCCGAGAATCTCTGCCGCGCGCGTCTTCACGCTGCCGCACTGCTCGAGCGTGGCAAGAATCAGTTGCCGGTCGGCTTCGGCGAGCGACGTGCCGAACGGAATCGTGATCGCGGTACCCGCCGAAGGCTTCGCAATGGAGATCTGCAACGGCACGACGGCGGTGGCGTCCGAATCCGCGCTCGACATGATGTGGGCACGCTGCACGTAGTTCTTGAGTTCGCGCACGTTGCCGGGCCACGGGTACGAAAGCAGCATCTCCTTCACCGCGGGCGGAAAGTGCTTGCGCGTACCGTACCGCTCGTTGAGCTCGTCGAGAAACGCCTGGGCGAGCAGCTCGACGTCTTTGCCGCGCTCGCGCAGCGGCGGCAGGCTGATTGGAAACACGTTGAGCCGGTGGTAGAGATCGAGCCGCAGCTTGCCCTCCACGACGGCCTGCTCGGGGTCGCGGTTGGTGGCCGCGATCAGCCGCACGTCCGTCTCGATTTCCTTTGTCGTGCCCACGCGCATGAACATGCCCGTTTCGAGCACGCGCAAGAGCTTCACCTGAAGCTCCACGGGCATCTCGGTGATCTCGTCGAGAAACAGCGTGCCGCCGTTGGCACGCTCGAAGTAGCCCTTGTGCTGGCGGTCCGCGCCCGTGAACGAGCCGCGCTCGTGGCCGAACATCTCGGACTCGATGAGGTTCGGCGAAATGGCGCCGCAATTCACGGCGAGAAACGCATGCTTGCGACGCAGGCTCAACTGGTGCACGGTCTGCGCGGCCACTTCCTTGCCGGTGCCCGACTCGCCCACGAGCATCACCGACGCGGCGGTGGGCGCCACCCGGCTGATCTGGTCGTAGACCTCCTGCATGGCGGGCGAGCTGCCGAGCATCAGCCCGAAGCGGCCCATGCGGCGCAGTTCGCCTCGCAGCGTGCCGATTTCGGCCTTGAGGTCGCCGGGCCGCGGCAGGCGGCTCAGAATCGCCTTCACGCGCTGCATGTTGATGGGCTTGACCAGGTAGTCGGTCGCGCCCATTTTCAGCGCGCTCACGGCGGACTCCACCGTGGCATGGCCGGTGATGACGATGACCTCGACACCCGAGGTGGGATCGAGGTCTTCGAACAGATCGACGCCGCTGCCGTCGGGCAGCTTGAGGTCGGTGAACACCACGTCCGGGGTCTGGCGCACGAGCTGGATGCGGGCCTCGCGCAGGTCGCCGGCAAGCGCGGTCGTCAGACCGTCTTGCGCGATGATGGCGGCCAGCGCCTCGCGGGTATCGGAATCGTCGTCGACAATCAGTACGTGTGACATCGCTTCTCGTCAGTGTTGTGAACATGAGCGAACCGGGATGCGGCGGCAGCGCGGAAACCTGCCATCCGGACAGGCTCCGGATGCTTCCACGCCCAACTGAAGCGTTGCCGCCTTCGGCTCTTGAAACGCGCGGCAGCGGTGGCCGCGCGGCGGTTTCGGGACGTCGCGATTTGCGAAAATTCGCCCCGTTCGGCGCATCACTTCAGCAATGAATTCGCGAAAACGGCATGCACCACAGCATGCAGCGCCACGAACTCAAACATTGTAAGACGATATCGACGGGGCTGTAACAACCCCGCGTACCGAACGGCGCTGCGTTCTCGCGATGTTGTCGCAGCGCTCGTTCAGCCGCGCGGGAACGGCCATGCGTCCCTGCGCGCCGAGTGATCTTCGCCGTTTGCCATCGCGTGCTGCGCTGCCATCGAATGGGCTGGCGCCTGCTGGGTTGCGTCCGTCGTATTGACGAGCGCGCCGCCCTCTTCCTCCCAGCGGCTCAGGTCGCGATTGAGCCACGCCTGCGAGGCGCGATGCTTCTGCGCCCACCGCCACGCCAGCACGCCGCCCACGGCAACCAGGGCGCCGAATATGCCGATTTTCTGTCGAGCCATGGGTCTGGCCATCGCTTGCTCCTTCGTGTGCGATATCGGATGAGCCCGCGTGCATGTAGCGGTGAGCCGGAAGCAACCGGCCTTGCCGACACGCACTCAACTCGCCACGAGCACGCCCAGCAAAAAGCCGGCGCCGGCCGCCATGGCCAGCGACTGCCACGGGTTGCCGCGCACATAGCGCTCGGTACGCACCGTGGCCGCCCGATACTGGCGCTGCGCCGCGGACTGCGTGGTGGCGAGCGTGTCCTGCAGCGACTCGACGTGCATGCGCAGACGTTCACGCAGCGCCTCCACGCCTTCGCCCGTGAGCGACGCGGTGAGCCGCAGCATCTCCTCCGAGTCGGTCAGCAAAACGCGAAGGTCGTCGACGACCTTCTGCCTGCCCAGCGCGAGTTGCTCGGTGGTTGGGGACATCGGGGATGACATCGTGGCGGACATCGGGCTCCTCCTTCGTTCGGTTTCAGTCGTTGTTTCAGTAGCCGCGTTGCAGCAGAACCTGCGCCTGCCACATGTGCCGGCGAACGTGTCCGGTACTTTTCTGTCGATCGTTTTGCGCGTGACGAGTTCCGCACGAGGGCACCCTCACCCCTGTGCGGCACGCCAAAACGGCAAACCTTGCCTAAGCGCAGAACGCCGCGCAGTCAATGTTGCCGCACCGCGCTGCAACGATTCGGCCTTTCGCGTTCGCGCGTCGCCTTTCGTTCGCGCCGCGGAGACGGTACGTTGCGGCGCGCGTCTGGCCAGTGGTTAAATGTTTACGAGATTCGCGCGGCAAGCCGCCCATGCCGAAGAGGCAAGGAACGATCCCGGCCCGCCGCCGCGCCCGCGAATGCCGCGCAGACGCCACGAAGAAACGACAGTGACGATGCGTCGCGGCAAGAACCCTTTTATGCGGAATACCTTCACCATGCCGTCAATCGAGCTGGAAACGCCCATCACCGACCGCGCAGCGGCCGGGTCGGCGAACCCGCGCGCCGCAGCGCTGCAGTCGTACGGCTTGCTGTACGGCTCGTCGCCGGCAATGCAGGAGTTGTACGAGCAGATCGAACGCGTGGCGAGCACCGATGCGACGGCGCTCATCATCGGCGAATCGGGCACGGGCAAGGAACTGATTGCGCGCACGATCCACGAGCAGAGCACGCGCAAGGACGCGCCCTTCATCGCCGTGAACTGCGGCGCAATTCCGGACGAGCTCATCGAGGCCGAACTGTTCGGCCACGAGAAGGGCAGCTTCACGGGTGCGATTCAGGGCCGCGTGGGCTACTTCGAACATGCGAACGGCGGCACGCTGTTTCTGGACGAGGTCACGGAAATGACGCCGGTGCGCCAGGTCAAGCTGCTGCGCGCGCTGGAAACCGGCACGTTCTATCGCGTGGGCAGCAGCGAGGCGAGTTACAGCGACGTGCGCGTGATCGCGGCCACCAACCGCGACCCCGTGACGGCGGTGAAAGAGAACGGCCTGCGCGAGGACCTGATGTACCGGCTCGCCGTGTTCCCGCTGCGCGCGCCGCCGCTGCGCGAACGCGACGGCGATCGCGAACTGCTCGCCCAGCACTTCCTCAACGAACTCAACGAGCGCGAAAACACGCAGAAGGTGTTCAGCAAGCGGGCGCTCGAGACGGTGCGCAGCTGGTCGTGGCCTGGCAACGTGCGCGAACTCAAGAACGCGGTGTATCGCGCATTCATCCTCGCCGAGAAGGTCGTGGAGATTCCGCACCCGCATCTCGTATCGCGGGTCAAGAAGCCCGTCACGCAGGGCGACGCGATGAGCGTGTGGATCGGCACGCCGCTCGCCGACGCGCAAAAGCAGATCATTCTCGGCACGCTCAAGTATTGCGGCGGCGACAAGCGGCGCGCGGCGCGCGCGCTCGGTGTCAGTCTGAAGACGCTCTACAACCGGCTCGGCGCGTACGGCAGCGAGGAACGCGAGGGCGAAGAAGAAGCGTAAAGGTGTTTAAAAGATGCGGAGCGGCTGCCCACCGCGCCGCACTTTTGTGAAACGCAGCGGTCCGCGGTCACACGCGCGTGTGCAATGCACGCCCTTTTGCAATTGCTTGCATTTTTTCTATGTCGCTCACACTTCGCGTATTGCACAATGCTGCACCGTGAGAAGTGCGCGGCATACCGGCTCATGCATTTGAGCCTGTAAAACAAGGCCCGCGCGCACGATACGGCCACGGGAAATGTTAAAAAGAAACCTTCCAATGCAGCGCATCACGCGCTGTCGCAACACGCCGCACGCCCTGCGCCGCGCCCTGATGGCCGGCGCATTCTGCACCACACTCGGCACCGCGATGCTCAGCGGCTGCAGCTCGATGTATTCCGAAGGCGCCACAGCGGGCGCCGGTATCGCAGGTGCCGCGCTCGCCAGCAAGGTGACGCGCAACGCGGCCGTCGCGACGGGCATCGGCCTCGGCACCGTGGCAGCCGCGAAGGCAGGCGTCCAGTACTCCGAACGCATCGTCCATCGCGACACGCAGGACACCATTGCACGTGCAGCAGGCGGCCTCGACGTGGGCGCCGTCGCGCCGTGGTCGGCTACGCATTCGGTGCCCATCGAAGACGACGAGCGTGGCCGCGTCACGGTGAGCCGCACCATCAGCAGCGGCACGCTCGATTGCAAGGAGATCGTGTTCTCGGTCGATACGGAGGCGAAACAGAATGCGCCTGCGTCAAGCGCGTTCTACGTGGCCTCTATCTGCCGCGACGGCAACACGTGGAAGTGGGCCTCTGCCGAGCCCGCCACCGAACGCTGGGGCGCGCTGCAATGACGCGCGGCCTGCCCCGATGGCATCGTCAGGCACCTGCGGCCGGACACGAAGAAAGAGGAAGCACGGCGCGCGCGATACGCCTCGCTCGCATCGCGGCCACAGCCGCGTTATGCACAGGCGCGACGCTGGTCGTAAGCGGCTGCGGATCGATTGGCGCCGCGAGCGGTGCGGCGGCGGGTGCCGCGTCGGGCCTCGTCACGGCCAACCCGGCGGTGGGTATCGGTGTGGGCATTGCCGTTCAGGCGGCCACCGACGAAGCCGTGAACCGCTACCTGCGCGAAATGCACGGCGACCAGCAGAACATGATTGCGTCGCTCGTGGGTTCGATGCCGGTCGGCAATGCGAAGCCATGGCGCGTGAAGCACACGCTGCCCATCGAGAATGGTCACGGCGAAGTACGCGTCACGCGGGCGTTCACGTCGGCGCTCGCTATCTGCAAGGAGTTCGTGTTCTCGGTGGTGGACGGCGACGACGCGAACGCGCCGACGCACTGGTTCACCGGCAGCGCATGTCTGCAAGACAAGGGTTGGAAATGGGCGTCGGCAGAACCGGCTGTGGAGCGCTGGGGCGCGTTGCAATAACGAGGCCCACTTCGATGGGTCCGCAGTCCTGCCGATGGTGACCACTCCGCGAAGAGCCGGATAGAGCAAAGGGGCTGCTCGTGTACGACGTTACGGCGTGCAGCCCTTCCCTGGTTGGTGCCGTGCCACACGAAGCACGCGCGGTTCGCGTTCGCTACGGGTGAGCGCATCGCCGCGCGGGTCCGGCCTTAGCCTCCCCCTCAAGCCTCCACATCCTCCAGACTGAAGATTTCGGTCTGGTCGTTATACGAGAAGATCTCCGCATAACGGCTCCAGTCGATCACCGTATCGAGCGTCTCCTCCGCCGCCTGGTCCGACAGGAAGTCT